>JANINW010000011.1:231580-385480 GCA_024508935.1 Flavipsychrobacter sp. | reverse complement strand
CGGCTTTACCTTCAGGTCCTATGTAATAAGCAGTGTTAACGATGAGTTCCCTGCCATATCGTATCATATCGCCATACTCGTCATGCGGTATAGTACTGGTATCGGGGGGGATAAACAGGCTATCCTTTAATGAAGTTTGCACCGGCACATTCTTTTCTGGGGCATTACACCCGTATGCCAGCCAAGAGCCAAGCAGGAGAATAGCATTAATATATCTTCTGAATACCATATCCGTTACATTCCTATACTTATAAAAATAATAAAACCCCTGACATTTAGGCTAACACATTTCTGAGTATTTGTTAATTTAAGCACGGCATTATTCTGATCTCAATCCCCGGATATTGTCTATACCCATTATATATAGTTTATGAAAATAACAAGGCTTTTATTTTTATATGTTTTATTGTGCTTAAGTATATCCCTTAATGCGCAAATCATCCCGAAAGAGTATGCTTCTTTAAATTTCAGACTGGTTGGTTTCTCTGTTCCGTTTGGTGCCAATGCAAAAAATTACAAGTTTGAGATAGCACAAGGCAATTTTACCAGTGAAAAAAAATTCAAGAAACATATAATCATAAAAGCAAAAACCGAGACCAACCGTAAAATTATTGAAGTACCCTTCTTTGGTAAAGAATATACATGGCGCGTAAAATATTATAATGCAAAAAACAAACTGATAGTTAAAACTGTACTGTATCATTTCAGTACAGCTTATGCTCCATACATAGATACGGCTAAATACAGGCTGCGTATTATAGATACCGCTAAAGCATATAAAGATATGCTGGTGCTTTTTGACTACTCGCCGGTAATGTATGATATGAAAGGAATGCCTGTATGGTTTATACCTGATATACCCGGCGTAGTTGAGCGCGGCCGTTCCATGCGCGACCTGAAACCTACAGCCTATGGCACATTTACCTTACTTGGAGACTTAGGAGCATATGAGTTTGATTATTATGGTAATGTTATCTGGAAGGCACCCGATGATGGCAAGGTAAGCGGTGATACTACTGAACGGTATCACCACGAATTCACCCGTATAGCCAACAGGCATTATATGGTTGCCGGTTCCCAGGAAACCGTGATTAAATTCCCGGATAGCACTATGGCTATAAAAGCTATTGAAGCTGACAGGGCAATTGAAAAGCGTGGCAACGATTATTATAAAAGAACCCGCACAGAAAACATCATTGAATATGATAGCACTGGAAAGGTAGTATGGTACTGGAAAACAGTTGACCATTTTAATAACAGCGAATATTTTTATAATCGTTTCCCCGATGGCTCGTATAATGCGACACCACATATGAACGCATTCTATTTTGATGAAAAGAATAATTATATCTATATCAGTTTCAGGAATATGAACCGTATCGTTAAGATCAACTATCCTGAAGGAAAGATCATAGCCAGCTACGGCAGACAATTTAATCCTGAAAGAGGTGGCATAAAAAAGATGCCATTTAAAGCCCAGCACTCCTGCCGCGTAACCGATGATGGCAGACTTTATTTATTTAATAATAATACAGACAGGGATAATAATGTATCATCTTATGTAGACATCTTTCGTCAGCCGGAATCTGGAGATCAGCAATTGACCAAACTGTGGGAATTTCCCTGCAATATTGACTCGAATGCCGCTGCCTGCGCTACAAGCGGTGGCAGCGTCTATATGCTCAGTGATGAGTCTATATTGGTAGGAATGGGTATTGCCGGACGGGCTTTTATAGTCAACCCTGAAAAGAATGTTTTATGGAACGCTTTACCAGAGTTTAAAGACGACCAAAACAAATGGGTACCCCAGCCACAATACCGGGTTAGCAACATTGAACACATTAGTGATTTGAGTAAATTTATATTCCATTAAAGATTTTCTTTAAAAAAACCGGCAAAAATTAAACATTTATTAAAATCTTTATTTTTTTTAGTATATTACATTTAAGAAAATCCAAATCTATGAATGTAATTTACTCCTCCCTAAAAAAGCAATTACTGGGATTATTGGTTTTATTAATAATTCCATTTGCGGCACGATCGCAATACTGTACTTCTGGTCTATATTGTTACGCATGTTATTATAGCGATTATGTGAAATCTGTTTCAACTACAGGTGGCACTACAAACATTAGTAATCTTAATACAGGATGTAATAATTCCAGCACAGGATATACATTTTTTTCTACTCAAACATTAACCATCATACAAGGTGGAACTGTTGGTTACACGATCGTAAATAACCCCAGCTGGGCTGAATACTACAAGATGTGGGTTGACTTTAATGCCGATGGTGATTTTAATGATGCGGGTGAAGAATTATTGTCTACCAGTCTCGGTAACTCTTCATCATCTACCAATTCTTATACCAGCACGTTTACTGTACCAATAGGTGCTACAGTAGGCACTACCCGTCTGAGGGTACGGTGTGCATATGGTGGTAGTTCTTCTATGACGGCATGTAGCTATCATGGTGGCGGAGAAGTAGAAGACTATGTTGTGGTTATTACACCTGCATGTACCACACCTCCTGCTCCTACAGCCTCATCTCCGGTAAACGGTTGTATGGGACAAACAGCCAGTTTAACTGCTACCGCAGCTTCCGGCACATTGAAATGGTATGCAGCTTCAACAGGCGGCACATCTCTTGCTACCGGTTCTCCTTATGTTACACCGGCACTTACTGGCAATACTACCTATTATGTTGCTGCAGAAAATGGTTTATGTGCCAGTGCAAGGGTGGCAGTAAGTGTTGTTGCAAATCCTACTCCTTCTATTACAGGTCAGCCGTCTAATACCGTTACCTGTCCCGGCAATAACAGTTCTTTTACTGTTACTGCTACCGGCGCAGGTGCTTACCAATGGCAATACAATACAGGTTCCGGCTATGTGAATGTACCAGCATCTGCACCTTATAGCAATGTGACTAGCGCAACATTGAATATTACAGGTGCTACTATATCACAGAATGGTTACTTGTTCCGCTGTGTTGTTTCTTCAGGTAGTTGCAGCACCACCACTACGCCTGCGTCTCTTACCGTTAGTGCTACACCTTCTATTTCATCACAAAGCGGTGATGATACGATATGTGCAGAAGATACTGCCAGCTTTATTGTAGTATCAACAGGCGGTACTTTATCCTATCAGTGGCAGGTAAACCAGGGTTCAGGTTGGGTACCACTAACTGCAGCACCACCTTACTATGGGGTTGCCACCAATACATTAAAAGTAGCAAATGGTACACCTTCGATGACGGGGTATCAATATCGTTGTTTCGTAGCTATTGCCGCCTGCCCAGCTGCAGGTATCAACAGTACACCTGCTATGCTTACCGTTAAGCCCAAACCAGCTATCACAAATGAACCTGCCGATGATTCTGTAAATGCAGGTGTAAATACTTCATTCAGTATAAATGCAACCGGCCTGAACCTTAAATACCAATGGCAATTGAATGATACAGGCACAGGCTATACAGACCTCTTTGACAATTTTGTTTATTCTGGCACTAAAACAAATACTCTCCATATAAGCAATACTTACCAATCGAAGAATGGCTTCAGGTACAGGTGCCTTGTAAGTGGTGAATGCCAGGTAGGAGCCGATACCAGCCGCACAGCACTTTTAAAAGTAGGTCCACCATTGTCCGTAAATGGTATTGCGGGAAGTAAATATGGTATTTCTATTTATCCTAATCCAGTAACAGGTAATGATATGATATTGAAAATTGACAAGCCTGTTTCTACCAATATGGCTGTGCGTATCCTTGACCAGTTTGGCAGGGTCATTAAAGCAGAATCTTTCCAGTTATCATCTTCAAATGAAGCACATGTAAACGTGAACAAACTGGCTTCTGGTATTTATACTATCCAGTTATGCGATGAAAAATACCAGGTGTTAGAATCTGTATTATTTAACCGTCAGTAAATAATTTATAGATTTATAAAAAAGCACGCCTTTCGAGGCGTGCTTTTTTGTTGTAGTGATCGTCCTATTAAAATATAATTAAAATATAATTAAACTATAATTTATAATTAATATTCCTACCTCATTTTATTAATTTCAAATAGCCGTTGAATGTGTGTTTTATTAATACACCTGTTACCTCCTGTGTATTTTCAAAACCTTTTATACATCATTAATACCGTTGTTATGAAAAGAAACATCAACATTTTTTTGCTATTTGCTCTTTTATTGTCATTATCTAAATCAGTCAGCGCACAGTATTGTACCAGTGGTTTTTTCTCATCCGGTTGCGCAGCGTATGGTGATGCATGTAATTCAGTAGTGACCAGTGGCGGCACCACCAATATCTCCAATTTGCTGACCGGCTGTACCAATGCAAGTTCAGGCAGCTATACTTATTACTCAACTATGTCGCACACCGGGGTGCAGGGCGGCACGGTAGGTTTTGTAATTACGAATGCGCCCGGCGATTATGAATACTACAATATATGGGTGGACTGGAACCAGGATGGAGATTTCCTGGATGCGAATGAAGCTGTATTTGCAACAACGGGTAGTATAGCACCGGGTTCTACTGCAAGCGGCACATTCAATATCCCTACTACCGCTACCCTGGGCACTACACGCTTGCGTGTACGCTGCAACTATGGCAGCAACGGTACATCCTGCGGCTCTTCAAGCTGGGGCGAAGTTGAAGACTACAATTTTATAGTGATGCCAAACTGTACCACACCACCCGCCCCAACCGCCGCCTCTCCGGTGAATGGTTGCCTTGGCCAGGCAGCAACGCTTACTGCATCTGCTGCATCTGGTACACTTAAATGGTATGCCGGCAGTACAGGAGGTACATCGCTTGGCACAGGCACCAGTTTTACTACCCCTGTAGTTAACGGAAATATCACTTATTATGTGGCTGCAGAAAATGGTGCCTGTGCCAGCGCACGTGTAGCGGTCAATATCGTGGCCAATCCATCGCCTTCTATAACAGCACAACCGTCAGATGCTATTTCCTGTCCCGGTAACAATACATCATTCAGTGTTACAGCTTCTAATGCGTCTTCTTATCAATGGCAGTATAATACAGGTGCCGGATATGTAAATGTACCTGCTACTGCGCCATATAGTAATGTAACCAGCGCAACACTGAATATTACAGGAACTACGATAGGACAAAATGGATACCTTTTCAGGTGCCTGGCCATATCAGGTCCTTGCAGTGTAACCAGCACACCGGCTACACTTACTGTTAGCGCCACACCTACTATCACGGCTCAAAGCAATGATGATACAATCTGCGCCGAAGACACTGCTTCTTTTATGGTGGTAACTACAGGTGGTTCGCTTACTTATCAATGGCAGGTAAATACCGGTGCAGGTTTTGTGCCGGTAGGAAGTATACCGCCTTACTATGGTGCTAATACAAATCAACTGATCATTGCAAATGGCTCACCTGCCATGACCGGCTACCAATACCGCTGCTTTGTAGCTATATCTGCTTGCCCGGCAGCCGGTATTAATAGTACACCATCGATGCTAACAGTAAAACCTAAACCGGACATAACTGTACAACCACTGAGCGATTCAGTAAACGCGAGTGAGAACAGCAGTTTCTCTATACAGGCTACCGGTCTGAACCTTAGCTACCAGTGGCAACTGAACGATACCGGTGTATATGTAGACCTGTTTGACAATTATGTATACTCAGGCACCAAAACAAATACATTGCATATCAGCAATACCTATCAATCTAAAAATAATTTCCGTTACCGTTGCCTGGTATCCGGTGAATGCCTGACAGGATATGACACAAGCGATGAAGCTATTTTGAAAGTGGGCCCTCCATTGTCTGTAAACGGTTTGAAAACATATGGAAAGATCACCGTTTACCCTAACCCGGTAACAGGTGATGATATGATATTAAAAATGGAGAAAGCAAGCACCGGAGATATTACCATCCGTATTACAGATCAATTAGGCAGAGTATTGGTTCTAGAACATGTGCAGTTATCCGGCACAAACGAAACGCATGTTAATGTAAATAGGTTAGCACAGGGTATATATACACTGCAACTATACGACAATCAACATCACAGTATAGGCTCAGCGTTGTTTACGAAACAATAATATATATATAAATATATTATAAACCCCGCTTATATAGCGGGGTTTACGTGCTATCAATTAAATTCTTAAAAATGTTTAAATACAAGTTATAATTTGGTTAAGATTTCTTAACTTAGTATTGCCTCGTTTTTATTCCTACCTTGTTAATTGACAAATTGATTCTATACTTAAGAATCTTAATGTCAAAAGATTTTAGTTTGTTGAGATAGAAAGTTTTAGTGAGTAAACCAATTACAATTTATATATGTCGTTCATTTACAAAAGTCCCATAACCCCTTTTTGGCGAAAGGCAGCCAATGTTTCTATTGGCCTATTCCTGGCTTTACTTCCATCAGCCGGTCATGCACAAACAGTTTTATTATCCCCTACGGTGAATAACGGTGGTTTTGAAAGTGGTACTACCGGCTGGTCGTTTGCACAAACCTCCACCGGCACCAATGACCATAACTGGGCAGTGGGCAGCGCTCCTACAGCTTTTGCCGGAACCAATGCTGCATACATTGCAAGTGCAGGTGCCTCGGGTTCATGGACCTACAATACATCCACCAGTCGTACCAGCCATATGTATCGTGATGTAACTTTCCCTTCAGGAGAAACTACTATTACTTTCAATTTTCAATGGAAGAGTTACGGTGAAAGCGGCTGGGATCGTTTACTGGTGTACATCGCTCCTACATCGGTAACGCCTGTGGCCGGTACCCCTTCATCCAACTCTACCTCACTTACAGGTGCAACATTATTATGGACGCAGCCTACATTTACCAGCACATCAGGTTCTACCTATTCCCAGGCAAATGTGGCTATAACTGCAGCACAGGCAGGGAATACAAGTTCAAACTCTACCATGCGCCTGATATTTACCTGGCAGAACGATGGTTCAGGTGGCTCTGCCCCGCCGGCCTGTGTAGATAATATAAACTTAACGACTTCTTGTACCGGTGCTGCAGCTACAACAGCGTCGAATGTTACAGCAATCGGCGCAACACTTAACTGGAATGCTTTTACCGGTGCTACAGGGTACCAGGTACGGTATAAGAAAACATCAGATGCGACATCTGTTACCACATGGGCAACCCCTACCTCTGTAACCGGCAACAGCACTACTTCTTTAGCTGTTACGAGCCTCGCATCTCTTACTGACTACGAATACCAGGTAGCCGCTATTGGAGCATCATGCGGTGCATTTTCTCCGTCCAGCACTTTTACTACAGCTACAGGCCTTCCTTTTTATGAAACATTTACAACAGCAACAATGCCTGTAGGCTGGTCTGCAACAGAAGGCAGTTCCGGCGCTAGTTACCACTGGGGCCCAACAACGGCAGATGGAACGCATGGTGCTGCTGCGGCTGCTACAGGTACCTATTTTGCTTACTTGTACGTATACCTGGCTTCTACTACTTACAATCCATATTATCTGAATTTACCAACCGTTACCCTGCCTTGCCGTACCAATTTGTCTTATAATTATTTTCTTGGATCAGGAGGTTATACAAGTACCTCCCCATATCCGCTGATCGTACAGGTAAGTACCAATAATGGCAGTACATGGACAGACCTGTATTCACACCATAGTGGCAATTCTACGATTGCCAGTGCAAGCACTTCTGCATGGACGGCAAATACCATTGACCTCGCAGCATATGCCGGCCAAACGGTAAAACTTCGTTTCTTATCAAATTCCAACTACGGCGGCGGTATTTGCGACCAGGGCCTGGATGATATATTAATAGAAGTTAAGAAGCCCACCGGCACCAATTCATTACAGTGCAGTGCCGGTACCCCAACCTGTTCTGTAACGTCCACCAGTGGTGTTACTACCCCTGTATTCAGGTGGTATACTGTTGCAACGGGTGGTACACCTATAGCCGGACAAAGCGGTTCAACACTCAGTTCTTATTCTATCAGTTCGAATACAACTTTCTATGTTAGTGAAATTGTCGGTACTGCAGAAAGTCAGCGAGTAGCAGTTACAGCTTCTGTAAATCCTCCGCCAACATTCAACCAGCCATCTAATACCACAACCTGCGAAAACAGCAATGCATCATTTGCCGTGAATGTTACCAGCAGTGGTACTTATACTTATCAATGGCAGGTGAATACCGGTTCCGGTTTCAATAATGTAACCAACAACAGTACTTATAGCGGTGCAGGTACTGCTACCTTAAATATAACAGGTGCTACAGCTGCTATGAATGGATATATTTACCGTTGCGCAGTTGGTGGTGGTGCTTGCCCGGGTTCTACCAATACCAATTCAGTTACATTAACTGTTAACCGTCTGCCATCTATAGCCAGCCAGACAAATAATTTGTCTGTATGTGAAAATTCAAATGCAGTTTTTTCGGTTAACGCTAATGGCTCGGGGCTTACGTACCAGTGGCAGGTAAATACCGGTTCGGGTTTTAATAATATTACCAATGGCCCTGCTTATAGCGGTGCAACTACTTCGCAGCTTACAGTTATTAATGCTACACCAACTGCAAATGGCTACCAGTACCGCTGTATAGTAAGCGGTACATGCGCACCATCTGTTACCAGCACTACCAGCAACTTAACTGTAAATACAATTACAAAAATTGTTACGGATGTATTGTATGATACCACCTGTGAAGGTATTGACACACAGATACCATTGAATATTGCGGGTTCAGGTTTGAACTACCAATGGCAGGTTGATAACGGCGGCGGTTTCGTTAACCTTGCTAATACGGGCATTTATTCCGGTGTTACTACCAATACATTAAAACTAAAGGCTCCTACTACTGCAGTTGACGGATACGTTTACAGGTGTATTGCTACCGGCGTTTGCGGCACACCGCAAACAAGTCTTGGTACCCGTATGACGGTGTGGTCATTCCCTACTATTACCAACCAACCACCGGCTACCGACTCTGTTAATGCAGGAGAGGATGTAACCTTCACTGTAGCCGCAACTGGCTCTCATGTACGATACCAATGGCAGGTAAACGAAGATACTTCAGTTGGGTTCAGGGACCTGTACGATAACTTTGTTTATACAGGCACCAAAACAAATTCACTGCATATCAGCAATACTTACCAATCTAAAAACGGTAATCAGTACCGTTGTATAGTTGGTGGTGAATGTGAAGCAGATACAAGCGTTGTTATCAATTTAAAAGTTGGTCCGCCATTAAGTATTAATAATATAGCTAAGAATAATGCTTCAGTATCTGTATACCCTAACCCGGTATCGGGCAATACACTGACATTGAAAATTGAAGCATCTGTTACGAAAGATCTGCATATAAAAATAGTAGACCAGTTCGGCCGTATCATTAGGTCAGAGCCTGTAGAATTATCAAATATGAACACAAAGGATATAGATGTTTCAAATCTTGTTCCGGGTGTATATATACTACAGGTTAATAATAATGCATCAACACTAAATCAATCTATCCGCTTTACAAAGGAATAGAATTAATCAAAAGCTAATAATAAAAAGGCCCCGCAATGCGGGGCCTTTTTATTATTAAAAAAATGACAGCTATGTAATATGATAAGAATGAATGTTACAAAAAATGCAATGTTATTAAATCATAAAGAATCTAAAAAAATCCCAACGAAAGTAAAAAAGCGTACGTCTTCATAGATTAACATTCAAAATATAAATACCAACAATACGTTTATTAATTTAATATTAAACATACATTAAAAAGTCGATTTTACCAGAAATAAAAATTTTAATTAATAATTATAGCCCTATTTTCGCGCCGAAATTTTTAAACCCAAACAATATAGAGATGAAAAAACCTGATCTGTACCGAAAAAACCCTTATCCGATCGACAAAAGCCTTCCCATTCTTCCTTCAAAAAAGCTTATGAAAAAAACCTATCTACTCTCAACGGCGCTTGTGACGCTGCTGATGTTTGTGCTTAATACAGCACATGCACAGATCAATGTTATTGCTCAACCTGTAAACAGCACTATTTGCAGCGGCAATAATACTTTCTTTGCTATTACAGCAACCGGCCCTTCCATTACCTATCAATGGCAGGTAAACCCTGGTACCGGTTTTGTGGATGTTACTAACACTGGCGTGTACAGCAATGCCACTACGGCTATTTTGAACATCACCGGTGGTACCACTACGCTGAATGGCTATACCTACCGCTGTTTGATGGCCAGCAGCTCTTATGCAGATACGAGCGATACCGTAACGCTTACAGTTAATGGCTTGCCTGCAATTGGTACTGACCCTGTTGCCAGCACCATATGTGCCGGATCTAACACTTCATTTACAGTGGCGGCAACCGGTACCGGACTGAATTATCAATGGCAGGTAAATACAGGTAGCGCGTGGGCGAATGTCGCCAACGGTGGTGTTTACAGCAACGCTACTACCAGCACATTAGATATCACCGCTGCCACAGCAAACATGAATACTTATCAATATCGCTGCGTGGTGAGCGGCACATGCCCTCCTAATGATACAAGTAATGCGGTAATACTTACAGTAAACAGTTTGCCTGCTATTGGCACAGAACCTGTTGCTGCTGCTGTTTGCGCAGGCAGCAATACTTCTTTTACGCTGGCGGCTACCGGCACTGCCCTCACCTACCAATGGCAGGTGAACAGTGGTTCAGGCTGGAGCGATCTAACCAATACAGGTGTTTACAGCAATACCACTACCAATACACTGAACATCACTGCCGCAACTGCAGGAATGAACACCTATCAATATCGCTGCGTAGTAGGCGGCACTTGTGCACCTAATGATACCAGCAATGCAGTAGCCCTTACAGTTAATACATTACCTGTAATAGGCACAGAACCTGTAGCTTCTACTATTTGCGAAGGTTTGAACACTTCATTTGCAGTGGTTGCAACAGGTACTGCAGCAGCATACCAATGGCAGGTGAACACCGGTAGCGCATGGGTTGATATTACGAACGCAGGTGTTTATAGCAATGCTACTACTGCTACCTTGAATATCACTGCTGCTACAGCTTCTATGAATGCTTACCAATATCGTTGTGTAGTGAGTGGCACATGTACCCCTAATGATACAAGCAATGTTGTAGCATTAACAGTTAATACTGCACCGGTTGTAGGTACAGAACCTGTAAACACCTCTGTTTGTGAAGGTTCAAATACATCGCTGATACTAACTGCTACGGGTACTGCGCTTACATACATCTGGCAGGTAAACGATGGTACAGGCTGGACCAATGTTACTAACGGTTCTTTGTACAGCAATGCTACTACCAATACTTTGAATATTACTGCTGCTCCTTTTAGCATCAATACCTATCAATACCGTTGTATAGTAGGCGGCACTTGCGCTCCTAATGATACAAGTGCAGTTGTAACACTTACGGTAAATACACTGCCTGTAGTAGTTACAGACCCTGTAGCTTCAACTATCTGTGAAGGTGCTAATACCTCTTTTGCCATTACAGCAACAGGTACAGCTGCCGCTTACCAGTGGCAGGTAAATACAGGTAGCGCCTGGGCTGACATCTCGAATACAGGTGTTTATAGCAATGCTACTACTGCTACTTTGAATATCGCCGCTGCTACCGCTTCTATGAATACTTACCAGTACCGTTGCATAGTAAGTGGTACTTGTACACCGAATGACACCAGTGCAGCAGTTACACTTACGGTGAATACATTACCGGTAATAGGTACTGAGCCGGTAAATGCTACTATTTGCCAGAATATGAATACCTCGTTTACACTTGCTGCAACAGGCACTGCGCTTAGCTACCTGTGGCAGGTAAATGATGGTACCGGCTGGACTAATGCTACCAACGGTTCTCTTTACAGTAATGTAACTACCAATACACTAAATATTACTGCTGCTACCGTAGGTATGAATACTTACCAGTATCGTTGTATAGTAAGCGGTACCTGTTCTCCTAATGATACGAGCGCAGTTGTAACACTTACAGTGAACATGCTGCCAAAAATTAATACAGACCCGGTTTCTTCTACAATTTGTGCAGGCAATAACACTTCTTTCTCTGTTGTTGCGGTAGGTACTTCTATTGCTTATCAATGGCAGGTGAATGACGGTACGGGCTGGACAAACGTGGCTAACGCAGGCGTATATACTAACGCTACCACTAATACATTAGACATTACTGCTGCAACAGCTTCGATGAATATGTACCAATATCGTTGTATCGTTAGCGGTACTTGTTCTCCAAACGATACAAGTGATGTTGTAACGCTACGCGTAAACACACCTTCAGTAGTAACAACAGAACCTGTTAATACGGCTGCTTGCCTAGGCTCAAACACTTCATTCACGTTGGCTTCAACAGGTACTGCCACTTCGTTCATTTGGCAGGTAAATACCGGAAGCGGCTGGACTACTCTGACTAACGGTTCTACATATAGCAATGTAACTACCAATACACTGAATATAACTTCCGTAGCACTGGCTATGAACGGGTACCAATACCGCTGCCTGCTACTGGGTGTTTGTACACCAGATGATACCAGCGCCGTGGTTACGCTCACTATCAACACACTGCCTAATATCACAGCTGACCCTGTTGCATCTACAATATGTGCAGGCAATAACACTTCTTTTGCTATAACTGCTACCGGTACTGCTGCTGCTTATCAATGGCAGGTAAATACAGGTTCAAGCTGGACTGATATTACCAACACAGGCGTTTACACGAATGCAACAACCAATACGCTGAACATTACTGCTGCAACAGCAGGTATGAACTCTTATCAATACCGTTGTATCGTAAGCGGTACATGTGCCCCTAATGACACGAGTGCCGCTGTAGCATTAACAGTGAATACACCTGCGGTTATTGGTACAGAACCTTCAAACCGTACTATTTGCGACGCAGACAATACAACTTTTGCTGTAGCTGCTACCGGCAGTGGCCTTGCTTATCAATGGCAGGTAAATGACGGATCGGGATGGGCTGATATTTCAAATACCGGCGTTTACACAACCGCTACAACCAATACCCTTACTATAACAGGCGCTACTGTAGGTATGACTACCTATCAATACCGTTGTATAGTTAGTGGTACTTGTGCAAACGATACGAGTGCAGAAGTAACCCTGGTTGTGAATACACCTGCAGCCGTTACATCTCAGGCTGTTGCACAAACAATATGTGCAGGTGACAATACAAGCTTCAATATTGCAGCTTCTGGTACAGGCCTTACTTACAGGTGGCAGGTAAATACCGGCAGCGGCTGGTCTAATGTTAGCAATGGCGGTGTTTACAGCAATGCTACTACTACTACCCTGAACATTACAGCGGCTACTGCAAGCATGAACACTTACCAGTATCGCTGCAGGATAAGCAATGGATGTGGAAATTTAAACAGCACACCGGTAACACTTACTGTAAATACACCACCGGTGATAACTACCGAACCAGTTAACACTACTATCTGTGAAGGATCTAACACCTCACTGTCTGTAGTAACTACCGGCAGTCCTATTACTTACAAATGGCAAATGGATGATGGTACAGGTTGGATAGACCTTGCTAATGATGCTATACACAACAATGTTGCCACAGCTACATTAGCTATCACAGGTGCTACCGCGTCTATGACCAATCATCAATACCGTTGTGTTGTAAATGGTGCATGTTCGCCAAGCGATACCAGCAATGCAGTAATACTTACTGTAAATACTTTACCAAACATCGTTACGCAACCGGCTACAAATATTATCATTTGCGAAGGCTCTAACGCTTCGCTGAACACAGTAGCAACGGGTACAGGGATTAGCTATCAATGGCAGGTAAATTCAGGTGCAGGTTTCAATAACATCACCGACAACAGTACCTACTCTGGTTCAGGCACAAATACTTTGAACATCAGTGCTGCTTCCTATACACTCAACAACTATCAATACCGTTGTGTAGTAAGGGGCGCATGTTCTCCGGATGCAATGACTGCTATAGTAGATATGCATGTAAATAAGAACACTGCTATTCTTTCCCAGATATTGGCAGATACTATTTGTGAAGGTGTGAATACACAATTGCCAATACTGGCCGAAGGTACAAGTCTTACTTACCAATGGCAGGTAAATGCAGGCAGTGGTTTCACTAACGTGACAAACACCGGTATTTACTCTGGTGCTAACACAAATACACTGTCGTTGACTGCTCCTATGGGCAATGTAAATGGTTATATCTTCAAATGTATAGTTAACGGCACATGTGGTAGCCAACAAGTAACTACAGACATACCTTTGACTATCGAATACTTCCCTACCATTACACAGCAACCGGTTGACGATTCAGTTGATGCAGGCGATAATGTAACCTTTAGCGTAACCGCTACCGGTACACATATTAGCTACCAATGGCAGGTAGATGAGAAGACAGGTACATTTGTTGACCTATTTGATAATGCTGTGTATTCAGGTACTAAAACCAATAAACTGACGATAACTAACGCGTTCCAGTCTAAGAATGGCTTTACTTACCGTTGTATAGTAGCCGGTAAATGTACCATACCTGATACCAGCAATGTTGCGCTGCTGAAGGTAGGGTCACCTGTTTCTGTACACAACGTTAATAGCACTACTGCAGGTATCACCGTTTATCCAAACCCTGTTTCTGGCAGCGAACTGATGGTGAAGATGCAAAATGCAGGCACGGGCAAATTCAATGCTCATATTGTTGACCAGTTTGGAAGGATCATAAAATCCGGAGCGCTGGAATTTACACAAGGCAATGTGGCCAGGATAGATGTTTCTGCCTTAGTTCCGGGTGTGTACACACTACAGGTAAGCAATGATAAAGGTGAGCAACTGGATATTACCAGGTTTACCAAACAATAGTTTTATGTTTACTCCAAAGAAAAACGCCTCAAAAGGGCGTTTTTCTATTTTATAGAAGAATTATTCTCCCTCATGTTTTACTATATTTGAGCCCGATTAATCACACACATAAGCATAAATTATTATGGCAAAAATTAAAGTAGCGAATCCAGTTGTGGAACTGGACGGTGATGAGATGACACGCATCATCTGGAAATTCATCAAAGACAAACTGATATTACCTTACATTGATGTTGACATAAAGTACTTTGACCTGGGTGTTGAGTACCGCGATGAAACTAATGACCAGGTAACAGTTGATGCTGCTAATGCCATTAAACAATATGGTGTAGGTATCAAATGCGCCACTATTACTCCCGACGAAGCACGTGTTGAAGAGTTCAAACTGAAACAAATGTGGAAGAGCCCTAACGGCACTATCCGTAATATTTTGGATGGTACTGTTTTCCGTGAGCCTATTGTTATCAATAATATTCCCCGCCTGGTTACTAACTGGGATGCACCTATAATAGTTGGCCGTCATGCTTTTGGCGACCAGTACCGCGCCACAGACTTTGTTACAAAAGGCAAGGGTAAATTGACCATCAAATTTGAAGGTGAGAATGGTGAAGTCATAGAACATGAAGTTTACAATTTCAAAGGGGACGGCGTTGCTCTGGCTATGTACAATACCGATGAATCTATTAAAGGTTTTGCACGTGCCTGCTTCAATATGGCTTTGCAAAAGAAATGGCCATTATACCTTTCTACAAAAAACACCATCCTGAAAAAATATGATGGCCGATTTAAAGATATATTTGAAGACATTTATCAAAATGAGTTCAAAGCTGAATTTGATAAAAACGGCCTGACTTACGAGCACCGCCTTATTGACGACATGGTTGCCAGCGCACTAAAATGGAATGGCAATTTCGTATGGGCTTGTAAGAACTACGATGGCGATGTACAAAGTGATACAGTAGCACAGGGCTTCGGTTCACTGGGCCTGATGACTTCAGTATTGATTACGCCTGACGGCAAAACAATGGAAGCTGAAGCGGCGCATGGTACCGTTACGCGCCATTACCGCGAACACCAGAAAGGTCGTCCTACTTCTACCAACCCTATAGCTTCCATTTTTGCATGGACACGTGGCCTGGCCTTCCGTGGCAAACTGGATAATAACCAGGAACTGATCAATTTCTGTAACGCACTGGAGCAAGTGTGTATAGAGACTGTTGAAAGCGGTAAGATGACCAAAGACCTGGCCGTATGTGTGCATGGCAATAAAGTGAATCACGGAGAACACTATCTGTATACAGAAGAGTTCCTGGATGCACTGGACGAAAACCTGAAAAAGAAGCTGAACTAAGCGAATATAAAAAGCGGGGCAATTGCCCCGCTTTTATTTTATAAGTGCTTTATCATTTACTATTTGAAAGCATTCAAACCTGTCACATCCATACCAGTTATCAGCAGGTGTATATCATGTGTACCTTCGTAGGTAACTACAGATTCCAGGTTCATCATATGGCGCATAATGCTGAATTCGCCGGTGATGCCCATACCACCCAATATCTGGCGGGCTTCACGCGATACTTTCAGGGCTATATCACAGCTATTACGTTTGGCCATAGATATTTGTGCAGGCGTTGCACGGTCCTGGTCGCGCAGTACACCCAGGCGCCAGTTAAGCAATTGGCTCTTGGTGATCTCAGTGATCATTTCTGCCAGCTTTTTTTGTGTAAGCTGGAAGCCAGCAATAGGACGGTCGAACTGTACACGCTGCTGCGAATAGCGCAATGCAGTATCATAGCAGTCCATAGCACAACCCAACGCACCCCAGGCTATACCATAACGGGCACTTGACAGGCAGCTCAAAGGTCCTTTCAGGCCTTTAACACCCGGTAATATATTTTCCTTAGGCACTTTTACGTTATCAAATACCAGCTCACCGGTTGCAGAAGCACGCAAAGACCATTTACCATGGGTCTCCGGCGTAGTAAAGCCTTCCATACCGCGTTCTACAATCAGGCCTTGTATTTCGCCGGCTTCATTCTTAGCCCAAACCACGGCCACCTGTGCAAAAGGAGCATTTGATATCCACATTTTAGCACCGTTCAGGATAACATGGTCGCCGGCATCTTTAAAGTTGGTGGTCATACCGGCCGGGTTAGAACCATGGTTAGGTTCTGTCAGGCCAAAACAGCCCATCCACTCTCCTGTTGCCAGTTTTGGCAGGTATTTATGTTTTTGCTCTTCGCTACCGAATTTGTAGATAGGGAACATTACTAACGAACCTTGTACCGATGCTGTAGAACGGATACCTGAATCACCACGCTCCAGTTCCTGCATCATAATACCGTATGATATGTAGTCAAGGCCGGCACCGCCATATTCTTGTGGTATAAAAGGGCCGAAGCATCCCAATTCGCCAAGTCCTTTAATTATCTGGCTTGGGAAAGCTGCCTTTTGGGCGTAGTCTTCTATAATAGGAGATATCTCTTTCTTTACATAGGCACGAACGGTATCGCGTATCAGTTTATGTTCGTCTGTCAAAAGTTCATCCACCAGGTAGTAATCCGGGTGCTGGTACAGGTCTTTTTGCATAGAATTGTTAAAAGTTAGTAATTACAGGCCGCAAAGGTAGCATTTTTGGCAGATGCGATATAGCTTTGCAGGTGAATACGCAAAAAATCTTAGTTAAAATTGTACCCTATTGCAGTATAGATTAAATCCATAATCAGCCCAAATACAATCTGCAAAAGGTTTTAGCGTTAGAAGACAAGCAATTAAGTACAAATGTATTAAACATTTGTAAAAACTGGAACGCATTTTGCGGCTGTGATAAATGTAGGAAGAATGATGATTATGAACAAACTTTTTTTTGGGATTAATTGTCTTAATATAGGTAACATTCGTATATACTTTTAAATTTTAATTATTATGAGGCAGTTAAAAATTGCCACCCAGATCACCAACCGCGATTCCCAGGCAGTAGAAAAATACTTGCAGGAGATTAGCAAAATTTCAATGATCACACCAGAAGAGGAGACTACACTTGCCCAGAAGATACACATGGGCGATCAGAGGGCATTGGAGAAACTAGTTAAATCGAACTTGCGTTTCGTGGTGTCTGTGGCCAAGCAATACCAGCACCAGGGCTTATCCCTGAGTGATCTTATTAATGAAGGTAACCTAGGCTTGATAAAAGCTGCCCAGCGTTTCGATGAAACCAAAGGTTTTAAGTTTATCTCTTATGCCGTATGGTGGATACGCCAGTCAATACTGCAGGCTTTGGCAGAACAAGGTCGTTTAGTACGTTTACCGCAAAATAAAATCGGTACTTATAATAAGGCCAATAAAGCTTTTATAGCATTTGAGCAGGAAAACGAACGTGAACCATCTACTGAAGAACTGGCAGAGATACTGGATATGAGCGAAACAGAGATCACCAATATCTTTACCAGCAATACACGCCATACATCTCTGGACGCCCCTGTACACGAGGCAGAAGACGTAGCTATGGGCGACCTGCTGGAGGGCAGCAATGATACGGATGATGATGTAATGAAAGATTCACTGCGCAACGAGATAAAAAGGATATTGAAATCGCTGAGCGTACGTGAAGCAGAAATACTGGGTGCTTATTTCGGACTGGAAGGCGATGATGGTCCTACCATTGAAGAAATAGGTGAAAAATATGATCTTACTAAAGAGCGTATCCGCCAGATAAAAGAAAGGGCTATTAAACGCCTGCAAAAAGCAAGGTACAGCAATGCGCTGAAAGTATATTTAGGTTAATAATGGTTAACTGAAGTGTATCCGGGGCTTAAGAATCATTTAAGCCCCGGATTTTTTTATGCCTTTTGAGCTGCTGCTGCTTGCTGTGCAATCCGGTCGTCGGCAGAAGGGCCGTACATACCGGGAACAGGTATATCGAGCAAACGCAGGTATACACTTAGCTGTGCCCTGTGATGTACCTGGTGGTTAAACATCCAGCTACGGATGGTATTGTAACGTGTGCCTTTTGAAATGATATATTCTCCCCTTCTGAATATCCACGGCTCCTCCAACTGTTCATCAGTTATGCGTTCCAAAATCGATATCCCGTCTTTCAGTTTTTCTTCAAAGAAGTCCATTAGTTCTTTATTCGTATCGAATGTGATGGATTTAAGCGGGTGAGCGGCCATATCATATTCCGGGTGATTCAAAGCCCTGTCGAGCCACATAGGTAATTCTGCCACATGAGCAGCAAGCCTGCCTATCGGGAACGACTTTTCGTGCGGCCGCCAGTCATTTTTACCTTCCGGTACCAGCTTTAATATTTTACGCGTGTTCTCTGATTCGCGTTTCAGCTCTTCGATCAATAGTTGTTTCAGTTGCATGATATTGCTATTTGATTTAAATTTAATCAAACCAAATGGCAAACACATATTGCCATTGTTTATGGCAGTATTGACATAGCTCTTTGAAAAATTAAACCCATATTATACTAAGATAACGCATCAATTACACCCAGTCTTTCATTTGCTAAAATAACAATCTTGTCAGGCTTAACATCCTCCCGTTCAAAGCCTTTGATGTCCTTAACACATGATGCACAATATTGCAAATCCATATCATTCACTTTGCCACAGGCACAATTCCAAACTTCCTTTTCCGATGACGACATTAACTTCTTCTTGGTAGTGATCTGTCCTATAGGCTTGAATCTCTCGTCAATTATCGCAGGCAATTTGGAAAGGTGTAATTTATCTTCGGGAGAATAGTGATCCTTTTTCAAACTAAGCAAATAGAGGCCGAATTTAGCTGTGGTAAAATCATCAGACAATAGCAATCTTTCAATTTTAGAGTAGTCAATAAGACTGAAATCAAAAACAATCTTCTGAAGCACTTTCAAATATTCGATTGTATTGTCTGAGTTAAATTCTTTATAAATTGCGTCAATTACAAGTACAGGATCTACTAATCCCCAAAACCGCCTGATACTGCCAATGCGCTCCTTAACGTCAACACCATCCGCCAGTGCATCCTTGCTAGTAAAGTATTTCAAGCCTTTTAGCATGACTGGAATAAACTCGGGAAATTTAGAGTCTAATATAAACTGTACATTCGCATCTGTAAACAGCGAACGCGGATGATCAATTTTCAAAAGATTGTTTGCTTTCACCTTGCTTTCTACCAGATCGCCATCTATATATTCGCCTCTTTCAGCGATCTGCGGTTGATCACTAGGCATACCCGCAAGTACCGGTGTTCCATACGCAGTTATCATGAACATCTGAGAGTTCTTGCCGCTGATTTCATCTATATCAATCTTTAGTCCTACAATACAATTTGCCCCTAACATTTCGGCTTTTCTTTTCAATTCAGCCAGCGCCTGGTGGTTAAGCTGTTGCAGTTTGTTTTCATAAGTAACACTGCGCCCGCCAAAAAAATCAGTGAACCCTGCGAACATGTCACTAATAACATTGGCTCCGATAACCACATTAGCTGCAATGGGATCAAAATAGCGTTGAATGACTTTTCCCTCAATAGAGTTAGTCGTTGTAACTGTAATTTTCATAGAGTCCGAATCTATAAAAAAACTTTAAAACAACGGCAATTGCCCGTTTTTAATACGCCTGAAATCATTGAGGTTATATTCCATCTCTGCCTGGTTAAGTCCATATTTTTTGCAATAAAGTTTGAATTGGGTACGTACCAGTTCTGCAAACTTGCCATCGCCCACCATACGGTTGCCCCAACGGCTGTCATTCACATGGCCTTCATGGCAATCACTTATCAGGTTCCAAACCTTCTCTGCACGGTCAGGAAATGCTTTGTGCAGCCAATCATGAAATATTTGCCCTATAGCACCATTTAAGCGTACAACTGTATAGCCTGCCCATTTGGCACCTGCTTCTGATGCTGCTTTCAATACATCATGCATATGATTATCATTTAGCCCTGGTATGATAGGTGCATTCATAATGCCGGTAGGAATGCCATTTTTCGAAAGCGCTTCTACTACCTTCAGCCGCGAGCGGTAAGATGCCGTGCGTGGCTCCATCAGGCGGCGCAGATCTTCATCCATAGAAGTGATAGAAGTAAATACGCGCACCAGGTTCAACTTACTCAATTCCTTAAGCACATCCAGATCGCGCAGCACCAATGCATTTTTAGTAATGATACCCACCGGGTTCCTGTATTCAAGGCATATCTCCAATAATTTGCGGGTGATACGCATTTTCCGTTCTATAGGCTGATAGCAGTCTGTATTGCCTGAAAATGAAATCACTGCCGGCTGCCAGTTCTTATTCTCAAAAAACTTCTTCAGCAGTTGCGGCGCATTCTTTTTCACAACGATGCGGCTTTCAAAATCAAGCCCTGCACTGTACCCCCAGTACTCATGTGTATTGCGCGCATAGCAATAGATGCACCCGTGCTCGCATCCCTGGTAGGGGTTGGCAGAATACATCATGCCTACATCGGGGCTCTTCACTTCATTTACCAATGTTTTGCTATCATCAAAAATATATTCTGTCTTGCGCTCTTCCAGCTCCCAGTCATCTATGGCTTCTGCGTGCTCCTGCACATATTCGCCTTTCAGAAACTTATTCTTTGGGTTATACTGCGCTCCCCTGCCTTTATCAAAACGGTCGTTGGCTACCTGGTTTATCATTTTTCGCTCCTCCTCTTAGTTTATTATGGGTAAATAGTTTATGATGCTTGCTTATGATTTAAAGCCTCCAGCGCTTTTTTCTTTCGTTCCCTCAATTCCAGCACGTGTTTGGGTACCGGTGACGGACCATCATCCTGCAGTAAGTATTGATTCATTTCCCGCTGGTGATTGCTTGGCACAAAATCTTTTACAGACCCAAAACCTATAGCATCGCGCATTTCGTGCGGGTATATTGTTTCAACGGCTTTGCGTACTATGTCCCTGCCATATTTATCCTTTATCTGGTACATTATTTTTCTGGCCTCATCCTGCTTTATTTTATTATCGAACAAGCCGTACTGTATGCGGTCTCCGTGTATAAAGGATGCTACCGTTACGCCCATGTGCTGCACTTTATTATTGAACAATACAAACCGGTGCTGCTTTTCAAAAGTTTCCATTTGCTGTATAATGTATTTGCGTATTTCGAAGGCATCCTGTGTAGCATCATTCAGGCGCACTTTTGTTTCCCAGCCAGGCAGGTCTATAAAGCGGATATAGAAATGAACCTCGCGACAAAATGCATTCTGCTTTACCATGCGCTGCTCCAGCCTGGTACATAGTGATATAAGCAAAGACTCCAACGCCTGCCTGTTCTCCCGCTGTACGCGTGATACCATACGGGCGGCACTCATGGCTTTATAATCGCTGCTATGCAGGTCTATCTTGTCGTAGAAATTAAGCCTGCGGTACCAATAGTTGCCTACTACCCCACCAAATGCTTTTCTTAATAATGCCTCCGAAGCATGACGCATTGCGTACGGATCATTAATGCCAATCATTTTTAGCCTGCGCTCATTCGCCTTGGCAATACCCGGCAAATCGGTCAGCTTCATTTTCTTCAGGTAATCATCTATATTATCCGGCGTTATTTCTATTAGCCCGTCGGGCTTTTGTATCTCTGTGGCCAGCTTGGCCAGGAAGGAATTGGCAGAAATGCCGATACTGCATTTTACAAAATCGCCACAGGCAATGGCCAGGTCTGCTTTTATCTGTAGTGCCAAGGCTTTAAAATCTTGATACACCAGTTTGTAACTGGTCATATTCATTACCGCTTCGTCTATGCTCTTTGCTACTACCTCCTCGCAATATTGCTTCAGCACCTCCATTATCTTTACATGATACATGCGGTATATGTAGGGGCGTGCTACTACGGGTATCATCTGCGGGCACAATAGCTTACAGTCAGGCAGGCGCATACCTGTTTTTATACCCCATTTCTTTGCTTCTACAGATGGCGCTATAACACAGGCATGAGCGCTGGGATGCGTGATAACCCCTATTGGTTTACCTCTCAGTTCAGTATGTTCCTGTTGCTCGCAGCTTGCAAAAAAGCTGTTCATATCAACATACATCACCACCGAACCATTAGCCGGAATGATATTGTTTGTTTGCATAATTACCAGCATTACTACCGGCAATTTACACATTTGTACAAATATTTAGGCTATTTGTACAATAATTTTAGACAAAAGTGGATAAATAATGAGATTAATGCATCCTGTCGCCCCTTGGCGCCAGTTCCTGCAATACCTTTTCTTCTATTATCAGCCAGCGCTGCCAGGCAGCACGCACCGTTTCTAGGGGATAATATTGTTCTGCCAGGTCTATAAACAGGCGGTAATGACCGGCTTCAGATACCATGAATTTGTAATAGAATTTGCGCAGCGCCTCTTCTTCCAGGTTCTCTGAAAGCAGCCGGAACCGCTCACAACTACGGGCTTCTATCATGGCGCTTATCATCAGGCGGTGCAGCATTTTCTCGCTTTGCGGCACATCCTTAGGCTCATTTTGCAGCAGCAGGTTTACGTAGTCGTTCTTACGCTGCGCACCTAATACATAACCCCGTTTCTTCATCTCGGCCCATACCATTCTGAAATGCCCCCATTCTTCTGTCACCAATGGAGATAAGGCATTCACCAAGTCTATTTTATCGGAATAGCGCTGGATAAGAGAGATACATTGAGTAGCAGCCTTCTGCTCGCAAAAAGCATGGTCGGTCAATATCTCTTCGAGTGAAATAGAAGCAAGATCTACCCAGCGTGGGTCTGTTGGAAGTTTTAGGCCTAAAATGGAATTTTCTGCGTTGCTCATGAGCCTGCAAAAATAAAAAAAGCAGAAAGCTGTACACCAACTTTCTGCTTTCTGGCATAAAGAATAAAATGATTACGATTGCCTTTTAATGCTGCAGCCTACAGATTTGGTGCTGCCGGGATCCGGCATGATGCCCATGGTCATTTTGTCAATGGCATTTTTCAGGAACATTTCTTTCGATTCGGCCGGGTTTGCGGGGTTGTCTTCCATAGCGCCTTTATACATCAGCTTGCCGTTGCCGTCAAACAGGTACACTTCCGGTGTACGTGTAGCACCGAAAGCATCAGCCAGTTTAGATTTTTCATCCACTACATAAGGCACATTATAGCCTTGTCCTTTGGCATACTTCACCATAGCATTATAAGAATCTTCCTCATCCCGCTGCGCTTCATTTGAGTTTATTATGACCATACCAATGCCTTTTTGTTTTGCATAAGCCATCACTTCTTTGGTACGTGCCTGGCTTTTGATAACATAGGGACAAGTATTGCAGGAGAACATGACCAAAAGGCCATTATTGGTTTTTGCACTGTTCAAGGTAACTTCTTTCTTGTCTGTAGACTTCATAGCAACATGTCCCATAGGGATGGCTGCATTTATCTCCAGGCTGTTTTGGGCTGATACATTCAGGGCCAGCAGAACGGTGGCTGCTGCAGTTATCATTCTTTTCATGAATTGGAATTTTTTGATCTTTAAAGTTAATGTATCTACACTTTGAAAAATGCTAAAAGGCGTTAAAATCCACCCTTATTTTGTTTCCAGGCTGATCTGCTCATCGCCCTCTTTATAGGGCAAATAAGTAACAATAAACTGGAACATTTCATCTGTAGCCCGCATACTGCCGTTTTGGTCTTTCACCAGTTGCGGCGGACTGAAAGGATTGTTCATATTCTGGCGGGTATTGTCATATAACCCTTCTGCTACTATAGTGCTACCCTTGGGTATCTTCACCATCTTTTTAAAGGTGTAAAAATATTGCCAGTTGAAATCCCAACGCGGTATAGATATAAGCCTAATCGTATCGCCATCCGGCTTCAAAGCATAGGCTTTAAAACTTTTACCTAACAGGTGCATATGCGGATTCACCGTAAGCACCGATATATCGATAGGTATTGTATACCGGCTGAGTACTTTCTTTGTGGTATTCGGTTGTATCACCAGGTCGGGTTCTACGGGGGCTACGCCCAGAGTACCTAACTGAAATTCCTGTACGGGGCGGTCGGGAGGTGTTTTAGCAAAGAAAATATTGATGTACGAAGTATCGGTCACAGCATTTTTTGTAAAGCCGTAATGCAGATCATTGAGCAGGAATGCACCTTTGCGTGGCAGGAAATACCCGCCTATGCCTGCAGGATATTTTTGCCCGAATACCCCCGGTAAATAATTGACCACAGATTTCTGCAGTACGGGATAAGTGCCATCATCATTGGGAAGGCCCAGTTTTTCAAAAGCCTGTTTGATGGTGCTGTCTTCCACCATATCAATGATGCGCTCCCCTGCAAACACATCAGCCTTCTTATCAAATTCATACTTCACCATATCACCGTTCACATGGTGCACAATATTATTATCGCCCGCCCAAAACTCTATAAGGGCTGCGTAGGTATCTCTCGGCAATTCATAAGGCACCTTCACCAGCAGGAATTTATCGCTGCTATTGGCCGGCAAAGAATAGGGAGCAACAGCGATACGCATATCTGGTGTGCCAATCAACGAACCACGGGGATAATCCGGCAACGGCGGTAATTTATCCTCTGGCCCTTCCTGCATACCGTCTTCCACCCATTTTTCCAGTATACGGATATCATGCTCGCTCATAATACGCTGGCCTACAAACTCGGTATAATGAGGATCGGCCGGCCAAGGGGGCATGATACGTTCGCGTACTACATAGGCCAGCGAAGCAGAATAACTTTTAGCCTGCTGGTAAGTTACCAGTGAAAAATGTGCGCTGCCACCCGGGCGGTGGCATATAGCACAATTGGCATACAATACAGGTGCTACATGTTCTGTAAAAGTGACCTTAGCAGGTATACGCCCGCCATCATTACTGCATGCAGATTGCACTAAAACAAACAACGATACTATAAACAGGCTATGCAGCTTTCTTACCGGTCGCATCTTTACTACGTGAAAATTTACCTAACAATATACTTACATTAAGCTCGTAGCCTAATATAATAACCAATGTATTGAGCCACATCCACACCATAAAGGCCATCAGGGTGCCTATGGAACCATATACTTTATTATAGTGCAGGAAGTTATTTACCAGGAAGAAAAATACGGTTGTGGTTATAATGCTCATAATAGTAGCGAATACCGAACCTACCGATACAAATTTGAACCGCTGCGTGAGGGAGGGGCCATAAGTATAAATAACCGATATCATGCAGAAAATAATTAGTGAGACAAGTATCAGGCTGACTATACGCAATACAGCTACATTATCAAATATTCTTAGCAATATGTCATTTAAGGCCTCTGCCTGTATGATAAATACCGCCAGGCTGAGAATAGCTACGATTATAAGCATCACTGTAAGCTTGATAGCCGTCCATCTTTTTTTAAACCCGTTTCGCTTTACATATACCGGCAGGCTTTTTTCAAATGTATTAATAAGCCCCATCATCCCATTGGATGAGAAGAACAGGGTAAACAGGATACCAAAAGACAACACACCTGTCTGCTCCTTATTCATAAAATCTATGATGATACTACTGATACTTTGATAAGCCTTCTCATTGGGCGTGACCAGCAATAAGGTAGAAAGTATTGTTTGCTGCACATCTTTCAGCGGTAGGTATGGTACCAGGGAAAATACCACCAATAGGGTTGGTGGTATAGCCATCAGGAAGTTGTAAGTAACAGCAGCACAACGGATATTGAGTTTCGTATTTTTTAATTCCCGGAAAAAGAAATCACCTATCTCGTAAAGAGACAGCCCATCAGCACCCGGCATTTTTACCTTCTTTGCCAGGTCCCTGATAATACGCACCGGAGCCCAGTTAAGAATGGCCCATTCCAGTTTGGTCATACCGCAAATTACGGTCAAAGATTGCTGAGAATGAAATCTGTCATGCGGTTATATAAGTGCAGGCGTGTATTGCCACCACTTATCCCATGCGCTTTATTAGGATAATATTCGCTTTCAAAACGCTTATTGGCATTGATAAGGGCATCTGTCAGCATTATAGAATTCTGGAAATGCACATTATCATCGGCAGTACCATGTATCAGCAAAAATTTACCTTTCAGTCCTGCAGCCATCTTTTCAGGGGCATTATCGTCATAGCCCTTAGGATTCTCTACCGGTGTACGCATAAAACGCTCCGTATATATATTATCATAATACCTCCAGTTTGTGACAGGAGCCACAGCAATAGCCATTTTAAATACATCGTTTCCCTTCAATATACAGGTACTGCTCATAAAACCACCATAGCTCCATCCCCAAATACCTATACGGTTTTTATCTACATAAGGTAGTGCCGCCAGGTATTTTGCAAAACTTATCTGGTCGTCACTTTCCAGCTTACCCAATTGCAGGTAAGTCTTTTTCTTAAATTCCTGTCCGCGGAAGCCGGTGCCCGTACCATCTGCGCAAACAATGATATAACCTTTTTCTGCCAGCAACTGGTGCCAGAAAAAATCGCGGATAGGAAACCTGTCTCCTACTTCCTGGGAGCCTGGCCCGCTGTACTGGTACATCAGGACAGGGTACTTTTTAGCCTCATTAAAATCCGGCGGCGTTATCATCCATGCATTGAATGACTGACCATTAACATCGATCTTTTTAAAAGCAATTTTGCCCAGGTCATATTCTTTCATCTTCTCAGCCAATACCTTATTATCTTCCAGCGTACGGATGATCTTACCACCGGCACTGCGTAAATAATAAACAGGGGGCTGGCTAAGCGTTGAATATTTATCTAAGAAAAAAGCATTGCCTGAAATAGCTGTAATAGCATGTGTGCCGTTCTCAGGAGTAAGTGTTTTCTTATCCTTACCATCAATACCTACAGCATACAGCTTCCTTTCTAAAGGAGAGCCTTCGGCAGCGGTATAGTATACCAGTTTCTTTTTTTCATCAACAGCAGTAATACCTTCTATATCGTAGCTGCCATTAGTAAGATTGGTCAGCTTATTCGTTTTCCAGTTGTAGTGATAAAGATGATTATATCCATCCCGCTCAGTAGAAAAAATAAACGACTGGCCATCTGATAAGAATGTTATCTCGTCATTGATGCTGACATAATATTTATTCTCTTCGGTATAGATCACTTGCGACTGACCCGTCAACGCATCTGCAAGCAACAGTTCCAGCTTGTTTTGCAGGCGGTTGAGGCGATAGATGCAGAGTTTTGAAAGGTCTTTCGTCCATTTTATACGCGGTATATACTGGTCTTCTTCTTTGCCAATATCAGCAGTAACGGTGGTTTTGCTTGCAACGTCGTACAGCTTTACCTGTACTTCAGAATTAGGCTCCCCTGCTTTAGGATATTTATAAGTATAGTTATTGGGATAAGTACCTGTATACTTCGGCATTATGTACAGGGGCACACTACTTTCGTCGAAACGATAGTAAGCAATGTACCTGCCATCTGCCGACCAATCGAAAGCCCGAGTAAAGCCAAATTCTTCTTCATACACCCAATCACAATTACCATTGATTATCTCATTCCATTTGCCATCTTCGGTTACAGTTGTATTTGTGTTATTGGTAAGGTCTTTTATATATAGGTTATTGCTTTTTACAAAAGCTACTTTATTACCATCAGGAGAGAATTTGGCATGAAGTATCTTGTCTACATCAACGGTTTGTAGTGTTTTCTTTTTTATATCGTAGATGAAGATGCGGTATAAAACAGAGCGACGATATATATTTTCACTCTCTGTTTTCAGCATGATCTTTTGCTCATCTTTACTGAAACTGTAATCATCTATTTTTAACGGTTTCCCATCGGGCAAAGATGTTACGGTGTTATTAAACATGATCTCGCCTGCTTTGCCGCTTTCCAGGTCGTATACTCTTATCTTTTGGGTATCTCCACTCGTTTCCAGTTGGGTATAATGCTTTCCGTCGTTCATTGCATTGAAGCCCGGAACCGTTTTTATTTTGAAAGTATTCTTGCTCCATATATCCTCTATGGTTATCTGCTTTTTTTGTGCAAATGCTGCAGAAGTAATAGCCAATGCAATAATGATAAAACCGAAATAGCGCATAATAAAATATTAAACGGTCAAAAATAACATCTTGGAGGCAGAGGCGGAAATACCGGGTGGGTAGAAAACGGGGGATATATAAAATAAAAAAGGCGCATAATAACTATGCGCCATATCCGGGGAAATAATTCAATCAATAATCAATGGTAGCCTGGATGCCCCTGTCGATGAGTGCTTCTGCACGCGGCTGTAGGAACTCGAAACTGCCTCGCTTTACACCATACTTGCCTTTGTGATGTATGAACAATGCACATTGTTCTGCCTGCTCAGGGCTATGCTCGCAAATAGCTATAAGTGAATCTATCACATGGTCAAATGTATTTACTTCATCATTCCATACTATAAGGTTATGGATAGACTCGGTTAATACATCCATCTCCGCATCTTCCTGGGTTTGCCAGTTAATGCCCGGCATTTCAGCCCATTTCTGATTCATTTTGTAGTGTATTTAATTTCCATGCAAAGATAAGCTAATCTGAAAACTGCTGATTAAATACCCGATAAAATTTGAAAAAATACCCCTTAGTTTTGCCGGCAGAACGGATTTATAGCATGTATACCAAGAAATCGATGGAGGAACTGGCCCGCCTGAGCGCTGAAGAAATGAAACAGGCCGATAAACACCCTATAATTGTCATCATGGACGACATCCGCAGTATGCATAATGTCGGTTCTGCCTTTCGTACATGCGATGCTTTTGCTGTTGATGCCTTGTATCTATGCGGTTACACACCAGCGCCCCCGCACCGGGACATTCATAAGACAGCCCTGGGCGCTACTGAAACAGTTACCTGGAAGCATTATGAAACAACAGCACTCGCCGTAGACACGGCAAGATCCCAGGGATATAAGATATATGCTGTAGAGCAAGCCCATAACAGTATTGCCCTCAATGAATATAAACCAGCGCCCGGCGAAAAAATAGCTTTGGTATTTGGCAACGAAGTGACAGGTGTAAACGATGACGTCCTGCTCTCCGCAGATGGCTGCATTGAAATACCTCAATGGGGCTCCAAACACTCCCTGAACATATCCGTAAGCATGGGCGTGGTGCTATGGGAACTGGTGCGCTAGACTATTCCACATGATAGCGCAGTAAACGCTTTTCATAAACGCGCGATGCCTGCACATACCACCCTGCTGTTTCAGTTACGAGGCCAATATTTTCAGCATAGGCATACCTGTAAAACCTGCGCTTACCAAAAGAACTATAATAGGGATGCATTTCGTACTCCCTGACAAATGATGCGGTTTTGTAAACTCCTGATGGTGTCAGTACCGGTACATCCTTATAACTCATGTACTCGCTTATTAAGGCTATGCTATCTTGCGGTCCAAACTGCTGCGAGATATAATAGAAAGAACGGAATGTATGTGTAAAGTCTTGCGAGGAGAACAAAATGTTTCCTGCATCAGTCACCAGGTAGCTTAAGGAATCTCTTAAATAATAAACAAAAGATGCGCCGATGGCCGTACTTACATATTTATAATAGGTCTTGTCCCCTATCATTGTATCTTTACTTATATAACAGCTATCTATAAGCCCTGTTGCACTATCTACCCCACCCGTATCGGTTACATACTCTGCATATATCCAGTAATTACCGGCTTTTAGTTTGATATAGTTTGCATACTTAGTCTCTTCTTGTTTGGCAGGTGTGGTCTTCTTTGTTTTCTTGCATGCGAATAGTGTGCATGCTGCCAGGAATAGCAGTAGTGTTATTTTTAGATAGTTCATAGTAGTAGTTTCATCTATAACGATGACACTGCAATGAAATTATCTATGCAATAAAATTTATGGATAAACGTTGTTGCGCCTACCTAATATAACCGAGTATCTTCAACATACTCTGTGCCGACTGTTCTTTTGCATAAAGCCAGTCTTCCAGTTCACCATTCTTATTGTATTCTACCACCACGTGCTTAGGCGATGGTATCATACAGTGTTTAATGCCACCATAACCGGCAAGCTGATCCTGGTAGGCACCGGTATGGAAAAAGCCTATGTATAAAGGTTCTGCACCCTTATCTTTTTCAGTTTTAGGCAGGAACACGGCGTTGATATGTTCTTCTGAAGTATAAAAATCGTGGCTGTCGCAGGTAAGGCCACCGAGGTGCACTTCCTGGTACTCTTTATCCCATTTATTAATGGGCAGCATCAGGAATTTCTCGCCGATACCCCAGGTATCGGGCAGCGTGGTAATGAAAGAGCTGTCTATCATATACCATATCTCGCGGTCGTTCTGCTGTTTATCGTCCAGCACACTGTATATAACAGCACCACTTTCCCCTACAGTAAACGAGCCAAATTCAGTATAGATATCGGGCACATCTACTTTATTCTTTTTACAAACCTTTTTTATGTTCTGTATGATCTCGTTGATCATATAGTTGTAATCATAGTCAAACCCGAGGGAATGTTTGATAGGCAAACCACCGCCAATATTCAAACCTGTCAGCTCAGGGCATATCTTCTTAAGCTGGCAATATAGGTTCACAACCTTATTCAGCTCACTCCAGTAATAGATATCATCCTTAATACCCTTGTTCATGAAAAAGTGCAGCATCTTCAGCTGGAACTTATCATTACCTTTTATCTTATCTACATAAAACTCCAGTACATCGCGACTGCGTATACCAAGGCGTGAGGTATAAAAATCAAATGTCGGTTCTTCTTCCGTAGCTATGCGTATACCAATATTCACAGGCTCTTTAGTACGGATCATTTTTTTGTAATCGTCAAACTCGTTCTTGTTATCGAGTACCGGGATTACATTTTTGAAACCATCGTTTATAAGGCGTGCTATGCTGCGGGTATACGCTTTTGTTTTAAACCCGTTGCAAATAATGATCTTATCCTTGTTGATCTTCCTACGTTTGTAAAGTTGCTTGATGATCTCTATATCGTATGCAAAGGAAGTTTCTATATGCACATCGTGCTTCAGGGTTTCTTCTACCATGAAGGAAAAATGCGAGCTCTTGGTACAATAACAATAATAATACTTACCGTCGTACTTATGCTTTTTTATAGCATCACTGAACAGTTTTTTAGCCTTGTTAATCTGCATTCCTATTTTGGGCAGAAACGTCAGCTTGAACGGCGTACCATATTTGTCTATCAGCTTTTTTACATCCAACCCGTTAAAGAGGAGGTAATTGTCCTTAACACTAAATCCTTCCTGCGGGAAGTCGAAGGTCTGATGTACGAGGTCAGTATATGTATTGTTCATTTATACCGTTGAAAAGCAAAAAATTAAGTAGAAGTTTTTCCAGATTTCGTTAAAGGCTAACAAAAGTAAATATTTGATTGAATGAACGCACATTTTTTTCTTGAGGAGGCGTTGGTTTTGGTATATGTTTGTACCCGGCGTAAAATGACATGAAAAAAGCTTTAATACAAATACACCTTGCTGTACTGCTATGGGGTTTTACCGGTGTGCTGGGCAGGGCCATATTGCTGGATGCCCCGGTGCTGGTATGGTACCGTATGCTGCTGACAGCAGTATTTATGGCAGTTATATTATTTTATCGTAAACAATGGGTGAGGATTGCCCCGCGCGATATGGTACAGCTGGCCTTAGTAGGCTGCCTGATGGGGCTGCACTGGGTAGCTTTTTATGGATCTATCAAATATGCCAATGCATCCATTGCGCTGGTATGCCTGTCTACTGCCAGTGTATTCACTTCCCTGCTCGATCCCTTGGTGAATAAAAGCCGCCACGACAAGATAGAGATACTGTTAGGTCTATTGGCCCTTTCAGGCGTATATTTTATCTACCAGTTCCAGCAATTTTACGGTTTGGGTATTGTATTTGGTGTAATTGCCGCTATCCTGAGCTCCGTATTTACCGTGCTGAACAAACGGATAGCCAGTAAGTACCCTGCGCGCACTATGGTATTTTACGAGATGGGCACCGGCTGGATTTTGATAACACTGCTGATGCCTTTATATATGAATTATAAGCCGGAGGCGGCATTGATCCCCGCCGGCTGGGATTGGATATTGCTGGTCATACTCAGTCTCTGCTGTACGGTTTGGGCACAATCGCTTGCGCTGAACGCCCTGAAGCATATCAGTTCCTTTACCGCCACGCTTAGCGTGAACCTGGAGCCGGTATATGGAATTTTGCTGGCTTTCCTACTCTTCCAGGAGAATAAAGAGCTGCACGGAGGCTTCTTTTTAGGCATGGGTTTAATATTACTTTCCGTAATTTTACAAATGATAAGACTGCTGAAGCCGGGATTGACAGCTACAGGATTTGTAAAGGAGAAAAGCGGAATAGATTAAGGTGTAGTGATTGTAAATGTGAAAAGCCGTATATATGAACAAATACCTTGAACAACTGCTGGAAATAGAGATCATCGCCAAAAACGAACCGGCATCTATGCTAATGCCCCACAGCAAAAGATGCAACGGCCGCCTTATCTTATCTGCCAAGCGTATTCTCTTCATTTGCAACGGCAATGAAAACCCGGAACTGGACATAGACCTGGATACCATTAACCAGATATCCCACGAATCAGAGTTCGTTGATAACAATATTCTCTCCATTACTTACCTGCAATACGAAACCGCCCGGTTTACCGTGATAGACTGCGAGAGCTGGGAAAAAGCTATCGAAGAGCAACGAATGACCCCACACATATCTTTTAATCTTAATTAAACCGGGTCTTTAGCTATCTTTTTGAGCCTTAGATTTGCATTTTACATTTATCAGGCAGAGCTAAAATTTTTAGATTTAAGCTAATACCTTTGTAACGACCATATATTTAAGACATTATGCTGCAAGACGCAACTATAACACAAAACGCCCGTTTGTCATTTGAAGAATTTAAAATAGGTGTGCTGGAAGATTTTCATATGGCCATGGCCAGCCGCGAGGCCAGCCTTATAGGCCGCCGTGAAGTATTGACCGGCAAGGCTAAATTCGGCATATTTGGCGATGGTAAGGAACTGGCACAGCTTGCAGCTGCCAGGTGCATGCAGCCCGGCGATATACGCTCAGGCTACTACCGCGATCAGACTTTGATGTTTGCCACGGGCATGAGCGATATAGAAAAGTTCTTCGCACAATTATATGCCAACCCGGATGTGGACCAGGAACCATCTACCGCCGGCCGTATGATGAACGGACACTACGGCACCCGCTGGCTGGATGAGAATGGCGAATGGCTGGACCTTACTGCAGAACCGCAATCTTCCAGCGACATATCTCCTACTGCCGGCCAAATGGTACGTGCGTTAGGGCTTGCCTTTGCTTCAAAAATGTATCGCAATGTGCAGGAGCTGCAACAGGGTTTTGATAAGTTTTCAAAGAATGGTAACGAGGTTATTTTTTGTACTATAGGTGATGCATCTACATCAGAAGGCCTTTTTTGGGAATCAGTAAACGCTGCCGGTGTACTTCGTGTACCAATGGCCCTATTTATATGGGATGATGGATATGGTATATCTGTGCCGCGCAAATACCAGACTACTAAAAACTCTATATCTGATGCACTGGCCGGTATGCAATGGGATGAACGTAAAGGGGGCATCAATATCTACACGGTAAAAGGATGGGATTATGCAGGTATGGTAGAAACCTTTCAGAAGGGCATAGCCCGCGTAAGGGAATCGCATATACCCGCTATATTCCACGTGCAGGAAGTAACACAACCACAGGGCCACTCTACTTCTGGGTCGCACGAGCGTTATAAGAGCAAGGAAAGGCTGGAATGGGAAAAAGAATGGGACTGCCTTACAAAACTGCGCGAATTCATACTGGATAACGAAATTGCCACAGAAGAAGAAGTTGCCCGCATTGAAGAAGATGCAAAGCAACAGGCCCGCGATGCAAAGCAGCGCGCCTGGGACAATTTTGTCAATCCAATTAAACAACAGATACAACAAGCTACTACCGTTTGCAACCAATTGGTATTTGAGGGTGGAGAACATTCTCAAACCATTGCCCAACTGGTACAACAGTTGAATGCCATTAAAGAGCCTATCCGTAAAGATGTTATGCAGACTTTACGCAAGGTATCGGCATTAGCTACCGGCAATACTGAAGCAGCAAGGAGCGTACGTAATTTTTACGAAAACCTGATGCAGGACAACCGCGATAAATTTTCTTCGCACCTTCATTCAGAGTCGCGCTTCAGTGCCATGAAAGTACCGGAAGTACCCATTAGCTATATAGATAGCTCTCCGGTAGTAAACGGGTATGAAGTGCTGAATAAATTCTTTGATTATACATTCTCTACTAATCCTGCTGTTTTTGCCTTTGGCGAAGACTTAGGAAAGATAGGTGACGTGAACCAGGGCTTTGCAGGCTTGCAGGAGAAATACGGCGAACTCCGTATTTTCGATACAGGTATCCGTGAAGCTACTATCATAGGCCAGGGAATAGGTATGGCTATGCGTGGCCTGCGCCCCATAGCAGAAATACAATATCTTGACTATTTATTGTATGGCTTGCAACCACTGAGTGACGATGTGGCTACTATGTTATACCGCACCCGCGGCGGACAAAAATGCCCGTTGATAGTACGTACCCGCGGACACAGGCTGGAAGGTATATGGCATAGTGGATCTCCTATCGGCATGATACTAAACTCCATACGTGGTATGTATCTGTGTGTACCACGCAATATGACGCAAGCTGCAGGTATGTATAATACACTGCTGCAAAGCGATGAGCCTGCTATCGTTATTGAATGCCTGAACGGCTACCGCCTGAAAGAACAACTGCCGGCTAACCTTGGGCGCTATACGGTACCATTTGGTATACCCGAGGTAATACGCGAAGGCAGCGATATCACCATAGTATCTTATGGCTCTACCCTGCGTGTTATAGAAGAAGCTATTGTAAACTACCTGGAGCCACAGGGTATATCCTGTGAAGTAGTGGATGTGCGCACCCTGCTGCCATTCGACATAAACAATATGATACTGGAATCATTGAAAAAGACCAACCGTATTGTATTTGTAGATGAGGATGTGCCTGGTGGTGCAAGCGCTTATATGTTCCAGCAGGTAATGGAAAAACAAGGTGGCTATAAATGGCTGGATGTAGCTCCACGCACTATATCGGCACAGGCACACCGCCCGGCTTATGCTACCGATGGTGATTATTTCTCTAAACCGAATGCAGAAGACATAGCTGCGGTTATAGAGGAAATGATGAAAGAGTAATTTTTTTAATAATAATTAACGAAACCCCGGTCATAATCCGGGGTTTTTCATGCTATATTGGGTATGTTATGAGGATTAAATTGTCAGCATTAAGGCTGCTTACAATACTGATATTACTTGTTGGAGGTAATAATGCCTTAGCCAAAGGCATTGAAGAGGAGATACTGGACCTGGTAAATGAGCACAGAGCTGAATTAAATCTGCCGCCGTTAAGGCTCGTTTCCGCTATCTCAAAAGCTGCTGAACAGCATAGTGAAGATATGGCCGACGGAAAAGTACCCTTCGGGCATTCAGGTTTTGATGCAAGGATAGATAAGATATTGGCTAAAACCGGGGGCATGGCAGCAGGTGAAAATGTAGCCTATGGCTCGCGCACGGCAATTGATGTAGTGAGGATGTGGCTGAACAGCAAAGGGCATAGAAAAAATATAGAAGGAAATTTTAACCTTACAGGTATAGGAGTGGCCAAAAACAGGTCGGGTACCATATATTTCACCCAGATCTTTATTAAAGCAAGATAAAAATAACAATGCTCCTTTCATAAGTATCCTTATTGATTTTCAACGGGTTATAATTAGCGTCATTAATATTATTTTAATGAGTTTTAATAAAGCGTTAAGCGCTAACTAATGCACTGTTAACTCCTGCGTAAAGTTTTCCTGCGTCGCAACATAGGGCAATCTTTGTGTCATCAAACAAACTAATAACGCCAAATTAGTAAGTCATGAAAAAGATCACCACAATTATTGCCACCCTGCTTTTTATAAGTACAGCTTATGCACAAACAGACAATGCACAGCAAACTGTAAACATGGCATTGTCAGATGTATTGGAAATAAGCTTTGCCGGTACAGGCAGCGCTACAGGAAATACAGTGAATATGCCTTTTTCCAGTGTTAATGATTATGCTAATGGGATCACTTCGAACGACCAGCAACTAGTAGTTCGCTCTAATCAAAAATTTCATGTCCGTGTTAAAGCCAATACCTCTAAGTTTACTTATACAGGCAGCACATCTCCGGCACCGGCTATGAATGTTAGCAATGTATTGAGCATTAAAGTAAGCAGCAACAATACAGGCGGTACAATTGTCGGTGGTTATAGTAATTTCAAAAAACTGTCAACTACCGGCAAGGAGATCATAAAAAACGGCCAGTCTGGCGGCAACCAAAATTTTTCAGTTCAATATAAAGCCACTCCCGGTTTTTCATTCCCTTCGGGCAATTACACAGTTGATATAATATACACCGCTACCCAGGCATAGCAGATTTATGAAGAATTGCTATCTTTAACTGCAACACTGTTACATATAAGATGGCTATTTTCTCAAAACTGGGCAGGTATAACAATACTGCTTTACTGCTCATGCGCATAGGTCTTGGCATTATGATGATGATGCATGGTTATCCTAAACTGGCAGGCGGTGCCGAACGCTGGGCAAAGCTGGGCAGTAATATGCGCTATATTGGTGTACACATCTACCCTATTTTCTGGGGTTTTATGGCTTCCATTACAGAATGTATTGGAGGCTTATTTTTGCTGATAGGCTTTTTCTTCCGCCCCACGGCATTCTTCCTGATGTTTGTAATGATCATTGCCACTATGTCCCATATTTATGGTGGCGGTTCCATAATGGATGCATCAGAATCTATAGAACTTGGAGTAGTATTCTTGGCACTTTTCATTATTGGCCCGGGCCTCTACTCTGCTGATAAGAGCTGATATGAAAACGATCGTTGTGTCTATATTATTACTGTGCAATTTTTTGCAAAACGTAAAAGGACAAAAAAATACAGACACAACTTTTCAATTTAATAAGGCTGCAATATCCCTGGTAGATTCTTTGCCTGCTAATTATTACAGCAAGCACACAGGTATATTTTGCAGGTATGAAATGATGATAGACAAACAAATAAAACTACCCGTTCGTTTCAGATTGGGTAGTACTGAATACTGTAATTACCTGGAACAAAAACCAGCTTACAGGTATCTGAAATATTAAGCTATCTGAGCGTAAGATGGCATATCTAAAGTGGTAGCCCTGCTCACCTTCTTTATCAGTTTGTTCAGCAAGAGCGATTCATCCAGCAGGGCTATTTTAATGCTGTCTACAATATTATCCAGTATATAGCTCTTCTTCTGGCGGCTTACTGTTTTGTTAACTATATAAGCATCATCTTCTGCGAGGGTATACACTACCGGTATATGGTTGATGCGCATTTTTTTCAGTAAGGCATGATAAATTTTAGTGGTCTTACTATCAGGGTTCGCTGCATTGAAATAGACAACATGAGGTTTTACCTCCTCAATCATCTCTTCAACTGTAGATTCATGGCCTGTATAAGCCACAAATCCCCTGTTTTTCAGCATTTCTGCTTCAGGCTGTATGTTTTCTTCGTTATTGCCCACAACCAATACCCTGATATTCATACTCCTTGATTTTACATAGTTATTAATACCAGAAGTAACGAAAAAACTATGCCAATGGATGTTAATACAACGCCAAATTGCTGCTCCTTTTAAGAAGCACTTGCCACCTGTCCTTTAGGTATCCATTTTTCAATTTTATGTGTTTTAGGTTCCAGGCTGCGGAGGAACTTATAAATGCTTGATAAGTCCGATTCTGTCATCTTACCGTACATAGTCCATGGCATTATAGTATTAAAGTCTGTACGCATATCCAATGCCGGTGCATGGTAATTAGAATCGGCAAACATTTTAAACTTAGCTACAAACGCTTCTCTTGTCCATAACCCAATACCGGTTGCATTATCCGGGGTAATATTCGGGGTAACCAATCTTCCGCCGGGCAGATCGAACATCCTTCCACCACCGAATTCAGTTCCGGCTACTAACTGGTTATTCTCAAAACGGGTATGGCATTCAACGCAGCCCGCCATTTGCACCAGGTATTTACCATACGCAAGTGTATCTGATTCTGATGGTTTCTTCCCGAATTCTGCCGGGTGAGGAATGGTACGCAGTATAAAATTGAAAGGGAAATCAGATTTTGACTCCGGTATATCTTTTTTGATCTCCGGCAGGGTACGCAGGTAGGCAATTACAGAATAAATATCTTCTTTATCCACCCTGCCATAATAATGGTATGGCATAACCGGGAAAATAGGTTCCCCGCTTTTTTTAACGCCTGTAGTAATAGCCCTGAATATTTCACCATCGGTCCAGTCCTTCAAACCGTATGGAGTCAGATTTCTTGAATAATATACACCCGGGAACCCCATGGTTTTATCAAAACGCTCCCCTCCGCAACCGGTAGTACCGGGTGTCATGGGTGCAGAAAACGCATTCCAGTTGCGGGTAGAATGACAATCCATACATACCGCCACACAATTAGCTATATACTTTCCTCGTTTCACACGTTCCGGCGTCACTTCAACCTTCAGATCGGGCGCCTTGCCTACATCGGGTTTGAACATCGATATGTATGACAGCCCCAATACTATCAGGACTACGAATATTAATACGGTAATTAATACCCACTTAAAAAGCTTTTTCATAAAAGGTGGTGTTTAGATGCATCTAAAATAATATCCGGCACCCTCAATTCATAGTTAAAATCATAATATTTATTCACAGGTTACAACCATTTAGCTTCTTGACTATTTTTATGGCATAAACCGGCCACATGATCCACAAAATTCTCCACGACAAACCAACTAAATTATTCCTCTTCCTCGCTGCTTTCTTCGTTGCCAATGCCCTGATCGCAGAATGTATAGGTGGAAAGCTTTTTTCTCTGGAACGGCTGCTAGGCATGGAACCCCATCCTTTTTCGTTGCTGGGGCAAGATGGTCTTACTTACACCCTTACCTGTGGTGTGTTGCTTTGGCCGCTTGAGTTTGTGATGACGGATATTGTGAATGAGTATTACGGCCCTAAAGCTGTAAAACGCATTTCTTACATTGCAGTAGCCCTGATTATATATGCCTTCCTGATGTTTTACCTGGCTATCCACGTACCGGCAAACCGCGAATTCTGGATAGGTAGCAAAGCCGACCAGGGCATACCGGATATGCAGGCTGCATTTAGTGGCATATTCGGCCAGGGAATGTGGATCATAGTAGGCAGCCTTACGGCGTTTTTAGTAAGCCAGGTGCTGGATGTTTGGGTATTTCACCGCATAAAAAAGGTAACCGGTGAAAAGAAAGTATGGCTGCGCGCCACCGGGTCAACACTGGTTTCGCAATTCATTGACAGCTTTATAGTACTGTTTATTGCTTTCAAAATAGGCAATGGCTGGTCTTACCAGCAAGTACTGGCTATAGGATTGGTGAACTATTCCTATAAAGCTTTTATGGCACTGGTATTAACACCGGTAATATACCTTGTAGAAAACCGCATAGAGCATTACCTGGGAGCCGAAACTACCCGCGATATGAAAGCTGCTGCTATGAGCAATGATTAACGGCGGTATTTGCTCTTGCCAAACCTGTAGCTGATATTCAGCTGCAGTGATGGATTATCATACAATGCCTTCGATACTGTTTTTGCTCCCGGTGTTTTGGCATTATCCCAGAAGGCCTGGGTTACGCGCACATCCAGTTGCATAGCAGGAGACATTTGATAAGCCATACCAAACAGGTAGCCGATGCTGAAGCGTGAAGAGAAATCTTTTACGCTGATCTGCGGAGCACCATTTTCCCATTTATAGTTTACAGAGCCTGATGCCAGTGTTTCTGAACTGCGGTAGCTTTTACCCAGGTCGGTAACGCTGTTAACTGCAAAGTTATATGTGAAGTTTACACCTGTGAAAGCAGTGAAGCGCTGCACCGCATAACGTATTGCCAGTGGCATTTGTAAAGAGCTGAGGGTTGTATAATCAAAATAGTGGTCAACAGAGTCGTGCACATAATTACGGTTACCGTTTGCAGCCAACGAAGTATCAATAGTTCTGTTGTAAGATTCACGCACCTGGCCACCCATGTTGAACTGGTTGAAATATTTCAGTTCTCCAAGCAGGCTCCAGTGGTCACTGAACCCAACTACACCAAACAAGCCGGCTTGTACACCAAAGGTACTGTTCCTGCCGGCTACCGAGCTGTTGATACCGGCCAGTACACCCGGGTGGAACGTAACTCTTGAAAGATTGAACTTCGCATTCTGTACCATTTCTTCGAAACGGCTGGTATTGATATGAGATTTTTCGCTGGATATTTTGAATTTTTCCAATGGCAACATTTCGCCTTCTTTAGATGCAGATGCGCTATTCAGGGCCGAATTTGGCACGATAGCATTCTCTACAGTCTGCAGTTTCCTTTGAGATGAAGCCAGGGCCAGTTCATTATTATCAGCAATGATGGTGTTGTCCCTTTCTATTTTTCCTATAGACACTGTATCCATAGAAACACTACCATTGCGTGCATAACGTTCTTTCACTTCCATTTTGGTAATGGAGTCTTTGATCAACTCTGCACGTTTCGGATTTTTAGGGGCATTGCCTGTACCGGACGGTTTGTTGCCGGCAACATTACTGCTACTGGCCGGTACTATGGGCTGGCGGTCGGTTTTAGATGCAGCATTAGTTTGAGCTGCATTTCCGGTAGTAGCTGGTTTAGCAGCAACTGGTTTGTTACCGGAAGCGGGTATTACAGGGGCTGGCTTTGACGTTTCGGTTTTAGGGTTATTTGCTTTCTGAGCTTTATTGTCGGCTGAAGCAACAGTATTATTGTTATCGTTCTTTTTATTGGCTATCAATTCGTTAGCTAGCTGACCGTCTACCTTATTTTTTTGTTCTGTAGATACTTTGTTAGCAGGTTTATGAGCCGTATAGTGTTTTACAACTGTAGTGTTACTTGCAGCTACAGAGGGTTTACTGCCGGTTGTTTTCTGGTCGCCTGTTGTTGATTTATTAGCCTTAGCAGTTTTTATCTCAACGTTTGTAATGTGCTTATTTGAAGATGTGTTATTAGATGATTTATCAATAGATTTCGTGTTACCGTTAGTATTGGCATTATTGCTGCCTGAATTATTAGTAGCAGGAGAAGACAATTCGTTGCTGGTCTTAGTTACAGAAACTTTAGACGGATTTGCAGTAGCAGCCAATTCGGTATCGCTGTTAGCGCCACCTTTAGCTGGTTCATCATTCCTGAATCTGGTAGACATTTCATAACCACCTACACCCAAACCTGCCAGCAATAGCAAGGCAGCTGCATACCTGAGTGTTTTGCTCATGCCACCACCGGTTGCAGGCACCTTATTTACCGGCATATTGCTATCCAGCAGATCCTTCATTTGCAGCCACGCTCCCGGACGCTCCTTCTCCTCTCCGCCAGAGAGGCGTTGTCTTACCAGGTCATCTATACTTATCATGTTTTTATCCATATGGATAAAATTTACTTTTTAATGTGTAATTGTAACTTCTCAATCTTGTCCTTCAAAACCCGCCTTCCTTCCGAAAGATGCCATTTTGAAGTCCCCTCACTTATATTTAATAATTTCCCTATTTCTTTATGCGAAAAGCCTTCCATCACATACATATTGAAAACAGCCCTGGTCGCATCCGGCAAACCCTGTACCAACTCCAGTAGCTGGTTATAGTAAAGTTTATCCGCATGGTCCTTATGTACATATTGGTCTTTCTCCACAAGAACTATCTTCTCATTATAACGCACATTCTGCTTCACATAGTCTGAGACGGCATGAAAAACTATTTTTCTCAACCAGCCCTCAAATGACCCCTGGAACGTATATTGTTCGATCTTTTGAAAAGCCCTCAGGAAACCATTATTAAGAACTTCTTCTGCCTGCATCTCCTGGTCTATATACCTACGTACCACCCCCATCATTCTCGCGTAGAACAGTCGATATAACTGCTCCTGAGCGCTCCGTTCGTTTCGGATACACCCGCGAATGAGTTCCTCCAGCTCGCTCGTTTGTCCTTGTACAGTATATGCCAAAGCTATAGGCAAGTAACGGGTATTAAGATTTACTTAGATTATAGACTGTATCTATTATCTATACGTTGGGTAATACCGTCACTAATTTTTTTTATTAACAAATAGATTGAAAGTCCGCTAATATACTGCCCCTAAATGGTTTTAGGTATTCGAATATTTATACATTTATAAGGCATTCGGCAGCATAAAACAGCAGGAAACAGCCATTTCCATAAAGAATTGATAAACAATACATTAAGAATAAATATGCCTATACTCTTCTATTATCAGGCTGCCAGTTAACAATATGTTTTTTAATCATATCTGGAGATAAGCGTTCATTTATAGCCTTTTGCAGCAATATGGGCAATTCTTCATCCGATGCAAAGCGCAGGGCTGCTAATTGCTTAAAGGTCAGCTTATCTTCATATAACTCAAGGCGCGTATAGGTAAGTTGGTAATAGCGTAGCCGCAATTCCAGCCGTACTATCCTGTCCTGGTTCATCAGCGCATAATGCTGGCGCATCATGAACGACAACCAGCCCGATAGGAAAATGGCCCGGGTGACCAGGAGAAAAATCAGCCGCTGTCCTTCGTAATAGACGGAACCGTAAATGCCGGCACACAATAAAGCGAACCATGCTGGGTAAAATATGAAATGATGCGGGGTGTAATAACGTATATGATTGCTATATTGCTGTTGTGCCAAATCCTGGATTTTGGGTAAAATAACGCTTAACGGACGACAATTGTTCCTTGGACTACCATTTATGTGCACGGGTTGTGCATAAATTGGAAAACACAGTGTTATGAGAGCCGCTAATTTTTGAATTAATTTGTTGTATGAAATTCGTAACCTTATTGGTTGCCCTATTGATCGTTACAAGTACCGCCGAAGGACAACAAACAAACGCTAAACAACTAATACAGAATATTGACCATGCTTCTTCTGATACTGATAAATTAACCGCATACAGGGCCATCGCCAATTACTACCAGGTTACTCAACCGGATTCTGCCTATTATTATATCAACCAGGGCCTGCGATATTTTACTGAACGGGATTATATACTCGGCCAGGCAACCATGCATGGTTTGCTCGGTATTACTTATTCCATTCAGAGTATGATGGACGCAGCAAAAAAAGAGCAGATCGAAGGGTTGAAATTATTTACCCTACTTAAGGACACGAACGGCATTGCTGCAACCAACAATGCACTGGGGGTAATAGAAGGCAAGACAGGACATTATACAAAAGCCACGGAATACTTTCTTACCGCATTACGATTGTTTGAAAAAAAACATAGCGACCATGGTATTATAGCCACTTATATGAAACTGGGCATAGTTAACGACCTGGTAGGAAATTATGATAAAGCAATAGATTATTATACCAAAGCACTGGATATTTCTCCCAAAAACAAGACAGAGGTTAATACGATCAACCTCTATAACAACATGGGCAATGTGTATGGCAGAATAGGCAAATATGAAGAAGCCAAAATATATTTTAAAAAGGCGCTTGACCAGGCTTCACCGGAACAGTTTGAACAGGACCGCGTGGCTTCGCTAACCAATCTTGCCAATGCTTATATCCTTACCAATGATAACAACAGCGCCATGGAATATCTCAACATGGCATTACCTCTTACCCTAAAATATAAGGTACCGGAAGACTATACACGCGTTATGCTCATAATGGCATCTATTACTTCACAAACTAATCCTCACATAGCCCTCGACACATTAAAAAGCGTATTTAATGCAACGCGCCAGATGCAGCAAAGACAACTGCAAACGGAAGTAATGCAGGCTATGGTAGATATTTACGAGCAACTCGGCAACTATAAGGACGCTTATACATTACTAAAGGAGGAACATAAGCTTAAAGACAGTATTTACAATATTGAAAAGGAAAAACAGATAGCCAGCCTTCAGGCTATGCACGACCTGGAGCAGTCGAACGAAAAGCTGCAGGAAATGTCTGTAACAGAACAAAAGAACAAACGGACGCGTAATGTAATTATAGTGATAGCTATAAGCCTGGGTACAGCTTTACTTGCGCTGGCCTATTCATTTACCAAAAGCAATAAGTTGAATAAAAAACTGGCCAAACGGGAAGCTGAACTCGCCAGGGCCAATGCAGATAAAGACCGCCTGTTCTCTATAATAGGACATGACCTGCGGGGGCCAATAAACAATATACCGCTGGCAATAGAAATGCATAATTCGGAAAGCACTACTAGGGAAGAGAAGGAGTTTTTACTAAACTCACTGCATGAAAATGCTATTGCAACAGCCGAAACATTGGAAAAGCTGCTGAACTGGGGCAAAGCGCAGATAAAGGGCATATCGCTGAACCAGACAAAATTTGCTGCCAATGATAGCCTGAAAGTGAACATTGCTTTATTAAAAGGTGCTGCCGATAATAAACTAATAGAAATAGAAAACAATGTACCTGCCGATTTGAAGGTATATGCTGATGAAGAACATTTCAGGTTTGTTAGCCGCAACCTGCTGGCCAATGCTATAAAATTTACCAGTGCCGGCGGTAAGATAGAAATAGCTGCAGATACAACAACCAATAAAGGTTTTGTAGTGTTCTCTGTAAAAGACAATGGTATAGGCATGGATAAAGAACAACAGGAACATATTTTTGACACGCTGGGTGTAAGCACTGCCGGTACCGCCAACGAACGCGGACATAGCATAGGACTCATGCTCTGTAAGGAATTTATAAATGAAAATGGCGGAGATATATGGGTGGAAAGTAAAAAAGGGAAAGGCTCTACCTTCTACTTTTCTATGAAAGCTGCCGGTTGACAATAACACTTCATCATGAAAAAACATGTTGCTTTATTACGCGCCGTGAATGTAGGCGGCCGGGTGGTTAAAATGGATGAACTCAAAGCCATTTTCGCTATGCCGGGGCTTAAAAACATATCTACTTACATACAAAGCGGCAATGTATTATTTGAAACCTCAGAGGCTGACATTGACAAGCTGCAAAAGAAAATAGAAAGCAAACTATTGAAGGCACTGGGATATGAGGTAACCGTATTTCTCAAAACACATGCTGACTTGCTGAACACCATCAAGAAAAATCCTTTTGGTGGAGAACCGGACGGTAAAAACCTGTACGTAAGTTTTTTATCAGAAGCACCTGCAAAGGACAAGATAAAGCTGCTGGAACCTCTAAAAGCCGAACACGAGGAATTAACTATAGTTGGTGCAGATGCATACCTGTTGTTCCCTGCTAAAACTTATGGCACAACTAAACTCTCAAATGTAAACGTGGAGAAGAAACTGCAGGTACGTTCTACCACCCGTAACTGGAATACAGTTAACAAACTGGCCGCCCTGCTGGCAGATAAATAATTTAGCTTCAATTATTATATTTAGGTCTCACTCAATTATTATGAGCCATAATACCCATTGCCTGAACTGCGGAAAAGACCTGCATGATAATTATTGCGGTAACTGCGGGCAAAGCGCTGCCACACACAGATTCTCACTAAAGCACATCTTTACGCACGACCTTATACATAACCTTTTTCATGTTGACAGGGGCATACTCTTTACTATCAAAGAACTGTTTACACGGCCCGGCCATATGGTGAGGGAGTATATAGAAGGGAAAAGAGCGAAACAGTTTAATTACATAACACTCCTGCTCATATTAATAACTGTACAAATTTTTATAACCCACTCAACAGGTTTTACCTATGCAGATATACCTTCTGGTCAGCAAAATACAGAGGAAACAAAAATTGTATTAAATAAAGTTCAGCAGTTGCAGGAACAGAACATGAAGTTGATATATCTTTTTTTCATACCGTTCACATCCTTATCTACATTCCTGTTTTTCAGAAGGTCTGGAAAAAACTATGCTGAAAATCTTGTAATGAATACTTACGAGGCATGTGCAACCCTGATATTTAATATTATAGCCACAATTCTATTTGTTGTATTATCTCATACTATATCAAGCGTAGCCAGCTATTTCATTGGATTCTTAGCTGTCATATATAGTATTTGGTTTTTTACACAATTCTATAGCCCTTTTTATGAAAACAAATCCATGCTAATTCTCAGGGTGATAGCTGCAAAATATTTGCCTTTGATAATAGTTGTCATGATCATAATACTCGTTATGCTGGCAGTAGGCCCTGAGAAGGCAATCACTATAATAAAACACTATCTGGACAATCATCATTAAACAAAGAATTATGCGCTTCTTTAAATGAAGCATGCACAATATAGATTAACCACAATTTGCTATTCTTAACTTAGTTTTGAATACTAAAAAACAAATAATGAGTGATATAATAAAAGAATTTAACGACTACCGCGCAAAGATGAACGAGGTAATACTGGGCAAGCAAAATAAGGTTATCAACCGCCTGTTTAATCTTGATACCAATACCTATATGGAGGGCGCGCTGCCGGTAAAGACCAAAGAGCTTTTGGGATTGGTGGCCAGCATGGTACTGCGCTGCGACGATTGCATAAAATACCATGTGGGCAAATGCTATGAAGAAGGTGTTACAACCGATGAGCTGTATGAAGTATTTGCAGTTGCAAATATTGTTGGTGGTACTATTGTAATACCCCATACACGACGCGCTGCCGAATATTGGGAAGCCTTAAATGAACAGGGTCAAAACTAATTTATATAAAGCAAAAAGCCTGGTTTACACCAGGCTTTTATATTCTTCCAGTACTTTATTATATAGCGCCTCGTACATGGGTATGATACGTTGTTTGCTAAAACCGCGTGCATGCTCCAATGCCTGTTCCTTAAAATGCTTCAATGTCTTATCATCTTTGAGTATTTCCAGTGCATGCTGAGACATATCAAGTATATCCCCTACTTCACTCAGGAAACCTGTTTTGCCGTGTACGTTGATCTCCGGCAAACCGCCAGCGTTGGTAGATATAACAGGTACACCACAAGCCATCGCTTCTAATGCCGACAATCCAAAACTTTCATATTGCGATGGCAATACAAACAGGTCAGTGATGCTCAATATCTCATCCATTTGTTCCTGTTTACCCAGGAAACGTATATCATTACAGATGCTCAGGCTGCGGCACAATTCCTCGGCATTCTGCCTTTCAGGTCCATCGCCTATCATTAGCAGTTTTGAAGGTATCTTTTCATGAACCCGCTCAAATACACGTATCACATCTTCCACTCGTTTTACTTTCCGGAAATTAGAAACGTGGGCCATGATACGTTCGCCATTAGGCGCCAGCATTTTTTTGAAATGTTCTTTATTGCTATGCTGAAAACGTTCTGTATCTACAAAGTTGGGGATGACCTGTATATCCTTTTCTATCTTAAAATATTTATAAGTCTCTTCTTTCAGGTTATCAGACACCGCCGTGATAGCATCCGATTCATTGATAGAAAATGTAACTACCGGTGCATAAGTCTGGTCCTTACCCACCAAGGTTATATCCGTACCGTGCAGTGTAGTAATGTAAGGGATATCCTTCCCTGTTTTCTTTAAAATATGCTTTGCAAAATAGGCTGCCGAGGCGTGCGGTATAGCATAGTGTACATGCAGCAGGTCCAGGTTATTGTTCATGATCACATTCACCATAGTGCTGGTAAGGGCTGTTTCGTATGGCGGAAAATCAAACAATGGATAGGTAGGTACCGTAACCTCGTGGTAATAGATATTCGGGTGAAAATGCAGCCTTACCGGTTGCTGGTACGTGATAAAATGTACTTCATGCCCCTTGGCAGACAATGCCATGCCTAATTCCGTAGCTAAAACACCGCTACCACCAAAAGTGGGATAACAAACAATGCCTATTTTCATCGGTCAGTTTTCAATTTTGCAAATATCCGTACTTAAACCCGAACAGCCTATTACCATAGCATAAGCTTTAGTAATAGGCTGTTCAGCATTATATATCTTCCGTATTAGTTCATCTTAGCATGTGTCAGGATATATGCCCTTACCATACCGGCTTGCGCATCATCCATTTTAGCACGTTTGGTCATACGTGGTAATACGTTTTCCCATTTAGCTATATCATGTTCTTCAGGCTGGTGCAGGCGGTGACATTTGGCACAATCTGCTTCGAATAAGGTTTTACCTTCCGCCATCTGGGCCTCTGTATAATTCTTTTTAATATCAGCCACTTTATCAGAGGGTGATTTTTCTGTGGTAGCTGCTTTCTTAGGGGTACATTGCACCATTGAAACTGCTATGGTTGCCAGCATGATAAGAATAGTAAATTTCTTCATAGTATCCGGTTAAATGTTGTATGTACAAATGTAATGAAATTGTCATTATAGACAAACTGGCTTGTTTTTATATTTTTATAACATGAAACAATGGATAATTGTTGGCCTCTGCTGCCTTTCACTAAACACATTCGCTCAATCAGACGATTCTTTGGTTATGCGTTCAATCTCCGACGAGATTATGATGCATGGCAAATGCTACGATGACTTACGCGTGCTATGCAAACAAATAGGTCATCGCCTTAGCGGAAGTCCCCAGGCTGTGAAAGCTGTTGAATGGGGCCAGCGCGCAATGGAAGATGCCGGTGCTGATATGGTTTGGCTGCAGGCTGCAGATGTACCTCGATGGGTAAGAGGTGAAGAACACCTGAAATTCAAATTCGGCAAAGACAAAAACTACCGCGAAGTGCGTGTGCTATCCATTGGCAATACAGTTGGTACTGATGGTAAAATATTAGAGGCACCGGTAATAATGGTAAATAGTATCAATGAGTTCGATCAACTGGACAAAGGATTGGTGGAAGGTAAGATCATCTACTTCAATTACCGCTTCAGGCAAGATCTTATCAATACTTTTGAAGGCTATGGCGATGCCGGAAGATACAGGTGGTTATCTCCCAATATTGCATCTGCGAAAGGTGCGGCAGGCGTTATCATCCGTTCTGTATCTACAGGTGTAGATGATGAACCTCACACAGGCTCTATGCGCTATGCCGATACAGTAAAACCTATACCGGCAGTAGCTATAGGCAATACGTCGGCAGATATGCTGGAAGCAAAATGTCGCGCCGGGATGGTTACAGCTCAAATACAATCAGAGTGTAAGATGTATGATACAGTTCGCTCTTACAATGTAATTGGCGAACTAAAGGGAACAGAACACCCAGAAGAGATTATTGTGGTAGGCGGGCATCTTGACTCTTGGGATGTTGGAGAAGGAGCCCACGATGACGGCGCCGGTTGCGTGCAATCTATAGAAGTGATACGCGCTTTAAAAGCGCTGGGCATACGCCCCAAACATACTATACGTGCTGTATTGTTTATGAATGAAGAGAATGGGTTGAGAGGAGGTTTTGCTTATGGCGATTCTGCTAAAGCGAAGAATGAGCCCCATATCATTGCCATAGAAACAGATGCGGGCGGTTTTTCGTCACGGGGCATTGGCCTGGACATGAGCGAGGACAAAAAAGAAAGGATACGCGGTTTCCGCAATCTTTTCCTGCCATACGGCGTTTATGATTTTGAACATGATGAAGGGGGCGCAGATATAAGTCCGCTGCAAAGAATGGGTGTACCGGTGGCAGGACTAATGCCCGACCCTCAAAGATATTTCGACCTGCACCATACTGCCAGGGATGTATTTGAAAATGTGAACCACCGGGAACTTAAGATAGGAGCAACAACGCTTGCCGGTTTTGTATACCTTGTCGACAAATATGGCCTGGGGCCAACCGCGCCGTTAAAAGACATGAACATTGGCAGCACACCATATTCTCAACGAAAGGCTAAATAAGCATAGTGGCGAACGCAGACACCAGTATCACCCGGAAATTATTGCGCAGGCCATCTGTTATAGTGGCGGTTTCAATAATCGTGCTTACTTGCCTGCTGGCTTTATTTGCGTACGTATTCGCTCCCGATGCCACACCTGATGCCAACAGGATGATAGTGGAACTGGGGGCGAGGTCTCCCGGTTTTAATAAAGAACTGCTGCTCGTTCCGAAACGTGTTATACAGGAAGATAAAAATAGTTTCGCATACCTGTTTACCGGTAAGCCTTCTGCTTACCAGGCAGTACCGTTCAACCAATATCAATTCACAGGAGATAAACTTGTTATTCACCATTACATAGACGAAGGATTACAGGATACAATAAGTTATGCAGTAAAGGAACTACTCCCTGCGGATAAAAGAGTCCTGTCCTTGCAGGAGCAGCAACAGTATATTGCGCAGCATCAGATAGAACACAGGCGGTTCTACCTGGGTACAGACAGGTATGGGCGAGATATATTATCGCGCTTGCTGGTAGGCTCAAGGGTGAGTGTTGCAGTGGGTTTTGTTGCCGTTATATTATCACTTACCATCGGTATCATATTAGGGGCCGTGGCAGGATACTTTGGTGGCTGGGTAGATAATACCGTGATGTGGGTTATAAATATCTTATGGTCTATTCCTACTCTTCTATTGGTCTTCGCTATTACTCTTACCATAGGTAAAGGCTTCTGGGAAATATTTATTGCCATAGGCCTAACTATGTGGGTAAGTGCTGCCAGGCTTATACGCGGGCAGGTACTGGTACTGCGCGAAATGGAATATATAACTGCCGCAAAAGCACTCGGGTTGAATGACCTGCGCATCATCTTCCGCCATATACTGCCCAATATAGCCGGGCCCATTATGGTTATAGCTGCCAGTAATTTTGCTACAGCTATACTGGTAGAAGCCGGTCTTAGCTTCCTGGGTATAGGCGTACAGCCACCTATGCCATCATGGGGGCTTATGATAAAGGAGCATTATAATTTCCTGCTTACCAACCGGCCTATGCTGGCCATTATTCCGGGCATAGCCATTATGTTACTGGTGTATGCATTTAATGTTCTAGGGAATGCACTAAGGGATGCATTGGATGTAACAGATAATTAATTTTCTACAAGGTGGTTTGCTGCAATATACCCGCTGCTCCACGCATGCTGGAAGTTAAATCCACCGGTAATGCCGTCTACATCCATTATTTCGCCGGCAAAATACAGGCCGGGCACTACCCTGCTTTGCATGGTTTGCGGATCTATTTCCGATAGTGTAATACCCCCGCAAGTCACAAATTCTTCTTTAAAAGTAGTTTTACCTTTAATATGGTAGGTATCACGTATCAATGCTTCTATGAGTTTGTTTTGTGCTGCAGCAGGCAGTTCACCCCATTTTATTTCATCCTTTATACCACATTGCTGCAATTGGTATTCCCACAAGCGCCTGGGCAGGTTGAAAGGGTTTTTAAACTGTACTAATTGTTTCCCGAGATCTTTGCGTATCTGCGCTATTTCTTCTTTCAGTTCATTTTCTTTTACATCCAGCAGCCAATTTACCTGTATAGTAAATTCATAATTACGCTCCTGTAATTCACGGGCAGCCCACGCAGAAGTACGTAAGACTGCAGGGCCACTCAACCCCCAATGTGTAATAAGCAATGGTCCATGCTCGGCTATTTTGGTACCATTCACTTTTACCGCGGCATCGGGTACACTTACACCCATTAATTGGGTAATAGGATGTTTAGGTATATTGAAAGTAAACAGGGATGGAGCTGGTGTTTGAATAGTATGTCCTAGTTCCAGCAGCCATTTATATTGCTCTGCCTTGGGAAAGCCGCCGCAGGCAATCAGCACTTTGTCTGCTTCGTAAGTACTCTTATCTGTAAAATGAAGTATAAAGCTATTCCCGGTCTTCTCAATCCTTTCGATGCCCTTATAATATAGCACCTGCACTTTATTGTGCATCATTTCCTGCCATATACAATCAATGATGGTTTGAGAACTATCGGTAATGGGGAACATACGGCCATCTACTTCTTCCTTAAGCTGCACGCCTCTTTTCCCAAACCAGTTGATGGTATCATGCGGGCCAAACTGGTATAAAGACTTCTTAAGTAATTGCTTTCCTCTCGGGTATCGGCTTACTAATTCAGGAATGTCAAAGCAGGCATGTGTAGTATTACAACGCCCGCCACCCGACACTTTTACCTTTTGTAATGCCTTACCTGTTTTTTCAAACACGATCACTTCCCTGTCTGCACTATAAGGAATATTGGCCGCAGCAAAGCTGCCTGCCGCACCTGCACCAATAATAGCTATTCTTTGCTTCAAACGTTTTGCGATTTCACTTGTGCTTCTACTACGGCTATGGCCACCATGTTCACTATCTGCCTCACGCTGCTGCCCAGTTGCAATACATATACGGGCTTTTTCAAACCCAATAGCATAGGCCCTACCGCTTCAGAGCCACCTACTTCCTGCAATAAATGATAGGCTATGTTACCTGCTGCAAGATTGGGAAATATAAAAGTGTTCGGCGATTCATTGATAAGATCAGAGAACGGGTAATTCTCCCTCAGCAATTCTTTATTGAATGCGATACCAGCCTGCATTTCCCCATCAATGATCATTTCTGGGTACATATTTTTAATGCGGGCAACAGCATTGCGCATGGTGATGGCTTCGGGAGAAGCGCTGCTGCCGAAATTGGAATAAGACAGCATGGCTATTCTTGGCTTAATATTAAAATTCTCTACAGCCCTGGCGGTTTGCAAAGTGATATCTATCAATTCATCTTCTGTAGGATTGAAATTGACAGTTGTATCAGCAAAGAATAATGGTCCTCTTTTAGTGAGCATCATATACATGCCGGCCACACGCTTAGCATTATCACCCATACCTATTATTTCCAATGCAGGACGCAGTGTATTCGGGTATTGACGTGTAAGTCCTGATATCAAAGCATCTGCCTCCCCGGTCTCCACCATCATACAGCCGAAATAGGTTCGTTCACGCATGATCTTGCGTGCTTCGTACAGGTTATATCCCCTGCGCTGGCGTTTCCAGAAAAACAAAGCACCATACTTATCGCGTGTTTCACATTGGGCATCACTGCGCGGATCTATAATCGGTACATCTGTAAGTGATAAGCCATTTTCTGCAATCATTTGCCTGATACGCCTTTCTTCACCTAAGAGTATCGGCAAGGCTATGCCTTCGTCCTTCACTATTTGCGCAGCCTTAAGCACTTTAATATTTTCAGCTTCGGCAAATACCACACGCTTAGGGTTCTGCTTGGCCTTATTGGTAATAAAGCGCAGGATATTGTCATCTGAACCTAAGCGGTTATATAATTCTGATTCATAGGCTTCCCAATCTGTAATAGGCTTGCGCGCTACTCCGCTATCCATGGCTGCTTTCGCCACAGCCGGTGAAACGGTTACCAGCAGGCGCGGGTCTATAGGCTTAGGTATAATATAAGTAGACCCGAAATGCAGGCTCTTTTCGTTGTAGGCTACATTCACTATATCGGGCACCGGCTCTTTAGCTAATTGTGCCAATGCCTTAACAGCAGCCAGTTTCATTTCTTCATTGATGGCTGTTGCACGTACATCCAGTGCGCCACGGAATATAAAGGGGAATCCCAGTACATTATTCACCTGGTTAGGATAGTCGCTACGGCCTGTGGCCATAATTACATCTGGCCTTGCTTCTACCGCATCTTCATACGGTATCTCCGGGTCAGGATTGGCCAGGGCAAAAACAATAGGTTTTTCACCCATGCTCTTTACCATGTCTTTAGAGAGGATATTTCCTTTAGACAGACCAATAAAAACATCAGCGCCCTTCATGGCATCTGCCAGGGTCATATCCTCGGCATGGTTAGCAAATTGCTGCTTTTGCTGGTCGAGGTCTGTACGTGTAGATGTGATAAGTCCCTTGCTATCGAACATGTAGATATTCTTCACATCGGCACCCAGTGCTATGTATATACGGCAGCAGGAAATGGCCGATGCACCTGCGCCACTCACTACAAACTTTACTCTACTAATATCCTTCTTTACGATCTCCAGCGCATTCAGCAAAGCAGCACCTGATATGATAGCCGTACCATGCTGATCGTCGTGCATCAGCGGGATATTCATTTCCTCTTTCAGCCGGCGCTCTATTTCAAAACATTCAGGCGCCTTAATGTCTTCGAGGTTGATGCCACCAAAAGTGGGCTCCAGCGCTTTTACTACGGTTACAAAATGGTCTATATCCCGCGCATTGATCTCAATATCGAATACATCAATATCTGCAAATATTTTGAATAGCAATCCTTTACCTTCCATTACCGGCTTAGAGGCTTCGGGGCCAATATCACCCAGGCCTAGCACTGCCGTACCATTGCTTATTACTGCTACAAGATTGCCTTTGGCAGTGTAGCGGTAAACGGTATCAGGATGTTCATGTATCTCTTTACAAGGCTCTGCTACACCCGGCGAATAAGCCAGGGCCAGGTCGCGTTGTGTTTTGGTCTCTTTGGTTGGTATTACTTCTATTTTGCCCGGCCTGCCCTTCTCATGATATTCCAGCGCGTCTTCTTTACGGATATGTTGTGCCATTATCAATTCTTGATTTCGAGACATCTAAGATAATGAAAATAGCCCCTTTTGCATAGTTTAGATACAAAAGGGACTAAGAATAAAACAAGTGTTATTTATGCTTAAACCTGTAAAGCGTAATAGGAGTGCTTAACGACAAGAACCAATAAGTGCCTCGCATTATAAAAGCATAAGAGTATTTATTACCTAAAGCTGTCGAATAATGTCCTATGACTTCTGCAAGTGGAGTAAATCCCTTACTACAATTTAACGATATATTAAACAGTTCCTTTTTGTTGCTAGAACGGTAAAAAGTCAATCCGATGGCGTTATTTAAAGCAACGCCAAATGAATTCAATCTATACCATTTTTGTCCTACAATAGAAGTATCTATTGAACCTATAACATTATTGTTGCTTGAATCATATTTTAAGATATCGGTATTAATGTTTAATGCAGGCCCAATAGAAAATCTTGGCTTGAGATACACATTAAAAAAACCGCTATACCCCAAAAACATAGGCAACTTCGGTTCGTAAGATATTTTTGTAGATACTTGAGGAATGCCAAATCCTTCGCTTATGTTAGTTATTATTTTTTCGTTTTTAGGATAATGAGTGTAAGAATAAGAATAGAATACTCCTGTACCAGTAATTGAAGTTGATAAAGTAATCGCACTATTTCTTTTGTAATAAATATCGAAAGACGGTATGAAGTATGACATAGGTTTTCGAGGTGAAATAAAGCTGGGATCACTAGGCGCTAATTTTAAAGTATTATAGGCATAACCGTAATTGCACCCTAACCTTATACCGATATTCTGCGCTGGCAATAAGTGCGAAGCAAAAATTATCGTAACCAGGAATAATATTCGTTGCATATTAATACCCATCAACTATTTTAAAATCATACTGCATGTAGGTTGTATGAGTTAAGGATAAGTATGCCCCTACTAAAAAAAATGGCTCAAAGTAATATTTAGAAAATCTACGGGAATCAGAAATTCTGTAATGAACTTCAACAGGATTTACAGATGCTTGCGCAATAAAATCTGCTGATACATTTTCCGTTTGTAAATCTACTTCTGTCCGGCATCGACGCTTGTATTTAAAGTTAACATCTACTTTCAGGGATACCCTATTAGATAATTAGCAAGCATGGTAACAAAAGTAATAGTTTCATAATTGTAGTTTTAAGGTTTGGGAATAACAACATTAATATATAAAATATTATTTGAAACCCAAAATATCAAACTATTCTCTGTCACATCTTTAATTATATCCAAGAGCCTTTGCCGAGCCTACGTGCCTTCATAGCAATACTTCTCGCCTTCCGCCACTTTAGAAAAATCACCCTGCCTCACCTACCGTGTTTATGGAAAGTTCTTTTAACACCCGTTGAGCCTGTAGCATATGGCGCTGCTGGTGTGCTATAAGAAAGCGGAAAGTATCGCCCAGCTTTAATTTCACGAAGCGGCTGATACTTATCGGCACTCTTAGTTTTCCGATATCTGTAACCCTTGCAACCTTTAAATAAGAGAGCAACATTTGTTGCCCTTCAAGAAATTCCTTGAAAACTTTTGACACGTCCAGGTTTGCTGCAGGCCTATGGTCCTTGGGCGCATTCATCTTGTTACCGATTTTTCCATCAGCACCGGGCTGCATCAGTTTTGTAAAATAATTGCCAAATGCACCCGGTTTGAAAACTGCATGAAAGGGAACATTCTTATCCTTACCCTGCTGCAGCGCTTTATTTATTTCAGGCAAATAGTAGCGGTTATAGCTATTCAGGTGTTCTATCACCTGGGCTATGCTCCATTTACCGGGCTGGGCCTGCCTGTTAAGTTGCATGCTATCCAACTCCTGCAAATGTTTGGCATAGGTAATCAGTTCAGTTACACTGTCTTCCAATTGCTTCAGCAGATCATTTGTATCAAACACAGGCATATTCCCTTACTTTTCGCAAAAATATCAGCTACAGTTTACATAAATCTTGGTGCAGACCAAGATTATGTACCCTGCTTATTGTTATAGCAATTCGATACCTTCGCGCCTTGGCAAATACTATGATATGAACTGGCTGATACTAATAATAGCAGGATTATTTGAAGTAGGTTTTACTACCTGCCTGAAATTATCTGATAATTTTAAAAACATTGGCTGGGCAATAGGATTTTTTATATGCATCAGCCTTAGCTTTCTGCTTTTAAACAAAGCCATACAAACCATACCAATGGGTACCGCCTATGCCGTTTGGACGGGCATAGGAGCTGTGGGCACGGCTATAATGGGCATTGTACTGTATAAAGAACCTGCTGATTTTTGGCGTGTGCTATTTATATGCTTGCTGATAGGCTCTATTGCCGGCTTAAAGCTGGTAAGCAAATAATTTACAGCTTTACCGAACTCAGCAGTTTGCTAAAAGTAGTGGGGTCCACCCCTATATAAGAAGCCAGGTATTTATGCGGAATGAGGTTCAGCACATGCGGGCTGCGCCTGAGCAGGGTTGTGAATTTTTCTTCCGCGCTAAACGACATCAGTTCTACCTGCCGCTCTAAAGTACCTGCAAGCGTAATGGTCAATGCCTTTCTTACCCATGTTTCAATAGAGCGGTGTTTTTCAATCAGCCCCAGCATATCATTGTAATGAATACGCAGTAAGGTGCTGTGGGTAATGGTTTCCAGGCAAAAACGGGAGGGCTGTTGCGTAAAAAAACTATCTATAACGCCCGAAAAAGATGGTGCATAAGAAAAGACCAATGTAGCCTCTTTCCCCTCGTGCTGGTAATAGGCGCGTTGCACGCCATCCAATACCAGGTACAGGTATTTTTCTGTATCCCCGGCATAAGTCAACACCTGCTTGCGTTTCAGGCTTATTTCTGTCCATGGCAGGCTAAGGTCCTGCCAGGCAGCTTCATCTATTTTATGTACAGATTGTACTTGTTTGTATAATATATCTAACGGTGCCAATGAGCTAATTTAAGCCATTACAGACACCATACCAAGGGCCACCATGCCTAATTCGCGATTGCCGGTAATGGTTATATGTTCTAATGCCTCCTGTGGAGTAATGCCTTTTGAGAATAAGCGCCATGCTGTATCAGGAGACATTTCTATTCTTGCATCCGGCTCCAGGCGGGTAGCCTTGCGCAATACCCATCCCTCATCTGTTTTATTTATATGCCATGCACCACCTGCCGGTGTATCTACAATCACTTCTACGCTGGTACCTGTGGGCACATCTACATATTTATACGTGTGTGGCAGTGCGCACATGAAGGTATCTATAAAAGGGTGAAATAATTGTTCTGTAATAATACCCGGCTTACCTACCGCATCACGTATCTGCTGCTGGTGTATCCATTTTTCAGTGTACTCCCTGGCTATATGAAACCAGTTTTTTGAGATCTCTTCACCAGCCCATGCCACAGAAAATACAGCATCCTCCCATGGGTCAAGCCCGGCCATAAGTTCACTGTATTGTTTGCCGGTTGTTTCCAGCAGATCGGTTAGCACTTGCGGACTTAATCTTTGAGTTGCAGTTACCCATTCAGCATTCATTTTATTGAGGTAGTCCACCAGGTCGCCATATATTTTAATGCCTTCGGGCTTCTCACCAAAATAGTTATCCCTGTATATAGAAAGCCCGCGCAGGTTGCCATCCAGCAGATGCGATGCAATGTCTCTTACCATCCATTTTTTTGCAATAGTTGCCCGGTGCCATTCCCCCGGTGTAAGGGAGCGCAATAGTTCAATCAGGAGCCTGTCCAATTCAGGAAAAAGATGTATCACCTTAATGGGTGGAGCATAATGGATTTCCATGCTGTAAGTCTATTTTCACAGTGTGCGAAAAACCTGTGCCACCATATCAAAAAGCCTGTTCACCGGCATTGCGGCGACTAAGTGCAAGCTTTACGGTACGTAAAAAATCCTGGCAGGACTTATCTATAACACCTTTGCAACCACGTGTAAACCTGGTAGAGCGGCGGCCGCGGTCTTCTTTGTAGTCTTCCCTTATCCATACTGCGCGCCTGGTAAGGTCATCATGCAAAGCACGCACTTTGTCCATAAGCTGTTCGAAAGAAGGCGTAATGCCGGAGGTGTTTATCTCTTCGTACACTTGTTCTACATAAGTATGCGTAACGGATTCAGCCATTTTCCGGAACATGTCCAGGAACGGCCGGTTTCCTTTGATAAGATCAGTGAGTTGGTCAAGCATAATTAGGGGTTTAGTGGCTTGGTTTAACAAATATAATCAAAATAACATAATATTGTCAAGCATAAAAAAACAGGTTTTGATGTAAACCAAAACCTGTCCTCAATTAAGCTTAATAGACTGCTATCAATTTGTCAGTTTCCTGAACACATCCTCCAGGCTTTGCGTTTCAGTTTGTAAAGAATTGATATTTATATCGTTACGGAGAGACAACTGCATTACTTCTTTACGAAGCTCTTCGGGCTTATCACTAATCATTTTCCATTTGTTGCCACCCAGGTTCTCATAACTGCGCATATGCTTCAGTTCTTTGAACAATGCTTCATTTACATCTTTCTCAAAACTTACTATCAATGCGGTTTGGCTGGTATTTAACTGCTGCACCTTGTCTATACTATCATCTGCCACTACTTTGCCATTACTTATAATGATAACCCTGCTGCACATAGCCTGTACTTCCTGCATGATATGGGTGGATAGGAGTACTGTTTTTTCCTTACCAATACGGGTTATCAATTCACGTATCTCTACTATCTGGTTAGGGTCAAGGCCGGAGGTAGGCTCGTCCAGTATCAGCACTTCGGGATCGTGCAGCATGGCCTGCGCCAGCCCTACCCTTTGCTTATATCCTTTAGACAGCATACCTATCTTTTTGTGCGCTTCTTTACCCAGGCCTGTGAGCGTTATCATTTCTTCAATACGCTTGGCTGCATCCTTCAGGTGGTGGATGCGCGCACTGAATTCCAGGTATTCCCGCACATACATATCAAAGTAAAGCGGGTTAGCTTCCGGCAGGTACCCTACGCGTTTGCGCACTTCCATAGGCTGCTGCTGGATATCAAAACCACAAACAACGGCAGTACCGTCCGTAGGCGGCAGATAGCCGGTTATCATTTTCATGGTGGTAGATTTACCTGCTCCATTCGGACCGAGGAAACCTACTATTTCGCCTTTTTTAAGCTCGAAGGAAATATTATCTACTGCTTTCTGGGTACCATATATTTTAGTGATCCCTGCAACACTGATGGACATAAGCGCAAATCTAATGATTTTGATTATCAGGAATAAGTAAAAAAAGCCGGACAAGCCGGCTTTTAAATTATATTAAATGAAATTTTTATTTTTTAACTGTTGTATCTCTTGTACCCACAAAATTACATGCATTGAGGGTATCAGAAGCAGGCAGTTGTTCGTAGAAAGTCAATTTGCTGTTTTCTACTGTTACGGTCATGATGCGGCCTTGGGAAGAAGCATCATCTATCAGCACGCTATTGTCTTTTACAGTACCGAAGTATTCTTTATTTGTGCTGAATTTATAGATCTTCACCCTGTTAGCTACTACTTCGTCAGAGACAATAGCAGAATCTATAAATACAGGTGAATTTCCGCACCTGCTCTGTCCCCTGTAAAAACCAAGGAATTTAGAATTTGCCCTGATCTCGCATTCCGTGCCTTCATAACCGGTAGCACAACGGCAATAGCCATCAGCGCAGGATCCGCCATTTTTGCAATGAAGCGTCAGGCAGCTATCATCCTGGCAAGAAGTATAGAGTACGGTAGAAGAAATGCCTAAAAATGCAACTGCAGATACAAGTGTATGTTTCCAAAACTTCATGCTTAACTATTATTTATGCCAAAATACAAAAATTATTTACGTTTAAAAGCCTTCAGGCTTTTTTTTCTCATTCAAAAGCGTTCCATCCCTGGGCCGTAAGTTTGTGCTTATTGCCACCTTTGGTGAGTAGTACAGCACCTTCAGCAGCCTCAGTAATATAGCCGATAACGCTTATTTGTTCGCTGCGGGTGATTTTTTCGTAATCTTCTTGTGGAATGGTAAACAACAGTTCATAGTCCTCACCGCCGCTCAACGCACAAGCTGTTGGGTCTATATTGAACTCCAACGCCATTTCACGGGTCTCATTATGTATAGGTATTTTTTCCTCATATAACACACAGCCTTTATCGCTTTGCTTGCAAATATGCAGCAATTCAGAGCTAAGGCCATCGCTCACATCTATCATGCTGGTAGGTACAATGCCGTTTTCCTGCAGCCAGTTCACAATGTCAGCCCGGGGTTCTGGTTTTAATATACGTCCGACAGTATAGGTCCGGCTTTGCAGGTCGGGCTGCACATCCGGGTGCTCCATATAGATGCGCTTTTCACGCTCCAGTAGTTGCAGGCCCATATAGGCTGCACCAAGGTCACCGCTAACGCAGATCAAATCACCTTTTTTCGCGCCGGACCGCGTTATGTATTTATCCGGTGCTACTTCACCAATAGCTGTTACGCTTATAACAAATCCTTTCAATGAGCTGCACGTATCACCACCCACCAGGTCTACATTATATCTTTCGCATGCTGCATATACACCTTCATACAGTTCATCCAGTGCCTCAACCGAAAAACGGTTGGAAACACCGATATTCAGGGTTACATGTGTAGGTGTGGCATTCATTGCATAGATGTCGGACAGATTCACAGCAACCGCTTTGTAACCCAAATGTTTTAGTGGTGTATATGCAAGATCAAAATGTATACCCTCCAGCAACATATCACTGGTAATTACTGTCTGCCGTCCAAACTGGTCTATTACAGCCGCATCGTCACCAACACTCAGTAGCGTACCTGCCTGTCTTGTCTCGTTATTTTTAGTTAAATGGTCAATAAGTCCAAATTCACCGAGTGAACTTATCTCTGTACGTTGTCCGTCCATGTTCAATTATTTATTGCGAATAAGCTGGAGCATATCTTCGTGTATATGCCCGTTGGTGGCAAGTGTTTCCTTATCAAAAACACTATAAGGGTTACCGTCAAAATTAGTAATACGACCGCCTGCTTCCTGTACTATAAGATAACCTGCTGCTACGTCCCAGGAATTTAAATTGTATTCCCAAAAACCGTCAAAACGCCCGCAGGCTACCCAGCAAAGATCTATCGCAGCCGATCCAAGACGCCTCACAGGCAGCCCTTCCAGCACAAACCGTTCAAATACTTTTATAGGATGCTCGTATGTTTTAGGCCATTTATAAGGGAACCCGGTAACCAGGCAGGCAGTGGCAAAGTCCTTTTTATCTGAAACCCGTATAGGTCTATCATTCAAAAAAGCACCTTTACCTTTTTCGGCAAAGAAGAGCTCATTCATCATGGGGTTATATACAGCACCCAGCAACAATTCGTCTTTATGCTTTAAGCCTATACTCACACAGCAAATAGGGATACCGTGTGCAAAATTCACAGTCCCGTCTATTGGGTCTATGATCCACTGGTAATCTGAATCCTGTATCAGTTCTCCTACTTCTTCGCTGATGATGCTATGACCGGGGTAGTAATTTTTTATGACCTCTATGATCTTCGTTTCAGAATGCTTGTCTACTTCGGTTACAAGGTTATTGATGCTGTCCTTATTCTCAATGCTGAATGTCCCGTCAAAGTAATGATGGATGATCTTCCCGGCTTCCCGGGCAGCTTCCATCAGTACCTGTTTCAATTGTTCCATAGTTAGAGTTTGATTTCTTTGCCCAGGTAGTAATCGATCACCTTCAGCTTGAACAGCAGGTCGTATTTAGCGCTGGCCAGCCGTGATTCGGAACTGTACAAAGTATTTTGGGTGGTGAGGTATTCAATAGTGTTCGTTAACCCCAGGTCGTAGCGTTTCTGCGCAAAATCAAAAGCACGCTGGGCTGCTTCGGCTGCACGACGGGCCGCATAATATTTTTGTATAGAGTTCCGTGCTTCGTTACAGGCTTTGTACACATCCTGTTTCAGCTTTAAAGCTGCCTGGTATTTGTTCAGTTCCTGCTGTTGCACATTTATTTTAGCTTGCTTTACAGCGGTTTGCGCCTGCCAGCCGTTGAACAGCGGTATGTTTACGTTGAGTGATATGGTTTGACGGAAGTTATTATCCAATTGCTTATTCAGGGGTATATCTATTGTAGTATAACTATAGGTAGGCTGGTATACCGCGAAAGAAAGCGTATCTGTAACAGGTACGTAACTGCCATTGGGTGCAGCGCCTGTTATGGTATATCCTGTTACCTCTTTGTATGTACTGGCCCAGTTACTGCCTATCTGCGCACCTGCCGAAAGCTGGGGCAGCAGAGCACCTTTCGAAGCCCACAATCCCCTATTAGCTGCCTGCAATCTCAACTGACTGCTCCGGATACTACCGAAATGCCTGGCTGCTTCTTCATACACCTGTTCGGGTGTTAATGCAGAAAATGCTACCTGGTCGGCAAGTTCTACAGCGGGTACTTCCAATTCAAAAGGGGTCGCCAGTTCAAAATTTAAGAGCGCTTTCATATCCAGTATGGAAGCAGTGTATTCTGATATGGCGGAAATAAGATTTGCACTGTCATTTGCCAACTGCGATTGCAATTGGGCTACATTCAGTTCCGGCACCCGGCCTGCATCAGCAAATTTTAGTGTTTGGTCTAGCTGGGCCCTGGATAATTCTACCTGTTTTTCAGATACACGTATCTGTTCTTTAGCCAGTAATGCCCTCAGGTACCCGGTGGCAACATTCAGCGAAACATCATCTCTTAACTGGTCAAGGTCGGCTTTGGTGGCTTCCAGGTTATAACGGTTGCGGGTAATATTGTTCCTCCGCTGGAACCAGCCAAAAAGCAGCACATCGGCACTGCCGCTTATACTTAAGAAATCATAGCTGTTCCCATTCACAAACTGGTTGGTCGTAGGGTCTACCGAACGGCCAAAGCTGCGGCCATAGCTGCCCGATCCATTAATATTAGGTATTTGTGATAACCGGCTTTGCTGTAAGGTCAGCTTTGCCAGTCTTTCATTCAGCACACTTTGCTGAATGGAAATATTATGGTCGAGTGCATATTGAACTGCACGTTGTAAACTCCAGGTGTTATTGTCCTGAGCAACAGAAGCTTGTGAAACCAGCAGGTATGATAAGACTGATGCTACAAAAAAAATGCGGCGCATGTAGCAAAAATACTATTTAAGCGGTTTGGTATTACTTTTTTGTTTTGGACGATTGCTGCCCACCTTCCTGCGGGGGTGTTACATTTACATCATCCGGTTCTACCTGTATAGGCATTATAATAGTTTGCGGCTGGTTATTGTTTTGCAGGGATGCGAGGTAATTCTTATAACCGCCGTATTGCGCCATCAGCTGATACCCTGCCCTGGTAAGGCTTATTTTGCCTGCATTGCCAAAGCCTATTGTAGGGGTGATCCAGCCGGTAGATACTAGTACTTCCCATATCCGTTCAGATTCTTTGAATGGCAGTTTTATATGTGCCGGCTTGTATATTTCTTCATGCAGGTTCAGGTTATCTTTATCCGCATTCCTGTATAATGTATTCAGTACTGTATCTATAACATTTGCATCCAGTACACTGGGATCTGCGAGCGTTGCTGCCTGCACTTTCAACCTTTTCAATGCTTTCCTGTTCTTATCTTGTCTTGGTCCTTTCATGAAATTGTATTCTAAAATAAAACTAATGCATAATATGCAAACCATGTATAGATTTAACTAAACCTACACAAATCGTATACTATAATAATAACCCCCCGAACTTATTTTTGTTTAAATCAATGTGCTATATATGCAACGCATACCTACTTTATTGCAAAAAATGTCTGACCTGGCAAAGCTGAATGAAAAAGCTACTGTAATAGATATAGACCTGATGATGGATTATACCCGTGTTATCTATGCCGATCTGCTGGAATGGCGGGCTCGTGCATTATTCAATGCATCTATAGAAACACCCGTTATACAGCAAACCCCACTTGCGACGCCACAAACTGATACACCTCAGCAACCAATAAATGAACCTATTCAGCAAGCCGAACCCATGCCAATAGCTGCAGAACCATTGCCCATACCTGCTACTCCAACGCCGCCTGTTGAAACCAAGCAGTTCAAACCCATTAGCAAGTTTATAGGTATCAACGATAAATATCTGTTCATCAGTGAACTGTTCGGGAATAATAAAACTGCCTATGAGGAAGTGCTGGATGAAATAAGTAACATGGAAACCCATCAGCAGGCACGCAATTGGCTGGATGTACACGTAATACCAGGTTTCAACTGGCAGGAAGAGAACGAAACCGTCCAGTCTTTTTACGGTGTGCTCAACAGCTTTTTTTCTTTAAGATAATCCAGCACTTTACGGGTAGCACCGGCATGGCTTTGCACAAATTCTTTTGCAGCGGCACAGCTTTGCTCGTAAGAATGCGCATCTTTTTCCCAATACAAAAGCTGCTTTACAAATGTTTCTGCCGAAGCTGGCACAAAAGAGCCATTCGCTGCCAGCAAGTCCCGTGCTTCTATATATTGGCTGTATACAGGGCCATGGCTTACCGGCTTGCCATACACGGCAGCTTCCAGCACATTGTGTACTCCGTCTTTACCAAACCCACCACCTATCCAGGCTACATCGGCATATTGATACAAACCCGATAACAATCCTATAGTGTCCACTACCAGCACCCTTTTGGTATGTACATCTTCATTGACCGACCACAAGACTGCCTCATCCCCCAACATAGACGCTATAGTTTCTATATGGCTTTTATGTACTTCATGCGGTACTAGTATCAATTTCCAGTTTGCCGGCAGCCGGTCTATTGCTTCCTTCAAAAAAAGCTCATCTTCTTTCCAGGTACTGCCGGCCACTATTATCTTACTGTTCTTTGAAAAAGCTTCGGCAACAGGTAATGGCTGTACTTTAGCCACAGCTTCTATTACCCTGTCAAACCGGGTATCGCCGCCTATAGCCCAATTTTCTATGCCTATTTTTTGCAGCAGCATACCGGAGGCTTCATCCTGTACAAATATTTGGGTAAAACACCGCAGCATACGCCGGTGCAGACGCCCATACCATTTAAAAAATGGCTGACTTTTCCTGAATACAGCAGAAATAAGTAACAGCGGAATGTCGCGCCGCGCAGTAAGTGATAAGAAGAAATACCAGAGTTCATATTTCACAAATAAGGCCAGCTTAGGTTGCACTGCAGCCAGGAAACGGCGGGCATTATAATAGCTGTCTAACGGCAGGTAGAATACATAGTCGGCACCTGTATAATCCTTCCGCACCTCGTAGCCCGAAGGAGAAAAAAAAGTCAGGACAAAAGCGTAGTGCGGGTATTGACGGCGCAGCTTTTCTAAAACAGGACGTCCCTGTTCAAATTCACCCAGCGATGCGCAGTGCATCCATATCCGGGGCCGCCGTTCGTTGATGAGAGCATACTTTATCTGCGATAACAAACCCTTCCTGCCCTTTATAAACAGCTTTGCTTTGGGCTTAAACAGTGCAGCGATACGCACTGCAATTGCATATAACCTGATAGCCAGCCAATAGATGAGGGCAGACATAATTATTCAAAAAACAATTCTTCAGATTTGCGTTTAAAGACGGGTATATACCACCCTGCACGTATGCCGAACAGGATATCAACGCGCGACTTATTATCAGGGCGCATGACATCATAAAGATAATCGCGACGGCCCTTGGTAAAGCCGGCCGCTATATCCAGTCCTATATTGAAGTTGACCAGTGCATTATTTGCAAAATAGGTATAGCCAACATACTGCTCTATAAATAACCCGTTTGTCAGGCGGTCATATCCTTTTTTGTACGCATTACGTAATTGCGGTATGGTCTTATCCTTATCGAATATATTGATCTTATGCTGCATAAAGCCGGCCGAGGTTAGTATCAATATGCCGTTATCTGCATTTTTCTTTGATGTATTAAAAATGCGTCCGCCTTGTACACCGATAAGGTACCCACGTTCGTAGGTTTTCACGCTGGTACGTACGCCATCCTGGTTAAGAAAGCTGCCGTATTTGTCGGTAATATTAATAAGGAAGGAATCCTGCGTGATCTTATTACCAAAAATGAAATCCATTTTAGCCCCTACAAGCCAGTTCTTTTTGGTCTTGTACAATATGGCCGGGCCTATCCTGAAACTATTGCCAAAACGCTTGGCCATATCTGCCCCGGGCATATCATAAGCACCGTTCACATTAAACAATACCCCATTTCTTGCGGCCTGCTTAGTCTTGCCAAATAAATCATCTTGTGCAAACGCCTGGGATGCGCCCATTGCGAGAAGAGAAACAAAAAGAAAAAATCTTTTCATGTAACACAAATACAGTTCGGCCGTGAAGATAATGCAAATAGCTGTCACATAATTGTTATAGATAGCCTAAAGCCTTAAAACAGAGGCTAATGTTTTGATGAATGCCCGTTAAAACGTAGGTTTGCAGCCACTAAATTTTGGCTATGCATAACCTGCAAATGGTTGACCTGAAACGTCAATACAATAAGATCAAACCGGAAATAGACGCTGCTATACAAAACGTTCTGGACTCTACTACTTTCATCGGCGGGCCCGACGTACACAGTTTTGCAAAGGAACTCTCGGAATATCTTGGCGTTAAGCATACGATACCCTGCGCAAACGGCACCGATGCTTTGCAGATAGCATTGATGGCCCTGGGCCTGCAGCCGGGAGATGAAGTTATTACCGCATCGTACACCTATATAGCAACAGTTGAAGTAATGGCGTTGTTGCGGTTAAAACCTGTTTTTGTTGATGTGGATGCAGAGACGTTCACTATGAATATAGACAGTGTAAAGGCTGCTATTACCCCTAAAACCAAAGCCATTGTACCGGTGCACCTGTACGGGCAAAGTGCTCATATGGAGCCCCTGCTGGCACTGGCAAAAGAACATAATATACCTGTAATAGAAGACAATGCCCAGGCAATAGGCGGTACTTATACATTTTCAGATGGCAGAACGGTGAAGAACGGTACAATGGGTATCATCAGCTGCACCTCGTTTTTCCCTTCTAAAAACCTGGGATGCTATGGCGATGGTGGTGCTATGTTTACCAACGATGATGCCCTGGCTGAAAAGCTGCGCATGATAGCCAACCACGGCCAGAAAGTACGCTACTACCACGAAATGGTAGGCTGTAACAGCCGCCTCGACAGTATACAGGCAGCCGTATTGCGCGTGAAACTGAAACACCTGGATGAATACTGCGATGCCCGCCGCGCCGTAGCAGACTATTATGACAATGCTTTTAAGGATAACCCGAATATCGTTACACCTTACCGCGCTCCATACAGTCATCACGTATTCCACCAGTATACACTGCAACTGAAAAATGTGAGCCGCGATGATGTGCCTGTTAAATTGGCTGATCGCAAGGTGCCATCTATGATATATTATCCTGTGCCATGTCATAAGCAAAACATGCTGAAGGATTTTGGCGGTGCTGATTATGTATTACCTGTTACAGATATGCTGCAGGACTGCGTGATATCGTTACCTATACACACAGAAATGACTACTGAAGAGCTGGAGTACATTACTAAAAACTTCATCGAGGTTATTAACGAACTGGCTAAATAATGAATGTAATAACTACCGGCATAGAAGGCTTGCTGATACTGGAACCCAAGGTGTTTAATGACGACCGTGGCTACTTTTTCGAAAGCTTTAATGGTAAGACACTGGAAGATGCCACCGGCTTCAATTCGGCATTTGTGCAGGATAACCAGGCACGTTCTACAAAAAATGTTTTACGCGGCCTTCATTACCAAAACAACCCTCATGCCCAAACCAAGCTCATACGCGCATTGGCGGGCACTATATGGGATGTGGTAGTAGACCTGCGCAAAGACAGCAAAACCTATGGCCAATGGTACGGCGTAGAACTTTCAGCAGAAAATAAACGCCAGTTCCTTATTCCTAAAGGATTTGCACACGGCTATTCCGTGCTAAGCGAAACAGCCGAGGTCTTTTACAAATGCGATAATTATTACCATAAAGCCAGCGAAGGCGGTGTGTTATACAACGATCCATCCTTGAATATAGACTGGAAAATAGACTTAAAAGACGCCATCGTTTCTGAGAAAGACCTAGTGCAGCCTCTATTAAAAGACGCTATCAGCAATTTTTAGTGCTATAGTTCATTTGAATTGAACGTATCGCCCTGGCTGATATCTCCGGTCTCGTAGCCTTTTTTAAACCAGTACATACGCTGCTCTGAAGTGCCGTGTGTAAAAGCATCGGGAACAACATAGCCCTGCGACTGCATTTGAAGCCGGTCGTCGCCAATGGCATTGGCTGCATTCAAGGCTTCATCAATATCTCCTGCTTCCAGTATTTTTTTCATTTTCTGATCGTGGTGCGCCCATACACCCGCCAGGAAATCGGCCTGTAATTCAAGCATCACAGACAACCTGTTGGCCTCTTCTTTCGAGGATTGACTTCTCAGCCGGTTAACTTTATCAGTGATGCCGAGCAGGTTTTGCACATGGTGCCCCACTTCATGTGCCACCACATACGCCATGGCAAAATCTCCGGGAGAATGGAAACGTGTTTTAAGCTCATCGTAAAATGACAGGTCTATATATACCTTCTCATCCTCAGAGCAATAAAATGGCCCTGCCGATACGCCCGCTGAACCACAGCCTGATTCGGTATATTGGGTAAATAGCCTGAGCTTCGGCTCCCGGTATTCCTTTCCCATGTCGTTAAATAGCCTGTGCCATACATCTTCTGTCTCGGCCAGCACTACCGATACAAAATGCGCAGCCTCGTCTTCAGCAGCTTTTTGCTGCTCTGTTTGCGGCACAGCCTGTGTAGCGCCCTGCTGCAATACAGCCGAAGGATCGCCACCTAAAAAATAAATTATTACCGCTATTACAATAGCACCAATGCCCCCGCCTATTATCTTGCCGCCACTGCCTCTTGCATCTTCTACATTGCTGCTTTCCCGCCTGCCTTTCCAAAGCATAATCAGTTATAGTTTATAATAAAGCTATAAAAATTCTGCCGCGGACAGGTAAGAACTATATCCGGTATGAAATTAAAAGAAGAATTGTTATTAATACGCCGCCCTGCGCTCTCCGTCCGGCTCGCTGCGCCGCACAAATTGTTCCAGGTATTTTTTACAGACGTTCCATATTTCGGAACGTAAAGATTCATTGCCGGCCTGGCTGGATGAAATGAACTGCTGGGCCTGTTCGTCCAGTTGCTTTCCTAATGTATCCAGGTGCAGAGAGTAAGTATCTGTTTTAGTTTCTACATGCTTACTCGACGTGAATAATTCTGCACAATGATCATCAACCAATTTTTTAGCGATGGTACGAAACCTATCCAATTGATTTTGGTAGTTACTCATAACGGCAGGTAGTTTAATAAAATAAAAAATGGAAAATCACGAATCCTCTAACACATACGAACGAAGTTGAATTGCTATCCCTAACTAATATCTATCTCTCTATGTAAATATAGGAAAATACTGTTTATGAAACCAATAAAATTTCTTTATTTATTTTACCTCAAAATAACCAGATGCGAGCCGTTTTTTTCTTCTTCCTGCTAATCAATTGGTTAACCGTTTTTGCTGCACCTACCGATTCTGTCTGGCTGCGCAAAAACTATGTTAAAAAAGAAGTGTACATCCCTATGCGCGATGGTGTACGCCTGTTTACCAGTATATACGAGCCTGTAAACAGCACAGAAAAAAGCCCGGTACTCATTTGCCGTACACCCTATTCTGTAGCCCCCTATGGTGCAGATACCTTTCGGGCATACTGGCAACAACACTACATGGCTTATTTCAAAGAAAACTACATTATGGTAATGCAGGATGTACGTGGCCGGATGATGAGCGAAGGCGAATTTGAAGACGTGCGCCCCTATAATGACCATAAAAAAACAAACCAGGATATAGACGAGGCCAGCGATACCTACGACACTATAGAATGGCTGCTGAAAAATACAAAGAACAATAATGGCAATGTGGGCATCTATGGTATCTCTTATCCGGGGTTTTACGCTACTATGGGCGCACTCTGCCAACATCCTGCCATGAAAGCCGCCAGTCCGCAGGCACCTGTTACAGATTGGTTTGCGGGCGACGATTTTCATCATAACGGGGCATTTATGATGATGGATGCTTTCGGTTTTTATTTCTCATTTGGCAAGGCACGCCCTTACCCTACCAAAACATGGCCCAAAGGCTTTGATTTTCCCACGAAAGACATGTACGAGTTCTACCTGCGTACCGGTACTATGAAAGAATTGGCGGCCTATATGGGCGACAGCATAAAATTCTGGAATGACATGTACCGGCACCCTGATTATGATGCATGGTGGAAAGCACGCAATACCAGGAATTTTGTGCAGCATATACCTGACGGTACAGCCACATTGGTAGTAGGCGGATTATTCGATGCGGAAGACTGCTATGGGGCCTGGAACCTATATAAAGCAATTGAAAAGAAAGCACATAACAACAATAAGCTGGTAATAGGCCCCTGGGCACATGGATACTGGGCAAGGGACAAAGGCGCATACCTGGGCAATGTACGTTTTGGCAGCAGCACCTCCGAATGGTACCAGCAGCATATTGAAATACCTTATTTCAATTACTACCTGAAAGGGAAAGGAAATATTAAAGACATAAAAGAAGCCAATATATTCTTTACCGGCAGCAATAAATGGCAGCAATTTGATCAATGGCCACCTGCCGGTGTACAGCAAACCGCCTTCTACCTGCATCCGGCAGGTAAGCTAACCATGGATGCTAATGAAGCTGGTGAAACCTATACCAAATACACAAGCGACCCTGCCAAACCTGTACCTTATGCCGATGGCGTGTTTACCAACCGCACACGCGAGTATATGACCGATGACCAACGCTTTGCTGCGCGCCGTCCTGATGTATTGGTGTTTGAAACAGATACGCTTACAGAAGACCTTACCATTGCAGGACCGGTCATTGCAGACCTGTTTGCATCTATCAGCACTACAGATGCAGATTTTGTAGTGAAGATAATAGATGTATTTCCTGATAACTTTAGCTATAATGAAACCGACGGACCAGGTAATGGAAAAGAATACCCGACGAATGGTTACCAGATGATGGTAAGAGGTGAAATAATGCGGGGACGCTACCGTAATGGTTTAAGTAAGCCTGAATCCTTTAATCCGGGAGAGGTAACCGAAGTGAAATACAAATTGCCTGACATAGCCCATGTGTTTAAAAAAGGCCACAGGCTGATGGTACAAATACAAAGCAGCTGGTTTCCGTTGGCAGACAGGAATCCGCAGCAGTTGATTAATATTTACGAGGCTAAAAAGAATGATTTTATCAAATCTACTATCAAGATATTTCATACACAGGAGTATGATTCGAAGATCATACTCCCGGTACTGAAATAACTAGTTAATCCCCAGCAACTCTACATCAAATATCAGTGTGCTGTTGGGGCCTATTTCTGCACTCACCTGCCTTTCACCATAGCCCAGGTGCGGCGGAATATAAAAACGGTACTTGCTGCCTACTGGCATCAGTTGCAGCCCTTCTGTCCAGCCTTTTATCACCATATTCAGCGGGAAAGTGGCAGGTTTGCCTCTCTGTACAGAGCTATCGAAAATAGTACCATTAATAAGGGTGCCATGGTAATGACAGGTAACACTGTTGAACTGGGTTGGCTTAGCACCCTCCCCTTGTTTCAGTATTTCATATTGCAGACCACTGGGAAGTTCTACAACGCCTTCTTTATTTTTATTAGCTGCCAGGAATTCCTGTCCTGCTTTTAGATTTTCTTCTGCTTTTTGTGCTTTCATCTGGAATAATTTATCCGCAATGCCCATAACATAAATTTTTGCGAAAATACTGCATTTCTATCAGCGCTTGCCAAGTTCTATCACTTCGCAATCTTTCATTTGCCGGCCATCTATTACAAACCGTATAAGCGTTCGTACCTTATGCCAGCCCTGTTTGCCGGCAGCGCCTGGGTTCATATGCAGGCATTTATACTGCTCATCGTACATTACCTTCAGTATATGGGAATGGCCGGAGATAAATAGCTGCGGCGGATTGGTCAAAAACTCCTTTTTAACGACAGATGCGTACCTTCCGGGGTAGCCGCCAATGTGCGTCATCAGCACTTCCACATCTTCACATTTCCACCTTAAGCGTTCTGGAAATTCGCTGCATATATCATAACCATCTATATTACCGTATACGCCTTTTAATGGTTTAAATGCTTGTAGGGACGCCACTACATCCGGGCCAAAATCACCAGCATGCCATACTTCATCGCAGTTGCTAAAATGAGTAAAAACCGATTCGTCTAAAAAACCGTGTGTGTCTGAAATAAGCCCTATACGTGTCATCAATTATTTCTAAGTAGCCCGTAGTAGTTCAGGTCTATCAGGGTGCCATTATCTATGCGGTATTCCTGTTTCAGCACGCCTTCCAGTTCAAAACCGCTTTTTATAGCAACTTTATTACTGGCAGCATTGTCAGTACCCACACGACAATATACCTTATTTAGCTTCAGCTCATCGAAAGCCATATTTACAGCCTGCTTTACCGCCTGCGATGTCAATCCCTTACCTTCGTATTCCTTATCAATGAAATAGGCTATTTCACATTTTGAAGTTTTTTTGTCAATATTCTTCAGGAAAACTAGCCCTATAATGGCCGGTTCGCCTTCTCCCTGCTCAATGGCCAGCACATGCAGTTCGTTCTGAGCAGCAAGTGTATTGTACATGCGTATGGACGCAAGGCTTTTTTCGGGTGTCTCTGCTTTTTCCAGCGTTATAGGAAAAAAATCAGCAAGACGGTCTTTGTTTTTGATAGCAAGCAAATGAAATGCATTACTATCATTCTCTCTTACGGGGCGAATACGTATAGTGTTCATATGATGTGTTTTGGCAAAACGGCAATCCCCTATATACTCTGTGGCATGAAGATAGTATAAAATAATACAACTGTTTTTTCTGAACTTGTATTATTATTTATCGTTTTACTATAAAACCAAATATCCATACTATGCAGTACGACTGGAGTAAATTTTCCCTGAAAATAAATGTGAATACCAATGTAGAAGCCGCCTACCTGGCCTGGACCATTCCGGAAGTGTTGGAAAAATGGTTTCTGCGCAATGCTGTTTTCCACGTAGGTAATGGCCGCACACGCGAACGCCATGCACAGATACATGCAGGCGACCATTATGAATGGAACTGGCACGGCCATAGCGATACTGTTGTGGAAAAGGGTGAAGTAATACAGGCCAATGGAATAGATAAGCTACAGTTTTCCTTTACCGGCGGTGCCTTGGTAACGGTAAGCATAGGCCGGGTTAATAATGAGACCATCATTATGCTGACACAGGAAAAAATACCTACAGATGAACATGGCAAAGTGCATTATCATATGGAGTGCCAGGTAGGCTGGACTTTTTATCTTGCCAATCTTAAGTCTTATCTTGAGGGCGGTATTGATCTGCGCAATAAAAATCTGAATATTACCGGCGTTGTCAATTCCTGACCGTTTATGGAATATCTCCATAAACAGCATCTAAATTGAAAAGGGTTCAATGAAAAAGATACTGTTATCCGTATTAGCTGTAATAATGGCAACCGGCATCCTATATGCCATACCTAAGCAGGCCAAAGTAGCTGTGCGCAAACCGGTAGAAGCCATCCTGAAACAAATACGCACCTACAATATGTACGAATCACGATATGTAGGTTTTGCCGGCTCTGAGTCTGAACAATATGTGCGGTTTCAATCACTGGTAAAAGCTGCTAATGTTACAGAACTCGCCTACCTGGCCCGGTACGATAAGAACGCAGCAGTACGCATATACTCCTTCTTGGCGCTGAAACAAAAAGATGAAGCTAAGGCGCTGAAGCTGGTACCGGTAATGAATAAGGATACAGCATCGGTTAATACACTGATAGGCTGCATAGGCGGAAAGAAAGCCGTGAACCAACTATTGAATGAAGAAGGAGATATCGAGTAAATAAAAAAGCACCTTGTGATTCAAGGTGCTTTTTTAATATCTGAAATGTAAAATTAGAAACGTTCCAGGCCATTAAAGAAGAAATCTCCTTCAATTTTGGCATTTTCGTCGCTATCCGAACCGTGTACGGCGTTTTCACCAATAGAAGTAGCATATAATTTGCGAACAGTACCTTCTGCTGCTTCAGCAGGGTTGGTAGCGCCTATCAGCGTACGGAAATCTGCAACAGCATTATCTTTTTCCAATATAGCGGCTACGATAGGGCCGCTGCTCATAAATTCAGTCAGCTCGCCGTAGAACGGACGTGCGCTGTGTACTTCATAGAATTTACCGGCCTGCTCCAGGCTAATGCGTGTATATTTCATAGCAATGATGCGGAAACCGGCAGCATTGATCATTTGAAGGATATTACCGATATGGCCATTTTTTACGGCATCGGGTTTGATCATTGTAAAGGTACGATTAGACATATTCTTAAGGATTCTTTGAATTTGACGGCGCAAATGTAGGCTTTATTTTGCGATTTCTGCGCTGTGTAGGTAAAGGATACCTTTTCCTGATTATTTTTGCGCTTTTACCGAATTTCAATTTTTATAATGCACCCCATACAAGATGCGTTCCCTTTATTGCAGACGCCTAAAAAGATATTCATCACCACGCACCATAAGCCGGACGGGGATGCTATAGGCAGTATGCTGGGCCTCTGTCTGTATCTTGTAAAAAAAGGCCATACAGTTGTTCCCGTATCACCCAGCGAGCTACCCGATTTTTTGATGTGGATGCCGGGCGTTCCGGCTATTCTGAATTATGAGGCGGAATCAAAAAAATGTGAGAAGGCCCTGGCAGAAGCAGATATTATTTTTTGCGTTGATTTTAATGATTACAGCCGCACCAAGCACCTTACCCAACAACTTACAGCAGCCACACAACCTAAAATACTAATAGACCACCATCTGCTGCCTGCCCAGGTATGGGATTACGGCATGAGCATACCCGAAAAAAGTAGTACCTGCGAAATGGTATATGATTTTATCAACCTGTATGGTGATAATAGTTTAATAGATACAGATATTGCTGCCTGCCTGTATACCGGCGTAATGACCGATACCGGTGCATTCCGGTTCCCGATAACAACTGCTGCCGTACATGAAATGATAGCCGACCTTAAACACAAAGGATTGGACCATAGCCGTATACACGAAGAAATATACGATTCGTGGAGCCTGCGCCGCATGCAGTTTCTAGGTTATGTATTATTGGAGAAAATGGAAGTTTTTCCTAAGTATAATGCTGCGGTTATCAGCTTATCAAGAAAAGACCTTAAACTGTTTAATGTAACTACGGGCGATACCGAAGGGCTGGTCAACTACCCTTTAAGTATAGCCGGTATCCGTTTTGCCACCCTGATAACCGAACGTGCTGACGAGGTTAAATTCTCGTTCAGGAGCAAGGGCGATTTTGATGTAAGCAGCTTTGCAAGGCAATATTTCAGCGGCGGAGGGCATTTTAACGCATCCGGAGGCCGCTCAACTGCAAGTTTTATTGATGCAGTAACAAATTTTAAGGAAATTTTATCCGATATTCACCCCCGTTAATTAAAAACACATGATAAAACGTTTCGTACCAATGGCCATGGCTAGCATGGCATTATTCAGTTTAAATGCTTGTAAGAACAATAGCTTTAAGAAAACCAAGGATGGTCTGGAGTATAAAATTGTGAAAGACGAGAAAGGCGGCAAGAATGCAGCTTATGGAGACATAATTGAAATGCACCTTCATATACACTTGGGAGACAGCGTTTTATTTGATTCAAGGAAAATGAATAATAACCAGGCGCTGCAAGTGCCCCTGATGCCGGCCAATTTTAAAGGTGACTGGCCTGAAGGCGTAACGATGATGAGCCCCGGCGATAGCGCTCAATTCCTGGTTTCGGTTGATTCTATCAAAAAAATGGCTGGCGGCAACCTGCCACCATGGATGAAAGCAGGCCAGAAAATATCTTATGATGTTGTACTGGTATCTGTAAAGAGCCAGGAAGAAATGAAAAAAGAGGAAGCGCAGAAAGCAGCAGGCCAAATGCAGACAGATGATAAAATACTGCAGGACTATTTTACCGCCAACAGCCTTCATCCTTCAAAAACTGAAACCGGTTTATATTATATTATAGATAAAGAAGGTAATGGTGCCACCGTACAAAACGGTCAGACTGCGGTGGTAATGTACACCGGTAAAACATTGGATGGCAAAACATTCGATTCTAACATCGATCCGCAATTCAGCCATACAGAACCATTGTCTGTAACAGTAGGTACCAACAGCGTTATACCCGGATGGGAAGAAGGGTTGAGGCTGTTGAAAAAAGGCAGCAAAGCAAAATTATTCATCCCTTCTCCGCTGGCATATGGCTCACATAGCCCTGGCCCTGGCATACCGGCCAATTCTGTATTGATGTTCGATGTGGAAGTTATGGACGTAAAAGCTGGTCAGCCAGCTGAGCAACCAGTTCAATAATAAATTACAAATACTTAATTATAAAAATGAAAAAAGTACTATCTCTATGCTGCATGGTCGCTCTTGTTGGCGGTAATGTATATGCACAAAAAAAGAAAACTACCCCTGCCAAAGAAACAAAAACCAGCAACGGCTTTAAATCTATAGGCGGCGGTCTTGAATATAAAACTGTAAATGATGTAGCCAGCAATCCTAACCCGCAAGTGGGCGATTTTGTTGAAGTACATATCCATACCACTGTCAATGACAGCGTAATATTTGATACCCGCGCGGTAAACAATAATATGCCTGTACAGTTCCAGGTAAACCAGCCGCAGTTTGCAGGCGATATCGTTAATGGCCTGAAAATGATGACCCCAGGTGATAGTGCTGTGCTGATGCTTTCTGTAGATTCTATAGTAAAAGCCGGTACACCTGTACAATCATGGATGAAGACAGGCACTAACCAAAAGATCGTTTACGGTGTAGTGCTGGTATCGGTAAAAACTGCTGCTGAAATGCAAAAAGAGCAGGCAGAGAAAAGCGCCGCACAAAGAGGTATTGATGACAAAATGATCCAGGATTTCCTGGCTAAAAACAATATCAAAGCCAACAAAACAGAGTCTGGCCTTTACTACAAAACAGATAAAGCCGGTACCGGTCCTAACGCTAAAAAAGGCGAAACCGTAACTGTAAACTACACCGGCCGCATACTGGATGGTGAAGTATTCGATTCAAACATCGACCCTAAATTCCAGCACGTAGAACCATTCTCTTTCGACCTGGGAATGGGCCGCGTTATCAGGGGCTGGGACGAAGGTATCGCCCTGTTCAACAAAGGCAGCAAAGGTACTTTATATATTCCTTCTACTTTGGCTTATGGCGCACAGGGACAAGGCCCTATCAAGCCAAATTCTATTTTAGTATTTGAAATTGAATTAACCGATATCAAAACTTCTGAAGGAAGTAAGAACTAATAAATAATGGACAAAAAGAGATTTTATATCTTTTTAGTTATAGTGTGGTATTTGCTGAAAGCAAATACCACATTTGCTTATACCCATGCCGATACCCTGCGCGGCGGTAATGGCACAGCCCGCAAATGGTGGGATGTAAAACGGTATGACCTGAGCGTAGAACTGGACACAGCAAGCCGCTCAATAAAAAAAGGCGTTAATATTATTTCCTTCCGGGTGATGGACCGGCCAACAGGCCAAATGCAAATAGACTTGCAGGATACGCTCAAAATAGATAGTGTGTTCATCTTAAATGGCAGGCACCGCTTGTCTTATACACAAGATGGGAACGCATGGTTTATAAATACCCCGAAAGACTGGCAGCCTGCAAGTGAGTATGCAATCATAGTCTACTATCACGGTAAGCCACGCATAGCTAAGTTACCTCCCTGGGAAGGTGGTTTTATATGGACCAGGGATAGCACAGGTAAGCCCTGGATATCAGTAGCCTGCCAGGGATTAGGAGCCAGTAGCTGGTGGCCCTGTAAAGACTACCAGGGCGATGAGCCTGATCGCGGGATGGATATCGCCATTACTGTTCCGGGTAAGATGACTGCCGTAAGCAACGGGCGGCTATTGCAAAGTGTGCCTGCCGACAATGGTAAAACAACCATGTGGGAGTGGCATGTAGTAAATCCCATCAATACCTACGATGCTACGTTTTATATAGGCGACTATGTGCACTGGCAGGATACTGTAATAGGTGAAAAAGGGAAACTGGACTTGGACTTTTATGTTTTGAGATATAACGAAGAGCGGGCAAAAAAACATTTTGCAGTCACTAAACAGATGCTGCATTGCTTTGAATACTGGATGGGCCCCTACCCTTTTTACGAAGACGGTTATAAGCTCGTTGAAGCACCCTTCCTGGGTATGGAACACCAGAGCGCAGTGGCTTATGGCAATGAATATAAAATGGGCTACCGCGGCAGTGACCGCAGTGCCACCGGCGTGGGTACTAAGTTTGACTTCATTATTGTACATGAAAGCGGGCACGAATGGTTCGGGAATAACATCACCGCAGCAGATATTGCTGATAACTGGATACATGAAGGGTTCACTACTTATACCGAAACCTTGTTTGCCGAATGCCTGCTGGGTAAGGAAGATGCCTTTAAGTATACCCGGGGTGAATGGAGTAATATCCGTAACGACCAGCCGGTAATAGGCGACTATAATGTGCAGGACGAGGGCAGCAGCGATAAATATGACAAAGGCAGTGCCGTTGTACACATGATACGTATGATGATGGACAACGATGGTCAATTCAGGGAATTGTTGCGGGGGGTGAATGAAGACCTTCGACTTAGAACCGTAACTGAAAACCAGGTAGAACAATACATTATTCATTTTACCGGCATGGCCCTGGGCCCATTCTTCAATCAGTACCTGCGTACAACTGATATTCCGGTATTGGAATGGTATATACAGGATAAAACACTACACTACCGTTTTACCAATACGGTAGATGGTTTTAGTCTGCCGCTATATGTTTCAGGAGGCAGCCGGAAAGAACTGATTCGTCCTACAAAAGAATGGCAATCGGTACCTTGGAAAAGAGGCGGGTTCAACATCACCATTTCAGAGGATTTCCTGGTAAAACTGAAGCCATAAGTTGTTCACAACTGTTTATTTCGTAAAGCGCTAAATAGGCCCTTTTTCTTTAGGTTTGCGCATACCAATGGCTAAGAAAGAAATTGCAGAAACCCCCTTAATGAAACAGCACAAGGATATTAAATCAAAATATCCGGATGCGATCTTATTGTTTCGTGTGGGTGATTTTTATGAAACATTTGGAGAAGACGCACTCGTAGCATCACGTGTACTGGGCATCACCCTTACCAAACGTGCTAATGGTGCGGCTTCGTCTATAGAACTAGCAGGGTTCCCGCACCATTCTATGGATACTTACCTGCATAAGCTGGTAAAAGCGGGCTACCGGGTAGCAGTATGCGATCAGCTGGAAGACCCTAAAACAGTAAAAGGTATAGTGAAACGCGGTGTTACAGAATTGGTAACACCCGGCGTAGCCACCAGTGACAAACTGCTGGAAAATAAATCCAACAATTTTCTTGCGGCCCTTTACCTCGGCGAACCTTTATGTGGTGTTTCTTTTCTTGATATCAGTACAGGTGAGTTTTATGTGGCCCAGGGCAACGCAGAGTATATGGACAAACTCCTGCAGAGCTTTCAGCCTTCCGAAGTCATACTATCCAAATCGCACCAAAAACGATTCAGGGAACAATTCGATTCAAAAGTTTACACATTCCAGCTGGACGAGTGGGTTTTCCAGGAACAATATACTTACGACCTTCTATTACAGCATTTTCAAACCCAGTCATTAAAAGGATTCGGCATTGAAGATATGAAGGCAGCCAGCATAGCTGCAGGTGCAGCCTTGCATTACCTGAAAGACACAGAGCATCCCAACCTGCAGCATATTAATGCGCTGCAGCGTATTGTAGCCGATGAGTTTTTATGGATGGACCGTTTTACCATCCGCAACCTGGAGCTGGTGCATAGCACAGATGAAAAAGGCAATTGCCTGCTAAAGGCTATAGACCATACCTGCACACCTATGGGTGCGCGTATGCTCAAACGCTGGCTTATTTTCCCGCTGTATGATATGCACCGCATCAACCTGCGGCTGGATCTTGTCAGTCATTTTATACTGGACCAGGACCTGAACCATAACCTTGTAAATGCCATAAAACAGGTGGGTGATGTAGAAAGGCTGATAGGCAAGATACCGCTGAAAAAAGCAAACCCGAGAGAGGTGATGCAACTGGCACGCAGTATGCATTTTATGCAGCAGGTGCGCGAACTGGGTATGCAATCTGCTTTCGAACAACTTACCCATTTGGTAACACCATTGCAACCATTGCAGGACCTGCAAAAACGTATCAGGGAAATGATCGTTGACGATGCGCCGGCTCTTGCCATAAAAGGCGGCATCATAAACGACGGTATATCGCCGGAACTGGACGACCTGCGGAATATATCGCGCAGCGGTAAGAACTACCTGTTGCAAATCCAGCAGCAGGAAATACAAACCACGGGTATCAACTCACTAAAAATAGCTTACAACAATGTGTTTGGCTATTATCTCGAAGTGACACATGCGCATAAGGATAAAGTTCCGGCCAGCTGGATACGCAAACAAACGCTGACAAACGCAGAACGGTATGTAACGCCGGAGCTGAAGGAATACGAGGAAAAGATATTGGGCGCCGAGGAAAAGATACTCGCAATAGAAATGAACCTCTACCAGCAATTACTGGCAGAGATAGAACCTTTTATTGCTTCTATACAAACCAATGCACACATCATTGCCCAACTGGATTGCCTGCTATGTTTTGCCAACAATGCTAAACAATATAATTATCATAAGCCTGATATAATACAGGAACCTATACTGGATATACGCCAGGGGCGCCACCCGGTAATAGAACAGCAATTACCCCCCGGTGAGCATTATATAGCCAACGACCTTATATTGGATAAAACAGACCAGCAGGTGATTATTCTTACAGGCCCCAACATGAGTGGTAAATCTGCCTTATTAAGGCAGGCAGCCATCATTACATTGATGGCACATATGGGCAGTTTTGTACCGGCAGATTCGGCCAGGATCGGCCTTACCGATAAGATATTTACCCGCGTAGGTGCTTCTGATAACCTGAGTGGCGGGGAAAGTACCTTCATGGTAGAGATGAACGAGACTGCCAGTATCATCAACAATATCAGTGAGCGCAGCCTTGTATTGCTGGATGAGATAGGCCGCGGTACCAGTACCTACGATGGTATTTCTATAGCATGGTCTATTGTTGAGTACCTGCACAGCAACAAGGCAAAGCCAAAGACGCTGTTTGCCACGCACTACCATGAACTGAATGAGCTGGAACACCAACTGCCGGGCGTTAAGAACTATCATATCACCCATAAGGAGACCGGTAACAAAGTAATCTTCCTGCGCAAACTGGCACCCGGCGGCAGCAGGCATAGCTTTGGTATACAGGTAGCCCGTATGGCCGGTATGCCGCCATCCCTATTGCAGCGGGCAGAAGATATATTGGGCGTACTGGAAGAAAAACATGGCAATGCCGGCGGTACCAATGAAAAAGTAAAGCAGATACCTGCTGCACAGAAATATCAATTGAATATATTTGATGGGGTGACCGACGACCTGAGACATGTGCAGCAAATACTGGAAGCAACAGATATCAATACTTTAACCCCGGTAGAAGCACTGCTGAAACTAAATGAGTTAAAGAACATTGTAAAGCAATACAAATAAAAAACGCAACAAATACCCTGCTTTACCTGTTATACAGGTATAAAAGTTATACGTTTTGAAAAAGCTTATTTCACTGGCCCTGATTATGTCCCTAACAACTCTTATTATACAGCTGGCTGGTTGTATCACCCCCAGGAGGGGCCCACAGAAAGCTTATAATAAAGCTGCAGCTATGCCGCCACTGGATGCAGTAATTGTACCTGGTATACCTTTTAAAAACAGCAACTGGGATTCTGTAATGAAGGCACGTGTTATATGGTCCTGGGTATTGTATAAAAATGGCATAGCCAAGAATATTATTTACTCCGGTGCGGCTGTATACTCTCCCTACAAAGAAGCTATTATTATGGGCTTGTACGGGCAAAAACTGGGCATTCCCGCCGAGCATATTTTTTACGATACTTCTGCAAGGCATAGTACCGAAAATGTGTATTATTCTTATCTCGTAGCCAAACAGCTTGGTTTCAAATCAATAGGACTGGCTACCGATCCTTTCCAGTCTTTTTTATTGAAAGGTTTTACCAGGCGACGTTTTAAGACACCGATCTACCATATCCCGTTTGTAACGGATACCTTGAAGGCTTATAATTACCTGCACCCCAAAATAAATCCGAAACCGGCTAAGGTTTCAAACTTCGAGTCCATTACTCAAAAGGAATCGTTCTTCAGAAGGCTGCGCGGCACTTTCGGGCGCGATATAGACTGGTCTCAGTATGAAGGCGGTTGCCTGAGTTCTCTTTAATATAACCGGAGTTATTTTGTACAGTAATATTCGGCAGAGGCACATTGCTGTACATTCTGCACCTGCGTGCATGCATTGTTAGTACTGTCCATGTATTTGAATGCGAGTGTATGCTGGCCGGCATTGGTAACGAGATAATTGGTTGTAACACCTGGTCCGATAGTAGAAATATTCCTGCCGTCCCATATTACTTCGTAAGTGCTGGCTATAGACCTGTTACTGAAACGCACTCTGCCGGTATTATTCACCTCGCACGCCAGCTTTTCACAGTTGGCACCGGTAAAATCAGGCGGGCAACTGCAGGCCCCGTCTTTACAAACACCGCCATTGCTACATACTACAGTTTTACATTTATCATTGTCTTTGTCTTTGGTACAGCTGGTATAGATAACTGTAGTAAAAAGTCCGATAGTGAGTAATGCAGTGAATAGTATATAACGTTTCATAAAATGGTTGTATAAAATCAAATTTAATAGCAATTATCTTGCAATGCAATAGCCTCACAGCTATTATCCTGCATTTAGTTTACTTTTTTTCCTGCCATAGCTAAAGTATATCACCATGCCCAGTACCAGCCACACCAGGAAGCGCTCCCAGTTGGAAGTACCTGATTCACATAACAAATACGTACAGCATAGGAAACCAAGTACCGGTATAAGTGAGTAATTATTAATGAATGACAGCACGGCCATTACAGCGAATACGATACCGAAAAATATATAAGGCACTTTCTCCCTCATTGCAGGCCACCCTTCTCCTTTCAGGCTCAGAAAACCATCAACACCACCCGGGTAATATCTTAAGAATAATACAATAGTAATGATGAAAAGCAGCGGCACGATCCATTTACTGTTTATATACGGCGTTTTGAATTTGCTGTCAGGCACCGCAGGGCCATTGCCATTGATAGCGGCCATTTTTTTCTTTTGCTGCTGCAGGCGTATAATGCCGCCACAAACCAGCACAAAAGCGAAAAGCGTTCCAACGCTGGTAAGGTCAACTACTACGTTCAGATTCAAAAATAAAGCTGGGATACCTACCACAAAACCCGTGAGGATGGTGGAAAATGAAGGTGTTTTATATTTAGGATGGATCTTTGCAAATACAGGTGGCAGCAAACCATCGCGGCTCATACTCATCCAGATACGCGGCTGGCCCAGCTGAAACACCAATAAAACGCTGGCCGTGGCCACAACTGCGCTCACTGCTATAACACCGGCCAGCCAGTCGATACCATTGGCTTTAAATACATAAGCCAGCGGATCGCCAACATTTAAAGTAGTATAGCTGACCATGCCTGTAAGTACCAGGGCTATCAATACATAGATGATGGTACAGATGATCAGTGAATTGAACATGGCCTTGGGCAGGTCTTTTTGCGGGTTACGACATTCTTCTGCAGTAGTAGAAATAGCATCGAAACCGATATAAGAGAAAAATACGGCTGCCGTACCGCTGAGTATGCCAGATATGCCATTGGGCATAAACGGCGACCAGTTTTCGGGTTTCACATAAAATGCACCGGCAATAATGACAAGCAGTATAACCGCTATCTTCAACACAACCATTGCATTGGTAGTGCGCTTGGATTCTTTGATGCCTATATATATAACCCAGGTAATAATAACAGTAATGAGGAAAGCGGGCAGGTCGCATATCAGTTTGAACGGACCGAAAGCAGGTGCCTGCCGCCAGGCAATAGTAGCTGCTTCGCTACCCATGCCTTTGGCTGTCCAGTAATCCATAGTCAGGTATTCAGGTATATGCAGACCAAACCCATCTAATAAAGTAGTAAAATAATCGCTCCATGATATAGCTACCGCTATATTGCCAATGGCATATTCCATCAGCAGGTCCCAACCTATTATCCAGGCTACTACTTCACCGAACGCAACGTAAGAATAAGTATAAGCACTGCCGGCCACGGGTACCATGCTGGCAAATTCAGCATAGCAGACTGCTGCGAAACCACAGGCTACTGATACAAAGAGAAAAAGAAATATGATACCCGGACCACCATCAAAACTGGCCTTGCCGATGGTAGAAAATATACCTGCACCCACCACCGCTGCAATACCCATAAAGGTAAGATCGCGTACGGTGAGCACTTTATGCAGGTTACCTAAACTATGTGCATCAGAAAGTCCGGATGCCACATCTTTTTCAATTTGTTCCAGTGATTTACGGCGAAATAATGCTTGCCACATAGGCATGAAAAGTAGCTTAAAATGCTTTAATTTAATAGCCTCAAGTCAAAAATCACGCTTTGAATAGTGTTTCAAAATTGCAACCGGCTTTTGGCACGAAATTTCGCACACATAACTAAAAGGCTTATGCAATACCATTACGTTGCAGAAAATGAAGACGATGCAGCCGATTTTTTTGTGCTGGCAAAAGAAAACCTGCTGGATATAGATGCCTGGCAAAAAGCCATGCCACCATCAGAAACGGTTTTCCAGCTGACAGATAGCCACTGGCATCCTTTAGCTCATCATGCCCATAAGGGCAATTATATTCGCATAAGCAGCAATGGCCGTGAAATGGTTTACCAGGTAGCTGCCATAACCTACGATGATTACCCCGATATAAATACGGAAGTATTAAGCTTAACTGCAATTGCAAATGATCCCGACAATAATGAACAGGACACAGCTACCCTGCCATCTTTTATTTTCAGTATCACCAGGCATTCCAGGAAAGTAACCGTTGCTTACAAATCTATTAATATGGATGCGTCAACCCACTTGCCTGCAGACGAGGTGATGGATCATATCTTAAAAGCTATCTTGAATTTTGCTGAACAGCAGATGGGTTAATCTCTTACCAGCTTTTGACGGTAAAATATATCATGATTGCAATCTTCAAGCTCTATCATATACACGCCTTCTTCCAATTCTGCAACTGTTATTTCGTTAGCACCCGGATGTAGCTCGTAAGTACGCACGCTGTTGCCTGTATAGTTATCTGAAATAGTTGCGTGCATCGGTTTGTTTGTCTTATTATTTATGTAGAGTTTGTTGTTCATATAGCGTGTTATTGAAGGGGTAATTAAAGCTAAAAATATTATACCAATATTAATAATCACATCCGTACCTGCACGGATATTAAAATACACATTATTCTCGTGATTTTTTAATAAAATATTATGCCCTCAAACGACTAATAATTGTACCGGCTTGTAACCCAATACAGTTTTATATATATTAGTATCAAATCATCTACAAATGCTGCAACGTTACCTGGCAATAGCCATGCTGTGTACATTTTCGTATACATTATCTTTTGCACAATCGGCTGCCGATTATGCAGTGCAAATGACAGCTGCCGTGCAGGAATCTCCTGCGCAAATAAAATTGTTTTGGAAACCGATAGCGGGCACAGCCTCTTACACGGTATACAGGAAAGCCAAAACTGCTACCACATGGAGCGCATTGCCGGGTACACTTACGGCAGCAGATACCAGCTATACCGATAATAATGTAGCAGTGAATGAAGTATGGGAATATAAAGTAGCCCGCCAAGGCACTACCCCGGCCTCTTCAGCAGGCTATATATGCGCCGGCATTAAGGCGCCGGCATTACACAGCAAAGGTGCATTGCTGCTGCTGGTAGATTCCACGTTCACCGATTCATGCAAGACCGAAATAAGAAGATTGATGAAAGACCTTAGTGGTGACGGCTGGGAAGTGCTGCGCAATGATTATAACCGTGCCGCCACTGCCACAACGATAAAGAATTATATCACCAGTACATCGCAATCAAACAGCAGCCTGGCGGCAGTGCTTATATTAGGGCATATTGCGGTGCCTTACAGCGGCGAAATAAACCCCGATGGCCACCCGGACCACCTGGGCGCATGGCCGGCAGATGTATTCTATGGCGAATTAAATGGAAGCTGGACAGATAATACGGTCAATAACTCATCGGCTTCTCGCGCACAAAACAAGAATATACCGGGCGATGGGAAATGGGACCAAAGCAATCTGCCCAGCGATGTAGAATTGCAGGTGAGCCGGATAGATTTTGCCAACATGCCGGCCTTTTCTAAAACTGAAGTGCAGCTGATGCGCAGCTATCTCAACAGGAACCATGTGTACAAAATGGATTCTTTGAACATCATTCACCGCGCTTTGATATATGATAATTTTGGAGCGTTTAGCGGCGAAGCGTTTGCAGCGAATGGCTGGCGGAATTTCACTCCATTGGTGGGCCGGGATAGTGTAAGGTCCTTACCATTTATCAGTACCCTCAACACAAATGTGTACCAATGGGCCTATGGTTGCGGTGGTGGCAGCTATACCAGTGCCAGCGGTGTAGGCAATACTACAGATTTTGCCACTAACAATGTCAACAGTATTTTCACGCTATTGTTTGGCAGCTATTTTGGCGACTGGGACGCGCAGAATAATTTTATGCGCGCACCGCTCTGCTCCAATACGCCCGCACTTACCAGTTGCTGGGCGGGCAGGCCCAACTGGTTTATGCATCACATGACGCTGGGTGAGAATATCGGCTATGCTACCCGCCTGTCGCAAAACAATACAAATCTTTACACACCGGCCAACTACGGAGCACAATTTGTACATATTGCTTTAATGGGCGACCTGAGCCTGCGTACCGATTATATACAACCACCGGGCAATGTAGTGCTCACCGGTACGGCAGGTGGTGCGCATCTTACCTGGACAGCTTCACCAGACCCCGCTGTAATAGGATATTTTGTATACAGGAGCGCAACGGAATTCGGGGCTTATGAAAAACGTTCGGATATGCTTACCGGTACCAGCTTCAACGATTCCAGCGGTACCAATGGCACCCAGTATTATATGGTACGTGCAGTAAAATTGCAACAAACCCCATCGGGCAAGTATTACAATCTTAGTATAGGTAACACCAGTTCTGCCAATATTACCTACCCAATGCCGCCGTCAGGTGTGCAGCAAGTGGCCACTATCATGCAGCCGGTACTATACCCCAACCCGGCATTTGCTGTTTTAAACGCAGACATTTCCAGTACAGGAAAAGCCCAGGCAAACATAATCGTTACCAATATGAATGGAGCTATTGTAATTAAAACAAAAGCCCAGCTAAAACCGGGGGCGAATAAAATAAGTTTAGATATTAAAGGCCTTCCACCCGGTAATTATATTTTTACTATTGAGGCCGGTGGACATAACTACAGTACCAAATGGCTAAAAATGAGTGAATGAGCTGCGTTTTTTTGATTTCACAAGAATTTTATCTATTCTTGTGAAGCTGAAATAAGAAGCGTTTTATGAAAAGAATACTTACTATTTGCTTTGGCCTTATCTCATTGTCTTTTGCGCTTACATCATGCGAAAAGACTTATAAATGTGAATGCGTTGATAGCTTTAACAAGACAGCCGAGTACGAAGTGTATGCTACCAATAAAGTAGATGCCAACCGTAACTGTGATGAAAAGAACATTAATGGCCATTGCGAACTGAAATAATATAATCGTATTGCATTAAAAAAGCAGCAGGTTGTACCTGCTGCTTTTTTAATGCATAATAATTTAAACCGCCGTAGCCAGGTTGGTATAATGTGCTATGATCTCTTCCAGTATATCATCTATCTGGTTGATACTGTCTGTAGTTACCAGCTTGCTGCGGAAGTCTTTAATATGAGATAAGCCTTTCAGGTAGTTTGCGTAATGGCGGCGCATTTCCAGTATACCCAGTTTCTCACCCTTCCATTTAACAGAGCCGTACAGGTGTTTGCGGCAGGCAGCTATCCGTTCTTCCAGTGTCGGCGGCGGTAATGTCTCCCCTGTTGCAAAATAATGCTTTATCTCCCTGAATATCCAGGGGTAGCCTATGGCAGCACGCCCTATCATAATGCCGTCTACATCATAACGGTTCTTGTATTCCAGCGCCTTTGCAGGGCTGTCTATATCGCCATTGCCAAATATGGGTATATGTATCCTGGGATTATTCTTCACTTTAGATATCAATTCCCATTTAGCCTCGCCTTTGTACATCTGCACACGGGTACGGCCATGTATAGAAAGGGCTTTAACGCCTATATCCTGCAAGCGTTCGGCTACTTCTTCTATATTCTTAGAACTTTCATCCCAGCCCAAGCGCGTTTTTACAGTAACCGGCAGTTTAGTGGAATTGACCACTGCCTTTGTGAGACGCACCATCAGGTCTATATCTTTCAGTACAGCAGCGCCGGCACCTTTACACACTACCTTTTTCACCGGGCAACCAAAATTTATGTCCAGCAGGTCGGGGTTGGTAGCCTCAACAATACGGGCCGACAAAGCCATGGCCTCTTCGTCGCCGCCAAATATCTGTATACCTATCGGGCGTTCGTAGTCGAAAATATCCAGTTTCTGCCTGCTTTTAATGGCATCTCTTATAAGACCCTCTGTAGAAATAAATTCTGTATACATCAGGTCTGCCCCATGATCTTTACACACAGCACGAAAAGGCGGATCGCTGACATCTTCCATCGGTGCCAGCAAAAGCGGAAATTCGCCCAGTTCTATATTTTCGATCTTTACCATTAAGCCGCGCAAAGTTACGGGCTAAACAGGTGAAATGTGTCAATATATCCTCATATCGTGAAATTTGGAACATTATTTGCGCGGTATATAATGCTAGACAATAATGCGCTAACTTTGCGCGCTACAATTCAACCAGTTTAACCGCTGTGAGCAAAAACATGAACAAGGCCAGCCTGGCCGGCCTGATTATCGCACTGGGTATTATCTATGGCGACATTGGTACATCTCCCCTTTACGTTTTCAACGCAATATGCAATGGTAAGACCATCAGCGAGCTGTTGATTATTGGCGGATTATCCTGCATTATATGGACCCTGACCCTTCAGACAACCGTTAAATACGTATTACTGACCCTGAAAGCCGATAACCGCGGTGAAGGAGGTATATTTTCGCTTTTTGCCCTTGTAAGACGGCATGGTAAATGGACCGTATTCCCTGCAATGGTGGGTGGCGCCGCCTTACTGGCCGATGGTATGATCACTCCGCCTATCTCGGTAGCCTCTGCAGTAGAAGGTTTGCGCAATATTCCCATACTCAGCAATATATCTGACTGGACGATCGTGAATATTATCCTGGCTATTATCACCGTTCTTTTCTTTTTCCAGCAATTCGGCAGCAGTGCTATAGGCAAGCTGTTCGGTCCTATTATGCTTATATGGTTCACCATGCTGGCTGTTTTAGGCTTATATCATATCAATGACGACTGGACCATTTTCAAAGCTTTCAATCCCTACTATGCTATTAAGCTGCTTACAGAATACCCTAAAGGATTCTGGATATTAGGCGCTGTTTTCCTTTGTACAACGGGTGCCGAAGCACTATACTCCGACCTTGGGCACTGCGGGAGGGGTAATATCCGCTACTCATGGATATTTGTAAAAACATGCCTCATACTCAACTACCTGGGCCAGGGCTCATGGCTGCTTACGCACAGGGGGATGATGCTGAACGCATCTAAGATCAACCCGTTCTACGAACTGATGCCCCAGTGGTTCGTATTACCGGGCATTATTATTGCAACTATGGCTGCGGTAATTGCCAGCCAGGCTTTAATATCCGGCTCCTTCACCCTTATCAGCGAGGCTATAAAATTGAATTTATGGCCTAAAATGAAGATCAATTATCCCAGCAATGAGCGAGGACAGTTATTTATACCCGGTATTAATTTCCTGTTGTTTGTAGGCTGTACCGGCGTAGTGCTTATCTTCCAGAAATCATCTAATATGGATGCGGCTTATGGCCTGGCCATTACATTATGTATGATAATGACCTCCTGCCTGTTTGCCTATTATATGTTCATCAAGCGCGTGCCTATAATAGGTATTGTTTTCTACCTCATCTTATTCCTGGGTATCGAGTTCTCGTTCCTGATAGCTAATCTTGAAAAATTCCCGCATGGTGGTTATATAGCACTTATTGTTGCCGGTATGCTGTTCCTTACTATGCTGGTGTGGTTCAAGGCCCGCAAGATCAAGAACAGGTATGTGGAATTTGTAAGGCTGGAAGACTATGTGCCTATACTGCAGGAACTGAGTAATGATAAAAGCATTCCTAAATATGCTACCCACCTGGTATACCTTACCAGCGCCAACAACCCTAAAGAAATTGAGCATAAGGTCATCTTCTCTATACTGTACCGCAAACCTAAGCGTGCAGATATATACTGGTTTGTACACGTAGATGTACTCGATGACCCTTATACAACAGAATATGTAGTGCAGACAATTATACCGAATGAGATCATCCGTGTTGAGTTCCGTTTGGGCTTTAGGGTAGAACACCGTATACAAATGATGTTCCGCAAAGTGGTGGAAGATATGGTGCAGAATAAAGAAGTAAACGTGGTAAGCCGCTATGAATCGCTGAACCGCAATAATGTAATGGGAGATTTCAGGTTCATTGTTATGGAAAAATTCCTGTCGCGCGATAACGCCCTGCCTTTGTGGGAACGCCTGATGATGCGCGGCTATTTCATACTGAAACGTATTAGCCTTTCCGAGGAACGCGGCTTCGGCCTGGATTCTTCTGATGTAACCCTGGAAAAATACCCGGTTATTGTATCGTCGCCGTCAGAGGTAAACTTGAAAAGATTGGATGATGAGTAAGCAATTATGCTTACTCATCTAAATTTCCTAAACCTATCATTTGATGCCTGGCAGGTATCTCCACATCTCTGAAACCTTTTTTTATTAGCCTGTCACGGAAGTTTACCTGTACATCATATTCGCCATGCACCAGGAATAATTTACGAACCTGGCTTGGATCCTGGCAAGCCAGCCACTGGCTCATATCTTCATAATCGCCGTGTGCACTCAGGCTTTGAATAACACCTACATCGGCCTTTACATCATAATGCGTTCCGAATATGGTCACATGGTCTGCCCCGTTGCGCAGCCTGCCGCCCAATGAATGCGGTTCGCAATAGCCTACAATCAGTATAGTATTGCTTGGATTATCTATGTTGTGAGCTATATGATGCTTTACCCTGCCTGCCTCTGCCATGCCGGAAGCTGAGATAATAACACAAGGTTCTTTAGAGCTATTAAGTCTTATTGATTCATCCGCACTTTCAATATACTCTACACCCGGAAAATCAAATACATCCTCATCCTTTTTCAACAGGTCCTGCACTCGTTTATTAAAGCATTCGGGGTGACGCTTTGTAGCTTCTGTAGCCTCTATAGACAAAGGGCTATCTACATAATACTTTAATTTCGGTAAACGCCTTTCCAGCGAAAGACGGTTGAGGAGATACAATAATTCCTGAGTACGCCCTACACTAAATGCCGGTATGATCAGCTTACCTTTCTTTTCCAGGCAGGTACGCTCTATTTCTTTCAGCAGCAAGTCCGTTGGCGGCACAATCCTGTCATGCAGTTTATCGCCATAGGTCGATTCCATAATAATATAGTCGGCTTGGGGGAATACATCGGGTGAGCGTAATATCTCATCCCCATACCTGCCTATATCTCCGCTAAAGGTCAGCCTTACTTCTTTACCGTGTTCCCTCAGTTTCAGGTGCACCGCAGCACTGCCCATTATATGTCCGCAGTCTGTGTAAAGCAGCTCTACATCTTCATCTATTTTCAGCCATTCATTATAGTCAAGCGTTTCTAATAACGGGAATACATTTGCGGCATCCTCTTCTGTATATAAAGGCTCTACCCTTTCCCTGCCTTCCCGGTCTCTTTCTTTGTTTATATGTATCACATCACTTTCCTGTATACGGGCAGAATCGCGCAGCAATATCTTTAAGAAATCGGCTGTAGTAGTGGTGCAGTATATCTTACCCTTATACCCCTCTTTCACCAGCTTAGGCAGCAAGCCTATATGGTCTATATGGGCATGAGAAATGATCACATAAGTAAGTTCTTCCGGGTCAAAACCCCATTCCTTATTCAACTGCAATGTTTCCTTACCCATTCCCTGGAACATACCACAATCAAGTAATATTTGCTTACCGGGGTTAAGATGTACGATGTGTTTAGAACCTGTAACGGTGCGTGCAGCACCATGAAATGCTATCTTCATTTGATACAATTAGCATGACGAATGTAAGCAAGGAAAACCACAATAATAAAAAAAGCGCTTCCCGGACTGCCGGGAAGCGCTTTAAAATGATATCTGAAATTATTTTACCATTGATTTGAAGACTTCTTCATTAAGCTTCACAGGGTATTTTTTGCGCATCTGGTCGTTCCATTGCTTTTCCAGGTAATCCTGGTATTCAGCTACAGCATATCCACGCGCATCTTCCAGCGATTTCGGACTTGGTTCATTGAATACTTCATTCACTTTTACCACTGTATAGCTACCGTCATTGTTTTTCTTAGGCTCAGTTATTTTACCGGCAACAATTGTTGATTTAGGTACTTCGTTGAACTTAGAAAATTCATAGTGGCCACGTTGTATTGTCACAGCATCAGGCAGGGTATCAGAATTCATTTTCTTAATAATATCCTCATCCTTCAGGTCTTTTTGCGCCAGCAGTTTCTGTCCTTGTTTTAAGGCTTTTTCATTTTTAAAATGATAAACGGCACCGGTAAACCCTGGTTCCCACAGGTATTTACCTTTACGTGTTTCGTAGAACGCCCTTAAGCCTGTCGTATCTTTCGAAGCTTTGCCCCATACGTTCCTGTCCATCAGTTCAAACAGCATGATACCGTCCTTATATTCACGCATCATATTTCTGAATTCAGGTTGCTCGTCTTCCAGCTTGTGCTCTTCAACATCATTTACCACGCTGGTAACATACATATTATAAACGTCTTTTACCACCGCCTGCTTAGGCCCCATAATACGTCCGCGGGTCACACCTTCTGCATAGGTTACAAAATCGCCTTGAGTATATTGTTTTCCGCCCAGTTCAAACAAAGGCTGGTTCATATTTTTATAATCACTTGCCTTGAAGGTATTGGCATTCTTACCTGTATCAGGTATTGAAGTCAGTTTTTGATTCAGCGCATCGAAATTGGCCCTGTATTCTTTAAAACCATTCTTCTGCTTGATCTTATTAAAGAACGCTTCGTGTGCTACCTGCGAGCGTGAATCTGCTTCTACCTGGCGTTTCAATTGTCCCTCTACACTATCATAAGGCTTAACCGGGTATTTCTCGATCAGCTTTATCAGGTGCAAGCCATAATCTGTTTGCACAGGGCCCGAAATATCACCAGGATTCTTTAAAGCATAAGCAGCGTTTTCAAATGCAGGCGTCATTTTACCTACACCAAATACCGGTAATACACCATCATCATTTACGGTATACTTGTCATCAGAGTATTTTTTCACCAGGCTCTCAAAAGAAGCACCGGCTTTTAATTCTCTTTGTACAGAGTCCATCCTTTTGCGTGCAGCATCCAATCCTTCTGCACCTTTCGATTTTGGTGCAGCTATCATTATCTGGGCTACTTTTATTTCACCACGTGCAGGCCTGCGGTTCAGTACTTTGATTATATGATACCCGAACTGGCTGCGGAAAGGCGCCGACACCTTACCAACAGGTGTGCTGTAAGCAGCATTCTCAAACGGGTAAACTGTTTGCAATGCAGTGATATAACCGATATTACCGCCGTTTACTGCAGACGCCTTATCGTCTGAATATTTTTTAGCCAGCGTTTCAAAATCTGCTTTCTTCTTCACTATCGCATTATATATACTGTCGGCTTTACGGTAAGGTTCTACCGTATCGCTCGATACAGACATTTGTGAAGAGAAAATAAGGATATGGGCTACTTCAACTTCTTCTTTGCTACGGTCATACGCCTCACGGATAAGAGCAGTTCTTACCTTATCATCTGTAAGATAGTTTTTTGCCAGTTGCTTACGGTAGTTACTCAGTTCATTATCTATGCTTGCAAGTGTATCAAGGTGTTGCAGCTCTGCTTCCTTCACTTTCATCCTGAAAAGTGAATACAGATCAAAATATTCACGCAGGGCGGGTTCTGAAAAATCAACTTTTTTGTTGATGCTGTTTTTCTGGTAAACCCTTAAAAATTCCTCTTTGCTAACTGCGTTATTTCCATAGGTAAATAATGTTTGAGCATGCCCGGTGGATACAAAAAGACCCGCGGCAAAACAGCTTAAAACCAGCTTTCGCATGTGTGTGAGTGTTTTATTATGACTTTGATTTTTTAGTAGATTCATTTTTTTCTTTTCGCTCCAGCATTTCTATAAGCGGTACCAGGTTGGTATAATCGATCCTTTTACCCCTTATGATCTTCTTTTCGTCGAGCAAATATATAGTAGGTGTACTATAAACATCATAATCCGACCTGAATCTTGATTTATATTCAGGATCATACACATTTATCCAGTCGCCCAGTTTCTCTTTTTTGATCATTTCCTGCCATTTCTTTTCGTCACCTTCGCTGCGTACGGCATATATCTTCATGCCTTTGCTTTTCAGTACCGCATTATAAAGGGAGTCGAGTTTAGGTATTTCTGTCTGGCAGTGGCCACAGTCAGGAGACCAGAATATCAGCAGGGTATATTTTGCTTTTACATCAGATAATTTATGATATTGTTTGTTGATGTCTTGCAGGTTCAGTTCCGGTGCCACATTGCCAATCACATTCGGTGCTATTTTATGTGCACGGTCTATATACTTTTCCAATTCTTCAGGGGTCAGCCAGTAGGCATCGCCTTTCATATAGTAGTTCTCAACCAGGTACACAAATACGGCATCCATACCCATTATCTTGCTATTCTCTGCAAAGCGGGTCATAAACCATAAAGTATATTTGAAAAGCTCTTTGCTGTTTTTTGTTTTAGCCAGCAATATATTCGCTTCTTTTTCCACGCTGTCTTCATACGGCAAGACCAGCCTGTTCATATACTCATCCAGTTTCATATCGTAGATAGGCGTATTGATCAGCCTGTCATCATTGAAATTGAACTTATCCCAGTAGTGTTCTTTATAATAGTTATAAGCGAAGCTGGAGTCTTCTGTGCCATCGGCCAGCAAATGCTTTCCTGCCGGAACTTCAGGAATTTCCAGGGCATTGAATATTGATGCTAACAGGGTTTTGGGTTCCTTAGCAACATAATTGCGCCTGTATGCAGTTAATTCTTTAGCTACTTCAGCAGATCTTACCCTGATCGCTTCAGTATCTGCAGCGTTTTTAGCATTCTTCAGATCATCAATAAAAACCTGCTGTTTTTTGCCATAGTCGGCCAGGAATTTGCTGTATTCAAGAAACTTTTCATTCTCTGGAGAACCTTTGAACATCAGGCCTACCGGCAATTGTTTGGCAGTAGCTGTGATACTGATATTATCACCGTTATTCAGCAGGAATTCAAAATAAGTGGTTTTATCGGCCAGCAATACCATATAGATACCACCTAATATCTTTTCATTGCTTTGCAGTGTCGCTACCCCATTCTTGTCAAAACGTGCAGAGTCTGTTTTATAGATGGTAGGTAATGGTTTACCAAAATAGTGCGCCAGATACAGCATGGTATCTTTCATATCGGTAAACTTCACCTGTATCTTATAACCATCTTTGCCCGTATTCTGGGCAAAGGAAGTTTGCGCAATGAACAGCGCGATCAATGAGAAGGCAAATAGTTTTTTCATCCTTTTTAGACTAAGATTTTTTATCAGCTTTTTCTTTGTTTTCCAATATTTCTATCAGCTTGCCAACATTCGTTGCATCGAGGCGTTTGCCCCTGATGATCTTTTTATCATCCAGCAAATATATTACAGGCGTACCGTATATATCGTACTGCGACCTGTACCTAGAGGTATGTTCGGGATCGTAAACATTTATCCACTCCTGCAGGTTATGTTTTTTAATAAAGCCCTGCCATGCAGCTTCTTCACCTTCGGTCCTCACAGCGTAAACCACTACACCCTTCTTTTTAAGAAAAGCATTGTAAACAGAATCCAGTACCGGTACTTCAGACTGGCAGTGCCCGCAATCAGGCGACCAGAAAAGCAACAGGGTATATTTCGCTTTTACATCGTACAGGTTATGCTGCTTTTTATCAATATCTATCATTTTGATATCGGGCGCCAAGTTACCTATCACATTAGGTGCTATTTTCTGCGCACGGTCTATATACTTGTCTAGTGTTTCCTTGCTCAACCAGAAAGCATCGCCTTTCATATAATAATTCTCTACAAAATATACAAAGGCCTGGTCCATACCCATCACCTTGCTTGTTTGGGCAAACTGGGTTACCCAATGCAGGGTATATTTAAATATTTCTTTGTCAGCCCTTGCTTTTGCCAGCAGCATATCTCCTTCCTTCTGTACACTGTCCGGCCATGGGAGCACCAGCTTATTGAAATATTCATCCAGCTTGGCATCATATACAGGGGTATTCATCAGCCTGCCGTCAGCAAAGTTGAAATCGTCCCAGTAATGGTTCTTATAATAATAATAGGTAAAATTAGAATCTTCGGTCTTGCCATCCTCCAGGTAATGCTTGCCTTGCGGTACCTCCGGCTGGTTCAATGCGAGGAAGATATTTGACAATAAAGTATTAGGGTATTTTTGAACATAATTCTTACGGTATCCTTTGAATATTTTGACCTGCTCTGTTCCTTTTGCATACACTGCAGAGCTGTCTGCCTTGGTTTTAGCCTTTGCCAGTTCATCTACCAGCGCCTGCTGATCTTGTCCGTATTTTTTCAGGAAAGCAGTATACTCCTGGAAACGTTCATTTTCGGGCGAATTCTTAAATTTTACATTTAGCGGCATATCTGCTACAGTTGCAGTAATACTCATGTCATCGCCATTATTCAACAGGAATTCAAAATAGGTTTTCTTATCCGCCAGCATGATCATATAAATGCCGCCCAGCGTTTCTTCTGTACTATGCATCGTAGCCATGCCTTTCTTATCAACACGTGCCGAATCTGCCTTATAAATGGTTGGTAATGCTTTTGCGTAATAGTGCGCTAAATAGATGACGGTATCTTTTACATCGGTGAATTTGATCTGTATCTTATACCCGTTACCTGCAAACACAGGTGTTGAAAAGCCCACAAAAAGCAATAGGGCTGATAATAATCGCTTCATAAAATGGAATTGGTGAAGATAAATGTTTTACTGCAATTATCAACCATCAGGAAACTGAATATGACAATTGCCAAATTTAGTTTTAAGACGGTTGAGTGTAGATAAATGGCTGTAACTTTGCGCGTTATTAACTTAATTATAACAGAACTTTGGCCCGTAGAAAAAAGCCTGCTTTAGAAAATATTACCATAGCCAGCTATGCCGCAGAAGGCAAGAGCATAGCACACCTTGAAGATGGTAAAGTGCTGTTTGTAGAAAATGCCATACCGGGCGATGTGGTGAATGTACGGGTGACCAAGAATAAGAAGAGCTGGGCCGAGGGGAAGATCACCCAATTACTGCAACCTTCTCCTGCCAGGGTAACTCCTTTTTGCGAACACTTTGGAGTCTGCGGGGGATGTAAATGGCAGATGTTGCCCTACCCCCAGCAGACCATCTATAAACAACAACAGGTACTGGACCAACTGCAGCGTATAGGCAAGATCGAATTGCCGCAGATTGAACCAATTTCCGGCAGCCCACTGGATCAGTTTTACAGAAATAAATTAGAATTTACTTTCTCTAAAAACCGATATTTTACTCAGGATGAGATAGTTGCGTTAAACGGAGAAGATTTCCCGATTGAACCGGCTGTAGGTTTCCATGCACCGGGATTATTTGATAAAGTAGTTAATATTCACAAGTGTTATTTGCAGGCAGAACCTACCAACCTGCTGCTCAATACGGTTCGTAATTATGCGGAAGCACACGGCCTCGAGTATTATGATTTCCGAAATCATACCGGCTGGCTGCGTAACATGATCGTCAGGGTGGCTCGCACAGGCGAAATATTGGTGAATCTCGTTATACAGCGGGATGATATAAAAGAACGGAATGCCATAATGGACCATATCCTGGCCAATGTACCGGGTATTACCAGCCTGCACTATACCATAAACCCAAAAGTAAATGACACCATCTATGACCTTGATGTTCAATGCTATTATGGCAAAGGATATATAGAAGAGACCTTGGAAGATTTCAGGTTTAAGATATCACCCAAATCCTTCTTCCAAACGAATACCTACCAGGGTGAAAATCTCTATAAAATAACCCGTGAATTTGCCGGCCTTACCGGAACTGAGACGTTATACGACCTGTACTGCGGTACCGGCAGTATTGGTATTTTCTGTTCAAATAAAGCATCTAAAATAATTGGCATTGAAGTAGTTGAAGATGCAATTATTGATGCCAGGGAAAATGCTAAAATGAATAACCTGGAGCATTGCCAGTTTTACTGCGGCGATGTGGCAGACATTTGTACAGATGAGTTTTTTAGCGAACATGGCAGGCCCGATGTTATAATTACAGACCCTCCGCGCGCCGGTATGAATGAGAAGCTGGTAAGGCAATTATTGAAAATGCGCGCACCCAAAGTGGTGTACGTAAGCTGCAACCCGGCGACCCAGGCACGCGATCTGCAATTATTGGACGAGGCCTACAAGGTGACAAGGGTCAGGCCGGTCGATATGTTTCCCCATACACACCACATAGAAAACGTGGTATTACTGGAACTGAAATAGTATATATATAGCTACTGTTGACCACCTATTCGTTGGGCGCCAACAGTAGCTATTCATTTGTAAAACAGAGATTACTTAAGTGAGCAGTCAGATGCCACCATAGTGGTAGAGCTGTCCCCTTCTATTGTTTTTGACCAGCTTGAACACCTGTCGCGTGCATCATTCTTGGTTGTGTTATAATCTTCTGTGCTGGTTGTTTTTGTCGTTGTGGTATCTGCCATGGTTACAAAACCACCCGGCGCAGTCGTATCCACCATGCTTACCATTGTTACTTTAGTATTAGTTGTAACACAGGTACATGTATGTGATTTTTTACAAGACGAGAATGCTGCCAGAGCAATAAGTGCTATAGAAGCACCAGTGATGATTTTCTTCATAAATCATTTATTTGCAGGTAAATGTAAAAGATTTAATAATAATATCATAGTGTTTTAGACCTACATCTACTATTCTGCAACAAATACTTTGCCAGCAATATCCATTTACTGGACACTGTGCCCACCACGATACCCAAAATTTTATAAGACTACCACAAAATACTGTAACATGCCGGCCTGCCAGCGCTGGTACCTTTGTGTAATAAATCAAAAAAACATGACACATACATATAATATCAGCGGCATGCATTGCAGCAGCTGTGTATCAAAAGTAAAAAGCGAACTGCTGAAACTGGGAGACGTAACCAATGCAGAAGTGCAATTGAACGCGCCACAAGCTACTATTGCTATGCAAAAACATATATCAATTAATACCCTGCAGGAAGCTGTTCGAAAAGCCGGCAATAATTACATTATAACTGAAGACAATGCGGCAATGCCAGCCCAAAATACCATTGGGGATAAGATCAGCCCGGCTTCTTACTACCCCATCTTCCTTATTTTTTTATTTATTTCCTTACCTGTATCGATAATAGAATTCAACCAACCAAGCGCACAATGGATGCATTGGGCTAATAATTTTATGGCTGGCTTCTTCCTTGTTTTTTCTTTTTTCAAGCTTCTGAATTTGCGCGCGTTTGCGGACGGATATAGCACCTATGACATTATCGCAATGCACTCCCGTCCTTACGCTTACATCTATCCTTTTATAGAACTCGGCCTTGGCCTGGCATTGATAGCCGGCATTGTCCCTCTAATGGTAAACACTATTATATTGGTTGTAATGGGTATAAGCTCTGTAGGAGTAGCAAGAAGCCTGGTTCAGAAAAAACAATTTCAATGTGCTTGTCTTGGCACTGTTATTTCATTACCGTTAAGTACAGTTACATTGGTTGAAGATCTGCTGATGGTTGCCATGAGTGCGATAAGTATCGTTAAACTGATAAATTAAACAAGATGAAAAGAATAATATTATTCTTAATACTGGCATCACAAGCATTATTTGTTAATGCACAACATGCGCATCAGCATAAAATGCTGATGACAGATACGGCAAGCGATATGGATGATATGGAAATGACGGAACAGGAGGATGAACATGTTGCCATGAAACATGAAACTATGACCATGAACATGAGCCATGCCTATTCCCTGAACCTGCCTATGAACCGGAACGGGTCCGGTACAGGATGGCTGCCGGATGCCTCGCCAATGTATGGGTACATGGCACATGCCAATAAATGGATGTTCATGTTTCATGGCAATATATTCCTGCGGTACAATAACCAGGATATTACCAATAAAGGCACTCACGGAGCCGACAAAATAGACGCACCTAACTGGCTGATGGCTATGGGACAAAGGAAAATAGGACGCAAAGGTCTATTCCATTTTAGCACTATGTTCTCATTAGATGCAGCCATTGCGAGGGGCTCAGGCTACCCGCTCTTGTTTCAATCGGGCGAAACATGGCAAGGTGCACCGTTGGTAGACCGCCAGCATCCGCACGACTTCATTTCTGAATTATCTGTCAGCTACAGCTATTCCCTTTCTAAAAAGGCAGATGCCTATATATACCTGGGTTACCCCGGTGAGCCGGCAATTGGCCCGGTTGCTTTCATGCACCGCCCCTCTGCATTATACAATCCAGATGCTACCATCACCCATCACTGGATAGATGCTACCCATATAACTTTTGGCGTAGCAACCATCGGGTTCCGTTACGGCAAGTTCAAAATAGAAGGTTCTTCGTTCACCGGCAGGGAACCTGATGAAGACCGCTATAATTTCGACAAGCCCCGGTTCGATTCATGGAGCGGCCGCCTGTCTTTTAACCCCGACGAGCATTGGGCATTACAGGTATCTCACGCATTTATCAATAGCCCTGAAAGCCTGCACCCTGCCGAAGACATAAACCGGACCACAGCTTCTGCGATATATACCTATGCGTTGAAAAAGAACAGCTATTTTAATGCTACAGCCTTGTGGGGCGTAAATAAAATACCGGCCCACAGCGGCGAAAATGCAGCTATGCTGGAAGCTGCTGTCAATTTCAACCGCCTGGCAATATATGGCCGGTACGAATGGGTGCAGAAATCGGTAGAAGAACTGTCATTTGATGCTAATTTATACGGGCATGATGCATTGTTCCCGGTAAATATAGTAACCATAGGTACTGCATACGATGTGCTGCGAAAATGGAAAACCAGGGCCGCTATTGGTCTACAAGGCTCTTTGTACAGTGCTGACGCAAGATTAGATAGATATTATGGTAACACGCCACTTGCCGGAGAAGTTTACCTGAGATTATACCCCGGGCTTATGCGTATGAATTGATCAGTTAAAATTAAAGCTCAACCCCGCGAGCCAATTTGCTCCCGGCATAGGCCGCCCATTCACTACAATGTATTGTTTATTAAAAACATTGTTGCATTGTGCTGTTAATTGTACACTATAAGTATTCGGAAACGTATAGGTATATAACAACTGTATATTTCCCGTATTATATGGTAACAGGTATTGTGATTCATCTGTTGTAATAAAGCGGTAACCGGTATAGGTATGGTTATAGTTCAGGTAAAGGCCTTCATAAGCTATGCCGGCATTTACCTGCCCGTTATAGCGTGGCGTATACGGAATCTGTTTACCAATGCTGCCATCATTGGGTTGATAGCTTTGTACAGTCGTAGCCAGCACGTATGACGTATTCAAAGCTAAATGAAACACCCATTTACCAGTTCTATACTGTAACCGGTTCTCTGTTTCCAAGCCTCGGCTATGTACTGTGGCTATATTGTGTGGTGTCCAGATAGCCCCGCCAAACCAAATGATCCAGTCGTGTATATTACGGTTGAAATAAGACAGGTTGTGGTTAAAACTGAGTTTCTTTTGGGCATTGGTTTTCACCTGGTAGCCTGCATCTTCACTCCAGCCTTGCTCAGGTTTTAATTTATCATTACCACCGGGCTCATAATACAGTTCATTCAGCGTAGGGGCTCTATAGCTTCGCTGTACATTACCCCGTATACTGAGCCAGTTGGTAAATGCATAAGATGCATTTATGCCCGGCAGCAATACCGTAGTTTGATTAATAGCCTCTCCCCGTAAGCTCGCAGATGCATGCAGGCGGTTATCGAAATAACTGGCAGCATAAGCCGCTGCCAAAGCCATTTTAGTTTGAGTCTTAATGCCACTGACAGATGCAGGCTCTATCCACGACAAATGAACAGGAATAAATGCTATCAACTGGTGATGGCTATTGAAGCGGTGTTTCACTCCTGCCTCACCATATAGCTGGTTGGTTATATTCTCGCTATTCAGCAAAACAAGGCTATCCCTATACTGCATATAGTCCCGCATATACGACAGCTTTGAATAGTAAGTGGTCTTTATACCCTTCCTGTCCCAGCTGGCCAGCAGCCTGAGGCTTTCATCGCGCTGGTTCTTTACAGAAACACTTTCAAATAACGCTTTAGGTATTTCCCGGTAGTATTGCTGGTACCAGCCCGTGAGGTTTATCGTATTTTTTTCATTCAGTTTATAGGCTGTTTGCAACAGGGCTACCCCACACTGGTTTGCACTGTTTATAGTAGACTTAGCAATGCCATTCTCTTTATAATCAAAATTATTCCGTGCTGTTTGGCCAAACAGGTTGGCATTAAAATACCAGCGTTTGGTGCTAAGTACAGACCTCGCTCCCAACTGGTATTGCTGGTAGCTGCCGGCAACTGCCGATACCGCATGTTTCCAGCTACCATTACTGTCAAATACCGGCTGGCCATTTTCTACCACCAGCGCCCCTCCTACATTGCCACTGCCCCACAATGCCGAAGAACCGCCATACACAATATTTACATTGTTCATTAAGGAAACCGGCAACAGGGATACATCTGAAATACCAAGGGCAGCATTTTGCAAAGGCACACCATTCCAGTATACCTGCGACTGGGCAGCTGATGCACCCCGGAAACTAAGTGTTGCCAGCCCATTAAATCCATAAGATTTGACAAATACAGGTACTTGCTGTGCCAGCATGTTAGCCATACTCTGGAACCGGTATTGCAATAGGGTAAGACTGTCTATAGTCCTTACTTTCTGGCCGGGCGAGAAGGTATTGAGTCGTTCATCATTTGACACCCGTTCTTTCTTCCGGCCTTTTACTTTTACTTCCTTTAGCGTATCAGACAATTGCTGCGCTTGTACCCTAAAGGAAAATAGCATCACTATAAGCAATGCTATTCCTGCTGCCTTTATAACTACAGGCATATTTGGAGTAAACGTTTTATTCATTGAAATAGAAATGCCCCGGCCCGATGCCCACTTCGAATGAAGTGGTTTTACTGCCGCCTGCATCGTAAACAGATACACTGCCTTTTTGTACAAATCCTTTAGGATCACCAATATATATATTATCAGTATGGGGGTCTATACCCAAAGCCCAAAAGTACTGATATTGTTGCGCTGCAAGGAATGGTTGTGCGGGTAATTGGTTATCGTCAATACCCATACGGTACACACCGTTAAAATCGGTACCACCGTTATAATTCACTTCTATAAAATACAAAGTATTCTTCGCCTTATTGAACACCGGGCGTATCGCATCAGCCTTGTCGGGAAAGACAAAGGAACGGATGGTATGGCCATCCACCGGCTCTATACAGGTAAGTGCTGCCTTCTTACTTTTGGTAACGTTGCCCGAAAGTACCCATAGCTTATTATTGGCATCCGGTAATACCTCCTGCGGGGCTTTACCCGCAAGGTCTATTTCCTGTTCTATCTTATCAGTAGCCGTATTTACTTTGTACAGTTTGCTGCAGGCAGTATCCCAGGTGCAGATATAAGCATTGTTATTAAACAAAAGCATGCCTTCCGGGTTTTGATAAGGCATCGCAAAGCTGCCGGTAACGGTATAAGTAGCAGGGTTGATGATATATACCTTATTGCTGAACAGCGTAGATACATAAGCCTTGGTTTCATTTATAGGCAATATATATCTCGGCTTCGGCACACTGATAGTGCCTGCCAGCTTATGATCGGTTCGGTTAACAACCAGTATTTTATCAGAATTATTGATGCAGAGAAATAACTTATCCCCTATGCCTGTCATACTTTGAAATACATCGCCCAGCGATTGGTTATTATTGGCTGCCTTATATACATCTTCATAAGACAGTTTGCTACCAGCATCGTACAGGCTTAGCGAGGCATTGCCATTGCCCAGGCTGCCTTCGCAGACAATGTAAATATCATTGCCTGCGGAGGTGGGTGGTGTGGTTAAAGGGGCCGGTTTATCTTTTTTGCAAGCTGCAATAAACAGCAGGAAAAAAGCAAGCCTTACAATTTGCTTATTTTCTCTACCCATTTGTTGCCTTGCGCGTTTTGAAGAACGAGATAATATATTCCTTTATTGTATTCCGCCAGTTGCATTGTTGCAGGCTGGCTTATATGCGTTTGTTGCAGAACCTTACCGGTCATATCTGTAAGTGTAGCAGTTACTGCTTCTTTTACAGACGGACTAAGTGAAATCGTTATTCTATCTGCTGCAGGATTAGGATAAACTGTTGCAATAGTTTTTTCAGCATCATATATAGCAGACGGGAATTTGCCCGCCATATGAATAACACCTACAGCATCGAGATCGAAGCCGCCGCCGTTGAAGGCAGTTGGGTATGGATCATTGATAATATTCCCGTCCTTATCTTTCGAAGTATGAACGTTCACATCACCTACTACATCTACTAACCTGACATGGGTGATATGATTGATATCGAGCCCGGGGGTACCTGCAAGCTCTTCAAGATCAAAAGGTGTACCATATCCTGCCGTATACTTTCCTGCCAGGTTGTTTACATTGCGGGCTACCATATATACCCCCGAAGCCGGCACCTGTGTAGTGAGTGCTGTATGAGAAACCGCGGGGAAACGGGTGTAATTGATACCGTCTGAACTCACTTCTACAAAAGCCAGCTCCATAAATGCTTCTTCAGGGTCTGCAGGGTTGGGGAATCCGTTTTCAAATACCGCAAAATCAGGACCAGTGCCATTATAAACAGGAGATTCAAACGTGAGTATCGCTACCCCGCTATCACCCAGGCTAACAATACCATTATTATCGGCCATCCCGGTGGCATTATTATCTATACCCAGCGATACATAGCCTTGCGATTTATCAGCTATATCTATCCAGCCCCTTGTCACAATACAATCTTTAGCCCAGCCGGTAAATGCATTATCTGCTTTATGTATAGCAGTACTGCCCGGCACCCCGGCCTGCGGTGCAAATTGCGCATTTGCCGTAAGACAGGCACATACAGACAATATGGTTAAGATATACCTGGTCATGTTTATTGTTTTACAAAACGAAAGCTGGCAGTTTGCTCAGCGCCGGTCAGTTCGAGTATATATGTACCTGCCGGCAGTGTAGCTATACTTACCGAAGTTACAGCATCCTTCACATCCTGCTGTACCATCAACCGGCCACTCATATCATATACAGCTATTTCTTTCACGCTACTATCCTTTACATCTACAAACAATTCATTCACCGCAGGGTTAGGATATACTTTGGCCACTGGCATAGCCTTTACCGCCGCAACACCTGTAAATGTTTCATAAGTAGTAAGATCATCCATACAGAAATAGGCCGGTGTATTCATACCAAATGCACCATTATCGCTTGAGCTAAGCGAGAACTGCAAGCTGTCAACAGGCCCTAATGATTGCAGGTCTGCCCATTTCCAGTATTTCAGTATGCTGTCCTTAGCATTATCTGCATTGCGGAAATCGGCCAGGTAAAAATCCACACTATCTTTACCCAGTGTATCTTTCAGGTAGCCCTTAATGGTCAGTTTGAACCAGTCTGTATCGTTACCGCTTACACCACCAAACTTCTTGGCAAAGAAATCTCCGTCGCGCATACTATTGTAAGCATAGGTGCTGTTGGTAAGATATACACCCTTTACAGGTTTACCCAATGCTGCGCCACGCAGGTGCAGGGTGTTCGTTTGGCCATAAGCCACCGCATATTTGGTAGAATTATTATTACCGGCTGCAGTCTTTGCAGCATATTGGTTCATATACCCACTAGTTGTGCTATCCTTCATATTGGAATAGGCAAAGCCCGATACCCAAAAACCGCCAAAAGCAGTATCATACACGCATGGGAAATGCGCTAAACCGCTGTTAAAACCTACATCTTTATTAGGCAGGCCATAGTTCACATAAAAGGTGTCCGCCTTCGATAATACCAGCGATTCAAAATTGGAAACAGTTTGTGCCTTTGCACAATGGGCCAGCGCTATACCGGCTAAGAGCGTAAAAATTTTGCGCATATAAAAATTGAATTTTAAACAATCTTTTAAATGCAGCTAATGGAAATAAACAGATAAAATGAAAAGCCAATACACCTGGTGAAAGTCTTATCATACCTGTGCTTTTAATCCCGAAAGCAGCGATAAATAATCTTACAAAGGCAGGTCTTCTGACTCGCTTCACCTTTTGCGGCCTTCCCGTTCCTAATGAACAGTGGCTGAGGTTACAAAAGGCTGTGTAATGAAGCTCACAGCATCGGGTAATGTCCGGGATTCACACCCGGTTCCCTTTTCATCCGGCAAAAAACTTTTGCAGGAAACCTTTGAGAGTACAAATGTAGAATGTAAAATCTGAAATGTAAAATTTAAAAAAACACTATGTGCAAACTATGTGCACATCAGGATGTCATGCGCTGCCTCAATGCTTCATACAATATCATACCGGTAGCTACGGACACATTCAGCGAATCGAATTTGGCAGCCATAGGTATGCGTATCAGCACATCTGCACGCTTCAGCACATCTTTACTGATGCCGGTATCTTCTGCACCCATCACAATACATGAGGGTATGGTCAGGTCTGTTTCAAATACGGGTACACTGCCACGCATCTCCGTACCCATCACTTGTATACCGTTTAACCTAAGTACATCTATAGCTTGTGGTACAGACGGTATGCGGCATAGCATGATCTTATGCAATGCCCCTGCCGATGTCTTAATGGCTTCTTCTGTTAGTGAAGCAGATGAAGAAGTGGGTAATATCAATCCTTGTGCGCCACAGCATAAAGCGGTACGGGCAATAGCTCCTACGTTACGCACATCCGTTACACCATCCAGTAAGATGAATAAAGGTGTCTCACCCTTTTCAACTACGTGCGATATGGCTTGCTGCAGTTCTACATATTCCAGCAGGCTGATCCATGCCACCACGCCCTGGTGCTGTGCACGGGTAAAACTATTCAGTTTTTCAACCGGTACCTGGCTGATGGGAATATTCCGTTCTTTAGCCAGTTGCTTAATGGTATTGATATCCGGCCCTGTTGCGGTGCGCAGCAGGAATATCTTTTCAATAGCAGTTCCCTGTTCCAGGGCTTCCAGCAATGGTTTACGGCCTATCAGCAATGGCAGGGAACGCGCAGGTTTCATGCCGCAAACCTACGGAATTTATCGGCCGTAGAAAATAGGAACATGCGGGGAACGACCCTAGGCTTAATTTTAGCATACAATAATTGACAATGGCAGCAGGTTATTCATCCAATCCGCTATACAAAAAGCTTGGCCTTAAAGAAGGCATGTCCGTAAAACCGGTAAATGCACCTGCACATTATGCCGATCTGATAGGCAGTGATTTTTATAAAACATTGATAATAAAAACCACGACAACAAATGATGTTGATCTCATTCACCTGTTCACTAACAAACGCCGTGAACTGGATGCTATGCTGCCCCTATTAATGCAACAAATAAAGAAGAACGGTATAATATGGGTATCGTGGTATAAAAAAAGTGCAGGCAAACAAACTGAACTTACTGAGAATATCGTTCGTGACATTGCACTTGCTACAGGCCTGGTAGATGTAAAAGTTTGTGCAGTTGATGAAGACTGGTCTGGCTTGAAACTGGTGTACCGCTTAAAGGATAGATAGATTACTCTGCTACCTTCTCCTTATTTGCATATGCTGCCAGGCATTCAGGGCAAAGACAGTTCTCAAAATGTTCTTTCAGTTCTTTCAAAGTATCTGTAGTAAGCGTATGTTGCTCGCACCAACAGCCGTGAGCTTCAGCGCAGCATTCAAAAGCTTTACCACATTTGGAGCATTTTTTAGACGAGGGCATAAAACAGGAATAAATCAAAAATTCAAAGTTACTGCATCATGCATAAACTGCATGATGCAATTAGTATAATGGATAGTCGAAATGGAGGCTGTCATTCTTATAAACAAAATCAAGCGTTCTTACCTGGCTGCCATTATCACCTACATAACCCAATGGTAAAATACCACTAACACAACCTATCCCTAATCCTTTATAGAAATATTCAAGTCTATTATTGGGATTTATTACATTCCAGCATTTCAGGTACTGGTTGGCTATAATTAAATTAGCTGGCGGTTGTACCGTCATTTCAGGCCATGAATAAAATGGTTTAACTGCTTCCCCACTTGCGTTATCTGAAAAATCAAGCAGCGTTTTCCCGTTAAATATGATACGCTGTCCCAGTGTGTCCTCTCTTAAATATAGACGTTGTACTTTTTCAAATGGCTTGAAGAAAGGATTAGTCTGGGTGCTGACACCTTTCATTGTATAACTATAAATGTGGTAATTAACGCCGTCGATAAAGGTATCCAAACCGGTAGTATTGATCACAGTATAAAAATGGATAGTGGTATCCACACCATTGTAGAAATCTTTTTTATTAGTATTCTGCCTGGTCTCCTGGTCAACATCATCATCATATACATAACCCTGCGTATGCACATACCACCGGGCATTTGCAGTTGGTATCAGCGCAAAATCTTCCAGGGCAGTATACCTGGTTGACGGGACATTTACTTTACTTTCTTTTTTGCAGGATGCCAGTAAAATAAGTAATAAGAGCGGCAGACATATAGGTTTCATAGAAAATAGCTTTATCAAATTTACGTTCAAAAATGAAAAAAGGCAATCCAATGGATTGCCTTTTGATATTATTTACATTACACTGACTATCCCATATTGTGGAATACGTGCTGCACATCATCGTCTTCTTCAAGCCTTGCTATCAGTTTAAAAACATCCTGAGATTGTTCTTCTGTAACAGGCACCGTATTCATCGGCAACCATTCCAGTTCTGACGATACAGGTGTAATACCTTTTTCTTCCAATGCTTTTTGCATCTTACCAAAGTCTTCAAATGCGCAACGCACGATCAGTTTACCTTCACTGTCTTCACCCAGCTCTTCCAGGCCATAATCTATTAGTTCCAGTTCCATATCATCTGCATTAAGACCGGTAGGGTCCAGCTTGAATACACCCAGGTGCTTGAACAGGAAACCTACAGAGCCGCTATTGCCTAATGCTCCACCACCTTTGTTAAAATGTGAACGTACATTAGCTACAGTACGGGTAGTATTATCAGTTGCGGTAACCACCATCAGGGCTACACCATGTGGCGCATAACCTTCATACAGTACCTCGTCATAGTTGCTGGTGTCTTTGCCCAGTGCATTCTTAATAGCCGCCTCAATACGGTCTTTCGGCATATTGAACGACTTGGCATTCTGCATTACACGGCGCAGCATCGGGTTAGTATCCGGGTCAGGACCGCCTTTTTTTACAGCTATCGCTATCTCCCTTCCTACACGTGTAAATTGTTTTGCCATGCGGTCGTACCGCGCAAACATGGATGATTTCCGTACTTCAAATATCCGGCCCATATAATTATATTATAGTATTTAAGGTTTTGAGGCGCAAAAATAAGAATTGTTTCTGAGTATGCGTAGTACATAGCAAAACGCCCTGCCCTCGCGGCGCAGAGCGTTTCATTGTCAGCCAGGATTTTAAAACCTGACCATCAGGTAAAATACTACCGGCAGCCTAAAGATTCCTTCAGTTACATCTCCATCTATAGTAGACGTCGTAGTAACTATGGGGCGGGATGGAACACTATTATTCCGTTTTGTGATGTTTATAGTCTGCTGCTGGTTGCCAAGCTGGTAATAAAAGCTGGTTTCAGTACCTATTACCACCCTCGGGCTGATGGCATAGCGCAACCAGGCCATAGCCCCGCCGCCGTAACGCGTCACTTTGCTATTGGTTTTAGTGGTTGTGGTATCAAATGACCTTATAACACTATTTGTATAATCATTGTCATTGCCATATAACCCGTCCAGTCCTGCACCAGCCGTCCATTTATCAGATAGTTTGAAGGCTTTTTCTACGCCTAATCTCAGGTTCAAATCGTTGATATCGGTTTCTCTTTTCGTTACCCCGTCATCATCGGAAAAAGTATTGCGCGTATACCCTGCGCCCAATCGCAGCCCCCAGCCTGTTTTTGCCAGGTTTACAGAGTAAACAATAAGGTACGGGTTATTGAGATTGGAAGCCGTTGAATTATTAAAATTAAACACCTGGCGAATGAGCTCATTCATCTGCACACCTATATGGTGTTCCAGCTTTTTTTCTTTTGGGCTATTTTCTGTCGTCAATTCCTGGGCATAGCATACAGAACTGCCAAGGGCAATGCCTACAATTGCCAGTACAATTTTTTTCATCAAGTTGTGCGTTTAAATTTTAGTTGGTTTTGAAAGGATCGGAAAATTTGGGATCAGTTATCATATCATTATCCGTCATAGTTTGTAAAAAGGCTATCAGTGCAGCTTTTTCTTCTGTAGAGATATTCATGCGCATAGCCTTGCCATTTACATCCTTTAGTTCATCATTCAGGTTAGCCGTATTTTGGATGCCGGCACTGTAATGGTCTATTACTTCACCCAATGTGTTGAAACGGCCATCGTGCATGTATGGGGCTGTAAGCGCTATATTATGCAGGTTAGGTATTTTAAACCTTCCGTTATCAGCGGCATTACCTGTTATGGCAGCACGGCCTTTATCGGCAGACACAATGTCCAGTCCTATATCCATAAACTCGCTGCCGCTGCCCATACCTCCATATCCACCCGGCATACTTACATGGTGGCAATTGCCGCAGGGATATTTGGTATTGAATAAGGTAAAACCATAATTCTCCAAAGCGGTCAATTGTGTTTTACCTGCCATGAACTGATCGAACCTCGACCCTTGGGACTTGATAGAGCCTATAAATAATCCTATCGATTCAGAGATGCGGTCAAGTGTTACACTTTCCGATCCATAAGCATCTTTAAATAGCTTATTGTAATAAGGCAGTTCTGCCAGCTTTGCCGGCAGGTCAGCCAGTTGCTCCATACCCATTTCCACATGGTTGGAAACCGGCCGCATGATCAGGTCTTGCAGATTATTTTCGCGGCCATCCCAAAAAAGAGAACTGGCACCCGCTAGTTTTCCATTAACGGTAAACAATTTTAAAGAAGTGCCCAACAGGTTTTGAATAGGAGGTGTATTCCTGGCAGTTTGTTTATTTTCAAAGCCACGGCTGAATGCGGCATTATCTGAAAAAGCCAATGCCTGGTGATGACAGCTGGCACAGGCTGTAGCATTATTTAAAGACAAATGGTTGTCGTAAAACAATACTCTTCCCAGCGTGGCTTTCTTATTTAATATATCTACTTCTCCGCCTACATTGCCATTGTCCGAAAAGTATTCGGCAGTAGCATCCGGCAACACCGGGGTTACAGATACATTTGCGTTAGCTGCAGAATCAGATTTGTTTTTATTGCAGGAAATAAGCACGGCTATAGTCGCCAGCATAGCCAAGGAAACAATTGATTTTTTCATAGGGAGGTCTGTTTAAATCAATTTATAATAGTGGTTTAGTTCAGGAATTCATTATAAATATAACTATTTTATAACGAACCTTTTGTCATATTATTGTCCGCACCCGTAACAATTTATTTAGGCACATAAATGACAAATTTTTCCTGGAAGGATGGTTCGGGAAAAATATCATAAACACTCCATGCCTGTGCTTTGTCATAAAGCCCCGAAGCCTTTATCTCGGCAGTGAGGTCTCCGCCTTTCAGGCATATAAGTCCATTAGGCAGTTCGCCCATTTTATTGCCTTTGCGCAGCATATGGTTTACCCATTGCCACAGGTCTCCCAGCGGGGCTACAGCGCGCGATACTGCAAAATCGAAGGTCCGGCCTTTTATTTCTTCTACCCTGCTGTGTACCGCAGTTACGTTTTTCAGACCTATGGCAGCCGCAACCTCCTGCACCACTTTTATCTTTTTGCCAATACTGTCAGATAACAAAAACTCAACTTCAGGAAAAAGTATGGCCAGGGGTATGCCGGGGAAACCGCCGCCGGTACCTATATCTACTATCTGCGCACCTTTATTAAAACTGCATACCGCAGCTATTGCCAACGAATGCAGCACATGCTTTTCATAAAGCGAATCAATGTCTTTACGGGAAATGACATTTATTTTTTCATTCCAGTCTTTATATAATTCTTCCAATTGCCCCAATTGCTGCAATTGCGTATCGGTAAAATCGTCAAAATATTTCCTGATTATTTCCACTGCTTTTTATTTTTCCATGATATGTATGGAAGGAACGCAAAGTTATATATCATCCAGCCTAAATCGAATAGCGGGAACCACAATACCAGTTTTTTCTCTTTCAGTCTTTGTGCCTGGAACAACCATGCTCCCCAATAAGCAAAACACCTGAACCCCATAGCCAGCAAAGCGGGCCTGTAAAATGGGGTAAATATGAGGATGATGAAACTAAGCCATACCAGGGCATGCGACAAGGCATACAAGCCCAGCAGCATCTTGGTTTTTGTCTTGTAGTATTTACCGGTAGAAAGATGCCGTTGTTTTTGCTTTATCCAGTCGCCCCAGGTATTTTTCGCAGCCGAAATGGTAAACGCCGTTTGGTCTGACACTATCGCTATATTACTTGCATCCGCCACAGCATTTACCAGCAGGTCATCGTCGCCCGATGGCAATTTGGTCCATGCTGCCGACTGCCGGGCTTTTTCAAACGCCGCTTTTGTGCAGGCCATATTGCGCCCTACGGCCATATATGGTATGCCCGCAAACGCATAACTGCTGTATTGGAAAAAAGTATGCAGGGTCTCCCAGCGTATAAAGGCGTTAAGCAAGCCGGGGCCATATTTGTACCCACCATACCCTGCCACTATCTCTTTACCTTCATGCAGCGGCTTCACCATTTCCTCCAGCCAGCTTTCGCTTGAAGGCCGGCAATCAGCATCAGTGAGCAATAAAAACTCATGTGAAGCATGGAACACACCTTTACCAAGGGCATATTTCTTCCCAGGAAACGTCCTTTCCTCTGCCGCAGGAATATTTACTACCCACAGGTGCACATGCTGTTTTATCAATTCATCCAGCACAGCCCCGGTACGGTCTGTCGAACCATCGTTTACTACTATTACCTCGTACAGTACATTCCCTGCATCATTACTGTATCTTTGCGCCAAAATTGCCGGAAGGTTCTGTTCAAGATTGTCCGCTTCATTTTTAGCACATATAATAATGGAAACGGGCTTTTTATTACTTAAGGGAAGTTTTGGCCCTGCAGGCTTGAAGCTTTCTGCAAACAGGCACAGCATATAACCCAATTGTATGGTTATGCAAAACTGCAGCAGGCCTATAAGTATTTGAATAAACACTACAGCAAAGAAACAATATTTTATAAGACGATAGCAGCGGCACTAAACGGTATTCCAGGGTTTATGTACTGCTGCATGATAATACAATGGAATTCGAATTAAAAGTAACGGATAGCGCTTCCTCTGCCAGGGCAGGCATTATTACCACCGGGCATGGGCAAATAGAAACGCCGATATTCATGCCGGTGGGCACGGTAGGCAGTGTAAAAGCTGTAACCCAGCAGCAACTGAAAGAAGAGGTAAAGGCCCAGATAATACTAGGCAATACCTATCATCTTTACCTGCGCCCGGGCAGTGCTATACTGGAACAGGCGGGTGGCTTGCATAAATTCAATGGCTGGGACAGGCCCATACTGACGGACAGCGGGGGCTACCAGGTATTTTCCCTGGCCAATAACCGCAAACTGAAAGAAGAGGGTGCCATTTTCCAATCGCATATAGATGGTTCCCGGCACTTGTTTACACCTGAGAATGTAATAGATACCCAGAGAAGCATAGGCGCAGATATCATCATGGCTTTTGATGAATGCCCGCCATACCCGTCTGACTACGACTATGCAAAGAAATCAATGGAGCTTACCCACCGCTGGCTGGCCCGTTGTGTACAACGCATGGGAGAGACCGAGCCTAAATACGGTTACGACCAATCACTGTTCCCCATTGTACAGGGCAGCACTTATAAAGATCTCCGCAAGCAGTCGGCTGAATTCATAGCATCTATGGAATGCGACGGCAATGCTATCGGTGGCCTTTCCGTTGGCGAACCGGAAGACATGATGTATGAGATGTGCGGCCTATGCTGCGAAAACCTGCCTGCCGATAAGCCCCGCTACCTGATGGGCGTAGGCACCCCGTGGAATATTTTAGAGAATATAGCGTTAGGTATAGACATGTTCGATTGCGTAATGCCTACGCGCAACGGGAGGAACGGCATGCTTTTCACCAGCAAAGGCGTGGTCAATATAAAAAACAAGAAATGGGAGAACGATTTCAGTCCCATTGACGATGGCATAGACTGCCCTACCAGCAATTTTTACACAAAAGCATACCTCAGGCACTTGTTTGTAGCCAGCGAGATATTGGGCCTGCAAATAGCCAGCATACATAACCTGGCATTTTACCTGCATTTGGTAAAGCAAGCCCGTACGCATATTTTGCAGGGAGATTATATGCAATGGAAAACTGAACAGGTAAATATCCTGAAACAAAGGTTGTAAGCGGATGAAAAAACTGGACTGGTATATTGTAAAAAAGTTTTGGGGTACCTTTTTCTTTGCCATTATGATAATGGCAGTGATAGCCTGCGTGATAGACCTTACGGAGAAGATGGATGACTTCCTGGAAAAGAAGGCACCACTCATGGCTGTGCTCATGTATTTCAAAAACTTCATCCCGCATATCACCGCCCTGCTTTTCCCTTTGTTCATATTTATTGCTACCATATTCTTTACATCTAAGCTGGCTTATAAATCGGAGATCATCGCCATGCTGGCATCGGGCATGTCTTTTCAAAGGTTTATGCGTCCTTATTTGATCGGTGGCGGTGCTTTATGTGCCTTATCCCTGCTGGCCAACCACTGGATAGTGCCTGCCGCCAATAAGCAGCGCCTGGCTTTTGAAGACAAATATGTACACAATGCCGTAGTGACTGCTGACCGCGATGTACACCTGCGGCTGAGCAAAGACCTGTACGTATATATGATGAGCTACGACTACCAGGCCAATATCGGGTACAACTTTACCGCGGAAAAGATACAGGGAACTACGCTAAAAGAAAAGCTGTGGGCAGAACGCGCCAGCTATGACAGCACTACAAAAAAATGGAAATTATTTACCGTACGTATACGCACCAATAACGGTATTAAAGAAACGCTCCGCTTTTTGCAGGATACTATTTGCGACTATGGTACTTTTAAACCGGGAGACCTGGAAGAAGACGATGCGATAAAAGAAGCATTGACCACACCACAGCTCAACAGGTATATTGCAAGGGAAAAACTTAGAGGCACTGAGACACTAAACTTTTTTTACGTAGAAAAACACCGCCGCACTGCCCAGCCTTTTGCCGGGCTTATATTAACGATAATAGGCGCTTGTATAGCCAGTCGTAAGATACGTGGTGGCAGCGGCCTGCACCTGGCCATAGGTATATGTATCAGTGCGCTGTATATAATGGCTATGCAGTTTACCAATACATTTTCAACAAAAGCGGGCCTGAACCCGCTTTTAGCTGTATGGATACCTAATATAATCTTTGGTACGCTGGCACTTTATTTATATCGCCGGCAAATAAAATAGCTTTAAGATTTCATATTTACGAACTGCAAAGGAATATCCAGCGCTGAGCCGCGCAGCAATGCAATTACTTCCTGCAGGTCGTCAATTTTCTTGCCTGTCACACGAATAATATCATCCATAATAGCCGGTTGTACTTTGGCACCGCTGTCTTTTATGATCTTAACGATCTTCTTGGCCATATCTTTCTCAATGCCGTTCTTTACCGGGATGGCCTTACGTACATACTTGCCTGAAGGAGTTGCCTCCTTGCTCATATCAAAGCTATTTGCTTCCAGGCCCTGGCGCATCGCTTTGGTCACCAATATCTCTTCAACCTGCCTCAGCTGCATATCGCTTTCCACTTCCAGGTTGATGACCATATCTTTTTTATTCAGTTCAAAAGAGATATGAGTTCCCTTGAAATCGTAACGGTTGTCTATTTCTTTTTTAGCCACATTTACAGCATTATCTAAAGTCTGTAGATCTACTTTGCTGGCTATATCAAATGAAGGCATGTGTATTTTAAATTAAAACGTTAAGTGGTTTAGTTTTTTATAGCAGGGCATTTACAGGTAGATAAAGATACAATTACATATTAAATGCTGCAATACAATAGGTTAACCTATTTTTTCTTCCAGCTCCATTATCTTTTCAAACACCTCATCATATTCTTTACTCACCGCATCCAGTTTTGCACTGTGCAGGCGGTATTGCTCGTCCAGTTTCTGGAATTTATCCCTGTCTGCATAGAAAGCAGGATCACCCAGCTGTGCTTCCAGCGCTTCTTTTTCCTGCTTCATTTTACCCAGTTGCTCTTCCAGCCTTTGAAAATTCTTCTGGTATTTCTGGTGCTCCTTACGCAGGTTGCGCAGTTCTGCATCGTTCGTATTATTAGCAGGTTTTACCTCCTTCTTAGGTTCTTCTTTTTTTTCTGCCACTACAGGTTTAGCCGCTTCTACTTTACGCTTTTCACGCTCCTGCATAAACACAACCCATTCATCATAAGTACCGATGAACTCTTTTATCTGGCGGTCTTCTATCCACCATATCTTATTAGCCGTCTTACTGATGAAATACCTGTCGTGCGATACCAGTATCATCGTCCCTTCGTATTTGTTCAGGGCATCTATCAGCATTTCAACCGATTGCATATCAAGGTGGTTGGTAGGTTCATCCAGCATCAGGAAGTTACCCTTCATCGCTATGGTCTTAGCCAAGGCCACCCTTGCCTTCTCTCCACCCGATAATACTTTGATCTTTTTGAACACATCATCGCCGCTAAACAGGAAACAACCCAAAAGCTGGCGTAGCTCCAGTTCTGTTTTGCCGCTGCCGCTGCGTTTCAGTTCTTCCAGTATTTCCAGTTCTACATTCAGCGATTCCAACTGGTGCTGTGCATAAAAGCTTTCTTCTACATTATGCCCTTCCTTACGTTCACCATCAAAAGTCTCTGCCCCTGCTATGATACGCAGCAAGGTAGATTTACCCTTACCGTTGGCGCCTATCAGGGCTATTTTATCACCGCGGTTTATTTCTGCATGGGCATCCTCCAGTATGGTCAGGTCGCCAAAGCGTTTGGTAATATGCTTCAGGGTACTGATGATCTTACCCGGCTGTACAGCCACATCAAAGTTGATGTTCATTACCGGTATGCTGGTATCGGGCGATTCAATGCGTTCCAGCTTATCCAGCCTTTTCAACGCACTTTGGGCCTGCGCAGCCTTGGTAGCCTTGGCTTTAAAACGCTCAATAAAGCGCTCCTGCTGGCGTATATAGTCCTGCTGGTTTTCGTAGGCACGTTGCTGTAGTTCCATGCGTTCTGCCTTCTCTGTCTGGTAAAAAGTATAGTTACCGCTATATTGGTGCAGGTCTTGCTGCCATACCTCTACTATCTTGGTCACCATCCTGTCCAGGAAATACCTGTCGTGCGAAACGATGACCACGCTGCCGGGGTAACCCTGCAGGTAACGTTCCAGCCATTCGATAGACGGCAGGTCGAGGTGGTTGGTAGGTTCATCGAGCAAAAGCAGCTCCGGCTGCTGCAGCATCATTTTAGCCAGCAGCACACGCATACGCCATCCCCCGCTGAACTGGTTGTATGGACGTTGCAGGTCGGCAGTAGAAAAGCCCAGCCCTTCCAGTACCTCCGCCGTGCGGTGTTCCATTTCGTAACCACCGGCTACTTCAAAATCGTGCAGGGCATGACTGTAATCATCCAGCAGTTTGGCATCATCCGGTTTGGTCTCCAGTTCTTTTATCAGCCGCTCCATTTCCTTTTCCACCTCGTGGGCCCTTTCAAAGGCCTGCATACCTACGCTGAGGATTGAATTATCTGTAGAAAAACTTAATAAGTCCTGGTTGAAAAAGCCCAGGCTTACATCTTTAGGTTTATTGATGGTTCCTTTATCCACACTATAGGCACCTGTCATCAGGCGCAAAAGAGTTGATTTACCTGCACCGTTACTGCCTACCAGGCCTATTCTTTCACCTGTACCTATCTGCCAGCTGGCATCTTCCAGTATGGCGCGCGAACCGAAATAAAATGAAATATTCTGTAAGGATATTAACATAAGCCCGCAAAATTACAACGAATGCGCTTAGCATCGATGCTTGCTGTATTTTTGCATCAAATTTTTTCATTTATGCGCTCAATTGCGGTTTACATCATTTGCGCCGGCCTGTTTGTTACAGCCTGTAACCAGTCTACTCCAAAATCTGATACGGCTGCTGCCACTACAGAAGCACCCAAGCCTGCAGAAGCACCTAAAAGCAAACTGGACGAGACCGGTACACAAAAGCTGATGACACTGGTAACGCATTACTATGAATTGAAGAACGCACTGGTGGCCACTAATGCCACTGCTGCCGACGAGGCCAGCACAAAGTTGATTACAGATGCCGATAGCCTACAGGCTGCTATAAAAACAGATTCTGCCAACAACCGGTTATACCAGCAGCACCTCGATGCCATCAGGCAAGGCAGCAAGGACATACTGGCCCTGAAAGACGAAACCTGCGAAAAGAAACGCGTGCATTTCGAAAAAGTGTCAGACGCTATGTTTGCCCTGCTGAAAAATGCCGACCTGAAAAACGCCGGCGTGTACCGCCAGTTCTGCCCTATGGCCTTTAACGATAAAGGCGCATACTGGCTGAGCAATGAAATGGAAATTAAAAATCCATACTTCGGCAAAAAAATGCTGGAATGCGGAGAGATCACCGATTCACTGAAATAATTCAATAAACTCTTATGTTTTCAAAACATAGCCGTTCCATATACTGGATATTAGTTTTCGTTTGCCTGCCTGTATCGTTACTGGCGCAAAAAAAAGTGACCCTTAGCGGGTATATGCGCGACGCTGCCAGCGGTGAGGCCCTGATAGGAGCCAACGTATACATCAAGGAAGCTTCTTTAGGTACCCAAAGTAACACCTATGGATTCTATTCCATATCTGTGCCTGCAGGTTCCTATACGATTACTTTCTCTTATGTAGGATTTGCAGCGAAAACCGAAACGCTGAACCTGGTAGAAAGCACCACGCTCAATGCTGATCTGCAAAACAAGACTACACTAAAAGAGGTAGAAGTAAGGTCTACCAGAAGGGAAGAGAACGTGAAGAGTACAGATATGGGGAAAATAAGTTTGTCGGCCGAGCAGATAAAAACACTGCCGGTAATATTCGGCGAAACAGATATCCTGAAAGCTTTGCAATTACTGCCGGGCGTACAATCTGCCGGTGAAGGTAATTCGGGCTTTTATGTACGTGGCGGCGGCCCAGACCAAAACCTGATACTACTGGACGATGCAGTAGTATATAATACCGGTCACCTCTTCGGTTTCTTCTCTGTATTCAATACAGACGCCATAAAGAATGTAACCCTTATCAAAGGTGGTATGCCGGCCAATTATGGCGGCAGGCTCTCTTCTGTGGTAGATGTATCTATGAAGGAAGGTAATATGAAGGAATACCACGCCGAAGGCGGCATAGGGCTTATAGCATCGCGCCTGCTTATAGAAGGGCCTATCAAAAAAGACAAGGGCTCTTTTATTGTATCGGGCAGGAGGACTTATATAGATGCCCTCATCAAACCATTTGCTAAAGGCAATTTTGCAGGTTCGGGCTACTATTTCTATGATGCCAACCTGAAAGCCAACTATAAGATAAGCGATAAAGACCGTGTATACCTGAGCGGTTATTTTGGTCGCGACAAATTCAAATTCAAAAGCAGCAGCGGGTCTTTTAATGCAGACATACCCTGGGGCAACAGTACTGCAACGCTGCGTTGGAACCACCTGTTTAGCGACCGCCTGTTCCTGAATGCAACAGCTGTGTATAATGATTACAAGTTTGCATTCGCTGCCGGTCAAAATGATTTCCAGATAAAGCTCTCATCGGGCGTACGTGACTATAACGGAAAGGTAGACCTGGATTATTACACTGCTTTCAACCACAAATTCAAAGCCGGGCTGGCATACACCTATCACAAATTCATCCCTAACCAATTATCCGGCAAAAGCGGGGAAGTAGAACTGAAGCCTAATAACGCGCTGATAAAATATGCGCATGAAGGCGGCGCTTATATTATGGACGAATTTGACCCTGCCAAATGGCTGAAGATAAATGCAGGCGTTCGCTATTCCTGGTTTGGACAGGCAGGGCCTTATACCCAATACCAGTACGATATCAACCAGAAGAAAACAGACAGCACCCAATACAGCAGTGGCGACATTGTAAAGACCTACGGAGGCTTTGAGCCCCGCCTTAATATGCGCTTTGGCCTCAATGAGCGTTCTTCTATCAAAGCCAGCGTTTCTAAATCTTACCAGTACATACACCTGGTATCTAATAACGGCAGCACATTGCCAACAGACCTATGGGTGCCGAGTACATTCTATGTGCAGCCGCAGATGTCATGGCAATACTCTTTGGGCTATTTCAGGAATTTCCTGGACAACAAACTGGAGACCTCTGTTGAAGTGTATTACAAAGACATGAAGAACCAGATAGAATACCGTGAAGGCTATATACCATCTACCCTGCGCGATCCTGAGCTGGATTTTGTTTTCGGTAAAGGCGAAGCCTATGGTGCAGAGTTTTTCGTAAACAAGACGAAGGGGAAATTTACCGGCTGGATAGGATATACCCTTTCATGGACTTACCGTACGTTCAAAGACATTAATAAAGGTGAACGATACCCGGCGAAGTATGACCGCAGGCATGATATATCTATCGTTGGTAGTTATGAATTGAACTCCAGGTGGACGGTATCTACTGTATTTGTATATGGTTCAGGCAATGCCATTACCCTGCCTACCAATTACTATTTCGTAGACCAGACTGTAGTACCGCAATACAGCCAGACTAATGCCTACAGGCTGTTTGCCTACCACAGGTTAGACCTTTCGGCTATTTACAAACCGCAGCACAAAAAACCGAGAAGATGGCAGGGAAGCTGGGCATTTTCTATATACAATGTGTATAGCCGCCAAAACCCTTATTTCCTGTATGTAGATACAAAAGGAGACCTGAATGGTGGCGTACAGGCTAAAGTAATGCAGGTATCTATCTTCCCTATTTTGCCAAGCATTACCTACAATTTCAAATTTTAATACAGTTCTCATTGAATAATGGCAAAACGGTGACAATAGTATTCAGGTAAAACTGGGCTTCCCGATACCTTTGCAATACTAAATCATACGTTTTGCCATTAGTCAATTACATTCCCATTGCAACCACTCTTTTCTCGGTTTATTTCTTTTTAAAACTTTACAGGCACTGGCAAAACCACAGGCATACGCTGTATGTATTCTGGTGGATGCTGGGTGTTTTCTTTTACGGGGCCGGTACCATCACCGAAAGCCTGCACACGCTTACAGGTTATCATCCGGCTAATTTTAAAGCATGGTATATATTCGGCGCACTGTTAGGCGGCGCCCCGCTGGCACAGGGTACTGTACATTTATTGCTTAAAGAAAAAACAGCTAAAGCATTATCCGTTATCCTAACAACGGTTATCATTGCTACTTCTATCCTGGTCATATTATCGCCTTTAGCCCCTCCTCCGCATCCCAAGCTTACAGGTAAAATCCTTGAATGGACATTCATCCGTTACATAACGCCGTTCATAAACATCTACGCGTTTTTCTTCTTAGTGGGCGGCGCTATTTATTCAGCAGTATTGTACGCAGAGAATTCAGATTATAAAAGCAGGTTCTGGGGTAATGTGCTCATTGCCATAGGTGGCTTATTGCCCGGCATCGGCGGTTCTTCGGCAAAAGCAGGCTACGTGGAAGTGCTCTATATTACAGAGTTCATTGGCCTATGTTTTATTTATGCCGGTTACCAGCTTATCAAATCAAGCAGTGTAAAGTCTAAACATAAAAACCAAACGGCACAGCCTGCATAATTACAATATGCTTATTTGCACAAAAGGCATCCTGTGGACAGGATGCCTTTTGTATTTCTTAATGGTTGGTTAACGGTTAAAACAACCGTTGGTTAACCATTTTAAAAGCCCCAGTTAAACCCTCCAAAAAATTTCTCCGGTTGTTTTGGGGGTTGCATCTTTGTTCTATCAAAACAAGAAAACACAAACAAAAAATAAAAAACATCACCATGCAAAACACAACCCATACCATTAAACAAAACGGGGCTGATGCCTCTAAAAAGATCATCATGTTTGCCGCAATCGTTGCGTGTTTGGTTTTAGCTGTGATTTTGTAAAAACATTACCGGGCACCCATACGGTTTTTGATGATCTTCCGTAGCCCGGTTTTATTAAGTTCTCTCTTATCCTCTATATGTAACAGAAGCGCCCTTTCCAGGGCGCTTATTTTTTTATCCTTATACTTGCATAAGCGATTATGCCATGAAAGCAGATAGGAAAGAACAGGAAATACTTTTACGTGCCATTAATGACTGGGAACACACCGGCAAAATATCGCATGAGCAGGCACGCGAACTAAAAGATAGCGTTGCTGCTGATAACACAAACAACAATACAGTCTCTCAATATTTCTTCATTATAGCCCTTTCCTGTATACTGCTTGCATTCGGTGCTATTTTCATTGATGATAAATTGCTGGAACAGGTAAAGACCTATTTTGCACTCAGCAACCTCGTTATTACTGCAATATGCGGTATTATAGCCGGCGGATGGATAGGCTATGTATATAAGCGCCGTAATAAACTGAGCAGGACTACTTACGAAGTATATATGGGGCTGGCAGGCCTGGCCGTGCTTACTACACTCATCTACGCGTGCAAAGATATTGGTGCCGGACATGGGTATAACGGCTACCTGGCTTTGTCAGCCATTGTACTGTTTGTTTTAAGCACCGCATTCCGCTCGAAAGCCTTTTGGCTTATAGGCTTACTGGCTATGATGGGCTGGTATGGTGCGTTTACAGATTGGCTGAGCAAGGATTTCCTTTTCCTTGGCATGAATTACCCCGTACGTTTTACTTTGTTTGGCTTATTAGTAATGGGGCTTTCTTACCTGCAGCAAAAAATTAAACGCCTGCATTTCACACATAGGCTTACCTATATCATCGGCCTGCTTATTTTCTTCACCGGCTTCTGGGGTATATCTGTGTTCGGCAATTTCAATCATTACAGCGAATGGCTGCTGGTAAGGCAAACGCGCGTTCTTATCTACGCCATCCTGTTTGGGCTTGGCAGTATTGCAGCATTCTTCCTTGGCATCAGGTACAAAGATGATCTTACACGCGACTGTGCCGTATTATTTTTCATTGCCAACCTGTACACACGCTACTTCGAATACTTCTGGGGCAATATGAACAAAGGTATATTCTTCCTGGTGCTTGCCCTGCTATTCTGGTTTACCGGCAGGTGGCTGGATAAAAGGAAACGATCAGTTCAGCATTAATCTATGTATTCGTTTAACCATACCTCTGTGGTTACCAACTGCCATATTTTAGAGAAGTAGATGCCTTTATCACGCAGTCTCCACCATTTTTCAATCGTTGCTTTATCAAATATGCCGCGCTTTTCCAATGCATCCAGTTGCTTACGCGCATAGGCTTGTATCTCTCCGGAATCTTTCAGCCATTTATCCAACGGCAGGCTGAAACCTTTTTTAGGCATGGAAAGGTTGGTTTGCGTAATATATTTTGCTGCTACATTTCTGAGCAATGGTTTTGTTTGCGTGCCGTTTTGGCGGATGTGCATAGGCAGTGACGCTACCCAATCTATGAGCTCATGATCTAAATACGGGTATCTCATTTCAAGACCATGTCGCATACCACTCAGATCATCGCGGTACACATGGTGCGAACCGATATAATATTTTAGATCGTAATAGAATAATGACCCGGGAATGTCTAAACGTCCTGCATAATCATCATGCAGTTTGCTGCCAAGCGGTGTAAACGGTCGGGAAGAAAGATCCCGTATATCATAGGGTTTCATGCCCAGTCGTACATTCAGGAAATATTTCAGTGTGGTATCGAGGCTGAAATAATTTTTTGTCTTTTTAAGAAACTCGCCTGCCGAAGGTATCAATGCTTCCAGGAAGAAGAGCTTCTTCCGCTGCTGCCACTGCCTGTATTGCAGGTAGTAAGCATAACCTCCAAATACTTCATCAGCTCCCAAGCCGTTCATCACTACTTTATAACCTTCATGCCTCAAATATTTCGAAGCCTCCAGCCCCGGTTCCGGCATCACATACGGTTCTTCAAAATGCCGTATCGACGCATCCAGTGAGTCGATGATATCGGCAGCATGTATATAGTGTATGTGCTGTTTGATGCCCAGTTGTTGCGCCATTGCAATGGCTTGTGGCAATTCATCTGCACCCTCACCTGTCCCGTCAAAGCCAAGGGTATAGCAATGAAAGTCCGGATGTTGATTGGCACAAATTGCAGTAAGCATAGTAGAATCTATACCGCCACTCATAAGCGAAGTAACCGGTACATCTGAACGCAGCTGTATTTGCACGATGCTCTGTAGCCTTTCATCTAACTGCCCTGCTGCTTCCTGTTCTGTTATATTTAGTATAGGCCGGTCTACCGGTATCTGCCAGTATGTATTTTTTTCAATTTTCCCGGTAGCAATATCTATTTCCATCAAGGTACCGGGTTCTATCGAATACACATTTTCAAAACAGGTAACCGGCGATGGTGTGGTTTGCAATTCATAGTTGGCAAATAAACCATTCCAATTCACTTCCGGCTTTACCCATGGAGCTTTTAGCAGTGCTTTTATTTCAGAAGCCCATGTAAGGCCTTCAGCAGCGCTATGATAAAATAATGGCTTGATACCCAAACGGTCCCGTACCAACAATACCTTATTTACAGACTTATCGTACAAGGCTATTGCAAACATGCCGTTCAGTTTGTTCACTACTTGTTTGCCCCAGGCTTTATACCCTTCCAATATCACTTCTGTATCACCTTCACTTTTAAACCTTACACCCAGTTGCTGCAATTCCTTGCGCAGTTCTTTATAATTATATATCTCCCCATTGAACGTAAGGACGATATTCCCATCACTGCTTAGCATGGGCTGGTGGCCGCAATAAGACAGGTCGAGAATGGAAAGCCTGCGGAAACCAAAACCTATAGCAGCAGGCGATGCAGTAAGGATATGCGGTAAATGCTGCTTAGCCTCCTCCACACTATCATCGCCTGAATAAAGGGTAATTTGGCCATCGGCAACCAGTGCATAGCCCTCATCGTCAGGCCCTCTATGGCGAATGGCATTGGTCATAGCCTGCAAGACAGGTATGCCTGCCCTATCTTTAAATCGTATATATCCGCTTATGCCACACATAGTTTGCGTACCGTCTTAACGCAGCAATTCAAATTTTATTCTTAGCGTCAAATGTAACAATTGGGTTTCATACATTATTTACATCGGTAAACTTGCTGTAATATTGCGTTTTCAAATAACACGATGGCGAGGTATTTCCTGGAGGTAATGTATGATGGTACGGCATTTCACGGCTCTCAGCTGCAAGGCGAGCTGCCTACTGTGCAATATTATATCAACCAGGCGCTGTCCATGCTGTTCAGGAAGCCCATTGAATCATTCGGCGCCAGTCGTACCGATGAAGGCGTACATGCTTTATGCAATTTTTATCATTTTGATACGGAAGAGGCACCGCATCCGCATTTCATGTATAAAATGAATGCCATCCTGCCGCCCCAAATGAGTGTGACGCATGTATATGAAACGCAGCAACCTGAACTGAATGCACGCTTCGATGCCATTACAAGGCAATATCGCTATCGCATCTACCACAAAAAAAATCCTTTCCTGCACAAAAGGGCGTTGTACTACCCTTTCAAAATAAACACTGAAATACTACAGCAAACTGCGGCTATACTGAAAGAATACCGTGATTTTGAGACATTCTCAAAACGCAATACGCAAACTTTTACTTTCAACTGTACCATACACCGCTCCTTCTGGGAACAACAAGGCGAGGAATTGCATTATATAGTAGAAGCCAACCGGTTTCTGCGCGGCATGGTACGTGGTCTTGTGGGTACACAACTGCAGGTGGCACGCGGCAGGTACGATGTGCAGGAGTTCAGGCGCATCATTGAGGCTAAGGACTGCACACTGGCTGATTTTAGTGTAGCCGGGCACGGCCTGTACCTCGAGAAAATTAATTATCCTGAAGGTAGTCTTATAGAGAAGAGCGACCTGCGTTGATCTCCATTAAAACAACGATAGATCCTTTATGTTCCGCACATAAACCGATCTATGTTATAAGAAAAGTGCTCTAAGGTTAATCGAACAATCGCGCAATAAAGAAAGCCGCCGCTGCTGCTACAGAGCCTATCAGCATTACTTTCAGTGCCCCGACCCATGGATTTTGCCCGGTAACTTTAGCCTTAAAGAACCCGAAAACGAACAGGCACATTACAGTAATAATACATGACCATTTTAATCCATCAATAGGATGGTCATTGAAGAAATATGGGCTTAGCGGTACCAGGCCACCTACTATATAAGAAACCCCAATATTAAATGCACTATGCCGGGCACGCCTTGGGTCGGGCTTATCCAGGCCCAGTTCATACTTCATCATAAAGTCTACCCACTTCTCTTTGTCTTTGCACATTTCATCGGCCACCATATCCTGTATCTCTTTACTAAGGCCCATCTCGGCAAATACATCTCTTACTTCCTGCTTTTCACGCTCAGGCACCAGTTCTACTTCTTCCCACTCCCGTTTCAGTTCCGCATCATAATGGTCTATTTCAGTTCTGCCGGCCAGGTATCCGCCCAGACCCATAGCTATTGACCCTGCGGCTATTTCAGCAAGACCGGCCGTAATGATAATAGCTGTAGAATCAACTGCACCGCTTAGCCCCGCTGCCAGTGCGAAGGGCACGGTAAGCCCGTCTGACATGCCAATAACTATGTCGGTGATAAGCGCAGAGCTCTTGAGATGCTTCTCCTCGTGCGGATGTGAGTGGTCGTGTGGATGCATCAGGCTAAATGCTGTAAGCTACGGCTTATGATATCCAGGCACTCATCTATTTGAGCCTTTGTTATTACCAGCGGCGGTGCAAAACGTATTTTATCGCCATGCGTAGGTTTAACCAGCAGGCCGTTATCCTTCATCTGCAGGCACAGTTCCCAGGCCGCATCTTTATCCGGGTGGTCAATGACGATGGCGTTTAACAAGCCTTTACCCCTTACGAGTGATATACGCGGGTGATTCAGTGCCACCAACTGTTCGCGTAAATGAGCTCCGAGTACTTCCGCGTTTTCTGCCATTTGTTCATCCTTCAGCACCTGCAAGGCAGTGATCGCTACTTTACAGGCCAGCGGATTGCCGCCATAGGTAGAACCATGCTCGCCCGGTTTGATAGTCAGCATGATCTCATCATCTGCCAGCACTGCCGATACCGGCATAGTACCGCCAGATAAGGCTTTTCCAAGTATCAAAATATCAGGATGTACATTTTCATGGTCGCAGGCCAGCATCTTGCCTGTACGTGCCAGGCCTGTTTGTATCTCATCTGCAATGAACAATACATTGGCTTCTTTACATAAAGCTGCTGCTTTAGACAGGTAGCCTTCATCCGGCACTACTACGCCTGCTTCTCCCTGTATAGGCTCTACCAGGAAACCGGCTACATTTTTATCCTGCAGCGCAAGCTGTAAAGCATTGATATCATTATAAGGTATCACCTCGTAGCCAGGCATGAAAGGCCCAAAATTATTTTTAGCAGAAGGGTCGGTACTGAAGGAAATTACATTTAATGTACGTCCGTGAAAGTTCTCAGCACATACAATGATCTTGGCTTTATTGCTTTCAACACCCTTTACCTGGTAGCCCCAGCGGCGCGCCAGTTTCAATGCGGTTTCTACGGCTTCCACACCGGTATTCATAGGCAATACCTTGTCATAGCCAAAGTATTTTGTAATGAATTCAGCATACTCGCCCAGCAGGTCGCTATGAAAAGCACGGGATGTAAGCGTAAGCTTTTGTGCCTGTTCTATAAAAGATGCTATGATCTTAGGATGGCAATGCCCCTGGTTCACAGCCGAATAACCGGAAAGGAAATCATAATAGCGTTTACCTTCTATGTCCCATACAAAAACACCTTCTCCACGGGTTAGCATTACCGGCAGCGGGTGGTAGTTATGGGCACTATATAGTTCTTCCCTGTCTAATAATTTCTGCGTGAGCGGCGACATTGTATTTGTAGCGAGCATGCTACAAATTTAAGCATTCAGGGCCGATTTCTCGAATTCGGGCAGTTTTGCAGGCTCATGGGCATTGATCTTATCCAGTTCCAATATGGTAGTAGACCCGTCTTCAGAACGGTGAAATACCGGCAGGAATTTAGCCCCGTATACCAATTCATTGAACGTGTAGGAAGTCCTTTGCTGCACAATATTGGAGAAATGGTCATCAAACCCTTTCAGGAAACACAGTATCTCTATATTGGCATCGGCTATTTCTTCGTAGCTCATCTGGTATAGCGGGCTGTTTTCATCTATCGGGTGCACCAGTGTCCAGCTCAGCGCCATAGAATTGATCTTACTGATCTCCAGCGGCAAAGGAAAGAAACGGCGCACTTTCTGTCCGTTATCATATATATACATAGAAATAGTAAGCTGCGCCTCCATGTCTGTCAGGTGATTATTCTTATAGGTAGCCAGGCGCACCATCAATGCGCGTTCCGAGCGGTGCGGAGCTACTATTATATTATGACTGAATAAAAGGTAAGCGCGTGGCCTTGTAAAACGTCCATACAACAAACCGGTTACCAGTGCAAAGGATAGTATGCCTATAAAAGACTCGAGCGAAGCGATAATATTTGCTTGCAGTCCACTGGGGCTAATGTGACCATACCCCACGGTAGTGAGCGTCTGCGAACTGAAGAAAAATGCTTGCTCAAAATTGGTCATCACATCATTTGCCGGTATAAGGCCTTTCAGGTGCTCTACACCTATAAGTATATATAACCCCGCAAAAAAAGTATTGAGCACAGTGTAAAACAGGAATACTGCCAGCAGGAACTTAAGCCTGGGCAAGCGGAGCAATGTATGGTACAGGCTGATACGCTCCCAAAAGGGCATGCCTGTTTTTCTCAGGTTGATGCTGCCGTCTTTATTCGTCAGCCTGCCGCCCTCGGTATTGTTACTGGTACTGAAACCGGTATTATCTATGTTCTTCAGGCTGCCTTTCCGGAACTGCTTCGCCATACTGACGCTTTAGTAGTGTTAATTCTATCCATAGTGCTATAGCTATAGTCAATACAACCAGCGCACTGCCACAAATTAAAACATTTTGTGCCGTAAAACCGGCTTGCAGCACATAATGAAATGCTATAAACAGAGAGGAAAAAATGATAAGCTTCACTATCCAGTTGCCAACAGGCAGTAATGCCAACATGGATGTTTGCAAAATGCGCGAAGTATGGTATAAGTAAAATATAGCCTGTACATAGCTGCTCAATACAAAACTGAAAGCAACACCCGGCAAGCCCCATGCTTTATACAGCGGGTACATAAGCCCGAGGGCTATTAAAAGGTCCAGAACAGCGCCTGTATTAATAATAAAGCCCTTGTGATGATTCTGAAGAACGGTTGTAAGATTATAAGCATTCAGGGGCAAGCTGAATATAGATACTATAAATATCGGCAGCGCAGCATTGTACTTAGACAAGAAAACCACATCAAACAATTCCTGCCTGAAAAATACCAGGAAGAAAAACAAAGGGAAAATGGCGCAGGAAAGTAAACGGGATGATTGTAAAACAACACTGAGCGCATTCTTATTGCCGGTATGTTTACTACCTGCCAATTGCATCAGCGAAGCACCGCCTATAGCGCCCAGCAGTAAGGGAATAAATGGTATATCTATAGTACCGTTATAGTATATAGCAAACACACCGCCGCTTACCATCAGTGAAATAATGAATTTATCTATCCATTTGAAGAACATTTGCGACACATCATAGAAGCCCAGGTGCATCCATAAAGCACGGATAGTGCCGATATTATCTATAGGTTCTGCTGCACCGGCTTTAAGAAATTGCCTTATCACGGGCAGGTACACGATCAGCCTGGTAATGCTTAGGAACAGCAAACCTTCAAACAGGTCGAAATAAGTGATGCTGTTTTGCAGATAGAGCCAATGAAGCAAACAGAATATAATAGCATATAAGATGTTTACCGGCACCAGTAAAGCATACCGCTTGCTGATGATAAGCAGCGATTCGCACAAAGAGGAAAAACTATACGCCAGCAGGAAGAAAAAGCTGAGATACCATGGCAAAACCTCAGCAGTGTGCTGCAGGTAAGAGAACAGCCCGCTGATACCCAATACCCAGCAGATGTAAAGCACTACCTGGAATAGCTTTAAGTGCTGCAATATGCCCGACACATAAGCCGGCCTGTAGGTCATAAAAAACGCCGGGATACCAAGACAGGCTACGGTATTCAGCAGGTACACCTGTGTCCAGAAACCCTGGTAATTACCATATACACCAGCATCCAGTTGGCGCGAAAAGAAAATAATAACCAGTATGACTGCCAGTTGCGGAAAGAACCGGGCCAGGAATATCAGTATCGAATTACTGAACAGGACATTACTACTTTTCGCATCCAAATGGTATAGGAATTTTATTAAGCCGTTTCTTTCTTCTTCTTGTTTGATAACTGGTATACAGACACGCCCAATACCAGGAACAGCAGCAATGAGCTGACCATTGCTATCTTATCGCCGGTATAGAAGCTGCTTGGATGGAACCTGAATTCTATTTTATGCTCTCCTGCCGGTATTTTTATAGCCCTCAATAAATAGTTGGCTTTAAGGATCGGCGTTTCTTTACCGTCCACATAAGCTTTCCAGCCGTGGGCATAGTACATATCTGCAAATACTGCAAGACCGTTCTGGCGGTTGTTTGAAGTGAAAGCCAGGTCATTCAAACCGTATTTTGTCAGCACTACCCTTGCAGCACTGTCTTTACCAAAGCTATACCCGCTTAGATCATTCTTGAATGTGCTGCGCATAACAGCGGTGTGTTTTGCATTGAAGGCGTTTGGTACCTGTGTGGTATCGCCCAGCTTCGGTGCATTTAGTGCAAGTATTTCTTCATCGGCAGTATTAGCCCATTTCACTTCGTCTACAAACCATGCATTACCGCAGGCACCGGGATTAGCAGTAGCTACCACCTGGTTATTAGGCCCACCATTGAAAATGATGTACTTGGTATTGAGCATATTCAGTACTTCTGAATTGAAGGAACCACGCATATGTATATCTATCAGGTCCTGGTAGCGCTCCATTTTTGCAGGGCTGTAGCCACCCACCAGTTTATGGAAGTAAGCAGGGCGTGCGTCGTTATACACATCACCTGTTACATCCAGTACACGGTAATATGGGTCTTTATCCTGCATGATCTGCTGGTCTACCGGGCGTGGCTGGAAATAACCTTCCAGGTCTGCGGGGTCTACATATACCTCATCATTCAGGTAATGGTTGGCCACAGACAGCAGGTCTATAGCTACCAAGGCAGCTATACCGATTATTACAACTTTAGTATTCTTTAATTTATCTGTGAGGAAAGCCCATATCAGCGCAGCAGCCGCCAAAATGAAAACAGCGCTGGTAATACCGCTTTTCATAGCCAGGTCGGCACGGTCGGTTCGCATAGCAGCTACTATTTCCTTTTGCATTTGCCCGTCGTTAGGGCTGGTAAAGTTGAAGAACATGCTGCCGCCTACACCCAACAAAACACACAAACCTGCAGTAATGCCTGCGGCTATCTTCAGTTTTTTCAATAATTCCTGTTTAGAATAATTGCCGCTAATGATCTCCTGCACACCCCATATAGCTATCACCGGGAAGAAAAGCTCCGCGATAGTAAGCACCATTGTAGGGGTACGGAACTTATTGAGCATAGGCAGGTTATCGAACAACAGGTAGTTGAGCCCCGCAAAATGATCGCCCCACGACATCATAATAGAGAGTATGCACACTGCAAGTATCCACCATTTATGGGCGCTTCTTATTACCATCATACCCAAAACAAACAGGAAGCATATAACAGCACCAAAATATATTGGTCCAGAAATGCCCAGGCGCTGCGGACCCCAATACAAAGGAAGTGTACTGGCTTGCCCACCTACCAGTTCGGCAGTAGCGGGGGCTGATTCTATAGGCTCTGATGAACTGCCTCCGTATAAATAAGGTACCATCAGGCAGAATGTCTCCCCTATACCGTTACTCCACCTGAATGCATATTCTTTATCAAGCCCGCCAGATTTTTTTCCCTGGTCGTGCTGGTTGATGGTAAGCTCACTGGTACCGCCCCGCATGGTTTCTTTATTATATTCAAGCGTAGATAGCACAAACTGCATATTAGGTCCTGCAGCAATTACTGCAGTTATAGCAGCAATAGCAGAAGCCATGAAGAACTGCTTTAATTTACCTTCCTTAACCGCCATAATGAACATACCCACTACGGCAAAGAATACTACGATAATGGCGTAGTACACCATCTGGTAGTGAGATGTAGATATCATTAGTGCTAAGGATATACCTAATAACGGAATACCCTTCCACCAGTCGCCCCGGTACAATAGCAGTAGTCCTGCAAGCACAGCAGGGAAATAACCTATGGCAAACATCTTGGTATCGTGCCCCGCTACAATGATCTCGATATTATAAGCAGAGAATGCATAGGCTATGGAGCCGGCAATAGATAGCCACCGGTCTATTTTCAGTACCCGCATCAGCAGGTAAAAACATACCATAGCTATAAACAGGAAATGCGCCGGTTTGGGAATGACACTTGTTATGGTCTTCTGTATATAATAGATATAGTTATTGGCCTTGGGTACGTAATAGGTATAGGTAGGCATGCCACCAAACATACTATTGCTCCACAGCACATTCTCACCGGTTTTTTCATGGTAGTCCATACCCTCTTTTGCCATTGCCTTCCAGCTCATTACATCACCTTGCCCCAGCACCTTACCGCTAAGACTCGGATAACAATATAACAGGGATAAGACCGCAAAGCCAATGATGATGTATAGGTGCGGCAGATATTTCTTAATATCAAATGATTGCATACGGTATGTTTAACGGAAACAAAAATAGCGGTTCTATTCACTTATTGAAATGAAATCAGAAATTTCATGATCAAACTATAACAAGCTGCGGCCTGTTCGTATTGCGTCAAAACATAGTACATTTTACCATACCTTCTGTATTTTCACATTTAGGGGTACATTTGCGGCTCCTTAAGTTATGGGGAAACCTACAGACATGCTTTCGAAAGAGTTAATGCTAAAAGCCTACAGGTCTATGATGACCGCCAGGGCTATGGCAGATATATACGATGCCAACAGGCAGATATGCAAATACGTTCATAGTACATCGCGGGGACACGAAGCCATACAGCTGGCTACCGGTTTTTTATTGCAGCCCTGCGACTATGTAAGTCCTTACTACCGCGATGAGAGCCTTATGCTGGGTATGGGCTATCGCCCGTATGAGCTGATGCTGCAATTGCTGGCCAAGGGAGATGACCCCTTTACCGGCGGGCGTGAATATTACAATCACCCCAACATACGCCGCGATAACTATCCTAAGATCATACACCAGAGCAGTGCCACGGGCATGCAGGTAATACCTACAACCGGCGTAGCCCAGGGTATACAATATATAGAAGAGCAGAAACTTATCAATTACCCGGTACCGCCGGTTGTAATATGTTCTTTGGGGGATGGCAGTGTGACGGAAGGTGAAGTAAGTGAGGCATTCCAGTTTGCGGCTTTACATCAATTACCTATCATTTACCTGGTACAGGATAACGACTGGGGTATATCTGTAAGCAGCGACGAGGCCCGCACCATGGATGCCTATGAATATGCCGGCGGCTTTAAAGGGCTGGAACGGGTGCGCGTAAATGGCAGTGATTTTACCGATGCCTACAAAACCATGCAGTACACCATAGACTGGGTACGCCGTGAACGCAAACCGATACTGGTGCATGCCAAAGTGCCACTACTGGGCCACCATACATCGGGCGTACGTAAAGAATGGTACCGTACTGCTGAAGACCTGGCCAAACATGCCATAGACGACCCGGGGCCAAAATTGAGAAAAGCCCTGCTGGAATATAAAGGTGTAACAGAGGCAATGCTGGATGAAATAGAAGCGGAAGAAAAAGCTTTTGTAGAAAACGAATTTAACGCGGCAGTTGCTGCGCCCGAACCAGACCCGGCAACTGTGAGTGACCATGTGTTTGCACCGAACAAAGCTACAGCCGAAGTGGGCGACCGTACCCCGGCCGGTCGCGATAAAGTAGTGATGGTAGATGCGGCATTGCATGCCGTGGAAGAAATATTGCAGGATTACCCCGAAGCTTTGTTCTACGGGCAGGATGTAGGCCGCCGCTTAGGAGGCGTATTTCGCGAGGCAGCTACCCTGGCAGACAAGTTTGGGGATAGCCGTGTTTTCAATACCGCCATACAGGAGGCCTACATTATCGGCTCCACAGTTGGTATGAGCGCCCTGGGCCTTAAACCTATAGTAGAAGTTCAATTTGCAGACTATATATACCCGGGTATCAATCAGTTAGTAACTGAAATAAGCAAATCTTGTTACCTGTCTTGCGGCAAATATCCTGTATCATGCATCATCCGGGTACCTATAGGCGCTTATGGTGGCGGTGGCCCATACCATAGCGGCAGCGTAGAAAGCACATTGGCTACTATTAAGGGCATCAAAATAGCCTACCCAAGCAATGCAGCAGATATCAAAGGATTGATGAAAGCCGCATTCCTTGACCCTAACCCGGTGATCATGCTGGAACATAAAGGACTGTATTGGAGCAAGGTGCCCGGCACCGACGAGGCGAAGACCGTAGAACCTGCCCGTGATTATATTTTACCTTTCGGTAAAGCTGCTATCGCATTGGAAGCCAATGAGGAAGCTGTTGAGAACGGAGAGTCTTTATGTGTCATAACCTATGGCATGGGCGTCTATTGGGCTAAGAATGCTGCTAAACAATTCCCCGGCCAGGTAGAAGTTATAGACCTCCGTACGATATACCCGCTTGATGAGGAACTGGTTTATAAGACCGTAAAGAAACACGGTAAGTGTATTGTGCTTACAGAAGAACAATTGCGTAATTCATTCTGCGAAGCATTGGCCGGCCGCATTGCCCAAAACTGTTTCCGTGAGCTGGATGCCCCGGTGCAAACTATCGGCGCTTTGGATTTACCGGCTGTACCAATGAACATGGCACTCGAAGCTGCCATGCTGCCGAACGCAGATAAAGTAGCAGACAAAATAAGCTGGTTATTAGCTTATTAGAATAGATTATTTAAACAAAAAAGCCGCACAAATTGTGCGGCTTTTTTGCTAATCGGTACTTTAATTAATTTAAACTCATTTTATCGCGAAGGTCTGAAGGAATGGCTTTCTTATGCAGCAGTATAGCTGTTGTTTTGTACAGCACATACGGTTTACTTACATAGATATAACCTTTATAATCGTTCTTCTCGCCCCACGAATTTTTGACGATATAGTATTCTTTACCTGTTTGATCTTTGGCAGTACCTACTATGTGCATGCCATGATCATCGGTGGTAGTATAGTTATCAAACGCTTCCTGCCTCATTTCGGCAGTTATTTTGCGGTCAGGCTTAGGCGTATCGAACAAAGTCTTTTGCTCATCCTCTTCCATATCGTCCCAATCCTTTTCCGGCACAAAAGCAAAGCCATTCTTCCAGCTAAAGTATTTCTCGCTCACATCGGTAGCCCATGCAACGGTATACCCTTTTGCCAGTGCATTATCAATAATAGTGGTCAGGTCATGCATCTTCACATTGTATGCCTTTTCAAAACTCCAGTTGTCAGGCACCATGAAAATAGATTTCTTGTAATATGGCAGGTATTTAAACGAAGTCAGTTCTACATAGTTATCCGGATTGATGCCCACCACCTCATCGGCGAAAGTGCGCGGGGTGTATTGCTTACCTTCCCATGTAAATGTTTCAGGCTCAGGTCCTAAATAAGTATCCAGTACAGCGCGGAAAGCCTCCTTCCATTTCGGGGTCAGCTTTTTATTGGGGTTGCTTACCACTACATCCAGCATGGCCTTTAGTATGCCCTGCATCTCTCCGAATTTGTTTTTGGTGGTACCATATTGCAGGCCTGTGTAAACACTTTGCGGTACAGCTCCATACTTGCGATACATGTTTATAACATCGTGGCACTCACCACCATCGCCCCAGGATACAGCGCCGTGCATGCGTACATAATTATCGGCTTTATCCAGGTATACATGGCGCGCGGTAAACAGTTCGGCCAGGTCTACCGGCTTTTTACCCATACGTATCATTTCGCTTTCTAAAAACGAGTTTGTAGAATAGCTCCAGCAAGTACCGGAGCTTGCCTGGTTTTTTACAGAAGTACGTTCTACATTCAGTGTTTCCGTAAACGTAAATTTCTTTTTAGCGCTATCGCTTTTATTGTTCTCCAGCTTTTTAACCAGGTCGTCCTGCGCATAACTGAGCAATGGCAAAGCCATAGCCAGCGCAAGCATTATTTTTTTACTGTACATATTGATAAAGATAAGTTGCGAATATAGAAAAATGCTGCTTAGCGTGATAGGTGAACTTTAGGGGGAAACAGTCTTATTAAGGTTCGATCTGCCATATCATTATATATAACAACAATACAAAGCAGCGTTTTTGTCTTAGACTCTATAAGAAAATCCTATTTGCCGGCTAAGTATGAGGCATTTTAACTTTGTAGTACAGAACAAATAGGCAATGCTTGTGTTACAATAAAAGCACTCGTTTTTTCCCTTCCCTATCGCCAATGACAAACATTATTAATTTATGCACTTCGATAAAATTAATAACAAAGGGCAGGCCCGCCTATTTCAGAATCAATACCTGGAACTGCTCACCAAATCTCACCCCTTGCTGATATGGGGCATGTACCTGCCTATTATTGCCTATAGTTTTTATCTCAGCATCTATTCCTATGGTTTTTCAGCAGCTTCAGCGGTTGCCGTGTTCATTACAGGCTTTTTTAGCTGGACATTGTTTGAATACCTGATGCACCGTTTTGCATTTCATTATATCCCTAAAACAGAGCGTGGCAAAAAGATCGTCTATATTTTTCATGGTACACATCACCACTTTCCCCGCGACAAACAAAGGCTTTTTATGCCACCCCTGCCCAGCATCATACTTGCCTCAGCCATATTTGGCCTATGCTATCTGTTGATGCACAATACAGCTTATGCTTTTTTTCCTGGGTTCCTGCTAGGCTATCTGTGTTATGGCTCTATGCATTATGCAATACATGCAGGCAACCCGCCTTTTAAATGGATGAAACCTCTTTGGCGCAATCATCACCTGCACCATTATAAAGACGAACACCGGGGTTTCGGCGTCAGTTCTACATTTTGGGACCGCATATTTGGTACCATGTACGATCTTAAAAACGAGCAGGAAGACAAGGAGAAAATAAAGGAACTTACATTCGATAAATAGAAGGGTGGCAATAGGCCACCCTTCTTTATTTATCATTCCCCAGGCTTTATTCCAGTACTATCTTCTGCACCATTCTTTCATCACCTGCCTTAATTTCAACAAAATAGCTGCCGCGGGCAAAAGACGAAACATTGATATGCTCCTTTTGCTTCGCATCATCTATATTGTAAGCAGCAACAAGGCTACCGGCAATATTCATAATACGGATGCTAATATTGTGCATACCGGTAAGACCTGCAATATTTATGGAATGTGTTGCAGGATTAGGATAAATGCTAACCACATTTTTATTTAAATATTGGATACCCAATTTGAACATTGTACAAGACCATGGAGAATACAGGTTAGGCGCACACTTAGTACGCATACAGAAATAATAAGTACTGTCTTTGCTTACACTGGTAATCAGCGCACTTGCATTAGTAGTGAAAGTACCGGAAGCAGGTGGTGTGCTCGAGGTTGAAAACGAATACTCATATCCCATAGCTCCTCCCACCGATGGCCATGAAAAGGATGCAGAACCATTACCTGGCACAGCATTAACTGCCGGAGGAAGCGCACAAACTTCATCGGTAACATTCAGTTTAGCCAGGAATGGTGTTTGAGTAAGAGATGCGAGTGAAACTGAAACAGTATCCAAGTCGAGGGAAAAACTATCTCTTGCCATACCGGTTATCCACAAGTCTTTACCGTTGCTGCCTATGTGCTGGGCTGTAACCATGTCGGTATTAGAACGCCTGAGCCAGCTGGTTACACCGGAAGGTGTATAGCCTACCAGCGCTACTGCAGTCTGGGTGCCAAAGGCCGATGTGATGCCATTACCAAAATCGTTGTATATCCTGGCGGTAGGCATTATAACGAGCATGCTATCGACTACTTCCGCGTTGAAAAGATATTCCATGTCAGCACGGCAGGCTGTAGAGTCCTTTCCCTGTTTTACCCATCTTACGCCACCAAAACTATCCAGCGATGCCACAAGGTAGTTTGCACCACTTAGTACCAATGGTTTGGGTATATGAAAACTGCCCAGGGTCATAGTATCATGTACTGCACCTGTATAATATATAGTGTTATTATTGGCAATATTCAGTTTCCTGGAGATACAGGTATTATCATTCATGAATTTTATCCAGTCAAATGCACCATTGGCCTTATAACGCACTATATAAGCATAGTACAGGTTGGTAATATTGATAGCTTGAGATCCAAATGTATCTACACCCCACGAAGGGCATGAGCCTGCTACATATATATTGCCTGTTTCATCAGCCACCACAGAACTTATATGCCCTGTCATTGCCTGTCTTACTATAAGCGTTTTGGCACCGGTGTTTATATCTATTTTATAAATGCTGCTGGTAAGCGCAGAGTCTACAGCTATATATAGATTATCGCCTTTTATAGAAATGGATTCGGCCGAAGAATAATAATTGGTGCCTATGTCTTTGAACCATACCATACCCAATGTAGCACCGTCCACTTTCATGAGAAAATAATAAGGTGCTGTCAGGTTTGAATTTACTCTTGAAAGCGTACCGAATTGCAGGCTGTCATTATACTTACCCAGTATATACCAGTTATTCAGGGTATCAGCTTTCATGTCTACTATACACACCTTGCCGGTAATGCTGGCGCTGTTAAGTATATTGCCGGCAAGATTGTACTCCGTAATATGATAATCGCCGTAAGCTGATGGTGTAGCAGCATATTTGGAATTTTGCAGCGTGGCCCATAACAATAAGTTTTTCGAAACTGCGACCGTTTGTTTTTTGTATCCGGCATTGCCGGCTGCAGAAGTCCCGTTATCAATTCTTGCCCACTCCCAATTGGGTGCCTGTGCAAAACCGGTAATAGTATAAAGGGCAATTATAATTGTAAGTATCAATCGGTTCATAAAAGTAATTTGTATAAATATAAAATATCCATATTGTTCAGTTCCAGCTTTTTCTTCTAAAACGGGAATATAGGCAGACCATGGTGCTTCGGCGCTCACTATTTCTTTGTATTTTGATGCCTCTTACAACCCGTTCATGCTCCGGAGTTTACTCAGTATTGGCCTGTTATTTTGTTTTACCATAAGCCATGCCCAGGTGGCGGATACCCTTGAATTGAATGAAGTGGTCATTTCGGGCATCCAGGAAAGCAAGGCTAAAGAAACCTCGCTAAACCTGGAATCGTATACGGCCAAACAACTTGCTGCACAATCTCCTTATAATTTATCTGATGCGCTGGCCCGGATACCGGGCATCAGCCAAATGAATACAGGCAATGCCATCAGCAAACCGGTGATACGCGGCTTGTATGGCAACCGGGTGCTGGTATTGCTATCCGGCCTGCGCTTCGACAACCAGCAATTCCAGGACGAGCATGGGCTTGGCCTTTCGCAAATAGGTATAGACCGTATAGAAGTAATAAAAGGGCCTGCATCTATTTTATACGGTACAGATGCTGTGGGCGGCATTATCAATATTATAGACAAAGCACCATCCATACCCGGCAAAACATTAGACGCCACCACCCGCCTCTTTTCAAATACCATAGGCACCTTAACAGATATCGGCTACACGAATGCCAAAGAAAAACATTGGTGGAGTGCAAGAATAGGCGCCGAGACCCATGGCGATTATGCTGATGGCAAAGGCAACCGTGTACTGAATTCGCGAAATAAAGGTTATTACCTGAAACTGGGCATGGGATGGCAGAAGGAAAAGTGGACACAGGTGAACAGGTATAATTTCTCTTATAATCAATACGGTTTTATTATTGATAACCTCAACCAATTCTTTTCGCCCGATGCTCGCTATACAAGGGCTATGAATGGTCCGCACCATAATGTGATGCTGAACATATTCAGCTCCGAAAATAATTTCAAATTAAAGTCCTCCACTTTATTGCTGAATGTAGGCGTACAAAGCAACCGGCGTAAAGAAGATGAAGGTGGCGGGGAAATAAGCCTGGACATGCACCTGCTTTCTGCTCTTGAAAATGCAAAATGGGAAAAACCATTGAATAGCAACCTGCTATTGGTAGTCAACCAGCAATTCACTTTTGAAAACAATACCAATTACGGTAAACGCATCCTGATACCCGACGCACACTTAATAGAAGGCAACCTGTCGGGCTTTCTGAAATATCATACAAGAAAGGTAATAATAGAAGCCGGTATCGGGTATAATAATAAGGATATCAAAACTTTTAAAACCGGCACACTAAACCTGGGCAGCATTAATACCCCAGACACAAGCATACATGCTTTCCGGGTAAACCGATCGGCGTTTAATAGTATAGCGGGCATTAGTTATAACCCCGCAAGCTGGTTGAACTTTAAAGCTAATGTTGCGACCGGTAACCGTGCTGCTAACCTTGCAGAATTATCGTCAAACGGGCTGCATGAAGGCGTGTACCGCTGCGAGATAGGAACACCCGGCTTGCAAATGGAACAGAATCTAGCCACCGATATAAGCCTGGAAATAGAACAGGACTATTTTTTCTTCTCAGCCGCTGCTTTCTACAACCATTTCAAAAATTATATTTATCTAAGCCTGTCGCAAGAGCCTGCATGGTATGGCTTTCCCCGCTACAGGTATACCCAGCAAAATGCCGATTTATATGGCGGCGAGGCGATAGTCATAGTAAAACCATTAGCCAACCTGCAATGGAAAACAGTTTTTTCCATGACGGAAGGACAACTGGCAGATGGCACGTATTTACCATTCATCCCTGCTTATAAATTGGCGTCTTCTATAAAACTTAGCCCGGCTACCAAAATGCTGCAAGGTTTTTATATTGAACCCGAACTGGCTTACACTTTTGCTCAAAACCATCCTGCGCAGTTTGAAACAGCAACGCCCGATTATACACTAGTTAACCTGAATACAGGTTTGACAACTAAGTTTCATAAGAACAAAGTGCAATGGATACTGGCGTTCAGAAACCTTTTGAACACATATTATACAGACCACCTGTCAAGGCTTAAATACTATGGTTTGCACAACGAAGGGATAAACATTATTTTAACAGCAAATACTTCGTTGAGGTTATAAATGTTCCGTCAATTCACATATTCTGGATTCCTTTTGGGTATGCTGATGATAGCATGGGCATTACATTTTATATACCCCATTGCGTTTTCATACCGGATAAACCAGGTCAAAGCATCGCAGCACGTTTTGATGAAGCAGGCAGGGCTTAAAGGCACAGTAGACATATTACTTCCTGCAACAGATTTCGAAAAGCTATACGATGCTGATGAAAAAGAATTACGGATCAATGGAAATGATTTCGACATACTGTCCGTTTCCTACACCGGCGATTCTGTAAAATGCAAAGCCCTGTTTGATAAAGAAGAGACCCAGGCATGGAAAACGTACGGGGACAACTTTAGCCCGGCAAAAACAAAACAGGTAAAATATATAGCCTACTGCTGGCAGGCCCTGGAACCCGCTGCTAAAGCCGGATATATATATTGGTGGGCGTCAGTCTTACGGTACATAAACGCATATTACAATGTAAAAACATTCGGCGGTTATTTGAATACATTATACAGTCCGCCACGGCAGCAGGGTTCAATAAACGGATCTGATCTTTTTTAACAACAAAAATACTTTTATGCATTCTTTGAATAAATCTGCAGCAGCACTGCTGTTTGTTACATTATTTGCTTTATCATCCTGCAAAAAAGAAGAAGATGAGGGCAAGCTTCCTAATATCTCTTTCAAATCGGGCACAGGGTACACAGCTGCTGATGCTACTATCGCTAAAAAAACCGATGTCAAGATCGGCATCAATGCATCTAAATCCGAAGACAAGGATGTGCTGACAAAGTTCACTATCACACGTTCAATAGATGGTGGTGCAGACTCTACCCTGCTGTCTAAAGATCTTTCGGGTGGCGAAGGTGACAGCTATGCTTATGATTATACCACCACTACCCCCGATAAAGCAGAAAAGGAGAAATACACATTTACAGTAGTTAACAGGGATGGCCTGGTAAACAAGGTAAGCCTTACACTTACAGTACAATAGAACCACCCGGATAGTTTTTCATAAAGGGCCTGCATGGCCCTTTATCTTTTTGCCCGGAAATTGATCACTATCAGCCAGTGGCGTGACTATTATCACATTCTGAGCGCGGTATTTATGGTTTCTTTGATACGAGAGAAAGAACCTTAATTCAGCAATTATGAAAAGGATATTACAATTGGCAGTTTTAGGTGCACTGTTTGCTGCAGGCTGCAGGCCCAATTCGGGTAACCCTACCCCGTACACTAATGTGACTATAGACCTGAGCCATAACGTAGACGGCCGGCCGCTCTATTTTGATTCGCTGATGTACAGCAATAACGCCGGTGAATTATATAGTGTAAACAACCTGGAGTATTATATCAGCAGCATCCGGTTTTATTATCGACAGAAGATGAGCTTCAGCTCTGATACCGTTGTTTACATAGACGCCCGCAAGCCATACATAACACTACCTTTTTATAATGTACCGGAAGGCAGTATAGATTCTGTAGCATTTTATATAGGCATAGACCCTGCACATAATATACACGGAAAAATTGCCCCAACAGCACAAAATGTGGCTATGGAATGGCCGGATGCTATGGGTGGCGGTTATCACTTTATGAAACTGGAAGGCCACTGGAAAGATGGCAGCGCACAACCCGGCTTTGCAGTACACCTGGGTACCAATGCCTACCTGGTACAGGCGGGAGCCTCGTTGAAACGCACAATAAGTGCAGCAACCGCAAATAATTTTTCGGCTTCTATGAACATCAATGAATGGTTCAGGAACCCGAATATTTACAGCTTCTCAAGCGACGGTGTATACACAATGGGCAATGCAACCCTGATGGGAAAAGTAAGGGACAATGGCGCTGATGTGATTCAATTCAAATAATATTTTATGAAAAAGTCATTCCTGTATATACTCCCGTTATTGCTATTGTTTTCTTGCAAAAAAGACAAGGACAACACCACAGTAACACCGCCGTCAACAGATACAAGCGTAACGCTTACGCCCTACACGATAATCATGCCGGCGCATTTTCCTAAAATGATTATACCGGATGACAACCAGCCTTATGTGGAAAGAATAATGCTGGGCAGGATGCTCTATTATGATGCAAACCTGTCTAACGACGGCAGGTCTTGCGGTGGGTGCCATTTGCAGCAGCATGGGTTTACCACCAATACTATGGTAGATGGTATGCCCGTTTTACCCCACGTGAACCTGGCATGGTATACCAATTTTATGTGGAATGGCTCAAAGAAGGGTACGTTGGAAGATGTAATGCTGTTTGAGGTAAAAGATTTTTTCCAGGCAGACCTGGCCAAGATCAATAACATGCCTAATTATAAAACACTGTTCAAGAAATATTTTGGTGTAGACAATATTACTTATAAAGAACTGTCCTATGCACTGGCACAGTTTACCCGTACCATGATATCAAGGAATACGAAGTATGATCGTTTTATGCTGGGCACAGAAAACCTGACTTATGACGAATTGCAGGGCCGGAATATATTCTTTACAGAGAAAGGCGATTGCTTTCACTGTCACATAAACCCGGTAATGACCGACAACCTGTTTCACAATACAGGGGTAGACAGCCTGTATGCCAAAGAAATGGACAAGGGTTTATATAATGTAACCGGCAGCACAAATGACCTGGGTAAATTCAGAACGCCTAACCTGCGAAATGTAGCACTACGCAAAAACTATATGCACGACGGCCGGTTCAAAACACTGGAAGATGTGGTAGAATTTTATAATAGCGGCGTAAGAAAAGTAAACAACCTGGATCCGATTATGACGAAACCCGGAAAAGAAAACGGGCTGAAACTAACTGCACTGGAAAAATTCCAACTGGTTGAATTTATGAAAACACTTACAGATCCGACATTTATCACAGATACAACACTTGCCCCTTATTAAACACAAGATTTAGATGACCATATTCAGGCATTTTACCTTCGATTCAGCCCACTTTCTGCCCAATGTACCCGATGGCCACAAATGCAAAGAAATACATGGCCATACCTATAAGCTGACTATTTATATCACCGGCCGTGTTGACGAGAACTTAGGATGGGTAATGGATTTTGCGCGGGTAAAAGAAATTGTCAACAGTATACTGGATGAAGTAGACCATAAGCTTTTAAATAATATTCCGGGGCTGCAAAACCCTACCTGCGAAATACTTACGATATGGCTATGGAATAAAATAAAGGCATTTATCCCCCAGCTCAGTAAAATAGAATTATACGAAACACCTAATTCAGGTACGGTTTACGAAGGGCATCATTAATCAGTCTCAAAATGATTAGGGCTGTAGCACTCCTGCCAGTACTCCACTATTTTTCTTATAGTGACGACAAGATGCTCATAGCTGGATGGCTTCACAAAGAATCCCTGTACAGACATTGTATAGGCATCATATACCGCTTTCTTGTTTACCGATGTTGAAAAAAATAAATAAGGTATGCACTTGGCGCTCAATCCATCGTTTGTATGCACCATTTTCTTCAGTTCGAAACCATTGAGTTTTGGCAGGTTGATATCTGATAAAATGATGAACGGATAGACTTTCTCATCTTTGAGATAATTAAGTGCTTTTTCACCATCGGTAAAAAAAATTATTTCGTTGGGATATTTGAGCTCATTAAACGCCATTGTTAAAAGCTCCTTGTCATCCGCATCGTCTTCTATAATAATGATCGGGCCATTCTTATTCATAAACTATATATTTAAATAATCAGACCGTCAAATATTAAGGCGCACATGTACACATACAATGCATACTGTCTGCAGATATAGGCTTAATAATTCCTTTGTTATTGTACCTGCTGTGGTGGGAATATCAAAAGGCTAAAACCTGGTAGTCTTCACAGAGACGGTCCTATTTTGATAACAGGCAATAAAGAAATTTGTTTGATGAATAGCAACCAAAATGCATGAAAATAGCGAATTCTATATTCTACGCAACACTTTTATCACTCCCATATCGGCATAAAATGCATCCGGCAACATTTACTACCATTCAATACTAATACTTCCTTCGGCAGGAATATCGCCCCAGAATACAATAGCAGATGCTTCAGTGTAAAAACAGGACGGGTCTAGTTGCCTATTATTCCATAACATATTGGGTATGGTGCCCGTATAAGGCATAGAAAAGGTTATTCCTGCTGCTGCCAACCTGCTCTTATTAGTAATGGTAATGGACTGCCTATGGTATGTAATATCTAAAAGGGCTATTGCTTTTAAATAAGCTGCTAATTCGCCCATATTACAACTCCATATTGCCTTTGAACCGGATAGCTTTTTCAAGGCTTCTACAAATACAATCCATTCTTCTTTCAGTTGGCCATTTTTTGTAAAAATACCATTGATATAAGGTAGCTGGTTAAGTATATACGTATGCCCTATATGCAGCCCTTTTTCTTTTATTAATGCCAATAGTGCTTGTTCGTTATATATATCAGAAGTATGCACCACTTCCTGTGTGGCAAACATCAATATATCATCTGGCTGCAGTTGAGATAAACTGCCATGTGCCTCTGAGAAAAGTACCGGTGAAAAATGGCATATCTCTTCATTTGTAAAAGGTGTATAAGTATATATATGTTTATTGTCTTTGCCCGCCAGTGCCTGTAAAAACTGTTTCATACCTTTTTTTACCTGCTGGCGCTTTATTACAGACATAAACATCTGGCGGCTTTTTGAAAACAGCCCCAGCAAATAGGCTATATATTTCTGGCCGTTATTGTGCCGCGTAAAATAACTCCTGAAAACATGGAATGCATATAGGAATTGTCCCCTTAGTAATTTGCGCGAAATAACCATAGCATCTGTGGCAGCTTTACCCACATTGGTGCTAAACAGGTTTATACTGCTGAAGGGGTTTATCGCTACATCATAATATGACCAAATATTGTTATAGCCTCTTTGCTCAAGCTGTTCTATGAGGCGGTATTTATTGCTTTTGCCCCCCATATAGTAAGAATAGGAAAGATAATTGCCATGCTCTATCCAACTGCGGCAGTCATACGTTTTCTTTAATACGTCAAGGCTTGCAATAAATAAGTTTGGGTCTATTTGCCCACTTTGGTTCAGGGCGTGTGGCGCTATTTCATTCCCGCTACTGTACAATTCGTCTATTATAACCTTATACTCTGGCATGGCGAGTGTAGCTGCCATAAAGCCTTTCTTCTGAGATGCGTTTGCAAACACACCCTTTGTTATCTTTAACCCACTGGTAAGCCAGGAAGCTTGTCCATTGTTGCCGTTTGCAAACTTTTTGAGGTTCGCAGTTGTATCAAAATCGCAGTGGTCTGTAAGTACAAATGCAGATTGAAGACCGTTAGGATAGCGGTTGATAACAGGATATGGGGCTGCATTAGTTTCTATAATGCTGAAGCTGATAGTATACTGTCTCCCTGTTTTTATTATAGGAGATGCTGAAGATTTTGTGATGCCATTTTCGTAGTTTATTTGCGGATGTAAACCAGCCGCATCAATAAACAATTCCAGCTTAAAATGATCTGTGGCAGGTGTTATTTTATGAGATAAAAATTTTGTGACATTTTTTACCAGCAGGTTTCTCCCATTGTGCTGGTATTGTATATGCAGCGGAGTTAGGTCATTATTCCAAAGGCTTTTGCCAACTGGTTGTAAAATATATTGCCTGTTATAAGCACTTGGTATGTTAGCAGAGGGAATAATAAATGTTACAGACAGCAGTTCTATGGCCAGGTCTTGTTTCAACTGTACAGTACATCGGAAAACATTATTTTCTTCTGCTATCGTTGCAGAGAACAGATCATTCGTCTGCGGGTATGGTATGCATTTATCATACGATGTATTACCAGCGGCCATTATAGCTGTAGGACGATACCTGCATCTTATATATGTTTTAGACAGATCCACCACCGGCATGTACTTTCTTATATATGCATAAGCCCAACAAACGGTATATAGTTACGTGCTCTATAAATGTAAAGCCTGATTTCTCTATGCCTTTTATAGACGAGATGTTATCGGGTGCTACAAATATAGCTATGTGCGGCAATGTTGTATTATCCTTATACCATTGAAGTATTTGCGTAAGCATATACGGATATATACCCTGCCCCCGGTATGCATCTACGGTACTGCAGCCACCTATCAAAGGCATTTGCGCATACCCCAACTGGCGTGATAACAGCTTTTTTTCATAAGTATAATTTTTGCTAACTATCATCCCATTAACCTTAGCTGCAAAAAGCATTTGTGCCGGCCCTTTCGTTATTTCTGTAGTTAGTGCTGTTTTCGGTTGCACCACAGGTATTATATCCGTGCGCAGGTTGAATGTGTAGATAAGTGTATCTATCCTGCGCAGTTTAAGTTTATGATATAATTTTTTAAGACCAGGCACTATTATCTGTTTAGCAGGTTTTTAGCAATGCGTTTTATTTTAGGGGCAAAGCGCAGCATTGTATTGCTGTAAAGGTTATATTTCCATTTGTTCAGCACTACCGTTACTGGCTTAGGGCCCTCTATTTTTTCGGGGTGAAAACGCGTTTTGAATTCACCGAATTTACCCGGAGTATATACAAGATTATACCTACTGGTATATCGTGTATAAAACTCATTTAGCATAGCCTGGTAATGAAGGTAAAAACTTGGACTTGTATTGTTATCGATAAGAGCAATATCCAACCCGCCTGACATGTATATACTGTTATTTTTGTCCCTTATGATCACAATAGCATTTACAAGTTTTTCCAGGTGGTAGCACAGAAACAGGCTTGCGTATGCGTGTTCTGTATCATTGTAGTTAAATAAAGCCTTGTAGCTATTCATCGGGCGGTAAGCAAAATGTTTTCGTTCGCTTACGCGCATAAAAAGCTCATATACTTCTTTAAGATGCTCTCCTTTATCGTCAATAATCAGTTTATAGTTCTCGTCCTTGGTTATTTTATTTATCAGTCTTTTTGCTGTAGAGCTAAAACCGGATTTCACGTCTTCCGGCGTTTCCTGTTTGTATACTATAAAATGATTCCTGATGTCTTTATAAAAAGGGAATGATTCTTCATGCACCAGATCAGCACTGAGATTTTGCAATAGTGTAGCAGTATGCTCTCCTGAAAAACGAATGGCTGTGTAGTTATTGTCTTTCAGGTACTGTACCAGGCTTGCAGTAATTTCTGCCGGGTCAAAATCGTTTATAGCTACAGGGCCATTCGAAACCAGTCCAATTTTTACAAATGCCATTTTAGCTTCAAGCAATCCGCAATATCCTAATTTTTGACCGTCATCATATTTCAAATAGATGGGCTTCAAATAGCCAATTTCTTTAAAGGCCTCCAGCCATGAGGGTAGCTGAAAAATATTAGCGCCACCTTCGTAAGCACGTTTTTGCCAACTGCTTATATCTCCATCCTGTATTAAGCTCCACATATTTGGGCGCAAGTTCGTTATATTGTTTGGTTTTTTTACTATTCAGGCAGAATCAGGTATCATTTATTTGTTATTTGTTGAAGCGTTCCAGCTTCAGGACCAGCTACCGTCAATTTGGAAATTACAAGTAAACACTTCTGCCAAAAAAAGATTAGAACTCCAGACACCAAGCAACAACGACAGTCTAGGTAAATTACGATTACAGAATCATATTCATTCACCGTATACAGCCATCTACTTTGATAATAAGCAAATGCAAATTGTATGCAAATAAAAAAGGGTTTCAGAGCGAAAACTACTGAAACCCTTTACTGTATTGTGACCTTGTCAGGATTCAAACCTGAAACCTTTTGATCCGTAGTCAAATGCTCTATTCAGTTGAGCTACAAGGCCATTCCGTTTTACCGGACTGCAAAGGTATAAACTGAAAGTCATTTTTCAAAAACTTTATGCAAAATGATTTTAAAAAATCCTGCGCTGCAGCTAAAATCAGTACTTTGGCGCCGTAAACAAGCATACAGTATGAATGTAGAAATATGGTCGGTAGGTAAGGAGAATGACAGCTATATAGAAGAAGGCATTAAATATTATTTCCAGAAAACCAGGCCATATAACAACGTAGAACTGGTTATTATACAGCCCTCAAAAAAAGCTGCAACAACCGATATAGAGCGCACCAAACTACAGGAAGAAGAATTAATATTAAAAAAACTGCAATCCCACCATTATTTAATCCTGATGGACGAACGCGGCAAACAATTAAACTCTGTACAATGGTCGCAGCAATTCCAGCAACTGATGAATATGGGTACTAAAACATTGATCTTATTGATAGGCGGCGCTTTCGGGGTAAGTGAAAATGTGCGTAAACAGGCCAAACAAATATGGTCGCTCTCCCCGCTTGTTTTCCCACACCAGTTGGTAAGGCTTATACTGGCCGAACAGGTGTACCGCTCTTTCTCTATCCTAAATAATTCACCTTATCATCACTCATAAGGTTTATTTTCGCCTGAAGAATTGATGCTATGAGTTTCACGCTGGTAATAATTATCGCAACCGCACTGGTTTCTTTTGCTGCTTTCAATAACGATGAACTGAGAAACAAACTCATATTGTGGCCGCGGCGTATGGATAACCCGGCAGAATACTACAGGTTTATCACTTCCGGTTTTATCCATTCGGATATGACACACCTGTTCTTCAATATGTTCACGCTGTACTTCTTTGGAAGGAATGCGGAGTACTGGTTTAATGTAATTGGCAGGCCGGCACTTTACCCCCTGCTGTACCTGGCAGCTATTGTAGCAGCTTCTATTCCATCCTTTTTAAAACACAGGAACAACCCATACTATAGTGCGCTGGGCGCTTCAGGTGGTGTATCAGCCATACTCTTCTGCACGGTATATATTGCCCCATGGACAACGATATATGTATGGTTCATTCCTATACCGGCTATTATTGCAGGCGTATTATACCTGGTGTATTCTGCCTACATGGCCAGGAAGGAAAGTGATAATATTGGACATGACGCGCACTTCTGGGGCGCTGTTTTCGGTTTTGTATTTACGTTCATCTTCGACCCTACGCATGGCCGTTTTTTCCTGGAGCAGTTAATGCAGCCGCAGTTCAATTTCTAACGCGGTTTCATTTCTATCTTCAGTACCTGTTGTGTATTGCCGGTTACCTTAAAGCGTTCATCCAGGCGCATACCGGTAACCCAAACAATACGTTTCTGGCATTCCAGCACCCAGATGTTCTCTTTCTCGTGCAGGGGTATCTTTTTATCTACAAACAGCTTGCTGAGCTTCTTTTTCTTCATGCCCATACCCAGCGGGTACAGGTAGTCGCCCCGTTTCCATTTACGCAATATAAGCGGGTAGCTGAGCTTTGTTGCGTCAATAACGGCAACATCATCTTTTGTCGGCAGCTCCTGTGGCTTGGGCATTTCCCTGAAATGGAAATTATACCGGGGTGTTTCAATAACACAAGGCACTCCTTCCACCAAAACAAAATCGGCCTGGGTGGCCTGTATGGCAGTAACTATAAGAAAATCGCGGTTGCGGATGATCTTATGTGTATGGGAAGAAATGGAGTGACCGCTTTCGGCATCCATCAATGCAATGATATAAGGCACCTGTGCCCCACTAAAGCCGAATGGCTTGAATAATTCATAACACAGCGTATGTAGTGGTGTTTGTTTTTTTAGTTTCAATACAGGCACATAGAAATCCTGTCCCCGCTGTTCTATAAGTTTCTCTCTTTCTATAGCTACAGCTTTAGTATACAATTGTTCTGCTTCGGCAAAACGTGCTATGCTTTCGTTGGCCTGGCGCACCCCATCGGGAAAGCACTTTTCTATAGCCGGTACCAGGTGATGCCGCACCATATTGCGCAGGTAATTATCCGTAGCATTAGAAGCATCATCTCGATAAGGGATATTATTTATTGCCGCATAAGCTGCAATATCCTTACGCTCTGCAAACAGCAGTGGTCGGATGATGGCATTGTTCTGTACCGGTATACCGTGCATGCCACTGATGCCGGTACCTTTAAACAGGTTCATCAGCAAGGTTTCCACATTATCATTGGCATGATGGGCAGTGGCTATATAAGCAAAACCATTTACTTTCCGTATCTCATCC
>JANINW010000011.1:147811-231570 GCA_024508935.1 Flavipsychrobacter sp. | reverse complement strand
GCTGTTTCCTGCACACCCTTTTTCCATTCTTCCGTTTTTTCTTTGGTATTGAAACGGGTATTGTAGAAAACTACTTTATGGTCATCGGCCCATTGCTGCACCAGGGCTTCATCTTTATCGGCTTCTTCGCCCCGCAACTGGAAATTACAATGTGCCAGACCGAAATCAATACCGCTCTGCAGGAACAGGTCTGCCATCACCATAGAGTCTACCCCGCCGCTTACTGCCAATAATATCTGCCGGCCGTTGCTGCCATAGCCCAGCCTGGCCCAATGTTGCTGAAATGATTTTAACAGATCCATACTTAATAAACCAGGTCTTCGTAAGCGCTTTGCAATTCGTTATAGCTATGATTATCGCCGGCCGCTTTAGCCACCTGCATACCTTTTTCATAGGTAGCCACAGCTTCAGCTTCGTGCCCTGTACGTTCCAGCAGCTTGCCTAAATGGTAATATGTGGCTACATAAGAGGGGTCGTACGCGAGATTCTTTTCAAAGCTGGTCCGGGCATGGTGCTCATCGCCTGTTTTAACATATTCCAGGGCCAGGGCATGGTTCAGGAAACAATCGTCGGGCGATTGTGCTAAAAATGCCTTTAATTTCTCTATTCTGTCAGTCAATTTTCGCTAAATAAGGCAGTAAAAATAGGCATTATATAAGGAAGCTGCACATATTAGTAGTACCTTTGCGCACTAATTTAAAAATATGGCAGGATTTACTGTTGCAATAGTGGGAAGGCCCAATGTAGGGAAGTCTACTTTATTCAACCGGCTACTGGAGCAACGCAAGGCTATTGTGGATGACGTAAGCGGCGTTACACGCGACCGCCAGTACGGTGTGGCCGACTGGAACGGGAAGGCATTTAACGTAATAGATACAGGTGGATTTGTGGCCAGGTCTGAAGATGTTTTTGAAAAAGAGATACGCAAACAGGTACAGATAGCACTGGATGAAGCTGACCTGCTTATGTTCGTTTGCGATACGGCTACCGGCATTACCGACCAGGATGAAGAAATGGCCGACCTGCTGCGCCGTACTACCAAGCCTGTATTGCTGGTGGTAAACAAAGTAGATAATCCTGCCCGTGCCCTGGAAGCTACAGAATTTTACTCCCTCGGTTTCGATAAAATATTCTTTATCTCGTCTATTAGCGGTAGCGGTACCGGTGAGTTGCTGGATGAAGTGACAGAACATATTACCCCCGAAAAAGAAATTAAAAGAGATAAAGTACTGGCCAAGCTGGAACTGGGTGATGGTGAAGAAGAAGAATTTGTTGACTATGACCTGGATAATGTAGAAGAGAACGAAGAAGACGAAACGGAATACAAAGAACCGGAAGTACCAAAGTTTGCCATCATAGGCCAGCCCAATGCAGGTAAGTCTACCCTGCTGAATGCGCTGATAGGATCAGAACGTACGATCGTTTCAAACATACCCGGCACTACGCGCGATACCATACATACCAACTACAATTTATTCGGCAAGGAATTTACATTGATAGACACAGCAGGCCTGCGCAAGAAAAAGAATGTGCATGAAGATCTGGAATTCTATTCGGTGATACGTGCCATACGTGCTATGGATGAAGCTGATGTATGCCTGCTGGTGATAGACGCAGTAAACGGTGTTACCGCACAGGACGTTAGCATCTTCAGCCTGGCAACCCGCAAGGGCAAAGGCATAGTGATACTGGTAAACAAATGGGACCTGGTAGAAAAAGAAACCAATACTGCACGCGACTACGAAAAAATAGTAAAGCAAAGAATTGCACCATTTACAGACGTACCGGTAATATTTATATCGGCAACAGAAAAGCAGCGCATATTCCAGGCTATGGAAAAGGCTATCGAGGTGTTTAAAAACCGTAACCGCCGCATAGCTACTTCTCAGCTCAACGAAATAATGCTAAAGGAAATAGAACGTTTCCCGCCGCCAATGACACGTGGTAATTCTGTGAAGATAAAATTTATATCGCAGGTGCCTACGGCGGTGCCATCTTTTGCATTCTTTGCAAACTACCCGGATGCTATCAAGGAATCGTATAAAAACTTCCTGGAGAATAAGATACGTACACATTTCAATTTTACCGGTGTGCCTATACGCCTGTTCATGCGTAAAAAATAAGCTTCATCATACTCAATAAAGGATATAGTGAAAACGAAATCAATAAAACGTGACAAGGTAAACATCATAACACTTGGGTGCTCCAAGAATATGGTGGACAGTGAAGTATTGAGCGGGCAATTAAATGCCAACGGCATTAAAGTGATGCATGAAAATGCAAAGCTTGACCATAATATAGTAGTGGTAAACACTTGCGGCTTTATAGATAAGGCCAAAGAAGAAAGTGTAAATACCATACTGGAGCAAGTAGAACTAAAACGCGATGGCAAACTGGACAAAGTATATGTGACCGGCTGCCTGAGCGAACGCTACCGCAACGACCTGAAAAACGAGATACCCGAGGTAGATGCCTGGTTCGGTACGATGGAACTACCTTTGATACTGAAACAATTCAATGCAGACTATAAGCAGGAGCTGGTAGGTGAACGCCTGCTGGCTACGCCTAAACATTATGCCTACCTGAAAATATCAGAAGGCTGCAACCGTACCTGCTCTTTCTGCGCTATACCACTAATGCGTGGCGGGCATGTTTCCAAAACTATAGAAGAAATCGTAGCAGAAGCAAAGAAGCTGGTGTCTATGGGTGTAAAGGAAATCATGCTGATAGCACAGGAACTTACTACGGCCTGGATATTTATAAAAAACGTGCACTAAGCGAGCTGCTGAAACATCTTTCTGATGTACCGGGCTTGCACTGGATCCGTTTGCACTACGCCTACCCGTCAAAGTTCCCGCTGGATATACTGGATGTGATGCGTGAACGCGAGAATATCTGCAATTACCTGGATATGCCACTACAGCATATATCCGACAATATGCTGAAAGCTATGAAGCGCCAGATGGAAACACAGGAAATATATGACCTGGTAGATGCCATACGCGATAAGGTACCCGGCATTTGCCTGCGCAGTACATTGATAGCTGGTTTCCCTGGGGAGACGAGAGATGATGTAGAACAACTGAAAACATTCCTCGAAAAAGTACGCCTCGACCGCGTAGGTATTTTCACTTATTCTCACGAAGAAAATACTTCTGCTTACGGCCTTGTTGATAACATTCCTGCAGAAGAAAAAGAAGCCCGCGCCCAGGAAATAATGGAAGTACAGCAGGAAATATCTTTTGAAAAGAACCAGGAAAAAATAGGTAATACATATAAAGTACTGGTAGATAAAATTGAAGCCGGCCGCTACCTGGGCCGTACTGAATTTGATAGTGTGGAAGTGGACAACGAGGTGATCATTAATACAGACGATGAACTACCGATAGGTGATTTCGTAAATGTAAAAATAACCAAAGCTTACGATTACGACCTGGAAGGTGAGATAGTATAACAAGAAAACTTTGAAAATTAATAAAGCCCGGTCTTAGCCGGGCTTTATTATTAATTCGTTCTGTACATTTTACCGGGTAATGCTTTTACAAGTCCCTGCATTTCCAGTTGCAAAAGAGTAGCAGCTAATATAGAACTGCCAAGGTTCGATTGGTGCAATAGTTCATCGGCATGTACGCTATCCTTTGTTTGCAGTATATCAATTACCACCTGCTCTTCCGGCGATAGCTGTATGAATAGTTGTCTCTGTACCGGTTTCTTCTTTTTCGATTTGTTCCAGTTCATCAGTTCCATCAGGTCATCGGCACAGGTTATCATATTGGCAATGTTGGTACGTATCAGCTCGTTGCAGCCGGATGATTTAGTGTCCTTCACACGGCCCGGGAATGTCGCTACATCGCGGTTATAACTATCTGCAATGCGCGCTGTGATAAGAGAGCCGCCTTTTATATCGCTTTCTACTACAATAGTCACATCACACAGGCCGGCCACTACCCTGTTGCGCATAGGAAAATTGCCCCGGTCGGGTTTGGTGCCGGATGGAAATTCTGACAGTAAACCTCCATGCTCCAGCATTTGCTTAGCCAGTGTACGGTTGGTAGACGGATAGATCATATCCAGGCCATGCCCCAGCACGCCTACGGTTGGCAAACCTCTCTCTACAGCAGCTTTATGCGCAATAGTGTCTATACCGTGGGCCAGCCCGCTTACTATCAGTATATTTTCTTCATTCGCCAGGCCTTCTACCAGGTCTTCACAAAGTTTTTGGCCATAATCGGTATACTTACGCGTACCTACTATAGCTACATGCTTTTGCATTTCAAGTGCTGTGCTGCCCCTGTAATAAAGTAATATGGGTGCATCAGCACATTGCTTCAGGCGGGAAGGATAATTATCATCGTTCAGCCATAAAGGATGTACACCGTGTTTTAGCACAAATTTTAGCTGCTCTTCAGCCTGCTCCATTACTTTGGGGTCTTTGAAAGCACGTGCACGTAGCTCGCCCATCCCGTCTATCTGCTTCAGTTCTTTTAGCGGCGCTTTAAAAATATCGGTGGCTGTCGGGTAATGCTGCAATAGCACACGGGCACGCTTGGGGCCGGTTTCTTTTACAAATGTTAAAGCTATGCGGTGCAGCAGTTCATTAGTGTCTGGGTTTGGCAACATATTTGCAATAAAAATTTAAAGGGCTCTAAGCGAAAGATTATCTTTGAACTGCGAAAAATATAAAAAATGAAGAAAAAACTTTTGGGTATTACGGTTTTACTGGCAATTGCGTTTGGTTCATGTGCAACGGCTAAAAAAGCAGGTTCGTCTAAAGACGTTAGTTATATAAAAATGGAACGTACCAATTGCTTTGGTACCTGCCCCAACTACGTAATAGAAATATATAAGAGTGGATTGGTAAGGTATACCGGCCGCCTGTATGCACAGCCCGATGGTACTTATGAAAAGAATATAGGTACTGCTAAAACAGATAAGATCTTAAAAGAAGCGACCTCGTACCGTATGGATACTTGTAAAGAGCTATACGAAGCTATTATAACAGATGTACCGGCTATTGTGTACGACCTGAAAATGGGCAGTAAAGAAAAACACATAGGTAATGCCAACTTCGGCCCTGACTTTTTGAAAGAGCTTGCGCGAAAAATGGACGCGATAGGAAAACCTACTGATACCGGCTGGAAAAAAACGGCTTCTTATAAAAAGCCTGAATAAGCAAGTATAAAATAATAAGGCCCGTTACAATGTAACGGGCCTTATATTTTATAGTTAAAATTACATGTGTAGTTTTTCTTTTTTAGCAAGCAGTTCGTCTACAGTTTCCTGGTACATTTCGTCAGGCACACAGCAATCTACCGGGCATACCGCAGCACATTGTGGTTCTTCATGAAAACCCTGGCACTCTGTACACTTATTAGGCGTAATATAATATGTATCTACAGCAACCGGGGCATGGCGTTCATTTGCATCGGTAACGCTGCCATCCATCAAAACAAATTGTCCTTTTACTGCCGTACCATCTGCAACAGCCCATTCTACCCCGCCTTCATATATGGCATTATTGGGGCATTCGGGTTCGCAGGCACCGCAGTTTATACATTCGTCAGTTATCTTAATAGCCATGAGCTCGTCTTTTTTAGTTTATGTGCGCACAAAGTTACAATTTCGCACAAAAATTCCTAAGAGGCATACATGCTAAGTTTAGAAAGAAGAATAGAACTACTGGTGGCGCTGGGCAATTATATAGCAGCCAATGACGAAAGCTGGCAGGAGGCTAAAGATATTGCCAATCGCCTGAATGCATGGTTCACGCCGGAACATATAGAAATGGCCACCGGTAATATTGTAACCGGGTTTTTGCAAAAAGAAAAACTGGAACAATGGGCCGGCCAGTATAAGATGCCCGTTGCTGCTAAAACAGTGGGTATAGTGATGGCAGGAAATATTCCCCTGGTAGGCTTTCATGATTTTTTGTGCGGGTTTGTAGCCGGCCATAAACTTGTTTTAAAACTGTCTTCTAAAGATGAAGCCTTGCTAAGGCATTTATTGAATAAACTTATAGAATGGGAACCCACCGTTGCTGAACAGGTAAAAATTGCAGACCTGCTGAAAGGCTGCGATGCTTATATAGCCACCGGCAGCAATAATACGGCCAGGTATTTTGAACAATATTTTGGTAAATACCCGCATATCATACGCAAAAACAGGACCTCGGTAGCCATATTAGACGGTACGGAAACTGAAGAACAGCTCAACCTGCTGAGCGATGATGTATTCACCTATTTTGGGCTTGGCTGCAGGAATGTTACCCAGGTATGGTTGCCTAAAGGCTATGATATAAATCACCTGTTAAAGGTATTCTCGCGCTATGACGATATAATGGTGCACCATAAATACAAGCATAATTATGACTATTACCTGGCCATCTACCTGCTGAATAAAGTACCCTATCTTACAAATGGCAGCCTGCTGATGGTAGAGAATGAACAGCCCTTCTCGGCTGTCAGCGTTTTGCATTACAGCTATTACGACGATAAACAGGCAAAAACGGCTGAACTGTTGCAAAGCACAGATATACAATGTGTTGTATCTAAAGAGCAGACACCCTTCGGGGCAGCCCAAAAACCGTCGTTGAACGATTTTGCAGATGGCGTAGATACAATGGCATGGCTGGTTGCATTACAATGATTTACATACAATAAATATCTGCTGATTTTTTAACTTTTGGTTTGCACAAACCAGGATTATTCGTATTTTAACACCAATATTGGGGAAAAACTGAATTTTAACAATTTCTGTTTTGCCCCAACTATTAAAAAAAATGGACTGTCTATATTATATAGGCCGTTTTATATATTGTTGAAAAGAATTACTAACTCAGGCTATATTTTATTTAATTAGAAACATTTTATCCATGATAAAAAGGCTATCTATCAAGCATTTACTGTTGGGCGCATGTGCTGTTTTAGGTTTTGCTTCGGCGCAAGCTGTACCGCAAACAGTTTCAACAACATATACCGGGATCAATGTACTGTTGGCCACACCAACATACATTACGTTTAGCGTGACCAATAACTATCCGTTTCCTATTATGCTTACAGAAGTGGGGTCTTATCACTATTCGTTCCTTACTATTCCTAACTATGGCGACTTTAGTCAAAACGGCCAAACCTACTCGTTATATTATTCTAACAGCAGTTTATCGGGCTCTCCTGTTCCTATCTCGTCGCCGAACTGGACACTAGCTGGTTCGGGGCTTCCGATCACAACCGCTACAAACGGTATCACGCCAGTCATTTCTGGTTTGAAGATCATTATACCACCATCTGTATGTGGAAGCAATACTTTTAGATTTGCTCTGCTGACAGATTCAATTGCGGGAGGCTACAGTGCAGCCGCTCCGTTAACTCCGACATCTTTTTCAAACACATCAGGCCAAGTTATATTAACTTCTGCAGGTGTTTCTAATTTCTGGGGCGTGTTCCCGAACCAAGCACAATCAGTTGACGGTAACAAGACCGGCTTTAATGGATACATCTCATTTGATACAGGTAAAGTAGTTAAGCCGGAAGCACCTGCTGTTAGTGCTACTCCTAACCCTGTTTGCAAGGGAGATTCTGTAACTTTATGTGCATCAGGCGCTAATCCTTGTTTTGGTAAGGCTACCTATTATTGGTGGGGACCTAGTGGTTTTATAGATACTGGTGTTTGTATTACCGTAAAAAACATCGTTACGCCTACCGCCTTCACTTGCAGGTACACCACACCTATGACTGATTCTTCTAGTCCTACAACAGTAATAGTTGGTGTGAGCGATCCTAAGCCGCCTGTAGTTACCGGCAGAACAGCTTATTGTATCAATGATCCGTTTGTAGCCTTGAATGTATTAGGACAGAATTTACAATGGTTCTATACACCAACCGGTGGTTCTCCAATACCTATTACACCTACTTTCAATACCTCAACGTCTAATTCAGCAGAATACTATGTACAACAGGTAGTAGATGGTTGTCCGAGCCCGAGAACAAAAGTTGTATTTACTGCAGCTCCTAAACCTGCAGCACCTAAAGTAACCACACCTATTTTCTATTGTGAGAATGCAGCGGCTTTACCGCTTACTGCAATAGGACAAAACATGCGTTGGTATTATGATCCGACCGGTGGTTATCCATCAACCGTACCTCCTATACCTGCAACCGGCGTACACGGAACGGAAGATTATTATGTATCACAGGAAATAGACGGTTGTGAAGGCCCTCGTTCTCAAATAGACGTAGTAACGCTGTTCAAACCAAATGGTGTAATAGTACCGGGCAGAACCGAAATATGCCAGGGCGATACTGTACATTTCAGCTATTATGGAAGTGCAGATTCAGCTGCCGGTTTCGAATGGGGTGTACCAACTAACGGCGGAACCACTGTATTAAGTAATATAGGTGAAACACCGATCGTTATCCGGTTCGATAGCGCGGGTAAACAAACAATAGACCTGACAGTAGCTAATAAAGGATGTAAGAGTGATGTATTCTACCAGCCTATCCAGGTTAACCCAACACCTGAAGCTATTATCTCTGCAAAAGAAGATATGTGTATAGGCCGTACAGAACTCATCTCACTGCAATATTTTACGCCGACTATTGATACATTCCATTGGGATTTTGATGGTGGCTATACTACACACTATGCTACCGACCAGGGTCCTTACGGTGTTATCTGGCCTACAGACGGACAACATGTGATAAAACTGACAGTAGTAGATGCAGGCTGCCCTCATACAGTATACGATACCCTGAATGTACACGCACTGCCGGATGCTAAAATACATGTAGATGGCTACAGCAATACATCTGTTTACTGTGCCGGCGACAGCATTCGTATGACAGCTAACACAATAATACCTGGCGCTAAATATGAATGGAGCCCTACCCGCTTCTTTGATACCTATAGCGATATACCGGTATCTTATGCACGTGTAGACTTTACCGGTTATGTAAAACTGAAAGTGACCGGTGATTATGGTTGCGTGAACACAGATAGTATCCTTATCAATACCAAACCATGTTGCGAACTTACCTTCCCAAGTGCCTTCACGCCTAATAATGATAGCAGGAACGATGTATTCCGTCCTATTACACAAGGCTGGCATAATGTAAAAAGCTTCAGGATACTGAACCGTTGGGGTGAAACTATATATGAAACTGCAGACGAGCGTCGCGGTTGGGATGGTACCTTCAATGGCAAACCTCAGGACCTGGGTGTTTACTTCTACTCTATCATTTTCAAATGTGGAGATAAAGACATAGAACAAAAAGGTGAAGTAGTACTGGTACGATAAATAATACATTCTACATAAATAAAAAAGCTCCCGTTCGGGAGCTTTTTTATTTATGTCTTAACCTAAAGTTTACTATTCAGTCATCATTCATTAACAATATGGAAACATGCTGCTTCTACTTTCGCAGCAAACATTGGAACGTATTGTTATGAAAAAATTTTTATTAGCCAGTATTGGTATTGTGGCAGGTATGTCATGTACCAGGAGCTATGCTCAGATTACGCAGGCGCAGGACTACAAGAACTATGTATCCCCGTCTATCGGCACCTTCCAGGGTATCAACTTCCGGGAAGCAGGTTTTTCCGGTATCTACCCTATCCCCAACACCAACGGAAAAGAATTCTGGGTATGCTCAGACAGGGGCGTGAACATTGATGCTGCCAGCGCTAACTTATCTGGTTGCCGCCCTACTTACGACAAGATCTATGCATTCCCTTCTTATGCCCCGAAAATACACCGTATACGCCTGAATGGTGATTCTGTGCAAATACTCCGCACCATTTCAGTTAAACGTCCTAATGGCACCGGAGCTACCGGTATTATCAACCCTACAGGCCTTGGCAGCACGGCTACAGAAGTACCGTCTACCGATACAGTAATGGATTGTGCCAATTTCAACACGAAGACTGTTGCAAAAGACACATTTGGTATAGACTGCGAAGGTATAGTGGCTGATAAAGATGGCAACTTCTGGCTGTGTGAAGAAGGTGGCCCAAGTATCTGGAAACTGGACCAAAACGGGCGTCTTATTAAACGATATACACCTTATGCAAATTTACCGGGTGCACAGTCTGTTGATGCAGCTATAGATACGGTGTTCAAATACCGTAAGAACAACCGTGGTTTTGAAGGCATTGCCATAGCGCCTAACGGCAAAATATATGCTATGATACAAAGCCCGCTGTTATACCCAACCGCTTCAGTTGGTGAAGCAACCAGGGTACACAGGCTGCTGGAAATAGATCCTGTAACAAACACTATGCGCATGTTTGCCTACCTGAATGATGGTGTTATCGGAACCGGTTCGAACCAGATCCGTTTAAAAGACTGGAAACTGGGCGACCTGACGGCTATTAACGACAGCACCTTCCTGGTACTTGAAGCAGCTGCACGCGGCACAACAGATATTAAACGCATGTACCTGATCAATATCAACCAGGCTACAGCTGTTACTTCAGGTCTTTACAGCGGTGTTACACTGGAAGCACTTACTGACTCTACCGGCCTTGCTAACAATAATATCAAACCCGTTAAGAAAACGCTTTTCATGGACCTGCTTGCTAACAGCTGGCCTTCAGCGCTGGACAAAGCAGAAGGCGTTGCTATTATCAACGACAGTACAATTGTTATTTGTAATGATAATGACTATGGCCAGTCTTCACCATCAGAAAATGGTGTGGCTACTGCAACTTCCAACCTGAGCCATGTAATTAAATACAATCTTAAAGGCGCTAACAAACTACAGAATTTCAATTTTATAGGCACTACTCTATCGCTGGGTACCAGTGGTCAAAGCAGTTCTCAGGCACCCTATCTTACACCATTCAAAGCCGGCGTAGCTTTCACATCTATCATTACTGCAGGTGATGTGGTAAATGGATATAAAATGTGCGGTACACCGGATGGTATGGGCGCATTTGATAATGGTAATGGAACTTTTACAGTTGTAATGAACCACGAATTTGGTGGTACAGCCGGTGTGGCACGTGCACACGGTTCAACAGGTGCTTTTGTTTCAAAATGGGTGATCAATAAATCAGACTTAACGGTTTTAAGCGGCCAGGACCTGATACAAAGGATCAACCTTTGGAGCCCCGTTACTAACAGCTATACTACTTATAACAGTGCATTCCCTTCTGCATCTGCTGCGCTATCACGTTTCTGCTCTGCAGATATGCCTGAAGTGTCTGCTTATTATAACAGCGTTACGGGTAAAGGTACACAGGAGCGTATATTTATGAACGGTGAAGAAAATGGCAATGAAGGCCGTGGATTTGCCCACATAGTAACAGGTCCTAATGCCGGCACCAGCTATGAATTACCTGCTTTAGGCAAATTCTCCTGGGAAAATGCGGTAGCTAATCCAGCTTCAGGTGACTCTACCATAGTTGTGGGCACAGATGATGCAACACCAGGCCAGGTATATGTATACGTAGGTGCTAAAACTACATCGGGTACTGAAATTGAAAAAGCAGGCCTCACCAACGGTAAATTATTTGGTATAAAAGTTTCCGGTTTACTGACAGAAACAAATGCCAGCGTACCTGCTGCCAATACCACATTCACACTGGCAGATTTGGGTAATGTTACCAATATGACCGGTACTACGCTCAATACAAACAGTAACAATATAGGTGTTACCCAGTTCCTGCGCCCTGAAGATGCAGCATGGGACCCTTCTAATCCTAACGACCTGTACTTTAACACTACCAATGCATTCGGCAGCAACAGTCGTTTGTGGAGAGTACGCTTCAACAACATTACCAACCCTAGTGCAGGTGGTACTATCACAGCGGTATTAGATGGTTCGGAAGGACAGCAAATGCTGGATAATATGGCAATAGATAATTATGGCCATATCATATTGGTTGAAGACGTAGGTGGTAATGCACACATTGGTAAAACATGGCAGTACACAATAGCTACAGATGCTTTGGTACAAGTAGGCCGCCACGACACCACCCGTTTCCTGAATGGTTCTGCAAACTTCCTTACACAAGATGAAGAAGCCACCGGCCAGATAGACGTACAAGGTATCTTAGGCCCTGGCATGTTCCTTATTAACGACCAGGCACACTATGGTATCTCAGGCGAAGTAGTAGAAGGCGGGCAATTGCTGGCTATGTACAACCCTGATACTTATAATGCTAATCCTGAAATCAATGTACAGGGCAATAGCGTAACAATTGTTGATGGTGATGCTACACCAAGCACTACCGACAATACCGATTTCGGTTCTGTGAACTCAGGCAGCAGTACAACCAAAACATTTGTTATTCAAAATGGTGGCCCGGGCGCTCTTACCGTATCAGGTATCAGCTTCACAGGTGTGAATGCAAGCGAATTCAGCCTGGTAACACCGCCAACCTTCCCGCTGACAATAAGTGCGAATGGCACACAAACCATTACAGTTCAGTTTGCCCCGGCTATTGACGGCGCACGCACTGCAACAATGGTAATTGCCAATAATGACTTTAATGAAAGGCCTTATGATTTTGTACTGCAAGGTTTAGGTGTATCGCCGGAAATCAATGTACAAGGCAACAGCATCAATATTGCGAATAACGACGTTACGCCTGGTGCAGCCAACAATACAGATTTCGGCAATGTAAATACCGGCAACAACCAGACAAAAACATTCGTTATACAAAATACGGGTGCCGGTTCGCTGAAAGTAACAGGTATTACTTTCTCAGGAAATAATGCAGCCGAATTCACATTGGTTAGTGCACCAACATTCCCATTAAGTATAGCAGCCGCAGCTTCACAAAGCATTACGGTGCAATTTGCCCCTACTGCTATAGGTATGCGTACAGCTACTATAAACATTGCTAATGACGACAAGGATGAGTCTGCATACAATTTTGCTATACAAGGTTTAGGTACAGACCCAACCAATGTTTCTAAAACAAATGGTTCATATACGTCTGTAAAACTGTACCCTAACCCTACCGGCAATGCTGCTACCGTAGCAGTTAACCTGAAAAAGGATGAGCATGTAGTGGTTACGGTATATGATGTTCAAGGCAAAATGGTGCTTTCCGGTATCGAAAAGAACCTTACCAGCGGTGAACAACAAATAAACCTGAATACTTCTACCCTTCAAAATGGTATCTATTTCGTACAGGTTGTTTGCGGTAATGATGTAAGTAAAATAAAAATGGTTGTGATGCACTAAGCATTCAACTGGTAATTAGAATTCAACAGGGTGCGTTTCCGGACGCACCCTTGTTGAATTTTTAAAAGCAATAAAGGATAGAGCGACGCGATATGAATAAAACATTTACACCACTGTTTCTAATACTGGCCATTGCCATACTGACTATTTCATTCAAGAATAGTGATAACGCTGAAACCTATAGGTCGGTATACGCTACCGGCCTTAATAATTATGAAACAGAACAACGCATATTGCTGGATATAATAAGCGAAAGCAATCTTGAAGATACGACAGCTATCGCCAGGATAAAACAACATATCAACCAAGCTCGAATAGTTTTGAAACGTGCCGATTTCTGGCTGCGTTACCTGGAACCTACTGTTTACAAACGGCTGAATGGCCCCCTTCCTGTAGAATGGGAAACAGAAGTGTTTGAAAAATTTGAAAAGCCATATAAACGTGAAGGTGCAGGTCTGACACTTGCTTTTTTATACCTGGATGAAGAACATCCATCTAAAGACTCGCTTAAGGCTCTTATAAATGCTGCGCTATCTGCAACAGCAGCTTATAGTGCCGATTCAATAACACAGGAACTAAATACATTCCATCACTTCTTTCTATGCAACAGGCTATACCTGCTAAACCTGGCGGCTATATACACCACCGGGTTTGAATCCCCCGATGCAAACCAGGTAATACCTGAGCTGAGAGACATGATGGCATCAGTTAATAATATCTATAGAGCTTTCAATGAAGACTATACAACTACTCCGCTCACCAAACCGTATTTAGACTTATATGCCGCAGCTGTAAAGTATACATTTACACAACCTACTGACCTATCAAAATTCGACCACTATAGCTTTATAAAAGACTATATCAATCCGCTTTATGCAATTAACCAGCAAATGATCAACCAATATCATGTAGTATCTCACAACATGATAGATTATTCATTAAATAAAAAAGCTAATTCCATTTTCAGCAAAGATGTCTATAACGGTCAGAATGCAAAAGGCATTTTCCTACGTGTAACAGATACAGCGGCACTGGCGGAAATAGACAGGTTGGGCAAATTACTTTTCTACGACCCTATATTATCAGGCAACAACCTGCGCAGTTGCGCTTCCTGCCACAAACCTGCGGAGTATTTTACAGATACCAATACAGCTACGGCACTGCATTACGATCATAATAATCATTTGGCAAGAAATACGCCAACACTTTTAAATGCTGAATATAACCACCTGGTAATGCTGGATGGAAAACATATAAGTCTTCAAAACCAAACCAAAGGGGTTATTACCAGTAATGCTGAAATGGGCGGTGAGGAAAAAGAAATACTTGAAAAGATAATGAGCTGCAAAGAATATAGAGAAGGGTTCACCCGCCTGCTTAAATATACCCCACAGGAAAAAGAAGTGTGCTTCGAACATATTTCTGCAGCCATCACTTACTATTATTGCAAATTCAGTAATGGTAGTTCGCCTTTTGATGAGGCAATGAATAACCATGCGGCACTAAGTACAGAAGCGAAAGAGGGCTTCAATATTTTTATGAGCAAAGCGCAATGTGCTACTTGTCATTTTGTACCTCAGTTTAATGGAGTAAAGCCGCCATATATAGGATCGGAATTTGAAGTATTGGGTGTACCGCAAGACACTGCTTATAAACACCTAAGCCCCGACCAGGGACGATATAATGTGAATCCTGCAACTGAAACCTTAAATGCCTTTCGTACCGGCACGGTAAGAAATAGCATGTACACCAAGCCATACATGCATAACGGTGTATTTAAAACTATGGAGCAGGTAATAGAGTTTTATAACACAGGCGGAGGAGCAGGTAAGGGTTTGCAGGTTCCTAACCAAACTTTATCGTCAGATTCACTCCATCTTACCCAACCGGAGAAAAGTAAGCTAATTGCTTTTATAGGCAGCCTGAATGAAAAAATAAATTTTGAAAAAGCACCGGACAAACTTCCTGCATCCACTATTAAGGCTCTGAATAACAGGAAAGTTGGCGGAGCATATTAAACACAAGATGAAATTATTAAAACAGGCATTGCTGATTACAGCAATAGTATTTACCAAATTTCCCTGCACAGCACAAAAGAAGATAGCCTACGAATTTCCGAAAGAGATGCTGCCGGAAGTAAAACAGGAATTTATAAAACAGTGTGACAAAGGACGAATATTGTATGATATGAACTGTGCAAAATGCCACAGTAGTTTTGTAAGAAAGAAAGAGATCATTCCCGACTTTTCGCCCGACCAGTTAAAAGGTTATGAACTGCGTGTTTCTAATGCACAGCACGAAGCCGATATGCCGGATACTAAAGTAACAGCTGAAGAATTGGGCGAAATAATGATATTCCTTACCTATAAAAAGAAAAACGCCAAATAGGGCAGAGAATCTACTCTTTAGGCAGCTTTACATAGAAGGTAGTACCTACATTCTCAGTGCTTTCAAACCATATTTGCCCTTCCATTATTTCTACCAACCGCTTAATGATAGACAGGCCGACACCATTCGATTTATCGCCCCTGAGCCCTGCCCTGCCCGCACTGGTACGCCGGTCGAAAATGAAAGGTTTTAAATGATCTGGTATACCAATGCCGTTATCTGAAATGCTTATGATATAATGATCTTCTGCTTCATTCAGCACAATTTCTATCTCACCATCTTCAGGGGTAAACTTAATGGCATTGGAAACTATGTTATGTATGATCTGGAAGAACTTCACAGCATCGCTGCTGATGTTCAGGTTTTGCAGATGCGTTACCAGCCTGAATACTTTATCCTTATTAGTTTGCTTCAATTTTTCCAATATCGCATTGATACGGTCAATCACATCAAACCGCGTTTTGCGTACGTAAATACTTTCCGATTCAAGATGCTCTTCCTTCAGGAAATCGGTAACAATATCAATACATTGCTGAGTTGATTCCTGCATCAGGTGCAGCTGTTCACTGAGCAATTGGGTATCAGAATCATTGGTAATGCTCTTTTGTATCCATCCCAAAACATTCTTGGAAAGATTGAGCGGACCCATAAGATTGTGCGTCACCATATCCAACAAGGTGTCTTTCCTGGCACCGTAATCGATGATATAGTCTTCATGCTTTTTAGCATTTGTTACATCTTTTACAAAGCCTATTATGGTTTGGTGATCATCCATCAGGTAAGCATCGCAGGAGACATGTTTATGCAAACCACCAGGCAGTTGCATCCTGAATTCTGTATTGCTGATGCAACCCGTTGTCAGCAAGTCTTCATATCTTGAATTGAGGTAGAAAGTATCTTCTGACAGAATGTACTGCAATACAATAGAGGCCTGTGCTTTAAATGTTTCATTTGTAGCCTCGAATATTTCTGAAAATGCCTCGTTCAGGTATGTAAACCGTTTATCGGCAAGATCATAAACGAACACGCCATCGGTAGACAGCTGGCCTATTTTCAAAATGCCCTTAAAATAATCTGGTAAATTTTTCATTTAAGACTTTATAAAGCCCCGGGAGGAAGCATAAGCTACTAATTCAACCGTGTTCTTCACTTTTGCTTTCTCAACCATATTCTTACGGTGCGTTTCTACGGTGCGTTCTGTTATAAACAACTCTTTAGCTATATCTTTTGATGAATAACCTTTAGCCAGCAGCTCCAAAACTTCCTTTTCCCGGTTAGAGAAAAACTCATTTTCAGAACGGAGTGTATCCACCATTCCCTCCAGGAACTCATTCAGGTTTTTAAGTTTTTTAGAGGTCTCGATACAAATATACTTCTTTCCGGTATATGCAACTTTTATCGCATGTACAAGTTCTTCATACCCTGATTTTTTTGACACAAACCCCACCGCACCTGCATTCATGATTCTTGCTACACGGTCGGCATCATCGTATACTGAGTGGGCTATTACTTTTACATCGGGGTATTTTTTATGCACGGTAGAGCAAACCTCAAAACCATCTACTGTCTTTACATCCAGGCCATCGAGGTATATGTCCAGTATCAGTACATCTACTTTATTTTTATCGAGGTAACTATATACTTCATCTGCAGTCTTAGAGCCACCTACCATTTCTATTTCGTCATCTTTCGACAACAAAAACTTTACGCCTTCGCGCATAATTTTATAATCCTCAAGATGATAGACCTTAATTTTTTCGGGCATTCTTTGTTTTGTTTTCGCCCTTAAAAATAGTACCGGTGCAGTTACTATCAATATTCACGGGCAAAAATCAGGGAAATCCCTGATAAGCTACGCGGGTTTGAACTGCTAATTTTGGCATCACCTATAATCCTCTTTTTCATTTTTCATGTATGATAAGATGAGTACCACCTACACCATATTGCTGGCCGAAGACGATGATGATGATAGTTTCTTATTTAAAGAGGCTTTGCATGAGATAGACGCTACCCATAAAGTGGAGGTTGCGGGGAACGGAGAAGTATTGTTTTCAAAGCTCTCTAGTATGCCTTTGCCGGATATAATATTCCTGGATCTGAATATGCCTAAAAAAGATGGTATGACTGCACTGAAAGAGATCAGGACTAGGCAGGAGTTGAATGCTGTACCCATTGTTATATTCTCGACCTCGTCAGATCAGCAACATATCACATCTGCCTATAAAAACGGGGCGAACTTATATATATGCAAACCTGATACCTTTTTAAAACTAAAAAGGGCAATCGGCTACTGTATAACACGAAAGGTTAGTTTAGGTCGACCTGAAGGTATAGACAATTTTTATATATTAAATTATTAACAGTCTATTATATTTGATGCTTAACTGGCTGTTATTTGTTTATTTAATAAGAGCAGCAATATGATGCATCTTACGTATGTTGCTATTCATAGCATATAACCGTCGTGAAGTAAAGTGCATAATGCATATTAAAGTGCGGGATTTAAGTTTAAATAAAATGTGTTTTATTGATTAAGATTTTCTTAAAATCATAAAAAAAACTTAATTTACGACTGGTAATACACTACAATAATTAGTTAATGCAAACTATCCTATATGAATTTTAAACATTTACTTAAACCAAAACAAGCTTTACTTGGTATAGCAACGTTCTTTTCGTTCTTTGCTGCTAAAGCCCAGCAACCAACCACAGCCGCAGCTTATCCTTTTGCGGCATCGTCAAAAACTTACAACTATTTGTCAGGTGGCACCAGCATTACCTTCTATTACGGGGGGTATGACGATGATTACAGGGATAATATTCCTATAGGATTTCCTTTTACATTTTGCGGTAGTACATATACTACGGTAACTGCTATCACCAATGGCTGGATGCAATTTGGTAACACAAGCAGCAGTTACTATTATTATCCAGCAAGTCAAAGCTATTTTACCTATACTGCCCCTTGCGTTATGGCAGGATGGTGTGATGCGATGGGTGGTTCGGGATGGCAGGTATCATACCTCACAACCGGTTCTGCACCTAACAGGCTGTTTACATTAGAATTTAAAAACTGGACCAATTGGTCTGGTTCCCCAGGCACGTATATATCTTACCAATACAGGCTGTATGAAGATGGTGGTGTAGAACTATTATACAAACAGGAAAGCGGCTCTGCTGTTGGTTTTGCATCAAGTGCTGCAATAGGTATTGCTAAATCTACTTCTGACTGGCAAACATTAAGCAGCACAGGTACTGCTCCTACATCATCAAGCACTGTGTTTAATAATACTACTATCCAGGGTACACGCCCAGCTACAGGCCAAAGCTACTACTGGGGAATACAGAAAAAAGGATTTAACAACGCTGCTGTAAACGGCCTTGTGTCTCCTGTAGCCCCTTTCTGTAGTGGTAACCAAAACTTCCAGGTACGCCTTAAGAATGCTGGTAAAAACCAGATAAACAACGTAACAGTTAACTGGATAGTAGATGGCGTGGTGCAAACACCGGTGAATTATACTACCATGATAGATACCATGGGTAGTGTGGCCGGTAATTTCGCTACTGTTACATTGGGCAATGTAAACTTTGCAAACATTCCTCGTACTATTAAAATATATACTTCAAACCCCAATGGATTGGCAGATACGGTTAATGGCGATGATACAATGGTAATAACCATGCGGTCTTCACCACTGGCTAACATTACTGCAGCGGGACCTACCGTGTATTGCGGTGGTGGCGTTATCAATACCTTGCTGAATGCAACGACGGGTACAGGTTATACCTATAGATGGAAATTGAATACTGCTAATATAGTACCGGCAGCAACAGGCGCATCATATACAGCAACTGCAGCAGGCGACTACACAGTACAGGTAGATAGCGGCGCATGCAGCAATACATCTCCTATCTTACGTATAGATAACCTGGCTATGCCACAGCCAACAGTTACGCCTGCTACCAGTGCCAACTTCTGCGATAACGACAGTGTGCAGATAAGCGCTAACGCTAACATATCGGGTGCTACCTACCAATGGAGGTTCAATGGTGCTGATATACCTGGCGAAACCAATGCTTCTATCTATGCTAAAATAGCCGGTAACTACAATGTTATCACTACTAAGTTCAGTTGTAAAGCAACATCTCCGGGTGTTAACATACAACAGGTTGCTCCTCCATCACCTTTAGTAAATAAAAACGGTAATACACTGATGACAGCTGCAAACTATGTAAGTTATCAATGGTATATCAATTCAACTACTCCAATTACAGGTGAAACGAATTTCTACTTCATCCCGCAGCAAAGCGGTGACTACAGCGTAGAAGTTTCTAATGGCGGATGTAAACGCATGTCTCCGATAGTTAGGGTTGAAATTGACAACACAGGTATCAACAATACCAATAGTGCTAAAGAGATCAATATCTTCCCTAACCCTGCTACTGATGTAATTCATATCAATGCTCCTATGAATGTAAATGCATCTATCAGCAGTGTGGACGGAAAACAACTGATGAATGTACAGCATGCAAAAGATATCAATATAGGCAATCTTCCAAACGGTGTATATATTATCAAATTGACTACTGATGATAATTACCTGATAAAACTGGATAAGATCCGTAAAGTGTCTAACTAACAGTATCAAAATTTTCATAAAAAGAACGCCGCGTAATGCGGCGTTTTTTTTATGCTGCATGTAAAATATTAACTACCTGTTTATAAGCTATACTTAACAATTAGAGGCATAGTTTTTAACGTTCAGTTAATGATTCTCAACAATAAAAAGACAGAATTAAATACATCTTAAAATAGTCAGGTTTCATCGGTTTTTATTTTATCAGTTTATCAAAACGGTCTACATTTCCATTGCATTAATACCGACCTATATGAACACGATAACTTTACACTTAAGACGAAATATTGCATTAAGCATGATGCTGGTATTTCTGGCGGCCAAGAGCTTGTATGCTCAGCAACCATCTACTGCAGCTGCCTATCCGTTTGTTGCATCTAACAAAGTATACACACCTATAACCGGTACAGCCCCGTCATTATCAGGAGGTGGTGCAGATGACGGGTATATCAACAACATTCCTATCGGCTTTCCATTTGTTTTTGCAGGTACAACATATACTACTGTTACCATGAGCACAAATGGACTGCTTACATTCGGAAATATATCAACGGCCCCGTGGACCAATGACCTGAGCAACGCAGCAAACGTAGTGCCTTGCGTTTGGGCTTTGTGGGATGATCACTATTCTTATACCAGTTCATCCAACTCTTCCTATTCGGGCAATATGTCTTATACCACCACAGGCGCAGCAGGCAACCGCGTTTTCACTGCCCAGTGGTATGCTGTAGATCCGCGATATGCCTATATCTTCTCCCTTAGTTTCCAGATAAAGCTATATGAAGACGGCGGCATTGAATGTATTTACAAACACGAGAATTCGTCTGGCGGAACATTTTCGAGTGCTACCATTGGCATCGCAAAATCTACCAGCGACTGGCAAACACTACCTACATCCGGCACATCGCCAACTCCTTCTACTTCTACTTTTACCAGCAGTATTACAGCAGCACCGGCTAATGGACAAAGCTATTACTGGGGCATACAGAAAAAAGGGTTCAACAATGCATCTGCAAATGCAGTAACAGCCCCTGTGGCACCTTTCTGCTCTGGTAACCAGACAGTGCAAGTACGTGTAAAAAATGCCGGTAAGAACCAGATAAATAATGTGACCGTTAACTGGATAGTAGATGGCGTACCTCAAACACCGGTAACCTATTCAACCACAATAGATACATTAGGTGGCGCAGGCGGTAACTTTGCTACAGTTACATTAGGCACTGTTAGTTTTGGCAATGCACCACGTACCATCAAAATTTACACATCTGATCCTAACGGCCAGGCTGATACGGTTAATACAGATGATACCACAGTAATAACCATGCGATCTTCACCGCTGGCCAATATTACAGCTGCCGGACCTACAGTATATTGTGGCGGCGGTGTAATTAACACCCTGCTCAATGCCTCAACGGGCACCGGTTATACTTATAGATGGAAACTAAACGGTAATAATATAGTACCGGCTGCCACAGGAGCTTCCTATACAGCAACTGCTGCGGGTGATTATACCGTGCAGGTAGATAGTGGTGCGTGCTCTAATACTTCTCCAATACTGCGTATAGATAACCTGGCCATGCCGCAGCCAACCGTTACACCTGCTACCAGTGCCAATTTCTGTGATAACGATAGTGTACAGATAAGTGCCAATGCCAACATTGCGGGTGCTACATACCAATGGAGGTTCAATGGTACAGACATACCGGGCGAAACCAATGCTTCTATTTTTGCTAAAATACCCGGAAACTATAATGTTATCACTACAAAATTCAGTTGTAAAGCAACTTCTCCCGGGGTTAATGTGCAGCAGGTTGCCCCGCCTACCCCATTAGTAAATAAAAATGGAAACACACTTACTACGGCAGCCAATTATGTGAGCTATCAATGGTACAACAATGCTACAACACCAATTGCAGGAGAGACAAATTTCTATTTCTCTCCGCAGCAAACAGGTGATTACAGTGTGCTGGTTTCAAATGGCGGATGTTCTGCCATGTCACCCCTGGTGCATTTTGAATTTGACAATACCGGTGTAAACAATACAACAGGTGCAGCAGCAATTAGCTTATATCCTAATCCTGTGACTGATGTACTACACATTCAAGCCCCGGTGCCTGTAAACGCTACGGTGAACAGTGTAGACGGTAAACAATTAATGACTGTGCCGCATGCGGAGGATATAGACATTAGCAGCCTGCCGGGTGGGGTTTATATCATTAAACTGACAACCGACGACAACTACATGATTAAAATTGATAAGATCCGAAAGGTATCCAATTAAACCCCTCCAGGGTAAAAAAGAGGCGCTGCAAATGCAGTGCCTCTTTTTTTATATAAAATTTTTATTTTAATTAAAAAATAATTAATTTTTACAATAATATTAAAACTGCATTAACCCTGCTACGATGAAAAGGAACTAAATATTTAACAACTAATTTTTAAACAATGAAAAAAGTACTACTATTTTGCTTAACGTGCTTTAGTTCTTTACTTGCCCTTGCGCAAACGCCCACCTACTACGTAGGGCCAGCCACCGGCGGACCAAACAGCTGGCCTTTTAACCCGGGGACAGGCGGTAGCAGCCATGTACAGCTTTTGTATAAACCAACTAATTTTCCAACAGCCCCCTCCGGTTTAATCACAGATATTTATTTCAGACCTTCTAACAGTGTAACGAATACGTATACCAGCCTGGTGATACAAATTGGTTATACCACACTGACCGGGCTCACAAGCGGCACATGGAATACAGGGCTAACTACGGTATATACGGGCTCACCTACCATTACATCTGTTGGAGGTAACTGGGTTAAGATCACTTTAACCACGCCATTCCAATACGATAATACCAGGAACATGATAGTAGATGTAAATCATGCATCCACCGCATCTGGAATGACCTTATATTATGGAACATCTTCCAGCGGCAATACCAGGATGTATGGTGCCTATACCAGCACCAGCAGTGGCGGGGCAGATGCCTCCTTATATGATTTTGGCTTTGATCTGCTGCCTAAAAAAGGTATGAATAATGCAAGTGTTGACGCCGCAGCATCTCCCAACGGACCATTTTGCTCTGGCAACCAAAGTGTGCAGGTAGTATTAAAAAACAAAGGCTTTAACCGCATCAATAATGTTCGGGTTTACTGGGAACTGGACGGAGTGCCACAACCTTATATTACTTATACAGGATTAATAGATACCATAGGCAGTGTAGCCGGCAACGCGGTAACGGCTACGTTGGGCAATGTAACTTATTCTAACATTCCCCGCACTATAAAAGCTTACACCTCTATTCCAAATGGTATAGCAGACACCGTAAATAATGATGATACATTAGTATTCACTAAAAGGTCTTCTCCGCTTGCTAGTATTACAGCAGCAGGCCCTACCGTATTCTGTACCGGCGGCGTGGTAAATGTTACACTTAATGCTGTGCTGGGCACTAACTATACATACAAATGGAAACTAAACGGCAACTACATTACTCCGGCTGCTACAGGCTCATCCTACACGGCAACTACAGCAGGCGATTATACACTGCAGGTAGACAGCGGGGCATGCTCTAATACCTCTGCTATAGTAAGGGTTGATAACCTGGCCATGCCTCAGCCAACTGTTACACCTACCGGCTATGTCGCGTTTTGCGATAATGACAGTGTAGTTTTAAATGCCAACGCAAATATTGCCGGGGCTACTTATCAATGGCAGTTCAACGGTTCAAATATACCGGGTGCTACCAACGCTTCGATTGCCGCTAAAATACCCGGCAATTATCTTGTACTCACCAATAAATTCAGCTGTACTGCAGCATCCCCAGGTTTGAACGTAAACCAAGTATCACCACCTTCACCTACTATTTATGCAAACGGTAACATGCTGGCGACCAATGCCAGTTTCGTTTCTTATCAATGGTACATCAATAACACTACACCTATATCGGGAGAAACAGATTTCTTCATTATACCTAAGCAGGCAGGCGACTATAGCGTCATGGTATCAAACGGTGGTTGCTCTGCTATGTCGCCACGCTTCACAGTTACGCCCGATATGCTTAGCGTAATCGCTCAAAACAATCCTGCAACTATAAATGTGTACCCCAACCCGGTGACTGACATATTGCATATAAGTGCACCGGTAAATGTACATGCACAAATATGCAGCATATCCGGCAGCGTTATTTCAGATCACAAAAATGCTAAAGATATAGATGTCAGCAAATTGCCCGCTGGCGTTTACATCATCAGGTTGACAGATGAAACCGGGGTTATAAACAAAATGCAACGTTTTACAAAGAGCGAATAGATAAGAATTCCTCATATTCAAAAGCCCTCATGGAATTCCATGAGGGCTTTTGTTTTAGATTAAAATAAAATTAAACGATCAATAAAAATTAAGATATAATTAAAATTGTAAAATTGACATCCAAAACACTTACTATTTTGGTTAATATTATGTCTATCCGTTAGCCGCCTTTGTTTACTATAAATAATCATGTACTAAAACACATTGTATGAAATCACTCAAACTCTTGTTTTTGGTGCTATTATTCAATAGTAGCATCAGCCTGCAGGCGCAGACATTAATGCCCCTTCCTGCACACGGCAGTGTGTACTCTGGCATGGTTCGGGGTTATTGGTTTACAGCTCCTATTGCCTTCACCATCACAGGGTTGCGCATACCTACAGATGCCGGTTCTACAGCACAGTATATACATGTTTTCAAGATAAACGATGCGGTGCCGGTGGTCTATTCCACAACATCATCAAACTTTACAACACTTGCATATATACAAGGTGCACCAAGCAATGTGATACAAACGGTCAATATCCAGGTAAATCCGGGCGATATTATCGGTATCCTGGGCGCAGTAGGTACTACCACCAGCAATTCTTATAGCGCAGGCAGCAGCCCATACACTTCAAATATTAACGGCAACACTGTTACCTTAAGGCGCCTGTTGTACCAGGGTGCTATTACCAGCGGACCTGCACCTAACTACTCTACAGAAAATTCGAGTTCTATCAGCCGGGTAGAAATGTATTATACCGTAACACGCGGATATAACAATGCCGGTGTAAATAATGTAACTGGCCCCACCACTCCTTTTTGTTCCGGCAACCAAACGGTGTCTGTAAGAATAAAAAACTCTGGTAAAAACATTATTAACTCTGTAAAAATAAGCTGGCTGGTAGATGGCGTGCCGCAACCCCAGGTAAGCTATACCACGCCTATCGATACATCGGGCAGTGTGGCCGGCAATATGGCCACGGTATCTTTGGGGCAGGTAGCATTTGCCAATACCCCAAGAACCATAAAAGTTTATACAACACTCCCTAATAATCTTACCGATACCGTAAATACAGACGATACACTTGTATTTACACTCCGGTCATCGCCCAAAGCTGAAATTACTGCTGCAGGACCAACTGTTTTCTGCACAGGTGGTGTGGTAAACGTAACGCTTAATGCTACTACAGGTACCAACTATACCTACAAATGGAAACTGAACGGCAACTATATAACACCTGCTGCAACCGGCCCGTCTTATACAGCAACCGTAGCTGGTGATTATACCCTGCAGGTAGATAGTGGTGCATGCACCAATACATCTGCCATAACCCGCGTAGATAACCTGGCCATGCCCCAGCCTACCGTTACCCCTACAGGATATGTTGCATTTTGCGATAACGACAGCATAACGTTGAACGCAAATGCAAACATTGCCGGGGCCACCTACCAATGGAAATTCAATAATGCAGATATACCCGGTGCTACTAACGCATCTTATTCTGCCAAAATACCAGGTAACTATGTGGTAGTTACCAATAAATTCAGTTGCTATTCTACATCTCCGGGATTAAACGTAAACCAGGTATCAGCCCCTACACCCACTATCACAGTCAACAACAATATCCTTTCTACAGCCGCTAATTACGTTTCTTACCAGTGGTATATAAATGCCACTAATCCTATTACCGGCGAAACTGATTATTTCCTTATCCCTAAACAGGCAGGAGATTATAGCGTGATGGTATCGAACGGTGGTTGCTCTGCAATGTCACCGCAATATACCGTTACGCCTGAAATGCTCAGTGTGATGAGTTTGAATAACCCTGCAAACATTAGCATCTATCCCAACCCGGTAAAGAACATACTGCATATCACATCGCCGGCAGAAGTAAATGTTTCTATTGTAAATGCAACCGGCAGCGAGGTTCTGAAACAAATGAATGCAAAAGACGTGGATATGAGCAAGTTGCCTACAGGTATTTATACACTTAAGGCCTCGAACAAAGAAGGCAGCATTCTAAAAATAGAAAAGCTTACAAAAACAGAATAATAACTACCACTTTAGACAGCTACTTACCCCACCAATAAAAAAACCTGCTCTCGCAGGTTTTTTTATTTAAGTTCTTTGTCCAGGAATTTGCCCAGCCCCTTACCGGCTACGGCATATGATTCCTCCAGCCTTTCTCCTGTATCATAATCATTTCCGCCAAACGTACGACCGGGACAGTTTTGTACAGATATTTTAGCTATGACATGCTCCGGGTGAGCCGTTTCCACTACCCACGCCTCGCCATCTATTTCAGCATTTTTCCGGCTTACATACACGTTATAGCCTGGTTCGGTATAAGTGGTTTTAAAGATCAGCGTATACTTCTCATCTGGATGATCGCCAATGTTTATATCAGAATATTTAGCAAACAACTCCTTGAACTGCGGTTCAAAACGGTTCTTCCTGTCAGCTTTCCATGCTTTGGCCCAATCATTTCCTTTGCCTGCTTCTTTCTTATTATAATCTTCTTTCTTTTTTGCGATATACTCCTCTTCCGTTTCAAACTTTCCAACACCCATTTTACTGTAGTCAAACTGGATATTCAGTTTAGAAACGCCTTTTAGCTGGTCAATACTGCCGTCAAGCAGTCTTACTTTTTGGGCTAGCACAGAACCTGCGTTCAGTATCGCTAAGGTTATGGCCATACCTGTTAATAGTCTTTTCGCTTTCATATGATTAATAATTTATGGATGCTAAAATAGCAATTTTGATATACTCAAAACTATGTTCACAAACATATACACATTATAAGTATAAAACCTATATGTGCATTTGTTTACTAAAAGATATTTTTGCAAGGTAATGGACGAAGTAATGACAGAACAGGAAAATCATTCTGAGCAGCAATCAGTATTGATCAACCAGATGTATGAGAACTGGTTTTTAGATTATGCCAGTTATGTAATATTGGAACGTGCGGTACCGGCTATAGACGACGGCCTGAAACCGGTGCAAAGGCGTATCCTTCATGCCATGAAAGAAATGGATGACGGGCGCTATAACAAAATAGCCAATGTAATTGGGCAAACCATGCAATACCACCCGCATGGTGACGCATCTATTGGCGATGCCATAACAAACCTCGGGCAGAAAGACCTGCTGATAGACACCCAGGGAAACTGGGGTGATGTACGAACCGGTGACAGTGCAGCTGCCGCCCGTTATATTGAAGGCCGCTTATCAAAATTTGCCCTTGAAGTAGCTTTTAATGGTAAAACCACAGAATGGCAGCTGAGCTATGATGGGCGGAAAAATGAACCCGTGGCACTACCCATGAAATTCCCCTTACTGCTGGCACAGGGCGCAGATGGTATTGCGGTAGGGCTTTCTACAAAGATATTGCCCCATAATTTCTGTGAACTGCTGGAGGCTTCCATAAAACACCTGAAGGGGAAAAAATTTGAATTATACCCCGATTTCCTCACCGGTGCTATGATAGATGTCAGCGGATACAACGATGGTGCCCGTGGCGGGAAGGTAAGAGTACGTGTTCATATTGAGGAAGTGGACAAGAAAACCCTGGCCATAAAGGATGTACCGTATGGCACTACTACCACACAATTGGTAGATAGTATTTTAAAGGCTAACGACAATGGCAAGATCAAAATTAAAAGTGTTACAGATAATACAGCCAAGGATGTAGAACTGCTGGTACAACTGGCTCCGGGTGTTACAACCGATCAGACCATCGATGCATTGTACGCGTTTACCGATTGTGAAGTTTCTATCTCTCCAAATGCTTGTGTTATTATCAACGATAAGCCGCATTTTATAGGTGTCAGTGACCTTTTACGCCTTTCGGCAGCCCACACCAAGCAACTGCTGCTGAAGGAGCTGGAAATAAAGCTGGGAGAACTGGAAGAAGACTGGCATTATTCATCGCTGGAAAAAATATTTATTGAGAAGCGTATTTACCGCGATATAGAAGAGCAAACCACATGGGAAGGGGTACTCGACGCAATTGACAAAGGCCTGAAACCTTATAAAAAGAAATTTCGCCGGGAAATAACACAAGATGATATTGTAAGGCTTACAGAAATACGCATCAAACGTATTTCGAAATATGACACCTTTAAAGCAGACGAACATATAAAAGGTGTAGAATCAGAGATAGAAGAAGTAAAGAATAATATTATCCACCTTAACGATTACGCAATAAGATATTTTGAAGGCCTCCTGAAAAAATATGGTAAAGGACGCGAACGAAAAACAGAGATACGCCCATTTGAAACCATCCAGGCACAACATATAGCCATAGCCAATACAAAGCTATATGTGAACTATAAAGAAGGGTTCATTGGCACCGGCCTTAAAAAGGATGAATTAGCATTCGAATGCTCTGACCTGGATAACATTATCGTCTTCAGGAAAGATGGTAAAATGGTTGTGACCAAAGTAGCAGACAAAGCTTTTGTGGGTAAGGACATTATTTACCTGGCAGTATTTGTAAAAAATGATGAGCGTACCACCTACAATATGATATATGTAGATGGTAAAACAGGCATTACCTATGGAAAAAGGTTCAATGTAACTGGTATTACCCGCGATAAGGAATATGATCTTACCAAAGGAAACCCGGGTAGCAAATGCCTGTATTTCACAGCCAATGCCAATGGAGAAGCCGAAGTGATTACAATAACGCTATCTCCTGGTAGTAAAGCCCGCATCAAGGTGCTGGACTTTTACTTTGAAGAACTGGAGATAAAGAACCGCAGTGCCCAGGGAAACCAGGTGACCAAGTATCCTGTAAAAAGCATCAAGTTCAAAGAAAAAGGGCGTTCTACTCTTTCTGGACAAAAAATATGGTTCGATGATGCAGTAGGCAGGCTCAATAAAGACGGTAATGGTACTTTGCTGGGAAGCTTTGAGGAATCGGACCGTATCATAGCCTTTTATAAAGATGGCAGTTATGAATTAACTGACTTTGAACTGACGAACAGGTATGAGCCTGACAACCTGGTACGGATTGAAAAATTCAACCCGGACAAAATAGTCAGTGCTGTTTACTTCGATGCCAAATCGGGCAATTTTTACGCCAAAAGGTTTAAAATAGAATCGCAGACCCTGAAAAATAAATACCAGTTCATCAAGGAAGGTGAAGGCAATTACCTGGAACTGGTAACTACCCGCCCCGAACCGGTTATAACTATCAAAAGCGGCAAGAAAAAAACGGAGCTTACCGAGGAAACAATTGCCCTGCATGATATGTTAGAAATTACAGGCTGGAAGACCATCGGCACCAAACTGAATATGGCCGATATCAGGGAGATATCGCTGGAAGAAGAGCAGGATGGTAATGAGCATGGAAGCGATGCCCCTACCCTGTTTTAACCATAATTTTGCTTAAAAATAATTACCTTCACAAATCTTGCCCGATGAGGGCTCTTGTAAGTGATGAAAAAAATAGAACTGGAAATTGTAGCCCTTTCTCACAGCATAACACAGACGCACTCATACGCAGTAGTACTTGGCGAGGTTAACGGCCTGCGCCGCCTGCCAATAGTAATTGGTGGCTTTGAAGCCCAGGCTATTGCCGTGGCTTTGGAACACATGCAACCCAGCCGTCCGCTGACCCACGACTTATTTTACAATTTCATGACCACCTTTGGAATAGAACTTGAGGAGGTTATAATATACAAATTGGAAGAAGGTATATTTTTTGCAAAACTTATTTGCCGCAACGATCACGGTACTGTTGAAATAGACTCCCGTACATCTGATGCGCTGGCTATGGCAGTACGTACCAGTTGCCAGATATATACCTACGAAAACATTCTTGAGGCTGCCGGACTGTACCTGGAAAATACCGAAACACCGGGCACACCCGCTGCTGCCGGCGAAAGTAAAACACCACAGGCGGCTGTTCCCAGCAATAAGATATCTTCTGACAAGGACCTGAAAGGAATGAGCCTCGATGAACTTCATAAACTGCTGCAACAAATACTGGAGCAAGAGGATTATGTACAAGCTATAGCCATCAGGGATGAAATAAATAACAGGAAAAAAAGTAAATAAATTACATTAAAAACAAATCATATATTTCTGATGAGAAAATTTTCGCTGGCTTTAGCTTTAAGTGGTATGGTGATGGGTGGGAATACAGCCTTCGCCCAGCACACAGAACGTTGTGGTAATGATATATTCCTTAAAGCTGCCCTATCATCAAATCCTTCTTTAGAAGTAGCATATAAACAATACCTGGTTGATTCCAAAGCCAAAGCAGATGCCTTTGAACGGGAAATGAGTAACAGCGCCCAGAAAGCTACCGGCACTGTTATAATCCCGGTAATGTTCCATGTAATACTTACCCAGGAAGAAATAGACAAAATCGGCGGTATTGCCGGTATCAATAAACGTGTCATTAGCCAGCTTGACGTCATCAATACGGATTATAATGCCCGTAATGCAGATACAGCTACCATACCTACTCCATTCAAGCCCTTGTTGGGTAATATGAATGTGAATTTTCAGTTGGCGCACCGCAAACCGGATGGTACTGTTACAAGTGGTGTAGAGGTAAGAGTAGCCCCTTTATTGTTTAGCGGCTATTCAAGCTACCCCAGCGGCAGCGATAGTGCTAAGAAGACCAGCAAAGGAGGACTTGACCCTTATGACAATACCAAATACCTCAATATATGGGTTGTAAATATCAATAGCGATAATGGCAATGTATTGGGTATAGGCTATAGCCCTGATTTTGCTGCTGCATTAGGCGCTCCCGACAATGCCGGTGTGTTATTAGATTTCTCAGCATTTGGCAAACGTACGCCAGGCGTACCGGGTTTCTCTGAATTTTATGAAAGCGGTGCCGACAAAGGCCGTACACTCACCCACGAATTAGGACACTTCTTTACGCTGTGGCATATATGGGGCAATACAGCTGTAGGTAGCGGTAATTGCACAGACGATGATGATATAGGCGATACACCCAAGCAAAAGGACGCAACTACATCTTGTCAAACTTTCCCTTATACAGATGCATGTACTGCGGGTAATGGTATCATGTTCATGAACTATATGGATTATGTAGGCGATGCCTGTTACAGGCTGTTTACCAAAGGGCAGGTAACAAGAATGGCTTCTACTATTTCCAATGGCGGTACGGCGTACGGGCTAACACAACACCCTGAATTAACCATGTACCCCACTGCTGTAAGCAGCATAGAAGAAAAGGCAAACCTGAACATCTTCCCTAACCCTACTACAGGCGTGTTTGATATTAGTTTCGGCAATGCCCGGTCTTTAAAAGAAGTACGTGTGCTGAATATGACAGGCCAGATGGTAAGCAAGGTAAACGGTGCACAGGCTAATGGAAATACCGTCAGAATAGACTTGAACAATAATGCAAAAGGCATCTATATAGTACAATGCCAGTTTGAAGAAGGTACAGTAGTAAGAAAAATAACACTGCAATAAAAGATGATTCCTGCTAGTAGTATAGAAACAGTTTTAAAAGATACCAGTTTAGACAAAAGCCTGCTTGCAATAGCAGAGAAAGTATATAGCAAACAACGCCTTACCGAAGAGGAAGGCGTTTTGCTTTTTGAAAAAGGAGAACTGGGTTTTGTGGGTGCATTGGCTAACCATATAGCGCAAGATCTGCACCGGAATAAAGTTTATTTCAACCGTAATTTTCATATTGAACCCACAAATGTTTGCGTGTTCACCTGCAATTTCTGCTCTTATTCGCGCCAGTACAAGCATCGCGATGACGGCTGGGAAATGAGCATGGAACAGATGCTGGACATAGTACGCAAGTACGATGGCCAGCCGGTAACGGAAGTGCATATCGTTGGCGGCGTTCATCCTAAAATGAACCTGGAGTTTTTCTGTGAGCTGGTAAGCAAAATCAGGGAGCACAGGCCTGGCCTGCATATAAAAGGTTTCACAGCTGTAGAATTGGATTATATGTTCCGCAAAGCCAAACTCACCACCGAAGAAGGCATGCAAAAGCTTAAAGATGCCGGCTTGCAATCTTTACCGGGTGGCGGAGCCGAGATATTCCACCCTGATGTTCGCAATATTATCTGTGCGGATAAAGTAGACGGAGACGGCTGGCTGTACATACATGAGACGGCTCATAAACTGGGCATGCATACCAATGCTACTATGTTGTACGGTCATATTGAAAAATATGAGCACCGTGTAGACCATATGAGCCGGCTGCGTGCTTTGCAGGATAAAACCCATGGCTTCAACTGTTTTATCCCGCTGAAATTCCGCAACAAGGATAATGATATGTCGCATATCAGCGAGGTTTCTATAATCGAAGACTTACGGATGTATGCTATTGCCAGGGTATTTATGGATAATTTCCGTAACCTTAAAGCTTACTGGCCTATGCTGGGAAGGCAAACCGCCCAGCTTACATTATCTTTTGGTGTGAATGACCTGGATGGCACAATAGACGATACAACCAAAATATACTCTATGGCCGGATCAGAAGAACAGACCCCTGCCATGAGCACAGAGGATCTTTGCGACCTGATAACCACTGTAGGAAAGATACCGGTGGAGCGTGATACATTGTATAACGAACTGAAGGTGTACGAAGAAACGGTAGCCTGATAAAAAATCTAAGAATATAAAAAGCCCTGCAATTGCAGGGCTTTTTACTTATATACATGCAGTTATTTCCTGATGTCCATTTCTTCTATAAGATTGTGCGCCTTACCCATTTTCTCGATAACAAACAAGATAAAGCGGGCATCTGTGCAAATAGTACGTTTATAGTTTTTATCAAAAGCTATATCGCCGCTCATAGCTTCCCAGTTACCATCAAAAGCAATACCTACCCACTCCCCATTGCCGTTAATGATCGGACTGCCTGAATTGCCACCGGTAATATCATTGGTAGTTATGAAACAGGTATGTAAAGAGCCATCCGCATCTGCATAGCGGCCATAATCCTTTTTAGCATACAAGTCCAGCAGCTCTTTTGGCGCATCAAATTCTTCATCATTAGGTTTGTATTTGGCAATATAACCATCCAGCGTAGTGAAATAATCATAGTGCACGGCATCCTGCGGTGTATATCCTGAAACTTTACCGTAAGTGATACGCATAGTAGAGTTAGCATCCGGGTAGAACAGTTTGTTCCTGTTCATATCCATCAAGCCCTTTACATATTTTTTGCTCAGGTCTTTTTTACCAGCCACATAAGCATCATACTTAGGCTCATAATTATCCTTGTAATTGCGGATAAAACTCATTGCATAGTCTGCAGCTGCGTCCTTTTCTATTTGCTCTATAGTTGGGTTTTTTACAAACGCATTGAACTGGTTACTATCCAGCAGGAAGGTATTGTTGAATACATAATCGGCATAATCATTAAAAGTCTTATCCTGGCTAGTAGCGCCAAATTTTTTGAAGATAATACGCTGGTAAATATCCGGGTGCTGCCCTTTAGGGATATCATTGTAGAACATTTTAGTCATCTCGGCAAACAGCTCTTTATCTGTGGCCTTATCAAAAGATTTGATATTGGCTTTACGTGCAGATTTCAGCGCATCGACATGTTTTTTGATCGTATCCTCATTCGGATTTTTCTTAGCCAATTCTTTATATAAAGGCTCAAGCGCAGATGCTATTTTAGTAATATTCGGGGCTTTGAAGCATTCGGAATAATAAGTGATATGCTTGGCGTATGGCTTGTAAGCACTGTAGACATTGCTGTACTGGGCTACTACGCTTTTGTATTCAGGAGCATTTTTTACAGCCCATTTAGTGAACGCCTTTTCATTGGCAGCCTTCTCTTCAACTACATGCAGGCGTTTCAATTGTTCTGTCTGGCCTATAAAATACTTCCAGTAGTTAGAGATGTTTTGGTACAAAGCGGTTAGCTTCAGGTACACAGCTTTATCCTGCTGCATATGCCTGTGCATGATTTCCAGGCGTTTGGTACGGATATTAACGATAGAAGGATTTACTTCTGTAAGCGCCATATCAACCCCGGCAGATATCTCGTAGCGGTTGGTACGGCCAGGGTAACCAAATATCATTGTGTAATCGTTCTCCTTAACACCTGCAATTGAAACAGGCAGAGATTTGGCTGCTTTATAAGGCTGGTTGTCTTTTGCATACTCTGCAGGCTGATTGTCTTTGCCTGCGTATACACGGAACATAGAGAAGTCAACTGTATGCCTTGGCCACATCCAGTTGTCGGTATCGCCGCCAAACTTACCCATAGATTTTGGAGGTGTACCTACCAGGCGTATATCTGTATACTTTTTGTAAACCAGCAGCAGATACTGATTGCCGTTGAAGAAATCCTTTACGTTAGCTACATATTTTTTATCCTGTGCGGCTTTTTCTTCTATCTTCTTCCTTACCTCTTCATATTTTTTATTCCATTTGTCTCCTTTCAACTTGCCGGTAGCCTTATTTATTTGAGCAGTCACATCTTCAATATGGTCGAGGAAGAGTACGCTAACATCTTTTGCAGGCAGTTCCTGGTCGTAACTATAGGCCCAAAAGCCATTGTCAAGGTAGTTCTTTTCTACCGTGCTTAAAGCTGTAATGGCGCCATAACCGCAGTGGTGATTGGTTATCAGCAGACCGTTACCGGAAATGATCTCCCCGGTACAACCGCCGTTGAATTGCACTACTGCGTCTTTAAGGCTGCTGTGGTTGATGCTGTACAGGTCTTCTTTAGATAGTTTCAGGCCCATACGTACCATCTCATCATAATTCTTACCGATGAGCATGGGAATCCACATGCCTTCGTCTGCACGCGCGGAAAACAGGTAAGCAACCGCCAGCAGCGACAATAATAATTTCTTCATTTGTTACTAATTACAATATTTAAAAAGAATACAATATCAGAGCCGCAAAAATAGCAAATAGAAGCTAAGTCTTATAGGGGAATAAGGGGTGAATATTACTGGGGCAATTCGCTTTTATTTACCTGTACTACCCCTGTTGGGTGTTTTATTTCGTACCAGCTAAAGTCTTCATTTGCTTCCAGGCCATCGCCATACAATATCTGGGTGGGGGTTTGTATACTTACCGGTTTCTCGGTAAAATATTTTTTTATGTTTTGGTTCCACACCAATTCCTGTGTTTTAAGGGTCTCCCCTTTTATGTTTTTTACTACGATGCTGTCGCGGAGCAATACATTTCCTTGCTTTTCATAGTACCTGGCATAGTGTGCGGTAAGTGTATTGGTGACATGCAGGCTATCGTCAAAAAACTCAACCTTGATAGATTTTTTCATATCGGTGAACGGTGGCTTAGCCACATCGTTCCGGATGAATTCTTTGGCATAAATACGCACCTTGGCCACACCATGCTCACTGATAATAAAAGTCACGTCATAAGCTTTGTCTTCCTGCAGGGCGCTTTTACTTACCAAAGCCTTGATCTCTTTCGGATCATTACGGCAAGAACCTATTAATAAGAGTAAAAACAAAACACCCGGAAAATAGCTCCGGGTATAATGCAATATTTTAGTAAAAACCTTATTAATCATATTTGCGTTTAATGAACCACTTATCATTCAATGATAAGCCTAAACCAAAGCGTACAAATGTTTCTTTAAGCATACCATTTGCTTCTGTACCGCGTTGTCCAACTTCAAACGAAGCATGGATGCGATCTGTACTACGCTTGAACGGCAGGCTTAAGCCCGCAGTTACTGCATAATAATTCATATCTGTATTATGTAGCCTTACATAATCCGTACCATAATAAAAACCTAAACGATAAGTAACTCGCTGAAGGTATTTATGCATGGAAGATGCATTGGGTGTTATCTGGCCACCTACACTTATTTTGTAAGTAGAAGTAGCTAAAGAGTCTACTGCACCGAAATTCCTGAACTGGCTCCAGTTGGCCGAAGTAAAATCAACACCTGCCATCCACTGGTCTGTTCCTACCAACTGTACACCGGCACTATAAGTCATCGGTAATGTAATAGTGCTTTTCAGGTTGATTGTTTTAGCTGTATCTTTTAAAAATTCGCCTGTAGAAGAGTTTGAAACTATAGATTGTGAGGTGGTGATCCAATATTCGTCGCGGCTTGCATTCAGATCCTGGCTTAGTGTCACAGTACCTCCTACCCTTATCGCCAATTCCTCGGTAAGATCATGTGCATACATTACGCCGCCTTTCCAGTAAATACCACCTATTTGTGTATGACGGGAAAAATCAGAATTACTCACCTTGGAAGTACTCAAAGGATCGGTACTAATGATATAATCGGAATTGACAATAGTGCCAAACAAATAACCAAAGTTTGCACCTATACTGAAACCTTTAAAAGTACCTGCAGCACCAATGAAACCGTAGTTAAGGGAACCTTTACCCTGGTAGCTGGCTATAGCATTACCAAACCCGGAGATAGCACCCGTGTCATCAAAACGGTAATATACCCTGTTTTCGGGGCGCAACCCTATACAAATACCTGCATACTTCCCGATAGGAATACCGATATTCATATAAGACAAGGTAGCCATACCTGTCTTATATTTTTCGCCATAACCCGTAATCGTTTTGGTGCTTGCTTCACCACCAGCTTCGTAAGTGGTCAATTTTAACGAGGCATAAGAAGCAGGGTTATCTGTATTTACAGAGAACGGGTTGGTATAAGCAGATGAAATGCTGCCCATACCTTTCAGTATAGTATTTACACCATTTCTCTTTTCACCAATACCCACCCTTGAATAGGGAGAATTTTCGTTATTTGATTTTTGTGCAACCGCCGAAAACGCAGTCAATAATAATATAGCAGGAGTAAAAAGACGTTTAGCGCGTGAATGGCACATTATAGTTTAAAATTAGGTTTAGCCCTTTTAGCAGCAAATCAGGGTCTGCAAATATCTTATTTTTCAACTTGCTTGCAAAAAAGGCTTGTCCACCCCCCGTTAATACCGCGTTAAAATCAGGGTATTGACCTGCAAAATCAGCTATCATGCCGTCTATTTCGGCCACCATACCAAATACCACACCGCTGCGGATACAGGTCTCTGTATCATAACCCAGCATCAGCAATTCGCCATCTGCTTCCACTTCCGGCAATTTGTCGGTATAATGATTCAGTGCTTTAAACCGCATTTCCATACCAGGCGATATAGCACCCCCGCGGAAAGTTTTATTCTTCTGTACAAAATTGTAAGTAATTGTAGTTCCTATGCTTATTACCAGGCTATTTTTGTCGGGATATGCATTGTAAGCACCCACAGCCAGTGCCAGCCTGTCGGCGCCAAGTGTACCCGGAGAGCTATAGGCATTCATAATAGGCAACCTTGTATTGCTATCCAATTTTAAAAATGCTTTCAGTTCACTTTTTAATATTTGCTCTACCTCTGCCGGATGATTCACCACAGAGCAGAGGATACCCTTTGCAGGTTTATGAGTTGCTATTAAAGTGTTTATCCGTGAAATAGCTTCTGTTTCATTAAAAGTCTGGGTTTCTATTAGTCCACCGCTGCTATCAAACATTGCAGCTTTTACAAGGGTATTACCCCAATCAATGCATAGATTTACAGTCATAAGTAGTTTTTTTGTAGGTACAACGGATGTACAAAATAAGAAAAAACGGCATTCTGCTTAAACAAAATGCGATATATCTCGAAAAAATTTAGAATTACCTAAAAATCAAGGTCATTTAATGATAAGTCTCTGAAATGCCCGTTTCGCTGTATCCGGGCTTTTACTTCTTCCAGTTCTTTTACTACCGGGATAATCGTATTTAGATGACGGCGCAGGTACTCCAATCGCTGCAGTTCATTAAAAATACCCAGCAATTCATACTCTTGTTCCTTTGACAAGCCTACGAAATGCGCTATTTCATAAGAATTTACGGTACTATCTTTTACCGGGGACTTGTCCTGCACATTCAACAAGGCGTATAAACGCTGTACTTCACTTACTATCAGGTTAGATATTTTGGTATCCCCCTTGTCCACCACATTTTCAGGATAGTTCACTATTGCACCGCTGTAAAGTTTGTCGGGTATCTCTTTTACTACTTCCAATACACGAAAAATACTTACACCACGGGTGCGGATATCCATTTCCCCATTTTCATGGCGCTGTACTAATTCTGTTACTTCCATTAGTGTGCCGTACTCTGCTATACGTTTATCTTGTACGGATGGTATGCCAAAAGTCTTTTTATCGGCGATACATTCTTCTATTAGTTGCTTATACCTTGGTTCAAAAATATGCAGGTTCAGTTTCTCGCCGGGGTATACTACTATATCAAGGGGGAATATGGGTATGAAATTAGTCATGCTGTTCAATTAATAGACATATTCGCTGAAGCAGCCTTATGCACCATAGCGTGCTTTTGCCACAACAGGAAGAACAAATATACGAATACACCAAATTGCACCTCAAGCATAGGCTCTACTAAAAGCGGCACTAATAATATGGCCCATACTATCAGCAGATAAAAACCTTCCCTGCCTTTGTTCATGACTTTTAACGGATAAAAACACCAAAACACAAATATTAAAAAAGCTATTATGCCGCACCCCAGCCACACTACCATAAACTGGTTATGCGGCAGCAATTGCTTTTCAGGTACTACATCGGGGTACCACTGCTTATATCCCTGCTGCATAGCGGGGAGCATATCACCTGCCCCTACACCGGTAATGGGATGTTGCTTAATGATCTTGCCGGCTATGCTATAGGATATAAGCCTGCCCATGTCGCTATAGTTCCCCGTACGCTCTCCCTGCATATACATCATGTAGGTGTAGGAAAGGTAACCAAACCTGGTTCTTAGCGTAGGGACATAGTTGACACCTAAATAGGCCGCACCCATCAAAAAAATAATGATACCCACACCAAGCCATTTGCTTTTTTTAAGCCCGAGGAAGATGCCCCACCCTGCGACAAACATATACAAAGCAATAAGGCCGGTACGCACCGCAAGCACATGCAGGTACAGGGCTATCACCACCATAACAAAGCCTGTAAACCATTTAAGTGTTTTTGCGTGTAAAACAGGCCATACATAAGCACACCATACAAAAAACAAGGCGACAGTAAGACTGAAACGCACATAATCTCCACCTGCAGGTGTGGGCAACACCTGCGATATACGGTACTGTTCCAGGTAATATGCCGGGTCTTTAATAAAAAATGAGACGCTATACCCCGCGCAATACAGGAGTATTATGCCTACAGCAACCGTAAATATTTTCAGTTGCCGGGCCGTAAATGCAGGTAAAAAATGAAATGCCAGCGGGAATAGCAGTACCGGCAGCTTTACGGTACACCGCTCGTACCAGGCAGCAGTATCATCACTCCAAAACCATGAAATAATATATATGCCCACCCAGCAAAGCCCCAACAGCCAGAATTTATGCTTAAGCCAGCGCCGGGGATGTATATCGTAAAGAGCTATTACCCCAAACACCATCATAAAAAAGGACAAAAGGCTGCGGGATATCAATAATCCTACCAGCATGCCTATTGCAGAAAACAACGCCACATTAGTTTTCAACAACACGTTATTATTTACAGAAGTAGTTTTGCTCACTAAGGCTTATTATTGAACTTTAAAACGTACACAACCAGTTTTTAGTGCAAGGCAATATAAAACAACTTCTGGCAGAGATACAAACCGGTGATGTAAAAGCTTTGGCAAGAGGTATTACTTTGCTGGAGAACGAACTGCCCGGTTATGAAGACCTGCTGCTGCAGCTCAGTCATACCCAGGCCGCGCGTGTTATAGGTATAACCGGCCCCCCGGGAGCAGGTAAAAGTACCCTGACCAATGCATTGCTGCACCATTGGGTAGATGCAGGTAAAAAGATAGCGGTAATCGCTGTTGACCCTTCTTCTCCTTTTAATTACGGAGCTATATTGGGCGATCGCATACGTATGAGCGATTTTTATACCAACCCTAATGTATATATACGCTCTTTAGCTACCCGCGGTGCCCTTGGTGGCCTAAACCCTAAAATAATAGAGATAACAGACCTTGTAAAAAACGCACCTTATGACCTGGTAATAGTTGAAACAGTCGGTGTAGGTCAAAGTGAGGTAGAAATTGCTGGTCTTGCCGATTGTACTATTGTAGCCTTAGTACCCGAAGCCGGAGATGAGGTACAGACCTTAAAAGCCGGCATTATGGAAATAGCCAACATCTTTGTGGTAAATAAAGCCGACCGTGAATCTGCGGAAACATTGTACCGCAACCTGCGCATCATGGCGCATGAAAAAGCAGCAGATGGTAAAGAAATACCCGTTGTAAAAACGGTAGCTACCGTACAACAAGGAATAACAGAACTTGCTGATGCTATTGAAACCTATTTGCATGAACATAATGAACTGCCTGCCAAACGCGTGCACCTGCTTACAGAAAAGAGCTGGCAGATCATACAGGCTAAGCGAATGAAAGATATTGACCGGCGGAAATTGTCTGAAGCTTTGGCTAACGCATTGCAGCAGCCTGCATTTAACCTATATGCATTTACCCGTGCATTTGAGTCAAACACCTGATAACGCTATTTATGTTAATTGATATTATTGTTGCATCTGAAAGAGACGTACTAAAGATAGCTTCGGTAATAAATATTATTGACAGCAAGCAAGATACCGAGGGAATACTTGATTACAGGCTTATTTACACCGGTAAACTACAACATCAATACAATCTTGTTGAGCTGTTCAAACAATTGAATATTCCCATACCCGATATAACACTTGAGGTAGAACCGGATACGGAATCGGCAGTAATGGCGGCTACTATGGTGCGCTATGAAAAAATATTAGGTGTACATAATCCTGACCTGGTACTGGTATCCGGTGGTAGCACCGCAGCATTAGCCTGCTGTATAACTGCTGCTAAACACAATATAAAAACAGCTCACCTGGAAGCGGGAGCGCCACTGAACATCCAGGAACCGGCCACTATCAACTACAGGCTTATCGATTCTATTGCCGATTACCTTTTTACCACATCTCATTATGCTAATGAGCATCTGCGGATGCAGCATATCGCTGAAAATAAAATATTCCTGGCGGGCAATACCTTCATCGATACATTTCATAAACAAATGCCGGCCTTTCGGCAGCCGGCCATATGGAACAGGTACAGGCTGCAACCCCAGAAATATTTTGTCGCTTCTATATCAGAAGAGACTACCACTGCTCAAATGAAAGAATTACTGCTATGCCTATTGTCATCTATTGCAAAACTACCTATTGTAATACTGGCTACTGCACAAGTACTAAAAACTATTGAGCTGACCGGTGTTAAGGCGCGCCATCTATTTCTATGCCCGCACCTACCCTTCAATGAAAGCAATTACTTATTGCAATATGCAATGGGCGCAATAACAGATAATAGCCATTGGCAGGATGAAACCACTTTTATGCGCATACCCTGCATTACCCTGCTAAATAATACTTATAAACCCGAAACAACCGTCAACGGTACCAATGAACTTACTGGCTGGAATTGGGATAATATCAGTACCGCTCTAAGAAAAATACAGGATGGCAAATGGAAAAGGGGAAACCTACCTTATATGTGGGACCGTAAGAGTGCCGCAAGGGTAGTATCGTTGCTTAAAAACTTAACCTAAACTTTCCCTGCTATTTTGCTGTATTGACAGAAAACATAAAAGAAATAATCATATAAAGTACAAAAAGCTAAATATATGATTTAACTTTACCTTTGGGTTCACACCTACCATGATATGATACCTTTACCTCCACATCTGTTATATCTGCTTACTTTTATAAGTTCGCTTATAATCAGCCTGGTATCTATACCCCAAATCATAGAAATATCTGCCAAGAAAAAACTTTTCGACTTACCGGATAATGAACGCAAACTGCACCAACGGATAGTCCCTAACCTGGGTGGCATTGGTATATTCTTTGCTTACATTACTACTACTGCCCTATTCATACAGCCGGTAACGTTCGCTCAATGGAACTATATTACCGCTGCATCTTTACTACTGTTCCTTACCGGCATTATGGATGACCTGGTAAGCCTTAGCCCTTCTAAAAAATTCCTGGCACAATTTATGGCCGCCACCATACTTACCGCTGTTGCTGATATACGCATTACATCACTGCATGGTATACTGGGGGTATATGATCTTACCAAAACCTATAGTATTGCATTCAGTATTATCGGCACTATATTCATTACCAATGCTTTCAATCTTATTGACGGCATAGATGGGTTGGCCAGTTCTATTGCATTATTATGTACTTTTTCGTTGGGTGTTTGTCTTGGGGCTTCAGGCAATGCAGGTGGCGCCTGCCTTGCGTTTAGCCTTATGGGAGCTATCCTCGGCTTCCTGCGCTATAATATTTCCCCGGCAAAAATATTCATGGGCGATACTGGTTCATTACTTATCGGTTTTACTATTTCATGCCTCTGCATCCTTTTTGTGCGTTCATTCAACGAAGCGGCACCTATAGCAGAAATAGTGCACAGCCCTGCCAGTGCATTAGTTGTATGCCTGTCTATTCTTTTTGTTCCGGTGTTCGATTCATTCCGCGTGTTTGCTACACGTACTATAAAAGGCGGCTCTCCGTTTAAAGCAGACCGTACCCACCTGCATCACTATTTACTTGATCTTGGGTTTACGCATACACGCACCGTCACCATATTGCTTACTGCCAACATACTTATCATCACCCTTTCATTACTTACACAGGACTTCAATCCGAATATCGGCATATTGAGCATATTGCTGTTATCGTTCGGCCTTTTCGCTATTTTATACTTTATGCGTAAAAACCGTATTGAAAACAATAAGCTCCCGTTTATAACACCCGCTACAACACAGAAAACTAAAAAGGCTAGTACGACAAAAACCAGTCAAACATCGGCCACAACGGTCTCATCATCGGGTATACTTACCCCCAGCGATAGTTTTAATAATTAGCCCACACCTGAGGTCATTTCCTAGCTTTTATACGCCTTCAAACTGTAGTGCATTAAGGCTTTTATAAAGGCCATCTACAGCCATGAGCTCTTTATGGGTACCGCTTTCCCGTACAACACCATGCTCCAGCACCACTATTTTATCCGCATTGCGAATAGTTGACAGCCTGTGTGCAATAACAAAAGAAGTACGATTTTTCATAAGATTATTCAGTGCATCCTGCACTAAAGATTCAGATTCAGAATCTAATGAACTGGTGGCTTCGTCCAGTATAAGAATAACAGGGTCTTTGAGGATAGCCCTGGCTATAGCTATACGCTGACGCTGCCCCCCTGAAAGTTTAATGCCACGCTCGCCTACTACTGTTTCATAACCTTCGGGGAAGCTTTTGATAAAATCGTGTGCATTAGCTTTTTTTGCAGCCGCTTCAATTTCTTCCTGTGTGGCATGCGGCCTGCCATAGGCTATATTTTCTTTGATGCTGCCGCCAAACAATAACACGTCCTGCGGTACCAGTGCCATTTGCTTACGCAAATGGCTCAATGGAATATCAGCAGCATCTTTCCCATCAAATAGCAATTTACCGTTCAACGGTTCGTAAAACCGCAACAGTATAGAGACGAGCGTACTCTTACCCGCCCCGCTTGGCCCTACAATGGCTATCTGCTCACCAGGGCGGGCCTGTATGCTTACATCCTTCAGTACGCTTATCTCTCTTCTACTTGGGTAACTGAACGCAATATGCTCCATATTTACTGCCCCATGCAGGCGAAATTTTTCATCCAACTCTACTTCTGCAACTGCTACATTCTCCGTTTCCTCTTTCAATAGTTCGCGTACCCGCTGGGTGGCACCTAGTGTTTTTTGCAGCTGGCTATACAGGTCGGCAAAGCCCGCCATAGTACCACCAACAAATGCTGTATATACAACGAATGCTGTAAGATCACCAAATGACAACAATCCTTGCTGCATCATGCCTGCACCATACCATACTACCAATACAATAGCACCAAACACACTGAATAAAAGAAAAGACACGAAAAAGCCCCTGAACTGGCCATTCTTAACCGCCATTTTCACCACATCATTTATGCTTTTAGTGTAACGGTTTATTTCATACCATTCATTGCTGAACGCCTTTACATTGCTGATACCCTGCAATGTTTCCTGGACAATGGTACCGGAGTCTGCCAGTTTATCCTGTGCATTACGCGATACCTTCCTTATACGTTTGCTGAATATGACAGCTATAATAACAATGACCGGTATCACAGACAGCATGAGCAGGGTGAGGCGCGGTGATATATAAAATATCAGGCCCATACCTATGAGCAGTGTTAAAAAGCCTCGCAATAATTCTGCCAGTACTGTGGTTACAGCATCCTGTATTTGCGATACATCAGAACTGATACGGCTGGACAACTCACCCACTCTTCTCTGTGCAAAGAAGTCCATCGGCATCATGATCATGCGCCTGTATATTTCCTTGCGCATATCGGCAAGTGCATGTTCGCCCACCGATGTGAACAGGTAAACCCGCATAAAAGAGATGACCATTTGCAAGGTCAGCAAGCCCATCATCACTAATGCTATAGTACCCGGTCCGGCCTTTAAAGCGCCCAGGTTTACGCCGTGGGCACTGTCTATCAGCTTTTTTAGCAGGTAAGGGAAAGCCATAGTTGTAGCGCTGGATAAAGCAATAAATATCAGCCCTCCTATAAACTTGCCCATGTATGGCTTTACATATTTAAATATCAGCAGGCCTTCTTTAATGCTTTGCTTGCTGATCTTCACTTTTGGTATCTCTGTTTCAATATTCCCGTTGCTGTTAGCATTTGGTCTGGCCATATATACGTAGTGTTAACAGGTGCAAAGGTAAACCTGCTATTAAACACAACCGAAAAAGAATCGGTATTCTAATTGATCAAATCGGTGAAACACCCTGAAAAAGCGGTGAATACCCCTAATTATCAGGGTAATTATTTATGATCCAACATTTAAGCTGATGGTACACCTCATAGCTCAAGGGGGTATCCTGGGGCTGTTTATCTTTTACCACATAATAATATACCGCACTATCATCCAATTCAGGTTTCAACTCCGAATAAATTGAAAAATCATGCGGCATGCTATTACCGTCATGGCAACCGGATTTTGCACAGTGTGTCTTTAGGATGGGTTGAATATCGTTTTTAAAAGAAGGGGCAATACCATTACAATCATTCTGTTCAACAAAAACAGGCGATACATCAAATGGCTTATGCCGGCAGAAAGTAATAAAAAGAATACATGCTAACGCTAATATTTTTTTCGTTCCCAGCAAAGCTACTGCGGCAATGTTACGGCAATATTAAGCCGGATAACAAACGTCTCCGGACGCTTAAGTAATAAAAAATATTTCAGTAAAAAATAATCGAATACAAATTAATCCTATTTTTGCTGGCTTCTAATATCTACAGCCCATGGTAATTTAAGTTAGTCCGGGCTACATGCACCGGACGTTCTACACAAAGATCTGCTAACGCGTGATACACGCGTGCATCTACCTGTTTATATATTTTATTAACCACCACAATCACTTTTTACATGTCTCAACGTGAACATTCGTCGCGTGCCATAAATATTTTCAAGCTGTTTCGTGAAGCGCTTTCGGGCAGCGAACAAGAGTATACCAGCGGCAGCATTAACCGCGCCATATTTATGCTATCTGTACCCATGATCCTGGAAATGGTCATGGAATCTGTTTTTGCAGTAGTAGACGTTTTCTTTGTTAGCAAACTGGGTGTAGACGCCGTGGCTACCGTAGGGTTAACAGAATCAATGCTTACACTCATCTATTCTATAGCAATGGGCCTGGGCATGGGTGCAACTGCCATGGTAGCACGCCGTGTTGGTGAAAAGAATATAGATGGGGCTGCGCATGCGGGCATGCAGGCTTTATACGCCGGCCTGTTTTTCAGTATAGTGATAAGTGCCATCGGTATCTTCTTTGCAAAAGATCTGCTGCATGCTATGGGCGGCAGCGATGCACTGGTAAATAATAATTACCATTATACGCAGATATTGATGGGTGGCAACATAGTCATCATGATGCTCTTTCTTATCAACGGGGTATTCAGGGGTGCGGGCGATGCTACGATTGCTATGCGTTCGCTATGGATAGCCAATATACTGAACATCATCTTATGCCCTACCCTCATTAATGGTTTAGGACCTATACCGGCTTTCGGTCTAAAGGGTGCTGCTATGGCTACTACTATAGGTCGTGGTATCGGTGTATGCTACCAGTTGTATCATTTGTTCAATGGCAAAGGCATTATACGCATACTGCGCAAACATATGGGTATTGACTTGCCTGTAATGGGCGGATTGCTGAAAATAGCATCGGGCGGTACAGCCCAGTTTCTAATAGCTTCAGCCAGCTGGATATTCCTTGTAAGGATCCTCTCCGGCTTTGGCAGCGATGCGCTTGCAGGATATACCATAGGGATCAGAGTTATCATTTTCGCCATAATGCCCGCATGGGGTATGGCCAATGCGGCTGCAACATTGGTAGGCCAAAACCTTGGTGCAAAACAACCGGAACGTGCAGAACGCTCTGTATGGAAAACAGCGTTTTATAATATGGTATTCCTGCTTTCTGTTGCAATAATATTTTTTGCGGGGGCAGAAGCTATCATGCGCTTATTTACGCAAGATGTACAAGTGATAAACTATGGCGTGCAATGCCTTCGTTTTATAAGTGTTGGCTATGCTTTCTATGGTTACGGGATGGTCATTTCTCAATCCTTTAACGGTGCCGGCGATACCAGGACACCAACTATTATCAACCTGTTCGGTTTCTGGGCCTTCCAGATACCGCTGGCTTATGTGTTGGCCAAGGTTGTCAACATGGGCCCTTCAGGCGTATTTATAGCCATACCTGTTGCCGAAAGCGCTATAGCTATTGTAGCTATATTGATATTCAGGCAGGGCAAATGGAAGACCGTACAGGTATAAAAATTACTGCTGTTTTGTTATAGCAGTTACTAATTGATAATTTTACAAAGGGTTGTTACAGGCCGCCCTCCCACAAAAGATGAATTCACCTGTTTCGTTATCTATTTTAGGTAAGGTTTATTTTAATTTCTGCCGCACAGTGGGAGCCGGCGATAAAAGAAGTTATAATGAACATAATACAAACCAACCGGCTGCGTGAGCATAAAATAAGAGCTGCGCTTCTGCTCAAAGATTTCAATGCCGAAGACCCCGGTACGCACCATAAAGCTGCAGAACGTTTTTTAAAATTACCGTTTCTGCAATACAGTACTGCAGAAAGAATACTGAACGATAGGGACTTCTTCAGGTTGAAACATGCCTATGCGGTGCTAGCCTTAGAAAATGGCCATGATAACTGGAATGCACTACGCGAGCAAGTGATACAGGAAGATTGCCTGTACACTAAAGGCTGCGCCGGATTTATAAATACCTGGTTCACTAATTACAACCAGGCAAAAGCCCATCATATAATTGAAGGTGGCTACCTGCTGCAATACCGGCAGGATTATTTTGTAGCTGGCCACGAACTTATTAAAGTATTGGGCTTACATGATTTTGAAAAAGAATGGGAGGCTATTGGTTATGACTGGGTAAAACCGCAATGCAGTAAATCATGGAACCTGCTTTACAAACAGGCAAAAGTTAATTATATCGCGTCGCAAAACGCTTAAATAAAAAGCCCTTAGTAAATACTAAGGGCTTTTTTATTGACTTTGGCTTCTGAATTAATCTGCCTGGTGGAATGGGTACCTGTAATCGGTTACCAATACCTGTGTTTCTTTGATCGTCCTGGCACTTAACCAGCGATAGAGGTTCAGCTGAGAACCCGCCTTATCGTTAGTACCGGATGCACGTGCACCACCAAATGGTTGCTGACCAACTACAGCACCAGTTGGCTTATCATTAATGTAGAAGTTACCCGCGCTGTCTACCAGTTTAGCGGTCATTGTTTCTATGGCATAACGGTCTTGCGCAAATATAGCGCCCGTCAATGCATAACCACTGGTCTTGTCTACTGTTTCCAGTATGCTTTCCCATTGGTCAGCTTCGTAAGTATAGATAGTCAGCACCGGGCCGAACAACTCTTCACACATCGTTACATAATCAGGTGTATTAGCTTCTATCACTGTAGGCTCAATGAACCATCCTTTTGACTTATCGTAATTACCGCCGGTGAGGATAGATGCTTTGCCATTGCTATTCTTTACGCCATCTATATATTTTGCCAGGTTGTCGAAAGATTTTTCGTCTATCACGGCATTGATGAAATTCGTAAAATCATCTACCGGTCCCATTTTCATGGTCTTTAGTTCAGCAACCAATTTGGTCTTTATTTCTTCTGCAAGATTGCTTGGCAGATAAGCACGGCTGGCAGCAGAACATTTTTGTCCCTGGTATTCGAATGCACCGCGGGCAAGGCCTGCCACTACTGCATCTACATCTGCACTAGGGTGCACCATAACATAATCCTTACCGCCTGTCTCCCCTACTATACGCGGATAAGCTTTGTATTTAGCAATATTATTGCCTATGCTCTTCCACATACTTTGGAACACGCCTGTAGAGCCGGTAAAGTGTACACCTGCAAAATCGGGGTGCTCATAGCATATATCACCCACTACAGGGCCCGGAGGGTAAACCAGGTTGATAACACCTGCAGGTAACCCGGCCTCCATCAATATTTCCATAAATACACTGGCGCTGTATATCTGTGTATTAGCAGGCTTCCAAACTACCACATTACCACACATAGCCGGGGCAGTTGGCAGGTTACCACCAATAGCACTAAAGTTGAATGGGGTAACCGCCAGGATAAAACCTTCCAGCGGACGGTATTCCATACGGTTGTGAATACCTTGTGGTGAAACAGGTTGTTGCCTGTATATATCAGTCAGGAAGTGTACATTGAAACGAAGGAAATCTATCAGTTCGCAAGCGCTGTCTATTTCTGCCTGGAAAGCATTCTTGCTTTGACCCAGCATAGTAGCCGCGTTCATTTTAAAACGATATTTGGTAGCCAGCAATTCCGCCGCTTTCATAAATATAGCAGCACGGTGCTCCCATGTCATAGCAGCCCAGTTTTTACGGGCAGCCATAGCCGCATCAATAGCTTGCTTTACATGTTCGCCGGTACCTGCATGAAAATGTCCCAATAAATGGGCGGTTTCGTGTGGCGGACGTATTTCTTTTTTATCGCCGCTACGCACTTCTCTCCCGTTGATATACATCGGAATGTCGCGCGTTTGGCTTTTCAGGTCGGCTATCGCCTGCTTCAGTGCTTTGCGTTCGTTGGTACCGGGACCATAACTCAATACCGGTTCATTCTTAGGAAGATCGAAATTGAAATAAGCGTTATGCATATATATTATTTTCTGGACGTTCTATTGAGGATGCAAAGGTAATTTTTAATGGCTAAATACTAAAAAGGGTATATCAGTTAAAGCTATAATCCTAAAACAGTTAAGCCAAAAAGAAAGCCCCTGTTACCAGGGGCTTTTATCATCAGTATTTTATGCAGGCACACCATACATCTCAGCACGCAGGTTCTTTACGCGCTCATCTTTACGGTATTCATCAAAGCTCATTTCGCGGTCTATCAGTCCGCCTGGCGTTATTTCCAGTATACGGTCTGCTACTGTCTGTGCCAGTTCATGATCCCGGGTAGTGAACAGGATGGTACCTTTAAAATCCTTCATACCATTGTTCAGTGCAGTAATACTTTCCAGGTCAAGGTGGTTGGTAGGTTCGTCCAGCATCAGCACGTTACCTTTCAGCATCATCATGCGGCTAATCATACAGCGCATTTTCTCACCACCGCTCAATACCGAGCACTGTTTCAGCGTTTCTTCACCGCTGAACAGCATACGGCCAAGGAAACCGCGGATGAAAGTTTCGTCTTTTTCTTCAGAGAACTGGCGCAGCCAGTCTATCAGGTTCAGATCTTTTTTCTCGAAATACTGGGTATTGTCATTTGGCAGGTAAGTGGTGGTAACTGTAATACCCCATTTAAAGCTTCCCTGGAAATCGGTATCCTCGCCGGCCAGTATTTTGTAGAAGGCGGTTGTGGCCAGGCCATTTTCCGAAACTACAGCTATTTTCTGCCCGCGTTTCAGGTCGAAGCTAATGTCTTTGAACATCACTTCGCCATTCAGTGTTTTGCTAAGGCCCTTTACTTCAAGTATCTGGTCTCCTGCATCACGCACCTGCACATTAAAGAGGATAGCTGGGTATTTACGGGTAGAAGCGGTCATATCTTCCAGCTTTATCTTATCCAAAGCTTTTTTACGGCTGGTAGCCTGCTTGGACTTAGAAGCGTTGGCAGAGAAGCGCGCGATGAACTCTTTTAATTCAGCAATCTTATCTTCCGCTTTCTTATTAGCATCCGTCCTTTGTTTCAGCAAAAGCTGGCTTGATTCGTACCAGAATGTATAGTTACCGGTAAATATGGTGATCTTACCAAAATCTATGTCAGCAACGTGTGTACACACAGCATCTAAGAAGTGACGATCGTGCGATACTACCAATACGATCTTATCATAGTCCGCCAGGAAATTTTCCAACCATGCTATAGTTTCGAGGTCAAGATCATTGGTAGGCTCATCGAGCAGCAGGATATCCGGGTTACCAAAAATAGCCTGTGCCAGGAGCACGCGTACTTTCTGGTTACCATCCAGCTCTTTTACGAGGCGGCCATGAAATTCTTCTTTTATACCCAGGTTGCTCAATAAAGTAGCTGCATCACTTTCCGCATTCCAGCCATCCATTTCTGCAAAAAGGCCTTCCAGTTCGCCGGCTTTTAAGCCATCTTCTTCCGAAAAATCTTCCTTGGCATAAATGGCATCTTTTTGCTTCATTACATCATACAACTTATCATTACCCATGATAACTGTTTCCAATACAGTAAATTCATCGTAAGCATAGTGGTTCTGTTTTAACACGCTCATACGCTGATCTTTACCTATTTCCACTTTACCCGTGGTAGGGTCTATCTCGCCCGAAAGTATCTTCAGGAAAGTAGATTTACCCGCACCATTAGCACCTATGATACCATAGCAGTTACCTTCGGTAAAACGGATATTTACATCTTCAAACAACACGCGCTTGCCGTAGCGAAGCGATAAATTAGAAACTGAAAGCATTGATATATTTAAAAAGTTAAAATTCGGGATATAATAAAACCGCGAATACCGGTTTTTTGAGGGTGCAAAGGTACGAAGAAATAAGGGTTTTTATGAAGATGATTGCAATACTTACTTTGTATTTTGAGAAGGCTTTAACAAGACCTGTGAAAATCCGCCTTTTTTAGGCATATTTACCTTTCTTATTCACCACAGGAATGGCAAAAAAACACCCCAGGCAAAATCCTCAACCGCTAAAACCAAAACCTTCTCCTGCTACGCCTCCGGCAACCACAAAGCCCCCTATTGGCAACTGGCTGCCAAAACTTTTGTGGCCGGTATTTATTCTCTATGCCTTACTGGTTATTTATGGCATGACCAACCACGAGCCATGGCGCGACGAGGCTCAATCATGGCTGGTGGTTAAGAACCTGGATCTGGCAGGGTTGTTCAAAAAACTACCTTCAGAAGGGCACCCGCCCACCTGGTACCTTATACTGTTTCCTTTTGCCAAGCTCGGTGCACCCTATGTGATACAAAATATCTTATCGGCTGCCTTTATGATAGCGGGCATTTACCTGCTGCTCTTTCGCTCGAAGCTGCCGATACTCCTAAAACTAATACTGCCTTTCACCTATCTATTCCTTTTTGAATATGCGTTAGTGGGCCGTAGCTACTGTGTACTGGTATTTTTGATGAGTGCCATTTTAACGCTTTACCCGCAGCGCTTTGAAAAGCCCTGGCTATTTGCACTTTGTGTTGTCGCTATGTTCAATACGCATATGCTCATTTTTTCCTTTTGCTTTACGCTGGCCTGTATATACCTGTTGGATGCCGTGCAGCAGAAGAAGATAAATACATCCATAATAGCGGCATTCGCATTTATGGTAATTGGGGGACTATACCTGATACCTTATATGGGTTCCAGTAAAGTAACAGGCGCATTCCACCCTTACCTGCAAGACCATTTCGGCATTATCAAACGCACGCTGGCGCTGGGTTTGCTGGCGGGCAATAATGGAGACCTGGCCATAATACTGCTTGGGCTGATGTGTATCACTTTAGCAACCCGTACAAAGCCCTTCCTCCTTTTGACAGGTGGACTTGCAGCCGTAGTATATATTATAGGGTATATCTTCCCTGGCGATATAAGACATGGCGGTGTAGCGTTCATCATCATCGCAGGTGTTTATGGGCTTTACGATTTCTACCAAGAGGATAGCTGGAACATAATACCTGCCGGGAAATTCATTATAGCAAAATATAGTTACCTGCTTTTTGCCCTGATGGCTGTATTACAGATAAAGCCGGCCATCGAAAATTACCTGCTGGATAATGAACAAATCTATTCAGACTCACAAAACGCGGCATCTTATATTAAAGAACACCATCTTGAAAATAATATTATAGTCGGGCAATCAGCATGGGCTACCAGTGCTTTACTCCCCTACCTGCAAGACCATAAAGAGCTCTACTATGTAGAATGCCAGCGTTTCGGGTCCTACTACGTTTTCGATACCTGTTTTACCAAAGGCAACTGGGGTAATACGGCCGACAGCTATGTGGATATTGCCTATAATAACTTTAAAAGCAAAACCGATAAGTTATTATTCGTTTTCAATAGTCCATTATCGCCTGTGTGGGCAAACCGTATGGACCTGCTTTATAGTACACAGGAACAGCCTATTAAGCAGGACGAGATCTATTTTATCTATACATTCAAAAATCCTTCACATTAAATACTATGACTGCCATCCTGAACGAAGAAAAAAACAGGAATGTTTATTGGATCGTTTTTGCGCTCTATAATCTTGCGGTACTGTTTGGCGTCATTAACCATGAGCCATGGGGAGATGAGGCGCAGGCATGGCTTATAGCCCGCGACAACACTATTGCCGGTATATTCAAAACACTGCCCGCTGAAGGGCACCCGCCGCTATGGTATCTCATACTCTATCCTTTTGCCCAGGCAGGTGCTCCACACCACATACTTGATTTTATATCAGGCAGCGTAATGATAGCTGCTGTATACCTGCTGCTTTTCAAAACAAAGGTGAACCCTTTACTGAAACTGGCACTGCCATTCAGCTATTTCTTCTTCTATGAATATGCTATTGTGGGCCGTAACTATTGCTTCTACGTATTCTTTATCACTGCAATAATAGCACTCTACGAAAAGCGTTTTGAAAAGCCCTGGTTATTTGCGCTATGTGTAGTCGGTTTATACAATTCGCATGTACTCGTATTCACATTTGCATTCGGCATTATGATGCTGTTTTTATGGGATGGCATGCAGCAAAAAAAGCTTAATAGTAGCGTGCTGGGCAGTTTCGTTCTTATGTGTATAGGCGGACTTTACCTTATTCCCTACCTGTTTATGAGCAGCATGGTACGTTTTTACCAAACCAAAATAACAGACCATGCCGGCCTGGCTAAAACAGCAATTACAAATGGGATCAGTCTTACGGGCAATCCTGTGTTTCTTTTATTGTTCATAGCGCTGATCATATTATTGGCTCAAAGAACCAAACCGCTTATGCTCCTGGTCATGGGGCTTGCCGGCGCACTCTATATTATCTCGTTCAGATACGCGACTACAATACGCCATCACGGAGTGCTATTTATTATTTTTTTCGGTGCCTATGGCATTGCAATCTATTATAAAGATGATGCGCTGAATGGCTTAAAGAGCATACAGCAAGACCTTGCAAAGTTTGGAATATGGGGACTGTGCGCAGCAGTGGTTGTACAACTTCCCGCTACCCTGAAGAAATACAGCGACGACATCACCACGCTGAACAGTGACGCTAAGGACGCTGCCGAATTCCTGATGAACCGAAAAGATAAACAGGAGACTATTGTAGGCTACGAAGCCACCAGCGTATTGTCAGTTCTGCCTTACATGCCCAAAGGCAGTAAATTCTACTACGCTGAATGTCAGCGTTACGGGAGCTTCTATGTTTATGACTCCTGCTTTATGAAGGAAATATGGGCCTACCCGGTAGATTATGCGGTAAAAGTATCGCACGATAATTTTAAGGACTTGAGCAAAGTTGTATTGTTACTCAACTATCCGGTACAGCCTCAATCAGAAAAATACCTGGACCTTATTTATAAAACAGAAGAACCTGTACTGCACTGGGAAGAGGCTTTTTATATTTACAAATATAAACCGAACGTAAAATAATCCATTCATTTACCTTATGAACTTCAGCAAACTCACCTGGCAGGAAAAAACGTTATGGGTTGTGTTCGGGCTATATGCCATTTTAGTAGCGTACGGCGTTACGGTTCACGAGCCCTGGAGAGATGAAGCCCAGTCTTACCTAATGGTACGGGACAATAGTCTTGCAGTATTGTTCAAAGGCCTGCCGGCTGAAGGTCACCCCCCATTGTGGTACCTCACTATATTCCCTTTTGTAAAAATGGGACTGCCTTATATGATTCAAAACTGGATATCAGCAGCTTTGGTAATGGCAGGTATGTATTTATTGCTATTCCGCAGCAATGCGCCCTGGATATTGAAAGTGCTGATACCTTTTAACTATTTCTTTTTGTATGAATACTCGGTTTTTGCACGCAGCTACTGCACTATTGTTTGTTTGACCAGTGCCATAATAGCGCTATACCCAAAGCGTTTTGATAAACCTATACTGTTTGCACTGTGTGTAGCGGGGCTATTTAATACTCATATGCTGATGTTTGCCTTTGCGGCATCGCTTACCGGTATTTACCTGCTCGATGCTTTACAATATAAAAAACTGCAGGGCAAGGTGATAGCCGCTTTCACCATCATGTGTGCCTTTGGCTTGTACCTCATCCCATACATCGTGATGCGCGACTCTGCCAATATTTTTGATGCCGAACTGATAGACCATTCCAAGGAAATGTTCCTGACGGTAAGCTTTGGCCTGCTGCTGAATATGGATACAGACCTGGGCACCATTCTCCTTATTGCACTTTTAATACCGTTGGCAACGCGTACCAAGTCTTTGCTAATGGTATTGGGGGGATTAGCCGGTATCCTGTATATCTTAGGATATAAATTTATTGGCGGCGTAAGGCATTGCGGGCTATTACTTACCGTAATATATGTTGGTTATGCCCTAGCGGGTTTCTATAATGATGACCCCTGGAATATAAAAACAAAATGGCCCCAGCTTATAAAATATGGCATATGGATACTGGCAGGTATAGTGGTGCTGCAACTGCAATACACCGGGACCAAATATATGATGGATGTGGAACGTGATTATTCAGATTCAAGAAATGTAGCTGACTTTATTAAGAGCCGCAACATGCAGGGATATATACTTACAGGCTATCCTGCTGCTTATGCCTGTACCATCCTCCCTTACCTGGACAAAGACAAAAAAATGTTCTATCCCGAATTCGGACAGTTCCGCACACACTATGTCAATGATTCTTTTTACCTGAAAAAGACCTGGGCTTTACCCGACGAATATTACATTAAAACGATCCACGACAAATTCAGCGGCCAACTGGACAATGTACTTATACTCTTTAACCGCCCTATAAAACAGGAACTTGCACAACAACTTGATCTAATTTACTATACCCAGGAGCCAACCATATTTGAATATGAAATGTTCTGCCTGTATAAATTCAAGAAGGGTACCAAATAAGCTATACCAGCTTTGCAAACTCGTCTATATGCGCGGTAGCATAGTCGAGTATCTTACGATTGGTATCATCATTCAGCTGGCGGAAACTTTCGTCAATGGCTTCAAACTCCTTTAGCTCTTCATACAGCAAGGCAAAATCTTCCACGGTTTTTGTTTTGCCGAGTATATCCTTATTCAGTACATATACCTTCAGTACATCGTCTATTATCTTTGCCATTTCGGGAGCACCTATCTTATTGAGCCATTCAGGCATATCCGGCAGCAGGCCTATGTAGCCGTTTTCTATCAGTTGTATAAACCCGCCCTGCAATACCTGCATTCTTACATAGTCATAAGAAAGCATTAATTGTTGCCCTTCGGAAAGGTCATCGAGAAAATCAAAATCCTTCCTTTTGTACAATTCTTCGTGCAATGGCTGTGCCAGCAGGTCATACAAGGCATCTTCCTTCCCAGGGCCGGTCTGGGCCTCCAGTACTGCTTTACTTATCTTAGGCAAAAAATTACTCATATACACTACCTATAAGCCCGAAAGATACGCACAAAATGATGTTGCGCAGCTGACGCATATAATTGTATGAAATTTCTATTTTAAGTAACTTTGCAAACGCTTTAAATATTTAAGAATGCGCCGTATCTATTTTGACAATGCAGCTACGACTGCCCTGGACCCGGAAGTGCTGGATGCCATGATGCCATACCTGACTGAAAAGTTTGGTAATCCTTCATCCATATATTCTTATGGCCGTGAGACCAAGATGGGTATAGAAAGCGCCCGTAAAACCGTTGCAAAGATCCTTAACTGTGCACCGGGAGAGATATTTTTCACCTCCGGCGGTACAGAAAGCAGCAATACAGCTATTAACGCTGCAGTACGCGACCTGGGCTGTAAGCATATCATTACATCCCCTATAGAACACCATGCTACCCTGCATACGGTGGAACAACTGGCAAAAAACGGCCAGGCTACCCTTGATTTTGTAAAACTGCTGCCCAACGGGCATGTAGACCTTGTTAACCTTGAAGCATTACTTGCGGCCAATAAGGGCAAAACACTGGTAACCCTTATGCATGCCAATAACGAAATAGGCAACCTGCTGGATGTAAAAGCTGTAGGGGAACTGTGCAAAAAACATGATGCTATCTTCCATTGTGACATGGTTCAGACCATCGGTCACTACCCCATAAACCTGAAAGATTTAAATGTACATTTTGCCAGCGCTGCTGGGCATAAATTCCACGGTCCTAAAGGCGTGGGTATTTTATATATCAATGAGAGCGTAAAGATAAACCCAATGATAAATGGTGGTGCCCAGGAACGCAATATGCGCGCCGGTACTGAAAACATGTATGGTATTGTTGGTTTTGCCAAAGCACTGGAACTGGCTACTTCCCGTTTTGAACAGGATAGCAGCTATATCAGGGACCTTAAAAAATATATGAATACGCGCCTTGCCGAAACCTTTGAAGGCGTTTCTTTCAATGGAGATTGTGAAGGTGACTGCTTATATACTGTACTGAACGTGGCATTTCCGAAGACAGACAAATCAGATATGCTGCTTTTCAACCTAGACATGGCCGGTATTTGTGTAAGCGGTGGCAGCGCCTGCAGCAGCGGCGCCAGCTCTATAAGCCATGTAATCAAAGCATTACATAACGGTCATAGTACAGAGATCGTACCTATCCGTTTCTCCTTCTGCCGCCACAATACGCGGGAAGAAGTAGATACTGTAATAGAAAAACTGAAAGAGCTGATCTAAAAACGATAATAAACAGTGTTAAAGCCGCATATAAATTGCGGCTTTTTTTATTTCTTATCGCTTGGTTAAGCACATACAAACGCTTCGTTAAACCAAGCGGGGAATTGGGCATAGTTGAAATGCGTGGTGCATATTTGTGCTTCAAAAACAAAAAACTACCATGAAAAAACACGCCAACTTGCTGATGTTAGCAGCATTTACCAGTCTTTCATTTATTGCTAACGCGCAAACACCCCAACCTTACAGTTATACCCCGTACAGCATTACCGGCAGCAGTAGTACCGGCACAGGCACTTCGGGCACCGGTGGCACCAGCAGCCAGTTCGGTAGCAGCTGGGGAAGCCATGACCATGACTGTGACGTACCCCTTGATGGTGGTTTAAGCTTGCTAATAGCTGCCGGCGCGGGTATTGGAGCTAAAAGGCTGATGAGGAAAAAAACTGCTAAACAGGCTTAAATCTTCAGCCATGCACATAGCCACACCTAAATCATTTCGCCGACTGACAAGGAATATGCCCGCGAAAGCGCGCATATTCCTGTTTCGCGCTATCCTGCTTGTTGGGGGCTGGAACCTGCTATACCTGCTTATCTTAAAGCCACTGGGAATACCTGACACCCAACTTACCTACGCTGTACAACACGGCACGGGCTATTTGCTGGCCCAGCTTGGCAATACAATTAGCTACGAGACCAACGGTATATATATAGATGGCATCCGCAGCATCAATATTGCGCCGCAATGTAACGGGCTGGAGCTGATAGTTTTGTACCTGGGCTTCCTGCTATGTTTCCCTGCAAGAATTGGTAAGCTGATTGCATATGCTTTACCAGGAACAGTAATAATATATCTCCTGAATGTGCTGCGTTGCGCATTGCTGGCCTATATGTATCATAACAACCATCCGCTGACAGACTTTGCGCATCATTATGCTTTCAAGCTGGTTGTGTACGGTTTTGTTTTCGGAGGATGGATCTTGTATACCCGAAAAAATAATCACCATGCAAAAAACTAGATCTGCACTATTGCCGCTGCTGTTCATTACGGCGTTATGCTGTATGGACTACCAGTTTTTCACTGAAGGCTATGCACAGGAACTGGCACCTATAGAACGGCAGGCAGGGCATATAACCATTTTAGCCATTATTGCTATTACCGGCTACTGGGGATGGAAAAACAGGCGCCCTGCATGGATGCGTAATACCTGGTTGATGATTTACGCTGTTTGTGGAGCTGCCGTATTGGCCACAGGGTTATTGAATATAGTACAACCGTTACCGACTGTGGTGTTGGACAACATAAGCACTATACGCCTTTTCGCCGGAAGCCCGCTACCCTATTGCATCCTGTACATCTTATCGAAAACAAACCCTGTAACAGAAACAGAGGATAAAGAGCCCCTGTTTATCTAAACAGCTGGCATTTCTTAAGCGGTGGTTAATCGTTTTCAAAACAGTAGTTAACTAATTTAAAACGCAGCGTTAACGTTAACTATTTTTTTTGCCAGGCTGTTTTGCAAATTCATCTTTGCATTATCATTTGAAAACAAAAAATCAAAACACATGAAAACACGCGCTACCGACATGCTCTTACTTGTTATCACACTGCTGGTTTCTCCAATGTATGTATGGTCTCAGGTATATTCTTTCACAGGAGAGGTTTCTTCTGCCAATCGCTTTATTTTACCCCTTCTGGTATTGTGTTGCATATTTTTCCGTACTTCAGCCAAAAAGAAGAAATCTACTGGTATAAATGCTTAGTTTTGCATTAATATATCTATTCATATAGAGAGACATAGAGGGGCTATAACTTTTTCGCCATATCATTTAAACTTTCATAGCTAATGAAGGCCCCAAGGGATAATTTTTCAAGCCAGGCGGATACGTATGCCGTTTTCAGACCTACGTATCCTGCAGCGTTGTATGATTTTATTTTCAGCCACGTAACCAATTTCGATACGGCATGGGATTGCGGTACCGGTAATGGCCAGGTTGCTGAAGTATTGAGTCGTAAGTTCAAAAAAGTATACGGCACCGATATAAGCGCCGAACAATTGGAACACGCGCCTAAAAAAGATAATATAATTTACAAAACGGAACGGGCGGAGCTCACCTCCTTTTCTGCTAACACGTTCGACCTGATAACTGCAGCACAGGCCCTGCATTGGTTTGATCCCATACCATTTTATAAGGAAGCTACAAGGCTGGCCAAAGATGGCGGCATAATAGCAGCCTGGGGGTATAACCTGGTAAAGGTCAATCCGCAGATCGACAGTATCATCAAAGATTTCTACCATCATAAAGTAGGGTCTTTTTGGGATGCTGAAAGGAAATATGTGGATAGTGAATACAAAACCATCCTTTTCCCGTTTGACGAGATCGCAGCACCTCGTTTTGAAATAAAAGCGGAATGGACGCTGGATCAGCTGCTGGGATACCTTAGTTCCTGGTCGAGCGTACAGCATTATATTTCGCATAACGGTATCAACCCCGTGCTGCTTATAGAGAAAGAACTGGAAGCATATTGGGAAACCGGCACTCAAAAAACAGTGACTTTCCCTTTGTTCATACGCATTGGTAAGATAAGTAAGTAGTTACTATCTTCGTGGCATGGAAAAGAAAGAAAGGCCTCCCGTTTATTACAGCGAATACCTGCAGTTAGATAAGATATTGAATGCCCAAACACCGGAAAGCGGAAAGGAGGGCATTCGTGCTGATGACGAAATGCTATTCATTATTATCCACCAGGCTTACGAGCTTTGGTTCAAGCAGATATTACATGAACTGAACCTTATCCGCGATATTTTCCGGCAAACGAATATTCCAAACAGCTCTCCCGATATATATAATGCCGTACACCGCATGAACCGTGTGTGCCGTATACTGGACGTAGCTGTAATGCAAATGGGTGTGCTGGAAACAATGACACCACTTGACTTTCTTGATTTCCGCGACCTGCTGCGACCTGCTTCAGGCTTCCAAAGCATACAATTTAAAATGGTTGAAGCCACATTGGGGCTTACGTATACGCAGCGTCATGGCCAAAACTACTACTTGTCTCAGCTAAACCAAAAAGATATAGACAGGGTAAAAGAAGCTGAAAACCAGGAATCTTTACTGGTACTCCTTAATAAATGGCTGGCGCGCATGCCTTTCACAAAAGCACCTTACTGGGGTGAAGGCGATAACAATTTCTGGAAACAATACCGTGAAGCGTATGCTGAAAGTCTACAGGAATCAGAAATGAAGAACCTGGAGACTTTCGACAAGCTTTTCATGAATGATGCTGAATATCCTGAAGGACGTGCATTCAGTGCCGATGCCAATCGCGCCGCCTTGTTTATCATGCTATACCGCGACTATCCCCTGCTGCACCTTCCTTACGAACTGGTGAGTGGCCTGCTGGAAATAGACGAGCTCTTATCTATGTGGCGCCACAGGCATATACATATGGTGCAGCGCACTATCGGCAAACGTGTAGGCACCGGCGGCAGTTCGGGAGCTGAATACCTGAAAGGAGCAGCCGATTCTCATTATATATTTAAAGAGATGGCTGAACTGACATCTTTCCTTATACCACGTCATATGTTGCCTGCATTGCCGGAGAAACTAATAAACAACCTGGTTTTTAATTAAGGATGATGTCATATGCCATCGAGATAAAGGAACTGAAAAAGTTCTATAAAGGTGCATGGGCACCTGCACTGGATGGGCTTTCTCTTTCTATACAAAAAAACACCAGTGTAGGCTTGCTGGGGCCAAATGGTGCTGGTAAATCTACATGCATAAATATACTGTGCGGACTGGTTTCGCCTGATTCGGGAACAGCTAAAGTTTTTGGCAGAGATTGCACGACAGATAAGATATATATACGGAGCCAAATAGGCGTAGTACCGCAACAAATAGCGCTATTTTCCAATCTTACCGCCTGGGAAAACTTCAGGTATATAGGCCGTTTATATGGACTAGATGAAAACACCATTAATAAAAGAGCACAGAACTTGTTAGACCGGCTGGGACTTGACAAGCATGCTGATAAACGTGTAGGCCGTTATAGCGGGGGTATGAAACGCCGTGCAAATATTATTGCTTCACTACTGCATGAGCCTGAGATGGTCATTTTGGATGAACCAACTGCAGGTGTTGACGTACAATCAAGAACATTGATACTTGATTTTCTGAAAGAATATAAGCAACAAGGCCATACCATATTATACACATCGCATTACATGGAAGAGGCTGAACAGATATGCGATGAAGTGGTAATAGTAGATGAAGGAAAATTTGTGATAAGTGGCAGCCCCAGAGAATTAGTAGCAAATACTGTCGACTGTAAAAAGCTGGAAGATGTATTCCTGCATTATACCGGGCATTCTTTAAGAGACTAGGGAAGACATGAAAAAAATATTTGCAACGATAATAAAGGAATGGATACTGATGCGCCGCGATGTGGGCGGTCTTATGCTGCTGTTCCTTATGCCGGCTTTGCTTATCGTTGTGATGGCCCTGGTACAGGATGCTCCTTTTAAGGATTACCAGGAACTGCGTTTCGAATTGCTGCTTGCTGACAATGACCATGGCAGCCTTGCTGAAGAGATCACTTCGGGATTGAAGCAGAGTAAGAACTTTAAAGTAATAGACAGCCTGGATGGGAAACCACTGACGGATGCAAAACTGCAGGAACTACTGGCAGATGGCCAATACAGGGTTGGCATTGTTATACCCAAAGGCGCTACAGCCGAGGTAGTAAATGCCGCTAATCATATAGCTAACAGCATAGCCGGCAAACTGGGCATGGCTGCCTTCCCCACTCGCGACATCCGCGACACATCTTATGTGCGTATGTACTTCGACCCGGTCTCGAAACCTACTTTTCGCATGTCTATCAGTTTTGCACTGGATAAATATGTTACTTATTCCTGCAGCAATATATTGGTGAAACGTCTTTCGAGAATGGGCAAAATGGATGTAGACACCAGTGAGACTGCCGACTTTAAAAAGATATTCCAGGGCATAGGCATACACGAGGAGCAATTAGGTAACCGTTTTGCTTCAGCCAAACTCATCAATTCAGTACAGCATAATGTACCCGCATGGGCTATATTCGGCATGTTCTTTATAGTAATTCCTATTGCGGGGCACATGATCCGGGAAAGGGATGAACGTAGTACTATGCGTATAGAACTAATACCACAGGCTTACCGCTTTGTAGCAATGGGTAAGATCATCTTTTTCACCCTGGTATGCACTTTACAATTCATTTTCATGTTTTGTATAGGTTTGTGGTTCATTCCATTGGTGGGGTTACCTGCTTTGTACCTGGGTGCTCATCCTTTTACTGTGCTGCTGGTTGGCATTGGCATAGCTTATGCTGCGACAGCCTATGGTTATTTCGTTGGCGCTATGTTTAAGACCGCTAACCAGGCTATGCCGTTTGGTGCTATATCCACCGTAATATTATCAGCAATTGGCGGTATATGGGTACCGGCAGATGTGCTTTCACCCATGATGCAGAAAATATCATTCATTTCACCATTGCGCTGGGGCATCGATGCCATTAATGCACTTATACTTCGTAATGGTGACATTAACGATATATGGCTGCACATTATTATTCTTCTAAGCTTCGGTACCGTTCTTTGGTTTATCAGCATTTATAAAAATGCCAGGCGCTATAGCTCAGGGCAATAATTACTTCTTTCTTAATACAAATACGAGGTTAGCAGTAAGCTTTGTATTGTCCAACACCTCTACATCCAGGTGATGGCTTGCAGCAAAATTTTCTATAAACGCCCTGCTGATATAATGCAGGTCATTCTGTGTTTTATTGAAATTGAATATGCGGGTAGAGAACAGTTCTGATAGTTTCGTCCCTTTTATACGGTCTTTCAATTCTGATACCCCGTCACGTATTATCAGCGCACCGTTACTGCTCAATACTTTCACGCATTGCTCTAATAAAGTCTGTTGTTGCTCCGGCAGCAGGTAATGCAATACATCGCTGATGATGATACCGTCACAATTGTCCAGGTCTATCTTGGTAACGTCACCCTGCGCAAAATGTATCCCCTCATCACGCATAAAATTATGCTGAGCTACGTCTATTTTTTCTTCATCATAATCTATACCTATGAAATTTCTCCCCGGTGCTGCCCAATGCAGCATGTAAGTCATAAAACCATACCCGCAACCGAGATCATAAAACCTCCCCTCCTGTGGCAACAAGTCATGAAACTGTTCATAATTACCTTCCAGCCTGGTTTTTATCCTGCAGTACCATTCCAGTACCGGGCCTTTATAAGTATAACTTCTAATAAGCCTTTCTCTGAAATACGTTGGCCGTTCATTTTTTTGTTTGATCTGCGCGTATTCATTGCGCATCCATTTACCTATTTTTTTTGAACGTTCACTGTAGCCATGACCAAAGGTTGCATCTGCCGTTCTTATTTCCGGGTATATATAGATCGAGCTCGTACCGTCTTTCAACAGCCAATCGCCTTTTTGCATAGTATTATTAACACCATGTAAAATGATAGGCACGACATCCAGGTTGAGTTTTTCAGCGATGAAGAAAGCTCCTTTATGAAAGCGTTTTATTTTATCGTCATAAGAACGCGTACCTTCTGGAAATACCATAATAGAATAACCGCGATTTACCAGATCTTGTAATGGTTCAATACTATCCTCCGCCCCATCTGCCACCGGGTAATATTCAGCCATACGCACCACAGCACCAAATACCGGCGAACGCCACACCCAGCGATTGGTCATTAGTACCAATTTTGGGTGCAGCATTGTTGTAATAAGTATATCGAGGAAAGAGGTATGATTGGCAATATATACCGCCGGCTGCTGAAAGTTTTGGCCTGCAAGATTATATACCCGGCATTTTTGATTGATCATGATATGCATCATGCTCCATGTATAGCGGCTCACCCAGGCATGGAAATAATACTTGCCTTTGTTTTTGTTGAAAGGCCAGAGTTTAGTGAATATAACGCCCAAAATAGTGAGCACCATTGAGCCTACAAAGAAATAGGTGAAAGCAAATAAGGAAATGAAAAAGCTTCTTAACGTAAACGGCAGAAATTGTTTATCTGCCCGTTTTTGAATGAACCAGTTGAACAGGAACGGCTGCAGTGTTTGAGAAATAAACAGCACACACACCAGGCCCGTAACAGATATAAATGCTATAGAGCGCAAAGCCGGATGCTTAGCTAACAGCAGTACGCCTAAACCTATAACTACCGTTACGGCCGATACATAAACCGCCGCCCGCACAGATGTAAGCTTTTTTGTTCCATGCTTGTATTTTTCAATAAGCCCATCCATAGTAAAGATGGCATAGTCATCACCTAAGCCAAAAACAAGCGAGGAGATAATAATATTTACAATATTGAATTTCAGCCCCAACAAAGACATCAGTCCTAATATCCATATCCACGATATAGCCATAGGCAGGAATGCTATTATTGCCAGCTCTATACGTCCATAACCTATCAGCAAGGCAAAGAATACAATGAGTGAAGAATAGACAGCGATATTTGTGAAATCATTGCTTAAAATATTAACAAGCTGTACTGCACCCTGCTGCCTGTCTGTAACGGTTACAGCGTCCTGTTTCGACAGGTAATCAAATACTTCTTTACGGTGTTCCTGCGGCACTTTCAATGCTGCAATAGCATACTTGTTATCTGCCGACGAAGAAAACCCACCCGGGAACAACGATTTTAAAACCTTTACAGCATCCGCATCCAAAGGTGCATACGACTTGCTGAGTGTATTATTGAAACCTTCAAATGCACCGGCCGTAAAACCCGTTTGCATTGCAGCACCGTTCACTGCTTGTATTACTGCCCGTTGTTTGTCTTTGGTCCAGTAGTTTTGCCATCTATCAATACGTGCCTGTTGCTCAGCTTTTGACGACAGTAATAGCGTAGGATTGGAACTGCTTCTCACCCATCCTTTTTTTATTAGTGCATCTACTTCAGGACGTACTTGTTCCAGTCTTTGTAATGCTTTTTCCTCATCGGCTTCTTTTGCCACCAGGAATACCGAACTTAATGCAAAGGCGTTGGCCTTACTTACCTCATCCTGTGCCTGCTGTAATTGGGGAGATAAATAATTTAGATGCATCAGGTCACTGTCAAACGCTACCCCACTGCTGAAGTAAAGCATAACAGGTGTGAGCAACAGTATAAACAATACCAGCCATTTATTACTTTCTGGTTGCCAATGCGCCAGCTTGTCAAATACATTTGGTTTTTCGTGTTTGCTGTGGTCTATGCCCAGTGGCATATGCGGCAGGAATACCAGCGTACACAATGCGGCTCCTGTAAGGCTGCCTGCTGCAAACAAGCCCAGGTCTTGCAAAATGGGTGTATGTACAAAACGTAAAGACAAAAATGCAGCTATGGTAGTGAAGCTGCCAATGGTAAGTGGTTGTGCCAGTTCCTTTATAGTAGCGGGAAGGTCTTTAGCATGGCGTGCATGAGACAGGAAGTGTATAGAAAAATCTATAGCTATGCCTAATATAATGGCACCGGCGCCAAGTGCAATAACAGATATGGAGCCCTGTATAAGATAGACCAACGCCATGCCCATAGCCGCGCCATACACTACCGGAACAAGTAATAATAAAGGCGTACGTTTTCGTCTGAAAAAATAATACGTGAGTATGATGAGCAGTACTATAGTAACAGACAATGTAACAATAGTATCCATCCGCAATTGGGCAGCATTACCTGCTGCTACTACCGGCCCGCCAAAATAGGTAATATGTATACCGGGATGTTTTTCCTGCCAGGTTTTCGTCAGTGCATCTACCTGGCTGAATAGTTTATTGTTCTTTCCTGTTTCTGATGCTTTTGCTTTGCCCTTCAGGAAGAAGGTAAGATTACGCTGGCCGTTAGAAAAAAGATACCCGTTATAGGTCTCATAATTCGGGTCGAATTGCAGGGCTTTTAGCTTGCTCCATGCTATACCGGATATGCCAATAGGGTCAGCTGATACCAGCTTTTTATAGAATACGCTGGCAGGCGATAACAATATAGTGCGGTTAGCGTCCAGTGTACGCTTGATGTGTTCCGTTTGTATTAGTGTATCCAGCCTCTTATAGTCTTCGGCATCTAAAAAAAGCGGCAGGTTATTTTGTATAATGTCGGCCAGCGCTTCTTCATACCCACCTCCAGGTTGCAGTATAATGGTGTCTACCTGCCCTGCGGTCTCGCTCTGCAATAGCTGTTGATAATCATCGGCAGCTGCAATAAGGCTATCCGCATTTGTATAGGCAGTGTCGGTAAAAGACATCATAAACACCACCTGCTCACCAGCTTGGGTATGGCTTATTACATCATTCATTGCTTTGATAGCCTTGCTATCGGGCAACATGCTGCTGATATCTTCTTTAAGTTGTATGCGGCAAGCCAGGCCTGTCCATAACGCCAGGCTTAGCAAAAAAATGAACCAGAATAGTCCTTTACGTCGGTTAAAGAAACTATATATCGAAACGAATAAAAACTGCATGCTAATTGTAAAAAGAGGTAATCATCGATCCTGCTGCTCTATTCAAAATCGGTATAAAGCAGGTATTTTTTTCGTATCAGTTTAAACGCATCAATATCTTTCTGCCAGGTAGCTCTTATAGCTTCTTCATCCATCCCGGCTGTTAGCTGTTTTCTAAGTTCTTTTGTTCCTGCAAGTTTTTCAAAGAAGCTATTGAAGAATTTCTCTTTATAAGGATACCATTTATATGCTTTCTGAAGGAATATCAACCTGATCTTCCTGTTGAAGAATACATGTGCTTCCTGTTCATTCAGCGCTACTATCTGCCCGTAACATTCCCGGTATGCGTATAAAGGCTCGGGTTTTCCAAATTCGGCAATGGGTTTAAAACTATAGATCGTACTCCCAAAAAAATCAGGATGCCCGTATTGCTGGAAAGGGTAATCAGTTCCCCTGCCCACGCTGGTCACGGTACCTTCAAACAGGCACATAGATGGGTAGCTGTATATAGCTGCCATAGTCCTGAGATTGGGAGATGGCTGTACGGGCAAAGCATAAAGTGTATTATGATCATAGTTCAGACAACTGATTACTTTTAGATCCAGCTTCTTAGCGTCTTTAAACCACCCTTCGCCCTGCAGCATGCGTGCATACTCTCCGGCAGTCATACCATATACAATAGGTACAGGCTGCATACCTACAAACGAACGTAATGCAGTATCCAATACAGGTCCGTCAACATAATGACCATTAGGGTTGGGCCTGTCGAGCAATAAAAATGGCTTATTATTTTCTGCGCATGCTTCCATAGCATATTGCAACGTAGATATATAAGTATAAAAACGTGCCCCAACGTCCTGCAGATCATATATCATTATATCTACATCAGTAAGGTCTTCCTTTTTAGGCTTCTTGTTTTTACCATACAATGAAATAACAGGGAGACCGGTTTGTTGGTCAATTGTGCTATTCACTTTCTCGCCGGCTTCTGCTGCCCCCCTGAACCCGTGTTCCGGCACAAATATTTTTACCACTTTTACCTTCAAATGCAATAAGGTATCCAGTAGCAAAGTCTTACCGGCCAGCGAAGTATGATTGATAAGCAAACCAACCCGCTTACCGGCCAATAATGGCAGATACTCGTCCAATCTCACATCTCCTGTAACGACACTGTCACTTTTCTTTAGTGCAGGCTGTTTTTGAGCAGTGGCAGGAACAGCTTTTATGGCGCAGACCAGAAACAAAAGGGCATATAATATCCTACGACTCATAAAGATGGAAAATTTGCATAAAGATAACCCTGTGTTTTTGATATTATGGCTTAACTTGCATGATAATTATAGTTATTAAAACAATTCTCATGCAAGAAGTTAAAAATGGCGATAAAGTTCGCGTTCACTATCACGGAAAACTAACTGACGGTTCAACTTTTGACAGCTCTGAAGGCCGTGACCCGCTTGAATTTACAGTAGGAACCGGGCAGGTAATTAAGGGTTTCGATGATGCTCTTGAAGGCATGAAAGTTGGTGACAAAAAAACCGTGCATATACATGTTGACAACGCCTACGGACAGCGCAACGATGATATGATGATGGAATATCCTAAAAGTGATTTCCCAGCCGACATGACACCTGAAGTTGGTATGGAACTGCACATGAGCGATGCTTCAGGCAATGTGTTCCCTGTAGTTATTGCAGAAGTAAAAGACGAAGTAGTTGTGCTGGATGCAAACCACCCGTTGGCCGGCCAGGACCTGGTATTTGAAATCGAACTGGTAGCTATAGGATAATATATCTTAATAGATCTTAAAATGGCTGGCTTTAAGTCAGCCATTTTTTTTGCTTTCAAACAAACTGGGTGTTAATTTATGTACGCTACATTTTAACAAGTCTGAAAAAATCCTAATTATTATATTTGTTCGAAGTCAATCGCAACGCATGTCATTATTATCCATACTGCTACAAATAGACACTACTACACAGGCTACTACCGCAGCACCCACCTCAGAATCTATTTCTTTCTTCTACCTGATGAAAGAAGGCGGCGTGCTGATGATACCGTTATTTATATGCTCGTTGTTGCTGGTGTATGTATTTGCAGAGCGCTGGATGGCTATCCGAAAGGCTTCTAATATTGACCCCAATTTCCTGGCACGTATACGTGAACATATTACATCCGGCAATTTAAGCGCAGCCAAATCCTTGGCTAAAACGACTGACAACCCGGTAGGACGCATGATAGATAAAGGCATCAGCCGTATAGGCAAGCCGATAGACCATATTGAAAAATCAATGGAAAGCGCCGGCAAACTGGAAGTGTACCAGATGGAGAAGAACCTGTCTATACTTTCTACTATAGCAGGTATAGCACCTATGTTCGGGTTCCTGGGTACTATAGCCGGTATGATCATTCTCTTCTTCAACATTCAGCACCAGGGCTTCTCGCTCGAAACAATTGCCGGCGGTATTTATACAAAGATGGTTACATCAGCAGTGGGCCTTATTATAGGCCTGATGTCTTATGTGGCATATAACTACCTGAATGCACAGATCAATAAGAATGTAAACAAAATGGAAGCGGCATCGGTAGAGTTTTTAGATATTCTGCAAGAGCCAACCCGTTAAAACCGCTGCCATGAATTTGAGAAAACGACTACGGGAAACATCAGAACCGCACACATCGGCCTTGAATGATATATTGTTCATCCTGCTGCTGTTCTTCCTCATCATTTCTACATTGGCCAACCCCAATGTAATAAAGCTCTCTATACCAAAAGCTAAAAGCGATACCAAAGCCAAACAAACAGTCGTGGTGTCTATTGACCCCGAACAGCATTTCTTTGTTGGCACCCATGCAACCAATGCCGATTCCCTGCAATCTGCTATTCAGCAGGTGGTGGCGCGTTCGCAGGACGCTGAGCCTACAGTGATCATCAATGCAGATAAAAAAGCAGAAGCTGAAAGTATAGTGGCAGTAATGCGTGCGGCACGCGCACTAAACCTGCGTACCGTACTGGCTATAGATAAAGAAGGGAAATAATTTTTCAGCTTTCTTATTTTTGTCGCAAAGGCAGGCTATCAGCAATTTCGCATCCATATTAGATTCTCCCATAGAATACCTGAAAGGTGTTGGTCCCCAGCGGGGCGATATGCTGCGTAAAGAACTGGGTATCGGTAGTTTCGGGGACTTGCTATATCATTATCCTTACCGCTATGCCGATCGCAGCAAATTCACCAAAATAGCCGCTATTAACCAGGATAGCGATTTTGTACAAATAGCCGGTACTGTTATAAATATTAATGAAGAAGGCGAAGGGCGTAAGAAACGCCTGGTAGCTACCATATATGATGATAGCGGACGTATAGACCTGGTCTGGTTCCAGGGTGCCCAGTGGATGAAAAAATCGCTGCGGGAACATGATAAGTATATCGTATTTGGCAGGGTAAATGTTTTCAACGGTGTGATGAATATACCTCATCCTGAAATAGAACCCCTTAATTCTGAGACTGCTATCCCCGGACTGCAACCCGTATACCCTACTACTGAAAAACTGCGGGCTAAGGGCATCAGCAACCGCTCGTTTGCCAAAATAACTCAAAGCCTTTTTGAAAAGATAAAGCCAGGGGACATACCCGAAGTATTGCCACTAAACCTTTTAAGCCAATACCAGCTTTGCAACAGGTACAATGCTATCAAATGGATACACTATCCCGACAGCGAAGAACATGCCCAGGCAGCACGATACCGTTTAAAATGGGAGGAACTACTGGCTTCGCAATTGAAAATTGCACAATTGCGTTTGCAGCATACCATACAGCCGGGTTATATGTTCGAAAAGGTAGGCGAACATTTCAATAATTTCTACAACAATTTTTTGCCCTTTAGTCTTACGAATGCACAGAAACGTGTATTGAAAGAAATACGGGTAGACACTGCTACCGGCAAACAAATGAACCGCCTGCTGCAAGGGGATGTTGGCAGTGGTAAAACCATTGTTGCTTTAATGAGCATGTTGCTGGCTATTGATAATGGCTTTCAGGCTTGCCTGATGGCACCCACTGAAATACTGGCTCACCAGCACTACCAGAGCATACGCTCGCTGCTGGAAAAAATGCACATACCCTGTGCAGTGCTTACCGGCACAACAAAAGGCAAAGAACGCAAAGAGATACTGGCAGGATTAGCCTCCGGAGAAATACCCATCGTAGTAGGCACACATGCACTGATAGAAGAAAGTGTTCAGTTTCAAAACCTGGGCCTGGCGGTAATAGACGAACAGCACCGTTTTGGTGTAGGCCAGCGGGCAAGGCTTTGGAAAAAAAATGAGCGTGCACCGCATGTATTGGTAATGACCGCTACACCTATACCACGCACACTAGCCATGACATTATACGGAGACCTGGATGTATCAGTAATAGATGAACTGCCACCCGGCAGGCAGGAGATAAAAACCGTTCATCGTAATGAAATGCGGCGGGCCAATGTCATGGAGTTCATCCGCAGTGAAATAGATAAAGGCAGGCAGGCCTATATAGTATACCCGCTGATAGAAGAATCAGAAAAAATGGACTATGAAAGCCTGATGGCCGGCTATGAGCAAGTGAAAATATGGTTTCCCGACCATAAATACCGTATAGCTATGGTACATGGCAAGCAGGAGGCCGGCAAACGTGTACGTAATATGGAACGTTTTGTAAGCGGCGAAGCACAGGTATTAGTGGCAACCACGGTAATAGAAGTAGGTGTGAATGTACCCAACGCCAGTGTAATGCTGATAGAAAGTGCTGAACGTTTCGGTCTTTCTCAACTGCACCAACTACGTGGCCGCGTAGGCCGTGGCGCTGAGCAATCTTATTGCATACTGCTCACCGGCAACAAACTATCTAAAGAAAGCCTGCAGCGGATGAAGATCATGACTTCCACTACCAATGGCTTTGTCATAGCAGAAGAAGACCTGGCCATGCGCGGGCCCGGCGACCTCTATGGCACCAAACAAAGCGGTGTACTTAAATTCAAACTGGCAGATATAGTAGCCGATAGCGCTATACTGGAACAAACAAGACAGGCCGCCCAACAAATAGTTGCAGAAGATCCTTCCCTCACTGCACCGCAACACCAGGGCATACGTAACATCCTGCTGCAGGAAGTGAAAGAAAACCACTGGGGCAAAATCAGTTGATTGTCAATAGTTTGCTTTCTTTCAAGACTTCCAATTCAAGTACAAGCGGAAAAACGAAATGTCCCAATTCGAAAAACGAGGCGTCCTATTTTTAACCATGTTCAATTTTCCCTTTTAACAGAAATTGAACTCTTCGTTTACTTTATTGTTACATAAGATTACACGCAAAAGATTTTCAGAGACAGCAAATCGTATATTTTAACCAAGGCAAAAGGTAACCTAAAAGGTAACGGAAATGGTAACCTAATTGACTTAAACAGCCTTTAAAAACAAATAATACGTTTTACTCTCACTTATATCTTCAATGATCTGTATAATATAATGGAAGTAAATCTGACTAATTAGGACGTTCCGTTTTATTTACAAATGCACAATCAATGCGCCGAAACCCGCGTCAGTTATGCACTTTTTCGCATCATTATCATGTATAACATTAGGACGCTCCGTTTTTCCCTCATTATTATTATAAGAAATTTCGATGCTCATATTTTCCGTTTCGATGTAAAAAACTAATTAAACGTTTGTTTAAATCAAACGATTGTTTAATTTTGTGCCGTGATAAGAACTATACAATGGAATATACAGATAAGCAGAAATTAATTATTGACGTGGCGGAACGGTTATTTGCAGATAACGGTTTTGCAGGAACATCAGTAAGGGATATAGCCAAAGAGGCGGATGTGAATATTGCTATGATATCCTATTATTTCGGTTCGAAGGAAAAACTGCTGGAGGCGATCTTTGAAAGGCATGGTGAGATCATCCGGATGAAACTGGAAAGTATTATCAATAACAAAGAATTAACCCCATTCCAAAAAATAGAGACCCTGATAGAGCACTATCTCGAAAAGTATTTCTGCCAGAAGGATTTTCATAAGATAGTAGCTCGTGAGCAGATGAGCCTTAGGGAAACACCTATCAGCAACATGCTGCATGAAATGAAAAAGAATAACCAATTACTGGTAAAGCAGATCATTTCGGAAGGCCAGAAAAAAGGCGATTTTAAAAAGAATATAGATATACCGCTGATGATGGCAACCATCATCGGAACTTCAAACCAGGTTATGACCACGCAACATTTTTATCGCGAAATAAATAACCTGCAGCACATGAATGAAGAAGATTTTTTAAAACATCTCAGGAAAAAATTAGGTCACCATTTAAAAAGTTTATTTAAAGCAATACTGACTTATGAAGACTAACAGATATATAGTAATGATAGCGCTGGTATTTACGGCGTTCATTAGCAGCAACACTACTTTTGCACAAAGCGCACGCAGGCTTACACTGGATGAGGCTATTACACTCGGCCTTCAGAACAGCAAAGACCTGAAGCTGAGCCAGGCAAGGATAAAAGAAGCCACAGCCTCGCTGCGCGAAGCACGCGAACGCCGTCTGCCCGATCTTAGTGTTTCGGGTTCTTATCTCCGCCTGAACCAGCCGGATGTGAACCTGAAAGTAAAATTAGGTAGCAGTAGTTCAGGCAGCGAAGGTAGCGGCTCATCTGGCGGCGGTGCTGCCAGCTCGTTGAAAGTTGAACAGGCTGCTTATGCAATGGCCAACCTTTCTATACCTGTATTTGCAGGTTTTCGTATTCAGCATGGCATAGAATCTGCCAAATACCTGACAAAAGCCGCAGAACTGGATGCAGAAAGGGACCGAGATGAGGTGGTAGCCAATACCATAGCAGCATATAGCAACCTGTACAAAGCAAAAGCTGCCCTGGATATTGTAAAAGAAAACCTGAAACAATCGCAGCAGCGTGTTGCTGATTTTTCTAACCTGGAGAAAAACGGGTTGATGGCTCGCAATGATCTGTTGAAAGCAGAATTGCAGCAATCTAATGTGGAACTTACCCTGCTTGATGCTGAGAACAACTGGAAGATCACCTACATTAATATGAACCTGATGCTTGGCCTGCCGGAAAATACAGAACTGGAACCCGATGCTACAGCATTCGTAAACAGCGCCGATGCAAAAACCTTTGAGGACTGGGAAGGTACTGCATTGCAAAACCGTAAAGACATTGCAGCCACAGACTACCGTGTGAAAGCTACCAATGCCGGCGTGAAAGCCGCCAAAGGCGACTATTACCCCAACCTGGCACTTACGGGCGGATATATAGCGGCTGATATACCTAACCTGGTAACGCTTACCAATGTGATGAACGGCGGTATAGGGTTAAAATATAGTCCTTCGTCTTTATGGAAGACCGGCAGCAAAGTAGCGCAGGCAAAAGCCCGCAGGCAGGAAGCGGAAATAAACCGAGAAATGCTAAGCGATGGCATAAGATTGCAGGTGGCCCAGGCATACCAAAACTACCTATCTACTGTAAAAAAGATAGACGTATATGCCAAAGCTGAAGAGCAGGCGAATGAGAACTACCGGATAGTAAAGAACAAATATGATAACAGCCTGGCCACCACTACCGACCTGCTGGATGCAGACGTAGCACAGCTACAGGCAAAACTAAACCATGCCTTTGCTATGGCCGATGCCACAGTGGCTTATAAAAAATTGCAGGCAAGTGCCGGCGTGTTAACAGAAAACAACAATAAATAATCAATTAAGTACACTACCACTCTTATAATAAAGCGTTATGGAAAATAATACTGCAGAAATGAAGAAAGCAAATCATACCACTCACCAGGAACATCACCCCGAACCTAAAAAGACCAATAAAAGGTTTGCAATAGTATTGGGCTTGCTGGTAGCCGTTGGCGGTACTTTTGGTATCAGCAAATATATACACGCACAACACCACGAAGAAACAGATGATGCACAAATAGATGCAAACATCAGCCCGGCTATACCCCGCGTATCCGGTTATATAGCCGAAATAAAAGTGAAAGACAACCAGATGGTAAAGAAAGGAGATACCTTGCTGGTATTAGACGGCCGTGACCTGGCTATAAAACTGGAACAGGCTGAAGCAGCTTTACTGGCCGCAAAAAGCGGACTTACAGTAGCAGAAGCCACTACTTCGGCATCGCAGGCAAATATTGCTACGTCTGAAGCCAATACATCAGCCATCAGCGCGCAGATAGAAGCGGCTAAAGTAAATGTATGGCGTGCCACACAAGATTATAACAGGTATGCCAATCTTATCAAAGATCATTCTATTACCCAGCAACAGTTTGAACAGGCACAGGCCCAAAAACAAACTGCCGAACGCCAGCTACAGGTACTGGTAGAACAAAAAAATGCTGCCGCACGTCAAACCAATGCTGTAGCGTCTCAAAGCAATGCTACTGCACAGCAGGTAAGTGTGGCCAATGCTACTATCAAACAACGCGAAGCCGATGTAGAAAATGCCAAGCTGAACCTGTCATATACAGTTATAACTGCCCCTGCCGATGGTAAAATTTCTAAGGTGAACCTGCAGGCTGGGCAATATATACAGGCCGGACAAACACTCTTCAGCATTGTTACCAACGATGCAGTATGGGTAGTTGCAAACTTCAAAGAAACTCAGCTGGACAAAATGAAAGTGGGACAGAAAGTAATCGTAAAAGTAGACGCTTTCCCCGGTCATGATTTTGAAGGAAAACTTACTTCATTCTCTCCTGCCACAGGTGCAAGGTTTGCTCTATTGCCACCGGACAATGCATCGGGCAACTTCGTAAAAGTAGTACAGCGTGTACCTGTTAAAATAGAATTTACAAACCCTAATGAAGAACAGGTAAAACAACTGCGCCCCGGTATGAACGTGAACGTAGACGTGCACCTGGACTAATACGCAGCATATATTTTATAACACGTTTTGCATAAAACGAACCTAATGACAGATCAGAATTCATTGGTAGAATATGGTTTCAGGCGGGTTATCATCACCATTACCGCAATCTTTTGCGCCCTGCTTGAAATTGTAGATACTACCATCGTAAACGTGGCCCTTAACGAGATGAAGGGTAACCTGGGTGCTACCCTCAACGAGATAGCATGGGTTATCACCGCGTACGCCATTGCCAATGTTATCATAGTGCCTATGACCAGCTGGCTGGCACAGCAATTTGGCCGCCGTAACTACTTTGCGGCTTCCATTATCATATTTACGGTATCCTCTTTCTTATGCGGTAACGCAACCAATATATGGGAACTGGTTTTCTTCCGCTTCCTGCAAGGTTTGGGTGGTGGTGCCCTGCTAGTTACATCGCAAACCATTATCACCGAAAGTTATCCCCCTGAAAAGAGGGGTATGGCACAGGCTATATACGGTTTAGGTGTTATCATTGGCCCTACGCTTGGCCCGCCATTAGGTGGTTATATAGTTGACCACTTCTCATGGCCTTATATATTCTATATCAACATTCCTATCGGTGTTATCGCTACATTGCTTACCCTGCAGTTTGTACGCAGCCCTAAGTATGCAGAGAAAAAATCAAGGAAAGAGATAGACTGGTGGGGAATGGGATTGCTGGCAGCGGCTGTTGGTTCTTTACAATTTGTATTGGAACGCGGCCAGGAAGACGACTGGTTCAGCAGCAGTACTATCGTCACCTTAACAGTCACCAGTGTGCTGGCCTTCTTCTTCTTTGTATGGAGAGAACTTACCTACAAGAATCCTATTGTGGAGCTAAGGGTATTGAAAAACGGCAACCTGCGTATAGGCACCATACTATCCTTCATACTTGGTTTCGGCTTGTACGGCTCTACCTTCGTCATACCGCTTTACACCCAGGCTACACTTGGCTGGACAGCGCAGCAGTCGGGAGCATTGATGATACCGGCTGCCTTAACTACTGCATTCATGATGCCTATTATAGGACAGCTGCTGCAAAAAGGGGTGCCGCAGCAATACCTGGTGGCGGGTGGTATGTTCCTGTTCTTTGTATATAGCTTCTGGGGATATAAGATACTTACACCCGACACCGGCGCTGATGCATTTTTCTGGATGCTGATAATGCGTGGTATAGGTATGGGTATGCTTTTCATCCCTATCACTACACTCTCCCTATCTACCCTTAAAGGGCAGCAGATAGGCCAGGGAGCGGCTTTTACCGGCATGATGCGGCAATTGGGCGGTTCGTTTGGTATAGCCCTTATTACCACTTTCATTTCGCGCCAGGTATTATATCACCGCAATAATCTTGTTAGCAGCCTGGATGTGAACGATCCTGCAATAGCACAACGCGTGCAAGGTTTGCAGCATTCATTTATAGCAAAGGGTATGACACCCGACGTAGCCTTGAAAAGTGGTTACCAGATATTAGATTATACAGTGAGCAAACAGGCCAGTGTATTATCGTACATGGATGTATTCCTGTACCTGGGCCTGATGTTCCTGATATGTATACCTTTTGTGTTGATGGTAAAAGGACATAAGAAGAAAAAAGTAGACTTAGCTGAAGCAATGCATTAAAGACGAACCTGAAACACAAAATAATAGCCCCTGCATAAGCGGGGGCTATTTAGTTATTGCAGTAAAGGCTTGCGCCCACTACAATCTCTGAGGTTTGGCACCAAAGCAAAGGTACATATTATTGACTATCTTTAAATTATACTATGTATAAAGACTTTCTGATTGAATCCTCCAAAGGCATTTCCGCCGCCTGCCTCGGCAAAGAACTGTACACTTTTTCGCAGGCGGCCATGTTTGTAAAAGACCTGCCTTATAAGCGCAATACGGACAAGAATAACCTGCTTACTGTATTCAGTGAAGGATGCGGTACCTGCGGCACAAAACACGCATTATTAAAACAACTGGCCGATGAAAACGACCAGGAAGGATTTGACCTGGTAATGGGTATGTATAAAATGAACGGAACCAATACACCTCGTATAGCCGGTATACTCGACCGGCATAAATTGGATTATATACCCGAAGCGCATGTTTACCTGAAGTATGAAGAGGATATAATAGACTGTACAAATAGTACATCTTCGCCGGACGACTTCATAGACGACCTGCTGGAAGAAACCATCATTACACCCGGCCAGGTAAGCGAGTATAAGATAAACTACCATAAAGCATACCTGCAAAACTGGCTTTCCGCTAACCCCGGCATACCCTATACACCCGATGAAATATGGGCCATACGGGAAGAATGCATCAAGGCACTATCCTGATATGTTAAGCTCTTGTAAAACACATTAATATTCTAATAAGGTTTTAATCCCGATAGTATGTTTGCTCCCAACAACACTACGTTTTCACCATGAATACCGGCACAGCATCGCAAATACGCGAAATGCCTAAGAATAAGGTATATTTCCCCAGCCTGAACGGGGTGCGGTTCGTTGCTGCTATAGGTGTTATCATGCACCACCTGGAACAGCACAAGCATATCTTCGGACTAAAAAATGTTTATACTAACTCATTTGTAGGCGGCGTATTCGGGAAGTTGGGTATTATCTTCTTTTTCGTGCTGAGCGGTTTCCTTATCACTTATCTGCTGATGAAAGAAAAGGAAGATACAGGTACCATTAGCGTAAAGCAGTTTTATATCAGGCGTATGCTGCGTATCTGGCCTGTGTATTATCTTATTACTATCCTGGGCTTATTTGTATTGCCTCATATCCCGTTCCTGCACATACCTAATCTTACGGAACATGTACAGGATTATTTCTGGCTTAAAGTGGCATTGTGCATTTTCTTTCTGCCCAATGTAGTAGATACTATTTTCCGTCACACGCCTATACCCTTTACAGACCAGACATGGTCGGTTGGTGTAGAAGAACAGTTTTACTTTACATGGCCATGGCTGGTGCGATACAGCAAAAACCTGAAAGCTACGCTTATCGGGATAATAGTTTTTTACCTTACTATACGTTTTTCGCTGGAGGCATTGCATTACTATTATCCGCTAAATGCTTTCCTTGATAATGCCAATTACTTCTGGGAGTTCTTCTGCATTGATGATATGGCCTTAGGTGGCATCATGGCCTGGCTATTGTATCACCGCAAAGAGAAAATACTTAATATCTTCTTTAATAAATATGTGCAGATAGGCACCTATATTATCCTGGCCATCATTACAGTAAAAGGTGTGGCTATCCCCCACCTTACGTATGAACTATACGCGGTTCCATTTGCCATTATTATCATAAATATTGCGGCTAATAAAAACACCATTATCTCCTTTGAGAATAAAATACTTGACTACCTTGGCCGTATCACTTACGGTCTGTACCTCTACCATTACCTGGCCATTGTGATTTCAATAAAAGTAGCCGGATTACTGGTGAGTCCGGATAACCTGGTAGCCAGCAATACTATATACTATATTATTACCTTCGGCCTTTGCATATTAATGGCCGTGATCTCTTATGAACTATTTGAAAAGCGCTTTTTAAAGGCCAAAGTAAAATATAGCAAGATCATAAGCGGTGACAATGCCAAAGACGAAATTGAAGCCGAGCAGGAACAGACTTTACCCCTTAAAGAACCTGTAATGGCGCAGGAATACGCTACCCAAAGGAGGGAAAGCTAAATTGAGACCAAAATTGGCTGAATTCAGGTAAAAGATGCTATCTTTGCGCGGCAAAACAGGTTCTTTTATTATATGATCAGCCGCAGAAACATCCGGGTAAAGGTGATGCAGACACTATATACAGTCTACTCCACCACAGAAGCCGGCGAACGTGAAGCAAGCAAAAAAATTGGCACGGGCATTCTTAACGAAAAACTTAACCGTGCACTCGACCTGTTCACCACTTCCATACTTTATGCTTTTCGTGTAGCGCAGTACTCAGAAACCGACGCGCGCCTGCGTGGTTCCAAATACCTGCCTACGCCGGAAGATCTGAATGTGAATACCAAAATAGCTGCCAACGAATTTATGTGGCAGGTATTATCTAACCAGACCTTTGCCGAAAAAGTAAAAGATGCCAAACTAGACTTTCTTGTAGACGAAGAGTGGATAAAGAAATTATACCAGCAACTCGTAAAATCTGCTGAATACCAGGCTTATATTAATGAGCAAAGCAGGATACCTGCCAGCGAAAAAGCCATCATACAGTATATATGGGAAAAACTGATTCTTGAGAATGAGTCTTTGCAGGAACATTTTACTGAAGAATTGCAAGGCTGGGAAGATGATAAGGAAATGATCGTTGTATTGATGCAGAATTTCTTTAAAAGCAATTCAAAGATCAACTACCTGAGTCTATTATCAACAGAAAAAAGGGAATATGCGCATGAATTAATGCGCACGGTCATAGATAAAGAAGAGTATTGCAATGAGCTGATAGAACCCAAACTAAAGAATTGGGACAGCGAACGTGTGGCGTTGATAGACTTGCTGTTGCTGCGCATGGGTATTTGCGAATTGCTGTTCTTCCCTACTATTCCTACTAAGGTTACCATAAACGAGTATATTGAAGTAGCCAAACTTTACAGCACACCTCAAAGCGGGCAGTTTGTAAATGGTGTACTGGATAATATTCTTAAAGACCTGGAAAAAACCAACCAAATAAACAAACAGGAAAGGGTACGTAAATCATAAATTTGCAAAATGAAAAAATATCTTTTCGGAATTCTTGTTATCGGGCTGGCTGCTTGCGGGGAGCAAAAGCCTGTTAATCCGCAGGAAGAAGATAAGAACCTGTTGCCTACTGACCTGGTGAGTAATCCTGCTTCGGCCAATGGCACAGACAGTGCGTTGATGCATACACTAGCCACCATGGACTTTAAGGATACCATGCACAACTTCGGCACCATGCGCGAAGGTGAGACCGTTTATTATGATTTTGAGTTTACCAATAACGGTAAAAATCCGCTTATCATAAACAACGCATTAGGCTCATGCGGGTGCACGGTACCAGAATATCCCCACGAACCCATCGAACCGGGGAAATCAGGCATTATGAAGGTAAGCTTCAACTCTACCGACAAACAAGGTCACCAGGAAAAATCAGTTACCATTACCACCAATTCTACGCGCGGCACACATATGCTTTATATTAAGGCCGATGTAAAAGCCTCGGATAAAAATTAGATTCATTAAATCTTTATAATTCATAAATATGTTTACAAATCTTCAAACAATTTTATTGCAGGCACAACCAGGTGGCAGCCCAATGTTCTCTCTACTGTTAATGGGCGGCATGGTTGCAGTTATGTATTTCTTCATGATACGCCCACAGGCTAAACGCGCTAAAGAACAAAAGAAATTTGGCGAAGGCATCGGCGTTGGTGAAAAGATCATCACTACTGCCGGCATTCACGGTACTATACGCAACATCAATAACGATGGTTCTCTGAAAATAGAAGTAAGCGCTAACCAATACCTGACCATCGAGCGTTCTGCTGTGTCTATGGAAATGACCATGGCTTACCGCAAGAAAAACGAAGGTACTGCTGCTACTGCAACAAACTAATTGCGCACTCCAATGCTGAAAGTAGGTATAACAGGTGGCATTGGTTCAGGCAAATCTATTGTATGCCAGGTGTTTCATGCACTTGGCATACCTGTTTTTAATGCAGACCTGGCTGCAAGAGAATTAGTTAATTCCGATCCTGCGCTTATGAATGCTATAAAGGGCTTATTTGGTCAAGGTATATATGTTGATGGGAAACTCAACCGCCAGGAAGTTGCTGCTATAGTCTTTAAAGAACCATCCAAATTAGAGCAGCTAAATGCCCTTATACACCCGGCTACTATTGCATACGGCAAGGTATGGATGGAGCAGCAAAAAGCCCCTTACGTTATTAAAGAAGCAGCCATTTTTTTTGAAAGCGGCAGCTATAAGGACATGGACATAATGATAGGTGTATTTGCACCAAAAGATTTGCGTATACAACGCGCTGTACAACGCGAAGGCATGAGCCTGGAAAAAGTACAGGAGCGTATAGCCAGCCAGATGGATGAGGAAGAAAAAATGAAGCGCTGCGATTATATTATCATCAACGATGGTGTTTACCCGGTTATACCGCGTGTAAATGAACTGCACCAACTATTGCTTGCCAAGGCAAAACAAACCGGTTAAAATACCATACTCATATAGCGGTCATACTGCTTTTTATTATCCTCATCCGTTTCTTCCTTTACCATTTCATTTATTGCAGCCTTGATCTTATCCTGCCGGCGCATTTCTTCCTGTTGCTCAGGGTTGGTACGGGCTTCTTTAATACGGTCTTTTTCATCCCGTGCTACATCAAATAGATAAGTACCAATTGCACCGCGGTAAGAACGTATATTTTCTGTTTTTATCAGCATGCTATATGCGTTCAAAGCTCTTTCTAAAGCTTTCTCATCTTTTACATTTTTCATATACACGGAAAAGCTTTGTGCAAAATCAATTTTGCTGCGGCCATATACATTATAGCTCTCTTTTTCAAACAAGCCTATATCGGCAGCATTGCCTCGTTCTGCAAGAATGTCCCAACATGTTGCACGCAGGTCTCCACGCGGATCAGTTTGCAGCATTTTCTTTGCCAGAGGGTAGGCCGTATCTTTCTCTATAATGGAAAGACCCTTCAATGCTGCTCCTGCAACCATATAAGAGCTATCATTCAGAGCCTCATACATATCCTGCCTGGCCGTAGTTACCTTCCATTTCCTCAGCAGGTCAAACGCGGCGGCACGCACTTTATTATTGCCATCATTGGTTGCCAGGTAGCTAACATTTGTTTTCCATTTGTCCTGCCATTGCTTTGCATTTAGGTTCCCGAGGTTTTCCAGCACTAACCTGCGTATATCGGCTTCTTTATCCTGGAGCGCAAGGTCTATAACAGCCTGCGAAGCTGTATCTTCTACATTCCTTCTTGCATCTCCCACTGCCAGCATCTTATTTACAATATTATTACTGCTCTGCTTAAATACTGCCAGCCATTGCCATGGCTTCATATTGTAATTGACCTCGCCCACCACCCAGTGACCGGCATCTATCAGCACTACCGGTTTTACTCCATTTCTATATGGATAAGTGAAAGTCTTTGTTTTTTCGTCTATGATAGTTTCTGTTAATTCCGGTTTGTCTCCATACATCAGCCAGGTTTGTACAGGTAGCCTGTATACATCTTTTTGAGATTGTGTAACGCTTACCTGTAGCTCCTTTGCTGTCTCGTCGTAATTATATTTCATATCCAGCACAGGGTGCCCGCCGCGCATATACCATTGGTTGAAAAACCAGTTCCAGTCCTGCCCTGTC
>JANINW010000011.1:142264-147801 GCA_024508935.1 Flavipsychrobacter sp. | reverse complement strand
TCTTCTATTATAGTTCGCCATTGCGAAACCTCAGCGCTTTGCAGCGCATTTCTCTTCAGGTATAGGTTAATAGCCTTGAAAAAAGCCTCATCTCCTACAAGGGCGTGCAGGTAGTTAAGCACTGCCCCGCCCTTTTCATAAGATATACGATCAAAAACATCTTCGCGGTCGTTGTAATAATAACGCACAAGGGCAGGATCATTTGTCTTGCTCTGCCCATACACATACTTCCACATATCTTGTATAGCCAATACATCGGCCGATGCCTTACCATATTTGTGATAACGCCACAGCTGCTCTCCATAATTAGCAAAAGACTCATTTAGCGTCACATTCGACCATGATTCTGCCGTAACATAGTCGCCAAACCATTGATGAAAGAGTTCATGGGCAACAATATTTTCAAAATCTTCGTCCGCATGTTCACGATTATTTTGGTTCATGAATTCTCCAAACAAGCTGGCACTTGTATTTTCCATAGCCCCCGATACATAATCACGCACCACTACCTGGCTGTATTTATCCCATGGGTAAGGCACACCGGTTATGTCTGAAAAGAAATCCATCATTTCCCTTGTATTGCCAAACATGGTTTTAGCATACGGCACATATGCCGGTTCTACATAATAACTTACTTCCCTGTCACGCCATGGCTCGTCTTTTACAATATCAAATTTCCCTATTGCAAACATGGATGCATACACTTGTATGGGATTATCCATCACCCATATATCGGTGCGCATACCATTGGATTTTTTCTGTTTAGGTGCCAGGTAGCCATTTCCAAGCGTCACAAAACTATCCGGCACAGTAAGCTCCAATTGCAGTCGCAGGCGTTCATTGGGCTTATCAATAGTAGGCATCCAGTGAGAATTGGACTCCGTTTCACCTTGTGTCCATACCTGCACCGGCTTACCGGGTATACTATTGTCGGTATTAATAAAATACAATCCCCTGTCATCCGAAATAGCCGCGCTGCCACCCTGTTCTTTCGATGCGTATGGCATGGCTTTATATACTATGTATAAATTGAGATAGTCATTCTTCGTATATTTTTTGTTGAACCGGATGGTGATCATATCATCTGCATAAGTAAATGATAGAGGCTTATTTCCGCTTGTCTCTTTCAATATGACCGAGTCAATCCGCATACTTTTGGCATCCAGTTGCAAGCTGTCTGTAGCATAGAAATATGGATGTAATACAATCAACACTTTTCCATCGGCGGTCTTCTCTGTGAGGTTGAAGGAAAGCGCTACGGTTTCATGCGTTATATCCCAAACCATAGGTGCTGATCCCCGGTATATTTCCATAGTGCTCTTATGCGCACTAACAGCAACGGGCGGCAATGCTACCCGTTTGGTACTATGGCAAGAAAATAGGAATAGAATGCAGGGAAGGCTTGCAGCAAATAACCGTTTCATATATGTATGCAAAATACTACTAAACCGCTGCACAGCCATCCCCTTTAAGGCGGTAATAAAGGCTTTAACAACACATTAAACTCCTTTCTATAAAAACATGCCTTTTTGCAGCCCCTATTAACTATTTTTGCGCCTAAACATTCCGGCTTCATGCTGCAAATAACTGTTAACGATAATAATAATATAAAACTGGCCAAAGAAGACGGCCAATGGATGCTGAATGGCAACCCTGTGAAATTTGATGCTCAAACACAATCTAACGGGCTGATCAGTATTCTATACAACAATAAGAGCTATACGGCTGTTGTAGAAAACGTAGATACTAAGAATAAAGAAATGGCCTTGCGTATCAATGGCCAGGTATATAAAGTAGCTATACAGGAACCCATAGATCAGTTATTGGCCAGCATGGGTATGGACCTGAAGGCTATGCAGAAAATAGAACCTGTAAAAGCGCCTATGCCGGGCATGATATTGAAAATACTGGTAGAGCCTGGGCAACAGATAAACAAAGGCGATGGCCTGCTGATACTGGAGGCAATGAAGATGGAAAACGTGCTGAAGGCCAGTGGTCCTGCTACTGTAAAATCTATTAAAGCTGAAGAACGTACTGCCGTAGAAAAAGGCGCAGTACTTATAGAACTGGAATAATATGAACCTGCTTAAGAAAATATACCTCCTGGTTATCACCATAATTTGTTTCACCTTTCAGCAGGTGTATGCACTTTCTTATGTCTACATCCAGGGAGATAAGCAGACACCGTTCTATGTAAAGTTTGAGGAAGAGATGATGCCGCGTTATGGTAAGAACTATTGCATTATTTCAGAGCTGGCACCGGGGCCTATTAATATTGAAGTGCTGTTTCAGCAAAATGTTTTCCCGCCGCAGAAGTTTGTTATAAATGTTCCTGAAAATGGTTTCCGCGGTTTTTTGCTGATGAAAAAAGGCGGCAGCTTTTCGCTGTACGACATCCACCGGCAGTTTTACATACAGGCCGGCAATACACCCGAGGACGATCATATACCGGTAAATGATCCCAGCACAAGTTTTGTTCCAACTAATGCACCTACACCTGCCGAACCTGTTGCTAAACCTAAAAAAGCCCCTGTATTTGCTAAAACCAAACCTGCAGAAGCCAAACCTGCAGATGATGGTCCTCACTTCATTGACAATATTGAATTGAACAATGAAAGAGTAGTACAAACCGCACCCATTGCAGAAGCTGCAGGCACCAGTAAGCCAGCTGTTGTTCCCGGCATCATAAATAGCGATTGTCCTAACCCGCTGAATAGCGATCTGTTTGATGCTATTTACAAACGCAATATCGATAAGCCCGAAAAATCGAGGCTCAAATACCTGTTGAGCAGGATAGATCAATGTTACAATACTACCCAGGTACGCCTGCTGGTAAAGACCTTACCAAACGACCCTGAAAAATATACTTTCCTGAAAAAAGTATACCCACGGGTTACCGACCAGGGAGCTTTCCCGCTACTGGAAAATGTATTGTCTACTGAAGAATGGAAAGAATATTTCCGGCTTATCATACCTCAATAGTTTAAGCGATGAAAAAGTTTGTATTACCTGCTTTGTTATTTACCATACTGACCGTTTCCTGCAAGCAGGACAAGAAAACATTGCTGGCAAAAAAATGGCAGGCAGTTGCGCTGGATAATCCGCAGCTGGCACAAACCATAAAAGAGCAGGAAGCTTTTATAGACACGTTTGGGAAGAACAGCGATGCCAATACAAACGAAGCCAACTATGGTGTGCGTAATGTAGATAGTATGCGTGAGTCAATGCGGGCGCAGTTGAATGATTTTAAAGCTATGCAGGACAATGCCGTGAAGACAACCTCCTTCGAATTCCGTAAAGATGGCAAGGCAATCGTGAACTTTAGCGGCAACGTAGACTCCACCAATTGGTATTTTGATGATGAAGATAACCTGGTGCTTGACGAAATGGAATTAAAAGGCGCAGGCAATAAACTCATCATGGTTGTGAACGAACTGACTGACAAAACTTTAAAGCTCACTTTCAAAGAAGACGGCCTTACAGGGACTATTACTTTTCAGCCGGCGAAGTAATGTAATCTTCATCATTCAGACCTTCACATTTCAAGTTTTACATTTTATCTTAGTGGCTTATGTTCCCGGCCTCTACTACACCTTTACCTGTTTTCATATTGCAGTTGGTGGTTATCATAATAGCCTCGCGCAGTTGTGCTTACCTGGTCAGGAAAATAGGGCAGCCGGGTGTTATGGGCGAGATCATAGCGGGTATTTTGCTGGGCCCATCATTGGTAGGCAGCCTATTCCCGGCCTTCAGTCAATTCGTATTCCCCGTTGCATCGCTGAGCAACCTGCAAATGCTGAGCCAGGTGGGATTGATACTTTTCATGTTTGTAATAGGTATGGAACTGGACCTGAACATCATTAAGCGAAAGGCTAAAACAGCAGTTACCATCAGTAATGCCAGTATAGTTATACCCTTTCTTTTAGGCATAGGCTTGTCTTACTTTCTTTATAATACATACGCTCCAAAAGGAATTCCTTTTTCAGCATTTGCCCTGTTTATGGGTATAGCTATGAGCATCACGGCATTTCCAGTGCTGGCGCGCATCATCCGCGAACGGAATATAGGGAATACGCGGATGGGCACTATAGCTATTACCAGCGCTGCACTTGGCGATGTTACAGGTTGGTGCATACTGGCATTTGTAATAGCTATAGCCAAGGCCAGCGGACTGGGCAGTTCTGTATATACCCTGATAGCTGCTGTTATTTATACTATTGTCATGCTATGGATAGTACGTCCTTTTTTGAAAAAGCTGGCACAGCAAAAAACGAATGATAATATTATCCGTCAATCAACGGTCGCCATTCTATTTATCATTTTATTACTTAGCGCTTATTGTTGTGAAGTAATAGGCATCCACGCTTTATTCGGCGCATTTATGGCGGGTGTGATCATGCCGCTGGAATGGAATTTCCGCAAACTGATCATAGATAAAATAGAGGATGTAGCATCCGTACTTTTCCTGCCATTATTTTTTGTTCTTACAGGCTTGCGTACGCAAATAGGTTTACTGAATGATGGCAGCTTATGGTTGATCTGCGCTGTTATAACCTTGCTTGCAATAGCCGGAAAATTTGGCGGCAGTGCTATTGCTGCACGTCTCAGCGGAGAAAGTACAAAAGACAGCCTGGCCATAGGGGCATTGATGAATACCCGGGGACTAATGGAGCTTATCATCCTGAATATCGGTTACGACCTGGGCATTCTATCTCCGCAGATATTTACCATGATGGTGCTGATGGCGCTTATCACTACTTTCATGACCAGCCCTTTACTCAATTTGATAGAGCGCTATTACAAAAGCTAATCATTGGAGTGCAATAAAAAAAACCGGCGTGAAGCCGGTTTTTGAAGAGGTCGCGAGCGGAGTCGAACCGCTGTAGGAGGTTTTGCAGACCTGTGCCTAGCCACTCGGCCACGCGACCCTGAAGGGATTGCAAATGTAGTAAAAATTAGTTTCAATACAAGTACTCCATCCTTTCACCAACATAAAAGTAAAATAATAATGCTATAATATTAATAACGATTTTAACACCTGCGCCCTTCTATATCAATTCTTGTTTCTTACTTTTACCGCCATATGTATCCTGATTTTCAATACTTGCTGCAAAGCCTGCTGGGCACAGAAATGCCTGAATGGCTAAGTATATTTAAAACATTTGGTTTCCTGGTTGCGCTATCATTCCTGGGCGCAGGATGGACGTTGGCATTGGAACTGAAACGCAAAGAAAAACAAGGTCTTTTGTATCCTGATTTCAATACCGTTATTACCGGTAAACCCGCATCTGTAACAGAACTTGTATCAAGTGCCATAATAGGATTCCTGGTTGGTTTTAAAGGCGGCGGATTATTGACACACGCTGCCGAAGCCGCTCCTAACCCTATGGGCTATCTCTTTTCCTTAAAAGGACATTTCCTTATAGGTATAGCAGGTGCTGCTTTACTTGCTTATACCAAATATGCAGAAAAGAAAAAACAACAATTTCCGGAACCCCAGGAGAAAAAAATACCGGTGCATCCTTACCAGCGTGTAA
>JANINW010000011.1:38222-142254 GCA_024508935.1 Flavipsychrobacter sp. | reverse complement strand
AACAGAACTGGGCATCTTAGCGGCGATAAGCGGCTTTGCAGGCGCCAAAATATTCAACGCTTTCGAAACATGGGATGATTTCATAGCTAATCCTATTGCCAACTTACTTTCTTCGTCAGGACTGACTTTCTATGGCGGTCTTATAGTAGCAACTATTACACTCTATATCTATGCCCGTAAACACAATATTGGCTTTAAATACCTGTGCGATGCTGCTGCACCGGGGTTGATGCTTGCTTACGGCCTGGGCCGTTTAGGCTGCCAGTTTGCCGGAGATGGCGACTGGGGCATATTTAACAGCGTCTATGTAACCAATGAGGCCGGAGAGCTTCACGCTGCCGCACCTAACGAATTCCAGTCTGTACTCCATGATAAATCTACTTACTTCATAAACAACTTCGGCAACCTGGATAAGGTACCGCATATAAGTGCACCGGCTCCATCCTGGCTGCCCGACTGGATGTTTGCTATGAACTATCCGCACAATGTAAATAATGAAGGTGTGATGATACAGGGTTGCAGTGGCTACTATTGCTCAGTGCTTCCTGCAGGGGTATTTCCTACCCCATTGTATGAAGCGTTTGCCTGCGTGGCACTCTTCTTTGTGTTATGGGCTTTGCGTAAGCGGCTTAAATACCCGCTGCAGATGTTTGGCCTATACCTGATCCTCAACGGCATAGAAAGGTTCTTTATTGAAAAGATACGCGTGAATTACAAGTATGACTGGGGCTTTCTGCACCCTACACAGGCAGAGATCATATCTGTTGTCTTAGCTATTATTGGTATCATCTTAATTGCCACAGCAAAACGTAATCAAACTACTACCGTATAATTTTTAGCTGATAAAAATTGCTTGCAAAAAAATAGCCGCTACAGTTGTAGCGGCTATTGCATTTCATATAGTTGATACTATTCTTCTTCATCAAACTGAAGTACATCGCGGTTAGCCATCAGTAATTCAAACTCCTCTTTAGAACCTACGATCATATCATCGTACTCACGGTTACCGGTACCGGCTGGTATCAGGTTACCTGTAATTACGTTTTCTTTCAGTCCCATCAGGTTATCTGATTTACCGTTGATAGCTGCCTGTGAAAGCACTTTAGTTGTTTCCTGGAATGATGCAGCTGATATCCAACTGTGCGTACCCAGTGATGCCTTAGTGATACCCAACAGCAGCGGAGCTGATGTAGCAGGGTTAGCATCGCGGTATTCTACCAGCTTTTTATCAGCGCGGCGCAGCATACTATTCTCTTCACGTATCTCGCGCAGCGTTACTATCTGACCCGCGTGCAGTTTATCCGATTCACCACCTTCAGTAACTACTTTCTTATCAAATATCCAGTCGTTCTCTACCATAAAGTCAAACTTATCGGCTGTATCATCTTCCAGGAATTTGGTATCTCCCGGATCAACGATAGTTACCTTACGCATCATTTGGCGAACGATCACTTCAATGTGTTTATCATTGATCTTCACACCCTGCAAACGGTATACTTCCTGTATCTCGTTTACCAGGTATTCCTGAACAGCAAACGGCCCTTTAATAGCGAGAATATCGCCAGGAGTAGTAGCACCGTCAGAAAGTGAAGTACCGGCTTTTACGAAGTCACCATCCTGCACCATGATATGGCGTGTCAATGGAACCAGGTATTTTTTAATCAGTCCTTCGCGCGATTCTACGATGATCTCACGGTTACCGCGTTTTACGTTACCGAATGAAACCACACCGTCAATTTCAGCTACGATTGCCGGGTTGCTCGGGTTACGTGCTTCAAACAATTCCGTTACACGCGGCAGACCACCGGTGATATCGCGGCTACGGCCCATCACACGCGGTATCTTAACGATAACCTGCCCGTTCTGCACTGCATCGCCTGCAGCAACAATAATATGAGAACCAACCGGAAGGTTGTACATCTTCTCTTCCTTGCCTTCTACAACAATGGCAGGTATCTTGGTCTTATCTTTTGTTTCGATAACCACTTTTTCGCGGTGACCTGTTTGCTCATCCGCTTCTTCGCGATAAGTAACACCTTCGATAACATTATCCAGGCGGATCTTACCATTTACTTCAGAAACGATAACGGCGTTGAACGGATCCCATGTACAGATAACATCGCCTTTGCTCACTTTCTGGCCGTTCTTCACTTTCAGGTGAGAACCATAAGGAATGTTATTAGTAATGAGCAGCCTGTCGTTAGCCACGTCTATGATACGTACTTCACCCGTACGGCCTATTACTACATTTACAGTTTCGCCTTCAGCATCTGTTGAAGTGGTAGTACGCAGACCATCGAACTGGATAGTACCATCAAACCTTGCAGTTAATTGAGACTCGATAGCAGAAGAACCTGCCACACCACCCACGTGGAACGTACGCAGGGTAAGCTGTGTACCCGGTTCACCAATTGACTGGGCAGCTATGATACCTACCGCATCACCTTGTTGTGTCATGTAACCGGTTGCCAGGTTTTTACCATAGCACTTGGCACATACACCACGGCGGCTTTCGCAGGTAAGTACAGAACGTATCTCCACAGTATCTATTGCTGTTTCGTCTATACGCTTAGCTACATCTTCAGTAATTTCTTCACCGGCTTTAACGATCAGTTCGTCATTCAGCGGATCGAATATATCATGCAGAGAGGTACGGCCGAGAATACGATCGTACAGTGGCTCTACTATTTCTTCATTGTCTTTCAGTGCAGTAGTTGCAATACCACGCAGTGTACCACAGTCTTCTTCATTGATCACCACATCCTGTGCTACGTCTACCAGACGACGTGTCAGGTAACCGGCATCCGCTGTTTTAAGGGCGGTATCCGCAAGACCTTTACGCGCACCGTGCGTAGAGATGAAGTATTCCAATACTGACAGACCTACTTTGAAGTTAGACAGGATCGGGTTTTCAATGATCTCAGAACCGGTAGAACCACTACGACGAGGTTTTGCCATCAGGCCCCTTAAACCGGCCAGCTGTTTTACCTGTTGTTTAGAACCACGGGCACCTGAATCCAGCATCATATAAACAGAGTTGAAACCTTGTTTATCATTTGCCATTTCACGTATCAGCGTTTCTGTTACACGGGTGTCTACACGAGACCAGATATCGATGATCTGGTTATAACGTTCGTTATTCGTGATAAGACCCATGTTATAGTTATCCCACACCTCATCTACTTCACTTTGTGCTGCCTGTATCATTTCTTCTTTCACATCAGGCACCTTAAGGTCGTTGATGTTGAATGACAGACCACCACGGAAGGCCGTACGGAAACCTAATGTTTTGATATCATCCAGGAACTGTACGGTTTTAGGTATGTTGGTATTTTTCAGGATATCACCGATGATCTCACGGAGAGATTTCTTAGTAAGCAGTGCATTAACGAAACCGTTCTCTTTAGGAACGAATTGGTTGAACATTACACGGCCTACAGTTGTTTCCAGCAGTTGTTTCTGTATCTCACCTTCTTTAACACGAACATCCACTTTCACTTTGATCCAGGCGTGCAGGTCTACGCGGCCTTCGTTATAAGCTATCAGCACTTCTTCAGGGCTGTAGAACGCTTTACCTTCACCTTTCACCACATCATCTCCGATGGTCTTTTTGCCTTTAGAGATGTAGTACAGACCAAGTACCATGTCCTGTGAAGGCAGGGTGATCGGCGTACCGTTCTGCGGGTTAAGGATATTGTGAGATGCAAGCATCAGCAACTGTGCTTCCAGTATAGCAGCATGGCTCAATGGTACGTGTACGGCCATCTGGTCACCGTCAAAGTCGGCGTTGAACGCAGAACACACCAGCGGGTGCAGCTGTATCGCTTTACCTTCAATCAGTTTAGGTTGGAAAGCCTGTATAGACAACCTGTGCAGCGTTGGGGCACGGTTCAGCAGAACCGGGTGGCCTTTCAGTACATTTTCCAGGATATCCCAAACAACAGCTTCTTTACGTTCTACCAGTTTCTTAGCGCTCTTTACTGTTTTTACTATACCCCTTTCTATCAGCTTGCGGATGATGAATGGTTTGAACAGTTCGGCAGCCATATCTTTTGGTAAACCGCACTCATGCAGTTTCATTTCAGGACCTACCACGATAACCGAACGGCCTGAATAGTCAACACGTTTACCCAGGAGGTTTTGACGGAAACGACCTTGTTTACCTTTCAATACGTCAGACAGCGATTTCAGTGCACGGCCACCTTCTGCTTTTACAGCGTTTGATTTACGGCTGTTATCAAACAGTGAGTCTACCGCTTCCTGCAGCATACGTTTTTCGTTACGCAGGATCACTTCTGGTGCTTTAATTTCTATCAGGCGCTTCAAACGGTTGTTACGAATGATAACACGGCGATAAAGATCATTCAGGTCAGAAGACGCGAAACGGCCGCCATCCAGTGGTACTAACGGGCGCAGTTCCGGTGGAATAACCGGTATGTACTGCATTACCGTCCATTCCAGGCGGTTTTCAACACGTGTATTTGCATCACGGAAAGCTTCTACCACGCTCAGGCGTTTCAGGGCTTCCTGTTTACGTTGCTGTGATGTTTCATTGGCAGCAGCATTACGCAGGTCGTAAGACAATTGATCAAGGTCTATACGGCTCAGCAGTGAATGCACAGCTTCAGCACCCATCTTAGCGATGAATTTATTAGGGTCTTCATCAGGCAGGTGCTGGTTGTCTTTAGAGATGCTATCCAGTATCTCCAGGTATTCATCTTCAGTTATCAGCTGCTGATGTGTATTCTCAGAATCTTTAAGATTCAGCTTCTGGCGTATCAGGTCATCTGCTTCACCGGCCTGCACTACTACATAACGTTCGTAGTATACGATGCTCTCTAATTTCTTAGAGCTAACACCCAGCAGGTAACCTATTTTATTAGGTAAGCTTTTGAAGTACCAGATGTGTACGATAGGCACCACCAGTTTAATGTGGCCCATACGCTCACGGCGTACTTTCTTTTCAGTTACTTCAACACCGCAACGGTCGCAGACGATGCCTTTATAGCGTATACGTTTGTATTTACCGCAATAGCATTCGTAATCCTTTACCGGGCCGAATATTTTTTCGCAAAACAAACCATCACGTTCAGGTTTGTAAGTACGATAGTTAATTGTTTCAGGCTTTAACACCTCGCCATAAGAGCGGTCCAGAATAGTATCGGGAGACGCCAGGCTTATGGTAATCTTATTAAACCCTGCCTTAGGACGATTCTCTTTTTTAATAGCCATATCGAGAAAGTAATATTTTAAAAAGTTAAGTTGAAGCAGAGCAGTTGTTACCCTGCCCTGCTAAGTATTTTACTATTCGAATTTCAATTCCAATCCTAATCCACGCAGTTCATTCACCAATACATTGAATGATTCAGGGATACCGGCTTTAGGCACGTTGTCACCTTTAACGATTGACTCGTAAGTTTTGGCACGGCCCATGATATCATCTGATTTCAGCGTCAGCAATTCCTGCAGGATGTTGGCTGCACCATATGCTTCCAATGCCCAAACCTCCATTTCACCAAAACGCTGTCCACCGAACTGTGCTTTACCACCCAATGGCTGTTGCGTAATAAGACTGTATGGTCCGATAGAACGTGCGTGCATCTTATCATCTACCATGTGGTGCAGTTTGATCATGTAAATGATACCAACTGTTGCCTTCTGGTGGAAGCGCTCACCTGTTTCACCGTCATACAAATATGTGTGACCGTAATCAGGTAATTCAGCTTTTGCGATGAGGCCTTCTATTTCTTCAACAGAAGCACCGTCGAATATCGGCGTAGCGAATTTCACACCCAGTTTTTCACCGGCCCATCCAAGAATAGTTTCATAGATCTGGCCCAGGTTCATACGTGAAGGTACACCCAGCGGGTTCAGTACGATATCAACCGGTGTTCCGTCTTCCAGGAACGGCATATCTTCTTCACGAACGATCTTCGCAACGATACCTTTGTTACCGTGGCGGCCCGCCATCTTATCACCCACTTTCAGCTTACGCTTGCTTGCCAGGTATACTTTTGCCAGTTTCAGAACGCCGGCAGGAAGTTCGTCACCTATGCTCAGGTTGAATTTCTCACGTTTGTAACGTCCTAATTCTTCGTTGAATTTGATGTTGTAGTTGTGCAGCAGTTGGTTGATCAGCTCATCTACTTCTTTATCACCGGTCCATCCTAACGGGTTAACGTTCTGGAAGTCGATAGAACCTAAAGTTTTAGAATTGAACTTACCGCCTTTGCTCAGTACCAGTTCACCGAAGTTATTTGTGATACCCGCAGATGCTTTGTCTTTCAGCAAAGTCATCAGTTTGTCCATCAGCAGGCTCTTCAGGTCTTCCAGGTTCTTTTCATGAACCTTTTCGATTTTCTCAAGAGCAGCTTTTTCACGCACCTTAGAGTTTTTATCTTTCTTGGCGCGCTGGAATAATTGCTTATCAATTACTATACCTTCTGTTCCGCTCGGAGCTTTCAATGAAGCATCTTTTGCATCACCGGCTTTATCACCGAAGATGGCGCGTAACAGTTTTTCCTCAGGAGTAGGATCTGTTTCTCCTTTAGGAGTGATCTTACCGATCAGGATATCGCCTTCACCTACGTGAGCACCTATACGAATGATACCATTCTCATCCAGGTCTTTAGTAGCTTCTTCCGATACGTTAGGGATATCTTGCGTCAGCTCTTCTTCACCCAGTTTAGTATCGCGTACTTCCAGTTCATACTCATCAATATGTATTGAAGTGAACAGGTCGTCACGTACTACTTTTTCATTGATAACGATGGCATCCTCGAAGTTGTAACCTTTCCAAGGCATGAACGCTACTTTCAGGTTGCGGCCCAGTGCCAGCTCACCATCTTTAGTTGCATAACCTTCAGTAAGGAAATCACCTTCTTTCACCTTCTGACCACGTACCACGCTTGGACGTAGTGTAATGCTGGTGCTTTGGTTAGTCTTCTTATATTTAGTAAGGTTGTAAACTTTCAGATCATCTTCAAATGATACAAGGCGTTCTTTTTCACCACGGTCGTAACGAACATGTATCTCGTTAGCATCTACATACTCAACTATACCATTGCCTTCTGCATGTATCTGGATACGCGCATCGCGGGCAGCTTTAGCTTCCAGGCCTGTACCTACTATAGGCACCTGCGGGCGGATAAGCGGTACTGCCTGGCGTTGCATGTTCGATCCCATCAGCGCACGGTTGGCATCATCGTGCTCCAGGAACGGGATCAGCGATGCACTCAAACCTACGATCTGGTTCGGTGCAACGTCCATGTACTCTACTTCAGATGGTTCGAGTATCGGGAAATCGCCGGTTTGACGTGATTTAATTTTATCTTCTACGAAATTGCCTTTGTCATCCATAGGCACGTTTGCCTGGGCAATTTTCGCTTCATCTTCTTCTTCAGCGCTCAGGTAATGATGGTGTTTCAGGTCTACTTTACCATCTTTTACTTTGCGGTAAGGTGTTTCAATAAAGCCCATGTCATTGATCTTAGCGTGTACGCAAAGCGTAGAGATAAGACCGATGTTCGGACCTTCCGGTGTTTCAATAGTACACAGGCGGCCGTAGTGGCTATAGTGTACGTCACGCACCTCGAAACCGGCACGTTCACGGCTCAGACCACCAGGGCCTAACGCAGAGATACGACGCTTGTGCGTGATCTCAGACAATGGGTTGGTCTGGTCGAGGAACTGTGATAATTGTGAAGTACCGAAGAATGAATTGATAACTGAAGACAGCGTACGCGCATTGATCAGGTCTATCGGTGTGAACACCTCGTTATCACGAACGTTCATACGCTCGCGGATAGTACGTGCCATACGTGCAAGACCGACGCCGAACTGGGCAAACAATTGTTCACCTACAGTACGTACACGACGGTTGCTTAAGTGGTCAATATCATCTATTTCCGCTTTACCATTGGTAAGACGAACCAGGTATTTAATGATGGAAATGATATCTTCTTTGCTCAATACTTTAGTATCAAGATTGATATCCAGTCCCAGCTTACGGTTTATTTTATAACGGCCTACTTCACCCAGGTCATAACGTTTATCACTGAAGAATAATTTTTCAATGATACCACGTGCTGTTTCATCATCCGGAGCGTCAGAACCACGCAACTGGCGGTAGATATGCTGTACCGCTTCCAGTTCAGAGTTTGAAGTATCCTTGTTTAATGTATTGTAGATGATAGAGAAATCGCCGCTTACTTCTTCTTTTTGCAGGAAGATAGTAGGTATGCCCATTTCTATGATCATAGCAGCATTATCTTCATCCAGCGTATTATCGCGGTCCAATACTACTTCATTACGCTCAATAGTAACAACTTCACCGGTATCTTCATCCACGAAGTCTTCCGTCCATGTACGCAGTACACGGGCAGCCAGGCGGCGGCCTATGTTGGCTTCCAGGGTTTTCTTATCGGCTTTCACTTCGTCAGCCATACCGAACAATTCCAGTATGTCTTTATCTGTTTCATAACCGATAGAGCGCAACAACGTGGTTACCGGGAATTTCTTCTTACGGTCGATGTAAGCATACATAACATTGTTGATATCTGTAGCAAACTCCATCCATGCACCTTTGAAAGGAATCACACGGGCGCTGTATATTTTAGTACCGTTGGGGTGTACGCTCTGGCCGAAAAATACGCCCGGAGAACGGTGTAGCTGGGAAACTACAACGCGCTCAGCACCATTGATAACGAAAGTACCGCGTGGTGTCATGTACGGGATATTTCCCAGGAACACATCCTGCACGATGGTTTCAAAGTCTACGTGTTCCTCGTCATTACAGCTAAGTTTCAGCTTGGCTTTCAGCGGAACAGAGTATGTAAGGCCCCTTTCCATACACTCATCGATAGTGTAGCGTGGCGGGTCGATAAAATAGTCAAGGAATTCGAGAACGAAGATGTTGCGGGTGTCAGTGATTGGAAAGTTTTCCTTGAACACACGGAACAGGCCTTCATTGTTACGCTTATCAGGTGTAGTTTCCAACTGGAAAAAATCCTGGAAAGATTGCAACTGGATGCCCAGCAAATCCGGCGTATCGGCAACGTCATGAATTTTGCCGAAGTTTACACGCCCTGAAGCGGTTCTTTTTTGTGGTATAGCCATAATATGTTAAAAACTCCTTTTTACAAACAAAAAAACCCTGTTCCGAAAGGCATTGCCAATCAGTACAGGTCAAATCTGTATCAATAAATTTCCGTCAATAATAATTCGTGCACGTGCTAGCTCCCCGAAAAGGGAGTGCAAATATACAAATAGCTACCCTATTAAGCAAAAAATATTCCAAAAATCCTCAAAAACCCTTCGTTAACGAACGGACAACACAAAGAATTTTTCAAAACTATCATTTATGATTGAAAATCAATCGCTTATAGTCTGTAACGGCTATTTCTTTTTTTAAACATTATGAAATATAATATAAACTCGTGTGCTTAATAGCATCTCTTAGCATCCCTCAGTACCAGCACGGATACAAATTTACCTGATATGGGGTATAATAGAGCTTAAAATCTGGCTATACTTTTGACAATCATTAAGATGAAATATTTTTTTATAATTTTTTCACTTAATGCTATTGAATAAAAAAACAGCCTATTATATTTGTTATCAATTAAATAAAAACCAATACTTATGAAAAAAATCGCCCCAATTGCAGCAATCGCATTATTTGCAGTAGCATTCACTTCTTGCAAAAAAGACTACACTTGTACTTGTACAATAAATGGTCAATCATCATCTTATAAATACACCAAAGTGAAAAAATCTGACGCCAAGAAATCTTGCGATGCGCTGAATACTTCAGCTTCAGCAGTAGGCGGAAGCTGCAAACTGTAAGAAAATTCATCTTTTTGTTAAAAAGGACATCTATTTTTGGATGTCCTTTTCTTTTTTTATCTACATGCGTTTAATATCCCGGATCTCTTTATACCTGCTCTCTGTTTTAATTGGCAGCATATTCATCTATTCTGCTTATACGAAGCTCAATCCAATACAGAGCTTTGAATATACTATGGTCGAGTATGCCCATCTTCCATGGATTTTAGCAGCATTTGCTGCCAGGTTCTTCATTGGCCTCGAAGCGGCTTTGGGCTTGCTGCTGTTAACCAATTTCTATGGTAAAAATAAATGGGTACTAAAATCTGCATTAATTCTACTACTTGTTTTAAGTGGGTACCTCATATACCTAAGGGTTGTTTTCGGAAACAACGTCAACTGTGGCTGTTTTGGAGATGCAATTTGGATGAGCCCGATGTCTTCCTTAGCAAAAAATGCGGTACTTCTTACAGCTGTGATCCTTTTAATGAAATTTCACAACGGCCTGCAAAAAAGATGGGTTAATATCGTCAGTATTATATCAGTATTATTAATAATTGCTTTACCATTTATTTTATTCCCATTACCCGACCAGCAGCCCGACTGGCTCAAGAAAGACAAATTCCAATTGAATTTCAGCGCTATATACAATCCTGCTTTATCATCAAACCCGCCCCGTGAAGACCTGAGAAAAGGAAAGCACATCATTGCATTTATGAGTTTTGCCTGTCCCCATTGCCGCATGGCTGCACACAAAATGCATATTATGAAAGAGAAGAATCCTTCCATCCCATTCTATTTCGTTATGGCAGGCCGGGAAGAGTATATCAAGTCCTTCTGGAAAGAAACAGGAGCGGAAAGCATACCACATACCCGCCTTGACGCAGACGCGTTTACAGGCCTTGTAGGCTACAGCTGGCCTGTTATTTACTGGGTAAACAATAGCTGGGTTGAAGCCGAGACAAACTACATTATTATGAGCCAGGGAGAAATTGAAAAATGGTTGGCCAAGCCATAATCTTAATTAACTGTAATTTTTTTGTCAGGTATTTGCTTTATAGTTTTTTGGCGCAATATTTGTATTAAACATATAGACAACAGAGGTTTCATGCCTGTGAATATTTAAGGATATAAATAAGAGAAGATGTCTTACAAATTGCCCCTGAAACAAACACAATCCGGCTCCGGATGGATCACTGCTACCCTGGTTTGTATTTATATAGCTATCGCTGCTATAATACTTATTAATGTTTAACCACCTACCTGAATGATTGCTTCATAGTGTAATCACTCATTTTCACCGATTTATCTGATTTTTCATTGATCTCAGTTACAACAATAGAGCTTTCTATATGCTCGTTTTTGTAAAAATTGCCTTCCATCATCATACCTCCCATCTTTTCCGCATTACTGAAATAAGCTGCCCACGGATTGGAAGCCGAGGCCTGCGATAATCCTCCTCCTTTAAGCTTTGTTGTTACCCATATTTCACTCTTCCGGTTACGGTCCTCATCAATACAAACATATTCTTCGCATTTATAACCAAGTATGGTTTTACTCTTGCCGGTTTTATTGCACTTCATGTCATTTTTAGGCGCTTCACCCTTGCCTTCATCACGTCTTTTAATGGCATCTCCGCTCATAAAAGCATTTAGGTTCATAGCCATTGCCGATTTTTCCTTTTCGTTCAGCATGATCATGCTATGATTTTTATGATCATAGATCATGAACATCTCATCCTTGCGTTTTTTGTTATTGTCATCTGCCGCTTTGAAACCTACTGTGTTCTGTGCACCATTAATGTAATATTGAATGTCAGACTCCTTTTTATCCTCATTCTTATAGCTGGTTATATGCATGCTTATATATAACGGAAAATCATAGGCTGCTTCTGTTTTAGCATTGGCCACATTAGCCATCCAGCCTTCCAGTTTGTCCTTACCGGGTTCTCCATATTTTTTTTCTGCTGCTTCATGTGCATATCCTTTACCCGGCTGCGCAAATAAAGGGCAGGAAAAAAGGACACAGAAAGAAATAGCGATGAAGTGTTTCATAGAAATGGTTTTATCAATTCATCTTAAAATTAAATAATAAGAACTGAACCAACAGTAAATCTTCTATATCTTTTAACAGGTTCATCGTCTCTTATTTATTATTTTCACTAAAAAGAGGAAAGTCAGCAGGTATTTATGAAATGGCGACAAATTAAATGGTACATCCGTTATTATGCACAGTATTTTCCCTTTACAATCAATACGCTTCTGTGTGGAGTTGCCGTTTACATTTCATTCCGTTTATTATACCAGCCATTGGTAACCAATGATGACCCAACCGCCACCAGGCCATTTCTTATTTTAATGGGGAAAATAGCCCTGTGGTTTGTGACGGGATTAGTAGTCCTTTCTATAGTCAGCACATTCGTAAGCTGGTTGTATTACCTCTGGATCCGCAAAAAAAACAATATTTCGCTACAGGTAAATTTTACAACGGAAAGTATACAAGGCAAAAAAAACAAACTATTTCTCAATGCTTTGCTGGAAGGAGTACAACGTCCTCTCCTGGGTTTTGTAAAAGGGCGATTGATCTACGACGACCATAACATGACCGGCAAATTCAGCCTGCTGTCTAATAAACGTAAAGAGAAGAGCATATTAAGAGCAGCTATTGCCGGCAAAAGCAGAATAGAACTGCCTGATGTAAGAGAATACCAATTAAAAGGGAGCTTTGTTTATTTTGAAGATATGCTGCACCTCTTTTCTTTTGCGGCCTCGCAGCCGCTTGCGGGAAGTTTTTACCAGCCACCTGTGCTGGCCAAAGATGAGGATAAGGATGTATATCCCAAACAGACAGAGAGCATGGATGTGCGTATAGAACAGTTGCGGCGGGTAGAAGGGGAATATCATAATTATAAAGACTTTGAAAGCGGTGATGACGTACGCCGTATTGTTTGGAAGGTGTATGCCAAAAACAGGGACCTTGTGGTGCGGGTACCCGAAATGTTTGAACCTTATGCTTCTCACCTGTATTTCTATGCTTCTTTTTATGCTGCCACGAGACGCCAATGGTTAAGCGAAGGATATTTTAAAGAGATGCTCAACTATTATAAAAACAGCGTCTGGACGGTATATGACACTTTATCAAAGAAAGAATGGGCGCTGCGTTATATACCGGAGCAAGAGCTGCATGTACCGGAGCATTTAACAGAAGCAGAAAAGAGTGCAAGGATCATCAGCAACAGTGACTGGCAGCATGACAGGAGCCCACTTCAATATTTCAATGCCCGAAAAGGGGCGGTATTATGCATATCATCCCTTACAGATGTGGGGGAACTACAGTCCTTACTGAGCCAGTGCGATGCTACTACGGTTATCTACCTGGTAAAAGTCTCCAATGTATTTAAACATTTTGTAGCCTGGAATTGGCTGAAAAGATTGATATTCCTGCCGCCAAAAGACCGGCTGAACCGGTTACGTACTAAATGGGTATTTTCCCCTACCCGCCTGCAGATACAGAAACGAGAAAAAGAGTTGGAAAAAGCACTAAAAGAAAGTGAAGTGACTTATGGTGTGCTATAGCAGCCATCAGGGGTGCTTTCGCCACCGTATGGCATAAGCTATATAAAAATTGAAATCGAAAACACTGTTCTTATCACCCTTGCCATAACCGGCTATATATACCGGCGGCAATTCCGTAAACTTTTTCCCATTCAGCCTGAATTTACCCCGTACATTCCACCCGGCAAAAAAGCCCTTTATTAGTTCAACCCTTACACCACCGGTTACTTCTACCCAATGAGCAGTAATATTTTGAGGGGCTATTACACCATTTGTACTGCCAAAAAAAGAATCTACTACAGCATAGGTACCGGCGCTCCTGGTAATAGGTGCTACAGCATACCGAAGCCCTATAAAAGCCATATCCCAGTCTTTGGTGCTGAGTCTGCTAAGTATGCCCTTATTGATACCTGCTTTGAAAAAAGTATTACGGGTATCATATTGCAGATCGGGGTACCGGAGCCTGGCATTGCCGGCCCCGCCTTCCAATACAAAATACAATTCCTTTTTCCAGTAATAGTCAACATTAAAACCGTATTCCTTCCTGTCTGCACTGCGGGAGAACATAATGGGTTTGAACACATCAGCTTCAAACCTTAGCTGATGAAAAGAATCTGCCTTTACAACCGGCTTTGACGGCTCATCGTCTTCCATATCCTCCTGCGCAGAAGCTGCAAAAGAAAACATCAAAAAATATATACTAATAAAATATTTTAACATGTTCAATATTAGCTTCAGTAGTTACCTCCGCATTGGTGATCTTAATGGAATCGATATAATTATCTGTCTGGGTAATATTATTAAGCGTATAATAATAATTATAGCCGCAGCCGGTAGAAATAAAATGCAAATGCTTCTGGTAATGAAATGTAACAGTATCTCTCAATACTTTATTGGCAGCATTGCTATCGGGCATAATAAACCAGCGTACACTATCTGCCAATGGCGACAATAGCAACTGGTATTTATTGCTTTTCGCACCCAGGTAAAAAACGTACGGACTATCTACCATACCTATAATTGCAGCAGGCAATATAGAATCCTTGCCCAAAGTGCCTGTATCGGCCGTTTTATAGGTTCCAAAGCGCAATGATACAGACTTGGGCTGTAGGCACGGATCCCTTTCTGGTGTGCAAGCTGCAAACAGGATGCCAGCAATAATTAGCCAATACAGGTGAGCACACTTAATCATTCAGCGTAATAAGAATTTTGTCTATTTCACCAATCAGGCTATCTATCTGTTTACGTACCCCCGCCTTATCAGTATTATCAGCAACTACTTTGCCTATATCTGCCACATGCCTGTCTTCTTCCAGCCTGCCGGCCTTTTCATTCAGCGTGTCTATCTGCTGCAGCTGGCGTGCAACAGTATCTTTCAGGCTTTTATTTTCGGCCTGTAGTGCTGCATATTTTTTCAGCAGTGCATCTAATTTGATATTTAGTATATCCAGTTGCTGCATTATTCACGAATTTGAGCTTGCAGTTTAGTTTTATACGCATTCATCAATTGCGTCATTACCTGTTCTATTTCCCCATCTGTTAAGGTACGGTCTTGTAACTGGAATGTGTAATTCAATGCATAAGATTTCTTACCTGCGCCAAGTTTTTCACTCTCAAACACATCGAACAACCCAAAACCAGTTAATGATTCAATTTTTTGCTGGTCAGTCACCTGCTGTACCTGCAGGTAAGTAACTGACTTATCCAATATCACTGCAAGGTCGCGCTCCACGGCCGGGAACTTAGCCACTTCGTTGTAGCGGATTTTGTTTGCCGCAGTCGCTTTCAGCCACAAGTCCCAATTGATATACGCAAAATAAACAGGCTGCTTTATATCAAAAGCATTCAGTGTTTTAGCCGGCACTTCTTCAATAGCACACAATACCTCGTTCTTCCATTTCCATTTAGTACCATCCTCATCGTAGCTGATAGCTGCCTTGCTGACACCACCTAATGCAAACAGGTTTTGTATAATACCTTTCAGATAATATACATCTCCCGTGCCCGGAACCTGGTTCCAGCTTTTAGAACTTACGTCACCAGTCACATACAGTGCTAGTTGTGTTTGTTCCTTATAACCTCCATTTTCCAGAGTATATGTTTTACCAAACTCGTACAACGCCAGGTCTGTATTCCGGCGATTGCAGTTATACTGTACGATCTCCAGGCCGCTTTCCAGCATAGAGGGACGCAATACATCCAGTTCGCTCGTAAGGCTGTTGAGCATACGTACAAGGTCTGTACGCTCAGGATAATACTTACTGTTTACTATGGAATTGGTAACGATCTCTTTAAAGCCCGTGGCGCTTAATGTATTAGCTATCTTATCCCGCTCTCCCCTGTCATTGGGCATTGGCCTGTTCAGGCTGATATTCAGCCTGTCGGGTATCTCAATACTATCCAGTCCGTCTATCCTCAATACTTCTTCTACTATATCAGCCGGTTGCTTTACATCTGTCTTATTAGATGGTACTGCCAGGGTCAACCCTTCTTCTGTTTCAGCCTCTACCACAAAACCCAATGCAACCAATATCTCTTTTATTGATTTTTTGTCATAGTTCTTACCACTCAGCTTATGGATATAACTATAAGTAGCATGTACTTTTACAGGCGATATTTCGCGCGCCACTACATCTTTTATTTCCGAAGCTATTTGTCCGCCGGCTATTTCAACAATAAGTGCTGCTGCACGTTTCAGCGCAGGCACTACATTATTGATGTCTACGCCTTTTTCAAAATGAGTAGCGGCATCCGTACGCAGCCCATGAAACATAGAAGTACGCCTTACATAGGTAGCATCGAAATAAGCACTCTCCAGGAAAATATTGGTTGTAGTATCAGACACCCCACTGCCCGCGCCACCAAACACACCTGCAATACATAATCCATGTACCGCATCGCATATCATCAGGTCATTATCATTCAGCTTACGCTCTTTATCATCCAGTGTGTTGAATTTAGTGTCCTGCGGCAGGCATTTCACATGTATTGCATTCCCTTGTATTTTATCTGCATCAAATGCATGCAATGGCTGGCCATATTCATGTAATACGTAGTTGGTAATATCTACCACGTTGTTGATAGATCTAATGCCTATAGCATTCAGCCTTCGCTGCAGCCATTCAGGGGAAGGTGCTATTTTAACGCCTGCTATGCTGATACCTGTGTACCTGGCACATGCATCTGCGTTTTCTATGTTTATTGCTATACCTATTTGCTTATCACCTATAGCCGGCATATTTACTACAGGCATATTCACAGCATATTTTCCACCCCGGTGGTGCGATAAATAGGCGCACACATCCCTGGCCACACCAATATGGCTCATAGCATCGCTGCGATTGGGGGTAAGACCAATATGTATTGCAAAGTCAGCATCCGGTATTTTAAAATATTCCTTTGCCGGCATGCCTATTGGTGCATCTGCGGGCAATATCATGATGCCAGCATGGCTCTTACCAAGACCAATCTCATCTTCGGCACAGATCATCCCTTCACTTTGCTCGCCCCTTATTTTGGCACTTTTTATCAAAAAAGCTTCTCCTTCTGTAGGATGTACTGTGGTGCCAACCGGTGCCACTACTACCCGCTGACCTGCTTCCACATTGGGTGCGCCGCATACGATGTGAAGTGGTTCCCGGCCGTTGCCTATATTTACTGTTGTAATTTTGAGTTTATCCGCATTAGGGTGTTTCTCACAGGTGAGCACCTCTCCTATCACAAGCCCTGCAAGGCTTCCTTTTACTGCTTCTGCCGGTTCTATTGCTTCAACTTCAAGGCCTATGGATGTCAAAATATTGCCCAGATCGCCTACCGGGAGCGCTTCCGGGAGGTAATTGAGCAACCACTGGTACGAGATTATCATCTAATTTTGAATGAATTTTGTGGTAAAGATAGCCCAAGCGTGGCATGTTTATAGCAAATCGCATCCTTTTGCAAAAATCTGGCTTATAAAGTTTTATACACATTTTATTGTGGGTACTATGTGAAATACCTGTGTATTGATGCTTAACTTTGTGTACAATACTACTGTTTCTATAAGGATATGGGGATAAACTGGTGTACAAGAGGTGAGCATCACATTTATAAGTTTTGTTTTTTCAAAGCGTTTGCACTTTCATTTTTCAGACTACATTAGGTTTTACAACGCTCCATTAACCTTTTTTTAATCCTTGGTTAACATGAAGAAATTGTTACCGCAATGATAAGTAAAGGTTAAACCGTTAAAACGGTACTGGGAGAAGTATTAAGGGACATAAATACAACATATATAACAGACTAACCCACGATGGCATTAAACATCAAGAAAGAATTTGGCAATACACGTAGCAGGAAACCAGATATAACCAACCTTGTTTATGGCAAGGTACCACCCCAGGCTCCCGAGCTGGAAGAAGCGGTACTGGGTGCCGTAATGCTGGAAAAGGATAAGCTGGCCGAGGTACTGGAGATCATTCAAAGCGCAGACTGCTTTTATGTAGACGCTAACCAAAAGATATATGCAGCTATCCGCCGCCTTTTCGATAAGGGTATGCCGGTAGACTTGCTGACTGTGACTGAAGAACTACGCAAAACAGATGAATTGGAGATAGTAGGCGGTGCATATTACCTTACCCGTCTCACAATGAGCGTAGTATCGAGTGCCCACGTTGAGGCCCACGCGCGTATTGTAATGGAAAAATTCATCCAGCGTGAGCTGATACGCATATCCGGGCAGGTAATAGGCGATGCCTATGAAGACAGCACTGACGTATTCGACCTGCTGGATAAGGCAGAATCAAACCTGTACGAGATCACTGATAAACACCTGCGTAAGAACTTCAAAAGCCTGAAAGAGGTACTGGTGCGCACCGTACACGAGATAGAAGAAGCCAAAAATAAAAAGGATGACCTGACCGGCGTTCCATCGGGCTACGTGCCTTTGGATAAACTGACTTCCGGCTGGCAGAAAACGGATCTTATCATCCTGGCTGCCCGTCCTGCGGTGGGTAAAACAGCCTTCTGTCTTAACCTGGCCATGAATGCATCTATGAACAGTGCCAAGCCTTTCCCGGTTGCCTTCTTCTCTCTTGAAATGGGTGCGGGACAGCTGGTAAAAAGGATGCTCGCAGCCGTAACGGAAGTAAGCATGGAAGCCATTACCAAAGGCCGTATGCAGGAGCATGAATTTGTGCAGATGACCCAGCGCATGAATAAACTGGCGTCCGCCCCTATCTTCCTGGATGACCAGGCGGCCCTGAACATCTTTGAGCTGCGCGCCAAAGCACGCCGCCTGAAGCAAAAACATGATATTCAGTTAATTATAATAGACTACCTGCAGCTGATGCAGGCTTCTATAGACAAAGGAGGTAACCGTGAGCAGGAAATATCTAAAATATCACGCGATCTTAAAGCACTGGCAAAAGAACTGGAAATACCTATTATAGCCCTGTCGCAGTTGAACCGTTCGGTAGAAAGCCGTAAAGAAAGTAAAGTGCCGCAGTTGAGTGACCTCCGTGAATCGGGAGCCATTGAACAGGATGCTGATATGGTTATGTTCCTCTACCGCCCGGAATACTATGGTATCAATAATGATGAAATGGGGCAGCCTATTGAGGGAGAAACGGTAGTACCGATACAGTAAAAGTGCGCTTCATAAAAGAATACCAGAAATTCGTAGACCTTCCTGCCGATAATTTCGGATTCGATGGTGGCTTTGGCAGTGGCGGCGGGTTTCCTCCTGGCGCCGGCAGTGGCGGGTTTAAACCTGCAGGCGATAATCCGCAGGCAGGCATACGCAGGGACCCGGGTGAATTCGGTGGTTCGAAAATGTTCATCCCCGGCGGCTTCCAGACTATGCCATCAAAGGCCAATGACTATAATTTTGATGATGATGATATGCCTCCGCCACCATCGCAGTTCCGCATGCCTCCTCCGGGTCAAGCCGGGCCAGATGATGACGCGCCATTTTAAAAAAAACTCTTGCTTACTAATAACCGTTATAAAGCCGCTCTTGTTGAGCGGCTTTTTTAATGGAAAAATCTTCAGTATTTTGCTATAAAATGAGGGACTTGTACAATGGCTATACAAATGTGGATAACTATTTGCACATTTGTACAAAATCTTGTTTTACCTTAGCATCATATTTAACACACTTCAAAAGCTTAAGCAAATGGCAGAAGACAAATTAAAAGTGCTGAAACTAGCACTGGATAAGATCGAAAAGGATTATGGTAAAGGCTCGGTAATGATGCTGGGCGACAAGCAACAGGATAAGATAGATGTGATAAGTACCGGCTCACTTGGGCTGGATGTAGCCTTGGGCGTAGGCGGTTTCCCCGTGGGACGTATCATAGAAATATACGGCCCCGAATCTTCAGGTAAAACAACTATAGCTATACATACTATTGCAGAAGCACAGAAAAAAGGCGGTATATGCGCCATAATAGATGCGGAACATGCTTTTGACGCGAGCTATGCCCGCAAACTGGGTGTAGATGTAGATAACCTGATCATCTCTCAGCCGGACTATGGTGAACAAGGTTTGGAAATAGCCGACCGCCTGATATCATCAGGAGCAGTAGATGTTGTAGTAATAGACTCTGTAGCTGCCCTGGTGCCTAAGGGAGAACTGGAAGGTGAAATGGGTGACAGCAAAATGGGCTTGCAGGCAAGGTTAATGAGCCAGGCATTGCGTAAACTCACAGCCACTATCAGCCGTACCGGTTGCTGCTGTATATTCATCAACCAGCTCCGCGAAAAAATAGGTGTAATGTTTGGCAATCCGGAAACAACTACAGGTGGTAACGCACTGAAATTCTACGCTTCTGTACGTCTTGATATCCGCCGTGTAAGCCAGATAAAAGATGGTGATGTAGCCAGCGGTAACCGTACCCGTGTAAAAGTGGTAAAAAATAAAGTGGCGCCTCCTTTCCGCCAGGTAGAATTTGATATTATCTTCGGTGAGGGTATCAGCAAGGTAGGTGAGATCATCGATATGGGCGTAGAACTGGGTATACTGCAAAAAAGCGGTTCATGGTTCAGCTACGGCGATAATAAAATTGGCCAGGGCCGTGATGCAGTAAAACAATTTCTTGCAGACAACCCTGAAGTAGCCGCCGAAATAGAAGCCAGGATACGTGAAGCATTGCAGCAGCAATAACAATATTCAACGGGATAAAACATAGAGATAAGCCATGCTGTTTAGCATGGCTTAATTTTTATATGCAGGCATGGTTTTTTGCTGAAAACATTAGAGGTTTTTATAAAAAAAATGGTTGGCAAATAACCAGGCTTATACTAACTTATAACTTTAATTGACACGGCAAACACCACTACCTTGGACGCCTTTGCAGAAAAAGCAACAGAACAAAAAAACAGCAAGCTGTTATTTAGCAGGTTACCTGCATTTGCCAGGTTTGTTCGCGAACACCACCTCATCGACTATATAAAGGAGCAGCTGCATTTATCGCGAGCGATAGACCTGCCCATGCTGAAATTTCTGACACAGTATACCGACGAACAACTAATAGAAATAGGGCTGCCTGCTCATACCGATTTTTTAAAACACGCTGAAGAGAACAGGCTGTATGAAAAGCTGCAGGAATCCCTTAAAACATGGGAAGACGACCAGATAGGCCTGCTGGGAAGAGAAGACCTGACCGTAGAAGATATCACAGCCACTACTTATATCCGCAAACAGGCATTTTTAAAGATAATCCCGCTTTATAGTTCCGATCCGTTCGAGATCATAGAATTGATCAAAGAACTGGATGTATACGAAAAGGAAGCAAACACCGGCGCTACAAACACCTATGTCAACATACTGAAACAAAGACTGCAAAAAAGCGAAGCACTCTATAAAGAAGCCCAGGCCATGAATATGATGGGTAACTGGGAATGGAACTTTCAAACCAATGAGATAAGCTGGAGTGATGAAGTGTACAATATTTTTGAGATACCCAAAGACATACCACTGGAATTGGACCATATCAAGAGCTTTGTTCACCCGGAAGATATATGCATCACCGTTAAAGCTTCTCAGGACTTGCAAGAGCTTAAGGATTATGATGTTCATTACAGGATCGTTTTACCCGGGAACAGGATAAAATATATTTACTCTAAGGCCCGTATAGCAGAAACTACTGAAGGCAAGCCACTAAAAGTAATAGGCGTACTGCAGGATGTGACAGAACGCCTGATGCTGATAGCAGAACTACAGCAAAAAGAAATGCTATATAAACAGGCACAGGCCATGTCTCATATCGGTAACTGGGAGTGGTTGATTGACGATAATACCGTTATCTGGTCTGATGAAATGTACCGCATATATGGTTTAAACCCCACGCAGGAGCCTATTAGCTATGAACAATACGCTGCAATGCTCCATCCCGATGATGCAGGACTGATGCAGGATGCAGTTAATAACTGCCTGCAAAAACATCAGCCTTATGAGCGCATGCACCGCATAATATTGCCGGGAGGAAAGATAAAATACCTGTTGGGCAAGGGCGATGTTATGCTGAATAAAGATGGTAAGGCTGTAAAGCTATTCGGCACATCGCAGGACATTACTAAAGAATATCTTGCAGAAAAACGTGTGCATGAGAGCCGTGCTTTCATTCAGAAGATAACAGACACTACCCCATCGCTCATAGCTTCCTACAATATCAATACCGGCCAGTACACCTTTGTCAATGATGCGCTGAAAACCTTACTGGGTTATGAGCCCAAAACAGTTTATGACAAGGGTATATCTTTCTTCATGGAAATACTACACCCGGAAGATATAGCCATTGTAACAGAAAGAAACAACGAAGCGCTTGCCGAAGCAAACAGTAATATTCCCGCAGATGGTAAGGAACTAATAGCCGCATTCAAATACCGCCTAAAAAACAGCGAGGGAGAGTACCGCTGGTTTCAAACTTTCGGGACCGTGTTCGGCCGGGATAAAAATGGTAAAGTAGAAGAGGTATTAAATGTTTCTATTGATATAACCAACCAGGAAAATGCAGAACAGGCACTGCAGCAAAAAAATATGCAACTGCTGCAATCGAATGCCAGCCTGGAAGAATATGCCTATGTAGCGAGCCATGATCTGAAAGAACCCCTGCGGAAAATAAGCATATTTGCCGACCGCCTGCAGCAACTCCATGCAGTAAACATGAATGATGACGGACGCCGTTATGTAGATAAGATCATTGATGCATCGAAAAGAATGCAGGCACTAATAAATGACCTATTGACCATCTCCACCTTATCGGGCGATGCAGAAACAGAAATATGCAACCTGAAGGAGATATTTGATGAAACGATTAAAACACTTGAATATAAAATAGAAGAGAAGCAGGCTGTGATAACGTGCAATGATCTGCCGGAAGTAAAGGTAGTTGCGTCACAATTCCGCAGGCTGTTTCAAAATCTTATCAGCAATTCGCTTAAGTTTTCGAGAGAAAATGTGATACCGGAAATACAGGTGCACTGCAAATACCTCACTAGTGCAGAAGTTAAAGAATTTCACCTGCCAAAGGCCAAACGCTACCTGCAAATTGAATTTTCAGACAATGGTATTGGCTTCAACAATGAATATAAAAACAGGATATTCACGATATTTCAAAAACTGCACGGCAGGAGCGAATACGAAGGCACCGGAATAGGTTTAGCAATTTGCAAAAAAATAGCGGAAAACCATGGAGGTACCATATTTGCCGATGGCAAACCGGGGGAAGGAGCCATTTTTACTGTAATAATACCTGTTTAGTATAGACTTATCGGAACAACAAGTTACCGTACTGGTTATCTATCCTGAGGCTATAATCCTTAGATACATTATTACAATCGGAATGAAAAACGCCGGCTACAATATCTCCTTTTTTCTCTCCCGTGATATATTCAAATGCATCCTGGGCTGATACCGGCCTGGAGCGGTCGTTCAATACAATGGTCTCACCGGTAGACAGCCTTTTAATACGTATTTCCTGTACTGTAAGTGAGCAATTTTCGTAAAGCTTATCATCCATCGCCTTATAGCATAGTTTCCCTGATTCATCGGGCCGTATCACGCTGCAATTATAAACTGAATAAGGCACATCGTTGCTGCAATTACTTTTCTGAACGATACATACCTCTATGGGGCAAGGTGTGCTGTTGCAAACAAAATTTTTCGACTTGCAGTCATCTGCAGGTATAGGATCCTTCTTTATTTTTTTAGCTATCACCGGTGCATATTCCGCTGGTTCTTTTACAGGAGGTTCCGGGCTAACAGGCGTTACAGCCTGAGCAGAAGCTGCCGAGCCTATCACTTCTTGCTTCTCTTCTATCTTTAGTGCTTTGTTTATCGTTGGGGGTACCTGCCTTACAGCTGCCGGAACCGGGGCAATTTCAGCGACCATAGGTACCGTCTTATTAATGCTCATCCGGTAAGTAAGCAAGGCTCCACCTGCCAACAGTAATAAAACTGCGGCTACTTTCAGCCAGTTGTACGATGGACGAAACGCAATGCTTTTTGTACTCCCTTTACCTACAAGACCCTGGAAACGCATCCATGCAGCATCGGCATCTACAGGCAGGTCTGCGACCAATGCTTTGCTCTCATTCCATATTAGCTTAAAATCGTCAAATTGCTTTCTATTGGCCGGGGAGGCATCTATCCAATCCTCCACAATACGCTGCTCCTCCACAGTAGCTTGCCCTGCAAGATAAGCTGCCAGCAATTCGTCCATAAAAAATTCATTAACCCCTTTCACAATATCAATTTTTCAGGTAAACAATTAAAAAGGCCATCGCCGGTAAATAATCTGCCAGGCGCCCGCGCAATATTCGTAGTGCTTTACCTACCTGGTTTTTTACAGTACTAACAGATATATCCAGCCTATCGGCAATTTCGCGGTAGTTCAGTTCTTCATAGCGGCTTAGCTGGAATATGGTACGGCACTGTTCCGGCAGGTCGCCAAGCGCTATGTCTATTTTTTGTTGCAATTCTTTCAACTCCACCCTATCTGTATGCTCTGCCCCTTCGGCTGTTGTCTTTAATACCTGCTGCTTATAATCGGTCCGCACCTTCATCCTGCGCAGGTAATTAATGCTTTCATTATGCACAGCCCGGTAGAGGTAAGATTTTATAGATGTCTGCACTTCTAGCTGTTCCTTCTTCTCCCACAGCTTGCAAAATACCTGCTGCACTACTTCTTCAGCCATTACCTCGTCCTTTAGTATAGAATGGGCATAGATATACAGGCTTTTAAAACAAGTTTTAAAAACATTGCCAAATGATGCCGAATCATCTTTATACATTAAGTGGCTGTCCGCCATATAATTCTCTGTTGTTGCCAGGTCTACGGGATTAAAGATAACAACCGCTGCCACTTCAATGCTTTATTATAAGACGCACAAAGCGGCTGCCGGTACTATGCCTACTAAGTTAATATTTTGTTAGTGCCGATAAATGCAAAAGGGCGCCTGATAGGCGCCCTTCCGGTAATAATTATTAATCTTAAGACTCGGGATATAAAACAGCCATGAATTTATTCTTGCCATCGAACAGCATCTTTGTTGTTTGCTGTATGTCTTTAGCCGTAAGTTGATTTACCCATTTATCATATTCCAGCATGTGTTTCCTGTCCTTACCCCAAAACAGTATCTGCTCCAGCTGCGAGCTCCAATAGCCGTTTTCTTTCATTTTATCGCGGTGCTGCTCATGCCATTGATTTTTCACTTTCTCCAGGTCCTTGGCTTCAGGTCCTTTGGCTACCAGATTTTTCACAATATTATCAGAGGCATCCAGCAGCTTATCTACATTCTCAGGGCCGCAAGGCAACTGTACACCTACTGAATAGTGAGAATAAGGATATTGAGAGATATTGGCAAAATATCCGCCGCCATAGATACCGCTTAGTTTCTCCCGCAGGTCTTCTGTTACTTTTATATTAAGCACTTCCGATACAGCCTGTATCTTCAAAGCCAGGTCTTCAGAATAGGCCACTTCACCATCATACATGCCGAATATCAGGCTTTGTTTCTCTGTGCCCTTTTTCACGGTCAGTTTGTGTTCACCATTCACCGGCCTTACACCATTGTCCCTGAACATAGGCGTACGGTTGGAAGCTGGTATGCTGCCCAGGTAAGTTTCGATAAGCGGCACAATGGCGTCCTGCGATACATTGCCCACTATAAAAAACTGATAACCATCGGCAGTACCAAATTCATTGCGGTAAATATCCATTGCGCGGTCCAGTTTAATGGCATTGTAATGCTCTGGTTTAGGTAATGGAGAAGGCGCCAACGGATTGTTATTATACAGTACACTGAACAATGTATCTACAAAACCTAATTGCGGGTTGGCCGTCAAAAACTGCAACTGGGTTATCTGTTTTTCTTTGTATGCATTAAACAGGGCCTCATCCGTACGGGGGTGCATCAGCTTCAGGTATAATAACTGGAACATACTTTCCAGGTCTTTTACACTGCTGCTGGCCGATACATTATTCTGTATGCCTGTAAAGCTGGCGCTTGCTTTTATATTTTTACCGGCAATTACTTTCTCCAGGTCGGTAGGCGTAAAATTTGCTGCACCCATGGCGCTAATAACAGCCGGGGCATATTGGGCCGAATATTTATCTTCTATACCATAGTTATTGGTACCACCTTTCTTCAGGCCTCTCAGCACTATTTCATCGCTTTTAAAATCAGTGCTCTTAACGGTTACCTTAATACCATTGCTCAACGTATAAGTTGTAGCCCCCAGGTCTTTCTCTTCGGTTTTAGATACAACTTTGCCTGCATTAGGTTTGAAATCCATAATGCTGCTGGCTACTTGCTTTTCCTCCATAGGCTTCACATCCTGCTGCATACCCTTTTGGGTCAGTAACACCAGCTCTGCACTGGTAGGCAGCTTTACATCTGCCTTATCAGGACCTGTTACCAGGGAGAAAATATTATTGCTGGCCATGGCCTCTTTGGCAAAATTGTTCACTTCTTCGAGGCTTATACCCGGCAGCAATTGCTGGTAATAGCTGTATTCATTTTCAATACCGGGAATTGGTTCATCGGTAAGGAAGTTTCGGATGTACTCGTCCACCATATTACCACTTTCGGTTGTATTGCGTTCATTATATATTTTTTCTATACCGCTCAGCATTTCCTTTTTGGTCAGTTCCATTTCGCCGGCGTTGAACCCATACTTTTTAGCACGTACCAGTTCTGCGGTAAGTGCATTCAATGCTTTTTCGGGGCCTTCCTTGCCAAACATGGTAAAGGTGCTGAAGCTTTCATACCCTCTTGCCCAGCCGTCTATACTGGTTACTGCGAAAGGGAATGGAGGGTTGCTGCCGCGCGCCAGGTCATTCAGGCGACGGTTCAGCATCTGGGTCATCAGCGTGTGTACCATGTTTGCCCGGTAGTCGCCCAGGGTCTTTTCTTCTTTCTTTTTATAAGACGGGAATATCAATTGTAACTGGTAGTTGGTAGCTTCTTTATCGGTAAGTACCATAGCTTCTGCCTTAGTACGTGCCGGCACGTCTGAAGCGAACCGCTTCTTCTCATTGGCAGGATTTTTAAGCCCTGCAAAATGTTTATTGATGTATTTCATAGCCGTAGGTACATCAATATCACCTACAACTACTACTGCCTGCAGGTCGGGGCGGTACCAGTCTTTATAAAAGCGGCGTACCACATCGTATTTGAAGTTCTTCAGGATATCATCCTTACCAATAGGCAGGCGTTCAGCATAGCGTGAATTGGCCAATAAGGTTGGCAGGTACTTATCCATCATACGCTGCTCGGCACCCTTACCAAGGCGGCTTTCTTCCAGCACTACTCCACGTTCACCATCTATATCATTATCCGTAAGTAAGGCATTATGCGCCCAATCTTCTATTATCTGGAAACCTTTTTCAAGATTGCCTTCTTTATCGGTAGGTATAGGCAGTATATATACCGTCTCATCAAAGCTGGTATACGCATTTAGGTCGGCGCCAAATTCTACCCCTATAGACTGGAGGTAGCTCACCAGTTCATTCTTCTGGAAGTTTTTAGTGCCGTTGAAGTTCATGTGCTCCATGAAGTGTGCCAGCCCTTGCTGGTCATTATCTTCAAGTATTGACCCTGCATTTACTACCAGCCGTAGTTCTACTTTCTTTTCAGGTTTATGATTGGGCCTTATGTAATAAGTAAGGCCATTAGGCAGTTTGCCTTTAGTTATCTTAGTATCAACAGGTAGTTTGGCATTCAGGTCTTGTGCCAGTACCGGTACACATGGCGTTGCCAGTGCAATAAAGCTACACAAGCCGCATCGCAGCAGGAGTCGGGAAAAGGATCGCATAAAAGGGAATTTGCTACAAATTAAGCAAAACGCCGGTTCAGATGAAATACCTTACACATATAAGATTGCTAAATAAATGTTAGAAATTCGCATAAGTATTGAACGGCTTTTACTAAAATATTGAAAACCGCCTGCTAAAATCTTATCTTAGCGGCTTGAATTTTTCTTACAGGAATTTATGGCATTGATCAAATCTATATCCGGAATCAGGGGAACTATTGGTGGGAAAGCCGGTAAAGGGCTTACACCCATCGATATTGTAAAATTCACGACATCGTACGGTGCCTGGATAAAACAGCAGGGCGATAACAATACAATAATTATAGGCCGTGACGGCCGCATTTCCGGCGAAATGGTACGCAACCTGGTTGTGTCTACTTTGCAGGGCATGGGTTTCAATGTAACGGACCTGGGCCTGAGCACTACACCTACTGTAGAGATGGCGGTGAAATGGGAAAAAGCTGCGGGTGGTATTATCCTTACTGCCAGCCATAATCCTAAAGAATGGAATGCACTAAAACTGCTGAACAGTGACGGTGAATTTTTAAGCGGTGCAGACGGGCAATGGATACTGGACGATGCAGAAAAGAACGACCCGACCTATGCTGAGATCAATAAACTGGGTAAGCTTAGCCTGGATGATGCATACATACAGAAACATATAGACCTTATCCTGCAGCACCCGCTGGTAGATGTAGAAACCATAAGGGCTAAAAACTTTAAAATAATTGTTGATCCTGTTAACTCAACCGGTGCCATAGCCGTACCACAGTTGCTGAAGGCGCTTGGAGTAGAAACGGTAACCGTGATAAATGAAGAAGTGACAGGTCGTTTTGCACATAACCCCGAGCCGCTTCCTGAAAACCTTACGGAGCTTTGCCACGAGGTAGAAAAGAAAAATGCACACCTGGGCATAGCTGTAGACCCTGATGTAGACAGGCTTTGCTTTGTTTGCGAAGATGGCAGCCTCTTTGGTGAAGAATACACATTGGTAGCCATAGCAGATTATATACTGGGCCATAAGAAAGGCAATACTGTTTCCAACCTCTCCTCTACCCGCGCCCTGCGCGATGTGACGGAAAAACATGGTGGCGAATACTTCCCCAGTGCTGTTGGCGAGGTGAACGTGGTAAAGAAAATGAAAGAGGTGAATGCAGTGATAGGCGGAGAAGGCAATGGTGGTGTGATAGTACCAGAACTGCATTACGGCCGCGATGCAATGATAGGCATTGCACTTTTCCTGACTCACCTGGCCAAATTTGGTAAATCTGCAAAAGCATTACGCAGCACTTATCCTGACTATTTTATTTCGAAGAATAAAATAGAACTGGATGAGAATGTGAATGTGAAAAAGATATTTGACCAGATAAAGAAGAAATACAAAAAGCAACCCATCAATACAGAAGATGGCCTGCGTATAGAATTTGACAAGGATTGGGTGCACCTGCGCACATCTAATACCGAGCCTATTATACGCATCTATGCTGAAAGTACCAGCGAAACAACTGCGGGGAATGTTGCCAAACACATCATGGACGACATTCGTGAAATGATGTTTGCTGCTGCCGAATAATCAAATTTTCAAGAACACTTGTCCACTGCTAATACATACGATGTAGTTATTGTTGGCAGCGGGCTGGGTGGCCTGTTGTCAGGCGTAATACTTGCCAAAGAAGGCATGAAAGTATGCGTGCTGGAAAAAGACAAACAGGTAGGCGGCTGCCTGCAAACCTTTTCGCTGCAAAAAAAAGTATTTGACAGCTGCGTACATTATATAGGCGGACTGGGGGAAGGCCATACGCTCAACCGTATTTTCAGCTATGCAGGCATAATGGACAAGCTTAAACTAAAAGCTTTTGACAGGGACGCCTTCGATAAAATAGCTTTAGGTGACGATGAAATGCTTTACCCACAGGCGCAGGGTTTTGATAATTTCACAGAACAACTCCTGCCCTATTTCCCCGGGGAAAAACAGGCTTTACAAGATTATATAAAAGCTGTAAAAAATATTGGCGATCATTTCCCCCTATACAGGCTGCGTAACGGCAGTGCCGACGAAAAAGCAGCGGTAGCAGGTTTGGGGCTAACCCAAACCCTGCAAAGTATTACCGGTAATAATCTATTGCAAAACGTACTTGCCGGCAATAACCTGCTATACGCCGGCGTAGCGGAACGTACGCCTTTTTACCTACATGCCCTGGTAATTGAAAGCTATATGCACAGCAGTCATAAAATAGTACCCGGCAGCTCGCAGATAGCAAAATTTCTGTGGCAGGAATTGCAGGCACATGGCGGTGTTGTGTACAGGAATACCGAAGTAACTAAACTGGTGGAAGAGAATGGCAGCATTGTTTATGCAGAAAACCGGGAACATGAGCGGTTCTATGGCAAACAATTCATAGCGAATGTGCATCCCCAGGTGTTGCTAGGAATGCTGCAAACCTCCATGTTACGCCCTGCCTACCGAAACCGTATAAACGGCCTGGCACAAACCATATCTTCTTTTATGCTGAATATGGTTTTGAAGCCCGGTACAGTTCCTATGCGGCATTATAATATTTACTGGCACCGGTCTGGAAATGTTTGGGAGGCTACAGCGTACAGGGCTGGGCAATGGCCTGCGAATTACGCACTGTTCTTTACAGAAGATGCTGCCAATCCCGGTTATGCAGAAAGTGTATCCGCACTGTGCTATATGCATTATGAAGAAGTAACCCAATGGCATGACACGGAGAACCGAACCGGCAATGAACATGACCGTGGCGAAGCATACACAGCATTCAAGGAAGAAAAGACAGAAAAACTACTGGAAACATTATACCCACGCTTGCCTGAGTTAAAGGGTAATATTATAAGCCATAGTGCTGCTACCCCGCTTACCTACCGCGACTATACCGGCACACCTGCAGGTTCCCTCTACGGCATACTGAAGGACATAAACAAACCTGCCGAAACACAAATTGCCACCCGCACCCGCATACCCAATCTTTTACTCACCGGGCAGAATGTGAACCTGCATGGGGTTCTCGGCGTTAGCATCACGGCCATTGCCACCTGTGCCGAACTAACTGGCATGGAATATTTGCTGGGAAAAATTAAGTAAAAACCAATACCGCACGGAAAACGCGGATAATGGCTATGAGTTATCTCTATCCCGGTATTGTATACCTAAAGTTAAGCTTGTATTAAAGAAAGGTATTACCGATGTTTCTCCGGCTGTGGGCATGGCTTTTTAATGCTATTAAGCAGAATAAACGGGCAGTTATGAAAAAGCTAGTGGGTATATTGTTGATGATATTTAAAATGGCAACGGCTATAGCGCAAAACAATGCAGGACAGAAAATAGATACGGGTAAGGTAGTTCCATTCGTTAAGGAACTGCCAATAGATTCCAGCAAGTACAAAATGCCTATAGAGAAGGTAGATACTATGAAGAATAAAATGCCGGTGGTAAACCCGCAGAAAAGAAAGGAACAGGCAAAATAAAAAGCGCGATGGCTAACCATCGCGCTATATCTATTCATATTGCGTATAATTACCAACCTAAAAGGTAGGCAAATATCAGGGGAGCTACGATGGTAGCGTCACTTTCTACAATAAATTTAGGGGTATTGATATCTAGTTTACCCCAGGTGATTTTTTCATTAGGCACAGCACCACTGTAAGAACCATAAGACGTAGTAGAATCACTTATCTGGCAGAAATAGCTCCAGAAAGGTACATCATGCCATTCCAGGTCCTGGTACATCATAGGCACTACACATATCGGGAAATCGCCCGCTATACCGCCACCTATCTGGAAAAAGCCTACACCCTTACCTGCTGAATTGTTACGATACCAGTCAGCCAGCCATACCATGTATTCAATACCACTCTTCATGGTGCTTGCTTTCAGTTCACCTTTTATGCAGTAAGAAGCAAAGATATTACCCATAGTGCTGTCTTCCCATCCCGGTACTACTATCGGCAGGTTCTTTTCAGCTGCCGCTATCATCCAGCTATGTTTAGGATCTATTTCATAGTCCGGTTTCATTACTTCGCTCAGCAGCAGTTTATACATGTACTCATGCGGAAAATAACGCTCACCTTTATCCTCTGCATCCTTCCATATTTTGTGTATATGGCGCTGTATTCGGCGGAATGCTTCTTCTTCAGGGATACAGGTATCGGTCACGCGGTTAAAGCCACCTTCCAGCAGTTCCCATTCTTCTTTCGGACTTAAATCGCGGTAGTTGGGTACGCGTTTATAATGCGTATGGGCTACCAGGTTCATAATATCCTCTTCCAGGTTGGCACCTGTACAGCTGATGATATCTACTTTGCCCTGGCGTATCATTTCAGCAAGAGAGATGCCCAGTTCGGCAGTGCTCATCGCACCTGCCAGTGATACCAGCATTTTTCCGCCTTCCAGCAAATGGGTCTCATACCCTTTTGCAGCATCTACCAGCGCTGCCGCATTGAAGTGGCGATAATGATGTTGAATAAACTGAGAAACAGGACCCTTGTTCATTTATATATAATTTATGGATTTTCAATTTTAGCAGAGGCGCAAAGATAACTGTTTAATATAAAATAAGCTGCCTGCGCACAAATGAAAAAGGACGGGCAACAGCCCATCCTTTTATATTTTGACTTTAACGTTTGTGCTTATTAAGCTACCGTTTGGTTCTTAGCGATAAATTTCTTTATCCAGTCAGTAGTCATAGACTTCGGACGTTCGATAGCAAAGCCCAGGGCCCTGTCCCAACAAAGGCTGGCCAATACACCCAACGCACGCGATACACCGAACAACACGGTATAGAAGTCTTCTTCTACCAGGCCGTAGTGTTTCAGCAATGAGCCTGAATGCGCATCTACGTTAGGCCATGGGTTTTTAATCTTTCCGGTACCTTCCAGTATTGGAGGCGCTACTTCATACACATTCCATACTGTTTTTACCGTAGGGTCGTCCGGGCAGTGCTTTTTAGCAAATTCCATTTGTGCAGTAAAGCGTGGATCTGTTTTACGCAAAACCGCGTGACCATATCCCGGTACAACTTTACCTTCACTTAATGTTTTCTTGATATACTCTGCTATCTGCTCTTTGCTTGGTTCCTGTGTACCCAGGTTTTCCTGCAGTTCTTCTATCCAGCGTATTACTTCCTGGTTGGCAAGGCCGTGTAAAGGACCAGCCAGGCCCGTCATACCTGCTGCAAAAGAAAGGTAAGGATCGCTTAATGCAGAACCTACCAGGTGTGTAGCATGGGCTGATACATTACCACCTTCATGATCTGAGTGAATAGTCAGGTACAGGCGCATCAGTTCTTTAAAGCTATCTTCATCATAACCCAGCATGTGTGCAAAGTTCGCACTCCAGTCCAGCATACCATCCGGCTGAATATGTTCACCGTTCTTGTATTTACGGCGATAGATATATGCCGCAACACGCGGCAGGCGTGCTATCAGGGTCATTGTATCTTCATACACATAATCCCAGTAATCTTTTTTGCTGATACCTTCTTCGTATGCTTTTGCAAATTTCGATTCAGTTTGCAAAGCCAACACAGCCACGCAAAATTGCGTCATCGGGTGTGTTGAAACCGGCAAGGCTTCAATGCTGTCAAATACGTGGTTAGGCACATGAGAACGGCGTGCCCATGTAGCAGATATATGTTCAGTATCTTCCTGTGTAGGAACTGTGCCTGTAAGCATCAGGTAAAACAAACCTTCCGGCAATGGTTCACTTCCGCCTTCAGCATGTGGTAATTTTTCCCTCAGTTCAGGAATAGAATAACCACGGAAACGGATACCTTCATTTGAATCCAGTAATGATGTTTCAGTGATAAGACCCGGAATACCACGCATACCCTGGTAAGCCTGTGCTATTGTCACTTTGTCTAAAACCATTTCTCCATGTTCCTGGATCAGGGTTTTGATTTCCTTAGCCTGTTCTTCAGCTACTGCTTTGAATTTATCTTTTACGTAACCCATAGTAATATAATCGTGCTGTGTTTGTTGTAGGATTTTTTAACGCACACAAAGGTAAGAAAGCTATACTAATTTACGGTTATACTATTCCGGCGCTGAAATACAATACAGGCTTATATATTGTAAAAATAAATAAACTATCTCTATTTAGAACGCCGGATCTCGTCTGTACCTGTTTCCCGGTCGCGCTTTGCCTTTAGTTTATTGTTCCCGAATTTCCATCCTAGTGACAACCGCAGGCATTGGGCATCGAAATAATTATCCTGGGTCACACCATTATATTGGTTCACAAAATGATATTTCTCCGTGCGGAAAATATCAAACATATTCATTGCAAAAGTCAGCTTCTTATCGAAAAACAACATCTTGACACCAGCTTCCACAGTATAAAAAGAAGATTGAATATCAAAATCATCTTGCTGGCGCGAAGTATACCTGAAACCCGCAGATGCAAGGATTGTTTTTGCTTTATTGCAGGTAAAAGTATTATCGGTTTGAAATGAGAAAGCGCCTGTACCATTTGCAGCAGCCTGTGTGCTATAATAAGAAGATGTTATCTTATTATAGTAGCCGGCTGCCTGGATATTTGTTTCCCACCATTTGACCGGCGAAAACACGAGGCTTGCAGACAGTCCCGTATTGATAGCGTTGCCGGCATTGTCGGCTGTATAGTAAAAGGTATTATTCAACACATCTACTTTCGATACCCGCGTATAAAAATTATGTACCAGCTCTGTAAATGCAGTTAAGGTGTATTTAGATTGCAATGTGTAGCTCAATTCAATATTATTACTGAAAGACGGTTGCAGAAAGGGGTTGCCGCTTTCGTAAGTGGTACCTGAACCATAAGAGCGGAAGGGGTTCATTTCTTCGAAGCTGGGTCGATCTATGCGCCTGCTGTAGCTAAGGTTAAAGACATTATCCTCATTAAGGCTATATTGTAAATACCCGGTAGGAAATAGCTGAAAATAATGCCGGTTAATGGTCTGTGCAAGTGTATAGGAAATACCTTTGGTCTGCGTGTATTCTCCCCTTAAACCAAGCTGCATTTCAAATTGTCCTGCAGATCTTACAGCGCTGGCATAGAGCGCCCCGGTATTTTCTTTATAGTCAAATTCATTGGTCTTCGATATATCAGGGACATAATCGCTGCCTTCCAGGCTCGAGAACCTGTTATTGCTATAGGTATGCACAGATGATGCCTTAACGCCGAATGATATTTCGGCAAAAGCTGCAGGTAGTACCATATCTGCTTTCAGGGATGTTATATCAACCTGCTGTTTACCCAAAGTACGATTATACCCTGCAGGCCTAGCCAGATATCCGCCGGGAAGAAAAGTTTCTGAAATGAAATTGCGGCTATCGTTTTCAGTTCGTGTAAAATAATCGGCATCAACATTTAGTTTTTTGCCGGTAGAATCTATTTTCCATTCATAGTTCAGGTTCAGCACATTTCTTACAGCGTTTTCGCGCTCTATGGCATCGGTACGCAAAGTAGAATCCTGCAAGCCAGATACAATATCTGTAACAGGTGCATTATAATATTGCCCCGTATGCCGGTCTGTAGAACCGATAGTGTATAGAATGCCTATTACACTGGCAGGCGTAATATTGTAATCAATACCCAGTTCGTAACGATTATACAAAGGGTTATTCTTCTGTGTAAAGTATTGCCGCTGTATTTGGGTAGCATAGGGAGCCTTTGTATTTTGAGTAGAATAAAAATTGAAATTATTGGTAGTACCGGTATTGTATATATTCCATTTATTATGCCGGAAATTCAAATTCTCACTAAACTTTTCAGATCCTTTTGTACGCTGCTGGTAACCAATTCCGATATCGCCATTAAAGCCGTTTTTTGAAGACTTTTTAGTAATGATATTGATTATACCGGCATTGCCTTGTGCATCGTACCGTGCAGGCGGTGTGGCTATCACCTCTATTTTAGTGATATTTTCAGCCGATATGGTTCGTAAAAATGCTTCGAGTTCATTACCACTAAGTCTTACCAGCCGCTCATTTATCATTATGCTCACGGTGCTTTTCCCTACCATCCCTACTCCATTATCCGTTACTCTTACTCCCGGGGCTTTGCGCAATGCGTCATAGGCATCTGCCCCAATAGAAGCTACGCTTGTGGCTACATTAAACACAATACGGTCCGGCTTACGTTCTATCAAAGGCTTAGCGGCAGTAACAATTGTCACCTCTTTAAGCTTATTAGCTATGGGGGCCATTCTAATATCATGTTCGATATTAGCATCTATCGGATCTATCAGAAAAAATGCATCGATGTAGCCAACGGCACTTATCCTGGCCAGCAAATTGCTTTTTACATCGAACTGTATTTTATACTCCCCTGCACTATCAGTTATATCAGCCTTCAGGATACTGCTGTCCTGTAGCATTATTAATACAATATCAGCATTTGTTATTGCGGCACCCTTATCATCTATGACTTTACCGTAAATAACAGCCTGCGCCCGGGCAGAATTGAAAAGCAGCGTAAATACAAGTGCTAAAAGAGAAAATAAACGCACAGAAAAGGTTTAACGGTTTCCTGTAAATATAATACAGGAAAATGTGTGTACATGGATTTCCACCTGCTTATACAATATATTTTTTTTCATTTTTGAACGGGTAGTTAACCTGCCTGTTTTTCTTGGCAGCAATGGTTACCGGCAGCATCTTTGCCTTATCTAAATGACCCAACCGCCAACATGAAAAAATACCTGCTGACCCTAACCTTTATTAGTGGTTTTATTGGAGCTGCTAATGCACAAATGTCAACCGGCACCTCCAAAAAAATAAGCCTCGAATTGCCCAATGCTATATCGGTAAAGTTTGCAAATAACGCTGGTATCACCGACCCGGTGGTAAAACTCGCACTCAACTCTACAGACAATTATTCAGATGGCGCCGTTTCGGATGAGCAACAAATAATGGTGCATTCTACCGACAATTTCAGCGTCACTATTCAAAGCACATCAAATAACTTCGATTATAAAGGCAGTCAATATCCTGCACCTAAAATACCTGTATCCAGTTTATTGCAATTAATGGTTACAGAAAACAATACAGGCGGCATGTCTAATAATAAGTTCATCAATATACGTCCCGGCGCATCTACCATTATAGATCTGGGCAGCACAGGCCCTAATAAAACATTTTCTATAAAGTATAAGGCTAACCCTGCCGGTAACCTGCCCGGTGGCATCTATTCAACAAACATTATATACTCAATCATGCAGCCGTGATCCTTCATCACAGTTCAATAAACCCAACCTCTACTCCTTCCCCGAATGCCGCCTTCACGCGGCCTGCATGTGTATCTGTCAGCAATACCTGTCCAAAGCCCTCAGCCCGTATTATGCGCAGCAAGGCCTCCATTCTATCCTGGTCCAGCTTTTCAAAAATATCGTCGAGCAATAAAATTGGCAGGTGCCCCAGTTTACCCCCCAGGTAAGTATACTGCGCCAGTTTCATGGCAAACAGGAAACTTTTCTTCTGTCCCTGTGAGCCAAACCCTTTCAGCGAGATATTATTCAATGTAAAGCCCCAATCATCTTTATGAATGCCTTTCAGCGTGCGTTGCAATCTCAGGTCGTGCTGCAAGCCTTGTTCAAGTAATTTATACAGATCATTGTCTGTCAGGTCGCTATCGTATTTCACCTGCACGCTTTCCTTGCCACTCGATAGCTGCCGGTAATACCGTTCGAGGGTGGGCAGGAATTCTGAGAGGAAAGTTACGCGGTGCCGGTGGATATAAGTACCATCTGCGGCAAGCTCACGATTATAATATTCCAGTTCGGGGCTGTTGGAAGGCGGGTTTATTGCATGCAGCTTCAGCCAGGCATTCCGTTGTAGCAATACCTTCTGGTAGCGCATCAACCGCTCAAAATACTCTTTGTCTGTTTGGCTCAGGATACTGTCTACCCATTTGCGGCGCATTTCACTGCCATCATTTATCAGCTCCATATCATCCGGGGCTATCATTACAGCAGCATATTTGCCTATATGGTCTGTAATACGTTCATATTCAACCCCATCTGCAGATATTTCCTTCTTGCCTTGCTTCCATTTACAGCTGATCGTCTCAGACTTATTATTTTTTTCAAATATACCTTCTACCCTAAACCCATCCATGCCTTTTTGTACAGTATTCTGCTGGTAAGCGGTAAAATAGCTTTTCGTATAGCACAGGTAATAGACAGCATCCAGCAAATTGGTTTTGCCGCTGCCATTAGGGCCTGTAATGCAGGTTACCGGGTGTACACATTCAAATGAACCAGATGAATAGTTACGGAATTGCAGTAATGTTATTTTCTTTATGAAAGTCAAGCAGAAAGGAACGAAAGTTTTTATATTTTCGCACAAATTTATTAAAACCGTGCAGACTCCCTTCGGTAAAGAGACTTATTTATACTGGTACGAGATAATGCTGCTATTGCGCCGCTTTGAAGAAAAGACAGGGCAATTGTATGGTATGCAGAAAATACGCGGCTTTTGCCACCTGTACATAGGCCAGGAAGCCGTTGCAGCCGGTATGATGACCGCTATCCGCGACGATGACAATGTTATTACTGCTTACCGCGACCACGGCCTGGCTATTGCAAAAGGGATATCTTCCAAAGAATGTATGGCCGAACTGTATGGTAAGGCTACCGGCTGTACTAAAGGTAAAGGCGGCAGTATGCACTTCTTTTCTAAAGAAAAACGCTTTTTTGGTGGCCACGGTATAGTGGGCGGCCAAATAGGCCTGGGTGCAGGTATAGCCTTTGCAGACCATTATAACGGCAACGACCGTGCTACCATATGCCTGTTTGGCGATGGCGCAGCCCGCCAGGGCCTGCTGCACGAAACTTTCAATATGGCCGTGTTATGGAACCTGCCCGTTGTATTCATTTGCGAAAATAACTACTATGCAATGGGCACTTCACTGGAACGTACCTCTAAAGCACTGGATATATACCGCCTTGCCGATGCATATGATATGCCCGGTGATAGCGTAGATGGTATGAGCTGCGAAGAAGTGCATAAAGCCATAGAGCGTGCCGTAAAACGCGCTCGTGAAAAAGGCGGCCCAACTTTCCTCGAAATAAAAACTTACCGTTACCGTGGCCACTCTATGAGCGACCCTGCCAAATACCGTACGAAAGAAGAAGTTGAAGAATATAAAGAGAAAGACCCCATCAACCAGGTGCTCAATACCATAATGAACAATAAATGGGCTACCGAGGCTGAGATAGAGGCTATTAATGAAAAAGTACGTGTGGAAGTGGAAGAAGCTGTGCAATTTGCGGAAGAAAGCCCATGGCCGGATGACAATGAATTGTATAAAGACATCTATACCGACGAAAACTATCCTTTTATTACTGACTAATAACAGATAGATTTACAGGAAACGAATAATAAACATTAATAAACGAATAATTATAAATAGTTAATGGCAAATTCAGCAAGAACTAAACCCGGCGAAGAAAAAATAACATCGGTTGAAGGCCCTAATGCATTAGAGAACCTGCAACTCAAATATGAAGAAAACAAAAAACGTATCAATACTATAGTTACAGTAGTGCTTGGTGCTATCGTTTTATTCTTCGCATATCAGAAATTATACAAAGCTCCGCGTGAAGAGAAAGCAGGTACTGCTATAGCTTTTGCACAGCGCTATTTTGAGGTAGACTCTATGGATAAAGCCCTGAACGGTGATGGCCAGCACCAGGGTTTCCTGAAAATAGAGAAGAAATACAGTGGTACAGCTACTGCTAATCTTTGCCATTATTATGCAGGTGTTTGTTACCTGCGCATGGGCGATCATAAAAATGCTATCAAACAACTGGAAGATTTTGACGGCAATGGTACTAAAGTAGCTTATGCTGCATGGGGTGCATTGGGTGACGCGTATATGGAAAGCGGCAACAAGAAGAAAGCTATCGAATTTTACGAAAAAGCCAGCAGCGATAAAGACAATATTGCTTACACTCCGCTTTACCTGTATCGCTTAGGTGTATCATACGAACTGGATGGCAAAACAGAAGATGCTAAAAAAGTATACATGCGCATACGCGATGAATATCCTTTTTCGCAGCAGGGACGCGACATGGATAAATACCTGGCTCGCCTTGGTGTTGTAGAATAATAAGTTTAATACTAACATTATTAATCTCCCCTTTTTACCTTTACGGCGAAAAGGGGATTTTTTATTTCCATGTCACAAAACAGCACATCATTATTAGACACATCATCCCTGCAGCAATTGCAGGGTGCCAACATAGCCATTGTATATACCGAATGGAATGAGAAAATAGTTGGCGAACTGGTAGCAGGCTGCGAAAGGATAGCCGGGCAATTCGGTACCACTATTACCGAGAAACTAGCCGTACCCGGCAGTTTTGAATTGCCATTTGCCTGCCGCCAGCTATGGGAGATGCACGCAGGCAAGTCATCTGCACCAGAAGCTATTATTGCTTTTGGCACGGTGATACGGGGCGGCACACCCCATTTCGAATATGTGTGTAAGGCCGTGACAGAAGGAATTACCCAACTGAACCTGACACTGCCGGTACCGGTAATTTTCGGTGTGCTGACCCTGGATAATGAGCAGCAGGCATGGGAAAGACTAGGTGGAGAACACGGGCATAAAGGTGAGGAAGCTGCCATTACAGCCCTGAAAATGATTAAAAACAGCAGAAGAAAAATATAGAGATCAACATGTACCAGGTACAACTTTTTATACCCTGCTTTGTAGACCAGCTTTATCCTGAAACCGGCATGAATATGGTTAAGGTGCTGGAAAAACTAGGCTGCAATGTTACTTACAACGCCAAACAAACCTGCTGCGGGCAGCCCGCATTCAATGCCGGCTACTGGGATGAAGCTAAATCTGTAGCTGATAAATTTCTTAAAGACTTTAGTGGTGAAGGATATATTGTAGGGCCCAGCGGCTCCTGCACAGGCTATGTACGTAATTACTACGACCGCATGTTTGATAACAGTTCGGGGCATTTGCTCAGCAACCAGGTGCGCGGTAAGATGTTTGAATTCACGGAATTCCTGACAGAAGTTTTGAAAGTGGATAATGTAGGCGCCGTATTGAACGGTAAGGCTACATACCATGATGCCTGCGGGGCACTAAGAGAATGTGGCATTAAACAAGGTCCGCGCAAACTGCTGCAAAATGTGAAAGGCCTGGAAATAGTAGAGATGAAAGAAGCAGAAACCTGCTGTGGCTTTGGCGGTACTTTTGCTGTAAAATATGAACCTATATCTTTAGGAATGGCGCAAACCAAGGTACAAAGCGCCCTGGATACAGGTGCAAAGTACATGATATCAACCGATGTATCTTGTATGATGCACATACAGGGATATATCAACAAAAACAATTTACCCATCCAGACACTGCATATTGCAGATGTATTGGCCAGCGGATGGTAATATTAACTGATTTAATACAAAAATGCGGCAATCAATGAACTGGATTGCCGCATTTTTATTTATAGCAGACTACCTTAAGCAAGTGCTGCATCCATAGTTATTTCCAAAGCACTGTACGCTTTCGATACAGGGCAATTGGCCTTTGCATCTTCAGCACATTCCTGGAATTTTGCGGCATCGATTCCCGGAACTTTTGCCCTAACGGTTAATTCGCTTTTGCTGATAACACCATTATCCAGCGTTATCACACAATCTGTATGGATCTCATCTGGCGTAAAACCTGCTGCACCCAGCACAAAAGATAATTTCATGCTGAAACAACCTGCGTGCGCAGCTGCCATCAACTCTTCAGGATTAGTGCCTACACCTTCTTCAAAACGTGAGCCGTAAGAATATTGCGTTTGATTTAAAACGGTGCTTTGGGTGCTGAGGTTACCCTTACCTTCTTTACCGGAACCGTTCCATACGGCTGTTGCTTTGCGTCTCATATTATTATTGTGGTTTTAAAATTGGTGATTATTCGTCAAAAATAAGTTTATCACGCTGATAACAAATCATTATGCCCGATAGTTTATATTTTGTGTACCATAAATTAACATGATGAGGTCTAAATGGCTGTTAGTTATCCTTGCTGCTTTATACGTATTTATAGTTTTTAACCGGGAGCCAAAATGGAGGGAAGACAATATTGTTTTTTCATGGGACAAGTTTGGCTATTATTCCTATTTGCCGGCCACCTTTATTTATCATGACATTTCGGGCTTATCTTTTTATAATGATATCCTTTACAAATACCGGTTTACAAACCGGGAACCCTGGTGGGCAACATACGAACAGCCTAATGGAAGAAGATTGAATAAATATGCAGTAGGCGTATCATGCTTTGAGTTGCCTTTCTTTGCGGCTGCGCATATATACACTAAAGTTTCAAAAAAGGCAGAACCCGACGGCTATAGCCTGCCCTACCAGTGGGCAATGTTCTTTTGCTCAATATTCTGGACTATAACCGGGCTTTGTTTTTTGAGAGCCTTTCTGCTACGCTATTTTACTGATAGCACGACGACCATTACACTGGTTTGCATAGGCCTGGGAACCAACCTGTACCATTATACCGCGTTTGACCCCGGGATGAGCCATCCTTATTCGTTTATGCTATTTGCCGCGCTGCTATTTTATACCGACTTGTGGCACAGTCAATATAAGTCCAGACATTTGTACGCAATAGGGATAGTTTTAGGGTTTATTATTATTACAAGGCCGATAAATATAGTTACAGTATTGATACCTATACTATGGCAGGTGTATACCCTTACTGATCTGAAAAATAAATTAGGACTGCTTATACAGTATTACCGGGACGTCATTATAGCCTTCTGCTGTTTTATGGCGGTTGCATTGCTGCAGATGAGCTATTGGCATTACATTACAGGACATTGGATCTACTTTTCATACCAGGACGAGTTTTTTAATTTTTCTAACCCTCAAATCCTCAAAGGTTTATTCAGTTTCAGAAAGGGCTGGTTTGTATACACCCCTATTGCATTTATTGGTTCCGTGGGCTTTTATTACCTTTGGAAAAAGGATAGAAAGCTGGTATTAGCGCCACTCTTATGTATGATAGGGCTTATCTACCTGGTATTCAGCTGGTATTGCTGGTGGTATGGTGGGAGTTTCGGATGCCGGCCGCTTGTAGAAGCGTTAGCTATTATTGCCTTGCCGCTTGCTGCTTTAATTGAAGCATTTAAAAGCTACAAAAGCTATGCACTGAAAATTGCAGGTAATACCATTTTAATATTCTTTATAGCGCTAAACCTTTTCCAGACATACCAATTTAGCTATAATATTATCCATTATGATCGAATGACTGCTGCGTATTATTGGCGTGTTTTTGGCAAATTGCAACTGGAAGACAGTGATTCCCAATACCTGATGAATGAGAAAGAATATTGGGCAGAATGGCCAAAGAAAAAGTAAATTTATTTCTATATAAAAAACACCTTTGACAAACCCCCTGTTTGTCTAAATTTGCAGTTCATTTCCCAAAACATGCAGTCTTCCGTAAAGATATTCTCCGGCACAGGTTCTACTTACCTTGCCGAACAGATAGCCAAATCATTCGGTAAAAAGCTGGGCGATCTCAGCATCCAGAAATTCAGTGACGGCGAATTCCAGCCGGTTTACAAGGAATCTATCCGTGGTGATTATGTTTTCTTGGTACAGTCCACCTTTGCACCTTCAGACAACCTGATGGAGCTTTTAATGATGATAGACGCTGCCCGCCGTGCTTCTGCCGGCTATATAACAGCCGTTATCCCATATTTTGGCTTCGCCAGGCAAGACCGTAAGGACAAACCGCGTGTAGCAATAGCCTCTAAGCTGGTGGCTAACCTGCTGACCACAGCCGGTGCTAACCGGGTAATGACGATGGACCTGCATGCCCCTCAAATTCAAGGTTTCTTTGATATACCGGTTGATCACCTGGATAGCTCAGCAATTTTCATCCCGTATATTGAAAATCTTAAGATAAAAGACCTTATCTTTGCGGCCCCCGACGTTGGCAGTACTAACCGTGTGCGCGAAGTAGCCAAGTATTTTGAGACCGACATGGTTATTTGCGATAAACAACGCAAACGCGCAAACGAAGTAGCTGCTATGACTGTAATAGGCGATGTTACAGGCAAGAATGTGGTGCTGATAGACGATATCTGTGATACAGCAGGTACTTTGAGCAAATCTGCAGCATTATTGAAAGAACGCGGGGCTTTATCGGTACGTGCATTTTGCACCCACCCGGTATTGAGTGGTAAGGCTTATGAAAACATAGCTGCTTCTGAACTGGAAGAACTGGTAGTTTGCGATACCATACCGCTGAAACAACAATCGCCAAAAATAAAAGTATTATCCACAGCTGAGCTTTTTGCCGTAGCTATCCGCAATACTTTTGAGAATAAATCGATTAGTTCTTTATTTATTCATAGCCATAAGAAATAAATCAGTGGCGGCAAAGCCTCCATTGGTCTTTAATAACGACTGTTTAAACAAAAAAACCTGTCTGGCACAAAGCCGAACATTATTTAAAAAACTGTTTCAACTTCCGGATGTTTGACGGGTATACGCCCGGTGTTGAAAGAAAAAAGACACTAAAAATGAAAAGTGTAAGAATCGAAGGACAAATCAGAAGCGCACGTGGCAAAAAAGCAGCACGCGCAGCTCGTTCTGAAGGACAAATTCCATGTGTTATCTACGGTGGTACAGAAACCATCCACTTCAGTGCACCAACTACTGCATTCAAGGCACTGGTGTACACACCTGAATTCCAGCTTGCTGAAATTTCTGTAGATGGTAAAACTTACCGTGCTATTGTAAAAGACCTGCAATTTGATGTGGTTACAGATGCCCTGAACCATGTTGACTTCCTGGAACTGGTTGAAGACCGTAAAATGATCGCCAACCTGCCATTGAAATTCGTAGGCCAGCCTGAAGGTGTTAAAGCCGGTGGCCGTTTGGAAGTGAAACTGAAAACTGTAAAGGTGCGTACCCTGCCTAAATACCTGGCGGAACACCTGGAAGTGAATATCGAAAAACTGCAGATTGGCGGTAACGTACGTGTAGAAGATATCAAAGTTGATAATATCGAGATCATGAACTCACCGCGTATACCAGTAGCATCAGTAGTTACTACCCGTGCCCTGCGCCAGGCTGAAACTGAAGAAGCAAAAACCGGTAAGAAATAATCTCCCGGTTTATCTTATAAATAATAAAGCCCGCTTAAAGCGGGCTTTATTATTTATGGTTTATCAGTGCTTACCTGCTGATGGTAAACCTGATGGCATCTGTTTGCTCACCTGCTTTCAGCTTCAGCAAGTAAGTACCATTGGCCATCTCGCTAAGGTTAATCACAGTTTCCAATTCCCCGCCTTTTATTTCGGCAGTAGTTTTATACACCAACTGTCCTACTGCATTCACTATTTGCAGTTCAGCAGTACCGTTTTTCAATATGGTATTGCCATGTACTGTAAACTTGCCCGAGTTAGGGTTAGGATATAATTGCATATTAGTACCGCCTTTCACATTACTAACGCCCGTCAGTACAGTTACTTTTATCTTATTGCTGGTAGCGGTTGTTGGCTGCGGACAGCGGTAATCGCTGGTCATAATAACGCTTACACTATCGTTGTTAGACAATTGCTGGGTAGCCCATGTAATATTGGTAGCACCCACCTGGTCTGCATTATTTATCTTCCACTGAAACTTAGGATTGTTACCACCATTCACCGGCAATGCAGTAAAGGTTATCAGCTCATTAGGAGATAATGGCGTGGTAGGATTGGAAGTGATGGATACAGACGGCGCGAGGTATGGCAGTACGGTCATTTTCACTTCGTTGCTGGTGTCTTTATACGCCGATCCGCATTTGCTTGGCTCAGTCATCTCACAGCGTATCACATCATTATTATTGATGCTGGTGCTTACAAGGGTATTGGTAGTGCTGAGTACAGAAGGACTGGAGTTGCGCGTCCATTTGTAGGTAGGATTAGCACTTGCATTTGCAGGCAGCGCAATAAATGTTACGGTATTACCCTGGCAGATACTGTCGCCAGGTGTAGGGTAGATTACTACGAAAGGTACAGGATTTACTACCACTGTTGTACTGCCTGCCGGCGATACACAACCATTAAGTGTAGCTATGACAGAATAATTACCTGCATCATTGGTCGTCATGTTCGTCTTAGTAGGGTTTTGCAGTGTAGAGCTAAAGGTATTAGGTCCCGTCCAGCTATAAGTAGCGCCGGCATTCGACGCTGCTGTCAGGTTGAGCGTAGCACCAATACAAACAGGACTGTTACTACCTGTAACAGGCATAATAGGATTAGGTTTTACCGTAACAGTTGTAGTATCCCTACCCGTACATCCATTGAGGGTAACAGCTACAATATAATCTCCGGAAGCATTTGGACTTGCGTTCGTCATGGCCGGGTTCTGGACAGATGAAGTATAACTATTAGGCCCTGTCCATAAGAAAGCTCCTGTTGGCGTTGCCGTTGAAGTCAAATTCACCGTACCGCCTTCGCATATCGGCGTATTATTAAACGCATTCACTATAGGTGTTGGCCTTACAACTACCGTTTCTGTGTCTTTGGCAATACAGCCGGTTGCAGTAATGGTTGCAGTAACAACATAATCACCTCCTGCAGCCATAGTAACATTGCTGACAGATGGGTTTTGCGTTGATGAACTAAAGCTGTTTGGTCCTACCCAGGTGTAACCTACACCGGTAGTTGTAGTAGATGCCGTCAGGTTCAGCGAGGTACCCGTACATACAGGTGTATTGCTGCCTGCCACCGGCTTAGCCGGTAATGGATTTACTACGAGGGTAAGAGTATCCCGTAATGAGCACCCGTTAAGTGTAGCAGTAACAACGTAATCGCCTGCATTGCTGCTGGTAACCCCGGATAAAGACGGATTAGGTATACCTGCACTAAAGCTGTTTGGCCCTGCCCAGGTAAAAACAACACCGGTAGATGTGCTGGAAGCATTCATACTATAGGTACCGCCTGCGCATACGGGGCTATTATCAGTAGCTGTAAAACTTACTGATACCGGTTTAACTATAATACTTACGGTATCCTTTACAGAGCAACCGTTCAAAGTGGCTGAAACTATATAATCGCCGGCAGCTGCTGCTGTGGGATGTATAAGTGTTGTATTCTGTGTATTGGCACTAAAGCTGTTGGGGCCTGTCCAGCTATAGACAGAGCCTGAAGAAGAATTAGTGGAGTATAATCTTAAAGTATCGTTCTCGCACACAGGACTGTTACTGGTAGCTATTATACCGCTTGGTGCAGGTAATGCTATTACCGTTACAGAGGTAGTATCCTTGCCTTTACAGCCATAGAGCTGGGCAGTAAGTATATAATTGCCGGCGTTGGCAGCCGTAGGCGATGTAATAGTTGGATTCTGCAAGCTGGAAGTGAAACTATTAGGTCCTGTCCAGCTCCATTGTATAGCAGTAGAACTGGTGGTAGTTGAGCCGAACAGGTTTAAGTCGCTGCCGGAGCACACAGGGCTGTTGCTGGATGCTACCGGTTTGGCCAGACTATTACCAATACCTATATTTTTCCCGTTATCAGACGATATACGCACAGGGTTGGTAGCAACAATACGCACACGATAACCCGCGCCTGTAGGCGTGCCGGGCGGTATGATACAAACAATAGTGCCGGCCGTATCAGTTGCCAGCGTACCAATATTAACAGGCGATGCAAAGCTGCCCGATGCATTAGATAACTGTGCGGTGAACACATTGGTTGACCGGAATTTATACGACACATCAAATTGCAGTCGCAAAGTATCACCGGCACACAAAGCCGTATCTGTGAATGGCTGTTTAATAACAGGAAGGGTATCTATCAGGAACTTAGCCAAAAAGGCATCATACGTGCCACCCAAACTGGTTTGGTAAGCGCCACTGGTAGCTATGCCACTCGAACTATAGGTCCAGCCACTGAAATAAACCGCTGCCGCTGTACAGGCTACACCGCCATATCCATACTCTATATTGCTACCGCCGAAATAGGTAGCGTACATACGTGTACCACTATTGGTAAACTCAACAAACATGGCATCCTGCCCACCCCCAGGAGAGGTTTGATATGCACCGGGAGTAGCTATACCGCTTGAGCTATTTGTCCAACCAGAACAATAAACATATCCATTGGCGCCAATATCAACACCCCACATATATTCCTGTCCTGCATCGCCATAGTAAGTACCCCATTGCTGCGTACCTGTGCTGTTAAACTTTGTTACAAACCCATCATATAAACTCGACGTACTATTGTTAAGTGTGGTCTGATATGCACCTGTTGTAGCTATGCCGTTAGTACTATAAGTCCATCCTACAGCAAATATATTTCCGGAAGCATCTGATGCTACATCATAAGCATATTCGCTAGAGGAACCGCCGAAGTATGTGCCCCAGCTTATTGATCCTGAAGATGTGAATTTAGCAATGAAAGCATCATAAGAACCTGAAAGTGAAGTTTGGTGAGCACCAGTAGTTGCTATACCGCTGGTACTATATGTCCAGCCGCAGATTATGATATTACCGGAAGGATCGCAAGTTGACCCCCAACTATCTTCCTGGTTGCTACCACCATAATAGGTGCCCCATTGCCTTACACCACTGCTGTTAAATTTTGCTATGTAAGCATCATTACTACCTGATATGCTGGATTGGTAGGAACCGCTCGTGGCAATATCATTCGAACTACTGGTCCAGCCGCTAAGAAACACATTACCTGATGGGTCGCAGGCCACATGCCCATATTGTTCATTAGAAGAACCACCATAATAAGTGGCCCATAACAAAGAACCACTACTGCTGAATTTAGCCAGGAAGTCATCACCATAAGAACTGGTAGAAGGACCTCCATAAGATGTTTGATGTGCACCACTTGTTGCAATATTAGAGGGGCTGCCTGTGCTACCAGACATATATACGTTACCTGTTGGGTCACAGGCTGTCCCATGTCCCCAATCGTAATACGCACCGCCATAATAAGTAGCCCATAAAAGACTGCCCGAGGGGCTGAATTTAGCCAGGAATGCATCGTATGCATTAGAACTCGAAGAGTTGAGAGAGGTTTGATAGGCTCCGCTGGTAGCAATATTACTCGTGCTATTTGTCCAGCCGGTCATATACACATTCGTGCCATCATCCCCATCGCCATAAGAATATTCAGCATTGCTGCCACCATAATAAGTTGCCCAATCCATTTGCGGGTCTATTACAAGATCGCTGCTGGCAGTGCCGCTTATATTGAAACTTAATACAGATTCATTTAATGCAAAAGAAGAGGGTATTTCCTGGTTGGTGGCGGCATCATAACTATAAGGCTTATGTTCTGTAATGCTGCCCATTGGTGTAGTAGCTACCAAAGCACCCTGCTTCATTTCCAGCATTGTGGCGCCACCGTATTTTAACTGTATATCTTTTACATTACCACCGGGATGCACTACAAAATCATACTTCAGCGCTCCGTTGTTTATATATAATACCCAATCTATGTGCGGGTACACATCTTTATAAGTAATGCGTTTGAATGAATGAACCACTGCCCCTTTCAGGCCAATTGGCTCAGTATAATAGTTCTCGTAATAATCGTTGCTTTCATTCTGTATAACCATGGCATTTTTATTAGCACCTACCAGGCTTACATCCATGCGGTACAAGTCTGCCTTACCTGCTTTCGGAGGGCCATTTTTAGACATTTTCTCCGGGGTCATTTCTTCGGCAGGCAATGCCTCCTGCTTTACCCATTGGTAATGGATGGCGGCATCACCAATAAAAATGCTCATACCAGGCGTTTTTATCTTATAATCAATATCCTTACGGCTATGATTATACTGGTCTATAACCTGGCCTTTGTTTTCAATAAAACAGAGCGGGCTTTTATTTTGCTGCTTTACAACAGGTAGTGTTCCTTCGCGGGCATATATATTGCCGGATAACAGGGCTGCAGCTGACAGGATAAAGCAGCGGTAAAGGTGGTTCATAAAGTAATTAGTTTAAACTCTAAATATAGGAAATTATCCATTCAATAAAAGCCTAATAAAGATGAAAAGGGAGAAAACAACGCCCAATCAATTAGTTGATATTAAACTTCGTCCTTTTCCATTAAGAACGTAGTTTTGGGGCCAGATTTACCATTTTACATAAATGCCTGATAATAACAGATATAACCAGCGTGGCGTTTCGGCCCAAAAAGAGGATGTACATCGTGCCATTGCAAAATTGGATAAGGGGCTTTACCCCAATGCTTTTTGCAAAATATACCCTGATTATTGGGGTAATGACCCGGAATATTGCAACCTGATGCATGCTGACGGCGCAGGTACAAAATCGGTACTGGCCTATATGTACTGGAAAGAAACCGGCGACCTGAGTGTATGGAAAGGCATAGCCATTGATTCAATAGTGATGAATATAGATGACCTGTTATGTGTAGGCGCAGTAGGTCCTTTTACTTATTCCTCTACTATAGGACGCAATAAAAACCTGATACCGGGAGAGGTCATCTCTGAAATAATCAATGGCACGCAATCTTATTTCGACAGGCTGAAAGATTATGGTGTAGACGTACTGCTGATGGGTGGCGAAACAGCCGATGTAGGAGATGTGGTACGTACGGTAATTGTAGATGGCACTATGGCCTGCCGCATGCGTCGCGACAAACTGGTGACGACCGAAAAAATGCAGCCCGGCGATGTGGTGGTTTCCTTAGCCAGCTATGGCCAGGCCAGCTACGAGGACGAATATAACAGCGGTATGGGCAGCAATGGTCTTACCAGCGCCCGTCATGAATTGCTTCATAAAGAATACAAAACAAAATATCCCGAAAGTGTAGATCCTAACCTGCCCGAGGATGTGGTGTACAACGGTAATTACAGACTTACAGACGCCACTGCTACACCGCTGAACGTAGGAAAAATGATCTTATCTCCTACCCGCACCTATGCACCGGTAGTATTGAGGATATTGCAGGACCATTTTGATAAAATACATGGCATTATACACTGCAGCGGTGGTGGTCAAAGCAAATGCCTGCATTACCTGCCATCTGCACTGCGTGTAGTTAAAGACAATTTATTGACACCTCCGCCGTTATTTACCATGATACAGCAATCGGCAGGAACAGACTGGCGTGAAATGTACCAGGTATTCAACATGGGTCAAAGACTGGAAATATTTACGGATAAAGAAACGGCAGCTGCAATAATTGAAATAGCCGGGGAGTTTAATATTGATGCCCAGGTATCGGGGCATGTTGAAATGGCTGATAAAAAAGAAGTCGTTATCGATAGTCCTTACGGCAGTTTCACTTATAATTAATAGAAAATATAATATTGGCACAATCTGTGCTATAATAGAACAAAATAAACACCTGTATGAACTTAAAATCTTATTTATTAAGTATCCCTACCCTGCTGCTGGTATCAAACGCCATAGCGCAGGACAAAATTTATAAGCGCAACGGCGATGTTGTGGAAGTGAAGGTGAAAGAAGTAAATGCCCGGACAGTAAGCTACAAAAGGACCGATAACCCCGAAGGCCCGCTGTATACCATCAATAAAAGCGAGCTGGAACGCATAGAATACCAAAACGGCACAGAGGAAGAACTGGATGAAATGGATGCCAGGAAAGAAACAAAACATGCTATGCCGGGCAAAAAAGAGAAATCGAATGTGCACTATGGCAACAATATCCTTGCCTTGTCGCCCATTGTTGTAAATAATGACGGGTTTGGTATTGGTCTTGCTTATGAGAGGGTTTTAGGAAAAAAAGGCATAGCCAGTTTCTACCTGCCATTTGCCTGGACTTTCAACCCCGATAATTCTAATTATTACGCAGGCAATTACCCGTATTATAATAATTACAACGGCGGATATAACAACTCTACCTATTCTACCATCAATGTTATGCCGGGTGTAAAGTTTTACCCAACCGGTAACCGAGGCAAAGTAAGGTATTCTGTAGGACCCAACTTCCTGTTCACCTACGGTACTGAGCCTGGTTATTATTACGGACCTGTGTATGATAACCAGGGTAACATAATTTCGTATCCGTATTCAGGCGCAGTAGAAAGATTAAGGATGGGTATGTCTATCACCAACTCACTTAATATGTATCCTACCCCGCATTTGTACCTGGGTGTAGAGCTCAACCTGGGCTTTATATACTATGATGAAACAAGTGCCGGTTCAGGATACAGTTATAACTATAACGGCATAAATGAAGATCAGCCTTATGGTCAATTTGCATTCAAAATAGGTTACAGGTTCTAAACAAACCCACATATAAAAGCAACAGGCCCTTCAATGAAGGGCCTGTTGCTTTTATAAACACAGGTATTAATTCAGTGGATTGGCCAGTATATTGAAGATTGATTTTATCTCCAGCTTTGTACTGTCATCAGGTATGGCCGTAAAGTGAGCATTGATGCGGAAATACATAGAGTCTTTCAGAAAATACTCCTTAAGGTTCAGGTCCGTTACATCCATATCAATGGTTTTCATCCCTTTGGCAATAGTGTATTTATAGGCTGCCAGCTGTTCAGGGAGTCCCGGTGCATTTACAAACAATCTTACAGAGTCCAGGAAATTAAAATATTGAGCATCCGGCGCTAGTATGGTCATACCCAGGCTTTTCAGTTTTACATGCGTCACCAGGTTGGGGCTGGTATTATACTGCTTCAGGTATTCGGCTGAATTGGTTGCCATTGCATAACGCGGCAAATCGGCAGAAATGCCCTCGAGCGGTATAATGGTATCTCCGCCCGGCAAACCCGGCAGGTCTACTGTTTCCTTATACTCAATGTCTTTATTGATATTGGCCAGTTGCTTCACTTTATCACAGCCATCGCAACCGGATAAGAGCATGGCAGCTACTAACAAAATTTTCCTCATATATGCTATTCAAAGATACGAAAATATGCTGACTTACCTAACTGTATTGGTATTATACTTAATTTTGCAGCCCTTATGCAACAGGCCAGATCAGTAGCATTTCATACATTAGGCTGCAAGCTCAATTATTCCGAAACATCAACGCTCAGCCGTATGCTGGAGGCCGATGGTTTTGTGAAGAAAGATTTTGAGGAACATGCTGATGTGTATGTAATAAATACCTGCTCTGTTACCGATAATGCAGACAAAGAATGTCGCCAGATAGTTCGCCGCATACAAAGACGTGCCCCAGAAGCATTGGTGGTAATAACTGGCTGCTATGCACAGCTAAAACCTAAAGAGATAGCAGAAATAGAAGGTGTAGACCTGGTACTGGGTGCAGCAGAAAAGTTCAATCTTTCTAAGCACCTTAGTGAAATAGTGAAAGGCGACAGCACAAAAATATGCAGTTGCGATATTGATGAAGTGCAAGGTTTCAACAGCTCCTATTCTATAAACGACCGTACGCGCACTTTCCTGAAGGTGCAGGACGGCTGCGACTACAACTGTAGCTTCTGCACCATTCCGCTGGCACGCGGTCATAGCCGTAGCGATAGCATAGAAGGTGTACTAAAGAATGTGCGCGAGCTGGCAGCAAGCGGCACCAAAGAAATAGTGCTGACGGGTATAAACCTCGGGGACTTTGGTAAAGGATTTGATGGCGGCAAAAAACGCGAAGAGTCTTTTTACGAACTGGTGCAGGCATTGGATGAAATAGAAGGCATAGAACGTTACCGTATATCATCTATAGAGCCCAACCTGCTGAGCAACGAGGTGATAGAATTTGTAGCACAGTCGAAAAAATTCATGCCGCATTTTCATATACCCCTGCAAAGCGGTAGCGACAAAATACTGGGCGCCATGCGCCGCCGTTACCGCCGCGACCTGTATGCCGACCGTGTGGCGCGCATTAAGGAACTGATGCCTCATTGCTGCATAGGTGTGGATGTGATAGTTGGCTTCCCTTCGGAAACAGATGAAGACTTTAAAGATACTTTCGATTTCCTGCACAGCCTCGATGTATCATATTTCCACGTATTCACTTATTCGGAAAGAGCCAATACGCTGGCGCTGGATATAAAACCGGTAGTGCCCATAAACATACGCCACGAGCGCAACAAGGCGCTGCGCAACCTTTCTTACCAAAAGATGCAATACTTTACAGAACAGCACCGCGGGCAAAACAGGAAAGTGTTATTTGAAAGTGCAGAGAAGAATGGACTAATGGAAGGCTATACAGACAACTATATAAAAATACAAACAGCATACCGCCCCCAATGGGTAAACAGCTTGGTAGATTATACCATCAATTAATTTCTGTTTTTAGAACTGAATATTTACTTTTGATGCGCTTTACGACACTGTAGCTCAGTTGGTAGAGCAGCTGACTCTTAATCAGCGGGTCTAGGGTTCGAGTCCCTACAGTGTCACTATAACTAAAAGCCGCTCTGATAGCGGCTTTTACTATACTCTTTCCTGTGCACCCGGTTAAACAATAAGATCTTTGTGTTTAATATTCTTTGATACCAGCGGAATAGAAATATAAAAAGTGGATCCCTTTCCAGGTATGCTTTCAAAATCTATACTACCACCTTGCAGTTCAATAAACTCTTTACATAAAGACAAGCCCAATCCTGCTCCCTTCTCATTATTTGTCCCAAATGTTGATATTGACGTCGTCGAGAAAATGGTATTTGCTTTTTTAGGGTCTATCCCTATCCCATTATCAGCAACTATCACCCTACACTCATTAGATAATACCAATGCCTGAATATTTATGGTCCCTCCAGATTGAGTAAACTTAATGGCATTATTAACGGTATTACGTATTACCAGCTGCAACATATTAACATCAGCATTTACCACTATATCTGTATCTATCTCGTAGTTTAAATCGATTTGCTTTCTCGAAGCTAAGTTCTTTTCTATCTCCAGGGTCTTATTGAGTACTGTAAATAAGTTCGCTTCCACGAGGTCAGCAGTAACACCTTCCATTTGTGACCGCGACCAGTGGAGCAGATTGGAGAGCATATCCATCATTTGGTCGGTTTCATTCAGCAATTCCTTTTCGAGCGTCAGGCGTTCAGGTGCATCAATTTCAACCTGGTTTATTAAACGTAAATAGCCTTGGATGTGGATAAATGGAGCCCGCATATCATGTGATATGATAGACAAAAGCTTGTTCTTTTCGGCGTTGCTTTGCTCCAATTCATGCTTTTGCCGCAGTATCTGTTCATTACGGAGTTCAATAGTAGCAGCCTTTTCTTCTGCAGCTGCCCTTTCCTTGTCGTAGCTTTTTCTTATGAAAATGATGATGATAGCAGTAGCAACAACAGGCATTGGGAAAGCTGTAATGCGGTCAATGAATTTCCCTTTGCCCATATCAAAAGGATGCTTTACCAGCAAAGGATAATTATATTCAATGAGGTGTAAAATTAAAAAGACAGTTATATAAACAGCAACCCATAAAAGATGCTGGCGGTAAGGCGAGATAGCTAGTACCAGCAGCAGATAAGAGGGCCATATCAGATCAGTAGAACCATTTATACCTGCATTGGAAAAATAATTGACAGAGAAAAGCAATATCCCGGTCAATGCAAATATGCTGTTATTATGTGTTTTACCTCGAAACCGGGAATTATAATATTGAAAATAGAAAAAACCAGCTATTACCGCAGCGGAAATTGCAGCTACATAAAGCCCTTCAAAAAGATTATAAGGGGCATAAACTGCCGTAAGCAGCACCAACCCAATATTAATGGAGTGAAATATGCGGGCTTCTAAAGAAAACGCGTCCGAACTGCCTATAAGCCTATACCATGAACTGTTTATTTTTTTAATAAATTCAGATATCGGCATAGTTGGCGAATGTATATTTATACTTGAAACAAATAAACTTAAAAGTACAAAGACTTTAGTCATTAATATACCGCTATGGAAGTCGCAACACCGCAATTATAAAAAAGTAATTCAAAATCTTAAACTCATAAGCCTATCCAAATAGTTCTGTATTATATAATAAAGCCGCTATCATAGTAGCGGCTTTAACAATTTTTTTGTGTGTATGTTTTCTTACCAAACCCGGTATATCTCCCTTGACCCTGTCAGGAACATATCCTGGTAGCCCTGCATTTTTTCCTGCATCCGTTTCATCTCCTCACTATTCTGCATGTATTTCTCAAAGCTCTGCTCGAAAGCGCCGAGGTTATCATACTGGCTTACCATTATTACCCTGTTATACTGGCCGGTAAGATCTGTCATTATGTGCACCAGTTCTTTATTTCCTTCCATCGCTTCCTTAAACATTTTTGCAAGCTTAGACGCATTGCCGGGCTTGCAGACAAAGATGTCATGTACGTGGATCATAAAATGATGTTTAGTGATACATCAAATATCCGAAGGAATATTTAATATAACTAATATATTGCTCCCGCCATTGTTATCATTTTCCGGAAGCCGTAGGATGTTCCATATTATCCTGCACCTGTGCTATCCATTTATCCTTTGTACCGATATTCAGTTTCACATCCGGGCTTATGCCAATGCTTTCGTAATCCGCACCGTTCCGCATGGTCATTTTCTTCGTAGGCATATTTACGGCTACCGGCAGGCATGGCATATCTACAGTCATCCAATCTCCATAAGAGCACATGCCCCAGGTATTCTCGCCATACAGCTTTACTTTTTTGTTTTGCCTGGCTGCCAGTATAAAACCTTCTGTAGAACTTGCACACCAGCGGTCCATAAGTATGGCTACATTTTTCGGACTTTTATAGAATGTATCCAGGTTGCCTTTATCAAACGCCAGGGGCATATATTCACCGGGATGTTTCTTTAGCATCATTATTATACTTTCATCTTGCAGGCTATCTTCACGCGTTTTGCAATTCTCATACTCATGCTGCTCATAATAGGCTATAATATCAGGCCCACCAAATTCGGTAGAAGCCATCGGTGATATAAATTCTCTTTTATCGTACACCAGGGGCAATAACGATTGCCAGGCCCGATCGCTGCCGCCTTCATTATCCCTGACATCAATTATTATATTGCGTTTAGAAACGATCCTGGGGAGGTTAGTTTTAACCAGTGAATCAATAAACGGGGTATTCTCATAATCAAAGGATGGTATCCGCAGATAAGCCGTTTCGGGTGAAAGCTCATTAAATTCAAACTCGCCAGACGGTGTGTAAGCAGGCCTTGTTACCGGAATGTCATCCGGTCCGGCTATTCGATAGTATTCTGTTATTCTGCCAAAGTTCAACACGCTATCTTTCAGCTGTGCCTGTATTACAGTTGGTTTCCTGCTCCCCGAAAGATAAATACACTCAAAATCGCTATGAGCTTTTTTCTTTAGCGCAAACTTTATTTGTCCTGGGGTCCAGTATTTTTTATCACCAATTACTACAAGACCAATATAGTCCCACAACGCGTTTTTATTCGCTATCACCTGCACTTTCATTTTGCCGTCACGGCTGCTCCAATAGCCTTCGGGCCCTACACGCACCATCCTTTCATGGGGGAAACGATAAACCTTTTCACGGCTGAAAAAGGCGCGCATGCCGGCTGTATCATTGTCTTCCCACGAAAAAGGATAGATAGCGTCTTTATAGTTTATGGCCAGGTGCTCGTCTCTGAAAAAAGAAATATAGCGTGCTGTAAGATAGATGCACTGACTACTGTCAGTTATGGAAGCGGCTATTTCATCTATACGTTCCCTGTGTTGCTTATAAGCCTTTTCTCGTTTTTGCAGCACCACCTGGTCGTAATAAGATGGTAGGTTGTGTTCTACCTTATTTTCTAAAAACTGCAACTCCTTTATACAGGAACATCTTTGTGCTTGTACAGTCATAGTAACGGCCATAAGCAGCATAGCCAAATATATCCGGATCATAGGCGGGTGATAGTTTAAATCACATCCTCTCTAAGATAGATAATTTTATAATGAGACGAAACTACAAACGCCGTTAAAAGACTGCAGTTATTTAAAGATGCCGGAGATCTGCTCTATCCGTTTATGCATTACTTCATTGGCCACCTGGTTCATAACGGGTTCAAGATGGTCATGAAATGCATCGCAGCAGGTGCTTATTTCCAGCTGCATGGCATTTACCCTCACCTCGGGGTATTCACCATGTACACTGCATTTTTCTTTTTCGATAGCGGCTTTTACCAGGTTTAATTCTATAGACATATTATGTTTGATAGATCAGTGCTTAAATCTACATAAGAGATATATCATTTAATAATACTGGTTATAAACATTGCGTGGATAAGTGCCTGTTAATCACTGGAATTGATCAGCGCTACCCCTATAAGAGCCAGGGCTATACCTATTCCCTTAACCAGCGATATTTCTTCTTTGAAAAACAGGATACCGGCACCCAGCACAATAACAGCGTACAACGCCGTTTGCAATATCCCTACCGTACTAAGGTCTATACGTTTTACAAATACAAAAAGAAATACAGCTACCTGGAACAGGTATAGTAGTACGACAACCGGCATAAGTGGATGCTTTAAGGCAGAAAGATAGTTGCCTGAGTCAGCGGCTTTTTTAAGCAGTATATCGGCTACCGCTATAGCCACTACGCCGGCAATAATAAGGGCCGTATACAATAATCTATTCATGCTACAGCTTTAAATATCCGTTCCCTGATGTGTAAATATAACATTGGAAGCAATATAAGGGTTGATTATCGTGCGTAACTTTATTTTATGAAAAAACGGAAGCTGCAAAGAATGGTAAAACAGAAAATGGATGATATAGAACATCATGCCTTGCAGCTATTTTCTACCAATGACGCAGAAGTGATACACCGCCTAAGGGTGAGCTTTAAAAAACTCAGGGCGCTTATACGCCTGGCTGCATCAGCCGATGGTGCAGATAAAAAGCTACAGGTTCCGGAAGGCTTAAAGCATATATACCATGCCGCAGGCGAGGTGCGTAATCTCCAGCTATACAGGCAGGTAATACTACCGTTTTTTAAAGACACGGATAGTTACCCTGATATTGTAACCGGCGAGGTCGACCATGCAAGCGTACAGCTTATTAGGGTTATTAGACATTTCAAATTTCATAAGGCGCGCAGGGAAATTTTGCATCGCATGCCTTCGAAGCTGCCGGGAAAAGTACTGAATAGGTTCATCAGGAATAAAACCAAGGAGATTGATGAATTACTGAAGAACGATATACCGGATGAGGATATGCATAGCATAAGGAAAGCCCTGAAGGATATATCCTATAACATCAAAGCATTAAAAGCCGATGAAGACGAGTATTTACCCATAGCTAATAGAAAAAGCCTGTCGGCATTAAGCACGCTAATGGACACGCTTAATGAATACCAGGACCATGTAGTCCACCTCTCTTTGTTGGGTAGCATAGCCCCTGAACACAGTAGTGCCATAGCTACACACATCCGCCGGCAATGGGAAGAGAAGAAAGCATTGATAAGAGCACGTATTAGGGTAGAAAGCATCTAGATGTATTACTTACCCAATATCAGCGTAAGCTCTTCGAGCAGTTGAAATTGGGCAGTATTTATTTTTTGCCTGGCCTCGGCTAACATGAACCATTCGGCTTTATCTATTTCCGGTACATCTATCATTTTACCTGATTTTGGCGGCCATTCTAAAGGAAATGTGTTGCTTACGATCTTCGAGGCATCTATATCTGCAGCTATGGCAAATGCATGCACTATTTTACCGCTTTTTTGCTTTATAGGTGTCAATGGCAGAAAATTGCCATCTATATCCATCCCGGTCTCCTCTTTAAATTCGCGCCGTGCAGCTGTGAGCGCATCTTCTGGGTCATTATACTCACCTTTAGGTATAGACCACGCCCCTAAGTCCTTTTTCTTCCAGAAAGGGCCACCGGGATGCACTAATAAAACTTCTAATTGTCCTGTTGTATTGCGATACAATAATAACCCTGCACTCAGTTTCATCTTTCATTCCTTTATACTGTCACAGATACCTACAACTTACTGTAATGCAGGCATACAACACCGGAAGAAAATGTTTTACTGTTTGTTAACTGTAACTGAGTAAGCTGTTCGATATTTTTGAAAGCAGGTATGCCTTCACCCAACAAGACGGGGTTAACAAAAAACCAGAACTTATCGATCAAGCCTTCATGCATTAGTGAATGAGTTGCAGAGGGGCTACCGAATATAATCATGTCAGGCCCTTCGCCCTCCTTCAATTGCATGATCTGGCGGGAAATATCATCACTGATAATTTTTGTATGAGGCATCTCCCTCCCCTGCATCGACCTGGATAATACTACTTTGTTGACATTTTTGTACCAGCGTGCATGTTCTATATCATGTTTTGAAGCGTTGGGCTTGTCAGCTGCGGTTGGCCAATAGCCTTCCATCATTTCGTAAGTGACACGTCCGTAAATAGCTGTGTCAGACGATTTGATGCTGGCACCCACATAATCAAAAATCTCTTCGTCCACATGTATCCAGTTCATTTCCCCATTAGGCCCTGCTACAAATCCGTCAAGCGATATATGCTGGAACTGTACTATTTTTTTCATAGAGATAAGTTTAGCGTAAAGTAAAGTATAACTAAGGTAAAAGACTAAGCTTTACTTTCCCCGTTATGCAAATTTTCTGATTTTTGAGAGATCTGCCTGATGACCGTATCCAATTCGTTGGCAGAATGCAGAATATTTTCAATCGCGGCCTCGCGTTCTTCCTGTGTATGGTCCACATCTTTAATAAGGTGCAGGCAACCCATCAAGCTGGCCAAGGGTGCCCTTACCACATGCGATTGCATCCATGATATATCCTGCAGTTTTTCATTTTGGGCCCTCAATTGTGTTCCGCTCTCTTCCAGTTGTTTAACCCTGTTATTCAGTTCGTTATAAAACCCTTTCAGCAATAAATAGAGCACGGCAGATGTAAAGCCTACATATACAAATCCTTTAACGGTTTGCAATGATGTTCTGAAATCATTATCCGGGAACATCAGAACGATCTTATCGCTGAAATAGATCCATAGCAACCCCAGTAACAGGTATATAAGTGTAATTTTTACTTCCGGTTTCATTATTCTTTTTTAATAGGAGCTTATGCCAGGGACAAAATAGTAATTATTAATAAATAATGATACTGACAAAACTCATGATGAAAGCTGACTACGCTCATATTCCCTAGCTGCTGACCAGCATAATTTCGTACACAGAAAACCAATAACAATGGAAACAAATACCTCAACATATACTATCAATACCATCAACTGGCCGGAAAGGCAGTTTCTTACCAAAAGAGCCACCGTTCCATTCAATAAACTGTCCGATTTCTTTAAAGAAAACTATGGTACCCTATATAGCTTCATCGGGCAGGCAGGGTTAAGACCTGACGGCATGCCGTGTGCATTCTATTACAAGATAGATGAGGTTAAAAATGAGACTGATCTTGCAGCGGCCATAGCTGTACAGGGCAATATTCCCGATACCGGAACATTGGAGAAAGTGATATTACCCGCCTCAAAGGTTGTTACTACAATGCATATTGGCTCTTATGAGACCATGGTACCTGCTTACCAGGCTATGGATAAATACCTTGCTGACAATGGGTTGAAAAAAGAACTTATGATAGAAGAATATCTGTCGGACCCGATGATAGACAAAGACCCGGCAAAATGGAAAACCAACATTTATTTCTTAGTTAAATAATATTCATTCCTTTACTCTCCTGGTCCCGCAAAGTAATCAGACAAAGCATTGCGGGACTTTCTCCTTTTTAGAAACGCTACATCTAATAAAAAAGCCGCTTCTGTCGAAGCGGCTTTCACTATTTTGCCAGGAACTGCAATTAATTAGTATGCGTTTCCAGGTAATGTGCTATATCAGCGGCAGTTGTTTTAAGGCCTTCTTTCGTTTTGTTCCAGTTGGCAGGACAAACTTCACCATTTTCTTCATGGAAGTTCAATGCATCTACCATACGTAGGGTTTCATCTACACTGCGGCCCAGCGGCAGGTCGTTTATCACCTGGTGGCGCACCACACCTTGCTTATCTATCAGGAATAAACCACGATAAGCTACCGGGTTACCTTCAAAAGACATTTGGCCGTCGTTGAAAGAATAGTTACCCGCCAGTACACCATAGTTAATGGCTATCATTTTAGAGTTATCGGCTACTATCGGGTAGGTAACACCTTTAATACCGCCCTTGTTGCGTTCTGTATTCAGCCACGCCCAGTGTGAGTATTTTGAATCTGTTGAACAAGCTACCACTACCGTATCTCTTTTCTCAAATTCAGCCAGTTGATCCTGGAATGCCACCAGCTCTGTAGGGCACACAAAAGTAAAATCAAGCGGGTAAAAGAAGAATACTACATTCTTTTTACCAATATACTGTTCCAGTGAGAAATTCTCAACAAACTCATTTCCGTTCACTACGGCGTCATCTTTAAACAATGGGGCTTTTTTCCCTGTCAACACATTCATAATTTATTTAATTTTTGTTTTTATAATCGGCGGGCAAAGATATTTAAAAATTACTGCTTAGATAAGCCCCGGCTATAATTGCTTTTTATCAGCGTATAGGCTTGTGAATACGGGTTTAACGTTATGATAAAATTACAGTGTTGCATGGCTATAGATTGTGATGTAGCACACACAATTCAATTAAAAGCTGTCGCAAAATGCCCTTTACAATGTCGTTTACACGCCCTAATAATCATCATAAGCGTTACTATGTTTGCATTATCATTTTTAAACAGCTTAAACACTAAACTATATGCAAAAGATCACCCCATTCTTATGGTACGATGGCAAAGCCCAGGAAGCCGCTAATTTTTATTGCTCAATATTTAAAGACTCAAAAATCCTCAGTACTATGCCGGGTCCCGGCGAAACTGCCATGGGCGTAACCTTCCGGATAAACGGGCAGGAGCTGACCGCATTTAATGGCGGCCCTATGTTCAAATTCAACGAGTCTATTTCCCTGTTTGTAAACTGTGAAACACAGGAAGAAGTAGATTATTACTGGAACAGCCTGACCGTAGATGGTGGTGAGCCTAGCAGGTGCGGATGGCTGAAAGATAAATATGGCCTGTCCTGGCAAATAGTACCCACAATATTAAGCAGGCTGCTGCAAGATACTGACCGCATGAAAGCAGGCAGGGTGATGGATGCTATGATGAAAATGGACAAAATAATAATAGCAGACCTGGAAAAAGCTGCAAACGGATAACCAAGCCTTTAAATGCCCAAAGACACTTAAATTATCTTTGGGCATTATAGAAATTAAATAATAGCGGTGGCATAATTATAGTGTTGATTTCGCTATAACACACAATTATGAATCACAATCGTTTATCATCACGGATGGCTGAAGGTCTCAACAGCCAGATAACCAGGGAAGCACACGCATCTCAGATATATCTTTCCTATGCCTCCTGGGCGGATGCCCAGGGATATAAAGGCATTGCCAATTTCCTGTTCAGGCATGCGCAGGAAGAACGTAACCATATGATGAAATTCCTGGAATATATATTGGAACGCGGTGCCGAGGTGAAAATTGAACCTATACCCGGCCCCGGTGATAACCCAAAAAATGTAAATAATTGCTTTGAAAAAGTGTTTGAACAGGAAGTGGGCAATACGGAATCTATTTACAAACTGGTAAGGCTGAGCTTTGATGAGCAGGATTGGGCCACCTGGAATTTCCTGCAGTGGTTTGTGAAGGAACAGGTTGAAGAGGAAACATTGGCATTGGATCTGCTGGATAAGATAAAAATAGCCGGCGGACCAGATGCAAAAAACGATGCACTATACACTCTTGACCGCGACCTTGAAAAAATGCCTGATGAAGCCAAGCTGGCGCAGGACGCTACAACAGATAATCCATAACCTCGAATATACATTGAGAAAAGCCCCGCATTTGTGGGGCTTAATTTCATTAAGGGGATGTATACAGTAGCCATTATCTTTGCAGCCTCATGTCTTTATATACAACAGTTGCCCCGGTTACAATTACCTGCCATAAACGCCTGGCTCCTTACCTTGAACAGGAGGTAAAAGAGCTTGGTTTTGAAATAGAAGAAACCTTTGTGACAGGTGTGCGGTTGAAAGCAACGATGAACGATTGCATAAAATTAAACCTAAACCTGCGGTGTGCCAGCCAGGTATTATATAGCCTCAAGCAATTCGAAGCATTCAACGCAGACGAAATATACCGGAATGCCTTATCCTATCCCTGGGAAAAACTGCTGGAGGCAGATGGCTATTTTTCCATCACCAGCAATGTGATGAACGAAACGATCAATAACAGCATGTTTGCCAACCTGAAGGTGAAAGATGCCGTAGTTGACCGCATGCGCGAGAAAACAGGTAAGCGTCCGTCCACTGGGGCCGAGTTGAGCGGGGCTGTTGTTCACCTGTTTTGGAAAAATGAAGATGCGGAACTGTTTATTGACACGAGTGGCGATTCTTTGGCAAGACACGGATACAGGAAAATACCCGGCCGTGCGCCAATGCTGGAAGCCCTTGCTGCATCAACCATATTGGCTACCCGCTGGGATAGGAAGTCTCCGTTCATCAACCCGATGTGCGGGTCAGGAACACTTGCTATTGAAGCTGCATTGATCGCCACAAACACCCGCCCTGGTCTGTTTCGAATGAACTACGGATTTATGCACCTGAAGGGCTATGACGAAAATGTGTACCATAATGAAATGGAAGCCCTGGACAAGCAGATAAAAGATGCCGGCGACCTGCAAATAATAGCTACCGACTATAGCGAAGTGGCTATAAGCAATGCCCGAAAAAATGCAATAGCAGCCGGCGTAGCTGATATGATACAATTTTCCATTTGCGATTTTGCAGATACTAAGGTACCGGGAGGCCGTGCAGGTGTAATGATGGTAAATCCTGAATATGGCGACCGTCTTGGTGAAGAACAGGAGCTGGAAGAGACCTACGCGCGTATCGGTGATTTTATGAAGCAGAAATGCAAAGGCTATTTCGGTTACGTATTTACCGGCAACCTTGACCTTGCAAAAAAAATAGGCCTGAAGGCGAAACGACGCATAGAATTTTATAACAGCACTATTGACTGCCGACTGCTGGAATACGAATTGTATGAAGGCAGCCGCAAGCCTGAAAAAGGTTTAGCCACCGAGTAGTTTCAGCGCCTTAGCCATATCCATACCTTTTTTTAGCACCGGGGCAAACAGGTCACCCTTATTTGCGAGGCGCTTTAGTGTATTTTTGATATTGAAATCCAACGGGTCGAGGGACTGTTTTACTTCTTTCCATTCCAGTGGTGTAGATACAGGCGCACCGGGTTTCGGCCTCAGGCTGTATACGGACGATAGGGTTTGCCCTTGCCGGTTTTGCAGAAAGTCAACATATATATGATCCTTACTGCGTTTGCTAAGCGACCGCTCTAAACTTGTTGAATCGGGTAGTTGTTCATGAGTAAGTTGGGCTACCAGGTGGGCAAACTCTTTAGCCTGCTCATAATCATATTTTGCGGCAAGCGGCACATACACATGCAGGCCGGTTGACCCGGATGTTTTGCAATAAGATGCCACACCTGCCCTATCCAGCACATCCTTTACAACCAATGCACAATCTACTACCTGGGCAAAAGTATTTTTATCAGAAGGGTCCAGGTCTAACACAAGATAATCAGGCCTGTCAGGACTTTCAACCCGCGAGTTCCAGGGATTAACTTCTATGCAGCCCAGGTTTGCCACATACAAAAGCGCCGGCTTGTTATTGATAACAAGATAATCGATGGTCTTGTCCGCACTCTCAGAAAATTTAGCAAACGTATCCACGAAATCAGGCGCATGCTCGCCCGCATCTTTATGAAAAAAAGCTTCTCCGGTTATACCGTTAGGATTTCTTTTTAGCGATTCAGGTCGTCCCTTCAGATAAGGTATGATGTATTTATAAACTGAATTATAATACTCTATTACATCCCCCTTGGTATATCCTTCTTCTGGCCAATACACCTTATCTGGATTAGTAAACTTATTTTGTTTGTCTGTAGTAAGGAAAGAATATTTGCGTGAAGATTCAGGCAGCTCGGCCGTAGTTTTCTTAGAAGAAGCCTTGGGTGCTGCAGCCTTTTTCGTTACGGCTTTTTTGGGTACAGCTTTGTTTGCAATAGTTTTTTTCATCGCTTTCTTATTTTCAACAGGTTCTGTTTCCTCAGTTTCAATTTTAGCCTCACTATGTACCTCTTTAGCGGCCTTATCGGTACGCAACCCCATAAATACAGGATGTCGCCTGCTACCCTCACTCGTTACTTCTGTAAATTTAAGATTACATACCAATTTGGGTTTCACCCATGTTACCGGGGCATTTACCCGTACTTTACCTGTAAATGGGTTCTCTGTGGTAACCAGGGGCTGCATTTTTGCATACACATCCTTCAGACTTTTATCATTAAAACCCGTACCCGTATGGCCGATATAAACCAGCTTACCTTTCTCATAACTGCCCAATACCAGTGCGCCAAAATACTTTCTTCCCCCACGTGGTTCGGTATAGCCGGCTATAACAGCCTCATCCGTCAACATATGTTTTATCTTCAGCCAATCTCCTGTACGCGCCCCTTCCACATAGGTACTATCAGCACGCTTGGCTATCATACCTTCCAATCCCTGTTTTTTCATAGCATCAAAAAACGCTATGCCCTGTTCATCAATATGGTCACAATATCTCACCACATCATTCTCCGGCAATAATTTCTTCAGTAAAGCTTTCCGCTCCAGCAGCGGTTTATCTTTTACTGATTTTCCATTTATATACAGCACATCAAAAACATAGTACACCAGGTTTACTTCCTGGTTTTGTCCATATTGCTGCAAATATTGAAACCCTGGTCTACCCTTGTCATCAAGTGCTACTACCTCGCCATCTATTACTGCCTTCTTTTTAATTTTTACCAGTTCGTCATATATCACGGTATACTCTTCAGCAAACGAAAGACCATTGCGGGAATAAAACCTTGTGTTTTTTCCGTCCAGTTCCGCTACAGCCCGGTAGCCGTCCCATTTTATTTCAAATATCCAATCAGGGCTATTAAAAGCATTGTCCGAGAGCTTTGCCAGCATCGGCTTAAAAAACTTTGTAAACTTTTCGGGACGGGAATTAAAGCGCAGGTTAAAACTGCGCGTAGGCTTTATCTCTTCTTCAGAGACTTTTTTTTTACCACGGCTTTAGCGGCAGTGGATTTCTTTGTAGCTGTTTTCCGGGCGGGCGCTTTTTTCTTTGCATTGCGGGCCTGGGTGTATGCTAAGGAACTTTTCTTAGCATAATCTTCACTATTATATGGCTCGTCGGTAGCATACTTATCACGATGTTTTATCAGAAGCCAGCTTTTTTCATCTTTCCTGAGATTTACCAATGCAAATTCTCCTTTCAGCTTTCTGCCTTTCATTTTAAATTTGATACTGCCAGCTTTAAGGTCTTTTGCAAACTGGGCCGGAGTAATTACCTCCCCGTTTTTATCCACCGGTTCATAAGTGCCATGATCCCATACATCTACATGCCCGGCCCCGTAATTGCCTTCAGGAATATCGCCTTCAAACGTAGCATAAGAAATAGGATGGTCTTCAACCATCATAGCTAAACGCTTATCTTCCGGGTTAAGCGAGGGACCCTTGGGAACTGCCCAGCTTTTTAAGGTGCCTTGCAGTTCCAGCCTGAAATCGTAATGCAAATGTGATGCATGATGCCGCTGCACTACAAATGTCAATTTCTTTGACTCCTTGCCAACTTTACCCTCCGGCTCAGGAGTATCACTAAAATTCCTTTTCTTTTTATAGGTGGAGAGGCTCATTAACTGGCTTTTTTAGACTTAAGGCTTTCTTTCAATTGCTCCATTATGTCCTTAGTATTATTACGAACCATCTTAAACTTAGGCGGAGCTACTTTCTTACCCTTAGCTTTCGCATGTATCAGCTTCAGCAATGCTTCGGTATAAGTATCTTTATATTTATTGATGTCAAATTTCTTAGGGCTTAACTGGTCTATTAAAGCAATGGCCATTTTCAACTCTGCCGGCTTTACCGCTGTACGCGATGGCAGCTTAACATCTTCCGTAGCCCTTATTTCTTCCGGGAAACGGAGTTTGAACAAAGTGATAAGCCCACCCGGTGCTGCCTTAAGCATGCAAAAATTTTCTTTGGTACGCATAACAAAAGATCCTAAGGCCACTTTGCCCGTTTCTTCAAGTGCCTTATGCAGTAAGGCATAAGGCTTTTCTCCATTCTTGGCAGGCTCTAAATAGTAAGGCGTATCATAAAACATACCGTCTATTTCTTCCTGTTTTACAAATTCATTTATGTCTATTACCTTGCTTTTCTCGGGGCTTGCCTTTTCAAAATCTTCTTCATCCAGCACCACATAGTCGTCTCCGTACTTATAGCCTTTTACAATATTTTCCCAGGCTACAACCTTTCCTGTGCTTTCATTTACCCGTTGGAATTTGATATTCGCATGGTTCTTTTTATCCAGCATATCCAGATCAAGGGTGCTGGATTCTATAGCACTATAAATACGTATGGGGATGTTTACCAGGCCAAACCCTATTGCCCCTGACCATATTGCACGCATACGGATAGATTTAGACCTTATCTGCCCCAAAAAATATGCCATGGACGTCTGTCATGTTAATAATTTCTTTAAAACAGCCGTGTCTGTCAAAATACTTGTAACTTTTTATCCGGAACAACGATATAAGTATATGCTGTATAGCGGAAAGACGGTTTTCATAAGTGGTGCCAGCCGGGGCATAGGCAAGGCTATTGCCGTAAAATTGGCTTCGGAAGGGGCTAATATCATTATTGCTGCCAAATCGGTAAAGGAGGATAACCGATTAGGTGGTACTATCTATTCTGTGGCAGAGGAGGTAAATAATTCAGGCGGTAGAGCACTGGCAGTGCCCTGTGATATACGTGACGAAGACCAAATTATTGAGGCTGTGAGGCAAGGCACTGCTTTATTTGGGGGCATAGATGCAGTCATAAACAATGCCTCGGCCATCACCCTCAGCACTACAGAACAACTCGAGACTAAAAGATTTGACCTCATGTTTAATATCAATGTAAGGGGCACTTTCCTCGTTACCCGCCACTGCATACCATTTTTGAAAAAATCATCCAATCCGCATATTCTTACCCTTTCTCCCCCGTTAGATATGAATCCTAAATGGTTTGGCCAATTTGGCGCATATACCGTCAGCAAATACAATATGAGTATGCTGGCAATGGGCTGGGCTGCCGAATTTAAAGGAAAGATAGCATCTAACGCATTGTGGCCTGCAACCACGATAGCTACGGCGGCTGTACAAAACCTCCTTGGCGGTGACATGCTGGTGCAACGGAGCCGCAAACCGGAGATCATAGCAGACGCTGTGCATTATATCTTGCAGCAATCTTCGCCCTCCTATACCGGCCAAACCCTTATAGATGAAACGGTATTGAATGCAGCAGGTATTACCGACCTGGATAAATATGCTGTTACACCAGGTGGCAAACTTCAAAAAGACTTATTTCTTGATTAATAAACACACCCCATTGCAAAACATTCTTAGCATACACGGCATATCTAAATCATATGGCCCTGTACAAGCATTAAAGCAAGTATCTTTTACAGTTCCCCCCGGTTGCGTATTTGGCATATTAGGGCCCAACGGCAGTGGCAAAACTACCCTGCTGGGCACCATACTTGATGTACTGAAAGCTGACGCCGGCACCTATGAATGGCTGGATGGCATGCAGCCGGATGCAGCACGGAGCCAGATAGGTTCATTACTCGAAACACCCAACTTCTACCATTATCTCTCTGCCATAGAGAACCTCCAAATAGCTGCCCGCATAAAAAAACGCGGCCTGGATGATATAGAACGGGTATTAGGCATAGTAGGGCTGCTGGAAAGAAAAGACAGTAGGTTTCAGACCTATTCCTTAGGCATGAAACAACGGCTGGCAATAGGCGCCGCATTATTAGGCAACCCGAAAGTGCTGGTATTTGATGAGCCTACAAACGGCCTGGATCCGGCGGGTATAGCGGAGATACGCGACCTGATAAGACAGCTGAATGAGCAAGGCATTACCATTATTATGGCCAGCCACCTGCTGGATGAAGTGGAAAAGGTATGTACCCACGTGGCTATACTAAAACGTGGCGACCTGCTATTAAGCGGCCCGGTTGATGAAGTGTTGCGCAGCGAAGACCAGGTAGAAGTAAAAGCAGATGATATGCCTGCTTTACAAAACCTGTTGCAGGCTATGCCCGGCGTTGCCGGCATAAAAGCTGCTAACGGCATCTTTATTCTAAGCACAGAAAACGGCATTTCAACCAGGGATATAAATGCCTACTGTGCCAACAAGGGCATTACATTATCGCATCTGCTGCTGAAGAAGAAAAGCCTCGAAACCAAATTCATGGAACTTACGAACTAATACTTATGAAAGAACTGCTCTCTATAGAATGGCTGAAACTTAAAAGCTACCGCACCTTCTGGATATTAACCGGCTTCTTTGCACTGTTGCTACCCTTATGGAATTACGGCATCAGCAATGGCATCGTACAATTAGGCGGCGGTGGTAAAGGCGGCATCAATTTATTTAGCCAGGCTTATTCCTTCTCTTATGTATGGGAAAACATGGGGTTCTGGTCCAGCATATTTGTTGTGTTCCTGTCTATATTGGTCATTATTATTACCACTAATGAATACCAGTTCCGTACCAACCGGCAAAACGTGATAGACGGATGGAGCCGCTTACAATTCTACCATGCCAAATGGTATATAGTTTTTGTACTGAGCCTGCTTACTACTGCTTATGTCTTCCTGGTAGGTTTTGTATTTGGCGCCGTGAATGGCTCAATCAGCGATTTCCCCGGTCATATCATAAAGTTGTTTTACGTTTTTGTACTGTCATTGAACTACTATGCTTTCAGTTTACTGCTGTCTATTTTCTTTAAGCGCAGCGGTATAACCATAGGTATCTTTTTCCTGTACAGCATGATCATAGAATCATTCCTGAAATTCCTTATAAACTGGAAACTGGATTTTCACGCAGGTGATTTTCTCCCGCTGCAGTGCAGCGACGAACTATTACCTTTCCCTATACTGGACATAGTGAAAGCTCTTGCTAAAATAGAGGCTGCTCCATCTCCACTGCCCTACGTGATTGCTTCCTTTGTATGGATAGCCATATACTATTTTGTGGGCCGGAGTAAATTACTGAAGAGCGATTGGTAATTTTGAATTATGATACATGACGAGCGGCCGGTAATATTGATAACTAACGATGATGGCATAACGGCACCCGGCATCAGGGCATTGGTGAACGCTGTAAAAGACCTGGGACAAGTAATAGTGGTGGCACCAGATAGCCCCCAATCCGGTATGGGCCATGCTATAACTATTGGCGAACCGTTGCGTCTTCATAAAACGGAGATATTTGAAGGTATAGCATCATGGGAATGTAGCGGCACACCGGTAGACTGTGTAAAACTGGCAAGAGATAAGATACTGCATCGCAAGCCGGATATATGCCTGAGCGGCATTAACCACGGGGCCAATTATTCTATTAATATTATATACAGCGGCACCATGAGTGCCGCCATGGAGGCGGCTATAGAAGGAATACCTTCTGTTGGTTTTTCTTTGCTCGACTTCGGTTACGATGCAGATTTTTCAGTGGCAGGTGAGGTAGCGCGAGCTATAACTAAAAGAATGCTGCAACAGGCAATGCCGAAACATACCCTGCTGAATGTGAACATACCTAAATTACCCAAAGCAGAATTTAAGGGTTTGAAAATGTGCCGCCAGGCTTATGCTAAATGGCAGGAAGAATTTGACCATCGCATAGACCCGCGCGGAAAAGATTATTACTGGATGACCGGAAAGTTTATGAACCTGGACAAGGGTGATGATACCGATGCCCAGGCCCTGGCAGATGGTTATGCATCGGTAGTACCGGTAAAGTTTGACTTTACTGATATGGACATGAAACAAAAACTGGAAGCAGACTGGAAAGACCTGGAGGTATAAACAGGCCTATTTATTACGCCCTGCTATAGCCAGGCCTATACCTGCTACCAGTATTATACCACCCACATACATAGGCCAGCCTACTGAATGGTCTTTTTCCTTGTTTATTTCAACAGGGCCCAAGTCTACCACTTTCTCTTTGGTCTTGAAATTGAAACCCGTAAATACCATCATTATTATTCCAATAATAGCCAATACAATTCCTGCAACCTTCATAATAGCTTGTTTGACACACCAAATAGCAAAAATGATGCCGTCGTATAAAAAGATATACGTAGTGCTGTCATTGAACGAGTTTTTTAAGAAAATGGCTAATGAAATGAAGATAGCCGGTCAATGTATCCAAAAAACGATGGGGATAGTTTGTCGTGAAGTTATTGGCATCCCGTCAACTACGGCAGGACGCCATGGATGCATACCTGATATAATACGTATTGCTTCTTCATCACAGCCATGCCCGATTCCCGATACAACTTTTACATTTGAAACAACGCCTGATTCAGTGACGCTGAAACGAACCAGTACTTTTCCTTCTATATGATTCTCTTTTGCTTCTTTAGGATATTCCAGGTTGTTGCCGATATAGGTCATGATGTCTTCTCCAAAGGCGGCCGGCATATACATTGGATAATATTCGATCTCTTTACCGCTTTCTTCATAACATGCACCCGATTTCAATACCCCCATCTCATGTTTTTCATCTCTTCTCTTCTTTTCTTTCCCGACGGAAAATAAACACGCACTTCCCCATCCAGGCTGTCGTTTTTGAAATAACTATTTATCCATATTTGCTTGCTGCCGGGATAATAATGTATGGTATTTCCATCCAGCTTACCCTGCTTATACTTTGATGTGTATACTTTCCGGCCCAGCGTATCATACCGGATAATATCCCCATCCAATTCTCCATTTATATAATTTTCAATGCCCACCAGCTTTCCATTATAATAATATTGCCACTGGCCAATTTTAGCATCATCTTTATATACACCCTTTGATACGGTTTTACCTGTTAAGGGGTCATAATAAATAGCATGTCCGTTTAATATCTCGTCTTTATAATTCTCTTCAGACACCAGCACCCCTTTTACGTATTCTTTTTTCTGTCCGTTTATAACATCGTTTAAGAGGTCTAGCTCCTCCTGTTTTCTGCCAAGGCTGTCATAATAAACAAAATGCCCATACTTTAAAGCTACTGCTTCCGAATCAAGATAGAAGCCCGTCATCTGTGGTATGCCCGACATATAATAATCTTTGGTATAATACTTATCGCCTATTTTCTGAGGCTTAAAGCGGTAATAGGATGCTTTTTGCCTGATACAATTGTTCCAATCGGAATCGAAGTGAGATAAAAAATATAAATAGGCGAGTAATTCCAATACTCAAAAATTTTTTTCTGTTATAAATCCTTTTCCCTTACCTTTGCACTCCAATTTCTCAGATTGCTCTTATTATAAGGTTGCATTGGGAGAATAGGCCTGGGCATAACCCGGGTAATTCGTTAAAACCAAAAAAGAAGAATTAAATGGCTAAGGAAATCACTGGCTATGTAAAGCTGCAATGTAAAGGCGGCCAAGCCAATCCGGCACCTCCAATTGGTCCTGCACTGGGTTCTAAAGGTGTCAACATCATGGAATTTTGCAAGCAATTCAATGCTCGCACACAAGACAAAATGGGCAAAGTACTGCCTGTACTCCTTACAGTTTACGCTGATAAGTCTTTCGACTTCGTAATCAAAACGCCTCCTGCTGCTGTACAGCTGATGGAAGCTGCAAAGATTCAAAAGGGTTCTAAAGAATCTAACCGCCAAAAGGTTGGTAAGGTAACATGGGCTCAGGTAGAAGAAATAGCTAAAGACAAAATGGCTGACCTGAACTGCTTTACGCTGGAAAGCGCCATGAAAATGGTTGCCGGTACTGCCCGCAGCATGGGCCTCAACGTTGATGGCGCAGCTCCATGGGCTAATTAATCCATTGGTTTACCTTATTTAAAACATTGCAGCAATGGCAACAATCACTAAAAAAAGAAAAGCCGCAGAGGCTAAAGTTGATAAAAACAAGCAATATTCACTGAGCGAAGCAGCAACGATAGTTAAATCTATCAACTGCACTAAATTCGATAGCTCTGTGGACGTGCACATACGCCTGGGTGTAGACCCTAAGAAGGCAGACCAGGCTATACGCGGTACAGTAACCCTGCCACACGGCACCGGTAAAACAAAACGCGTACTGGTACTTTGTACACCTGATAAAGAAGCTGAAGCAAAAGCAGCCGGTGCTGATTTTGTAGGCCTCGATGAATTTGTACAAAAAATAGAAGGTGGCTGGACCGATGTAGACGTAATAGTAGCTACACCTTCAGTAATGCCTAAAATTGGTAAACTGGGTAAAGTACTGGGTCCACGTAACCTGATGCCGAACCCTAAAACCGGTACAGTTACTAACGATGTAGCTGCTGCTGTTACCGATGTAAAAGGTGGTAAAATAGCTTTCAAAATAGATAAAGCAGGTATCATACACGCATCAGTAGGCCGCGTATCATTTGAGCCTAACAAGCTGGCAGAAAACGCCCAGGAGCTGATAAACACCCTGGTACGTATGAAGCCATCTACTGCAAAAGGTATCTACCTGAAAGGCATCAGCATGGCATCTACCATGAGCCCGGGTTTGAGTATTGATACAAAAACTGTAGCGTAACGAATTAGTGAAGGAAACAAGGTTTCTTAATCCTTAAAAAAATTAGCAATGACACCTGCTCAAAAAACAGAAGCAATAGAAATGCTGAAAGAGAAATTCTCTCAGTATAACAACTTTTATATCACTGATACCGAATCATTAACGGTAGCACAAGTGAACAACCTGCGCCGCCACTGCTTTGATAAGCAAGTAGAAATGACGGTAGCAAAAAACACCCTGGTAAGAAAAGCACTGGAAAGCCTGGATGCTGAAAAATACAGCGGTATTTATGATGCGCTGCACAATGTAACTGCATTGATGTTCAGCGAAAGCCCTAAAGAACCAGCGCTGATCATTAGCTCTTTCCGTAAGGCCAGCAATGGTGATAAGCCATTCCTGAAAGCTGCTTTCATTAACGGTGATGTATTTGTAGGCGACAACCAACTGAAAGCGCTTACCAATATCAAAACCAAGAACGAGCTTATCGGAGAGGTTATCGGTTTACTGCAATCTCCTGCAAAACGTGTTATCGCAGCATTGCTGCATAATGCAGAAAAAGGCGGAGAGGCTGCTGCAACTGAAACACCTGCTGCTGAAGCACCGGCAAATGAGGCACCGGCTACAGATGCTCCTGAAGCATCAGCACCGGAAGCACCAGCTGCTGAATAATATGCCCGCCGTGCATACAATAACGGCACACAATTTTGGCTTCCAAGCTTTATTATAAAAAACAACAATTTTAAAAACATTTAAAAGTTATAAAAATGGCAGACGTTAAAGCATTAGCAGAATCACTGGTAAACCTGACTGTAAAAGAAGTACAGGAACTGGCTGACGTATTAAAAGCAGATTATGGTATTGAACCAGCTGCTGCTGCAGTAGTAATGAGCGCTGGCGACGGTGGTGGCGCAGCTGCTGCTGAAGAAAAAACAGCATTCAATGTAGTACTGAAAAACGCAGGCGCTTCTAAACTGAACGTTGTGAAGATCGTTAAAGAACTGACTGGTCTTGGCTTGAAAGAAGCAAAAGAACTGGTTGACGGTGCTCCTAAAAACGTAAAAGAAGGCGTTAGCAAAGCTGAAGCTGAAGACCTGAAAGCTAAACTGACTGAAGCTGGTGCTGAAGTTGAGATCGCTTAATTAGGTTTCTGATATTAAAATAAAAGCTCCCCACGTGGGAGCTTTTATTTTTTATACTATTCAAAATCAGCTTATTGTCATGTAAAAATTACAATAAGCTTATGTATCTGTACGTTATCCATTAATAAAATATTGTAATTTGCCGCACCGTATTTTTTGCCGTTTACGCTTTTAGTTTTCTCACGACGAATCAATGCTAAAGAAGTATTTCAGTTTTGCCCTGATTGTGCTGTTAAGCAACATAGCCGCTGCCCAGCAATTTATAGGGCTCAATGCGACCAATTATCCAACTATTCAGCAAATGCCTTACAACCCGGCATGGGTCAATACCTCTGAAAACGGCACAGAATTCCACGTATTCTCATTCAGTGCTTTAGCTGGCACCAATGCCTTTCGCTTTGATAAAAGCTATTTATTAGGGGCCGGTTCTGATCATGCGAAAGAAAATGTAGACTACGAACGTAACTGGACACGTAAGGTAAAGCACATGTGGGCCAATGCTGACATACTAGGCCCTGCCTTATCATTCACCTACAAAAAAGAACACCATATAGGTATTTATACCCGCATGCGGGAGATAGTACGCGGCGGTAATATAGCCAGTTCCGAACTTCAGCTTATCAGCGACACCCCCAGGAACGATAAAATGACTTATCCGCAACTGGAATTCAATCACGCAGGTTTTTCTACGCAAACATTTGGTGAAATTGGCATTACCTACGGACAGGTATTAATGAACGATGAATTCCGCATCATGCGTGCGGGTGTTACCCTGAAATATTTGCTGGGCTTCAACGCCGCTAGTTTATATACCGATCACCTGGCTTATCAACGGAAAAATAAAGATACACTTGGCACAATTACGGGAGATATCACGGCATTGTATACGTACAATGCAGACCCTTATCTGAAAGGCAATATCGGTAACCAGCTTTCTTCCTGGCTGGACCGTGGCGGTCGTGGTGGTTTAGGCTTAGACCTTGGTTTCCAGTACGAATACCACCCTACCGGCAACCCCAACGAAGAAACGCCATACCAGTATAGTATTGCAGTATCTATTACAGATATAGGCAGTGTGAAATACATTGCAGATACCGGCAGTGCAAAATATACTGCCCAGCTTAATGCCAAGGCCAATAATGTGCTGGGACGCGGTGATAACGAAACCATAGGAGATTATTTTATACGCTTGTCTAAAGACAGTATATTATCAAAGGGCGAACAGGTACGATCTTTCCGTATGGGTTTACCAACGGCCTTGAGAGCTAACCTCGACTACAACGTAGTACCTAATTTCAGCATGGCGGTAAACATATTGCTGAACCTGAAAGGCAATAATGGTAAGGTATATAATCCCGGTTATGTTAGCTATTTCAACATTACCCCAACCTATGGAGGTAAATATGTAAAAGTAAGTATGCCGTTTACTTATGTAGGATACCAAACCATGGCAATAGGCGCTATAGTGCACCTGGGGCCTTTCTATATAGGGTCTACTTCAGCAATATCGTCGTTGGTATTAGCTAAGCATATCCGCAACCTCGATGCTTTTGCGGGGCTTACATTCAAGTTTAAGAAAGATCGTACTTTCTACTAACTTATCGTATTACATTAGTGACGTAACCTGTGTTATTACCACTAATAACCCTTAGCAGGTATGTTCCATGAGGAACCGCCTGCAGGCTTATTTCATGCTCATTATTGAATAATGCTACCCGCCTGCCTTGCAAATCAAATACCTCTACCGTAAATTTCTCCCATTTTGCCGGTAACACAAGTTTAATGATACCGTTATTAGCGGGGTTGGGATATGCTTTCAAAAGATAATCACCGCCATTAATATTTGCTAAGAAATTAGGCGGCGGACTTACCTGCCTTTTCATATCCCGGTACCTTATAGATGTCACTGTTTCAGTACTGCCCACCAAGCTTGTTGTTATCCACAATAGCGGATAATGCTCCCCGTTAGCCAGCCATTTATATTCTACCGTGGTACGGGGCAATCCTACATTCAGTGGCCCGAATGATACGCTGTCTATCTCATGCACCTCGCTGCGGATCCTTATACAGTTTACCGGTGCGCTTGTATAAGGCGTTACTATTGTACCCCAGCCGTCTACCAGGTTTTTCCTGTATCCCTGCTGTTTTACAGAACCAATTGTGGGCAGTGAAAATGTAAGCTTGAACGTAGTACTGTCGCTATTACCAAATGCCAGGGGGAATTTATACAGTTCATCTTCATCAGAATAATTGGCTGCAGTAGGTAAGCCGCTGATGTTTGCTGCAAAGCCTTCTACTACAAATCTTGAAGGACCGTTTTTCTTACTGAAAAAATTATAGATGCTATTTACAGACACTGGCAGGGGCAAACCCATAGTCGGCAAACTGTCTGCCACCTTGTATCCGTATGCCGTAGGCGATATGGTGGCCGCATAGATAGGGTTTATCTGTAAAGCAGTACGATAAGTATCTATTTGTTGGGTATCAGCTACCAGTGTACTAAAATTCCAGGTAGTATTGGCACCAGTAGCCGTTGTACTTATTGTTGTAGTGCTGCTAAGGTCTATGCTATATCTTAATGTATCTCCCGCTACCGGCATGTCTGATGCTGTTATTGTTACCTGGGCATGGCCTATTGTACTTACCAGGCAAGCGATAAATAGAAGTATAGTGTTTTTCATAAGAACAGCTTTACTCAAAGCTAATAAATAAATAATATAAATACAGCAGCCCTGAAATATCGCTACCTTCGCAGATTCATAAAACAATAATGGCAGAGATAGGACAATACAATACGCTTAAAGTTGTGAAACAGGTAGACTTTGGTATGTACCTGGATGGCGGGGAACTGGGTGAAATATTACTGCCTAAACGCTTTGTGCCCCGGGGACTGACCACAGGCGATGAGATAGAAGTATTCCTGTATCACGATAATGAGAACCGCGTTATAGCCACTACACTGAAACCTAAAGGCGTGGTTGGTGATATTGTATATCTTGAAGCGGTAGGTACTACTGATTTCGGAGCCTTCCTGGATATGGGCCTGATGAAAGACTTATTCCTTCCATTATCGCAGCAGGAGTCGAGGATCTATAAAGGCAGTAAGTATCTTGTAAAGATAGTGATAGATGAAATGACCGGCAGGCTGGCTGCTACCGAGCGCCTATGGAAATACATCAGCAATGATGAACTGACCGTAAAAGAACTGGAACCTGTAGATATGATCGTACAGCGGCGTACCGATACCGGCTATGCCGTCATCATAAACAACAGGCATGAAGGCCTACTCTATTATGGGGATGTGTTTCGCGAACTGCATGTTGGCGACAAGGTAAAGGGCTTTATTAAGAAAATACACGAATTCAATAAAATAGATGTGGCACTTGGTGAAAGAGGTTACAACCGTGTAGAAGGTGAAACCGATAAGATACTGCGCCTGCTGAAAGAAAATAATGGTTACCTGCCTTATCACGACAAATCGGACCCGGAAGAGATCTATGAATTCTTTGGCATGAGTAAAAAAACCTTTAAAATGTCTACCGGCGCATTGTACAAGCAACGAAAAATAGAATTTACCCAAACAGGCATCAAACTGATCGAAGAATAAAAAAAGCCGGAACTAATGTTCCGGCTTTTTTCTATTTGAATTAATTATTGAAAAGTCTTTGCATCTTTCAAAAACTGCTCCAGGCCAATATCTGTAAGCGGGTGCTTCAGCAAGCCCAGGATAGAAGACAATGGACAAGTACAAACATCTGCACCGGCTTCAGCACAACGCACGATATGCAAAGGGTTGCGTATAGATGCTGCCAATACCTCTGTCATATACCCTTGTGAATTATAGACACTCACAATTTGTTCGATCAGTTGTACGCCATCCCAACTACTATCGTCGATACGGCCTATAAAAGGAGATACAAAAGTAGCGCCTGCTTTTGCAGCCAGTATAGCCTGGCCTGCAGAAAATACCAGCGTACAATTGGTTTTAATACCGTTGTCGGTAAACCATTTTATGGCTTTTACGCCGTCTTTTATCATTGGCACCTTCACCACAATGTTTTCATGCATTGCAGCTAGTTTCTTACCTTCTTCTATAATACCATTAAAATCTGTGCTGATAACTTCTGCACTTACAGGGCCATCTACAATAGCACAGATATCCATGTAGTGTTTCATCACCGCGTCATGACCTTTAATACCTTCCTTAGCCATCAGCGAAGGATTGGTAGTAACACCATCCAGGATACCTAAATCATGTGCTTCCTTAATCTGTGCAAGATTTGCTGTATCAATGAAGAATTTCATACTTTATGATTTATGATTATTTTTTGACTTATACTATTCTGATGGGAGCCAGTTCTCTTATTTCAAATGAAAAATAAACCTTATTTATTGAAATAAAAAAACTGGCAAGTTACTTACATCGCGCCGCTACAACCGCCCACCCTTGCTACATTCCTGTCCTGGGGGATTCAGCAGGAGCTGGCCGTATAAGACTTGCCAGGGCGGCAAAGGTAGAAAAAGTTTTTAGCTTCTGAAAATCATTTCATAAAAAAACCGCCCTGTTTTTACAGAACGGTTATATATTGTTTTTACACCTGGATTAAGATTTGGCTAGCTGCCCTTTCAAAAAGTCTATCACCTTTACTTCTGTAGCATCAACATGGTGCAGGTCGGCCAATATCACCGATACCCAATCAGTCAGGTGTATGAAGTAAAACACTTTCTCCCAATAGCTGCCGCCTTTTGAATAAAGCTCTATCAAATTAGGCGTATATTTTTTGAAGATCTTTTTATTGATCTCCATGCGCAGCTTTACGCGTTCGTAATCGTCATCATTGCGCAGCAGTAATACTACTTTGTTAGGATCTTTATCGCGCCAGCCAACCAGTTCATTATGGTTCATTTCAGGAATAGCATGATGCCAGCACAGCATTTTGCTATTCTCATTCAATTGCTGGCGTACACGTACCGCCACTCCTTCAAAATCAGAAGCTGCATAGATAATAGGCAATTTACCATTCAGCTTTTGTGCAATGGCTTTCGCCTTTTTCTGCATGTCTTTGGTCTCTTTTTTCAGCATTTTGATAGATGCATTTACATCCTTTTCAAAATTGTATTTAATAAGACCAAAATGCTGCAGTGTGTACAACACTTGTACAATAGAATATCCTAAACAGGCACGTGGCGGCATACCCGCCGGCACCAGTATACAATCAACCTTTTTCTTCTTGGCTATTTCAGCAATCTTGCCGCCTGATGTTATACATACAACAGTCGCTTTTGCTTTAATAGCATGATTCAGCGCAGCAACTGTTTCTTCTGTATTGCCCGAGTATGATGAAACGATAACCAATGATTTGCTGCTGATAAAAGCAGGCAGGAAATAATCTTTATTAACGATGAAAGGAACTTTCAGTTTATCAAAAACAAAATTTTGTACAATTGATCCACCTATACCACTACCACCTAAGCCCGTAAGTACTACATTTGAAAAACCTCCTTTTGCTGCATGGAACTTATAATTTTGACCTATAATAAGCGCCTCATGCAGTTGAATAGGGAAATTCTGTATTAATTCTTTCATTTTTTTCAATTTCGATGGCCAAACATAACGAAACTGGCATAAAAGGCGAACAAATTGCTGAAAACTTTTTGCTAAAGAAAGGTTACATCATACTGCACCGTAATTGGCGTTTTGAGAAAAAGGAAATTGATATAATAGCAGAAACTGCTGGTTTGCTGGTATTTATAGAGGTAAAAACCCGCAACAGGCTTGATTTTGGCTTCCCTGAGGAAGCAGTTGACTACCGCAAGGAAGAGCATATGAAAATTGCTGCTGAAGCATTTATGGATGCTAATAATAATTATAAACAGGTAAGGTTTGATGTGATCAGTATATTGAAACAAGGCGAGAATGTAAAAGAGATACTACACATCACAGATGCCTTTTACTAACCATAAAATGATAAAACTTTATATAGCTGATTATTTTTAATATTTTTATTAAAATTTTATAGCTATGAAAAAGTACATCTTGTTCACCTGTATTATTGGAGCGTTATTATTTGCATCTTGTAACAATGCCTCTGACAACACCACCAAAACAGATACCACACCACCAATTGTTGATACAACAGCAGTGGCAAAACAGGAACCTGCGCCGCCGCCGCCAATGGATTCTGCTACCATGATGAAAAAATGGCAGGAATACATGACCCCGGGAGAACCGCATAAAATACTCGCTTCTATGACAGGTAAATGGACGGAAGAAAGTAAGATGTGGATGGACCCTGCAAAACCACCAACGGAAAGCAAAGGCAGCGCAGATGTAAAAATGATACTCGGTGGCCGCTACCAGGAATCGCACTATACCGGGGAAATGATGGGTATGCCATTTGAAGGCATGGGTACTATGGCATATGACAATGCCGAAAAGAAGTTCATTAATACCTGGATAGATAATATGGGCACAGGGATGATGGTAATGAAAGGCGATTGGGACGATGCTTCAAAAACATTCAACCTGAAAGGCAAATGCCTTGATCCCATGTCGGGACAAGAAATAGAATGCCGGCAAACAATGAAACTGGTTGACGACAAAAATGCTTTCATGGAAATGTTTATGACACAGGGCGGGAAAGAAATGAAAACAATGGAAATGAAAATGACCAAAAAATAACAAGTCACTATTTATAGTTAAAACAACTATCTGTGCGGATAGTTGTTTTTTATTTTTTGTAGTTTCATTTACCTATGGCTTTACACGCACATCTTATTATCATATTACTCAGCACTATTGTTATAGTCAGTTACCTATTCAACCTCATCAGCCGTAAGACAAATATTCCTTCTGTTATATTGCTGATAGCCACCGGTATTGGCATACAATACATATCTGCCTACATGGGGTATACGCAACAAGACGTAGGTAAGCTGGTGAAGATACTCGGGGCTATAGGACTTATAATGATCGTATTGGAAGCATCTCTTGATCTGAAGATCAACCGTGAAAAAATTCCCCTTATCCGCAACTCATTCTTATCTGCCTTGTTCATTTTCTTTGTATCGGCAGTTGGCATTGGGTTTATTATTATGCAGCTACTCGATGTGCCCTTTCAAAATGCATTTATGTATGCGGTGCCACTTAGCATTATCAGCAGCGCAATAGTCATTCCCAGCACAGAACACCTGCCTTCTGAAAAGAAAGAATTCATAATCTATGAATCCTCATTTTCAGATATCATAGGTATCATGGTTTTTAACTATATGCTGATGCAGAATGTAATGAGCATCCGCTCTGCAGCAATATTTACAGGAAATATATTCCTGGCAGTAGCTATTTCAGCTATAGCTACATTTCTGTTGATATACCTGCTTACTAAGATACAGATCAATATTAAATTCTTCCTAGCCTTTGCTATACTGGCATTGGTATATACCCTGGGCGAGCAGATACACCTGCCTTCATTACTTATTGTGATGGTATTTGGCCTGGTGCTGAATAACATCCACTTCTTTATAAAAGGGCCTGTGTCCAAATGGATAGATACCCAAAACATAGGCGAGGTAATGACGCTGATGACATCCATTACCGCAGAAACATCCTTCCTGATCCGCACTTTTTTCTTTATTCTTTTCGGATATTCTATTGATGTAAAGATGCTGATGCAAGAGGATGTATGGCAAACAGGCAGTGTTATTGTATTGGCACTCCTTTGCGTACGATTCCTCTATTTGCGGCTGATATTAAAAGCCAATCTATTTCCGGAAATGTTCCTCATGCCACGCGGATTGGTAACTATTCTCCTTTTTTACAGTATACCCGAAGAAAAAAGCCTCGGCAATTTTAATGAAGGGATACTTTTCTTCGTGGTATTTGTAACAAGCCTGCTTATGATGATAGGCCTGCTGTTTTTCAAAAAGGATAAAAGTATATTGGCCAACCAGGGAATGGAAGCTATATAACAAAGTACAGTTATAGTCTCCAGCGGATAGACAAATTGATCACCCTCCCATCAATTGGCGCCCATAAAGGCTTAAACATGGGATTCGTAATGCTGCCTGTGTACAAACTCTCTATTTTACTCATTCTATAATCAAGGAGGTTTTCACCATTTAATACCAATATAATATGGCTTCCCGCCTTATACTGTATCATGGCTGCAGCAAAAAAATAGTCTGGTGTTTTTGTATTATCATAACGGTATTGGCTACCCATATAAGAACCTTCAAGACCTACACGCCATTTTTCACCAAACTCCTTAACCAATACATACGCCATACGATGCCTGGGTGTCAGGGGCATAAAATTGTTCGTAGAAAGATATTTTCTACGTGCATCAGTATAGGTATAACCTGCATATAACTCCCATCCGCCCAACTGCAATTGTATATAAGTATCCGACCCCATACTCTGCAGCGCACCGGAAGCATTGGCTAACCCTATCTTGCCGCCGGCAGCCGGCAGAAAGAGTATTGGGTCATTCACTATTGTATAAAACAGTGCCTCGTTAATAAACAAACTATGATGATCCCTCCATTCCTTTTTATAATTCAGTTCAGCATTACAACCATAAGACCGCTCTGCCTTTACAAGACCACTGGCCGGCAACAGATCCAGTACATTATATTCCAGGGTTTGCTGCACCAGCGGATTAGGTGTTTTATAACCCATGCCAAAACCTGCACGTGTAGCCCAATGTTCATTAAAACGATGGAATAATGCGATACGTGGCAATACAAATACGCCATACTTATTATGCGCATCCAGGCGTAAACCCGTTTCTATTGTGGTATTATCTTTTATATGCCAGCTGAACTGCCAGAATAAACCACATGTAAAATTTGAAAAACTACGAAGCGCTATAGTATCAGGATAAGTTGTGTGATAGTCATCACCTACAATATTAACGCCTGCTACCAGGTTGTTCTTACCAACAGGTATGTATACAGATGCTTCATTATAATAACTGGCCTGGCTGCCTTTTAAATGAAAGGCATTGGCACTGGTATTCTTATCAAAACTGCTGTAGCTGCCCTTCAGTGTAAACTTAATACTGTTTGCAAACGTATGATCCGCCCGGTAGTCACCGGTATGCCTTGTAGATGTATTTTGTTCATAGTACTGGTGCAAGGTATCGGCCCTATTTTGCAGTACCAGCATATCCCCACCCTTCCGTTCATCGAATGTGCCTGTATAACCAACAGATATAATAGTCTCCTCTGAAAGATAACAGAATAGCCTGGGATGTACAATAAAACTGTTTGAAGCTGCCAGGTCACTTAACCCGTCTTTATTTACATCTTTTGCCTGTTGGTTATTATAGCCTGCAAATAAAGTGTAACCCAGTTTTTTATAGCGTTTTGCAGCATAAGCATTTGCATTAAACTCCTGCAAGCTGCTGTAGTTTAGCAGTACATCTGCTTCCTGTGCCATTTTAGGCCGTTTCGATATTAGGTTGACAAGGCCGCCTATAGCCCCGCCACCATACAAAGTAGATGCAGCACCCTTTATCAGCTCAACTTGCTGAAGGTCTAGCGGCGGGATAGTAAGTATGCCAAAACCACCCGAAAAACCATCATACAGCGGCATACCATCACGCAATATCTGTGTGTATTTGCCATCCAGGCCCTGTATACGGATATTACTATTACCGGAAGTTGCAGAAGACTGCTGTATCTGTACCCCGCTCACATCGCTCAGTATACTGGCTATATTTCCCGGTTTTATACTAGCTTCCTCACTTAGTTCCTCATGTCCCAGCACTTCTACCTTCATAGGGCTATTCTCTATCTTTTCATTGTTGTGGGTAGAAGATATAATCGTTACTTCTTCCAGGTCTTTGACATCAATCCTGGTTGTATCCTGCGAAAAGGCAAGCACAGGCAAAAGAGCAGCACAAAGCAGGAAATATAATTTCATAAGAATGATGTAAATATACCTTACAACCATTTATCAAAGCAGTTTACCTTTGCCGGCAAATAGTTTCATGCTGCGTTTTATACTCATAGCTATATTATTCTTTGCCAGCCTGCTTTGCGTTTTCAGGGCACCTATGTACTATATATGGTATGTAGCCATATTGGTATCAGAGTTCTCCTGGATTTTTATACTGGCGGTTGGAGGGTTACTGCTGTGGAAGACAGATGCAGGAATTTACAGGACTACTGGTACAGCGTTAGGCATTATAGCCTTATTGCTGTACGCCTTTCCTATTGCCGGTGCCTATAGCTTATCCGGTAGCATTGATAATGAGTTCCATAAAGTATTCAAACCCAAACGTAACAAACAGGCTGCTTCTTATAGTTTCCTTCAAACCTTTAAAGGCATAAACGCCACATCTGTTCCGTATAAAACGTTTACTTACGCTTCTTACCCGGGCAAGTCATTGCCGCTAGACTTCTATCCTTCGCAACAGGCGGGCAAAAGGCCCTCTGTGATAGTAGTACACGGAGGTTCATGGGCTGCAGGCGACCGTAAACAACTACCGGAACTGAACAGCTATCTCGCGTTACAAGGCTATCATGTAGCGGCGATCAACTACCGCCTGGCTCCACAATATCATTGCCCGGCACCGGTAGAGGATATTAATGCGGCCATAGCATATTTATCTGCACATGCTGTTGAACTGAATATAGACACCGCGCGGTTTGTATTGCTTGGCCGGTCAGCAGGAGGGGAGATAGTTTTGAATGCTGCTTACACACTGCACAACCCGGCTATAAAAGGTGTTATCAGCTATTATGGTCCTGCAGACCTGGTATGGGGTTATGCCAATCCGGCCAATCCGCTGGTATTAAATAGCTGCAAAGTGATAGAAGACTACCTGGGTGGTACATACCAGCAGATGCCCCGGCAATACGAATTTGCCTCTGCTCCGTTTACTGTTACTAAAGATGCACCTCCTACGCTGCTGATACAAGGTAAAACAGATGCATTGGTTGCATACGGACATAGCCCGCGGCTGATAGAAAAATTAAAGCCGCTGGGGGTAAAATACTATTTCCTGTCGCTGCCATGGGCTACACATGGATGTGACTATAGCCTTAACGGCCCTTCGGGGCAACTGTGCACCTACACAGTGTTGCGGTTTTTAGATGCGGTAACTAAAGATTAGGCCTTACCTTTGCGCACTAATGAGCACAATGCATTTTGAAGACCTGAACCTCAGCAAACCACTGCTTAACGCACTGGAAGAACTGGGCTTTGTTAACCCTACTACTATACAGCAGAAATCATTCTCTGTTATCATGTCTGGGGCCGATGTATGCGGCATAGCACAAACGGGTACAGGTAAAACATTTGCCTATCTGCTGCCATTACTGCGTATGTGGAAGTTTTCAAAAGACCGCTTTCCGCAAATAATGGTGATCGTACCCACCCGGGAGCTGGTAGTGCAGGTGGTAGAGGCCATAAAACAATTGAGTAAGTATCAAACACTACAGGTGGTGGGTGCCTACGGTGGCGTGAACATGAAGCCACAAGCCGCTGCCATTGAAAATGGTGTAGACGTAGTGGTAGGTACTCCGGGCCGTGTACTCGATCTTATCTACCAGGGCGCATTAAAAACCAAGAATATAAAGAAACTGGTTATAGACGAAGTAGATGAAATGCTGAACCTTGGCTTCCGCACTCAGTTAAATGACCTGCTTGATCTGTTGCCGGAAAAAAGGCAGAATCTCATGTTCTCTGCTACCCTGACGGAAGAAGTGGAAACGCTGATACAGACGTACTTTAATAGTCCTGTAACGGTAGAGGCAGCTCCTGTAGGTACTCCGCTGGAAAACATTGACCAGTCCGCTTATTACGTACCTAATTTTTATACTAAAGTTAATTTGCTGGAACGCCTGCTGACTGATGATGCGGACATGAGCAAGGTATTGGTATTTGTGGCCACTAAAAGCCTGGCCGATGACCTGTATGAACAGATGGAACCAAAATTTCCGGGCCAGCTGGGCGTGATGCATAGCAATAAAGATCAGAATTACCGCTTTAACACGGTACGACTGTTTGGCGACGGCACTTACCGCTTTATCATAGCAACTGATATCATTGCACGCGGGCTGGATATAGCGGAAGTGACCCATGTCATTAACTTCGATATGCCGGATGTACCAGAGAACTACATACATCGCATAGGCCGTACCGGCCGCGCTGATAAAAAAGGTATTGCTATCAGCTTTATTACCGAAAAAGAGAAAGAATACCAGGAGGCGATAGAGGCTTTGATGAAATATAAAATACCTGTAAATGAATTGCCTGAAGGTCTGGAAATATCAGATGTACTAACAGCTGATGAAATGCCAAAAGTCTTTGTTAGGGAAATACAAATAAAGCGACCTAAATACGAAGGCGGCGGCGCATTTCACGAGAAAAAGGCGAAGAACAAAAAAGTCAATATCAAAGTACGCCATGCCGATAAGATGATGGAAAAATACGGCAAGCCTAAAAAACGCGGCGCAAAGCCTAAAGGGAAAAAATAGCCCTAAAAATTCTGAAGCCCCCAGAAATTACTGCCATGTACCAGCATTGCCGGCAGGAAGCTTTTGGTGCGATGCGTCATATAGCCCCACATAAGGCCCAGGGGTACAATACGCAATGAACGTAATATACTTTCCAATTGTACAATATAAGACGAATCTTATAAGAGGCATATCCTATTTATCCCACCCATCACGGCTATATATACCGGGATTGGCATGGTCGCCTGCTTCAAAACTGAAAGACACGTACTGAATACCATGCAACTCGGTATAGGAATATGTTGTAGTCACTATAAATTCTTCGGCACCTTCTGTACCCATTTGCTGTGTAAGCACAGTACTGTTAGGTATCGTTATGAAAACAGTATCATTAGATGTCTTCAGGTAGTTCACCTGTACATCGGGCCAGGTTTTATTTATAATAGCGGTTACTGTTCCTGCATTTAATGTATCCTGGTTCACCTCTTTAAGCTTTATAGGGTAATAATCCTGTTTAACAGAATCATATTCATATCCCCACAGCGCCCCTGTCGGGTTATCGGCCGAAATAGAATCGGTACTACCCTCACCCTGTTTATTTCCATTGAAATTGCAGGCCGTAATAAAAAACACTAACCCGATGAATAATAATGATGTCTTCATAAACAGTACTAACAATTTACAAATAACCAGTGAAAAAACAGCGGGAACAATGATATTAATAAATAAGCTGCATGATAAACATCAGCCATAGGCATAAAAAAAGCCCCCGCGATTGCGGAGGCTTTACAAGTTCTTGGTGCCCAGGAATGGATTCGAACCATCACACCCTTGCGAGCGCTGCGACCTGAACACAGTGCGTCTACCAATTTCGCCACCTGGGCATTAACTTTTGTAAGAACTTGGGGTTGCAAATGTGATACTTTTTTTTGAAAATGCCAACATCCTTCAAAATTTTATTTTCGGCACGTTACACTATATCCGCCAAGAACCGCATCCAAAGCTTGTCATTAAATAATATCATGAAATGTATAGCGCTTAAATAAAATTTATCCTAATTGATTTTTGACAATCCCATTAGAATACAGCCATATATATTTCGGACATTTAGGATGTTGTACAAGAGGTGTGAAGTAGATTTTGATTTTTGCAAGGCTTCCTTAAAATCAACTGCTATGAAAAAACTTATTACCCTTTTCCTTTCCCTGGTACTGGTATACAATGCCTTTTCCCAAACAGTAATATTCAAACAGGACTTTGATAAAATACCGGGTTATTACATCTCCGGCTGGGGGCATAATTACACTGGTGTAGTACCATGGCAAGCCGGCCTACTATACCAGGTAGGTGGCCAGTGTTTCGGCGGGCCACAGTTCGCTCATATTGCAGGAATTTCTGACTGCGGCCCTAATAACCCATTTAATAATAATGTCCTGATGTACTCACCGCCCATTGATCTGGCCAATACATCAGGCGCATGGCTGAAATATGATTCGTATTTCGACAAAAAAAGTAATGGCAGCCTTACAGAAAATGCGACAGTAGAAATATCTACAGATAGCACCAAGACATGGGTAATACTTGAAACCCTTGCAAAAGACACAGCATTTGGGCAAACACACTATGTTGATTTGTCGGCATATAGTAATTCAGGAAAAGTATTTATCGGCTTCAGGTATAGCGACCGCGGAGCCTATATGCATGGCTGGGCTATAGACAATGTACAGGTGTTTATACCAGCATCGAAAGATATAGCGCTGCGCACTTTCAACCCCGAGGATTCTGCACATAGCTATGCAACCCTGAATACCGGCATCGTACATAGCGGAACGGTATTCAACGCGGGCAAAGACACGATCCACTCATTCATCATCCAATACCAGCAGGACGGACAGAGCTTAAAATCAGATACGATCAGCGGCGTATCACTTCCTATGTTCGGCACACTGAATTTTGTGCATAAAATACCCGATACTGTAGTAAAGGTTGGCGCCACGAAGGTGTTTGCTCATGCCGAACTGGACGGGGATACTATCCACAACAACGATCACCTGGACATATATGTACGCGGTGCTTATTTTATGCCACGCAAAAAGCTGGCTATTGAAGAGGGAACGGGCACCTGGAATCCCTGGGCTCCAAGAGGAATGGTATACCTGAAACAAGTAGAGCATGATGATGCCGATCCATGCCTTATCTCTGCACACTCCGGCGACTCTATGAGCATAGAGACTTATGGGGATTTCCTGTACGACTTAAAGTATGCATTCGTTCCTTTCTTTTTGTTTGACCGGAAAGTGAATGTGGACGCAGATAGCTTCTTCGTTTTTTATGAGCGTATGAAAAATGCATTTGGCTATGCTGATATAAATGTAGACGGTGGTATCTACTATGATAATACGCTTACCATAACTACCAAAATAAAGCCGGCTATAGACATGACCGGTGATTACCGGCCGGTATTGGTATTAACAGAGGATGATGTAACCGGCACAGGTGCAGCATACGACCAGCAAAACAATTTTGCAGGGGGCAAATATGGGCCTATGGGCGGTTTTGAAAGCAAACCGAGCCCGGTACCCGCTGCAGATATGCATTACAACTGGGTGGCACGCAGTGTTACTACACCTTATGACGGGGTAAAAGATGCTTTCCCCTCAACAATGAATCATAATACAGACTATAATTACATCTTCACTATAAAACTGGACCCAAAATGGCACAACGAGAAACTGAGAGCTATTGTAATGCTGGTAAACTATAACGACAGCAGCATAGTAAACAGTAATAAAAAAATGTTTTACCTGGGCGTACCTAAAACCCAACTGGCTTTTGAAGATGCTGTATTGTATCCTAACCCCTCTTCCAACAGCAGCAAGATATATTTCTCAGTGAATGAACCGAAGACAATACAGATAACTATATGCGATATTAGCGGAAGGGTACTATCAACCAGGGCGTTAGAGCCTTTTGCAGCAGGCAGGAACGAAATAGAGATCAATACTGCAGGTATGCCAAACGGCATTTACCTGGTCAATCTTCAATCCGGAACAGGTAAGAAAACACTAAAACTGGAGGTAATGCATTGATCGCTATACTGCCATAAGGCTGCAGCCACGCAATGCTGCATGGTCCATACGGCCCAATACTTCAAAGCTGCCATCGGTTCTGAGCCTGCCTATATCTTCGGTAGCTATAAATGCGCAGGAATGAATATTTGCAAGATCAATAATATTCAAACAACCTGTACCTTCAGTCATTACTTCCAGGGGGTCATTAATATCCCTTACCAACACGCGCATAGTATGTGTGGGGCGAAAAATACCATCAGACAATGCATAGGCTTGCGATAGCAATTCCGTCATGCCATATTCGGAATGTATTTGCTTTAAATCCCATTGCTTTTTAAGGAAGCTGTGAACCTGTTCCCGCGTCCATTCTTCCCGGCGCCCCTTCATCCCCCCCGTTTCCATTACAATAGTATGTTTAAGCTGCATAGGATAAGCCTCCGCAAAATCAAGCAGTGCAAATGTTACGCCTAATAACAACACAGGCTGTCCTTTGGCCTCCAATGTCTTTAAAGTGGCGCTAAGTTTATCCCATTCATCCAGGTAAAACCCGCAGTTAGGATGCCTGCTTTCCTGCATTAGTACCCTGGCCATATGCACCAATGAGGCATTTTTACGCTCCAGGTAAGAAGGCAGGAGGGCTAAAATGGCATAGTTTGATGCTGCACCATAAAACTGCTCAAATCCGGCTATCAATGACTGCTCATATACACCGGCATCCTCCACGTAATGGCGTGAGGGTATTTCGCCGGTAGTACCGCTGCTTTCAAAAATTAAAGGATACTGCTCCGCCTGCCCTGTTATAACCTTATGTGTTTTATAAAACGAAATAGGCAGGAAAGGGATATCTTCAAGACGGGTAATTGAATAAGGATCTATTTTCAAGGCATCTACATATTGCCTGTATATATGGTTTTCATTATATTGCTTTATAAAAATGTTTAATGCAATATCTGTAAAGCCGGCAGCGTTAATAGAACGGAAATAATCCGGCGTGCCCGGGGTTATGTTATCTGCCACTTTTAATTAACTTTGATTGATATGAAACATTTCATAGCCATACCGGCATTAGCATTACTGGGTATTTCTGCCTGTAAAAAAGCCCCTTCAGGCAATAATGCGCCTTCTATTTCATTTGTTAGCATGAAACCTAATACGGTTATTTCAGGCAGCAGCAAAGATACCGTTTTTATACAGTTTAATGTAAGCGATAAAGATGGCGACCTGGGCAACGATGCCGGTTCCGGCAACTATGATATTTATATAAAAGATAGCAGGGATAATGCCCCGGCTCAGGGACTACCCTTCCCCACTATACCTGCTGATATTTCAGAAAATAAGGAAGGCATCAGTGGCGTATGCACTATCAGGATGTATGCTTCGCTATTCCTGATTGCCCGTTCCGATCCGCAACACAAAAATGAGGATACCCTTACTTATGAAATATACGTAAAGGACAAAGCCCAGCACGAAAGTAATCGCATAAAGACGCCTAATATCTATATCCAGGTACCTTAATAGAAATCATCCTTTTTACAAATAGGCTTATCTTAAACGATAAGCCTATTTTATTTTTTCTGCTACAGCATCCATTAGCCGTTTGATCTCACCATTACACAAATTGCCAATACTGCCTTCATGTGTATGCAGCAGTTCATCGTTGAAAAAAAACGTACCTGCCTCCACTTCTGCACCTACCGCTTTATACGCTTCACGAAAGCTGACCCCTTCATTTACCAGTTTGTTTATTTTCTCTACAGTAAAAATGTACCTGTATTTATCATCGGCAATAATGTTTTCTTTCACCTGCACTGATTGAAGCATATACGCTATTATTTCCAGGCATTCTTTTAAACTCTCTATCGCCGGAAAAAGTATTTCCTTCGACAACTGGGTGTCCCTGTGATAACCGGAGGGCAGATTACTGATAAGTAAAGAAAGCTCATTGGGCACTGCCTGTATGCGATTACATCTCGCCCGTACCAGTTCAAACACGTCGGGGTTCTTTTTGTGCGGCATAATACTGCTGCCTGTAGTGAGGTTATCGGGGAAGGACGCAAAGCCAAAATTCTGACTGGTGAATAAGCAGATATCCATACTTAACCGCGAGAGCGTATGTGCAAATGCAGCCAAAGCATTTCCCATTGCTTTTTCTGCCTTAGCCCGGCTCATCTGTGCATATATGCTGTTGTAGTTGAGGTCATTAAAATGTAACAATTTTGTAGTAGTCTTCCGGCTTAACGGAAAAGATGATCCATACCCTGCGCCGCTGCCTAAAGGGTTCTTATTAATAATATTGTAAGCGGCTGCTAATAGTTCCATATCATCTGCCAGGCTTTCGGCATAAGCACCAAACCATAGTCCGAATGAAGAAGGCATAGCTACCTGCAGGTGCGTGTACCCCGGCATTAAAACAAATTTATGTTCCTCGCTCAATTTTTGCAATAAGCTGAAAAGATTGAGAACAGATGCTTTGATTTCCCTGGCTTCATTCCTCAAAAACAGCTTTATATCTACTGCCACCTGGTCGTTCCGGCTGCGGCCTGTATGTATCTTTTTACCAGCTTCACCTATACGTTGCGTAAGCATTGCTTCCATCTGCGAATGAATATCCTCAGCAGTTTCATCTATTGCAAAATCACCATCATCAATCATTACAGTTATCTTACTCAATTCAGCAGAGATATCCGTTAATTCCTTTGCTGTAAGCAAACCAACATCATGTAACATTTGTACATGCGCCATAGAACCCTGCACATCATACCTCGCAAGCAGCATATCAAATTCTCTATCGCGCCCCACCGTAAAATTCAATATCCGGTCGGATGTTTCTGTCTTCTCTTTTTGCCAAAGTTTCATAATACCTGGTTTAATAATTTGATATAGATATCAATACCCTCTCTTATCTCGTCCGTATAGATATATTCGTCTGCACTGTGACTGCGCGCAGAATCGCCCGGTCCCATCTTTAATGCAGGAAAAGGCATTAAAGCCTTGTCAGACAAGGTAGCAGAACCAAAAGCTTCAAGACCAAGTTGTTTACCGGCTATAACAAGCGCATGACCGGTATCTATTGCAGTACTTCTCAGCCGGAAACTGCGGGGTTGTACATCGCATTGTACATGCTCTTTTACAATCTCTAATACCTCTTCATTGGTATAACAATCATTCACCCGTATATCTACTGTAAACCTGCACTCGGCCGGTATCACATTATGCTGCTCCCCCGCCTTAATTACAGTTACATTCATTTTAACAGGTCCCAGCAAAGCAGATATCTCGGGAAACTCAAAACTGCTAAACCATTTAATATCGTTCAACGCCGCATAGATAGCATTTTGTCCTTCGTTACGTGCCGCATGCCCGGTAATACCATTCGAAATACAATCCAGTACCAGCAGTCCTTTTTCCGCAATAGCCATTTGCATTTTGGTAGGCTCGCCAACAATTGCCACATCTATAACTCCCAAATGAGGCAACAGGGCCTCAATGCCATTAACCCCAGATATCTCCTCTTCGGCTGTAGCAGCAAAAATGATATTGTATGCCATATCCTGCTTATCGTAGAAATGCACAAATGTGCACAGCAAAGCAGTAAGGCATCCGCCTGCGTCATTACTACCAAGCCCATACAATTTGCCACTATCTTCAAAGGCATTGAAAGGGTTATTTGTATAAGCTGTATTGGGCTTCACCGTATCGTGGTGAGAGTTTAGTAACAATACAGGCTTTTTAGGATCAAAATATTTATTCTTGGCCCACACATTATTTACCAGCCTTTCTACGGCGATATTCTTTGACTGTAGATAGGTTTGAATAAGCCTTGCTGTACCTTGCTCCTCCCTGCTGTAAGAAGGGATTGCAATTAACTGTTTCAATAACCCTATGGCATCGTTATATAAGTTTTCCATACGCTACCCTGATTCATTTGATTTGTGTACCTGCCTCGCCTTTGATAAGTTCATGCAGATCGTCAGCATGACCTATGGCTACTGTACTCACTTTATTCCTTATTGCTTCAAAAGCGTTATCCACCTTTGGTATCATCCCACCTGATATTACTTTTGCAGCTTTAAGCTGTTGATACACTTCAGTATCCATACCGGTTATCACAGAATCATCATCATTCACATCGGCCAACAATCCCTTTTTCTCAAAACAGTAAATAAGCTGAACCTGCATGGTAGCTGCCATAGCTTTTGCTATTTCCTGTGCTATGGTATCGGCATTGGTATTCAATAAATTGCCTTGCCCATCATACGTAATGGGTGCTACAACGGGAACAAATCCGGCTTCCAGCAAGCGTTGAAACCCATTGACATTAATACCATCGCTGGTTATATCTCCTACATAACCATAATCCACTTCTTTTACTTCGCGTTTTCGGGCACACATCATATTACCATCCGCACCGGTAAGACCAATTGCATTGCACCCGCGCCACTGCAAACCGGAAACAATATTTTTATTGATCAATCCGCCATATACCATTGTCACCAATTCAAGCGTTGCACTATCCGTTACGCGTCTGCCGTTTATATACTCTGACCTGATACTAAGTTTCTCACCAATGGTAGTTGCTATCTTTCCACCGCCATGCACGAGTATTTTATAACCTTCAACAGCAGCAAAATCTGCCAGGAATGAATTCAGTTTTTCAGCATCATCAATGATATTGCCGCCTATTTTAATAACAGCCAGTTTCTGCATGCTATAGTGTTTTTAATATATCTGCCAATACGGCCTGTGCTGCCCACACCCTGTTACCTGCCTGCCGTGTCACAATGCTATACGGACTATCAAGCACCTCGTCACTCAGCTCTACATTTCGTCTCAATGGAAGGCAATGCATAAGCCGAGCATTATTAGTCGTTTTAAGATCTTCCAGTGTTGGCATCCATTTGTTATCTGTACAAAGCACTTGCCCATAGCTGCCATAAGAACTCCAGTTCTTCACATATATATAATCAGCACCTTCAAAGGCTTTTGCCCTGTCATATTCAATAACGGCACCCTTGCTATAGTCAGTTGCAAGCTCATAGCCTTCAGGGTGTGTTATTACCAGGTCAACATCGTCCCATTTATTCATCCATTGTGCAAATGAATTGGCAACACATTGAGGAATAGGCTTAATGTGCGGCGCCCAAGTCAGTACTATTTTAGGCCTACGAGTTTCCTGGAAAGTCTCTTTTATAGTAAGCATATCTGCAAAGCTTTGCAGAGGGTGCAGCGTGCTGCTTTCCAGGCTAACAACAGGCACACTGGTATACTCCTTCAGTTTGCTTATCAAAACTTCACTGTAGTCCTCATCACGATCTGTTAAACCGGGGAAAGTACGTACGCAGAGTATATCAAAATACATACCTAATACAGGTGCTGCATCCTTAAGATGCTCTACGGTACTGCCATCCATTACGGCCCCGTCTTCCAGCTCTAATTTCCAGCCATCTTTATCTACATTAAAAACAATAGCCTCCATGCCCAGATTAGATGCTGCAATCTGCGTGCTGATACGTGTGCGCATACTTGGATTCATAAACAAAAGCCCCACCCGCTTATGCAAGCCAAGACTTTTATCCATAAAGGGTGACTGCTTATACTGCAAGGCACTCGCTGCAAGCAAGTTCATATCATCTACATCATGCACGGAAGTAAAATGCTTCATCGTTTATTCTAATTACTCACTTTATTTAAAATCGTTTGCATAGCATTGGCAAACAGGTCCACATCTGTCTTGCTTATATTCAAAGCCGGCAGCAGTCTAATTATATCCGGTTTTGCCTCACCGGTAAATATCCTGTACTCGTTCAGCAATACCTTCCGCAGCTCTTTAAAATCTTCAGGCATATTAAACCCGATCATCAGGCCAACGCCCCGTACATTTCTTAACCCCGGTACTTTTTTCAATATTTCTATGAGGTACACACCCATTACCTGGGCATGTTTTACGAGGCCTTCTTTTTCTATCACCTCCAAAACAGCAAGGCCTGCAGTGCAGGCAAGATGGTTGCCCCCAAATGTTGTACCGAGCATGCCATGACGAGGTTTGATATGTGGCGCAATTGCAATGCCGCCTATCGGGAAACCATTACCCATACCCTTAGCCATTGTATATATATCGGCTTCAACGCCCGAATGATCGAAGGCATAAAACTTCCCGCTTCTGCCATACCCGCACTGTACTTCGTCCGCAATACAAACAGCTCCATATTGATCGCACAGTTGACGGATGAGCCGGAGAAACTCATGATCTGCGATATTGATACCGCCTACACCCTGTATAGCTTCTATTATTACAGCTGCTATACTATCCTGGTTTTCATCGAAGCAAGCTTTTAGTGCCGCACCATCATTAAACGGCAAAAAGATGATATTACCCGTTTCATTTACCGGTGCTACAATAGCGGCATTATCTGTTGCAGCAACTGCCAGTGAAGTTCTTCCGTGAAAAGCTTTTGAAAACGCAATGACCTTTTTTCTGCCCGTATGAAAAGAGGCAAGTTTTATGGCATTTTCATTTGCCTCTGCACCCGAATTGCATAAGAACAGCTGGTAACTTTCTTTGCCTGAAACCTGCCCCAATTTCTCAGCCAGCTGCTGTTGTATCGGTATTTTTATCGAATTGGAATAAAATCCTATCTGGTTCAATTGCTCCGTTATCCGTTGCACATAGTGCGGATGTGTATGTCCTATGCTGATAACCGCGTGCCCGCCATACATGTCAAGGTATTGTTGTCCATTGTTATCCCACAGGTATGAACCGCTGGCTCTTGCAATGGTTATATCGTTCAATGGATATACATCGAATAATTTCATGCTAAATAATTTAAAATGAGCTGGCTTTTAAATTCAATCCTTCATTTTCTGCCAGGCCGAACATAATATTCATATTCTGCACAGCCTGCCCCGACGCACCTTTCAATAGGTTATCAATAGCCGTATGCAACACCAGCTTATCGCCTTCCTTCTCCAGGTGTATCACACATTTATTAGTATTGACCACTTGCTTCAGGTGCACCATCTTCCTGCTTACAAAAGTGAAAGGAGCATCAGCATAATAGGTGTCGTACAGTGCATAAGCTTCTTCCAGCGATAAACTGCAGTTTGTATATGCCGATAAATAAATACCTCTTGCAAAACTGCCACGCCATGGTATAAAATTGATAGCGTGCACTGAAGGCTGCAAAGCCGATATGGTCTCACCTACTTCCTGCATATGCTGGTGGGTAAGGCTTTTATACGCTTCTACATTATTTACCCTCCACGAAAAATGGGAACTTGCCTGCAATTTTTGTCCCGCTCCTGTTGAGCCCGTAATACCTGTGGCATGTACCTCGCCCAGCAATCCGTTAGCTGCCAGTGGTAGTAAACTCAGCTGGATAGCCGTAGCAAAACAACCGGGATTAGCAATGGCATTTGCAGCCTGGATCTTGTTTTTATTCGTTTCCGGCAAACCGTAGATAAACGTTCTTTCACCATTGCGGTTATTAGCCGCAAGCCTGAAATCCTGGGACAAGTCAATTATCCTGGTATGCTGCGGCAACAGGTTTTGATCCATAAAGACCCTGGATTCGCCATGCCCCAGGCATAGAAATACCACATCACATCCCTGGTCAACTTCATTAGAGAAGCAGATCTCCGTATCTCCGTAAAGGTCTTCATGAACACCGCTTACCGGCTGCCCTGCATTGCTCCTGCTATGTACAAAGTTTATGTCAACACACGGGTGTTGCAGCAACACCCTTAGCATTTCGCCACCTGTATACCCCGCCCCGCCTATTATACCTGCCTTTATTTTAGTCTTCATTGCCTGCCAATGCTGGTATTATTTTGTTTACAGAATGATAAATAGAAACCTGGTTGCCAAATATTTTTGCAAAGCCTCTTACATCCTCACCCGTCCAGCCATTGTTCATTTCGCCGTAAGCGCCAAACTTGCTGTTCATCAGGTCATGATCCGATTCGACACCTGTAACGGTAAAGCGATATGGCTCAAGTGTTACAAACACTTTACCCGTCACAGCCTTTTGTGTATCGGTCAGAAAGCACTCTATATTACGCATGGTAGGGTCCAGCATCATACCTTCATGCAGCCAGTTACCATACCAGGTACTTAACTGGTCTTTCCAGTATAGCTGCCATTTCGTGAGCGTATGCTTTTCCAGCAGGTGGTGGGCTTTAATAATAACCACAGGGGCTGCTGCTTCAAAGCCTACCCTACCTTTGATGCCAATAATAGTATCACCAACATGTATATCCCGACCTACACCATAAGGCTGCGCTATTTCCTGCAATGTTCTTATTGCATCTACAGGATTCATAGAAGCATTTTCATTTAACCCACATAATTCACCCTCATTAAAATGCAGAACAATTGTTGCTGGCTCTTTTTTGCTTACCTGTGTAGGCCATGCTTCTTCCGGCAGGTACTGTTGGCTGCCAAGCGTTTCTTTGCCACCTACAGATGTGCCCCATAGCCCTTTATTGATGCTGTATTTGGCTTTCTCAAAATCTAGCTGCACGTTATGGGCTTTCAGAAAAGCAATCTCTTCTTCCCTGCTCAGCTTTTGGTCCCTGATGGGTGTAATGATCTCCGCACCTGGTACCATACTTTGAAATACCATATCAAACCTCACCTGGTCGTTGCCCGCACCGGTACTGCCATGTGCTACATATGCCACACCCAATTGCCGTGCATAATCAGCAATAGCCATTGCCTGCACCATCCGCTCTGCGCTTACGCTCAGGGGATAAACATTATTCTTCAGCACATTACCGTACACCAGGTATTTTATACAGCTATTGTAATATTGCTGTGTAACATCGGCTACTTTAAAAGAGGCGACACCAAGATTTAAGGCACGCTTTTCTATCTCTTTAAGCTCAGTTTGAGAGAAGCCACCGGTCTGAACGGTTAGGGCATGTACTTCATACCCCAGCTCTTTCAAATAAACCGCGCAGTAGGTAGTATCCAGTCCGCCGCTATATGCCAATACCAGTTTTTTCATTTTTTGATGTTTTATTGTGAGCTTTCATTATAAAATATTTTAGGAAACGTATTCTTTTGATGGCGAGTATGCGCTCATAAGCTTTGGCCCGCTGTTTAAACTGCTGTGCTGTCTCCTCGGGCTGCCAGTGATCTTTAGGATCATAGAGCATAGCCGTACACAAGCAATTTTTTCTTTCCTTGCTCATGAGTATATCATAGTTCACACAGCTTTGGCAGCCCTTCCAGAAGTCGTCGTCCTGCGTCAATTCCGAATAGGTAACCGGCTCGTAACCCAGGTCGCTATTGATCTTCATTACCGCCAGGCCGGTGGTCAGGCCAAATATCTTCGCCTCAGGATACTTTAGCCTGCTTAATTCGAATATTTTTTGTTTGATCATTTTTGCTAGCCCGCTTTTACGGAACTGCGGGGCTACTATAAGCCCTGAATTGGCTACATAGGCCTCATGACTCCAGCATTCTACATAGCAAAAGCCTGCCCAGGTGCCGTCTTGGGCAAAAGCTATCACAGCCTTGCCTTCAAGCATTTTATCTCTTATATAGTCAGGGCTGCGTTTGGCAATGCCTGTACCACGTGCCTTGGCCGAATTGGCCATTTCATCGCAGATTACAGCCGCAAACCCTGCGTGATGGCGTTCGGCCACCATCACTTCAAAGTTCTGGTTCATCCAATAAATTTTAGAGTGCTAAATACAACGCCGCTCATGCCAGGGCATGAAAAGGCATATACCCATTGATTTTTAAAGGCTTAAAATAGCCTCTTCAACAGCTAATAACTGTTGGGATATCCTGGTATCAACGTCGGAGGAGGAAAGAAGTAGAAGGCGAACAAAAAACTGATCCGTTTAAGGATACAGCAAAAAACCCATGCCCGTAGCCTGCTGCAGTAGCAGGGCTTATTTCAGACAAAATGAGAAAGGTTTTTTTCATCTCTTGAAGTGTTCTTAAATAAAGAGTGTAAAATTTTTTTAACGGTGCAAAGTAAAGGAGTTTTTTATAACTAATTTTATTTTTTTAAAAATTTCATAATTCTTTCACACACCGGCGGCATGTTACGCTATTTATTAACCATCCTATTATTCCTGGCGCTATTACCCGCCCGTGGGCAAGTAGCAAGCGGTATTGTTGCCGACGAGCATACCCGGCAGCCTTTACCTTTTGCAGCTATAAGAATAGACAATAGCCGCGAAGGTGCGATTGCAGATATAAAAGGGCATTTTTCATTCACACCGCATAAAGGAGCAAAACAGCTTTCCGTATCCTACACCGGGTATCAAACAAAAACTGTCACATTGCCGATAGGAGACACTATTTTCCTCTCCCCTGCCGCTAACACAATTGGCGAAGTAGTGGTAAAACCTCCTTATGAAAAAATCAGGCGTATTATCAATACAGCTATAGCTCATAAAAAAGACAATAACCCGGAGCAGTACGACCGTTACCAATGCAGCATCTACTACAAACTAAAGCTGGATTATATTTTACCTGGGAAACTTTCAGGCAAAGACACTACCCTGCAAGACATCAAAGAATTTTCCGACCAGAGCCACGCAGTGCTGTCTGAAACATACAGCAGGCGCAGCTATCGCCGTCCGCAGCAATTACAGGAGAATGTTATTGCATCCAGGTTCTCGGGGCTTAGCAAAACGCCATTCACTTTCCTGGTTACTGATTTCCTTCCATTTCATGTCTACAGCGATTATATCAAATTCAATACCGTAGATTATAGCAACCCTATAGCCAGGGGCTGGCAGCAACGATATGATTTTGGCCTTGAAGATGAGATCACAGATGGTACAGACACTACATTTATCCTGAAATTCAAACCGAAAAAAAACACTACGTTCAACAGTTTATCGGGCGTTGTCTATATCAACAGCAACGGTTATGCTATTTCCCATATCATTGCACAAAGCACCGACACTGCATCAAAAAGAATAGTGAAAATAGAACAGATATACCGGCAGGTACATAACAGGTGGTTTCCGCGGGAACTGAATTATGAATGGGAATGGCAAAAATTAGGTAGCGAATCGTCTGTGGGCCTGATGTGGACCGGGCATTCGGTTGTCGACTCTGTTTCGTTTGAAGAAAATACCACAGCCATATTCGACAAAGCACACCCTGTAAAGTTTACAGACTCAATTGATCTCCATAGCGCATCAGACTGGACGCAATACCGTTTTGACACTTTGAGTGAAAAGGATAAGAACACATATACCATCGTCGACAGTATTGGCAAAGAAGCCAATCTCGATAAAGCTGTTGAGCTGGTAAGTAAGATCGGTGTATTCAAAATACCGGTCAGCATAATAGACATAGACCTGCCGCGTATTTATGCGTTTAACCGTTATGAAGGCTCACGTTGGGGGTTAGGTATATCAACCAATGAAAAGCTCAGTAAATATGCATCTGTCGGCGGCTGGTTTGGATATGGGGTACGCGATAAAGAATGGAAATATGGCGGCAGTTTGCGTATAACACCGTGGGGCGACCATGAAAACTGGCTGGAATTGGGCTATCAGAATAACTACCGTAGTACAGGCACGCTCAACCTGCATCCGGAAATAGACAAGACTTTGTTCAGGTACTATTTATTAGCACAAGTAGACCGGCTGGAAGAATACTATGCCAACATCCGGCGCCATGCCGGCTACTGGGAAATAGATGCCCGTGGTGCCCGCCAAACTATCACACCTCAATACACATCCTCGTTTAACGAAACGGGCGCTACCAATGTTTATGATGTTACAGAAGGGGGCATAGGTATACGCTATGCCTATGCTGAAAAAAGAACCCCTTTTGCCGGTTACTATTTTTCGGGAGGCTCCAAATATCCCATCGCATATTTTCGTGCAGCATTCGGCCAATTGGAAACAGGTAGCTACAATGCCTCTTATTTGCGCCTTCAGGCTGCTTTAAACTATAATGTACATATCAACCGTTGGGGCAAGGATAATATACGGCTGACTGCAGGATATATATATACGGCTGATAACAAGGCATTACCTCAATCTTTACTGATGGCCGGAAACGGCTACCGTTTTGCCAATTCCAACAGGCTGCAGCTTTATGCTTTTGGTGGCTTTATTACCATGAACCCATTTGCCTATTTTCACGACAAGTATGCTGCTATCTATTACACCCACGACTTCGACTGGCATTTATTCAAGCTAAAAGGGACAGAACCGTACCTTGGCATAGCACATAATATTTTATGGGGCACACTAAATAGTGCCAATACTAAAGCCAACCCAGGATTGGCGACGGCTGCTAATGGCTATCATGAATCGGGACTTATCATTAACCAACTGCTGCATGTAAATTACCTGAACCTGTTTTACCTGAACCTAAATCTTGCAGGGTTCTATCACTGGGCACCAACAGCTTTCGACTGGAATGCCAACGGCCGCATAGCATTAGGCCTCTCCCTTAGTTTTTGACGGTTTAGCAGATTTCTCATTCTCCTGTACTGACTGGCCATTGGTCTCTATCTCTACTTCTTTGGTTGTAACTGCATACTCATTGGGATGAATGGGTGTACCATACTTTACCGCGTATGCTTTTGTAAATTCTGCCCCAATGTATAGAATTATAGAAGAGTAATATACCCATACCAACAACACTACAAGTGAGCCTGCCGCACCATATGTGCTACCTACCTTTGTTTGTGATATATATAGGGATATGCCGAATTTCCCCAACATGAAAAGTATTGCAGTTACAATTGCGCCTGTCAATACATCGCGCCATTGGATGCGTGCATCTGGCAACACTTTAAACACAACACCAAATATCAACATACTGATAACAAAGTTCAATAACAGGTTGACGATATAGAATATAACAATTGCTACATCCGGGAAGCTGGTTTTAAGCCGGTCATTTATACTCTCCACAATCCCGCTTATTGCTAATGAAACCAGCAACAAGAACCCTAAGCTTACTATAACTGAAAAAGATAAAAAACGGTTTTGTAAAAACTTCAGCCAACCCCGTTTGGGTTTGGGTTTAAGTCCCCATATTACATTTACAGAATCCTGTATCTCT
>JANINW010000011.1:26811-38212 GCA_024508935.1 Flavipsychrobacter sp. | reverse complement strand
AGTAGTGGCACCTATAAGTAAGGTGACCAAACCTACAATAGCTGCAACAGTGCCTTTATTTCCAATGGAGGCGTTTTTTATTATTTGCTGTAACTGTATTGCTGTATCAGACCCTACAAAACCCTGCAATACAGCATATACCTTGCCTTCTACAGCTTCACGCGCCAGGAATAGGCCACAGAGAGAAATAATTACTACCAGTAGCGGCCCCATGGAAAACACCGTATAGTAGGCAAGCGAACCGCTGAGCTTGGTTACTTTGTCGTTTGAAAAACCTTTAAAAGTATCCTTCAACACCTCCCACAGACCTTTAAATGTGACCTTACCAGCCATATATCCTGTATAACATTTACATATACATAAGTAAAAAATTATACCATGAAGAGCTGCAAGAACAATATTAGGCCATGGATGCTGCAATTCTTATTTTGCAGCCATTCAGTGTGTTATCTATAAGCAACTGGCATGCTAATCGCAAACCAGGAGCATGAATGCCAAGTTTGGATATGGTAGCTTGTTCATTCCTTTCTATGTTTGTCAATTGTTCATCTGATTCTATTATCTCCACTAAACAAGTTCCGCATCTACCCATACCCTTACACTCACCAAAACATTCCAGGTATATTTTGTCTGAAATGAGCGCCATTAAGTTCCTGTACTCATTCTGGTAAGTAGTAATCACACTTGGCACACCACCATGTTCAATTATAATAATTATAGGTTCTCTCACATTATTCATCAGCCTGCATTATCTGCAGGTTTATTTTTTTATCCAAAAAGCATCGGGATAATCGTCTGTTAGCACTTCTGCAGATAAATGACTGCCTATCATTGTTAATTCTTGCTCAGATACGCGTTTTTCAATATCGGGAAACAACACCCGCTCTTCAAAACGAATATGGTCGTCTACCATATCAGCCAGCGCCAACAGATCGCTGTAAGCTTTTGCAGCCTTATCCGATCCCATTTTTTGAACCAGGGATTTAATATTTGAGTGTTCTGCAACTGCTTTCGCCGCAAGTTCGTCAGTAGCATAAATAAAAACCTGTTGTTCTTCTTCAGTAAAATGATCTTTCAAAAATTTATCGAAGAAAAACAGTACATACTGTACCATCCTGCCTGTCGCTACTTCAAACTTTACACCTTGTCTTAGCTTCCAGCAAAACAGCAGCCCCAGGTGGTGCTCCCTGGAAAGTGGCATCAGGCTTTCACTACGTTTAATTGGTTGTCCCATAAACAGTTTTTATTGTGTGTTACTATTCAACTGACCGGTAAGCTTATCCTCCAGTGCTATGGCTCCGGGGAAAAGTATATTATTCTCCAAATGGATATGCAGGTGTAAGTCTGATTCGAAAGCGTCTAACAAAGCATATGCAACACTGTAAGTATTGCAGGCATCGTGCGGAAGTGAATAGTTGCCAGAAAGGCGGCGCATCTTTCTGAATCGTTCGCCTTCCGCGTCATGTTCATGCATCATCATACGTATGGGACTCTGTACCGTACCGAATGGAATTGTCAAAGGCTTGCTGCCTGCCGAACCGGCCTGCATCATTTTCCTGACAAAAGGGAAAAGCATCAGTTCCTCTTTCTTCATATGCATCGTAAGTTCTCCTACAGATTCGTTGAATAATTCTTTTATCTGGTGTAATTCAGGGTGCCGGCTACCGTGTACACTGCATATCTTCTCTAGGTATCCTTGTATTACAGGTATCTGTTCGTTTACATAACGGTGATGTTTCTTTTCTATATAATCGGCCAGCAGGTCTAAAGGCCATGCTTTGTAGTCTGTAACATTATCTGTTTTTTGCGCCGGTGTTGATAATACGTCTTGCAATTCCCCTTCCAATTGTGTTATATCTATTTTATGCTCGATGCACGCATCGCGGAGTGGTGTGTTACCATTGCAACAAAAGTCAATGCCATATTTTTTGAATACAGCCGCCGCACGGTAATCCTGTGCTACTATAGCACCTACATTGCTGTCTTTAATATTTTCCATGTTTATTATAATTTGTCGGTTTAATTTTTTGAAATGCAAATTGTTTATGTTTTACTTTTTTAAATAAACTTATACCGTATATAGCAAGGCTTACTACCTTCAAAATTTCAGCAGCAATAAAATACAGGTGCGCATTAGATGGAGGTATATCTTTTCCCAGGGTATATAATTCAGCTCTTGCATCTAAAAGCGGCAGCAACCAAAATGTCTGTAAAGACAGGATAATAAGAATACCCGGTAATACTACGTTGTTAGCAGGATCATACCATAATCTATGCCATATTGCGCTTACTACTACCGCTATAGCAAATACCCATTCTATCTTGTTTAATGCATTGAACACCAACCGGCCTATGCCTAACCCTATAGAGATGGTAACACCCGGAGCCCTGAATTTAAGCCATGCCTCAAGAAAACTAATGGCACAGACAAAGCCTGCCCAGGTAAATACGCATACAATAGCTACCGGTTGTTCTACCTTCATCATAGCAAAGGCGTTATAGCATTGTTCCTGTAATACTCGATCTTGGAAAGAAACATCACGGCCATTTTATCACCTCGCCATTTAGCTTCGTTAGCCTTTTCCCCTTCAAAAAGAGTGTCTAATGTTTGATGCCAGATGCTCAGCCACGTATTAAAATGTAGCTGATCTACCGGCAAGCTTGCATGCGGCGGAAAAGGACTGCCATGATATGTATGCTCCTGCAGCAAAACCGTTTGCCAGAACCGGTACATTTTTTCAAGATGCTGTGGCCAGCGGTCTTGTATCACGCCATTAAAAATGGGCGATAGCAACTGGTCTTCTCTCACCTTTCCATAAAAAGTATCTACCAGCAATTTTATATCTTCTATTGTGGATATATCGTTCATACAATATCATTTACGGGTTTAGGGATATATAACTGAACAGGTAGAACATAGCCCAGCCTGCAAAGGCAATGATAAGTATCCACACCCATGCCGGGATGCTTTGCGGGGTCTCACTGCCTTCTATCAGGAAAGACCGCTGGTCGCCTTTACCGTATGCATTTATCATCAATGGCAAAACCCCGTCTACTACGGCATTTTCCTTGATACCTTCAATGGCAATAGCAGGCCCGTTACGCACTTCAAACGGCACTAACCTGATACCTTCTTTACCTGTTGGGTCCTTGCTTACTATTTTAAGGGTATGCATGCCATCCACCAGCTTGCGCGTATCCAATTCAAAATTGACGGGCGACTGAACTTCAGCCACGGGCCTTGCGTCATCATCTAAGAATATTAATATGGTGCTTTTATCTGTCATACTATTCCATATTTGAAATGAAATGCTTTATATGCTGTGATGATCTTTCGCCCGGTTTGATAAGCCATTTTACCGAGAAGAAAAGTGTAAGGATGGTTATCGCTACCATTGTACATACTATCACATAATCCCATTCTCCCTGCGGGCCTGCACCATGTGTAATACCCCGTAATAATTTGGGCTGTTGCCGCTCGCAAACAGGGCAGGCGAAGGTGAATACTGCGTTTAATACTGCGATGAAGAATAATATTATCTTTTTCATGTTCCTTTTTATTGTTACACCCTACACTCTCGTTTATTCCTGGGCAACTTTGAGTTTTACCACATCCATTATTTTTTTGATCTCTTCAGCAGAAACTTTCTTGCCTTGGTTACCCCAACTGCTGCGCTCATAGTTTATAATGGCAGCTACTTCATGCTCGGTAAAATTCATATTAGTACCTACAGCCGGCATAACACCGTACTCAGCTCTTGCATCATATCCATGCATAATGATATCTACATACATTTCCAGGTTCTCGCCCATAACCACAGGGCTGCCCTTAAGTGGAGGGAATGCCCCTTGCAAGCCTTCACCACCCGCTTGGTGACAGGTCTGGCAATTAGCCGTATAGAGTGCTTTCCCATCCAGTTCCTGCAATGCGGTGGCGTCTTTTTGCGTTTCCGCTCTTTTATACAAAAACTCAGGTGCAGTAGTTCCGTCAGGCAGCTTTGTTTGTTTTAATGATTGCAGGTATGCAACCAGGTACAGGGCTTCGGGCGTAGCTACCACCTTGCCTTGCTGCCCGGTGCGGTATGCAGCCGGAATATTTACGACTATATCCTTTTTACCAGGTTCAGCTTTAACGGTAAATAACCAGGGATATGCCGGCATAATAGATTCCTTAACTACAATACGAGGGTTATACAGGTGTACCAGGTTCCAGTCTACACTGGGCTGCCTGTTGCCTATATCTGTAAGGTCGGGACCTGTACGTTCGGTACCCATAAGGGTGGCAGTATTGCGCCAGATATCCGTCCGGTGATTGTCGGCATAGTCAGCAGCTATGCTGGGGCGTCCGCCCCACATCTTATCCATATCTACATTCCTTACCTGCTGTGTATGGCACGCTACACAACCATTGGCTACAAATATGGCCTTACCCTTTTCGGCATCGGCACTTAACGGAACGGCTCCGGGCAAAGCTGCATTGCTGTTCTGATTATTAATGGCCGGGATAATAGCTACAAACATGGTGAGTGCAGCAAAAAATAAAAATGCTGTAGTAAACAGTTTCTTGTGGTTATCGAATAATTCCATGACGCTCCAAAAAATTTATGCTGTTTGTATGGTGTTGTTTTCCAGTTCTAATTGTTGAATGGCCGTTTCTTTCACTTCGATGATACCTGGGCTTACAAGCATCCTGTACATATTATAGGCAAAGAATAAATGCGATAACCACATAAGGCTGCCGCCAATGGCACGCCACAGCCAGTATGGTGCCATCAATACTACACCTTCAATAAAAGGCTTACCCTGCATCCACAACCACCCCTTTAGGGTACTGCCATACATCAATGGTATAGTATAAAACAACAGTCCTATTAAGGCCAGCCAGAAGTGTGCGCCTATAGCTATTTGCGGAGCTTCCCTGCCGGTAAGACGCGGTACCACTGCGTAAATAGCCGCCCACAGAAAGAAACAGATAATACCATACATAGTAAGATGAGAGTGCGCTACTGTAAAATCAGTAAAATGCCATATCAGGTTGGTAGAGCGGAATGCCTCTGCTGTACCCTGCATAGATCCTGTGAAATAGAAAATGATACCGACTACGAAGAATGGGATAGTATAACTATCTTTTATTTTATACCACGCACCCTTAAAGGTCATGATAAAGTTTGTAGCACCTGCTATTACTGGAATGGCCATTCCGGCACTGCCTACTATTGCTACTGTCTGCAGCCACCATGGTATAGAACTGAAAACAAAATGGTGGGTACCTATAAGTGTATAGAACAAAATCTGTGCCCAAAATGCAAGTATCCCCAGGCTGTACGAATAAATAGGTTTATTAAGCTGCTGTGGCAGAAAATAATATACGATACCGAGTGTAAACAGCATAAACCACATGCCCACCCCCTGGTGCATATAGTAGCCCTGTACAATTGTTTCCCCCAGCCCGTTTTGCCAATAGGGCACATAGGCCACTACCGATATAACTATCGCAAAAATGATGGAGCTTACAATATACCAGTTGGCAATATAAATTTCGCGGGTGGTACGCCTGGCTATAGTTTGCAGAAAGTTGACCAGCGTTATGGCAAGGCCAGCCCCAAACAATAACATTACCGGCCATATATACTCCCTGTATTCTCCCCCGCCGTTATTAATACCTGCCATCAGGCAAAGACTACCCAGTATAACGGCTGCATTGATAAGGTATAGCGTATACCAGCCCTTCTTAATACTCGCAAGGCTTGTATTGCTTACTCTTGGCACCACATAATATCCAAGGCCCAGCATAGCTAATGAAGCCCAGCCCCAAAAAACTGCATTGGTATGTACCGGGCGCAGGCGGCCAAAGCTCAGCCAGCTTACATGGTCAGCATCGGGCGCCACAAACTTTATACCCAGGTATTCTCCTATAGTGGTACCAAACAGCAGCCAAAAAGTAGCGCAACCCAGGTACCACAAAACAAGTCTTGACAATTGCGGGTTTATATTGGGCCGCTTAACTGCTTTTTTCTTGGTGGCTACCAACGGCAGGCCATTGCTGTCATTCAGGTTTATCAGGCCTTTATCATCTTCAGCAGCTATGTTGCCTGATAATTCATTGTTTTGTAAACGGTAATCCAGCGCTTTCTTCTTTTTCACCAATAGCTGTTGCGCTTCATCTTCAGGCATTGTTTTAAGGTATGCGGCAAGTTTTTCGGCTTCTTCCCGGCTGGCGCTATTCTTGTATTGTTTTATGGCATTTACCAGCTTTATGATCAGAATGATCACACCTGCAAGTATGGGAATGAATAACAGTATCAATGTTATGATCACCCCGGTTTCACCGAGCAATGATGCAGGTGCAGGCTGCCCCTGTGTCTGTGCATAGGCAGATGAAGATGAAGCTAACAAGGTTATAAACAGAATAGCCGGTACAGCGTTTACACTACCCTGCCTGCTTTTTTTCCTCAAGCTCAATACGGTATTGATCTGCTTGCTGCTCAAAGCCCCGGCATAGGTTTTCAGTTTTTTGAAATCGACCGGCTTTTTACCGGTTTGTCTTATTTGCTTTGCTTTTTCATTGAGTACAAGTACTGCAAAAAATAAAGCAAGTACTACCAGGAACAGTATAATGGTTAATGCGCTATTGGAGCCTAATGAAAATTTAGATGGCACCTGCTCCTGCGCTTTGGTAAATGGGGGCAATATCATTAGTGCCCCAAAAAGAACAATCCAGAAAAACTTACGTAAGTGCATATTACAGATATTAATACCTTTATATCTTTTATTATTAGAAATTTTTTTTACCTCCTCAGGAATGCCAGGTGCTGTTCCAACTGGTCATTAAATTCTCCGAGTTTAGCTTTCTTCAATATCCGGTGAATATCGTTTCGTATCTTTTTAAACTCATGATGCAAGGGACAAGGTTGTGCTTCGGAACACTGGCTAAGGCCTAAACCACAACCGTAGAATATTTTATCACCGTCAACAGCTTTTACTACGTCTGCCAGTGAGTATTTCCGGGAACTTGCATCTAAATAAAATCCCCCCTTAGGGCCTTTTAAGGATTGTATCAATCCTTTCTTGCCCAGGTCCTGCAATATTTTGCCTATAAAATGCTCAGGTGCGTCTATCCCCTTGGCTATTTCTTTTATACTCACCTTTTCATCGTGTTTCGATGTTTGGGCGATATAGATGACAGCCCTCACCGCATATTCGCACGTTTTTGAAAACATTTTGGGGTTCTTTGAGATGCAAATTTATAACCAGTTTCAATAAAAGACAAATTTATCTTTTATTTTTGAGTGCACTGAAAGCAGGCAATAACTTATCCAGTGGCATAACAGTTTACAAATACGGCCCCAAGGGAAAATTATACCCAAGTATCTATTCTCATTTCCCATTCTGATTCAGCTATTCAGCAATAAGATACAAAAAGCTGCTTCAAGTTCATATTCATGGTTCTATTCTACCCTTGCTTAGGTATGGCATAAGATTTTGGCCATAGAAATACAGTTAATAACCATTTAAAACGAATATGCTATGGCAAGAAATTCAAGAAGAGGGTTTGCCTCTATGGATCCGGAAAGACAACGACGTATCTCTCAGCGCGGCGGTGAAATGTCGCATGGTGGACGTGGACGCCAGGATGATTATGAAAACGATTATGACGAAGAGGATTACGACGATGACTATGACGATGATGATGATTACGATGTAAGGGGTGAGTATGACGATGATGACTATGACGACGATGATTATGATGTAGAAGACGAATATGATGATGATGACTATGATGAAGAAGAAGATTATGACGACGAAGACGATGATGATGACTACGAACGTGGTGGCCGTGGCGGCGGCGATCGTCGTGGCTTCGCGTCTATGGACCGCGATGAGGTGCGCCGTATAGCTGCTATGGGTGGCAGGGCATCTCATGGCGGACGTGGCCGTGATGACGATGACGATGGTGGTGGTTCACGTGGCGGTTCGCGTCGCGGCGGATCATCTTCAGGTCGTGGCGGATCACGTGGTGGTGGCCGTGGCGGTTCATCATCTGGTCGTGGTCGCAGCAGTTCATCATCCGGACGTGGTGGTTCACGTGGCGGTGGTGGCGGCCGCGGTTTTGCATCTATGGACCGCGATGAAGTACGCCGTATAGCCAGCATGGGCGGTAGGGCATCGCACGGTGGCCGTGGCCGCGATTATGACGACGACGATCGTGGCAGTTCACGTGGTGGCTCACGTGGCGGTGGCCGTTCTTCTTCCGGCAATTCAGGTTCTTCTTCGCGTGGTTCATCCAATGGACGCAGCAGTCGCCGTGGCTTTGCGGCAATGAGTAAACAAGAACGTACCCGTATAGCCCGCATGGGTGGCGAAGCATCACATGGCGGTGGCCGCGGCGGCTCATCTTCAGGCGGCAACCGTGGTGATAGTTCATCACGTGGAGGCAGCCGTGGCGGTTCATCTCGCGGCGGTAGCCGTGGTAGTTCATCTCGTGGCGGCAACCGTGGTGGTTCATCTCGTGGACGATAATACTTTCAGTGTGTTTGGTTGAGTTCAATCCGGTCGGTAGTATTTATACCGGCCGGATAACTAAATTTTTATTGATCATTAAACCTATATGTATGGCAAAACAAGTTCAGAATAAAAAGAATACAGCTGCTACAACAAAAAAAAGCAGTAACGGGCAAGCTTCTCCCAAGTCAGCAAACTCCAGGCAAACCGGCATAAGGCGTACCACACAAAAAAATAATGTACAAAAGGAAGAAGCATACAGTTCAAAACTGGAAAAGTTATTTGTAGATATGCTTAAAGACATGCTGTGGGCAGAAAACCACCTGGTAACTGCTCTTCAAAAAATGCAGCAGAAAGCTACTACTACTGCATTGCAGGATGCTTTTGAAGACCATCTCTTTGCGACAAAGAAACATGCAGCCAGGCTTGAAAAAGTTTTCGGTATGATGGGCAAAGAAGCTGAAGAAAAAAAATGCGATGCAATGGAAGGCCTTACCAAAGAAGCCGATGCAATAATAAACGAAACAGAAGACGGATCAATGACCAGGGATGCCGCTTTAATTATTGCCGCGCAAAAAGTAGAACATTACGAAATAGCCACCTACGGCAGCCTGGTACAGCTGGCACGCACTATGGATAGGGAGGATGTTGCACGCCTGCTGGAGAAAACTCTTTGGGACGAAGAAGATACAGACCAGCTTCTAACAGACATAGCAGAGTCTGACGTAAACCCTATGGCTGATGAAGAAGATGCTGAAGGAGAAGATGAAGACGAAGATGAGGAAGAATCAGGCGAAACTATGGGTAATCCCCGTAGCTATGCAGACTCGATTGGAAACGCTTAAAACTAAATCATATGAAAGCATTGGTTTTTCATGGGCCTAAAGACGTAAGAGTAGATAATATTAAAGACCCTGCTATAGAACAGGCTACTGATGTTATATTGAAAGTAACCTCAACTGCTATTTGCGGTTCCGACCTTCATATTTATAATGGCATGTTTCCCCAGCCCCGCAATATGGTACTGGGGCACGAGTTCATGGGTATTGTGGAAGAAGTAGGCAAAGGTGTTCAAAACCTGAAGAAAGGTGACAGGGTTGTTGTACCCTTCCCTATTGCCTGCGGCCATTGTCATTTCTGCTCCATGGGTCTGCATACGCATTGCGAGGAATCCAATCCTGAACACTATGGGCCTGAAGGCGGATTAATGGATGGCAAGGGCGGCGCTTTATTTGGCTACACCGACCTGTATGGAGGATATGACGGCGGGCAGGCGGAATATGTACGCGTGCCCTATGCCGATGTAGGGCCCAGGAAGGTGCCAGATGGGCTTACAGACGAACAGGTATTATTTACTACAGATATTTTCCCAACCGGTTGGTCGGCAATAGAATGGGCACAATTAAAGGGCGGTGAAGTTGTAGCTGTATTTGGTTGTGGCCCTGTGGGGCTTATGGCCATGAAATCGGCCTGGCTGCATGGTGCCAGCCGCGTAATAGGAATAGATATACAGGAATACAGGCTGGAAATGGCGCGTACTGCAGCAAAAGCAGAGACAATAAACGCCAAAGATGCAGACCCTGTAGAAATGATACGCCAAATGACCGGAGGTTATGGTGCAGATCTGTGTGTGGATGCTGTAGGCATGGAAGCCGACCGGACGATGCTTGAAAAAGCTATGAATGTGATACAGATGGAAAAAGGCTCGATGAAAGTATTAGGTAAATGCTTCGATGCGGTAAGGCGGGGAGGTACAGTGACTGTTATGGGCGTATACGGTACTCCATTTGATAATTTCCCCCTTCACCAATGGTTCGACAAAGGCATAAAGCTTTTCGGTGGCCAATCCTGGCCTCATGTATACATAGATAAGCTGCTCAGCCTGGTGCAGGAGGGTAAAGTTAAATTGGATGACATCGTCACGCACTCCGTATCTCTTGCAGATGCGTCTAAAATGTACCAGGTATTCAATGATAAAGAAGACAATTGTGTAAAAGTCATTTTGAAACCGTAAACAGAAAATTATTCATGGATAATCAAACCAACAAGACCGCGCTGGTAACAGGAGCCAGCAGCGGTATTGGCTACGAATTAGCAAAAATATTTGCTGAGAAGAAATACAACCTTGTATTAGTGGCACGCTCAGAAGATGAGTTAAAGATCATAGCACAAGACCTTCGTCAAAACATAAGATCAACGTTGAAGTCATTGGCAAAGACTTATTCGAACCCAGTGCTGCGGAAGAATTGTATAATGAAGTATACGCCAAAGGCATACAGGTAGACATCCTGGTAAATGATGCCGGCCAGGGGGTATATGGAAAATTTACAGAAACAGACCTTCAATCCGAACTGGATATTATACAGCTCAATGTCGCTTCATTGGTAGTGCTCACTAAGCTATTTCTAAAAGACATGGTTGCACGCAATAATGGAAAGATATTGCAACTTGCTTCAATGGTAAGTAAAATAAGCTCTCCGCTAATGGCTGTATATGCCGGCACAAAGGCTTTCGTTTACAACTTCACACAGTCTATCATCAATGAGCTGAAGGATACCGAGGTGACCATCACAGCCTTGCAACCCGGCGCTACCGACACAGACTTTTTTAATAAGGCGGGTGCCCAGCACTCTAAAATAGTACAAGAAGGAGACCTGGCTGATCCTGCAGATGTCGCACGTGATGGATATGAAGCCCTGATGAGCGGCGAAAGTAAGATTGTTAGTGGTATGAAAAATAAGATAATGGCAACAATGGCTAATGTTACCAGCGACGAAATGCTGGCAGAACAAATGCATAAGCAGAATGAACCCTCAGACAAGTAATTGAGATAATAAGCCGCCTCACGCGGCTTTATTATTTCCCTAACTGCAAAAATATGATAGTCGTAAGTAAATGG
>JANINW010000011.1:15287-26801 GCA_024508935.1 Flavipsychrobacter sp. | reverse complement strand
TAGGCCTACTTAAACAAAAATTATAAAAATGAGGCTATTTCTTTTATCCTTGGTTATTTTGTTAACCGCTTGCGGCAACGGCACACACGATGGCTACCGCGCAGACACAACCGGACTTAACACCAATACAGATTCAGGTGTCGATCAATCGGCAGCAGGCGACAGGGGAAACCCTGATACCAGTATAGGTGCTACCACCAATGCAAAAGCGCCGGACTCTAACGCAACTAACCCAAATATTCGCTAAGCAAAAATGGTTGCCATACAATAGTGTCGGCAACCATATTCTGTTACAATAAACAACCTCTCTCTCTTAAGCTTTAATGACCTTAATCGTGAATTTTGCATAGCCATCGGCCAGATCAGCCTGTGTTATCTTCAGCACTCCTATGTATTTAACCCCATTATGCGTGATGTCGTAATAATATGACAGCGCTTGTTGATCGGCCAGGGCATCAAAAGGCAAATAGGTAAGTATACCTGAACGGCCGCTGGTATACGTATTGAATTGCGACCTGGTCTTAACATCATCAAAATTTACCGCCTGGAAATTATCCATCATCGTGACATTTCTTTTGCTCCAGCCGGTAAACAGGTTGGATTCTTTCCACAGGTCGTCACTGGCACCTGCTGCATTTAATATATATGTATCCGATGTACTGATAAAGTACTTCTGGTCTGGTGTAGCTGTACGCGTACCCCAGAGCATATCTATTTCTCCTGCGTGTGCTGCGGCTTCGCTTACTTTATAAACATGCCCGTTGCTCAGGTCTATAAAACAGGCCGGGTCTGCATTCGTAGATTTTTTATAGGCCAGCTCTACTGTACCATAATAGGTAGACACTGTATCTTCCACCGCGGTGGCAGGTGCAGGAGTGTCTTTCTTTGAACAGGAAGTAATAGATATTGAAGCTGCAGCTACTACTGCAATTATGCTGATTTTAATTGACTGTTTCATAAAATATTTTATTTATTGTTTAATAAATGTATTTTTGTTATTATTATGACAAACTTCTCAAATAGGCTCCGCCTGCGGCCATAGAGGGATTAATTATCCCCTACATATATTTTATTGAAAGACGGTTGTCCGGATGAGTTTACAAAACGGACAACATATACTCCATCCGGTAATGATGCGTCTGTTATGTAATAGCCGCCTGCTGCTACCTGCTGCTGAGCTACTACATTTCCGGCAATATTGGTAAGCATAAAGCTCCCTGCTTCTCTAAACGTGAGTGTATGCTGGGGCTGGTGCCAGTCAACAGTAACAGTAGCTGCTTGCTTAATATTTTTAATACCCGTAGGATTACAAGTACCGCCGTGGGTCTGGTAATATGTTTTTATCGCCCTCGTAGCCAGTCCCCAGGTAGGGTCGTTTATAATAAGCTGGCCGTAAGGAGACAAGTTTGAATACAAACCATTAGTAGTGAGCTGTCGCAGGGGGCAATGGTCTTTATACCAGCACCATGACATCCAACCTACATTCAGTATCTGTGCCTGGCGCAGCATAGAGGTAAGTTGAAGACTATATTGGCAAGGGTTGGCATCAGTCTGCCAGTTAGCCACCTCACCCATTATTATAGGAAAGCTTGCCGCCCCTATTTGCTGCACTTTACCAGCCACTGTTGCAGAATCGTCAAGCCCCCAGTAGGCATGTACGCTGCAAATGGTATTATGAATTGGATCACTCGACAGAAATTCGGCACCTGTGCTCAATAATACATCCAGGCTGGTACCGCAATCAGGCGCATCTATAAGGATAGGCACTACAATACCGGCAGTACGCATAGCACTAACAGTGTTCTTATAATTATTCTTCCAGGCAACCAGTGCAGTTGCGGGATTACCGGCCCAGTTCACATCACCAAATTCATTGGCAATGTTCACCATCAACATGCCTTTATGTTTTTGGGTCAGTGCTACTACATCGGGCCTGGTCCAAAAGCCATTTACACGTGTAGTAAATGTTGCATAGTCATCGGTGCAGGTCATGTCCATCAGGTTGATGACAGAAACGATACCGGCCCTGCTAAACCTGGAAATAACACTGTCAAGATCTGAAAGTGCAAATGCCGGGCGTGACGGCTGGCCATAGTCATTATACCAGGCTATCCGCACCAGGTTAGGATTTGCTTTTATTATTTCGGCAGATTGCTCTGTAGTGCCCATATTTGATGGAAAATCCCAATCATCCAGCACCGGGTAGTTAATGCCGCGCGGTACAAATTGCTCTCCGCACGGATCGTATATCTTATTGCCGCTTACATAAAAGCTATCAGGCGCTGCACTTACTGCGGTACTTGCGGCAATAAAGAACAACAGTGTTAATAATGCGTTTTTCATATAAAGGTGGTATTAGAACGTTAGGTTAATATTATATAATACAAAGATATTGTGTGATACAGATCAAAATATCAGCTTATTTAATCACAGCCTGGTATAATTGAAAATCACCAGAGTTGCTTTTGCTGGCTATATATAATTTGCCATTCCATGAATAGAGGCTCATATAGCTTCTATCGAAATCAAAAGCAGTTGTAACAGGATTGACTGACCACTTACTTGCCTTAGTATCATATACTTGTATTTTATCATCCAGCAATACATAGATATTTTGGCCAACAGCAGCTACGTAGTGGCGGTCATACCAGAAATTGGTTTCGAAAGGAAGATCAGGTAAAACCTGCCAGGCGTTAGCTGCAGGGTCGTACATAGAAAATTTTGTTTTACCATTTGTACCGCCCATAGCATATATCTTACCATCCACACTAACACCATCTACCATATTGGTAGCATAAGGAAAATCAGGGGCATTGTACCATGTCTTCGTTTGCAGGTCTATATATTTCACCTTACGTGACGGCGTACGACCACCGATATAAAATATCTTTTTATCCTGGTAAATAGGACCGCTTTCACCGTGATTGTCTTTTGCATTGGTAGAAAAAGCAAACCAGCTCCAGTCATTATCGTCGGCAGAGAATTTGGTCGCATCATTAGCTATATAATAAATATTGTTACCCCCGTCCGTTATCATTTTCGACCCGTAACCACAGGCACACAGGTTTTTGGTTGTATCTACAGTTGTAAATGTATTGGTTGTAATATCGTATTTATCGAAATATTGTGTTTTTCCTGTGTTGCTGGGATTACCCATGTATACAGCACCGTTCAGCATAATAGTATAGAAACTATAGCCGCCCGGATTGTGCGGAGCTACCGGCGTATTAACTTTAGTTATTTCCAGTTTAATGTCGTTCACAGTTTTTGCTGTCGGCGAATCTACAGGCTTGGGCTGATTATTGTTATTGGTTGCCTGGGCAGGCACAGGGGTATTTTTGTCTTTTTTGCAGGCAGTGGCTGTTATGGCCAGGATTGCTATTGCAGTGAGTATCTTTTTCATAATGTTGCTGTTTAAAATGTTTTAAATGCTATTGCTGGTATAAAGATGAGATGAGGTTTGATGGAACTGAAACCCGCTTTCACCAGGTGCGGGTTTCAATTCACCAATGGTTATTTTACCTGGAAACTGCTTACTTTTCCATTATCGAAATCGGCTACGTACAAGCTTTTTTCACCACCTGCAGCAAAGGCTAAACCGAACACATTACCGCCGATAACCGTTTGTTTTGCATTGGTACCAGATGGGTTTTCAGCAGAATATTGCTGTATAGTACCTGCTTCCGGCTGGCCAACTACCATCAGGCCATCTTTAACGGCCACATCTACCGGTTTTGAAACAGTTACTGTAGCTGTGGGATTTGCCCAATCACCAATCGTGTATTTGCTTACTTTATTTACGCCATATTCTGCTACGTATACGCTATTGCCATCTATCGCTACAGCCTTAGGTGCCTGTAAATGTGTTAATACCGGAGTATAAGTACTGCTGGTCAATGGGTTATCATAGCGTATTACCCTATTGTTGCCATCATCTGCCAGGTACAGTTGCCCATCTTTTATGGCCATACCACGCGGGTTGTTCAGGCCACCCTGTATAGTCTTTGCAAGACTGAAACCATTGGCCGTTCTTTTATAGATCACAATAGCTGCAGTCTGTTCTGTTTCTGCTATATAGAGGTTTTCATTTTCGTCAAAAACTGCTGCCTCAGCGCCGGTATTCTGCCAGGTAGCATAAGGTGCCTGGTTGGCAGCCATATCGCTGTAGCTTTTCCACACCCTGGTAGTACCTTTTTTACCATAAGCTATAAATCCATTGTATTCCGTAACAGCTATCATGCCCGATTTTGAAACAGCAACACCGCAGGGATTAGTTACAGCGGCAGTATTTGTAAGCTGCAATTCAGGAATCACAGTGCCGCCATTACCATTGTTATTATTACCATTATTATTTTCCCCGCCCTGGTTATTGGACTGGTTATTTGTTTGAGATGGCTGCGGTGCATCTTTATCTTTTTTGCAAGATGTAAAGCTTAAAGCTGCTGCGAGGATGATGATTATCTTTTTCATAAAATTTGTTTTAATTGTTAATTGTTGATGTAAAGATGCACCCGTATCAAAAGGTGCAAAAGCTGCATTTCACCAAATGCGTGTTCTGCTTCACCAACTGTGTAATGGCATAAAAAAGCCCCGCAATATGCGGGGCGAAAAGCGCTGAAATATCCTTGACATTGCAAGCTATACACGCATAAACAGGTCTAAAAACTCCTGCTTTTTTAGGCGTGATACAGTAATGGATTTCTTGTCTTGCATAATGATCTCACCTCCATCTCCCTTGATATACTGGCTGATATAAGACAGGTTGATAATGAATGATTTATGCGGACGGAAGAATTTCCCCTGTTCCTCGCAAATGATCTCCTCGAAAGCAGACAGGTTTTTTGAAACCAGGTGTTTCTGTCCATTAGCAAGTGTTACATAAGTGTAACTACCCTGCCCTTCCAGGTGCATAATATCGTTCAGCTTTATAAATACAAGCCCTTCGGAAGTTGAAAGAGCAATGGTCTCCGGTATTTTATCGTTCCTGAATTTCTGCAGGTGGGCCACCTGCTCACCTTGCAAATTCGGCTGCACCCTGCTACGCTCAACTGCTGTTACCAACTCGGCGGCAGCTACCGGTTTTAGTAAATAGTCCAGTGCATTATATCTTATAGCCTTAATGGCAAAATGATCGTAGGCTGTGGTAAATATCACTTTCAGCGGTACACTGCTCAACTCCTCCAATACATCAAACCCAGTCTTTTCAGGCATTTGTATGTCCAGGAACAGCAGATCAACAGCATGTGCTTTCAGGTATTCAATACCCTTCACCGGGCTGGTAAATGTTTCTACTATATTCACCTCGGGGCAATTTGCTTTAAGCAATTGCGTAAGTGAACCAATAGCTTTCGATTCATCATCTATTATTACAGCTTTTATATTTTCCATGACAACTCTTTTAATCGTTATAAATATAAACGGATACACGGGTGCCGTTAGGCGCGCCCTTCTCATCGTGTAATGTATCTATACGGTAATCGTTTTTCGGGTGCATTAAAGTAAGCCGATCTCTCGTTCCTGCCATACCAAATGAGCTATGTCCTTTCTTCGCTTCTGCCGCAGGCGCCTTATAGCCAATACCATTATCTTCTATTGTGATGCAAACACCATCATCGTCAACCGCAGCAGCAATTATCTCTATAAACCCATCCTTTGAAATAGTGGACAGACCGTGCCAGATAGCATTTTCAACAAACGGCTGCAAGATAAGCGGTGGTACTATAAAAGATGAAGCATCAACTTCAGGCTTTACAGTAATGCTATAATCAAATTCGTTGTTACGCCGCATCATTTCCAGTTCCAAGTATATATTCAACGCCTCCAGTTCTTTTTCCAGGCTTATATATTCCCTGCGCGAATTGTCGAGCACCAGCCTTACCAACTTTGAGAAGCGCGTAAGATAGTGGCTCGCTTCTTTTGTGTCATTATTAAGAATATAATGGTTGATAGAATTAAGCGTATTGAACAGGAAATGAGGGTTCATTTGCGCGCGCAGGGCCTTATTTTCCAATTCGTTCATCTGTCGTTGCAACGCAAGCGCCTCTTGCGCCTTGCGATCAATAACCCGCACACGCCTCGTAAACAGGTAATATATAATAGCAACGACCAATAGCGCCAAACCAACAGTGGCCCATATGGTTTGGTACCATGCCGGGCTGGCTGTAATTGTTATCTGCCGGCTATATAGCACCTGGGCACCGGCAACAGCCTGTATCACCAGCTTATAGGTACCGGGTTGCAATTGTGTATAGCGTATCTGTTCTCCATCCAGGGTATTCCAGGTATTTTCGATGCCGGACAACCGATATCGGATCTTAGGCTGTACATATGGGAGGTAGGAGATACTGCTTACGTTCAGTACCAGGTTGGTGCTGGCAGGTAATGCTATATCATTAGCAGCAGGCAGGCCATTGTAGCGTAGCTCTGCATGATAGTATTGTGTAGTATCAACAGATAGATGCAGTGGCATATGATACAATTCTGTGCCATTGGTAAACCAAAGCGACCTGTTATCGGCCACCAGCCTGTTGGGGCTGTTGATGTTAAGCAAGCCGGTAAACGGCACATGGAATGGCACTATCTTCTTTCCTTTAAAACGGTACAGGTTATGCTCACCTATCAGTAAAGTATCTGTACTGCGGCATAGTATATGGTAGATACTCTCGTGGAAGGAAGTATCTACAAATTGCAGGCTTTTGTTTTTGATATTGATATAGCTAATTCCATTAGTACCTGCCAGTAGTACCTCGTTATCGTTTTCCAGCAGCCAGTCATTTACATTGCCCGACATTTTAAACAGCATAATAGGAGACAGCCTATCTCCCATCTTCTTATGGCCTTTAATAAATGATAGATAGGCATTCGAGAAAACAATACTGTCATTTACCGGTATTACAGCACTATACCATTGGTAAGGTTCATTATCGGTATGCTTTAGCCATGTTATATAATTATCTCCTACATGCCAGCTATAGATTCCTGTTTGGCCGCAGAAGAAATAATTGCTGTCATTAAGCTTTACAATGCGCTCGCAAATAACTGTACGTTCAGGTTGTGTGCTTAGCCTCGCCACATTGCCACCATGCCACCATAGTACATTTTTATTGGTTATCAGCAACCAGTTGCCATCTTTCAATTCTTTAGCGGTGAGCATATACTCGTCTTCGCCAAATCGAACACTATCTTTTACCCGGAAGCTATTCTTATCCACCAGCAACGCCCGGGGCCCAATGCCGGCCAGCCAATTATGGTTGCCTGCAACAATACTATTAAGTGTTCCTTTGTACTGCGGGATATAAGCAAATTGCAGGGATTGGTCCAGCGCCACAACGCTGATTCCAATATCAGTGGCTACCAGCAATAGTTTACTATTTACTATTTGCAGCTTTTCAATATTGTTCGATATCAGCGAATGTATATCATCCGGCCGGTGTAAGACCTGCCGGGTAGTATTAGCGCTTCTATCCCATATAATAAGACCCGCATTTTTCGTAGCGCATATCACCTGGTTTCCTTGCAGTACAAGATCTGTTATTTCATAAACACCATATTGCGGAAATGAAACTTGCCTATACCCGTGCGTATTTATTTCCATACCCACTAAACCTTTATTAGTGGCACACCATAATGTGTCAGAACTATCAAGATGCGCCTCCCAGATACTGAATACCGGCTGGCCTGCCGTTTTAAAATAGCGGGCTGTTGTTACAGGGCGTACCGAAAAATCATGCTCTATTAAACCAGTAGTTTCAATGGCCCACAACTTCGTTACTCTTCCAAATTTGTCGGTTTTTATACCGCGGAAACCATCCGATTGGTTGACCAGGAACTTACTCTTACCTGTTTTAAGGTTGTATTCGTAGTAGGCGCCGGAATTGTAGCCCGTATAGTAAAGCATCTTATCACCATTTACCTGTACCACCATACAATAATTGCTGATGCTATTCCCATTTTCATCTTTAAGCGGGATAACTGAAGAACTAAGGCTGTCGATGTGCACCCGGCTAATACCTTCATTACTGCCCACATATACATGCCTGCCATAGAGATATAATGTACTGATTACCTTATCATTGGGCCGTGGCAATTCAATCGGTACAATCGTATTGCCTTTGCTTATAAACAACCCGTTTAACGTACCTATCCAGATGCGGCCGTTTGCATCCATGGTAATAGCCGCCGTGCTCCTGTTTTGAAATTGCGGCGATGACAGGTTTACCACCGATTGTTTTTGGATAAAGGCCTGTGCCAAGGCATATTTCCGGCCACACAACAAGCATAAAAGCCCTACAAAAAACAGGGTGTAACGCACAGCTATATAATGACGGATTGGAACAGGCATACTATATAGGCCATACCAATAAGCAATGGCCTATCCTAAAATTCAGAAATTAATACGATTTATACTACCTGAATATACCAAATGCAGCTTTGACTTCACCAACTGTTAATAGTAATAATTGATTTTGCGAACGATACTAACCTATGGGCTTTATTTAGACAACTGTATTGCCACCGTATAACCCACAAAACAAATAGCGGGAATTAGTTTCTAAACAGCAGTTGTAAGATTTGAATTGTTCGATCACTTTTATTATACTTGTTCAATAACTTTAAACTTATGAAAATTTTTATCCTTTTTAGCCTATTGACATTAACAACGCTTACTTCATGCGTAAAAACGACTAAATGCGATTGTCCCGCCGGCACCTCACTCAGTGTCAACGGTAACGACGACGAAGAAATACGGGCAAACTGTGAGTCTAAATCCAATGGACTTTGCACGCATTAGGCACCATTTCCTATTAAATTAACATCTTAAAGCGACACGCTAATATCACTTAAATGTAGCACTTAACCTGGCAACAGGGATAAGTGCTACATTTTTTTATTTCTCTTACGCGTCACCTTACTCAACAATGTATCTATTATCTCCTTGTAAAGAACTACTTGGGATTTTCAATATTTGCAAGGTTTTGATCAATGACATGCAATAAGTATTCATTAAATGCCATTCGTGTATATTCAAAACCATGGGCTTTCACCCATACATTTATTTGTATCTTATAATCTCCAACTCCAATCTCACTAACTCCCACCCTGAACGCCTTATCGCGGCATATCTCAGGGAAAGCCTTTACAGCCTCTGAAATAACCCGTTTAACCGTAGACAGTTCATTTTGTTTGCTAAAAGTCAAGGTCACATCCAGTCTTCTAAAACCTTGCTGCGTTATATTTATAATGACCTCGTTTGACAATTTGCTGTTGGGCATTATCACGGTCCTGTTGTCATAAGGAGTGATGACCGTATAAAATATCTGTATGGATGATACGGTGCCTTCAATGCCCTGTGCCAGGATATTATCTCCAACTTTAAATGGTTTTAACAATAGTATAAGTATACCGCTGGCAAAATTTTGCAAAGTGCCTGATAAGGCAAGACCGGCAGCTGCACCAAATGCTGCAATGACAGCAGCAAAAATAGTCAGCCTGATACCCAATATCTGCATAATAGCCAGCACTAAACCTATTTGCAAAACAACGTACACTAAACTCTCAATAAAAGGCCGCAACGACGAATGTACCCGCTTTCGGGCCATACGTTGCCTTAAGGTTCGCTTTACAAACTTTATAAACCAAAGCCCGAGAAACAAAACTATTAAAGCAAATAAAAGTCTTGGCCCTACAGCAAGCAACCAATCAAACCCTTTGTCATATGCTCTTTGCAGTTCTCTGTTCATAATCAACGAGTTCTTATCAATATCGCCATCCTAACCGGCACATGCTTTTGCATAGAAATAAGCATGCCAGCAGCCTTGCTTGGTATAATTTTTTATACCTCTCAAGTATGACAATGCGTACAAAAAAACATCGGGCACTGTATATTATAGGAAGCATATTGGTGCTTCTTATTATTGCCCGGTTGATCTTACCATTTGTTGTATTAAAATATGCCAACCGGCAACTGTCTGAAATGAAAGGATATTATGGTCATGTGAATGATATTGATATTGCTTTATATCGCGGCGCATACCAGCTAGACAGCATCTATATAAATAAGGTAGATTCTGCTACTAACAGCCAAACGGAATTTTTCAGTGCACGCACTATTGACCTTTCAGTAGAATGGAATGCTCTGTTCGATGGCCGTATTGTGGGTGAACTTATATTCCTTTCACCCACACTCATTTTCACAAAAGATAAAGCAGAAATTGGCGAGGTAGCGAAGGATACCAACGATTTTAGAAAAATATTAAAGGATTTCATGCCGCTTAAGGTGAACCGCTTCGAAATACGAGATGGCAGCATACACTATGTAGACAATACAAAATCTCCCAAAATTGATATTTTTCTGCAGCATGCAGAGATAATTGCACAAAACCTTAAAAACACTACTGATAACCGGGAGCTACTCCCCTCACCTATAAAAGCCACAGCTGACGTATATGATGGCAAGCTCTCGCTCGATATGAAAATGAACGCCCTGGAAAAGCAGCCAACATTTGATTTGACGGCAGAACTCAAAAACACTAATCTTGTTAAACTAAATGACTTCTTTAAAGCCTATGGGAAATTTGACGTCAGCAGGGGAACCATGGGTCTGTACACCGAGTTTGCCGCCAAAGATGGCAAATTTAAAGGTTATGTGAAGCCCATTATTAAAGATCTGAAGGTACTTGGCGCCGAGGATAAAAAGGACAACATAGTACAGCAGGTAAAAGAAGGAGCTGTGGGCGTAGTAAGCAGTATTTTAAAGAATCCACGCAAAAAGCAATTAGCAACAAAAGTACCTATTGAAGGCGATTTCTCGAACCCTTCTGTTGACAATTGGGAGGCAATATGGGAAGTATTGAAAAATGCATTTATCGAAGCCCTGATGCCTTCAGTAGACAATGAAATCAATATTCAATCGGCAGAAACGGTTGGCACCGAGGAAGATAAACCAGGATTTTTCAAAAGGCTGTTTACTTCCAGGAAAAAACGCGAAGAAGAGGCAAAAGAAAAAGAAAAGCCTGTACAAAAACGTCAGTACAGTTTACAAAAATATAGTACAGCCCGGCATAAAGACTAGATGATGGTATATTTACGATTGGCATTATTCCATTTATACACCTAACCTGTATCATTAACAAAGTCGTTGGCTCTTCCATAGCAGATTCTTAACGCCCCAAAAGTCTCAGGGACATGCACCTATTTGCATTTTCTTTAAAAGCCAAAAGCTGCCTTGTTTCCAAAACAGCTTTTAGCTGGCTGAGTGGCCAAAGTAATTGTATTTGACCCAAGGATCAATCAGAGTTTAAGCCTTATCGAATTGCAGTGTATCCTCCATCTACCACAATTTCAGCACCGTGCATATACGACGAATCGTCGGATGCCAGGAACATCACTGTTTTCGCAACTTCAGCGGCTTCGGCAAAGCGTTTATATGGTAGCTGAGAAGTAATATAGGCTTTTGCTTCGACAATTTGTTCTGAAGAAAGCCCCGTTTTATTGAAACCATCTGTTGTGGTATAT
>JANINW010000011.1:14669-15277 GCA_024508935.1 Flavipsychrobacter sp. | reverse complement strand
GGGGCTTATGGCATTAACCCGTATATTTTTTGAGGTTAGTTCCGCTGCAAATGTTTTGGAGAAAGACCGGACAGCAGCTTTAGCTGCGGAATAGATGCTTGCATTAGAACTACCATATTCAGTTACCACAGAGGTGTTAAAAATAATAGTACTTTTATTTGTCATCATTGGCAATACCTGTTGCGCGGTAAAGAAACTACCTTTCACCAACACATTGAAAAGCTCATCGAACATTTCTTCATTTACCATTTCTACAGGCGCAAACTTTCCATAACCTGCATTGATAAAAACGATGTCTAGTTGGGCAGTGATAGCATGTATATACTTCGCCAATTGAAGAACATCTGAAATATTGCCATTATCACAAACAATACCGTAAACACCTTCGCCAAGCGCGGTGACAGTTTTATCTACACTATCCTGGAATCTGCCGGTAATGATCACCATTGCTCCTTCTTTGACAAATTCTTTGGCCGTGGCAAGGCCAATTCCGCTCGTTCCACCTGTTATCAGTGCAATCCTACTTTTTAATTTTCCCATTGTTGTAAATTAATTTTTTGCAAAGTTGATCCTGGCATTACTTTCAGGCAATCCGGTTCTTGCTAAGT
>JANINW010000011.1:0-14659 GCA_024508935.1 Flavipsychrobacter sp. | reverse complement strand
TTACATTAAGGCTTGAAATTTAAATTCCGTCAGAAAAATCGCAAGATTCGGATTGGTGACGCAAACAAAACAGTGAAATTTTGCATAGTATAATGTAGTTATGAAAACACAGGATGAGATCAACTATGATCGTATTGCAAAAGCTATCGATTATATCCAGCATAATTTTAAGGAGCAGCCTACCCTTGACCAGATAGCGGCAGCCATAAATCTTAGTCCCTTCCATTTTCAGAAGCTATTTACCGAATGGGCAGGTACCACCCCAAAAAGATTCTTACAGTATGTAAGTGCTGAATATGCAAAAAAATTGCTGAAGGATAATAAGGCAAGCCTTTTTGAAACGGCCTATGAGACCGGGCTCTCTGGCACAAGCAGGCTACACGATTTGTTTGTAAAAATAGAAGGAATGACACCTGCGGAATACAGGAATGGAGGACAGGAATTGGCAATTAATTACAGTATATCAGAAACTCCATTCGGTTACATAATGATCGGATCTACCTCCAAGGGCATATGTCATATGTCTTTCGAAAAACAGGAAGAAGAAGGTTTGGAAAATCTGCACTCAAAATTTCCCAATGCACGCTTGACTAACAAGGCTGATGGCTTGCAAAAAGATGCTCTTTCCATATTTGAGAATGATTGGGATGAACTTCCCCAAATCAAACTTCACTTAAAAGGCACTGCATTTCAACTAAAGGTTTGGGAAGCTTTGTTACATATTCCTTTAGGAAGTATTGCAACCTATGGCTCCGTTGCACAGAGAATTAATTTGCAAAGGGCTTCAAGAGCAGTCGGTTCTGCAATAGCTAGCAATCCGGTAGCTTTCCTTATCCCATGTCATCGTGTAATCAAATCGTCTGGAGCCCTTGGTGGCTATATGTGGGGGACTACCAGGAAAGCTGCAATTATCGGTTGGGAGGGCATAAAATCTGAAAATGCTGAAAAAGGTCAAATACAACGCATTGTCAGCCCTCGTTAGAGACGAGTACAAAAAATACTGCCATTCAATCGAAGTTAATTCCAATTTAACAATCACACTTCGGGCTTGATATCGTCGTAAATAAAAATTATCTTGTTGGTATAACCAATGAGAAAATTATGGAACCAACTAATCTTTCAAAGTATGCTGCAGAATTCTTTGGTACACTCGTATTGGTACTGATGGGCTGCGGCAGCGCAGTAATAGCCGGCGCTAACGGCACTACCGGTGTAGGTCTGCTGGGTATAGCATTTGCATTTGGTCTGTCTGTTGTAGCTATGGCCTACGCAATAGGGCATATATCCGGATGCCACATCAACCCGGCTATTTCGATAGGAATGGTAGTAGTTGGCCGTATGAAGGCAGGTGAAGCGGCAGGTTTTATTGTGTCACAGATACTGGGTGCATTGGCCGGTGCATTTATACTAATGCTCATAGCAAACGGAAAAGCAGACTATAGTATAGCAGTTAATGGGCTTGGGCAAAACGGGTATGATGCGGCTTCTCCAGGAAAATACAATATGATATCCGGTTTTATAGCGGAAACAGTATTCACCTTTATCTTCCTGCTTGTAATATTTGGTTCTACATCCACAAAGAACATTCATGGAGGCTTTGCAGGTCTTGCTATAGGCCTTAGTTTGGTATTGATACATATAACAGGCATACCTGTAACCGGCGTATCTGTAAACCCAGCCCGCAGCATTGGTCCGGCCTTGTTAGTAGGCGGCGTAGCTATCAGTCAGCTTTGGCTGTTTATCGCTGCTCCTATATTGGGAAGCGTATTAAGTGCAATAGCATGGCGCTATGTTTTGGAAAGAAAATAGTTATCTGTATATATAGTAGGATAAAAGGGCTTTTGTGCCCTTTTATGCCTATATACTACGAATGCCCGGAAGAGTTAACGGTTTACAAGTCTCTAAGCAATTTTATCTAAAATCGCAGCGTCACCGTTGTGCCCTTACCAGGTTCGCTATCCAACCACATTTCACCTTTATTGTTCTCCACAAATTCTTTGCAGAAAATCAAACCCAGGCCAGAACCTTTCTCGTTGGTGGTACCTTCTTTCGAAAAACGGGTACTAATCTGGAATAAGGAGGATATCATTTCTTTACTCATCCCAACACCTTTATCGATTATGGATACCAGCGTATGCCCCTGGGAATCTTCCTCAGCGTGGAACACGATTTTTTCTCCTTTAAAGCTGAATTTAAGCGCATTGCTGGTAAGATTTCTCAATACAAACAGTATCTGCTCAAGATCCGCTTCTATATAGGTTGCCGGTGGTATATCGTTGATAAGAACTATCTGCTTTTCCGAAGCTATATGGCTGAACAGCACAGATATTCTGTCTACAAGCGTGTGCAGGTTGAGCGGCTCCCGTTTAGTTTTAGTCTTGAGTACTGCTCCGTAATAACCCTGCGAGGCCCATCCCAAAATGTTATCAAGCGTTTGCAGTGATACCTCAATGTTCTCTTTCAGATTTTGCAGGACCAGCTTTCTTTCTTCTTCCGAAAGCAGATCATTTTCCATGAGGTCGATCAGGCTTTTTGCACTGTTGAACGGAGACCGCATATCATGTCCTACGATCGACAATATCCGGTCTTTGAATTGTACGGCCTCCTCCAGTTCCTGCTTTTGTTCCTTTATTATGGCCTGGTTTGCAGCGGCCTCTTTAATTACATTCCAGCAAATGATACTGATGATGGCTAATGGTAGTACTACATTCAGAAAAGCAAAAAACTTTATCGCTGCAGGCAGTTCAAACAGTGGTGATGCGTACTCGTAATAGGTATGTATACCGGCAGCTAACAAAATTATTGCAACTACAACTATTACCCGGGACAGGCCTTCGGAATAGAATAAGGTGATTGCCACTAAAGCAATTATAAGGTAATTGTCGTTATTAGTTTCACGTCCAAAGGCAACACTCATTTCAACGATCCATAATGTAGTAGCGATAGTAATAAACCGGGTAGCTACCTTTAATTTCCCTTTCTGGTTGATTAAGAAACCTACTATGAAGATTGATGAAAGTACCAGGTGATGCACTACATATGGCAGAGAATCAAAAGATACAAGCGCAGTGATGGTTGAGGCAATGGCACATACTATACAAAGAGTTCTGATCGACCTGAACCTTGCTTTTTGCACAAAGTCAGTTTGATCCTGGTCTATGACATCTATATTTTTTACCATTATTATCCTCTTTTAGACAACAAAATAGTAAAAATAAGTATTTGAATTGGGGCCGGATCAATTTCTCGAATTATGGTAATCCAATCTTAATGCTCTATTGTAGCATGTTTTAAAAACTTCCACGAACCTAGGCTTCCTATACAATGGCATAATAATTAAAGAGGCCACTTAGTAGCCCCTTTAATTGCATATCAATAACTGTTTCAGCCTTTTCATGTGCAACATCCTAACGCCAACCTAAGCCAGGTGCAACATATTTTAAAATGGAGGACAATAAATGAATGTTATATTCGACTCCTAATGTGTTGGGTATTGTCAAAAGAAGGGTATCTGCTTCCCTGATAGCTTCATCCTCACTCAATTCCTTTATCAGTTTGTCCGGTTCTGCTGCATAGCTTCTTCCGAAAATGGCTTGTTTACCCGGTTCAATCATTCCGAATTGGTCCACCCGATTGGATTCCCGGCCAAAATAATAATGATCTTGTTCATTTACCAATGCAAAGATAGACCGGCTTACTGAAACCCTTGGGAGACGTTGATGTCCCGCCTTTTTCCATGCTTCTTTGTACAACCTGATCTGCTCTGCTTGTTGTATATGAAAAGGCTTACCGCCTTCATCATACTTTAAGGTTGAACTTTGCAGGTGCATGCCATGTTCGGCTGCCCATATAGCCGTAGCATTAGAGGCTGCCCCCCACCAGATCCGCTCCCGCAGGCCTTGTGAGTGTGGCTCCAAACGAAGTAAGCCTGGTGGATTAGGAAACATAGGGTTGGGATTAGGCTGAGCAAAACCCACCCCACTCAACTTATCCAAAAACTGCATCGCTTTACGGCGGCCCATATCTGCGTCTGTTTCTCCTTCTCCCAAATCGTATCCAAAATATCGCCACCCGTCAATTACCTGCTCAGGCGACCCTCTGCTGATTCCCAATTGCAGGCGGCCCTGTGATATTAAATCAGCCGCCCCGGCGTCCTCCACCATATACAGGGGATTTTCATACCGCATATCAATTACACCTGTTCCTATTTCAATTTTACTTGTTTTGGCACCAATAGCTGAAAGCAGGGGAAATGGAGATGCCAGCTGGGCCGCAAAATGATGCACCCTGAAATACGCGCCGTCCAACCCAATTTCTTCGGCAGCAACAGCAAGATCGATAGATTGAAGTAGTGTGTCACTTGCTGTACGTGTCTTATACCCAGGATAGTTAGACCAATGCCCAAACGATAAAAATCCTATTTTTTTCATTAATCATATTTTTAACTAGTGGTAAATAGCAATGTGATCAGGATTGCTAAAATATAAATCCATTCCATCTCTTTTACATGGCGAAAGGATCCCGGCGGTATATACTCCTGTATCTTCGTCAGGCTACCCTTTTGTCATATTCGCCGGCTGCCTGCAAATAGAAATGTTCAAAAACCTTATCACATTTTTCGCTGTATATCTCCCGGTTGTAGCTTTCGGGGAGTATAGCATCCAGTACGTTTTGTATAGCACTCTTCACCAGTTGCTTGGATTGCGAGTCTTTATACCAGTCATGAACCAGCACTGCAGGTTTTTCTTCCTTCAGTCTTTTTAACAATCGCTGTGCTGCCAGTTTTACTTTCTGGCTTTCGTCCTTAGTAAGCTTATCCTTGCTCAGCAGGTCAAATATTTCCAGTTCTTCTTCTGTCAGCCCTTCTTTCACATGTCTCTCTTCTTCTTCCCGCAATTGCTCTACAAAATTAACGAGCTCATTAAAATAATCTTCTGTCAGCGCGCCGCCCGAATTATACCTGTCAATAATATCTTTGAGGCGCTGGGCAAAACTCCCCCTGGTAACGTTCCGGTTTAGCAACTGCTGCAGCTTATCTTCTATAAAAGCACGTAGGTCGGCTATTTCTATATGTTTATACTCTGCTTTTTTATATTCCGATTTCAGCTTTTCAATATCCAGCTTGCTCAGGTCTATCCTGCGCCATGCTTTTATCGCATATTTGCCTTTATCATCAGCTTCCCTAATGGTTGCCGCATATTCTTCATTTGCTACAATACTCTCATCCAGCAAACGGCTGATCTTTCTTTTTACATCATCAAGGTTTGCCCTTTCCATCTTGCCCTCTAATACCTGTCTCAAATAGGTAATAGCATCTTTAACCCTGTACGCCTGTTTTTTAGAAAGTATTTCCGGCCTGCATGCTTCATACAGTGCATCTATAGTGTTTTCATAAACACCAAACTGCCGCTTATACTCATCATTCGAAAGCAATACATCAGCGTACTGATCAAAGAGTTTTATTTTACCAAATGTTTCTTCTTCCGCTACCAGCTGGGCCAGGTCTATCTGTAATACCGAGCACCAGTCTTTACATTCTTTAACAGCACTATCCAGCAGTTCATAGAGCTTATCCTTTTCCTGTGCCGGCACATCTCCTGTACCTTCCATTTCTCCGCCGCCGTAAGATGCAAATGCTTTTTTCAGGTTCCTGAATACATTGTAGTAATCTACGATCAAGCCATCACGTTTCGATTTTCCCATGATGGTATATTCCGATACCCTGTTGGCACGTGCAATGGTTTGCATCAGGGTATGGTCTTTCATTGGCTTATCCAGGTACAGGGTAGATACGGTAGGCGCATCGAAACCCGTGAGCCACATGCTGCATACAAATACCAGTTGCAGCGGGTCGCGCTCATCTTTAAACTTATCTTCCAGTTCCTGCCCGTTTTCATCTGCCGCCTGCATTTTTTTTCTATGCGGTGCTATTTCCAATCCCTCCCTTCTGAATTTCTCTTCTTCACCTGCTTCCTCGCTTACTACTACAGCCATTCCCACTTTACGCATCCAGTCCAGCCGCCTGCGTAAATCTTCTTTTTGTTTTTCGCCCGCCGTATCCTGTATCTCTTTCTGCATATTCCTTTTCTCCTCTTCCCACAGCCTTGTTACTTTATCATACATCTTTACTGCAGTAAACTTATCTACCGATATCACCATGCCCTTACCCAAATAACCCCTGCGCGGAAAATGGTACACAATATCGCGCGCTATGGTTTCCAGCCTGTCGTCTCTTGTCAGTACAGCCATCTCCTGCGAAAAGTCTTTTACTAACCGTTCCTGTTCAGTATCATTCAGGTTGTCTTCGTTTACAATGTCGGCAAAGTCTTCATCCAGGTTATCGTTCTGCAGCAGCACCTCCGGCACACGTTTATGATAATACAGCGGCACAGTTGCCCCATCTTCTACAGACTGTTTGAAATTATATTCAGACACTGTTTTACCAAACCAATCATTAGTGAGCTTGCGGCTGCCCAGTAAGGGTGTACCTGTAAATGCTACAAACTGCGCATTGGGCAGGCCGGTGCGCATATTATCGGCCAGGTCTTTGTACTGTGTACGGTGCGCCTCGTCTACTATTACTATAATATCATTGCGGGTAGAGAGCACAGGATATTGCCTCCCCTTATCGTACCTGAATTTTTGTATAAGTGTAAAAATATAGCGTGTGTTGGTTTGCAGCATCTCGCGCAGGTCGGTACTGTTGGCAGGCCTGCATTTCAGGCTTTTCTTAAATGCCTCGGCACCCAGGAAGTTGCGGTATATCTGGCTGTCGAGGTCATCCCTGTCTGTAACGATAAGAAAGGTATAGTTGCCTTTAAACTTCCTGAATATCTTGCGGGCAAAGAATATCATGCTGTAGCTTTTACCGCTGCCCTGTGTATGCCAGAATACACCCAGCTTGCCTTTATTGGCTTCATCGGTTTTACCGGCATCGTGCTGCAGGCGCGCTGCAAAATTATTTACCAGGTTGTTTACCCCCAGGAACTGGTGGTTCTTACCGCATATCTTCACCGTGTCTTTATAGTAGAAGATAAAATTCTCAATATAATCCAGCAGGCGTTTTTTATGGCAAATACCCAGCACAGCATAGTCGAGGCTTACACCATACTGCTGTACACGCTCTTTGTCAATTTTTTCTTCTTCCTTTTCTACCCGCTGCCAAAGAAAAAAATGCTCCCAGCCGGCATTAAAAGCCCCCACCCTTGTGCTTATCCCGTTACTCAGCATACACAAGGCATTGTAATGAAAAAGCTGCATGATGTCTTTGCGGTAGTTGAGCAGGTTATCATCATAGGCGTTGCGCAGGTTGATATTACTGTTCTTGAGCTCTATGAATACCAGCGGCAGGCCGTTTATATATACAATTACATCGGGGCGGCGGCGCAGCAGTTTGCCCTGCACCCATAGCTGGGTAACTATAAGATAGTCGTTCTTTGTTTCGTCGTTGAAATCTATAACACGCACCGTTTCGGGCTCCTGCCTGCCGGCTGCATTGGTAATGGTAACAGGTACACCATCGCATAGCAGGCTATACAGTTCTTTATTGGCCTGTACATCGCTCATATTGGTGCGGCGCTCTGTAAGCTTTGCAACAGCTTCGTCTATAGCTGCTTCGGGTAGTTGGGGGTTAAGCTCCCCGAGTTTTTGCCTGAGAATGGAGATCAGTACTACTTCCTCCTCGCTGCTGCGGCCCGTGGTATCATTATGCTCTGCATTGATATGCCTGTAGCCCAGGTTGTGTACAAACACATCTACCACGGCATTTTCTATCTGCAGTTCGGTAATGATATTAGGCATAGGGGCAGTATATTATATACCTATAAAAATAACGATTGATTGCTATTTATGCAATTATGCCTTTACCGGCAACTTACCGCTGATAAGCCGGGGCAGCAACCTGTCGCGGATAGCAGCTAATTCAGTATTTTGTTCTGTTAAATTTTCAATTTGACTGAACATTGGTAAGATTAACTCCTCAAAACGTTTTTGTAATTCGGCATCGGGAACCCATAACTTCAGCTTATGTAAATGATTCTGATTTAATGTAGGAACGCCTGCACCTGAATTAAAACTCTCTAAATCCATCTGGCTAAGTAAAAAATAGACAAATATTGGCCTGTTACCTTTATAGTCCTTAACGTATAGCGACGTATTTAATGGCCATGAATCCTTATTTACATATAGGACTGTTCCGATGCTACCAGACCTACCTGTAGTAATAACCGGAGCCTTCACTTTATATTGATTATGATGCGCCTTTATACTAGTAGATGCTATGACAGGATATTCCCCATCAATAATTTTCTCTGCTGGCAGGTCGAAGCCACGATTCAGTTTGATAAAGTCTTTGAAATATTTTACAGTTCCAATTCCTTCCGGTATGCCCTTATTAAACTTTGCTTTTTTATAACCGGGAAAACGCATCCGCACAAACCATTCTTTGTATAATTCCCTGGCTGTTTCTTCCAGTATTTTTATGCGCTCCTTATTTACTTCTATCAAATCATCATAAGCACTGAGTACAGATGCTATCTTTTTTTGGATGGGGAGATCGGGTAATAAAATTTCAAATTTTTCTATATCCTCTTTTGTTAGTGCCTCTCTTGTTGCTCCATCATCTGAAATTGCCAGCAATGAATCCTTATAAACTTGTGAGTTAATACAGTACAGTATAAACTTAGGGTTGGCTTGTTTTTTATTAACTCTTATTATCGACACATGTTGATTTACCCTAGCTGGTAGAATTTTATATGGTACAATCGTACATCTACCAACAGAAGCACCTGTAATGTTTAACAAAATATCTTCTTCTTCAACAATGACATTTTTTAATTTATTTGCTTGCACTTCATTGATAAATGCAAGGTCTTTATATTCAAATGAATAATCATAAACATTTAAGCTCCTTATTAGCGCAATCCCAGATGAATGATATGATTCTTTACCCCCTTTAGGTGTAGAACCACTACCTATTTTGGTTGTGATATCTTTTAATGATGTGGTTTTAAACATTAAAATAGGTTAGTAATATTTTTATTAATATTATTCCCAAGTTCTTTCGCCTTATTATTCAGCGTGTTCAACCGCTCATGCCTTTCTTTCATCTCCTGTTTAAATGCTTCTTCTGTAAGGCCGTCTTCTTCTATCACCACACCTACATAGCGCCCCGGGTTCAGGCTATAGTCCTGCTCGGCTACATCTGCCAGTGAGGCAGATTTGCATAGCCCTGTTACATCTTCATACACCCCGTTGGGGAAACGTTCCTTCAGCCATGCTATATGCCCTTCGTAATACTGTTTATCGGCCAGTAATTCTTTGTATGCCTTCTCTGCCTCATCTACCGCGCGCTCCCATTGCTTTTTATCTTTCTCTGCAAGTTTCTTTTTCTTCAATGCATCCAGCAGTACATGTTGCTTTTCGGCAGCTTTTGCAGCAGCAGCAGCCTGCTTATCGTATTGCTTCAGCAGCTCCTTCAGCCTTTTGGTCTCGCCGCGGTGCAGCCTTACTATGGTGGCTATGTTTTGTATATGCTCGTCTGTAAACTCGCGGTGTGCCCTGGTTACCTGCTTAAATATGTTACGTGCATCTATAAACAGTATGCGGCGGTCGGCAGGCTTTTTGCGGGTGTTGGCTTTGTCAAAAAACCAGAGCGTGGCAGGCAGGGTTACGGTATAAAACATATTCTTGGGCAGCGTAAGCATAGCATCCATCACCCCTGTTTTTATAATATGGTCGCGTATCTCTGCCTCGCTGTGGCGGGCATCGCTGGCGCTGTTGGCCATTACCAGCGCGGCACGGCCGTTTTCGTTCAGCGAGGTAGAGAAGAGGTTTATCCACAGGTAGTTGGCATTGGGTACTGCATCTACATCGCCTTCTTTTTTCTTCTTCTCGCTTTTCTTGGTTTTGTTTTGCGGTATGCCATGCTCGTTAAACCGCCGCTGCCCTTTTACCCTGTCCAGTATTACTTCATCTACATTAAAAGGCGGGTTGGCCATAACAAAGTCAAACCGGCCATAGCTGTTAAAAGGGTCTTCGTAATAGGTATTGGCTACTTTTATTTCGCCGCGCAGGCCGTTAATGGCCAGGTTCATTTTTGCCAGCTTGGCTGTTTCGCCCGTCTTTTCTGTACCGTACACAAACAGGTCTGTGCTGTCATTATCCTGCAGCTCTGCACGGCGGCGCTCTACAAAATGCGCACTCTGTACAAACATGCCGCCTGAGCCGCAGGCGGGGTCGTAGATAGTGCCTTTGTAGGGTTCTATAATTTCAACCATCAGTTTTACCACCGATGTGGGTGTAAAGAACTCTCCGCCACCCTGTCCTTCGGTTAGTGCAAACTCGCTGAGGAAATATTCATATATCTTGCCAAACACATCGCCTGTAGCATCTTCAGGTATATCTGCAAAAACCTTCAGCAGTGTTTTAGGCAGGCTCTTGTCTTTATTTGTTACCAGCCTGAAGTATTCATCTTTAGGCAGGGTGCCTTCCAGCTCGGGCTTGTAAGATTCTACCTGCTCCATAGCATGCTTGATGGCTTTGGCTATGTTCTTTTCTTCGGGCAGCTCCAGCAGGTACTGGTATTCTGCCTCCGGCGGCAGATAGAAGCCGCATTTTTCAATAGCTATTTCATGCTTGGGGCGCAGCAGCCTTCCCGTCTGTGCTGTAAATTCTTTTTCTATCTGTGCCTTTACCTTATTGTACCTGATAGAGGCAAAACGAAGAAATATTAAACCTAATACGGGTGTGGAATATTCACTGGCTTTGAGCTCACTATTAGCACGCAGCTTATCTGCCGCCTGCCATAGTTTATCTTCAAGCTTCTTTAATTGTTCCGGTGTCATGAGCAATGTTTGGCAAAATACAAACTGGTAGTATTTATAAAAACAAAAAAGCTGCTTTGTTTCCAAAGCAGCTTTTTTGTTTGGGCGGAGAGAGAGGAGTCTGAACCTCTATATCTAACCAATTTCTTATAAATGCTGCCACTACCCTGAAACCATTGAAAACACTGAATTTCAGGCTATATCCTTGCGGCAAAGTAAAAGCAATTATACATAACCCAAAAATAAAATGTCTCTATTATTACACCTATTAAAAATAATTAAACTATTTGAAACAGGCATTAAATTAATTCCATGCACAGGTGTTTGACCGTATACAACAATTAAGCCACGCAAATGCGTGGCCTAATAATTACTAAAATCACGAAGCAAACTTAACGGGTGATAACAAATCGCTCATTTGAAATTTTATCTCCCGAAATGAGTTTTACTGTATATGCACCGGGTGGAAACGCAGAAACATCGACTCTCAAGGGTATTGCAGGATACGCTGCTTTAAAGCATATCTTACCGGCGACATCAAATATTTCTACCATTTCCGGAACATCAGTCAAACCAATCTCTACTGAATTTGCAGCAGGATTTGGATAACAGGTTATAATGCTGTTCCTGGTTAGCGGGTTAACAGCTCCCGGAGGAGGTGTAATGGATGCAGGCGCACCTAGTTTTGCCAGCCATATATCATCGTCGCCCATGGCGTAAAATTTTGCGGTGTCTAGCTGAAATACTACGGCATAAGTACCTGCTGCATAAACATTACCAAATTTATCAGCTTTCACACTCACAACATCATTGCCTTCCAGTGTGCGCCCCCATATAGCACTGCCTGCCGGGTTATATTTAACCACAAAATTCGGCATCAGGGCCAGGTGTAGAGTATCGAACACAATTGATGTACTTGAATACCCTCCGGCCAAATAAATATTATTAGCCGTATCAACGGTTACACTGCTGCCATATGAATAGTCTGTAAGACCACTGCCCCCTGCATTTTTCAGCCAAAGTTCTGTGCCGGAGGCGTTATACTTGGCTAGCATTGTGTTTTTATTATGGCTTGTTGATGTACTGGTAACTGTATTACCCGCAAAAGAAAAGGTGGGACTGAAAAAATAACCGCTTAAATAAATATTATCGCTTGCATCGGTAGCAATATCGGTTGTATAATCATCATAGTATCCACCTGCAGACTTTATCCAGCTCAAATTTCCCGCACCGTCATACCTCGCCAGGAAAAAATCGTAACTATTGCTGTTACTGCTCAACGTAGCTGATCCGACCGTAGTAGTAGCGCTGTTAAAAAAGCCGGTAACCAGCAAATCACCTGATTTTGCAATGCACATGGCATCTACGCTCTCCCACTCTGTGCCGCTTATTAAATTCACCCATATTGGGTTGAGACTTGCATCACATTTAACAACGAAGGCATCATCAGTGCTAAAATATGCATTAGTCAGCGTGGTGGTTCCTATTGTAAGTGTGCTGTTAGAAAATACACCGGCAAAATAAATATTGCCGGCCCCATCTACAGTCATAGTGTTTAGGTAGCCACCAGGCATATCCTTGGCAAGTGTAATATTTCCGGACGCATCAAACCTCAGTACATACATATACCTGCCGGCGCTGGAATGTGTCAGCTTAGCCGATCCGAAATCAGCTTCGAACCCTTCAAATGTTCCACCGATATAAGCATTCCCGGACGCATCGACCGCAAGAGATGACAGGTACATATGGTTAGCCCCATAACCACCACCGTTTTTTGCCCACAATAATGCACCTTTAGCATCGTATTTGGCTATATACGCTTCTCCAACAAAAGAAGGTCCTGAGTTGTAAACAGATTTGCCGGGCGCGAGTACCAATGCCGGTCCGTAAAATACGCCGGCCATATATACATTACCCGCACCGTCTGTGACAATTTTCATTACCTGGTCTTTATCAGCGCTACCTATAGAACGCTCCCATTGCCAGTCAAAGCTTGCTGCTGGTGCAGCAATGATGTTGCATAACAAAAATACTACCGAGAATAGAACATTTTTTTTCATCGCTATGTTATTTAATTATATCAAATTTTAAAATTCCCACCGTAACTCCATTTTTCACCTTTATAAAGTAGGAGCCTTGTGTCACAGTGTTTTGCAAGTCTATTGTCAATTCTAAAGCACCTTTATATAGTTCAACTTGTTTGGTATAACATAGCTGGCCAATTGTATTCACTATTTCAACCAGCACCTTGTCATCGCTGCTGTTGGGCAGTTCTCCCCTTAACGTTAGCCTGCCATCATTAGGGTTCGGGAATAGTACAATATTAGCCGGCACCGGGGAGATACTATTCACGGAATTTGTCACAATTATTTTCAACACATTGCTAATCGAGGAATCGGGATTGGCACATGGATCATTACTATGCACTACTACTGATATCATATCATTGTCAGCAATATCATTAGCCGAATAAGACACGTTTTTCGCATTAGGAATATCAGTCCCATTCTTCCTCCACTGAAAGACCGGCGAAGTTCCACCGTTGGTCACATTTGCAGTAAATGTTATTAATTGTCCCTGGTTAATGTTAATACCAGGATTGGCACTTATGGTTACTGCAGGTATAAGAGTCGGATTAACTGCCATCACTATATCATTGCTGGTATCCATCGCCTGGCTTGCACATGACGCGCTTGTGGTGAGGATACATTCAACGACATCCCCGTTTGCAAGTGAACTATTACTATACAAACTGCTACTGGCGCCGGCATTTACGCCATTCAATTTCCATTGATATGTCGGCGTATTGCCACCGTTTGTAATAGAAGCTGTAAATGTATCCGGTGTTCCGGCACAAATTATATTTCCCGGATTGGCCGCAATACTGATTGAAGGCGTTACAAGACTATTCACTATCATAGTGGTGCTGGTAGCTGTGGCTGTAGCCGGCGATGCACAGTTGGCATTGCTGGTTAGTACGCAGGTCACTACATCGCCACTAGCTAGGCTGCTGTTAGAATAAGTAGTGCTATTGCTGCCCACATTCGAGCCATTCAGCTTCCATTGGTAAGAAGGGCTACTGCCGCCATTCGTAGGAGTAGCCGTGAAAGTAACAGACGCTCCCGAACATATTGTACTGCCAGGGTTAACACTAACACTTACAGAAGGCGTTACAAGAGCATTCACCGTCATAGTGGTATTGGTAGCCGTAGCTGTCGTTGGTGATGCACAGTTCGCATTGCTGGTAAGCACACAGGTTACCACATCTCCATTGGCTAAGCTGCTGTTTGTATAAGTTGTACTGTTGCTGCCTACATTAGAACCGTTTAGCTTCCATTGGTAAGAAGGACTGTTGCCGCCATTCGTAGGTGTGGCCGTAAAGGTGACAGAAGTTCCCGAACAAATTGTACTGCCAGGGTTAGCACTTACACTTACAGATGGTGTCACGAGGCTATTCACTGTCATAGTTGTATTGGTAGCAGTAGCGGTGGTGGGTGAGGCACAGTTGGCATTGCTGGTTAATACGCAGGTCACTACATCGCCATTGGTTAAGCTGCTGTTAGTGTAAGTAGTACTGTTACTGCCCACATTAGAACCATTCAGCTTCCATTGGTAAGAAGGACTGCTACCACCATTTGTTGGAGTGGCTGTGAAAGTAACCGAGGTACCAGAACAGATAGTGTTGCCGGGGTTAGCACTTACACTCACAGATGGTGTCACGAGGCTATTCACTGTCATAGTGGTGTTGGTAGCCGTAGCTGTTGTTGGTGATGCACAGTTCGCATTGCTGGTCAGTACGCAGGTTACTATATCTCCATTGGCAAGGCTGCTGTTAG
>JANINW010000010.1:4613-6433 GCA_024508935.1 Flavipsychrobacter sp. | reverse complement strand
TTTCATTCCCGCCGGTGTTATCATCGAGCAGGTTGAAACCATCGCTGACAAGGCTGCTACAGGTGGTACTTCGTTCAATGTCGGTCTCATCGGCATGGATCGTTCGACCGTTCCTACGAACGGTGCAACTGGTTTCGTTAATGGTGCGCTTCTGGCCACCGTTGACACTCTGGGCGAAAAGACGATCCTGACCAAGGGCTCGACTGGCGCTGGTAGCTATGTCGGCACGGTCACTCCGTCCGCTGGTTACATCACCGCTGCTGCTACTGGTACGTTCACTGACGGTCTCGTCAAGGTTCGCATCAAGTATCGTGGTGTTGCGCCGATTGCACAGTAATCTAGGAGAATAACAACATGTCTATGGATGTTGATCTCCGTGGAAATAACATCATTGCTGATTCGTTCACTGGCTCCGTTGGCGGCGTTACCGCTGCTAACGTAACCGTGGCGGCAGGCACCGATGGTCTTTCCGCAGGTTCTGTACAGGCTGCTCTCCAGTCCTTGGCCACTCGTGTCAAGGCGCTAGAAAGCGTCTAATTAGATTGGGGGTCGAAAGGCCCCCATTCTCTTAATGAAATATAAATGACAAAGATAGTTCTTCCTCATCTAGACTCTATACAAAACGATCCTACCGCAGTTGACACAATCAATGACAACTTCGATAAGATCGTTACTGCTATGGAGAATACCTTATCCCGTGATGGCACTTCTCCTAATGAGATGAGTGCTCAGTTGGATATGAACTCCAACAGGATTATCAATCTCCCTCGCCCTCTCAATGATCTAGAAGCCGTTAGGCTCAAAGACATTAAGAACCTCTATGGTCCTCCCGGTCCTCCGGGCCCTGAAGGTCCTATGGGTCCTCAAGGTGAAAAGGGTGACACTGGTGCCACAGGCGCTACTGGTGCTCAGGGTCCTAAAGGTGACACAGGCTCCCAAGGTCCTAAAGGCGACCAAGGTATCCAAGGTCCTCAAGGTGACAAAGGCGATCAAGGCGATCAGGGTATCCAAGGCCCTCCCGGCGCTGATGGTCAAGTCCTCTCTGTTGTCGGTGGAACTGACATTACCGTGGATAGCACTGATCCTGCTAATCCTATTGTAAATTACACAGGTACACCCGGCGGTGTAATCTCTTTTAATACTCGTACTGGCGCTGTAGTCTCGGCGACTAACGATTATAACTTCAATCAATTAGCTGGTAACATTTCTGTTAACCAGATGAACTCCGGCACCTCTGCCTCTTCCTCCACATACTGGAGAGGAGACGGTACATGGTCTTCTCCTGCTGGCGGTGTTACTTCATTTAACACCAGAACTGGTGCAGTTGTCCCTGCTTCTGGAGACTATTCTTATTCCCAGATTTCTGGTAGACCTACTATTCGTGAGGTCTTAACAGCTAATAGAACTTATTACGTTTCTACTACAGGTTCAGATAGCAACAATGGTTTAAGCTCTGGTACCCCATTCTTAACTATTCAGAAGGCCATTGATGTTTGTACAGGTACTCTAGACTTTTATGGGTTTACAGTAACCATTCAGTTAGCCGACGGAACTTATGCAACTAACAACATCATTGGTCCCGGTGTTGGTATTACAGGTGTTGGTAAATTTTTAATTCAAGGAAATACAACTACTCCGGCCAATGTTGTAGTATCTCCTTCGACTGGCGTTGCTTTCCAAGGTTCTGCAGGTGGTGTTGCACAGATTCAGTATATGACCATTAGTGGGAGTACATCAACAGGAACGGGTATCCAGTCTTCTGATGGCAGCTATCTAGCAATATCCAATGTTATCTTTGGAGCTTGTTACAGACATCTGTG
>JANINW010000010.1:4390-4603 GCA_024508935.1 Flavipsychrobacter sp. | reverse complement strand
GACATCTTGTTACCACAGTTGGTGGGCGTATTGTGGCCCTTGGTCCTTATACAATATCAGGAGGAGGCTTCGATCACGTTCTTGTTGGTTCTGGTATCATCCGCACTTCTATTCAAACTCTAACTCTTGTAGGAACTCCTGCGTTTTCTGGAGTCTTTGCTAGAATACAAAGAGGCGGCTTGTTCGACTCTTTCTCCATGACTTATGTAGGAT
>JANINW010000010.1:2821-4380 GCA_024508935.1 Flavipsychrobacter sp. | reverse complement strand
CACAGGTTCTAGGTTCGACGTTTCTGGAGGAGGCACTATCTGGACACAAGGAGGAGGCACTTCTTATCTGCCAGGAAACGCTGCTGGCACTGGCGCTACAACTACAGGTGGAGGTTTCTATGCCTGATCAATATATTCCTTACATCCCATCAGATTGGTACTGGATTGTTGCTGGAGATGAGTCAAAGGCTTACTCTAGTCTGCAACAGGGTTTTGTAGAAAACTACCCTGTTGAAAGAACTACTCGCATTGCATCTATGGATGAACTCATTGAAGTCCTTCGTACTGCTAACGTTCCTCCTTACCACTCAGTATCTTCTTATCGAATTGTACGTCGCCTAGAAGCCGCTGGCTTATCTGCATCTGCTCTAGCAGTCTTGGATGACCCTGAGAACGCAGTCCTTAAGGCTAGGTTCTATACTCTTGGTATGATCCCAGCCAACGATGAAGATGCTATTGCTCTCGTAACTGCCGCTGGCGGTAATCCTTCAGAAATCTTAGCACCTGATGTCTAAAGTTAATTTAAATAATCTAACCTCTCTGCAGAATGAAGCTTCTGCCATTAGCATCATTAACAATAACAATGATGCCATAGAGACGTTCTCAGATGATGTTCTGTCTAGAACTGGTAAGACTCCTAATACAATGGAGTCTCAGTTAGACATGAACTCTAATCATTTGATTAATCTCCCGGAGCCTGTAGTAGGCACAGAACCAGTACGTCTTCAAGACATTGAGACTATGGTTGATCCCTCTCAAACTGGTAATGTAACTTCTATAGCTACAACTTCAGGTGGAGAAGGAGCAATATTCTCTGGAAATACTGGCAAGGTTATTTCCAAATACACTGGCAATGGAATTGTCAAAGCTAATGCAGGGGTGCTATCGAATGCAATACAGGGGACAGATTTCTACCAGCCGGGAGGTACAGACGTTGCTGTTGCTGATGGCGGTACCGGCGCTTCAACTGCTCTTGCAGGTTTTAATAATCTTAAACAACCGGCTACATCATCTTACGTAGGTGCTGTCCAGTTAGCTACTACTACTGAAGCTAACACTGGAACTGACACCGCTAAGGCTGTAACTGCCGCTGGTGTTGCTGCGTATTACAACGGACACATTAATACTTCTCTTAGCCCCTATTCTAAAATACTAAGAACTTTCTCTAGTTTCCCTTCTGCCAATGCTTCTTTAGCTTTAACAGATCAGGGTAACATTGTAATTCCTTCTAATACTTCAGATAGATTTCATTCAGAACAATACTGGCAAAGTTACATTAGCTGGTGCAACTAATGTTGTAATCTTGTCTAAGAATGGTTTCAAGAGTATTGCAGGATTGTATTCAGCTTGCACACTTGTTTACATCACGTCTAGCTCAGGGTCAGATTACTGGTTCCTGTTTGGAGACCTAGTATCTTGAGTAGGTTTGCTTTCGGTACTGCTAATGTCTCTCAAGGCTCTGTTCTAACTGGAACTATGTTTACCGCCAACCTTGCTGGTATCAGTGTCAATGCTTGGAACAATCAAGGTGGAGGAAGTCCTACTAATAACTTCACTGG
>JANINW010000010.1:2312-2811 GCA_024508935.1 Flavipsychrobacter sp. | reverse complement strand
AGAATATTACATCTACCGGAACTAATCTCACTTTCCACAACCTATATCTTTCAGGCACTACTCCATATTTATTTTTACCGATGTGTGGCTTAGATTTGGGCAGTGCAAAGACCATTACCAAAGCCATGATCTATGGCCCACAGAATGGTGGCTATTTCCAAGCTTGGAATGGCTCTTCTTTCTTATACCCCGCAGGACACATGACTTGCATGCTCTATGGAAGTAATACTAATCCTACTACTGACCCTATGGACCCTGTACACACTCTCTTAGGCGGTCTTACTTTCTCTGTTACAGGGTATACCGATGAGTCTTTAGGAAGAACAATGACTTCCTTAGATACAACAAATAAGTATAGGTATGTGTGGCTAGTCTGTACTAATGGTTTATGGACTGATCCTGTTGCCAACATAGCTTTCGCTTATTATTCTCAACTTCAGTTCTATGGATATTAAATGGCAATCTCTCTCACCTTAATCCCTAGAACTACTGGTACTGT
>JANINW010000010.1:2021-2302 GCA_024508935.1 Flavipsychrobacter sp. | reverse complement strand
AATCAACGGTACTTTCACAGGTAATAGCGGACAAGGTTTTACTGGCAACGCCTCTAAAGCCTTTGACGGTGTTTACAGTAAAGCCGGAAGTGGAACAAACACAGCTTGGTCTCAAGATGCAACCAATACTGTTGCTAGTTACTCTTGGTTGGCTAAAGACTTAGGAACTCCAACCATTATTGGAGGAGCTAAGACTTATAACTCTACCGACTATGGATACGATTACGCTTTCCGAAACATTCCTCCAGGCCCATTTGTCTACGCATTCCTTTGGGGTTCTA
>JANINW010000010.1:807-2011 GCA_024508935.1 Flavipsychrobacter sp. | reverse complement strand
ACCAATCCAACTAGCGGTCCCTATACAACAGGAGCTATGATCTTGGGAATGACCGAAATTAAATCAGACCCAATGTCTCAGAATGTTATGACCATATACAGTGCTGATATCTCGACTCCATACCGATATGTAGGACTGGCATTCACACACTACGTTGCTCGTACAGGAAACCCTAACGTCCAAATCTTTGGTCTAGCTCAAGTGGAATTTTATACAACCCCATGAAACAGAATTATCAATATTGTCTTACTAACCTTCTAAAAGATGAAGGAGGTTACACCAACAACCCAAACGATAAAGGTGGCCCTACCAACTTTGGTATTACCATCGCTGACTATCGTATGTACATCAATCCCAATGGCACAGCCGACGATGTCAAGAAGATGTCTGTCGAACAGGCTAAGCTCATCTACAAAACCAAGTACTGGAATAAAGTAGACGGGGACAACCTTCCTTCTGGTGTTGACTACGCTATCTTTGACTACGCAGTACACTCTGGCGTAGCACGTGCTCTTAAAATTAATAAGAAGTTTGAGAACTATTCTGATCCTGTTGCTCGCATCATTGCCATCTGTGATGAACGTCTAGCCTTCCTGAAGTCCATTCGTGGTGGTACAGACTGGCAACACTTCGGTCGTGGTTGGTTTAACCGTGTCAACAATGTCAAGAACAAGTCTATTGCTCTTGCCCGTAAACCTTCCTCTACCCCTGTAGTAGTTGGTACAGTAGGCACTGGTGCTACTGCTGCTGCAGTGCATCACTGGTGGGACCCCATAACTAATTTCATTCATCACAACTGGTACTGGATGACTGGCCTCACTGCCATGATCGGTATTACTACATTCATCATTTATACAATTATTAAATATAGGAAATCTAAATGAACGTCACTACTAACATCTTCGCTACCGATACTGGTATCTTTGCTAGTGGCTTCGTCACTGGCTGGCTCATCGGCGCTTATGGTCTCCCAGCTTTGATTGCTTATGTCAAGTCAGTTAAGGCTCGTTTTTCGACTAAAGCCAAGTAATGTTTCAAGAAATCAAAGCTTGGTTTAAATTCTCAGAGACCATCTTCTTATCCCGACTAGATGTCTTCGTTGGTTTTATCATCGCTGTCGTTGCAGAGATGGATTGGTCTCCTCTTCTATCTATGGACGTAAGCACAGGCTTTGATACTAAACAACTCTACTTCATTAGTTTCA
>JANINW010000010.1:0-797 GCA_024508935.1 Flavipsychrobacter sp. | reverse complement strand
GAGGTTCTAAACTCTAATGTTCTCTGCTCTATTCTCTTGGATACCAATAGTAGGTCCGATCATTGAAGGTATCGTCTCTATCTTTAATAAGAAGATGGATACTGATGTTATCAATCGTCAAACTGACGCTGATGTAACCAAGGCTGGATACGCCGCTAGTGTGCAGACGTTGATTGCATTCAAGGATGACATCGGTGTTCGTCTTACCAGAGACATTATTCAATTCCCAGTAGCCGTTTGGACTGCCCTAATTGTCTGGGATAAGATTGTAGACCTTAGATATCCATGGCTAGTCTGGGGAGTCAGTCCTTTGAAAGAAGAGACTGGACTAGCCTTCCTTCCTTATGCAGTTATGATTTTCTTGTTCGGCAACTTTGCTGTGAACAAATGGACACGTAAATGAGATACACACTTTTAGATATGACGCAGAACATTCTTTCTGCAATGGGCTCTGACGAGGTCAACTCGATCTCCGATACCACAGAGTCTCTCCAAGTTGCCAAGATCATTGAGAACAAGTACTTCGACATTGTTGCTCGTGGTGATCTCCCAGATCATTATGAACTCTTCCAGCTTGAACCTTCCTTGGATAATTCCACTCCAGTTCTGATGTATGTCCCAGATGGTGTCTCCAAGATCAAGTACATCAAGTACTTCAACACCAACGTAGGCACATACTCAGGCAATGGTGTTCAGCATGACATCAACCTCGATCTACCCTCAGTAACTACTACTTGGGCTACCACATCCTCTACTACTAACTCCATTGCTACTGGTACCAAGACATTCACCATTGA
>JANINW010000009.1 GCA_024508935.1 Flavipsychrobacter sp. | reverse complement strand
TACTTCTTCTATACAGCCTATCTTCAGCCCCTGGCGTTTTTCTATCACTTCAATGAATTGCCCGGCTTCCTGCAGAGAATCGAAAGTACCGGTATCCAGCCATGCGGTGCCGCGGTCCAGCACGCCCACTTCCAGCTTGCCTTTTTCAAGGTACACGCGGTTCAGGTCGGTTATTTCCAGTTCGCCGCGCGGCGATGGCTTTATAGCCTTAGCAATAGCTACCACATCGTTATCATAAAAATATAAGCCCGGCACTGCGTAGTTCGACTTAGGTTGTGCTGGTTTTTCTTCAATGCTTAGTACTTTGAAGCCTTTGTCAAACTCTACTACGCCATAACGTTCCGGGTCGCCTACCTGGTAAGCAAATACCACGGCACCATCGGGGTTTACCTTATTCTTCAGCAAAGTACCCATGCCCGAGCCGTAGAATATATTATCACCCAGTACCAGTGCTACTGAATCGTTACCGATAAATTCATCGCCCAGTATAAATGCCTGCGCCAGTCCATCGGGACTGGGCTGCACTACATATTCAAAACGGCAACCTACCTGGCTGCCATCGCCTAATAGCTTTTTAAAACCTGCCTGGTCTTCCGGCGTAGTAATAATAAGTATCTCGTTGATACCCGCCAGCATCAAAGTGCTCAGCGGATAATAGATCATCGGTTTATCATACACCGGCATCAGTTGTTTGCTGACGGCAATGGTCAATGGATAAAGGCGGGTTCCAGACCCTCCTGCTAATACAATGCCCTTCATTATGAATATTGTTCTTGATAATATTTTTGATAATCTCCTGACGTAACATGGTTCAGCCATTCTTCGTTGGCGAGATACCAGTCTATTGTTTTGTCCAGTCCTTCTTCAAAGGTTACTGATGGTTCCCAGCCCAGCTCGTTCTTTATTTTGTTGGCATCTATAGCATAGCGCCTGTCGTGGCCGGGGCGGTCTTTGATATAGGTGATGAGGTGAGCAGATGTACCTTCTTCGCGGTGCAATTTCTCATCCATTTTTTTGCACAGCAGTTTTACCAGTTCTATATTCTGCCATTCATTGAAGCCGCCTATGTTATACGTCTCACCATTCTTACCATTATGGAAAACCATATCAATAGCACGTGCATGGTCTACCACGTACAGCCAGTCGCGGGTGTATTTGCCATCGCCATATACAGGTAGGGGTTTGTTGTTGCGTATATTATTGATGAACAGTGGTATCAGCTTTTCAGGAAAGTGGTTAGGGCCATAATTGTTAGAGCAGTTGGTGAGTACAAAAGGCAAATGGTAAGTATTGCCATAGGCACGTACCAAATGGTCTGATGCAGCTTTAGAAGCAGAGTAGGGCGATTGCGGATCGTAAGGAGTAGTCTCTAAGAAAAAACCTGTTTCGCCCAATGAACCATACACCTCGTCGGTAGATACATGGTAAAAGCGTTTGCCTTCATAGTTATCCTTCCACAGGTAGCGGGCAGCGTTCAGCAGGTTGGCTGTGCCCATCACATTGGTTTGTATAAATGCATTCGGGTCGGCAATAGAGCGGTCTACATGGCTTTCGGCTGCCAGGTGTATCACACCATCGGGCCGGTATTTTTCAAATACAGCATTCATGGTAGCAGGCTCCGTTATGTCTGCCCGTACAAATTCATAATTCGGTGCGTGCTCAATATCCTTCAGGTTTTCCAGGTTGCCGGCATAGGTCAGGGCATCCAGGTTCACGATCTTATAATCGGGATACTTGTTGACGAACAACCGTACTACGTGAGAGCCAATAAATCCTGCACCACCGGTGATGAGCAATGTTTTCTTCATGCTGTAAAATATAACGCTGCGAAATTATATAATTTAAAAGGAAAGAGCGTTGCAAACACCTGCTCTTAGCAAATCATTTGCAACGCCCAATCACACGTTTTATTATTATTTCAATTCGAAAGTTTCAATAAACTTGGTGGTGAAATTACCTTTCCTGAAGTTCTCATCCTTCATCAGCTGCAGGTGGAACGGGATGGTGGTCTTTACACCTTCTATCACATATTCACTCAAGGCGCGCTCCATAGTATCGATAGCTTCTTCACGTGTTTGTGCTACGGCTATTACTTTAGCTATCATTGAGTCGTAATATGGCGGGATAGTATAGCCGGCATAAATATGCGAATCTACACGTACACCATGGCCACCCGGTGTATGCAATACGGTGATCTTACCCGGGCTTGGACGGAAGTCGTTGTACGGATCTTCAGCATTGATACGGCATTCAATCGCATGCATTTCCGGTTCGTAGTTTTTACCGCTGATAGGTATACCGGCAGCGATCTTTATCTGTTCCTTTATCAGGTCGTAATTGATCACTTCCTCGGTAACACCGTGTTCTACCTGTATACGGGTATTCATTTCCATGAAGTAGAAATTGCGGTGTTTGTCTACCAGGAATTCAATAGTACCTACGCTTTCATAATTGATGGCTGATGCTGCTTTAATAGCGGCTTCACCCATTTTCTGGCGCAGTTCAGGTGTCATGAATGGTGAAGGTGATTCTTCTACCAGCTTCTGGTGACGGCGCTGTATAGAGCAGTCACGTTCGCTCAGGTGGCATACTTTACCAAACTGGTCACCGGCTACCTGTATCTCTATATGGCGTGGTTCTTCCACGAATTTCTCCATATAGATACCATCGTTCTTAAATGCAGCGGCAGCTTCGGCCTTGGCATTATCATAGGCACGTTCCAGCTCTTCTTCAGACCATACTACGCGCATACCTTTACCACCACCACCGGCGGTAGCTTTCAGTATTACAGGATAGCCCATACCTTTTGCCAGTTCTTTGGCTTCTTCCACGCTTTGCAGTAAGCCTTCAGAACCCGGTATGCAGGGTACACCTGCTTTTATCATAGTTTCTTTCGCCGTCATTTTATCGCCCATAGAGCGTATCATTTCGGGCGTAGGGCCTATGAATTTGATATTATGCTGTGCACATATCTCAGAAAAATTAGCGTTCTCTGCCAGGAAACCATAGCCCGGGTGTATCGCATCGGCATTGGTTATTTCTGCCGCAGCCATTATATGAGGTATGTTCAGGTAAGAATCGGCACTCTGCGGCTTGCCTATACAAACAGCTTCGTCGGCAAAGCGCACGTGCAGGCTGTCTTTATCGGCAGTAGAGTATACGGCAACAGTTTTAATGCCCATTTCGCGGCAAGTACGGATGACACGTAACGCAATTTCTCCGCGGTTGGCTATGAGTATTTTTTTAAACACGTTTTAAGTTTTAAAGTCAAAATTCAAAAGTCAAAATTCAAAACCTGCCGAGTTAGCATTTATAGCTGCTCCGTTTTTTGAATTTTGACTTTTTACTTTTGAATTATGAATTAAGCTGGTTCTACCAGGAACAGTGGTTGATCGTATTCTACAGGTGAAGCATCGTCTACCAATACTTTCACGATCTTGCCTTTTACTTCACTTTCTATTTCGTTGAATAATTTCATGGCCTCTATGATGCAAAGCACAGAACCTGTATTTACATCGTCACCTACGTTTACAAACGATGGTTTATCCGGTGCAGAGCTGCGGTAGAAAGTACCTATCATAGGAGATTTGATAGTTACCAGGTTATCGTTAGCGGCAGGAGCTACTGCGGGTTGCGCTGCCGGCTGTGCAGCAGGTATAGCTGCCGGTGCAGGAGCTGCCTGCGGCATGGCCTGCATTGGCATTGGCGCCTGTACGGCTACAAATTGTGTTTCGCTTACTGTCTGGGCTTGTTTGATGGTGATCTTGAAATCACCTTCTTCTACGCTCAGTTCGCTGATATTTGATTTGTTGATAGCCTTTATCAGCTCTTGTATTTGCTTAAATTCCATGAGGAGATTTTTAAGATTAATAATGGGATAACCGTCTGCCTTATTCTTTTACGCGCTCTACATAAGCACCGGTTTTGGTGTCTACGCGTATCAGTTCGTCTGCATCAACAAACAGGGGCACCATTACAGTAGCGCCTGTTTCAACAGTTGCAGGTTTCAGGGTACGTGTAGCTGTATCACCTTTTATACCAGGCTCAGAATACGTAACGCGCAATACCACGTTCGGCGGCAGTTCTACGCTCATAGGTGTTTCTGTTTCTGTGTTCACCAGTATAAAACAGTCCTGTCCGTCTTTGTACAGTTCAGGGCGCTCTATCTGGTTTTCAGGAAAGGTTATTTGCTCGAAGGTGGCAGTATCCATCAGGTTGAAACCGCTGTCGTCCTTATATAAGAACTGGTAAGGGCGGCGTTCTACACGTACAGGATATATATTGTCACCTGAGTTCCATGTGTGCTCGATAGAACGATTGTTATCTACGCCTTTCAGTTTTGCCCAAACTTTTGCTGCTGCACGGGCTGTTTTGTTTTGTCCGAATTCTACTACTGAATACAAACTGTTATCCAGTTTGATGATCATTCCGTTGCGGATATCTGCTGTTGTAGCCATAATGATTTTTTAATGCGGACTGCAAAAGTAATCATTAAAGCCAAAAACCGAAATTCTTTAGAAATGTAAAATTTGAAAGCAAAAAATGTAAAAAATAACCCGAAATCGTTCGTTTTTTGGCAAAAATGACCTAAAAACGTTCAAAATCATATTTTTAAGAAATGCATCTTTTGTGCTGGTAACCAAGCTTTTTTAATTTAAAGGAAGGCCCCGTTCAGTATCATGCGTTCTACCGGATTGTTGCCAAAATCGTATGGGATATAAGCAGGCGAAGGCATAGGGCGGGTAATGATCAAATTAGCTTTTTTACCCATGGCTATTGTGCCCATTTCGTTTTCCAGTTCCATAGCGGCAGCCCCGTTGAGGGTTACGGCATTGATGGCCTCCTCCGGCGTCATACGCAACTGGGTGCAGGCAAGAGTGAGCAGGAAAGGCACATTGCCCGATGGGCAGGAGCCGGGGTTGTAATCGGTAGCCAGGCATACGGGCAGGCCCGCATCTATCATTTGCCTTGCCGGCTGGTAGTGTATACCCAGGAAGAAGGCAGCCGCAGGCAGCAGGGTAGGCATAGTGTCCGCCGAGCTTAATACATTTATTTCATCGGGCCCTACGCATTCCAGGTGGTCTACGCTTATGGCTTTGTGTTTTACCCCTACCTGTACACCGCCTGAATTGTGCAACTGGTTAGCATGTATCTTTGGTTTCAGCCCATATTTCCAGCCGGCTTCTAATAAGCGGTCGGTGTCGTCTACGCTGAAAAAGCCTTTTTCACAAAACACGTCCATATAGTCTGCCAGGCCTTCATCAGCTACGCGGGGCAGCATTTCATTAATAATTAAGTTTATATAACCCGCTTTATTCTCTTTATATTCAAGCGGATAGGCATGTGCAGCCAGGAAGCTGGCCTTAACCGCTATAGGCCCATTCTCCTTTAGCTTGCGGATGACACGCAGCATTTTCAGTTCTGCTTCCAGGTTTAGGCCATAGCCGCTTTTTATCTCTATAGCACCGGTACCTTGTCTTATTACTTCCAGCAACCGGCGGTGGCTTTGATCGTAAAGTTCGTGCTCATCCATCTCTGCCAGCTTGCGGGCCGAATTGAGGATGCCACCACCACGCATGGCTATATCTTCATAGCTCATACCATTGATACGGTCTACAAATTCCTGCTCGCGTGGGGCCGCAAATACCAGGTGGGTATGCGAATCGCACCAGGCAGGCAGTACCATACGGCCGCTTACGTCTACTATATCATTGCATTGTATGGTATGCACCTCGTCCATTTTGCCAAAGCTGTGTATATGGCCATTTTCCAGGTATAGCCAGGCATTTTCCAGCGAAGGCAATACTTTCATAGCCTGCCCGCTAACGCGGCTTTTTCTTTCTGTGCCGGTCTCTATCTGGCAAAGCTGTTTTATATTGGTAAGGAGGAGATGCTGCATATCAGTTCAATTCAAAAGTCAAAGAGGAAAATTCAAAAAATCGTTCCTTAAAACAAATGTAGGTAAACGGGCTCAATGGTTTATATGCTTTACATCATGCCGTAAATTGTAAATATCTTATTAAATAAGCCTTATACCCTAGGCTTGCATATGGGGACAATATTATAGCCGCAGGGTATGGCATAAAGGTGCCTATAAAGAAGGTAGGTTTGGCGCCTCCTGGAAAGACGATATGATGAGCAGCGGGATGCTCATAGAGATCTCACGGTTTGAAAAATGCTTAAGACCGGGTAGAATGCGTTAAGCCTGTAGGATAATTATAATGCAAATGCATCCATCGTCACAATCAGGCTATTGGGCATCACTATCTGGAAGTCTTTGACGCTTATATTGTACCGGTTTCTCGCCTCATGCAGTACGTGCTGAAATGCATTATAGCATTCTCCCAGGGTGCAATGGGCTGCTCTTTTGATAGTAAGTGTAAGATGTTCATCGTACACCATCTTTGTCTCTGTGATAAGACCTTCGTTTATATGCGGTACGAACAGATCTTTCACGAGAGGAATGAATTTCTCGTTCATCTCTATATGCATTGAGTTGTTTATAGGGTGGTTTGGTGGTTTAGTCCTCTGTGCCCCAAATTTAGCTATTATTAGCAATTCGCTGTGTTATCAAATAGCGCTATTAGCCTCACAATCAGCACATTTAATCATATTTTAATCGATATTGGAACACTTTGTAAGTTGCTGCTAACTTTTGGTTTATATCCGTAAAAACCCGTAGTGTTTTCCTGCTCACATATAATAGATTTCGCTGAAGCGAAAGGCCAAAGCAAGCGCATAAGTTAATATCTGTTCTACGTAACTTTGCGCCCATGCAATTATTAAAGTGGGTGTTCAAATGCCTCTCTATCTTCATAGGCATCCTGCTGCTTATTCTTATCGTTTTTAGTATATACGTTTATAATGTATCAGACAATATTGTTCCGCCTAAGGTGGCAGATACTTCCGCCTTTGCATTAGAACGGAAACATATAGAAAGCTCCCTTTATACCATAAACGACAACTGGATAAGGAAGAACCAATACGGACTGTACGAGATGTATGTATCGGGCAACCCTTTTGAACTGGGAGTGAAGAACGGCAAGCTGTCGGCAGAGGAAATAGTAGGGCAGGAGCAGGCATTTACGTCACAGATAAAACAAATGATACCTTCTGACCGGTACCTGAAATTCCTGAAATATATCATTGGCTTCATCAACCGCGACCTGCCCGAATATGTACGCGAAGAAAACCAGCAGGAGATATATGGTATCAGCCACGCAGCGTCCGACAGCTTTAGCTGGATAGGTACTAACTA
>JANINW010000008.1:6623-8362 GCA_024508935.1 Flavipsychrobacter sp. | reverse complement strand
CGATACTACCGAAAATCTATACATCGAAGGTGACAATCTTGAAGTGCTGAAGCTGTTACAAGAGAGTTATTTGGGTAAAATCAAGATGATCTATATAGACCCACCTTACAATACAGGGAAGGATTTTGTTTACAAAGACAACTTTACTCAGGACACTGACGAATTTAAGCAAGAAAGTGCTCAAACCGATGAGTATAAGAACAGGCTTGTTCCTAATTTGGAAACTGAAGGACGTTATCATTCCAATTGGCTTACGATGATGTACCCCAGGCTCAAGTTGGCTAGGAATTTGTTGATGAATGAAGGAATGATTTTCATCTCAATAGATGACCATGAAGCTCACAACCTGAAAAAATTGCTTGATGAGGTATTCGGAGAAAATAACTTCATTTCTGACATAACAGTAATAAATAATTTAAAAGGCCGCAATGATAAAAAGTACATTGCAACTGCTAACGAAAAATTGTTTATGTATGTTAAAACTGACGAGTTTCAGGAATACGGTTTATCACTGCCTGACGACAAAGTGTTGACTTATACTGAAGGAGATGATGAAAATAAATATCGTCTAATTGAATTGCGTAAGAGGGGCGGTCCAGATACAAGAGCCGAAAGGCCCAATATGTACTATCCAATTTATGTCGATCCGATTACAGGCGAAGTTTCATTAGAAAAAGGTGGAAGATTTAGCATTGAAGCGCTTCCGAAAAAATCTAATGGCGTTGATGGTCGTTGGAGATGGGGAAAAGATACTGCTAAACTTCGCTTGGAATCTTTGATAGGTAAACCTGTTCAAGGAAGTCAAAAATACAATATCTACGAGAAAGACTATCTCGAACAGCATGGTGAGCTACGCAGAATTAAGCCTAAATCTGTTATGGCTGGTGCCGCTTATTCAACCGACGGTGCAACAAAAAAATATCGCTCCATTATGGGTGATATAGAGTTTACAAACCCTAAGCCTGTTGAACTCTTAAGCGATTTAATTCAATATGCTGCTTCGCCGGATTCTAATTCGATTTTTTTAGATTTTTTCTCTGGCTCTGCTACTACTGCTCATGCAGTAATAGAGTTGAACGCGGCTGATGGTGGCAATAGGAAATTTATTATGGTTCAGGTTCCGGAAGCAACGGCAGAGGATAGTAATGCTTATAAACAGGGATATACTAATATTTGTGAAATTGGAAAAGAGCGCATAAGGCGGGCGGCTAAAAAAATCAAATCAGATTCAAAAGCTGATATTGACTATGGGTTTAGAGTTTATCGTTTAGATGAAAGCAATATGCAAGACGTATATTATCGTCCACAAGATTATCAGCAAGGCAACCTGGAGTTATTTACAGACAACGTAAAAGAAGGTCGCACATCGGATGATCTGCTTGCCCAGGTAATGCTAGACTGGGGTTTACCGCTTTCGCTAAGTATTGAACAATTGAGCATTGCTAAAAAGCAGGTGTTTAAAGTTGCTGAAAACTCACTTATGGCCTGTTTTGATAAAGGATTGGATGAGGCTTTTGCAAAAGAATTGGCAAATCATAAGCCTCTGCGTGTCGTATTTAGAGATGCCTCTTTTAAAGATGATACTGCAAAAGAAAATGTGAGGCAGTTGCTAAAACAATTAAGTCCTGATACTGAAATGCGTGTTATATAATCCATGAAACTACAATTTAAAGAACAGCTATTTCAGACAAACGCGGTTAAAGCCGTGGTAAACTGCTTTGATGGGCAGCCTTTGGAGA
>JANINW010000008.1:5135-6613 GCA_024508935.1 Flavipsychrobacter sp. | reverse complement strand
TCTGCTGATATAAAACGTAAGGCACAAGCTTTGGCGAATGGCGCACCATTGCTGGACCTTGAAGATGAGTTAGAAGAAAGTATTGGTTATCGTAATAGACCAATACATATCACTGACCAACAAATATTGAAAAACATACAGGAAGTTCAGCGTCTAAATGACATTCCCGAAATCCAACAAATAGAACGCCCTGCCAAAACAAAGAGTGGTTATAGTTTTTCTATTGAAATGGAAACTGGTACGGGTAAGACATATACTTATATCCGTTCCATGTACGAGCTTCATAAGCATTATGGCTGGAGCAAGTTTATTATCGTTGTACCGAGTATTGCTATCCGTGAAGGGGTATATAAGTCATTTGAACTGACCCAAGACCATTTTCAGGAAATATATGGGCATAAGATTCAACCCTTCATTTATAATTCATCACGTCCACAGGACATTGAAAGCTTTGCGTCTAATCCACGCATTAGCGTAATGATTATTAATACCCAGGCATTTAATGCAAGTGGCAAAGATGCCAGACGCATCAAAATGGAACTAGATCAATTTGGATCAAGAAGGCCGATTGACATTATTGCGCAAACAAATCCGATCATTATTGTTGATGAACCGCAATCGGTAGAGGGCGATAAGACGATGGAGAGTATGCAGGATTTTAAACCCCTGTTTACACTTCGGTATTCTGCAACTTTTAGAGTTGGGCAAGAGTATAATAAAGTATACCGTCTTGATGCACTTGATGCTTACAATAAAAAGCTAGTAAAGAAGATACAGGTAAAAGGCATTAGCCTTAAAGGTTCTACTGGTACGACCGGATATTTATATCTGGAGCAAATTGTTTTAAGCACAAATAAACCAGAAGTGGTACAAGCGTAAAGCGAGTTCGTGAGAAGTTGGCAAAAGGTGCAAACCTGCATCAGTTATCTGGAGAAATGCCACAGTATAAGAATTACACAATTCAGGATATAGACGGCTATTTCAACAAGATCACTATTAATGGTAATGATTTATTCGCTGGTGAAGCCCTGGGAGACCTGGATGAGAAGGCATTCAGGCGCATTCAGATAAGGGAAACAATCATATCCCATCTAACTAAAGAGAAGCAGCTCTTTGATAAAGGCATTAAGGTGCTTTCACTATTCTTTATTGACTCAGTAGAGAAATATCGTGTTTACGATAAATCTGGTAATGAGGTGCTCGGAGAATATGCCTCGATATTTGAGGAAGAGTACAACCTTGTAAAGAATGACTTTATTGACCTGTTTCATCAGGAATATAATGACTACCTGAAAGAAACTGACCCTAAATCTGTGCATAAAGGTTATATGCCTAGTAACTATGCTACATACCTTGAACGTGATGATGCACACGTGGTGCATAATGGTTACTTCTCTATAGACAAAAACAAAAGGTTGGTAGACCCAGAGACCAAGAAGGCTAAAAAGGGTGAAGAAGCAGAGTCTGATGATATAAGC
>JANINW010000008.1:3273-5125 GCA_024508935.1 Flavipsychrobacter sp. | reverse complement strand
TATGACCTTATCATGAAGGACAAAGAGCGTTTATTAAGCTTTGAAGAACCGACGCGCTTTATATTTTCCCATTCTGCGCTTAAGGAAGGTTGGGATAACCCGAATGTATTCCAGATATGTGCGCTAAAACACTCTGACGCTACGATAAGAAGACGGCAGGAAGTAGGTCGTGGAATGCGACTCTGCGTGAATGATGCCGGGGTACGATTGGATTATGAAACTGTTGGAGAACAGGTGCATGAGATTAATAAACTTACTGTAATTGCTTCGGAAAGCTATGAGGAATTTGCCAAAGGCTTACAGTCTGAAATTGCAGCTACTTTGAAAGACAGGCCACAAAAAGCGGAGGTGGAATTCTTCATTGGTAAATTGTTGACGAATGAAAAAGGTGCTGAATTAAGGATTGATGAAGACAATGCAAAAAAGCTGAACAAGCTCTGGTTTAAGAATGATTTGCTGGACGATGATGATAAAGTGACAACCCAGGGCAGGGAATTAATTGAGCTAAATAAGGTCCCTCTACCCGAACACATGGAACCATTTAGGGCTGCAATCACAAGTCTTTTGAAATCTGTATATTCTGGTGGGGTTCCACTTCCGGAAAATGGCCGTGATGATATTTCATTAAGCGTAAATACCAACTTTCATAAAAAGGAGTTTCAGGAAATCTGGAACAAAATCAACCTGAAAACTATTTATGAAGTCAGGTTCGATTCTGATAAATTGATTCTTGATAGCAAAGTGCGTATTAATGCTGACCTGCATATTTCTGAAAGAACTTATGAAGTAAAGAGTGGGCAATTACAACAGACTACCAAAGAACAATTGCAAAACAAAGAGGGCTTCAAAGAAGATAAGGATAGCAGAACCAATAAGAAGCTAAATTCTGATATTTATACTAATACGACTTATGATCTTGTTGGTGAGATTGTTAGCAATACTAATCTGACGAGACGAACAGTCGTTGAAATTCTGAAAGGTATCAGTGCACAAAAATTCCTTTTGGTAAGGAAAAACCCGGAAGAGTTTATTGCAAAATGCAGCAAGCTTATTAACGAGGTAAAAGCCAGTCTCATCATCAATAATATCGTGTATCATAAAACCGATGAAAGGCATGATGCCAGGACGGTATTTACAAATGACAAAGCTGTATTGAGGCAGTCAGAAATGCTCAAAAAGCATATCTATGATTATCTTACTACCGACTCCAAGATTGAAGCCCGTTTTGCAGAAGCTTTGGAAAATAGTGTTGAAGTTATTGTTTATGCCAAGTTACCCAAGAGTTTCTATATAACTACACCAGTAGCCAACTATAGCCCTGACTGGGCCATTGTTTTTGATAAGGATAAGGTAAGACACATTTACTTTGTTGCAGAGACAAAAGGAACAGACTCAGAACTTGAATTGAGAGAAATAGAAAAACTGAAAATCCATTGTGCCGGTGAGCACTTTAATGCCATTAGCGGTGGGGAAGTTAAGTTTTCTAAAATCACTAGCTATGAGCAATTACTGGAGATTGTACAGATAAAATAACCTAAACTGCTACATTATGAATGAAGTGATTTTCGATGATGCCAAAGAAGAGAGAGAACGGCAGAGAAGCGAGAGCGAAGCCAGGGCAATCATTCACGATGTAGATAAACTCTACACTGTTGATGAGGATAAAAAGACACGCTGGATATGGGAGCTATTGCAAAATGCCAAAGATGTTGCTGGCAAAGATGGTATTGATATTCAGGTGAAGCTAACTAAAGATGAACTTGTATTCAGCCATAACGGGCTGCCTTTCAAGACAACTCATCTTTTAGCGATTCTTTATAAGACGTCAACCAAATCATTAAGTGGGGAAGGT
>JANINW010000008.1:2550-3263 GCA_024508935.1 Flavipsychrobacter sp. | reverse complement strand
GACGAAAATTCTGCATTGACAGCGATGCAAAAGTTGCTTGCTGAAACTTTTGTTGTTATTGATGATATAAACAAGAAGCCGCCTGAAGTTATAGATTCAGAATGGAATTCATTTACATACCCAGTTAGTGATGATTCATACATTTGTGCACAAAAAGGCATACAGGAACTTGAGCGAAATGTTGCATTTACGTTGTTAATCAACCCAAGAATTAAGAGTATTACAATAGACAATGAATCCTGTATTTCAACTTATACCGCCACACCTGAAGAAACGGCCTTAGAAGGGATTTCCTATCTTTCTACAACAGCGGATTTAGGTGTTTTATTTACCCAAAATGAAAGGTTGACCATAGCAGTCTCAGCGAAGAAAAGCGGAGCGCATTTTAGCCTTCTGCCTATTGACGGGCAGGCTGTTCTGTATAAGGAATTTCCACTTATAGGGACTGAGAATTTCAATTTACCTGTGTACGTACAACATTCCGATTTTCATCCAACAGAGCAAAGGGACGGTATTCGTACAAAAAGGGGAAAAGACGAGGAAGATCCAGTTGCTGATAAGAATAGGAAAGCAATTGAAGAATTTGTAGCCCTCTATCTGCAATTTATCAACGCTATCATAAAGGCAAAAACTTCCAATACATATCTTCTGGCGAAAAGTGGTTTGCCGCAATATGTTGAGAAGTATTCAAATATTGATTGGTATCAAAACAC
>JANINW010000008.1:0-2540 GCA_024508935.1 Flavipsychrobacter sp. | reverse complement strand
GGACGAAAATAGCGTATGGCAATGGTGGGAAATAATAAGTCAGGAAGCCTCATCATGGCCTACGGGAATTTCCATTAATGAAGAAGAACTAGTCAAGCTTGTACCAAGCAGAGTTAAAACGGATTCAGATGCTGGAATTGAATGGTTAAAGCGTTTTTATGAATATCTGGAAACAAATCACATTAATCACTGGGGCGAAAAATACCCTTTGTATCTAAACGAGGCAAACAATTTTTGTCTTAGGGATAAAGTAAGTATACACCCTGAAATTGACGATGAGTTTAAAGTAGTTTCAGCAGGTTTGGGGCGTCCGCTCGACAATGAGTTTTTGAATAGAAAACTTGGAAGTGTCAAGGCAATAAAGGAGTTTGACCTCAAAGAGTTTTATTCATATTTGAACAAAGAGATGATTAGCGACCTGGCAATTGAAAAAGCAAATGAAGGACAGGTAAATGCTATATTGCATTTATGCACGCTCTTTAGAAGTGAACGATCATCCAGAAGGGATAAGTGGTATGAACTTCTTAGGCAATTATTGCCTTCCAAAGTTGGAGAACGCAAACAAATTAAAGTAGACTATGATAACTATGGTCGTTCTGCTGAACTTTGGTCTATAAGATATGTATGTAAGCTTATAGAGAAAACACAAAAACCAACCGTTTTTGCCGCAGAATATTTCCAGTCAGATTTGGAAAGTTGTTTTGCCTGGTTGAAAGATTTTCTATTGTATGTTTTTCAGTTAGATGATGAAAATAAGGAGGGTTATTTTAAGCGCAGTATAATACCGACACAAACTGACATATTCAGGCCTTATGATGATTATGTTTTCGCAGAGCAAGACATCCAGTATTTTGATGAGACAATTAAAAACATCTACAGAGATTTTTCAGGGAAGGGAGATTCGCGACGATTTTTAATAGACCGAAGGGTTTATTTTGAAGGACTAAGAACACGTGAAGTAAGTGTACTGACATTGGAAATCGACAAGATATTTTTGGACGGCGGTATCATGGCAAAAGTCCAGAAAGGTGGAACTCTTAATGATATGTTTTTGTCGCTTAATGATTGGTATGAGAAATTTTCAAAACCAGCCAATTTAATGCCAACGTTTTCTGCTGCTCGTGATACGTTGTATGTTCTCGCTCTTGGTGACGGGCTTAGCAAGCAGGTCATGGAAATGAGAAGTACGGGAAGATCTTGGGACGACATTATCGAACTGGCAAAAACTCCACTAACAAATCAGGAGATTAAACAATTCGAGGAAGCCGCAGGTGTTTTAGGTGCTGACAAATTGCTGGCAAAGGCAAAAGAAATGATGGATGCGAAAGCGCAAATCGATCGCTGGAAGCGCATCGGGGATGCTGCTGAAGTCGCGTTTAAAGAAGCCGTTTCAGCTTTAGATTTTGAGTACACGATCAAAAACCCCGATAGAGGGCGAGACTTCGATTTAATCATAAACACAAAAGGGTATTTTATAGAAATAAAAAGCGTTGCTGAGGGAAAGGAAAACGTTACAATGTCAATCTTGCAGGGACGAACTGCGGTTCAAGAAAAAGAGAATTACGCTCTATGTGTTGTCACAAGGCCGTCTAATGAGGATATTGTAATAGACAACGATTATTTTATAGCGAACTCCCGATTTGTTACTAACATCGGCCACCAAATTGGCGATAAGATACAGAATTGGGATGATGGCTTACAAAACCTTCTATTTCATGAGGACATAAATGTTCAACTTGAAGATAAAACAGAGTCAGTATATATAAGTAGAAGCATCTGGCGTCCTGGGCGACCATTTAGCGAATTTGTGGAAGTATTAAAAGCCTTAGCAATCAGTAATGACATTAATTGATAATGTAAATAACCGCCTTGGGGATGAACTCAAGGTAGAGATTAAAAAAGGAAGCAAATTATCAATTGCTGCTTCTTCTTTTTCGATATACGCATTCGAAGCGCTGAAAAAGGAGTTGAAAGGCATTGAAGAGCTTAGGTTCATTTTTACCTCGCCTACCTTTATCGAGGAAAAACTTCAGAAGGAAGCTAGAGAATTCTATATACCTCATATTTATAACGAATCTCATTTATGCGGTGGTGAGTTTGAATTGCGACTAAAAAACGAATTGACGCAAAGGGCAATCGCAAAGGAATGCTCAAACTGGGTAAAAGAAAAGGTTACATTTAAAACCAATAAACACGCAAATATCCCGTTAAATGGTCTGATTCATGTAAAGGATGAGGATAAAGGTTCAGCATATTCCAATGTAAGTAGCTTCACTACATCTGACTTGGGAATTACACAACGACAGGGGTTTCCTACCTTGATTCAGAAAATCGAAGCTCCGCAAAGTGCGGCGTACTTGGATTGGTTTAATCAAGTTTGGGAGAACGAAGAGAGCCTGAAAGATGTAACTGAGGCAGTACAAGAATATTTTGAGAATGCTTTTAAAGAGAACAGTCCTGAGTTTATTTACTTCATAACTCTTTACAATATCTTCAGTGATTTCTTGAACGATATTGAAATGGATAATCTGCCGAATGAT
>JANINW010000007.1 GCA_024508935.1 Flavipsychrobacter sp. | reverse complement strand
GTGTACTGGATGTGAAAGTGAGTGCTAACGGTACAGGCGGTACTACAGCAGCAGCATTCAGCAGCTATGGCGATATAACAGCTACTAACCAGAGCCTGATCACCAACGGTACACGTGGCGGCAACCAGACTTTCTCTGTACAATACCAGGCTACACCGGGTTTTGCATACCCTGCAGGTAACTACTCGGTAGATGTAGTGTATACAGCTACACAATTATAAAGTGTTCTTTTTTCATATGGATATTTTTAGTAAGGCTCCTATCCAGGAGCCTTTTTTATTTTTCCAATATCCTTATCTCTACGCGGCGGTTCATATTCTCGTCCTCCTCAGTTACTTCAGGATTCACCAGTGGTTTTCTTTTGCCAAACCCTGTGTATTTCATACGATCCGTTTTTATCCCGTTTTGTACCAAATAATCATATACTTCTTTGGCCCGGTTGACTGAAAGCATGAAATCCTGGGAGTCTTCGTCATAACCGTCGGTATTTGTGGCAGGTATACAGCAGATATGTCCTTCAATCTGAATTTTAAGCGTAGGATTTTCTTTCATTATGCCAAGCAACCGCTGAAGAGTGGGCCTGCTGTTGGGCTTCATAGCATGACGACCCGGCTCGAAAAACATATTGTCCAGCTTTATCGTCTCGTTCTTTTTTACTTTGCTCAGGTCTATTAAAGGCTTTACAACAGGAGCCGGCGGTGGTGGCGGTGTCTGCTTAAAGCCACCGGGAATAATATCCACCCGCCTGTCAGTTGGGTAACCGGCAGCACCGGTCACGCCTTCTCTTTTCACTTCGCCTTTACCTATCACTGTCTGTATATCTTCAGCTTTTATACCCATTCCGGTAAGATAAGCCTGGACATTTTTTGCCCGGTGCTCAGACAATCCAACGTTTGATGCTTCATCGCCCAGGAAATCGGCATAACCAACAATACCCAGCTTTTTGCCCGGCACCAGTTTTTCATAATATACCAGCGAGTCGATAATGTGCTGCGAAGCCGGACTGAGCTTTGCAACACCTATATCAAAATATAGTTTGATGGTATCGGCCGTTTTAGGCACTGCAAATGCAGGAACAACAATAAAGAGCAAGGGTAATACTTTTAGAAAACGCATAGCATAGGTGTATAATGAGTACAAAATAATAAAACCACAATTACAATAACGCAGGCGACAGGGTGATTTTGGAAGGGAGACATAGTATTACAGTATTTTATATTGGATATTATTTAACGCCTACGGTGACTAAAATCACTGAGTTAAATAAGTACTGTATATACATTGTTTGCAAAAAAAGATATGCATACAGCCAGGGGTGTTTCAATCTTAACCATTATTCTTATAATATTCAGTTCCTGCCAGCATAAAGCGTGGGTGTTGCCGGCTTCCGAAAGGCACAGCGATCCAACGGCTTGTTTTCAGCGCGATGTGCTGCCTATTTTTATTTCTAATTGTGCCAAAAGTGGGTGCCACGATGCGCAGTCTCGCGAAGAAGGGTATGTACTGGATAGCTATGAGCATATCATGAAAAAAGGCATCGTTCCCGGCAATTATGCTGCCAGTAAAATATACGAATCTATGCTTGGCAATACCGAAGAGCGGATGCCCCAGGATGCTCCACCTTTAAGCAGCCAGCAACTAAACATCATCAAAGACTGGATAGCCGCGGGTGCCGTAAATGATAGCTGCGGTGCTGCATGTGATTCTAACAATACCAGCTTTGCTGCCGGCATACAACCTCTTATGAATCTATACTGTACCGGTTGCCATAGTGGTTCCAATCCTTCGGGTAGCCTGGTGCTTACCGATTATGCTTCTGTAAAAGCAGCCGTACAAAACCGTAACCTGGTACACAGCATACGCTACGATGCGGGTTATATCGGTATGCCGCAAACAGGACTGCGTCTTTCGGCCTGCGAGGTAAGGCAGGTGGAGAAATGGGTAGATGCCGGTATGCAGAACAATTAGAAAAGCCATTTAGACAGTTCATTTTCAACCAGTAAGACATATTGTCCAGAATCTTGCGTGGGGGCTGACAATTATTCCTTTAATGCGTTTTGGAACATTTTTTAGGGAGTATTATTTAGCATAACAAACCAAGAAACATGAATTTGAACAACTTCACTATTAAGGCGCAGGAGATCATACAACAGGCACAGCAAAATGCTTTCAATAATCAAAACCCGAATATTGAAACTGCCCATTTGCTGCAAGCACTTATGGATGATAATGATGGGCCTGTAAGCTACCTGCTGAAGAAGAATAATGTGAACCTGAATTTTGTTGAAGGTAAACTCGACGAAATAGTAAATAAACTTCCTAAGATACAGAATGGTGAACCGGCACAGAACATCAGCCGCGAAGCCAATAATGCTATACTCAGGGCAAATGCAGCGCTGAAAGAATTCAAGGATGAATTCGTAACGCAGGAACACCTGCTGATAGGCCTGCTGCAGGTAAATGATGATACAGCTAAGCTGCTGAAAGATGCCGGCCTTACAGAAAAAGGATTGGTAGCTGCTATCAAAGACCTGCGTAAAGGCAGTACGGTCAATTCGCAAACAGCAGAACAACAATACAATTCTTTGCAGCGCTATGCCAAGAACCTGAATGACATGGCACGTAACGGCAAACTCGACCCGGTGATAGGCCGCGATGAAGAGATTCGCCGTACCCTGCATATACTTTCACGCCGCAGTAAGAACAACCCGATATTGGTGGGTGAACCCGGTGTAGGTAAAACAGCTATTGTAGAAGGACTGGCACACCGCATTATTAATGGTGATGTACCGGACAACCTGAAATCTAAAATTATATATGCGCTGGATATGGGTGGCCTGATGGCAGGTGCCAAATACCGGGGTGAATTTGAAGAAAGACTGAAAGGTGTAGTAAAAGAAGTGACCGAAAGTAATGGTGAAGTGATCTTGTTTATAGACGAGATACACACGCTGATAGGTGCCGGCGCTATGGAGGGTGCAATGGATGCAGCCAATATACTGAAACCTGCACTGGCCCGTGGTGAACTGAGAGCTATAGGTGCTACCACGCTGAACGAATACCAGAAATATTTTGAAAAGGATAAAGCCCTGGAACGCCGCTTCCAGAAGGTATTGGTAGACGAGCCTACGCCGGAGGATGCGATATCCATCCTGCGTGGTTTGAAAGACCGTTATGAAAGTCACCATAAGGTGCAGATAAAGGACGAGGCTATTATAGCTGCGGTAGAATTATCGCACCGCTATATAACAGACCGTTTCTTGCCCGATAAGGCCATAGACCTGATAGATGAAAGTGCAGCTAAGCTGAAGCTGGAGATGAACTCTATGCCCGAAGAGCTGGATGAACTGGAACGCCGTATACGCCAGTTGGAAATAGAACGCGAGGCCATCAAGCGCGAGAATGATGAAGAGAAGCTGAAAGAACTGGGACAGGATATTTCTATGCTCACCGTGCAGCGCGATACATTGAAAGCAAAATGGCAGGATGAGAAAGACATAGTGGATAAAATAAACAAAGCCAAGACCGCTATAGAAAGCTATAAGCTGGAAGCAGAAAAAGCAGAACGCGATGGTGACTATGGCAAGGTAGCTGAGATACGCTATGGCAAGATAAAAGAAGAAGAAGCCAAAGTACAGGAGCTGAGCAAGCAACTGGATGATATGGACACACAGCATAAACGCCTGCTGAAAGAAGAAGTAGATGCGGAAGATATAGCGGAGAACGTAGCCAAAGCCACCGGTATACCGGTACAGCGTATGCTGCAAAGCGAACGTGAGAAGCTGCTGAACCTGGAAGATGAACTGCATGCACGTGTGGTAGGACAGGAAGAAGCCATATCTGCCGTAGCCGATGCTATACGCCGTGGACGTGCAGGTTTGCAAGACCCACGCCGTCCTATTGGTTCATTCATATTCCTGGGTACTACCGGTGTAGGTAAAACAGAGCTGGCCAAAGCATTGGCAGAAGTACTGTTTGACGACGAGAATATGATGACGCGTATAGACATGAGTGAATACCAGGAGAAACACAGTGTAAGCCGGCTGGTAGGTGCACCTCCGGGATATGTGGGTTATGATGAAGGTGGCCAGCTTACCGAAGCGGTACGCCGTAAACCATACTCTGTGATACTGCTGGATGAGATAGAAAAGGCACACCCCGATACGTTCAACGTACTGCTGCAGGTGCTGGATGATGGCCGCCTGACCGATAACAAAGGCAGGGTGGTGAACTTTAAGAATACAATCATCATCATGACCAGCAATATGGGCAGCCATATTATACAGGAAAACTTTGCAGAGCTGGAAGGCAAGAATATTGATGAAGTAGTGGAAGCTACCAAAGAACAGGTGATGGACCTGCTGCGCCAGACGCTGAGGCCGGAGTTCCTGAACAGGGTAGATGATGTGATCATGTTCCACCCGCTGATGAGGAAAGAGATAAAAGGTATCATACGCATACAATTGCAGAACCTGCAAAAACAACTGATACAGCAGGGTATAGACCTGCAGTTTACAGACTATGCGCTCGATTACCTGTCACTGCGCGGTTTCGACCCGCAATATGGTGCACGCCCGCTGAAAAGGGTGATACAGAAAGATATCATCAATATGCTGAGTAAAAAGATAATAGGTGGTGAGATAGACAAAACAAAACCGGTATTGATAGATGTGTTTGACGGAGTAGTGGTAATGAGAAATGATGCTAAACCGGAATAACCATTATCCAGGCACGTCATTGCGAGGAAGCCATCGGGCAGCACTGTGCACCGGCGGCTGACGAAGCAATCTCGCGATAACACGGGTAATATTGCGAGTAACTACCTTCATCACGCGAGATTGCTTCGTCGTACCTCCTCGCAATGACGTTTAATACATTGGCGTTGTGGTTTAAACCATAGCGCCTTTTTATTTGTTCTTACTTACTTTGCAATAAATATCATTGTATGCGCACCATTGCCTGCCTGCTTGTTTCTAATTGTTTTATGACTTATGCCTGGTACGGGCATTTGAAGAAGAATACAGCAGACACACCCTTGTTTAAACTAATACTCCTGAGCTGGGCTATAGCCTTTTTCGAATATGTGTTTATGGTGCCTGCCAATAACCGCTTCGGACGTATGGAAGGATATTCTGCATTCCAGCTGAAGACTATACAAGAGGTCATATCGCTGGTAGTGTTTTGCGTGTTCGCTATATTTTTCTTGGGAGAATCCTTTAAATGGAATTATGCAGTGGCATTCCTGCTGATACTCGGTGCAGTTTACTTTATGTTCTATCCTTCACGCTAATCTGCTTTGTTCATATTGAATTGCTCAAATGGAACAATGCCGAAATCTTTTACCGTTTGGCAAGATTGTTTGTGAATAGACAATGCCTCATTAGGATTATCAGGATCGTCGAACCAATCTTCTGTACATACCTTATATAGATACCAGTTCTTTGTCGCTTCATTGTATTTGAAGGTATGCGTTTCATCATGATGCTTACCACCATGTATGCCGCCTTCTATAGAAAAATATCCGTTCTTAATAGTGATGCCGTTATAAAACTCGCCCCATCCGCTATGGTCGTGGGTATGCATGGCGCTGTCGCTTCTTTTGGCCAGCTTGTAAGAATGGTCGCTTTGGCCGAGTAATATGAGCAACGGTCTTGCATAGATCTTTTCCTCGTTAGCATTTGCCAGCGAATCTTCACCATACAGCTGCAGTACCACTATCATATCATCATACGCATCCATATTAAGGTTGCCATGACAAGTATCCCACACCAGGTATCCTTTCGGTACATATTGAAGTATAGATGCAGGTAAGCCGTTAATAGCTTCACCAATTTCAGCACGGTCGCCATCAGTACACTCAGTATGTATTTTGCTGTAAGATGCAGTTGCTGCTACCTGTTTTTGTCCCCATGCCAATAACGGGGCTATCATACAAATGATATGAACAAGCAGTTGCCGCATAAGCTATTCTTTATTATTAGGGTCCAGTTTCAAGGTCCGCAATACAGGGGCTTTCAAATATGTAACACCCACCACCACCAATGTCATTACCCCACCAAATACTACCGCAGGTACCGTACCCATCCACTTGGCAGTAAGGCCGCTTTCCAGTGCACCCAGTTCGTTCGATGAGCTGATGAACATAGTATTTACAGCCGCTATACGTCCGCGCATATTATCGGGGGTGTACAGTTGCAGTATTGTTCCTCTTATTATCACGCTTATTTGGTCGAACATGCCACCTGCCATCAGCACCGCAAAAGATATAATGAAATTGGTAGATACACCGAATATGATAGTGGTAACACCAAAGCCTGCAATAGCCCATAGCAGCTTTTTACCTGCACCGGTTTTCAGTGGTATTACAAACAGGAACAGCGACATGATGATAGACCCGATGGCCGGTGCTGCACGCAACCACCCAAAGCCTACTTCACCTACTTTCAGTATATCATCGGCATACACCGGCAATAAGGCTACAGCACCACCAAACAATACCGCAAACATATCCAGCGACAATGCCGCCAGTACTGCCTGCGAATTGAATACGAACTTCAACCCTTCGCCCAGGCTTTTCAGTATAGGCTCCTTGCCTGTAGCATGCACTATCTGTTTAGGTATGCGCAATAATCCTATCAATGCTACCACCTCTATGGCCAGTACCACTACCAGGCTCACCTCGAAACTGCTGATGGCAATGATACTACCGGCTATCAGCGGGCCTACTACTGCGCCTGCGTGCCACGATGTACTGCTCCATACACTGGCATTGGCATAATGTTTTTTGGGTATGATCAGTCCCAGCAGGGCAAATGTACCGGGACTAAGAAAAGCCCGGATGGCACCACCTATAAATACCCCGGCATATACCAGCCATACCGTAAGCTGCACACCCGCCTGCTTTTGAAAACTTCCGAAAGAAAGCATGATGAAGAACAGTGATAATACCAGGTAGCTGATAAAACAGATGAGCAGCGATGTACGTTTCTCGTGTTTGTCTACAAAATGACCCGATACTAAGGAAAACCCCACGGCGGGTATCACCTCCCACAAACCCAGCATACCCAGCGACAATTCGTCTTTGGTAAGCCGGTATACCATATAGCTGATGATGGTCATCTGCATATTCAGCGCCATGATGATAGCGAAACGCATCACCAGGTAGTTCTTGAAATCAGGGTAGCGTAGTGTCTTGTTCTTGACTAAAAAGGATATATATGGACGCAAAATATTGGTTTGGAAGACATGCAAATTTATTATTCCCTGCCTATAATATATGCAGCAAAATATCCTGCAAACGTTAAATTTGCTGGTCAGATGACCAACGCCAGGCAGATAATAAGTACCAGTGTAGTTCAGGCTTTCCACGAGCTGAGGGCCAATAAGCTGCGCACCTTCCTTTCGCTGCTGGGCATTACCATAGGCATATTTTGCATTATAGCCGTGCTGACGGTATTAGATAGTATGAAAACTAATATCCGTAAAGAAATGAGCAGCCTGGGCAATGATGTACTGTATGTAGGCCGCTGGCCCTGGATGGACGAAGGCGGTGAATATAAATGGTGGGAGTTCTGGCGCAGGCCCAGCATGACGCTTACCGAACTGCGGGCCGTAGAGCACGATGTAAAGGATGTGGACGTGGCCACGCTCTGCTTCACCAGCCGTTCGCTTTCTGTAAAGCACCAGGATGAAGAACTGGAAGGCATAGCCGGGTATGCCGTTACCACCAATTTTGATAAGATACAGAATATAGAGATAGCACAGGGACGTTACCTGAGCAATGCCGAACTGGAAGGCGGCTCCAACGCCGTAGTGCTGGGCGATGAGGTGTACAAAGGGCTTTTCCCCGGCAGCACCAATGCACTGGGCAAGACTGTTTCCTTCAAAGGGCGCCAGTTTATAGTGGTGGGTATTATGAAGAAGGTAGGGCAGAACATGGCCGGTTTCGATTTTGATAACGGTATCATCTTTGCCTACAATGCGGCTGCATCCTTTACCGATGTACGCTCGCTGAACAATGACCCCATACTGATAATAAAGGCAGCACCCGGCATAAATATAGACGAGGTAAAATATGAAGTGGAAGGTGTGCTGCGCAGGGTACGTAAAGTAAAACCCGGGCAAGGCAATGATTTTGCCCTGAACCAGCTGAGCCAGATATCGGAGCGTATAGAGATGGTGTTCGTTACCATCAACCTCATCGGTTATATCATTGGTGGCTTTGCATTGGTGGTGGGTGGTTTCGGTATAGCCAATATCATGTTTGTAACTGTAAAGGAACGTACGAAACATATAGGCCTGAAGAAGGCTATTGGTGCACCGCCTGCCAGCATACTCATGGAGTTCCTGATAGAAGCGGTAACGCTGTGCATAGCCGGTGGCATTATAGGCATCATCGTAGTGCTGGCGCTGAGCCTGGTCATGACCTATGGTTTCGATTTCCCCATTACATTATCCTTTAAAAACTTTTCCGTTGGTGTGGGTATATCCGCTTTTGTGGGCGTACTGGCAGGCTTCATCCCTGCACGCTCTGCATCGCGCTTAGACCCTGTAGTAGCCATACGCTCAAATTAATATTTATGCCCAAAGAACGTGTATTGATACTGGACAAGGAACGCATACAGTGGAAACTGCAACGCATGGCCTACCAGGTATGGGAGCACAACAGTTCTGAAGATGCAGTAACGCTTATTGGTATTGAAGGCAGCGGGCTGGCCGTAGCCAATAACCTGGCCGCACGCCTGCAGCAGATAAGCCCGCTGAAAGTGGACGTGATACCTGTAAAGCTGAATAAGAAGAAACCACTGGGTAAAGAGATAAGCATAGAACATGACCTTACAGGCAAGTCGATAGTGCTGGTAGATGACGTGGCCAATTCGGGCAAGACATTGCTATATGCACTGCGCCCGGTTATGGACTATGAGACAAAGAAAATACTCATTGCCGTGCTGGTAGAACGCAAGCATAAATCTTTCCCCGTATCTCCCGATATAGTAGGACACAGCGTAGCCACTACCATACAGGAGCATATAGAAGTGGAAACAGACAAAGACGAGATAACAGCAGCCTACTTGAAATAAGGCCTTAGGTATTAGGCGTTAGTCGTTAGTAAAAAAATGATGACAAAAAATATTAATAAATAACAAAGTAAAAATCCGTTTCTCTTACACCTTTTATGAAAGTTCCCCCTTCAGGGGGCGGAGGGGGTAGGAGCACTAAGGGCAGCATATGACAACACTCGTAATACACGGAGGCGCAGGAAACATTACGCCTGCTATGATGACCAAAGAAGATGAACAGGCTTACGACCTGGGGCTGAAGATGGCCCTGGATGCAGGCTATGAAATACTGCACAGCGGCGGTGCTGCCATGGATGCCGTAGTAGCGGCCATAACTGAGCTGGAGAACAACCCGCTGTTCAATGCAGGGCGTGGTTCTGTATTTACCAAAAAAGGACTGCACGAAATGGATGCTGCACTGATGAACGGTAAAGACCTGTCTGCAGGTGCCGTAGCCGGTGTGCGCAATATAAAGAACCCTATACAACTGGCTAAAGAAGTGATGCTGCATTCCGGCCACGTATTTTTAAGCGGTAATGGTGCTGCCGATTTTGCACTGAGCCGCGGACTTGAATTTGCTACCGACGATTATTTCTTCAATAAACTGCGCTACGACCAATGGGTGAAGATCCGCGATTCGGACTTTACCCAGCTGGACCATGAGGGGGATAACCTGAAAGGTATGGCGCCTAATCCTGATTATAAATTTGGTACCGTGGGTGCCGTAGCCTGCGATGCTGAAGGCAACCTGGCTGCAGGTACTTCTACCGGTGGTATGACCAACAAACGCTTTGGCCGCATCGGCGATAGCCCCGTAGTAGGTGCCGGTACGTATGCCAACAATGCTACCTGTGCTATATCCTGCACCGGGCATGGCGAATACTTTTTGCGTGCCGTAGTAGCCCACGACATCAGCTGCCTCATGGAATACAAAGGGCTCTCTTTGCAGGAAGCATGTAATGTAGTAGTGAAAGATAAGCTGGTAAAAATGGGCGGTGAAGGCGGGCTGATAGCTGTAGATGCTACCGGCAATTATGATTTCTGCTTCAACTCTGCCGGCATGTACCGCGCCATGCGCAACAGTAAAGGTGAAGAGGTGATAGCGTACTATGGTGTATAAGTAAAAAATTAAAACGAAAAACTAAAAAGCAGCCTGTCGCGAGATGGGCTGTTTTGTTGTTATAACACACAGCCTCATAGTACCCGTCATATCGAGCGCATGCGAGATATCTCCTGGGGGGTAAGCGGTGCAGTCGTTTTATGAGGCTCCGTCACACCACGTCATTGCGAGGAGGTAACGACGAAGCAATCTCGCGTCAATACGGGCTTGCATAATGTGGATACTACAACCCCAGCTTGCGCATCCTTGTGTTCAGCGATTGTATATGGTCTTGTTTTGCGGCCGCTGCTATCGTTTGCAGGCGGCTGCGCAGTGCCGTATCCTGCTGCGATAAATTATACAGCGCCTGCAGGGCATTCACCCGTACTATGCGGCTTTCCTTTTTATCCTCCAGCCAGGCACATAGCTGTGCCCATATCTTTTCTACTTCCGCATCTGTAAGCGGCAACCTCGATACCAGCAGGCTCAGGTGCCATTTCAGCTCCTTATCGCGGGCTTCAAACAGCAGGCCCTTTATCTCTACCGCGTGCGATAGCAGGTAGGTATTGTCCATTGCCGTTATCTTCTCCAGTGCATCGGCAGCACGCATTACCACTTTACGGTCGGGGTGGTGCAGCAGGCCAAAGAGCTTGTCTGCATCGCGCTGGTCTTTTACCAGGGCTACTACTTCATTGGTACGTGCCAGTGAGCGCAGGTCGCCGCCCTGCAATAGCCGTAAGAACGTTTCCATACATTAAAAGTACTCCCGCAAAATTAATTTCCTGTGTGACTATAGTCACCGTGTTTTATGAGATTAGTCATTAATTATCCTGCTTTGTAAACACTTGTTTCTTCTTGTTTGCTTTTTGTCGATAAATGTGATTATTTAATATTTATCCACATGGCCTGTGCATATTTTTTTAGGTAAAATTCCGCTGGGCTTCTGTAACATTGCATACACAAGGCGGTACAAAAAAACAATCATTTCTCACCACCTTTCCGTAGCGCGCACGGACTATTCATTTCTCACATTTCTTTTAAACCCTCATTTACACAAATGAACCCCATCGATCTTATCAACCAGGAGGCAGACGACCTCCACAACGACGACGACAACACCGGCAACCCCGGCAGCTTCTGCAAAAACGGTATGTTTACCATCATGCACGGCAACGACTGGCTGCAGCAGGCCAGCGAAAAGCCCGAATCACAAGCGCTGTTCGACGACTTTTGGTTTGAGCAGGAGCTGTGCATACTCTTTGCAGGCACCAACACCGGCAAAAGCATACTGGCCGTGCAGATAGCCGATGCCATCAGCCGTGGTGTACCCGCACCGGGCTTTAAGCTCGGCGCTGCAGCACAGCCCGTTATCTATTTCGATTTTGAGCTGTCTGACAAACAGTTTGAAGCACGCTACAGCGCCAATTACAAAGACCACTATTCCTTTCATCCCAATTTCTTTCGTGCAGAGATAAACACCGGTGTAGACATACCCGAGAGCTTTGCCGATTTTGACGACTACCTTACCTACTGCATAGAGCAGGTGGTGATAAACAGCGGCGCCAAAGTGCTGATAGTAGACAATATAAGCTACCTGCGCACCGAGACCGAGCGAAGCCGCGATGCAGGGCCGCTGATGAAACAACTGAATATGCTGAAGAAAAAATACTACCTCAGCATACTGGTGCTGGCACACACACCCAAGCGCGATGCCAGCCGCCCCATGACCACCAACGACCTGAAAGGCAGCAGCTCGCTGATGAACCATTGCGACAGCAGCTTTTGCATAGGGCAGTGCCATACCGACAAGCGCATGCGCTACCTGAAGCAGATAAAAGCACGCGCCGCCGAGAAACACTACGAAGGCCCCGAAGTACTCACCTGCATAGTAGAGAAGCCCCACAACTTCCTGCGCTTTGCCTGGCACGGCATCTCCTTCGAACGCGACCACCTGCGCGAACCCATCACCGATACCAACCAGCGCGACCGTGATTTTTTAATAAGCGAAGTAAAACGCCTGAGTGGGGAAGGGAAGACGCAACGCGAGATAGCGGAAGAATTTGGGATAAGTGTAGGTACCGTGAATATTTATCTTAAAAAATGATGTTCAATTTGTTCAACGTGTTCATAGTACCGGTGCCTTGAACACGTTGAACATTGAACATATTTCTTTACACAGCTTCATTTCTACTATTCAGCATCGTTGTGTCACTCACTTGTACCGCAGGATGGCTACTGGGCATCACCACACACGTCATTGCGAGCGACAGCGAAGCAATCTCGAGGAATAAAAGGAAATTATACACATTTCCACAACCTATAATTATCAAAACACTCACAATTGTATTTTTGAATTAAAGAAAACAATATGAATATCACCTATTTATTCGGAGCTGGTGCTAGTAGAAATGCACTGCCCATTGTTGAAGAAATTCCAACTCGACTTAAAGGGGTAATAGATTTACTGAACAGCGATAATTGTAAACTTTTGGATAGTGAATACTACGATATTTTTAATGTTAAGATCAATAAACGTAAAGCTCAGACCGAACTTGTATCTGATTTGGAATGGCTTTACACTGAAAGCATAAGACATGCAAGTATAGATACTTTGGCCAAAAAACTTTATGTAAAACGCCAAGAGAATGAACTGAAGCGTTTAAAAGCAGCTTTTTCTGTGTTCTTAATTTTCGAACAAACGTTAAATAGCTATGACAAACGTTATGATACTTTTTTCGCCTCTATATTAAACGAGTCATATTATTCTTTCCCAGAAAATATAAGAATACTAAACTGGAATTATGATTATCAATTTGAAATCACTTATACAGAATACAGCGATCAAAAGCAAATTGAACGCAATCAATCTATGCTAAATGTAGTCAATAAATTTTCAGACAATACGCATATAAATAACGACAGATTTGTAATTTATAAATTGAATGGTACAGCTAATATTGTTGGTGATAATGGGTTTAGAACGTATGACTTTTGTCCATCTGTTTTTAGTATGATTGATGTAGAGTTTTTAGATGCAATAATTAGGAGCCATGCTGCCTTAAGGTTTCCACAAGGGGGATTATTTTCAGGTTTATCTTTTGCATGGGAAAGGCAACATTCTGAAAAGAATATAGTCTCCCGATCTATTAGAGGTACAAACAAGACAGATATTTTAGTTGTCATTGGGTATTCATTCCCGTATTTTAATAGAGAGATAGATAGAGAAATAGTACAGGCAATGAGTAATCTAAAACGTGTGTACTTTCAATCGCCTGAAGCGGAAAATATCAGAGACCGGTTCCTTGCTATTAGACCTGGGCTATCTTCTGATAATTTGGTATTAATTCATGACACTAAACAATTCTTTTTACCTGACGAATTATCATAATTTTCTTATACCAGCCCATAGTACCGTCATATCGAGCGCATGCGAGATATCTCCTGGGGTTACGCGGTGCAGTCGTTCTATGAAGCAGCTTGCAAGTGTTCAGGAGATTTCTCACTATCGTTCGAAATGACGGCGCTGGTTGCGCTGCGGCATTCGTAAGCAATACCTGTTCATGTTCACCTGTTCATTTGTTCAATCCTTAAACACACTGAACAACATGAACACCACACCACGTCATTGCGCGGAGGTAAGCATAGCCCCCTGTGCGCCTGCACCGACAAAGCAATCTCGCGCTAATACGGGCTTGCATAGCGTAGATACTCATTCCGCGAGATTGCTTCGCTATCGCTCGCAATGACGGGAGTAAGAAGGAATGACGGCCCTGGTTGGGCTAATCGCTCGCAATGACGGCGAGTAGGAATAATTACAGGAGTGAAGACTATTCATTTTCACGTTTTCACGGTCTCGTGTCGTGAAAGTGTGAAAATCGTGAAAACCACACACCACGTCATTGCGCGGAGGTAAGCATAGCCCCCTGTGTGCCGGCACCGACAAAGCAATCTCGAGTAAACATGTACCTGCTAGACGTGAGTAACCCTCATTCCGCGAGATTGCTTCGCTATCGCTCGCAATGACGGGAGAGGAGGAATGACGGAAACAATGAACACCACACCACGTCATTGCGAGGAGGTAAAGCATAGCCCCTGTGCGCCGGCACCGACAAAGCAATCTTGCGCTAATATGGGCTTGCATAACGTTGATACTCATTCCGCGAGATTGCTTCGCCGTCGCTCGCAATGACGGGAGTAAGAAGGAATGACGGCCCTGGTTGGGCTGTCGCTCGCAATGACGGGAGAGGGGGAATGACAGGAGTAAGAGCCATACATCACCACATCATCATCAAAACCTATCAACCTATGAAAACCTATCGTTACCGGCTGGAGCCTTATAAGGGCGTGGGCAGCCGTTATACTTGTCCGCAGTGCGGGAAGCAGCGTGTGTTTGTACGCTATATAGATACCTACACTAACCAACACCTGGGCGATGATATAGGCCGCTGCAACCGCGAGGTGGAATGCGGCTACCATAAAAAAGCAGGAAGAAAAAATGAAAAAGAAAAAGTCTTTAATGCACCGGTGTATACACCGCCTGCACTGGTGGCATCGGTCACGGCTACCGAAGTATATAGCAGCACCATGGCGGGCTATGAGCACAATCACCTGGTGCAGTTCCTGGCGGGCAAGCTGGGTGCGGCAGTAGTAGCTGCACTGGTACAGCGCTATGGTGTGGGCACGCACAAGTACTGGCCGGGCAGCACCGTTTTCTGGCAGCGCGATATAGGCGGGCGCATACGCGGCGGTAAGGTAATGCTGTATGATGCGCATAGCGGCAGGCGGGTAAAGCAGCCTTACAACCATATAAGCTGGGTACACCGCATTATGCAGCAAGACAATTATACGCTGGTACAATGTTTGTTTGGCGAGCACCTGCTGAAGGGTAATACGCTGCCCGTAGCCATAGTAGAAAGTGAAAAGACCGCATTGGTGGCAGCAGCGCTTATGCCGCAGTACCTGTGGCTGGCCAGCGGCAGTGTGGGCAACCTTAGCACTGCACGCTGCAAAGTACTGCATGGCCACAAGGTAATACTGTACCCCGATGCCGGTGTGTACGATCGCTGGGCAGCTGTAGCGGCAGGCATACCCGGCTGCAGGGTGAGCAGGCTATTAGAAACAGGCACCTTCAGCACCGGCTACGATATAGCCGACTGGCTGCTGGAAAACGAGATCTATTCTTCGGTAAAATAATAGTAGCCGTTACTGTACTGTACCTCCAGCGTATCGGTGCCGGCAGGGTGGTGGCGTACGCGTATATAGCTTGCATTACTTTTATTGTTGTTCCAGTTTTGTATATACCAGGTGCCGGGCGTAAACTGGTCTGTAACCGGCTGGAACCTTGTAATGCCACCCTCAATATCCAGGGGTGTTGCGTAGGCATCGAAACCGGTGAAGAAGTATTGCTGATCTTTCCTTATGGTCATGCGCATATCCTTCTGCCAGTCCGGCGCTGTCTTCCAGTCGAGTGTACCGTTGTAGAAATAGCAATACACGCAACGCCATTTGGTCTCTACCTTGTTGAAGTGGATAAGATAATCGCGCATGCCATAGTCGTAGTTATAGTATGGCTCTATCACCAGCGAGTCTCCCGCTTTGTTGGCAAGTGCCGTCCAGTAATCATAACCGTAACGGACCGTTACATCGGTGTCACCGGCGGTGCCCTTGAGTAGTATTATGGCATTGAAATAATGATTTTGCCCCCAGTTGCTGTATAAATGGTCGTCGGTATACCAGTCGTAGTACAGTACCGAATCGGCAGCATTGGTAAAAGTAGCACTGTACACATCTCCCACCGCTATATGTGCAGTAGCTATGGGGTTTATGTTGTGTATATAATCATTGCGGGTTTTATAAAACGCCAGGTTGATGGCATCGTCCATATGGTTGCGTACCTTGATGGTGCTGGTATAGTTGTAAGTAGTACCGGGTTGTGGTTTGTCTTTTTTACTGCAGGCTGCCAGCAGTACAATGAACAATGAAAGGATAATAGTATGCCTGGACATAGAGCCGTAGGGATTTTTGTATATTAAATATACGCAACAGGTGCGTGATTTATTTTATTGTCATATAAAAACATACTTACATTAGCGGTATGAGACTATACGTAGTAGCCTACCCGCAGCTGGACAATGCAGCAGACTATGAGCGCATACAGGCATGGCGCAGGCAGCACGACCGCCTGTATAGCATGATAGACCCGCATTTTACGCTGGTGTTTATGGTGGATGACCATAGCCGCGAAGATTTTGTTGCGGAAATAAAACAACAGTTGCAGGGCACAAAGGCATTTTCGTTCGCGCTACAATGTTGTACCATCAATAAAGATAGTTTCAGCGAAAACTATTTTGCCTTCCTGGTGCCCGACGAGGGTTATAGCAAACTGGTAAGGCTGCACGACAAGCTATACAGCGGCAGGCTGGCCCACCATCACCGCCTGGATATAGACTATATACCGCATATAGAAATAGCCAACGGCACCGATAAGCAGGAGATAAAACGCATGGTGGACGAATGGAATGCGCAGGACTTTTCCATAAAAGGCAGGGTAGCGGCTATAGACATTATCAGCTTCGAACATGGGGTACTGGAGCTGCTGGAAAGGGTGAATTTGCCGGGTTAATAAAGGTTTAATACCGTTTCAGCGCCTTTATGGCATGATTTATTAAATATTTAGCTATCTTGTACTACGAAAGCATTACCCTATGAGGAAGATATACAGCACTGCAGCGTTAGCAATAGCCATAATGGGTTCGGTAAATGCATTTGCACAATCGGGCAAGGGCGATGTAGCGCCTGTGTACCAGCATATAGATAAGACCATGCTGTACCCCAATCCGTGCACCGGTGTGCTCAACATCCGCTTCGACGATAACCACACCTACACTTACGTAAAGATATATAACGCCATAGGTCAGACCGTAGTATCTATGCCTGTAGATAAAAAGCAGGTAAGCATAGACCTGAACAAGGAACAGAACGGCCTGTACATCATCTACGCCCAGTCGGCAGAGCGCTACACCGATGTAGCGAAGTTTGTAATGAAGAAGCAGTAGTACCCCTCACGTCATTGCGAGCGACAGCGAAGCAACTTCTCTCAGCGGAGCTAATCTCGCGTAATGAGTGCTGATTAATATAAAGGGTCTATTGAATCAAACAGATCTTTCCAACCTGCATTTGATGCTTCTATTAACTGAACTTTCTTTTTACGACTGCCACCTTTTATACGTTTTTCTTCGGCAATAGCTTCCTCAATGCCCTCAAACCATTTGTAGTATACCAGCAGCGAGCAGTTGTATTTTGCGGTAAAACTTGCAGGATGAAATTTTTCTTTATGCTGGATAACTCTATTAAAGAGGTCTGCAGTCACGCCAACATATAATGTTGTTTTATCCGGGCAGGACATTATATATACGGCACCTCCTTTAGACATGGTTTTAAAGATAAGGAAGGGGGAATGATTCTCTCAATAACCTGGATACTCATTTCGCGAGATTGCTTCGTCGATTCCTCCTCGCAATGACGGGAGGGAGGGTAAGTAATTGAAGCAAGCGAGGATGACATACAACAACACACGTCATTGCGAGGAAGCCCGGCGGGCATTGTGCAGTGGCGGCTGACAAAGCAATCTAATCCAAACGCAGGATACTATATGAGTGCAAGCATCGCGTGACTAGATTGCTTCGTTCCTCGCAATGACGGGGAGAAGGGTAAGTAATGGAAGCAGGCGAGGATGACATACAACAACACACGTCATTGCGAGCGATAGCGAAGCAATCTCGCGCTAATACGGGCTTGCATAATGTGGATACTCATTTCGCGAGATTAACTCCACGGAGAGAAGTTGCTTTGTCGGTGCAAACGCACAAGGATAGGCTTACCTCCTCGCAATGACGGGAAGAAAGGAGCAAGTAGATGTGCTATCCTAAATACCCTAAAACTTTCCCGGTACCAGTTCCAGTTTTTTAAAGTACTCCACATCGCGGAGCAGGCTGCTTTTTTGCAGTTGCAGTTGTATCCATGCTGTGAACGAAGAAATAGGCGAGAGTATGAAGATGGCCACTATCAGCAGTCGCTTGAACATGGTAACGCGTCCTTGTCTTTCGGGTGCACCGGGGCCACCTTTATCGCGTATGAACTTCGACCACTTACGGAAATTGGTAACACCACGCCTTTCCAAAATGATAAGCCCGGGCTTTAGCTGTATAGCGCCTATCATCAGCAATTCATTCTGCAGGTCGTCGAGTTTGTCCGCTTCCAGGTGTTTGAGTATAGGCATACCATAGCGCGATGCACGGCGTATATCATTATCCTGTACACCGGCAGCAGGCAGGAAGCGCGATGCTTCTTTCTGTCCCTGGAAAGACCAGCGTATAATGGTAAGTACGGAAATAAGATTGGGATTGGTATCGGTAAGTACAATATTGCCTACCAGCTTAGCACCTATCTGCTGAAAATATTCTTTTACTTTTTCCTGCCCGTGCAGCCACATATTGCGGCAGCCTATTACGGTCAGTACATTTTTCCCTTTCAAAAACTGTGCATCCTCACTTTGCAAAAACGAACTGATGGGTAAAGAAGGATTGAGGAACCATGACTGGTAACCGAAGATGACAAGATCATAATCCTTGTTCTTTATCACCTCGGGCAGGGGCTTCATGGCTATGGGTATGTGCTGTACCGTTTCGGGCATCGTATCGAAAAACGTTGATGCCTTCCAGGGCAGGGCATAAGGTATTACCGGCTCTATGGTAGCATAGTCTATCTCGGCTTTGTCCTTAATATCAGAAGTGATACTATCCAGTATGTCCCTTAATTGTCCGCTCTGTGAATAGTACAGTACAAGTATCCTCTTTTTCATGTAAGCCGTTTATACAACGGTAAGGTACATATAAGCATACGCAAAACGCGCGCTTTCAGGTACCATTACCAGCAGGCGGTCGCCTTTTTTCAGCATGCCTGTGTTCATCATTTCTTCCAGCATCAGGTAGGCCGATGCACTGCCCACGTTGCCTACTTTAGGCAGGTTATAGAACCATTTTTCATAAGGTATATCCATACCTATGTTCTTATGGTGTTCGTATATCTGTTTTTTAAAGAACTCGCTGGACATGTGGGGCAGGTAGTAATCTACCATATCCACCGTCAGGTTGTGCTTTTGCATCAGCTCTGCCAGGTATATACCGCCTTTCGGTACAATGTTCTCGCCCAGTATACGGGTATCCTGCTTTACAGAGAAAACGCTTTCATTCGTCCAGTCGTCTACGTCCAGGTCGTTCCATCCCTTCAGGCTGCCATCGGGCTGCTTTACAGCACCGGCATACATGCAGGTCTCCAGTTCGTTGGCAAAAGAAGTGGTCTCCAGCCATTCTATACGTATAGACAGTCCGTCTTTATTCGGTTCAGACTGCAGCAATGCTGCCGCTGCGCCATCGCTCAGCATCCAGCGCAGGAAGTCTTTTTCAAAAGCTATATAAGGGTTCTCCTGCAGGTGCGAGAGGTTCTCTGCCTCGTGCTCAAAGCGCGAAGCATGCATCCAGGTGCTCATTTTTTCAGAGCCTACGCCTACAGCAGTTTCGGCCATGCCGCTGCCTATGGCCATAAAGGCATATTTCAGTGCCTGTATACTGCTGCAGCAGGTGCCCGCAGCCGATATCAGTTCTACTCTTTGCGGAATACCCAGTGCGCCATGTATCATAGAAGCCTGTGAGGGGAATACCTGCTCGGGCGAGCTGGTACCCACGGCCAGTATCTCCATTTTAGATATAGGCGTTTTATCGTCAAACAAGGCTTTCACCGCGTTTGCCGCCATTTCTACATTGGTATGCGTGCTTTTACCATCACGCAATGCGTAGTAGCGGGTTTTGATGCCATTGTTGCGCAGCACTATCGAGCGTGCTTTCGATGGTTTGTTGCCAACCATGCCCAGCACTTCTTCCATCTCATCATTTCCAACAGGGGCGTTGGGTAAATATTTTGAAAGACGTGTAATATAAACGGGTCTCACTATCTTAATTTATTCAATTTGGCTTGCAAAAATAATTATTCTACGCTGCTTTACTAATTACGAACGGAAAATGTTATCAGTTTGAAGTTAATAAAATACGTACAAACCCTGCAACGTTTTACAGTAGCTATTTGTTGAAAAATGATAGCCTTTCTTTTCGGGAAAGGCTATCGTTTTATTTTAATATATAAATCCCTATTGCTCGTTGCCTGATACCACATTGCTGATACCATAATAATACATACCGCGTGCACCGGGGTAGAAGCCGCCCAGCTGTATATTACCTGCCTGGCTGGCCAGTATGCCCTGCAACTCTGCCACAGAACCTACCGGCTGGTCGTTCACGCTCAGTATTACAAAGCCGTTCTTCATCTGGGTTTGTTTGGCCAGGGCACCTTTACCCACATCACTTACCACTATGCCACCATTAATGCCGTACTTCTTTTTCTCCTCGGCCGTCAGCGATTTGAAGCTGGCACCCAGCATTATAGCCTCGTTGGTCTGCTTCTTCAAGGCCACGGTAGTGGTCTTGGTATTACCATTCCTCAAATAAGTAACACTCAGGTTATCACCGGGTTTATACCTGGCTACCTGCTCCATCAGTTCAGGCTCGGTATTTACCGGCTGGCCGTTGATGGCCGTAATAAAGTCACCTTTTTGCAGTCCCGATTTGGCAGCACCACCATCGGGTAGTACGCCTGCTATATATATACCCTCGGTACGGTCTATACCTAGTTCTTTCTGTTTTTGCGGAGAAACGGTTTTACGGTCGAGGTATTCAATACCCAGGTAACCGCGCTGTACCGATCCGAACTGTACCAGGTCATTTACCACCTTGCGTACTATATTAGAAGGTATGGCATAAGAATAACCTGCATACGAACCTGTAGGGGAGGCGATAGCTGAGTTGATACCTATGAGTTGCCCATCGGTATTCACCAGGGCACCACCACTGTTACCCGGGTTTACGGCAGCATCGGTTTGTATAAACGACTCGATGGCAGAAGCCGATTGGGTACGGTTGATACCTATGGAACGGCCCTTGGCACTAACGATACCGGCAGTAACGGTGGCATCGAGGGTGAGGGGATAACCAACCGCCAGTACCCATTGTCCCAGCCTTACATCATCGCTGTTGCCAAACTCCATATATGGCAGGTTCTTTTCATTTACTTTCAGTACCGCTATATCAGTTGAAGCATCGGTTGAAATCACTTTGGCTTCGGCTGTCAGCCTGTCATTAAAAGTGACGGTAACGGCATCGGCACCGGCTACCACGTGGTTGTTGGTAACTATATAGCCATCGGGCGATATAACCACCCCCGAACCCGAGCCTACCTGTGGCGGCATATAATATTGCTGCCCGAACATGCGCCCGAAAACATCATCGGCAGCTACGGTACGGGCTTTTATCTGTGTTTTTACATGTACTACGGCCTTGGTAGAGGCCTCGGCAGCGTTCTGGAAATCTACCGCCGGGGTAGACTTAGGCACCGTTCCATCTGTAAAACGGGCATAGTTTACCGGCAACTGTTTTGAGGAAGGCGCTTCGGCAAAATAGGGTATGCGCTCCTGCATACGGCCTGCTATATATAAGGTAGCTACAGAGGTAAGGGCGGCCGTAAGAACTACGGGAATGAACTTTGATCTCATAATCTGTTTCCTTTGTGCTTTTTAATGTGTTGTGTATCGCAAATTTATTACCTGTAAATATTATAGTACTGTTAAAACTAATGTTTGCACAGAGGCTTAACAAGCTGCTAACTTCATGCCCGGGAAAGGGGGAGTTGAGCCGTTGTATTATCTATAAAATAAAAGGCTCGCATGACAATTTCCTATTGAGAAATTTCCTTACCTTTGCACCTCAATTTTGAAAACGTATAATCTTAATTCAATAATTCATTAACAATGGCAGACTTACGCTTACAGCGCAACTTTGGTATTGCAGCGCACATCGATGCCGGTAAAACCACGACTACAGAACGTATCCTTTATTACACAGGTGTAAACCACAAGATAGGTGAGGTGCACGAAGGTGCTGCTACTATGGACTGGATGGCACAGGAGCAAGAGCGTGGTATCACCATTACCTCTGCCGCTACAACCTGCTTCTGGCAATTTCCTACCGTACAAGGTAAGCCTACGCCGGATTCTAAAAAATACAAATTCAACATCATCGATACTCCGGGCCACGTTGACTTTACCGTAGAGGTAGAGCGTTCTATGCGTGTACTGGATGGCCTTGTTGCCTTGTTCTCTGCGGTTGACGGTGTAGAACCTCAATCTGAAACAGTATGGCGCCAGGCAAACCGTTACCGTGTACCACGTATCGGTTTCGTAAACAAAATGGACCGTATCGGTGCTGACTTCCTGATGGTGGTACAGCAGGTACGCGACATGCTGGGTGCTAAATCAGTACCGCTGCAATTGCCTATCGGTGCAGAAGATAATTTCAAAGGTGTGGTAGACCTGATCCGTATGAAATCAGTAATATGGGATGATGCTACACAAGGTATGACCTATACAGAAGGTGATATACCTGCTGATATGGTTGATGATGCAAACCACTGGCGTGCACAGCTTGTAGAAGCAGTAGCTGAATACGATGAGCACCTGATGGAGAAATTCTTCGAAGATCCGAACAGCATATCTGAAAGCGAAATTCACGAAGCTATCCGTAAAGCAACTATCGACCTGAGCATCATCCCGATGCTGTGTGGTAGCGCTTACAAAAATAAAGGTGTACAAACTGCACTGGATGCGGTGATCCGTTACCTGCCTAGCCCGGTAGATATCGAAGCTATCAAAGGTACTGACCCGGACAGCGGTGAAGAGCTGACACGTAAACCGGATGCAAAAGAACCATTTGCTGCCCTGGCGTTCAAGATCATGACCGATCCTTTCGTAGGCCGCCTGGCGTTCTTCCGTGCTTACTCAGGCCACCTGGATGCAGGTTCTTATGTACTGAACGTACGTAGCGGTAAAAACGAACGTATCAGCCGTATCATGCAGATGCACGCTAACAAGCAAAACCCGATAGATTTCATCGAAGCTGGTGATATCGGTGCTGCTGTTGGTTTTAAAGATATCAAAACAGGTGATACCCTTTGTGATGAGAAACACCCGATCGTTCTGGAGAACATGTTCATACCGGAACCGGTAATCTCTATCGCTGTTGAGCCTAAAACACAGGCCGACGTTGATAAAATGGGTATGGCTATCGCCAAGCTGGTAGAAGAAGATCCTACACTGCGTGTAAAAACCGACGAAGATACCGGCCAGACTATCCTGAGCGGTATGGGTGAATTGCACCTGGAGATCATCGTAGACCGTATGCGTCGCGAGTTTAAAGTAGAGATCAACCAGGGTGCTCCTCAGGTTGCTTATAAAGAAGCATTCACTATGAAAATTGAACACCGTGAAGTGTTCAAGAAACAAACCGGTGGTCGTGGTAAATTCGCCGACATCCAGTTTGAAATAGGACCTGCTGACGAAGAATTCCTGAAAGAAGGTAAAGGCCAGTTCCAGTTCGTGAACGATATCTTCGGCGGATCTATCCCTCGTGAATTCGTACCGGCTATACAGAAAGGTTTTGAAGCGTCTATGACTAACGGTGTACTGGCAGGTTTCCCTGTTGAGAGCATGAGGGTTCGCGTATTCGACGGTTCTTTCCACCAGGTTGACTCTGATGCAATGTCTTTCGAGCTTTGCGCTAAGTCTGGCTACCGTGAAGCAGGACGTAAGGCTAAGCCGATCATCCTGGAACCGATCATGAAAGTAGAAGTTGTAACTCCTGACCAATACATGGGTGATGTAACAGGTGACCTTAACCGTCGTCGTGCAATGCTGGAAGGTATGGACAGCCGTAACAACCTGCAGGTTATCAAAGCTAAAGTGCCACTGAGCGAAATGTTCGGTTATGTAACCCAACTGCGTTCACTGTCTTCAGGCCGTGCTACTTCAGTAATGGAATTCAGCCACTACTCACCAGCACCGCGCAATATTGAAGAAGAAGTAATAGCAAAAACAAAAGGCAATAAAGTAAGCGCTTAATTGCTGAGCATATTGAAATGAAAAGGTAGTACGGAAACGTGCTACCTTTTTTTATTTGTGGTGAGATGGTTATCATCAGTCCTCTAATTCATTATTAATCAACAATTAATAATGTCTATTCTAAATGAAATTGTTTTAAAAAAAAATGACATTGTCACTTTCCTTCTACGGGCAAATACCGTCTATATGCAAAAGCCCGTATTATGTCATTACGTCTCTTCTACCTTATTACAGTCTTTTGCGTGCTTACCGGTACGGTATGGGCGCAGCCATGTACACTACCTTTCAGCGCCTCTGTAACCAGCCCGTTGCCCACATGTACAGGGCGCAATGTACAGTTCAGCAGCACCTTTATACCCGGTGCCACGTATAGCTGGACGGGTCCCGGTTTTACAGGGCCGGTAACTGTTCCTAATCCTACTATTGCATCTGTACCATTTTCTGCCAATGGCAACTATACGGTTACGGCCACATTTGGCAGCTGCGTTTATACTGCTACCGTGAAGCTTGATGTAAAGCTGACACCTTCCATTCAGCCTATTACCTACAAAGGCCCTAAATGCCCCGGCGAAAACGATACACTGGTAGGCAGTGCACAGGGTGGAGTAGGACTTACCTACTATTGGTACGGCCCTAACGGTTTTACCTACAACAGTACTAATAACGAAGCTTACCTGAATAATGTAAAGCAGGCTGACAAAGGGGTATACCATTTATATGCTATCAGCACCGAAGGTTGCGTAACCGATACGGTGAACAAACAAATAGATGTGAACCCGGATGTAACAGCAGACTTTAGTTTCAGTGTTTTTGAATACTGCGGTAAATATGATTCTATAAAGATCAAGGACAATTCTACATCAGATAATAACCAGCACAGCGGCAGGTGGGATTTTGGAGATAAGACCGGCATACTGTTTGTGCCCATTACACAAACCAATAAAGATGTAGACCACTATTACCCTAACAACCCGATAGTAAACAACGATACGACTTTCGAAATATTCTTTGTGGCCGACAATGGTTTCTGTAAAGACTCCCTGAAAAAACAAGTGACCCTGGGGCATCCTATAAAAGCAGATTTCACGGTAAATGATGACAGCATTTGCCAGGGTACAGTGATAAATATTTTTGATAATTCAAGAATAAAAGTAACTACTTCAGGTACATACTACTGGACATTTGGCGATACTACCGGTGTTGTAGACAGCATTAGCGGGGCTACACTCGCCACCCATAAATACGACCTGGCAGGTATTTACAAACTGAAAATGCGATTGAAAGACTACCTGGGCTGCCTGGATAGTGCCGAGCATGAAATAGTGGTAGACTCATCGGGGGCGGTAAGCTTCCGTATGTCTGAAGATGCGATATGTGCCGGAGGTTTTATTACGTTTACCGGTGATTACTCACCTATAGGCAATACCAATGCCATCTGGAATTTTGGAGACGGCACCATTAAAACAAATGCAGGCACAGTAGTACATGCTTATGATAAACCGGGTGTATACACTGTAACCTTTAAGGCCAAATACAGGATATGCCCCGATACTACCTTTACCAATACGGTTCGCGTAAAACCATTCCCGCTTATAGACCTGGGCCCCGATCAAACTATTTGCCCGAACGGCAACCCGCTTTCTCTTGCCGACCGTATCAATGCCGGTAACCCTAATGCTAAATGGATATGGAATACAGAGATAAAAGATAAAGGCTCGTCTATTGTGGTAAAATACCCGGGCATATATTCTGCTACGGTTGATATAGATGGTTGTGCTGCTACAGACAGTGTAACGGTGACCAAAAACTGCAATATCAATATACCTAATGCCTTTACACCCAATGGCGACGGTACGGATGACTATTTCCTGCCGCGGGAATTACTGGCACGTGGGCTTACCAAATTCAGCATGAAGATATTTAACCGCTGGGGTGGTGTTGTGTTTGAAACAAACAGCACAACCGGTAGGGGATGGGATGGCAGCCTGAACGGTGCAGCGCAGCCCATGGGTACTTATATTTACCTCATCGAGGCCGCTTTCCTGAATGGTAGCACAGAACGGTACCAGGGTAATATTACACTATTAAGATAACCACCATATGTATACTATAATAAGGGGGCTCATATAGCCCCCTTATTTATTATAATGAGTCATGGCATTGGATATGCCGGTAGCAGCAAAAGTTTCTATGGCCTCTACACTTTTCAGTATCTGGTCTTTTACATAGGGTAGCTCGTCTTTTGTCCACCTGCCCAGCACAAAATCTACCTGCTTACCCTTAGGAAAATCATTGCCTATGCCAAACCGCAGGCGCGGGTATTGGTTGGTTTGGAGCAATAACTCTATGTTTTTCAATCCGTTGTGACCTCCGGCACTACCGGCAGCCCGTAAGCGCAGGGTACCAAGGGGCAGGGCCAGCTCATCTACTATCACCAAAACCCTTTCCAATGGTATATTTTCTTTATCCATCCAGTATTTTAGCGCTTTGCCGCTTAAATTCATATAAGTGGTAGGCTTTATTACTACGAAGGATTTGCCTTTCCATTTTACATTGGCCACATATGCATGCCGGTCGAGCGTAAAGCTGCCACCGTGTTTTATGACAAAAGCATCAGCTACATCAAATCCTATATTATGGCGGGTGGCATCATACTCCAGGCCTATATTGCCAAGGCCTACGATCAGGTACTTCATTGCCGCGAAGATAAAGAATGAATTAACAATGGGAATGCACATCTGTTAATAAAATAATTATGTATAAAACCCAACTAAAAAAGTTAAAATTTCGTCCTATATTAGTAGCGAAGTAGTGTACCGTGCTGTTTTGCATATTGCAACAACTTATTTAATAAATACCCTTTAAATGCGTAAAGTATTATATTTATTTGTCCTGCTTGGCCTATTGTCCTTCAACGCAAAAGCCATTTATTACCAGATCACCAGTACAGGTGGTATACAGGTGCTGGGTGGTGTTACTGTAACAGTATCTCCTCTTGGCAGCCCTCTATCAGGCAGTGCCTGCGGAGCCGGACCTTACTTTATTGGCGGCCTGGGCCCAAGCGGCTACAGGTATACCTTTTCAACCCCTGTTACACACTTCAGAATTGAAGGCGTGCAGATTCATGAACAGGATTCAGTGCGTTTTTCAATAAACGGAACACCTCATGCGCTTATTCCGTCAGAAGTAACGGCATTTGGTGCCAGTTGTCCGCAAGCATCGCTGGCACAAGCTGCCAATGGCCTGTTAACTTCTGCTATAACTCCGGGCAATACAGGATCATCTGCAACAGTTGATTTCCAGAGTGTAGGGGGTATGACGTTCGTAGATGTTTACCATTTGTACAATGCCCCTCTTAGTGGTGGCGGTGTTATTTACAGCGCTTATTTTCAAAATGATACCTGCCGTCTCGAGTTTAACGCTACTGCAGACAGCCCGGCATGTACCAACCGTACTATTAAACTGCATGCTACCCAGTTCCCTAATACAACTTATACATGGGGCGGCCCTGCCGGCTATAACGGTACCGGTTCTGATCCAAACCTGGTTATAGGCCCGTCGCCGGCTGCACAGGCAGGTAAATACTGGGTAACGGCTATACGCGGTGGTTGCATATTTACAGATACTATTCAAAATCTGTTTATCGATATCACACCATCTAAACCGCTGGCTTCACAGGCAGGTCCGAAATGCCCCGGCCAGGAAGATACATTAATCGCTCAGTCAACACTGGGTGCAGGTGGTACATACCACTGGTATGGCCCTGGCAGCTTCAAGGCAGATACCCAACAGGTGATACTGAGCAATATCCAGCCATCACAGGCCGGCAAGTATTATGTATACGCTGTGTCAACCTACGGTTGTAAAACCGATACTACATTGCTGGATGTATTTGTAAATACAGCGGTAACGGCTAAGTACAACTATACACATGATTTTGACGGATGTCGCGGAGATACGATCCGCTTCACCAACCAATCTGTTGTAGATCCTAACAATCCTAACAATACTTTCTTCTGGTATTTTGATGACGCTGCAAAAACAACAGCTACATACTTTACCCTGCGGGATACGATGTTTGTATATCCTACGCTACCGAAAATAGATACGCTGGTTAAAACATACACTGTTGTATTGATAGTGAACAATGGCGTGTGTAGCGATACCGATACACAACGCATAGATGTACTGCATCCGCTGTTTGCACGTTTCCTGGTTGATGATGACAGCATATGTGCGCACGACAGTATCACATTTTTCAATACATCTTTGTTTGAAGACGCTACTGTACCAAGCTATTACTGGAGATTTGGCGACGGTGATACATCAGACCAGGTAGATGTAGGGCACAGGTACCATAAAGTAGGTACTTACGACCTGATAGGCAACGATACCATGATGATGGTAATAACGGACTACCTGGGTTGTAAGGACACGGCATATCATACGATAGTAGTAGATTCTACAGGTGCCATTACATTCGATGTATCAGATACAAGTGTGTGCGTCGGGCAGGCCATTACGTTCACCGGTAATTATTCACCGGTAGGGGCTACCAATGCTATCTGGAACCTGGGAGATGGATCGACCATAACAGAGGCGCCGAAAGTGGTACATGCTTATGATAAACCTGACAAATACGATGTTACCTTCAAAGCTACTTACCGTATATGTCCTGATACTACGTTCACACGTTCTGTAATAGTTAAACCAATACCACATGTGGACCTTGGCAAGGATACCAGCATCTGTCCTAACGGGCAGCCAATAGTGCTGAAAGAACTGCTGACAGGCGGCACACCAGGTGTTACCTACAGGTGGAATACAGATACAAAAGATTCAGGTTCGAGCATCATCGTTCGTCATCCGGGTATTTACTCTGTAACAGCTACACTGGACGGTTGCTCTGCACAGGACAGCATAGAGATATTCAAGAATTGCTATATTGATATACCGAATGTATTTACACCAAACGGTGATGGTTCTAATGATTACTTCCTGCCAAGACAATTCCTGTCTAAGGATGTGACCAAGTTCAAAATGACCATATTTGACCGCTGGGGTGTTAAAGTATTCGAGACCTCAAGCATCAATGGCCGCGGATGGGATGGTAAGCTCAATGGCAAAGACCAGCCTACAGGTGTTTATGTCTATATGATAGAAGCTACCTTCCTGAACAATACTTACGAGAAATACCAGGGCAATTTAACCCTGCTACGATAGTCTCTTAATTCTTCAAGTTGTTTTGTAAAGCAGCCCTCGAAATGAGGGCTGCTTTATTTTAGAGAACTATGTAAATAACCGCTTAGCTGCTGTAATTTAACCAGGCAAATAAAAATACTATGGAAGACCTGCAGCAAATCATATCCATCTTAAACCAGCAATCGGAGATCAACCAGAACCAGTCTGTTTACAATACACAATTTAAAGACGTGCTGGAGAAGATGGCACAGGCTATGGCTGAATTAGCCGGCAGGGTGCAGGCATTGGAAGAAGCGATACAGGGTCCGGCTAATGCGAATCAGAACTAATGGCTGCAAAATCTATTTAACCGTTTAAACCTCTTGTTTATCTATTTAACATAATATAAATTATAGAACAAACATGTACCTTTAAAATAGCTGCAATTGAGCGTTTGCTATCATTTGCTATCCTTATTATATAGTTGCATCATCTTCTGTACGAAGATATCCTTACGGTGATATGCTTTGATACGCTCTTTAGCAGCTAAGGCCATGTTGAACCGTTCCTCGTTGGTAAGACGGCTGAACTGGCTTATAGCTTCAGCCATAGCCATAGCATCACGACGGTTTACTATGAACCCGGAAATTTTATCGGTGATAACCTCTGATATGCCGCTGCAGTCAGTAGCTATTACCGGCGTACCCACGGCCATTGATTCCAGCACCACATTGGGCAATCCTTCCTGCATGCTGGGCAATAAAAGCAGATCATTTTCTGCTACCAGCCGGAAAACTTCATTATGGCCGGCACCATTGATAATGGTCAGGTGCTCATCAAGGCCCAGGTCCTTTACCTGGAACCGGATATGGTCCGGCACATCTCCCTGGGCTACCAGCGTGTAATGAAAAGGCACACCTTTAGCTTTAAGCATAGCCATAGCATCCAGCGCATACTCGTAGCCCTTCATCCAGTAAAAGCGTCCTATGGAAATGATATTCAATATGCGCTGCCCGCTCTTAGGCTTTATTTCCTTTTGCTGCAGTTCGTCATTTACAAATGAATAGATGGTTTCAATAGCCGTGGCATTGGCCCCATATTTCATGGCTTCTGCAGCTATAGCATCAGATACTGCATGGAAATATTTTATCCGCGGAAACAATTTAACATAAGTATCCCTTACAGCAGTATTGACCAAAGGTGTGGAATTGATATGCGAACCACGGAGGCTCAGTACAATTTTATCGCCTAACAGGTCAAGCAGCAGTTCTTTATTATGCAAAAATGTAGCCCACTGGATATGTACTTTATCTGCCTTTGCATTGAGGATAGGCAAATAAAACAACAGGTCGTAAAAGAAATGTTTGAAACTTTTGGTATGCCGGTATATGGCCGGTACATATTTAAACCGGCACTGTATCAACTGCTTTGCACAAAACACCAGTTGTGCAGGCATAGCCTTAGGTATGATAAGCGTGCTTACATTTTGATGGTAATGTGGTGTGCCGCTTTTTTTACCGATCACTATCATATCCACTCCCGCTTCAGCCATGGCATTTACCTGGGCATCAATAAAAGTGGTAGTAGGTACTCCCCCGGCTACGATAGCAATTTTCATGCTGCCAAAATAACGTAAAACCTGCAAATATCGGCAGTTGCCGGGTCGTAAATAGTAACGCCGCTCAATGAGCGGCGTTACTATTGTATTTACTAAAATCAATTTTCGAGCGGCAAAGGCTTGGTACAGAAAAACCAGTCATAACAGGTCATCTCGCCCGTTTTGTCTTCCATGCGTTCTTTTGCAACACCGCAGGAACCTGCGGTAGGAACGATCACATCATCGCCGGGGCGCCAGTCTGCAGGTGTGGCTATACTATACGTATCCGCAGCCTGCATGGCTATCAGTGCTCGTTTCAACTCGTCAAAATTGCGGCCCATAGATAGCGGGTAATATATGATGGCCCTGATAATACCTTTAGGGTCTATAAAGAACACAGCCCTTACTGCTTTGGTAGAGCTCTCCCCCGGCTGTATCATACCATAAGCGCGGGCTACCTGCATGGTTATATCTTCTATCAAAGGAAAGGTTACCTCTATATTCTTCATGCCTTTGTATTCTATTTTTTCTTTGATGGTTCGTAGCCAGGCTATATGGCTATAGAGTCCATCAACCGACAAACCCACCAGCCGGCAATTCAGTGCTTTGAACTCCGGTTCCATTTTTGCGAAGGTCATAAACTCGGAAGTACATACGGGCGTAAAATCTGCGGGGTGGCTAAACAGTATTACCCATTGGCCTTTGTAGTCAACAGGAAAGTTGATCTCGCCCTGCGTTGTTATAGCCCTGAATTCGGGCGCCCTATCGCCTATGCGCGGCATTGGTATTATATCATTCTGTTCCATCGGTATGCTTGTTTTTAAGATGATTACCTGTTGCAAAGATGGCTATACAGGCAGCTGATAACGATGATGCTACGCAGCAGGTACAGTGACTGTAATCAGGCCACCCATACATGATGCAAATCATATATACGAATGAGGCTTGTCATTTCCCGTGGTACATATATCCGGTAGGTTTAAATAAAAAATTTTATGTCTACAGAAAACAGTACACTCATGGATATGGCCAGGGCATCGCTCAAAGGCAAATGGCCATTAGCTATTGGCACCTTTCTTATATATACTATAATAATGGGCTCATTCGGTGCTTTGCAAAAAGCAGGTGTTTTGTCTCTTATTATTGCCGGCCCGATGGCGCTGGGTGCCGCTATATTTTCTTTAAACCTGTCAAGAGGAAAAGATGTACAACTGGAGCAGATATTCGACGGGTTTAAACTCTTCAGCAAAGCATTGGTCACTCACCTGCTCATAGTTCTGTATATCATCTTATGGGCGCTGCTGCTTATTATACCCGGCATTATAGCAGGGCTCTCCTACTCTCTGTCTTTTTATATTCTTGCAGACGATCCGTCTCTAAGACCACAAGAGGTACTGGAGCAAAGTAAGAAGATGATGTACGGTTATAAATGGAAACTGTTTGGGCTGTGCATGTGGTTCCTGTTACTGGCACTGCTTTGTGTGCTTACGCTGGGCATAGGCTTTCTATGGCTGATACCTTATGCAAACGTAACGATGGCAAAATTTTATGAGGATGTAAAAAATCAGCCAATGCTTATCTGATAACGGACTTAGTCTATCTGCGAGAGTACTTTTTTTATTACAGCTATCTGCCCCAGGTGATAGTGTGCGTGCTCAATTATACCTAACAGGTTCCGGTAGTAAGTTCCGTATTTTTCATCTGTAAACGGTTCCCATAATGTAGCTTCCGGCAGTTGCTCTACCAGTGCTGCAAAATGCTCAGCATCTGCCCAGGTCTTATTCAATAGTTTTTCCCAATCTTCCTGCGACTGAATAGGCGGAAGGTCGAAACTGTATTTATCATGCGCCTGTAGGGGCTCTCCCTGCAATACTTTCAGCACCGCGCTTATGTAATAGTTGATATGGAATACCAGTGTGGCAATAGTGTTCAGCTCATAGACCTGCCTGGTGGCTTGCTGCCAGCTTACGCCTGCCAGGTTATCTTTAAGATTTGATGTGGTCCAGTTACCACCAAAGTGTACGTCCCTTATGTGTTTAGCTAATAGTTCGGGTGACTGCATATATAACTGTTAAGATATAAGAACTAAGTTATTTAAAATCCGGTTTCGAAACCGTCAGGAGGTATAAAATAACAATTACGGTCAATACAGCAGATGTGATAAAAGCTGCCGGCATTCCAAACCTGAACCATATATAACCGGCAGTACTGCTGGCCAGCATGGTACAGATACTTTGGAAACTGGTAAACGTACCAATGGCTGTAGCTGTATCTTTCTTATCGGTAATATTTGTGATCCATGCTTTGGCAATACCTTCTGTAGCGGCAGCATATATGCCGTACACCAGGAACAGAACAAAAAACAAATACAGGTTTGTGTTGAATGCCATTCCCGCATACACTATAGCAAACAATACCAGGCCCGATATAAAGATATTCTTCAGCCCCATCCTGTCTGCCAGTATACCAATAGGATATGCGAAAACAGCATAAACAATATTGTAAAAAATGTAAACTCCTATAGATACCGTATCATCGAAGCCGGCATCCTTTATACGTAATAGCAGGAAAACATCTGAGCTGTTAACTAATGTAAATGCGAGCAGCCCTACTAATAATTTGCGGTAAGCAGCCGGACTTTGTTTCCAATACTTAATAAAATCAAGAAACTTTGTTTTGGTTAAACTATGCTTAGCTACAGGGTTTTTATCTTTCAGGAAAAAGGTAAAACTAATCGCTATAACACCCGGTATAAATGCAATATAAAAAAGGGCTTTATACTGCCCGGGATTGAAATATAGAAACAGTAACGCGGTAGCAGGCCCTAATACAGCGCCCAACGTATCCATAGAACGATGAAAGCCAAATACAGTTCCTTTGGTTTGTGGTGTGGCTTCATCAGAAAGCATTGCATCCCTGGCACCCGTTCGTATACCCTTGCCCAGGCGGTCTATGGTGCGTGCAGAAAATATCCAGGCAGGAAAAGTAAATATGGCCATCATAGGCTTGGATACAGCACTTAGCAAATAACCCCATCTTACAAACGGCAGGCGTTTCCCTGAATTATCGGACAGCTTACCGAAATACCCTTTGCTAAGGCCTGCTATGGCCTCTGCAAAACCTTCCAGCACACCAATGATCACAATGGAGAAACCGATACTCTTCAGGTATATGGGCATGACCGGGTATAGCATTTCGCTTGCTACATCGGTAAACAAGCTGATAAATGATAATACCCATATAGTTCTTGTAATGATTCTCATACCGGCGAGTGCATAACTAATAAAGTTAGTCTTTATTATAAGAAGCAAACTATGGATTGGGTACACTTATGCAATAAAATAAATTGCCATAAAGTCAAGATTTCCACTGGTTAAGGTTTTCGTTACCTTCGCGCCTTATTGAAACCAGGCTTATGAAACTAGAAGAACGATTAATGGCCCGCAGCGAAAATAAATGTGAACTATGCCAGGCTGCGGGGAAACTGAATGTATACGAGGTGCCACCGCAGGAAGGAGGATACGAAGAGAATACGATTCTTATTTGCGATAAATGCCTGGCACAAATAGACAAAAAAGAAGAACTGGACCATAAGCACTGGAATGTGCTGACCACCAGTATGTGGAGTGAGATACCCGGTGTACAGGTAGTAAGCTGGCGTATGCTGAACAGGCTGAAGAATGAAACATGGGCGGCAGAAAGCCTGGATATGATGTACCTGGACGATGAGCGACTGGCATGGGCAAAAGCCACCGGCGACCACGAGAATGATGCCAGTGTAGACCTGCATAAAGATGTAAATGGTGCATTGCTGCATAACGGTGATACAGTAGTGCTTACCAAATCGCTGGATGTAAAAGGCACTACGCTGAATGCTAAAATGGGTACAGTGGTAAGAAACATACACCTGGTAAAAGATAATACCGAACAGATAGAAGGCCGTATAGAAGGACAAATGATCGTTATCCTCACCAAGTATGTAAGAAGGCAGGCACCTAAAGAATAGACCGGAATTTTCAACATTATACATCAAAACCGCCCGATAATTATCGGGCGGTTTTTTATTGAAAGATCAAAAGAATTAGCCTATTTTGAAAAGGCTATTAAAATACCACCGGGTACATGCAGGTCGACGAACAATCCAAAATAAAACCGCAACTAAAAACTTTAGACCTCACCCTTATAGTTGCAGGATTGGTAATAGGCATGGGCATATTCAGGGCACCGGCAGAAGTAGCCCAGAAAGCAGGCACCCCATCCATATTTTTTCTTGCATGGATAACAGGTGCCGTTGTCAGTTTTATTGGTGCATTGACTTTTGCCGAAATAGGGTCAAGATACCCGGTAGCCGGCGGTTTTTACAAAATACTCTCCCACTGCTATCATCCATGTTTTGCTTTCATGGTCAATTGGGTAGTGATACTGAGCAATGCTGGCGCTACAGCGGCAGTAGCTATTATGGGTGCAGAATACATAGCACCTGTATTATTACCATCTGTTGCGCATAATACAGCTATACCCATCATCACGGTATCATCCATTATTATACTGTATTTTATAAACATGATAGGTATAAGGACCAGCGCTAAACTTCTGAATGGGTTGATGGTAATAAAACTGGGGATGCTGCTATTACTTATTGCAGCTATATTTTTTACAGATGGAAATAATACTGCACCACCCGTAGCTACTTTGCAGACCCAGCTGGCAGGTAATATGTTCAAAGCATTCTTGCTCTGTTTCATACCTGTATTCTTTACCTACGGCGGCTACCAGCAAACGATGAACTTTGGCAAGGACATAGCGAATGCACGCACTACTATGCCTCGTGCTATATTTTATGGCATCGTCATTATTCTTACAGTATACCTGGCAGTTAATTATTCATTTTACAAAGTGCTCGGTTTTTCAGGGTTAGCACAATCTACTACCATAGCATCAGATGTATCGAGGGTTGTGTTGGGTCAAATAGCGTACAAACTTGTGGCAGTGATCATGTTCCTGTCTGTAATGGCTTATGTTAATGTTGGGCTCATGAGCAATCCCAGGGTATATTTTGCAATGGCCGAAGACAAAGTATTGCCATCTGTATTTAAACGCATCAACCGCAAAACACAGGTACAGGAATTTGCATTGACTGTTTTTTGCACGTTTATCTTGTTAACACTATTCTTTATATCATCATTTCAAAAGATATTGGAGCATGTAATGTTTTTCGATAGCATTGGTTTTATGGCCGCTGCTGCCTCTATCTTTATACTGCGCTATAGAGCATCTAAAGAAGGAAGTCCCAATGATATCTATAAAATTAAAGGGTACCCATTGCTGCCGGCATTATTCATCCTGGTATATTTTGCGGTGAACATCAGCGTTTTTTATGCCAATCCTACAGCTGCCATATCCGGCTTCGTTTTGTTTATCGCAGGTATGCCGCTCTATTATTTAATTAAATTTGTTTTAGATAAGAAAAACGTTGCACCCGAAAGTATATGACACCGCACAAAGATCTCAGATCACAGTTCCTGCTTGACCCCAGTATTACCTATTTGAATTTCGGTTCGTTTGGTGCCTGCCCTAAACCGGTATTTACCGACTACCAAAACTGGCAGTTATTGCTTGAAAAAGAACCGGTTCAATTTATAGCAGTAAATAATATTGCTAATCTAAAAACATCGAGAGAGGCATTGGCATCTTATGTCAATTGTAATGCAGATGACCTGGTATATGTTACCAACCCATCATACGCTATCAATATTGTGGCTAAAAGCCTGGCATTGGAAGAAGGCGATGAAATATTAAGTACGAACATTGAATATGGCGCACTTGACCGTACCTGGAATTACTATTGCAAAAAAAGCAATGCCAGATATATCCGTCAGCCCATCACGCTGCCTGTTACATCCAAAGAAGCCATTATAGAACAATTCTGGAAAGGGTATACTAAAAAAACAAAAGCCATATTCATTTCGCATATTACCAGTAGCACTGCCTTGCGCTTGCCGGTAGAAGAAATATGCGAGATGGCAAAAGAGAAAGGTTTGCTAACCATAGTAGATGGTGCCCATGTACCCGGCCATATATCACTGGACCTTAGCACACTGAAAGCAGACATCTATACAGGTGCCTGCCATAAATGGATGATGACGCCTAAAGGCTGTTCGTTTTTGTACGTAAAAAAAGAATATCAGCATTTATTTGACCCGTTGGTGATAAGCTGGGGTTATGACAGTGCTGCCCCATCCCATTCTCAATTCCTCGACTATCACCAAATGCAGGGCACCCGTGATTTCTCAGCTTTTCTTACTGTGCCGAAAGCTATTGAGTTTATGCAGGATAATAATTGGCAGCAAGTGGCTGCCGATTGCCGCGAGTTGGTAAAAAGAAATTACCCGGTATTCTGCAATCTCCTGGGTGCTACCCCGCTATGCCCTGTAACAGACGATTTTTTAGGGCAGATGTGCAGTATACCTGCCAGGACTCAAACACCCGAACAACTGCAGCGCTATCTTTTCGAAAACTATAAAATAGAAATTCCGGTGATGCGGCAGGATGAACATGTTTTCCTGAGATATTCTGTTAATGCATTTAATACACAGGAAGACCTTGATAAACTCTATGCTGCATTAGAAGAAATTATGAAGGAAAGGAGATTACTTCAGTAAGTAACTTGCTATCTACCGGTACCTCCATTTAATTGTGTAAACCTGGCGTATGCTACCAATGCAGAAAGCACAAGTATAGCAGCCAGCAATGGCAGCATATTGTATTCTTTCCTTAATGTATGATTGACAATCCCGGCAATCATAATAAGACAAAAACCAACTGCTGAAACAGGTGTAAGTACCGGGCTGATGTTTGTAAGCCATGGCACTGTTATGCCAATACAGCCAAGCCATTCAAGCACGCCAAGTATACGGATTGGAACAACAGAATTATTTGGTTTTATATGCCTGTCTGCTATATGTTGTTCTTTACTGTTACTGATCTTGCCATAACCAGCCATGGCAAACATTGCTGTGAGCAACAATTGTATGGCCCAAACTATGATATTCATTCCGGCATTTTATGACTGCTAAAGAACTGTACCATTTCCGTCAACGCATTTACGCTGTGCATACGTTCACCATTCTCAAGTGATTCTTTTGCCGCTATAGCTGCTCTTTTACGCATGTTTATTTCATAGCCTGCAATAGCTTCATGAACAGTAGCATATTGATCACTTGTTAAACATTCACTTAACTCTAAAGCATCCAGCATAGCCATATTCACGCCTTCGCCTGCAAAAGGAGGCATTACATGTGCAGCATCTCCTATCATTGTAAGATCAGGCAATGCTGCCCATTCCTGGTCTGGTGGCATACAATATATAGGACGGGGAATAAACGGTATTGCAGCATTTTCAAACAATTCATACCAGGCACTACCCCATCCGGTATATACGGTTTTAAACCATTCCAGCAATTGCTTTCTGTCAGAAAAGTTTAAGCCACAATTCTCCGCCCAATGCTCATCTGCCCTGAAGCTGGCATAAAAACCAATTTCACCGTTTGCCTTTTGCCCCATTAGTATGTCTTTCTCAATGCCAAACGCCATTATTTTTCCGCCGTTGAGCAATGCTGCTATATTTGGAACTGCATTTTTTGCATCATATACATTGCCTTCCAACATAGTAATACCGGAATAGAACGGTTTGATACCAGTGATATAAGGCCGGATCTTCGAATTAGCACCATCTGCACCAATTACAATATCTGCAAAAGCGATAGTCCCGTCTTTGAAATGTAACTGCCATCCATCAGTTTGTTTATCCATTGAAATGAAATGGCTGTTCCAAACCACCGTCCCTGGCTGTAACGAATCCAGCAATATTTTCCTGAGTACTCCACGGTCTATTTCAGGCCGGAAATGCTCATGTCCAAAGTTTTCTCCGGGCTTGGTATCATGGTCACTATACAAAACTGCTGTAACTGGATCAACTATTTTCATACGGTCGGCTCCAACCATGAAATTGTCTTTGAAGTCATTCAACAGACCGGCCTTAGTAATAGCTGCAAGCCCTGATTCATCGTGCAAATCCAGCGGCGACCCTTGTACACGGGCATTTTTATCTAGGTCTCTTTCATATACCGTTACATCTGCACCTTTAATCTGTAAAAGCCTTGCTAGCGTAAGCCCGCCAGGGCCTCCGCCTATAACAGCTATTTTCTTGCCTTGTAATTTCATACCATCATCTTTTTGATAGTGCAAAATTATTGCTGCCTGATGGCCGATAATAGTATAAATCGGTCGTCCTTGTTTTTAAATAGGTCTTTGGGAATAGCTCCTGAGAACTTCTTTATTTCTTTAATAAAATGGTTTTGATCGGCGAAGTTAAGTTCCGGGAAAAGTTTGCCCTGTGCTATATGCTCTAATGACGCCCTGAAACGTAAAATATTGCAATAGACTTTTAATGAGATACCAAATTGCTGATTGAAGTAGCGGTTGATCTGGCGGGAACTCCAAAATACTTTTTCAGACAATTCCTTTACACCCATCTCCCCTTTCGAGGCATAAACCAGCTCAAACAATCTCCGTTTACGCTCATCCATTTCACCAGGTAATAGTGATTGTATCTTTTCAGAAGCCTTTTTGCAAAACATTTCAAAATCTGCAAGTATGTCTGCGTTAAACCCCCAATAATCATGAGGCAAATTGATTGCCTTGTCAACAAATTGTGCCAAAGACATTTGCAAAATATATTCAGCAGCAGGCAACCGGAAACTTATAGCAAACATCAGCGCTCCCGCGGGTATGGCTCCATGGTCGGGTTTCGTCCCTATCCCTATTAGCATAACACTAAACGGTTCCGTTGTAGTTCTCGCAAAAAACAAGTCTATCCTTCCGTCTGGCAAGCCAACTACATTCTTTTCCACTCCAGACCTATTATGCAGCATCCAATAGCTTTCAACAAAGTCGGTAAGCGAGCTTTCCGGCATAACCTGTATATATTCTATGTCGTTGTTGATCTGCAGTTTCATATGTCCGTACTATTATTAAAAATATAAAACAAAGGCTTCATTGTTATGGCTTATATTTATAATTCCCGATCATTACAAACTTAAAAACTTACTCACCATGTACAATACACAAATAGAACTCAGGCCAACCCAAATACCAGACCTCGAATTGTTCTTTCAGTTTCAACTAAATGAAGAAGCTAGTTATTTAGCTGCATTTACACCCAAAGACCCAACTAATAAAGAAGCGTATTTAGAAAAATATACCAAACACCTGGCCGACCCAACGATAAATATGCAAACGATCATAGCAGATGAAGTTATTGTTGGCAGTATCGCAAAATTTGAAATCGAAGGAGATGCAGAAATTACTTATTGGATAGACAGGAATTATTGGGGCAAAGGAATAGCAACAACTGCACTAAAACACTTACTGACCATTGAAACTGCAAGACCTATTCAGGGGCGTGTTGCATTTGATAATTTCTGGTCGCAGAGAGTTCTTGAAAAATGTGGCTTTGTAATGATTGGTAAGAATAAAGGTTTTGCTAATGCACGGCAAGCAGAAATAGAAGAGTATATTTATAAGCTCCTGTAGCAGTACAAGCAAAGAACTATAGCACTAAAATAAAGCCACTGAACATCAGTGGTTTATGCGTTTAATGAGGTTTCAACCTCTGGCAATGTTCCTCCTTTTACTAAAAGAAAATTAATAATGGCAAAAAAAATTGCGAAACCACAAAGCTGCACATATATTTGCAACCACATGTTTGCACAATGGATACCAGGCGAGATATTTTTCAGGCAATAGCCGACCCTACAAGGCGGGCAATAATAACGCTCATTGCCATACAGGCAATGACACCTAACGCGATTGCAGAACACTTTGACACGACCCGGCAGGCAGTTTCAAAGCATTTGCGTATTCTGACAGAATGCGAACTGGTAACGCAAAAGCAACAAGGCAGGGAAATTTATTACCAGCTTGAAATAAACAAAATGAAAGAAATTGATAAATGGCTAAATCAATTCCGCAAGATTTGGCAAACGAGATTTGATCAATTGGATGAAGTATTAGCAACCATGAAAAACAAGGCAAAATGAGATCAGCGCTTTTGTTTGACTTCACTGTCAATAAAGAAAACCAGACGATCAACATAAAACGTAAGTTTAATGCTAGCCTCGAACTGGTTTGGCAAGCATGGACAGATCCCCGTATTTTAGACCAATGGTGGGCACCAAAGCCATGGCAAACCAGGACAAAGTATATGGACTTCAAAGTGGGTGGCCGAAGATATTTCGCCATGGTAAGCCCCGAAGGACAGGAGCAATGGTTGATCCAGGAATATACATCCATTAGTCCAAAAACCAATTTCAAATTCTTCAACGCCTTCGCCGACAAAGATGAAAACCCTGAATTGCCCGGTTCTGATTGGGATTTGAAGTTCAACGAGAAAAATGGAATAACCGAAGTAAGTATTACCATTTTTAATGAATCTTATGAGCGCATGGTTAAATTGACAGAAGGGTTCAGAGAAGGTATTACAAAAGCACTCGATAATTTAGATAGTTTTCTATCGCATAAAAAAATCCCCAAAGACAGGACCGTCTTAATCAATTTACCGGTAAAGGATCTGCAAAGATCAATGGAGTTTTACTCAGCCTTAGGATTTCAAAATTATCCCCACATTTCAAACGAGACTGCAAAGTACATGGTTTGGAGTGAACACATTGCTGTTCTGCTAATGACGCACGAAAGATTCGCGGATCTTGTACCTAAATCACTGGCCGACACCAGGCAAACAATGGGAGGTTTTTACACCCTGTCGGTTTCAAATGCTGACGAACTCAACACAATTATGACTAATGGACTAAATGCAGGCGGAAGAGAGCCTAACAAAATGGACAATTACGGTTTTATGCAACAAAGAACTATTGAAGACCCGGATGGGCATTGTTGGAATCTGTTATTCATAAACAAAGCAGAGCTCCAGGCAGGGCAAACAAACCAATAAAACATTAAACTCAAAAAATTATTATGAAAATTATTAAAGGCATCCTGGCAGTTATTGCCGGCATTATAGTTGGCAGCATCATTAACGCGGCCGTTATTTTTCTTTGTAACGCTATATTCGGAGCCCCGGAAGGTATGGTACTTTGGGATGAAGAAAGCGTAAAAGCCCATGCCGATAAATTAACAACAGCAAATTTCATAGGCACACTGCTGGCCCACCAATTGGGAACATTAGTTGGTGCATTTACCGCTGCTAGAATTGCCCCATTCCGCAAACTGGTATTTTGCCTGGTGGTTGGAGTATGGTTTTTAGCCGGCGGCATTTATGCTGTTTCATTGATAATGCCGCCTGTCTGGTTTGCGGTAGCAGATATTGTGTTTTATATCCCTATTGCTATTATTGGCGGAAAGTTTGGTGGAGCACTACAACAAAAAAAGAATTGATAGCCATGAAACAAATCCTGATAAATTTACCTGTCAGAGACCTTCAAAGGTCGTTAGCGTTTTACAAGGCATTGGGTTTTACAGCACAGTTTTCAGACGAGACAATAGTCCGTTTGGCCTGGAGCGAAAGTATTGCTGTAATGCTAATAACACAAGAGAAGTTTACAACATTTGCCACCAAACCTGTTGCCGATTCAAAGTCTGCTATGGCCGGTTATTTTACTTTGTACGTTTCCAGTATAGATGAGCTGAATGCTATTATGAACAAGGGATTAAATGCCGGCGGGACTGAACCCAACGAAATGAGCGATCATGGTTTTATGCAACAAAGGACCATTGAAGATTTTGATGGCCACACCTGGAATATCCTGTTCGTAGATGTTTCAAAATTACCAACAGAACAAAAGGGGTGATCCAATATTGACGGCAGCAATTTTATAGAAACCATAAATTATCGTGAACCTAATCAATTTAATGCAATGAACATACAAGAACAGATTGAAGCGTATATAACTACCCTGCCTGAGTCAAAAGGCAACGAAATGCAAACCTTACACCAGCACATACTCCAGGTTTTGCCAAAATGTAAATTGTGGTTCTTAGACGGCAAAGATGATAAGGGCAAAGTAGTTAGTAATCCCAATATTGGATATGGAACTCAAACCATTAAATACACAAATGGAACAATCAGGGAATTTTACCAGGTTGGCATCAGCGCCAATACAAGCGGTATTTCTGTTTATATTATGGGTATTGAAGACAAAAAATACCTGCTTGAAACCTATGGAAAGAAAATAGGCAAGGCCAGTATAACAGGATATTGCATTAAATTCAAAACCCTGAAAGATATAAACATGGATATACTTGAAGAAGCAATATTAGACGGTATCAAACAAACATCCTGACAGGTGAAGATGCGATAACCTTGCCTGAATGCAAGGTTGGACTAAATAAAAAATGCAAGCGACGCGCTTGCATTTCTATAATCAGGAACTACTGTCCGGTTAATTCTTTCCGTCGTTCTTACGCATAAACTCAAGTACATGCCGGGCATCATCATCATTCAGATTTTGGTTAGGCATACGCACCATACACACTTCAAGCATAGCCTGTGCATTGGGGTCTTTATTAAGCATTTCATCCGTATTTGTAACAAAGTTCATTATCCATTCCGGCGTTCTGCGATCGGTTACCCCCTTCCAGCCTGGACCTACTAATTTTTCATCTGTCAGTTTGTGGCACGATCCGCATTTTACATCGTATACTCCCTGCCCAGCTTTTATCATACCCTCATCCAGTGGATGAGTAAGTGCCACATCTTTAAATTTACCTACCCCCTTAGTATTTGCATTAGGGTCAACATATTCATTTTTGCCCGGATCAGGTGTTTCATCCTTCACGGTTTTCTCCTCCCCACTGTTACCACAACTGTACATTAAAAAACATGCGGCGAATGCTACGCTAACTATGACTTTTTTGTTCATTTTTCCTGGTTTTATGGTTAACAATCGTATATAAGTGTATGTTACTATTCTTAATTGCTTTTGCCCCCATCACTTAACCATGCGGACCTGTTACATAAATATAATAAAAACTGAACAAGAATGTTTACGCAAACCGGTACATTTTTTCTGTGTATTCCTGTCATTTATTTCTATCTCTTTCATTATCATTAAGTTGATAGAACTAAGATGGTCCGAGTCCTTTTCATTCATTTCTACCCCTCGCTTAGACCAAATAAAAAATGCAAGCATTATTCTTGCATTTAAATTCGGCCATTTCTGTTTCATCTTACAAGATATCAAGGTCCCGTGCTGCATAATAGCTGGGAACAAGCGGACGGAAGCCCGTTCTATTTCTTAGTTTGGAAATATCCTGGACGCCTTTAAATGGATCGCTGAGTGGCGGCTCCACTGCGTCGAACGTCTCTGCAGCTTTTCCGAAAGAATCTGCCAGTTCATACACGGTGATCGGTGCATCATCGCCCACATTGAATATCTCTCCATCAAGCCCTTCTGTGTTTAGTAAAAGAAGTAAGGCCTGTGCAACATCCAGGTGATGCACCATATGCATTCTTGATCCGGAAGGATATTGCAGCTTTTTAAGCAGCGGAAGGATCTCTGCGATATGCGGGTCTTTGTCGCCATATACAAAAGCCAGGCGCAATATGCGCACATCAAAGCCATTGTTTCGCTGAAGCGAAATCAGCTCCTGTTCAGCAGCGATCTTGCTGGATGAGTAAGCACGCGGATCATTGATATCCACCTGTTCGTCTTCCCTGGCCGGCCTGCCATAGCCTGATCCGTAAACGTTGCTGGTGCTTGCAAAAATAAACCGCTTGACGCCTGCCACCATAGCTGCGTTTGCCAGTTCAATGGTACCCTCACGATTGGTTTTGACGATGCCTTCATTGTCTGTAAAGGTGCGAAACAGTGCGGCGAGGTGTATCACGGCATCCATACCCGCCACTGCGGCTGGTATAGTACCCGGGTCATGCAAGTCCCCGGTAATAACTTTGGCGCCGAGCCGGGCCAGTTCAGATGCTTTAGTGGCATCACGTACAAAAACAGATACATCATATCCCCTGGCTAACAATCGTGGCACAAACCGGCTGCCCACTTTCCCTGTAGCCCCTGTCACTAAAATTTTCATAAGATTATTGATTGAATATTAGAGCGCAAAGTTCTATTGAACGTATGGTGCACGCGAATAACAATCAAACCAATAATTATGATTTTCAAACTTTCCGAAAACTATTGGGTGTGGTACCCGTACGGCGTTTGAAATAGTTGTTGAAGTAAGCCGGGTATTCAAAGCCAAGCGCGTATGCAATATCGGCTACGCTCCATTCAGTATGCTGCAGCAGGGCTTTAGCCTCGGCAATAATACGTTCGGCAATATGGTCCGAGGTGGTCTTGCCGGTTATCTCTTTTACCGTACGGTTCAGATAGTTTACATGAACGGCAAGATGTGCTGCATAGTCTTGGGCGGTGCGCAATTGCAGCGGTTCATTGCTGCGTTCTATAGGAAATTGCCTTTCAAGAAGGTCTGTAAATAAATGCGTGATACGGGTTGCACCATTTTTCAAGGGTGCTGCTGTTTGGGACGGTTGTATCCTTAGTGCTTCATGGATAATGAGCGAGATGCAGTTCCGTATCAGGTCAGCTTTATAAGGATAATCTGAATTATGTACGGCAAGCATCTTCTGAAATATGCCGGTCATAAATGCAGCTTGTTCTGCATTTAGCGCAATGACGGGATTATCACCTATGCTGAACAATGGAGAGTCTTGTAATTCCCGGCTGGAAACGAAGGAATTGGTAAAAATGCAGGCATAGCCACCCGTGCGCTTAATGCGACTAACCACAGAATGCGGCACCCGGGGGTTAACAAAGAAAAGTGCAGTTCCTTTTATTTCTACGATCCGGCCACCATAATTGATAGTCATATTACCATTCACGAGCCCCATTTTATAGAAGTCGCGCCGCCCCTGCCTGACCGGGGTTTCTGCTGACAGAGACAGCTCATGAACTTTAAAACCTTTCAGCCGCAGGTCCTGCATATTTACGCCGGGAATGACCGCAGTTTCTTCAAATGCCATGCCGCAAAGTTAATATAATCAAACCTTAATGCGATTTAAGAATTGCTATCGTATTAATTAAATGAGGCTTGCAGAATTGCAAGCCTCATTTAAGTTTCCAGGCAATTTGATCTAAGATAAAGTTTGTCCAAATGTCAATAAATTATTGTCAGGGTCAAGTAAGGAAAATTCTTTTTGCCCCCAAGGTTGTATTTTTAAAGATCCATTAGGATGAATAGCAGTCTTGTTAGCAAGCAACAATTGATAAAGACCATCTATGTCATTTGTCCTGATGTAAACTTGCCCATAATTTTCTTTCGGGTTAAGATCTTTAAATTCAAAAAAGTGTATCTCTACGGCATCTTTTTGAAGCATCAGGTAACCTTCAAAATCTTGAGTTCCCGCTTCCCGGAATTCTAATTTGCTGATGTAAAACTCCCTTGTTGCGGATTTATTACGCATTGGTAATTTAGGGTTGATGACAGTGAGCATGTATATAGATTTACTTTGGTTAAGGTTAAATTTTGAATATAAACTTATAGATATTTTACTGTAAGCGGTTTTTCTTTTCGGAGGTGCGCATTGCTGCGATAAAATTTCTAACTCTTCGTGAGATAAAGCGTACTAATTCTCATTTTAAAAGCTGTATGCAATTGTGGGTATCAGCATTTCACCTAACGAGCCTGC
>JANINW010000006.1:394662-607362 GCA_024508935.1 Flavipsychrobacter sp. | reverse complement strand
ACTGTATAAGGCAGGCTGAAAGTATCACCTGCACAGAGTAATGTGTCGGAATAGGTAAAACGTATTTTAGAAGCAAGACGTACGACTATTGAATCAAAATAATAATAGGCATAGGTAGTACTGCCACCGCTTACCGGTGTTAAGCTGATATTGTTGATGTCTTTGAATCCCCCAATAACAATATGATCGTAAGCGGAATCAGCTACAAAAGTAGCAGAGACCCTGGTCCAGTTCACTTTATCAGTAATAGGTCCATAACTGGCGTACGATATTTGAGGTATCACAGAAAGACAGGTAATACTGGATAATGTTGCAGCGGCATTCTTGAAAAAATAAACACCGATATCGTCAGATGCATTGCCTGAATTATCTGCAAGGGATATAGACATGGACACCTCGTAGGTAGAGCCGGGCGTTAATGCAGTTATAACCCTTGATACATATTCTTTATAATTGTAAGTGCTGCCTGCCCAGGTATAGCCACCTACATAAGCATTGCCATGTGCTGCAGACTGTGAGCCGAAGAAATTGGTAGGTACGCTCGCATTGCCTGAAGAAGCGCAGGCATTGAAATAATCGGAACTACCGTTGTGATACGAATACCAGCCGGTACAATTTGCAGTTTGACTATAAGAAGTTGGACAAGTTGTATAATCTTCAAAACTTCCGTTTGCAACCATATTTTGCCCAAGAGCATTCAGACTGACCAGCAGGGCTGATAAGGCAAAGGATATTATTTTCATAAAGAAAAATTAGCTATTGAAATTACGCATTGCAAGCTAAAATCTTAAAAATGTTGTATGTTTATTTTTACGATAGAGCAGGCTGGCAGTATGCTGTAAAGCCAGTTTTAACTGTCAGTTATAATTTCATGTTCTTTGATTAATAAAAAACCTTATTCAAACCCAACAGGTTAACCTATCAATGCTGTCTATTACATTTCAAACCGGTTCAATTGCTATGAGGCGACTCAGTCTGAAGTTACAGCTGTTAATTGGCATGCTGCTGCCAGTGGTGTCTTATGCTCAAAATCTTGTCGCCAATCCGGGTTTCGAAAGTTACAATGCCTGCCCAACTGCCCTTTCGGGTATAGTCTACGATCCTGCGTATTCGTTTTTCCCCACAGCAAAAGATTGGGGAAGCCCGTTAAGCAGCGGCTCTCCCGATTATTTTAATATATGTGCGCCATTGGCTTCAGGCGTACAGGTGCCGGAAGGGGTATTTGGTTATCAGCAGCCGCATAATGGCAATGCATACGGGGGCATTATTGCATGGAATGGTACTTACCAGGGTAGTAGCTTGGTTTATGAATACAGTGAGTACCTGCAAACAAAACTTCTGCAACCCATGCAGGCAGGGCAGAAATATTGTGTATCGTTTTACGTGAGCCCTACCATAGCCAAGAACATTGCTTTCAATTACATAGCCATTGATGAAATGGGGGCTAATTTCTCTGTTTCCCGTCCATTACAAACTTCCGGTAATACCATGAGTATGCCCTACCATATCAGCAATGCCAAAGGATTGTATTTACAGGATACTATGGGCTGGATAAAAATATCAGGTATTTACACGGCTACCGGGGGGGAGGAATGGATGACATTGGGCAGGTTCAATAATAATGCCGTACCCCCTGCAAGTGTCCAGGTATACCCATCTGTTGCAGACCCTTCCCTGGGCTACCGTACCTATATGTACATTGATGATGTAAGCGTTGTGAAAATAGGCAATAAAGATACTGTTGTAAGCGTGCATGACACTGCTTTTTGTGATACGAATAAACAACTTCCAACAAGTATCAGTAGTACCGGTTATGACGGTAGTTTTTCCTGGAACACAGGCGCCACTACCCGCACCCTGAATATAAACAACACCGGCAAATATTGGTGTATCGCACATGCTGATTGTCATGTGTACATCGATTCATTTTATATAAGATATGAGCCGAGCAAAAAATTGAATCTCGGCAAAGAAGCTATCAATTGTAATAACCAGCCTGTAACCCTCAAATCAAATTATACATTCAATTCTTACCTGTGGAGTACAGGCGCTACTACCCCATCTATAACAGTAGGTACACCGGGCAAATACTACCTTACAGTTACAGATAATTGTAAAGCACAAACCGATACAGTAACTGCATATATAGAATTGCCGCCCCCGCCTCCTGTTGTAAAGGATACTATGGTTTGTCAGTTTGTTATAGAACCCAAATTGCTGGTAAACGGTAAAAACCTGTTGTGGTATACAAATATCGATGCCATAGTCGGCAACCCTGTTCAGCCGCTGATAATTACAAGGGACGTTGGTAAAATGACCATATACGTTACCCAGACCCTTAGCAAATGTGAAAGTGAAAAGGTGCCGATGAATATTGATATTAAGTATAAGCCCCGTCATATACTGGCCGATAAACCGGTAACCATGTGCGAGAACAATATTGAATTGATCGGACAAGACCTACCCGGCTTGAAATACAAATGGGGTACCGGCCAAACCGACTGCTGCATAAAACCTGACCATGAAGGGTTGCAGCGATTGGCTATAACCAATGAATGTGGTACTTATCTCGATTCAATGGAAGTGAAGTTTTCTATATGCGATACCTGTATTAAAGTCCCTAATGCGTTTTCTCCGAATGCTGATGGTAAAAATGATAAATATGGTGTAGTAGTTATTTGCCCGGTCAGCGAGTACCATTTAATGATCTTTAGCCGCTGGGGAGACAAAGTATTCGATACAAGGGATATAAACCAGCTATGGGATGGATCCTATAAAGGGCAGATGTGCGATAACGGCGTTTATATGTATGTTATAGAATACAGGTCGGCTGCCACACGCATGAATAAATTCCTTAAAGGGAATATTACCATGTTCAGGTAATACCTGGTTTACAAAATCGGGAAAAATAGGCAGCACTTCAGGCCAATATTAGTATAGGCGGCTATCTATTGGTAAATTGCGCTCTTATTCATGCAGCGTCCGTTCAAGATAGCACTGGTTGGTAATCCTAACAGCGGTAAAAGTTCGCTTTTTAATGCGCTTACTGGGTTAAATCAAAAGGTAGGGAATTTCCCAGGCGTTACTGTTGATAAGAAAACAGGCACAGCCCGCATCTCAGAAGGCTTTACTGCAAACATCATAGACCTGCCGGGTACTTATAGCTTGTATCCCAAAAGTGCCGATGAGCAGGTGACCTATGAAGTATTGCTGAACCGCAATAATGCAGACTGCCCGGATATGATCGTGGTAATAGCAGATGCTTCGAACCTGAAGCGTAACCTGCTGTTCTGCTCCCAGATAATGGATCTGAAGATACCTGTGGTCATAGCGCTGACTATGAACGATATTGCCCGCAGGAAAGGTATTACCATTGATACGAACGAACTGGAGCGCCTGATGGGGGTGCCGGTAGTGGCCATTAACCCAAGGCGTAACAAAGGCATATCAGAACTAAAGAAGGTCATCAACGATGTAAAACAGGTAGGGCAGGTTATAGCTGCCAATGATTTTATAGATATAAAGGACCTGACCGGAGAATGGCTGGAAGATATAAAACATTTGTGCAGCCTGGATAGCAATTACAGCGCATTGCATGTGGCCTGCAATTATCTTGAATTACAATATCTCAACGCAGCGCAGCGCATAAGAATAGGCGCCCTGCTCGATGAAGTAAAATTTCATAAAGCCAAAGTACAGGCGGAAGAGATCATGCAGCGCTACCGGAGGATAAGCACTATTATGCAGCAATGCGTAGTAGAAGAAAATCCCCTGAAGCGGTATGTATTGAGTGAACGCATAGACAAAACGCTTTTGCATCCTGTATGGGGCAATGTCATTTTGCTCACCGTACTTTTCCTTTTATTCCAAAGTATATTCTGGCTGGCCGAATACCCTATGGATTGGGTAGAACAAGGATTCAGTATGCTTAGCAGCAGCATCAACAATATTATGCCGGATGGTTTTGTAAAAGACCTTTTGGTAAATGGCATACTGGCGGGTATCAGTGGTATAGCTGTGTTCATACCACAGATAATGATCTTGTTCGGTTTTATTACCATACTGGAAGACACCGGGTATATGGCACGTATCAGCTTTCTTACAGACAGGCTGATGCGTAGTGTAGGTCTTAATGGTCGGTCGGTGATGCCCCTTATAAGCGGTATGGCTTGTGCCGTACCGGCTATCATGGCTGCCCGCACCATTCAAAACCGCAAGGAAAGACTGATAACCATACTGGTAACACCACTGATGAGCTGCTCTGCAAGGTTGCCTGTGTACACTATATTGATAGCGCTTGTAGTGCCCGATAAAAAACTGCTCATATTCAACCTGCAGGGGCTTGTATTGATGGGTTTGTACCTGCTGGGTTTTGCTATGGCGCTCATTGTATCCAAAGTCATGAGCTTTATCATCAAGGTAAAAGAACGTACCTACTTCCTGATGGAACTGCCGGTATACCGTGCCCCCCGCTGGAAGAATGTAGGCATCACTATGGTCGAGAAGGCTAAGATATTTGTTACCGATGCCGGTAAGGTCATCATGGTCATTTCGCTGCTGCTGTGGGTATTGGCTACTTTCGGTCCTCCCAAAAGGATGGAAGCAGTGCAGGCTAAGTATGCAGTGCTAATAGCAGAGCAGCCCGCTAGGGCCGCTGAATACAACAAAGCGCTGCAGGCTGAAAAACTGGAAAATTCATTTGCTGGTATACTTGGGCATGTAATTGAGCCTGCTATCAAGCCATTGGGGTACGACTGGAAAATAGGCATAGCACTCATTACATCATTTGCGGCACGTGAAGTATTTGTGGGAACGATGGCTACTATTTACAGCGTAGGCAACGATAATGAAGACGATGCCACCCTGCGCGATAAAATGCGTTCTGCCAGGAGAGATGATGGTAGTCCTGTTTATACAACAGCAACCGGTATATCATTGCTGATATTCTATGTATTTGCCATGCAGTGTATGAGTACCATGGTCATTGTAAAAAGAGAGACCCATAGCTGGAAATACCCGCTTATCCAGTTTGCATACATGTTCTTCATTGCTTACCTCGGCGCATTTATTGCGTACCGCATATTCCTCTAAGGTTTTATAGTTTACTTAACAAAGATTGGATTGGCCTTTGCATTTCTTTCCTAAACAAAGGATTTGAAGATGAAAAAGTTATTGTTGGGTGTGGTGATGTTTGCAGGTGTGACCATCTCGTTCAGTTCCTGCGTGGTGGCATATCCTGCACATGGTTACGGCTATGGTTATCATGCAAGGCCGCATGGTTATCATCATGGCGGCGGCGGTTACGGGCACTACCGTTCTTATCGCGGGCATGGGTATTCGTACGGTCACAGAAGGTAGGCTTTGTTTTAACCAGGAATATATGCCGGGCAATATGCCCGGCATTTTTCATGTTAAGCAGTGGTTATTATTAACCTTTACATAGTTATTTTTCATAATGAAAGGTTAAGGGATATTATTTATTACCAGGAAGTTGAGACTATATATACCTTCGGCTTCTCAGGGTATTTTTAAGTATGCTGAAAAAATAAAACACTATCCCTGTTTGTAAGCAAACGTTATGAACGAAGTAGTAGACTTTTTTAAAAAACTATTCGAATATTCCGATTTCCGCTCGTTTTGGCGTAGTGGCAGCTGGACTAAATTTCATGGTTGGTTATATATCATCAGCGACCTGATGGTATGGTCTGCGTACTTTGTCATCCCGTTTCTTATTCTCTTCTATGTACTCAGGAAAAAACAAAAGGTACGGTTCAACAGTTTGTACTTTCTCTTTGCAGCATTTATCCTGGTGTGCGGTGCTACCTATTTTGTAGATGCATTAATGTTCTGGATACCCGTATACCGCGTAAGTGCAGTGGTGCGATTTATTACCGGGGTGGTTAGCTGGATAACAGTGTTCTATGTAGTAAAGGTTTTGCCGCGTGCATTTTCGCTGCGCTCGCAGGAAGAACTGGAGAGTGAAATAAAAAACAGGGAGAAAGCACAGGATGCATTAAAGAACAAGAATGAACAACTGCGTGAGGCAGAGCGGATAGCCAAGATATGCTATATAGAATGGGATGTATTAAATGAAAAAGCAGAGCTGTCGGACGAAGCATGGGAACTGCTTGAATTGCCCGCATCTGCCAAAGTGGATTTTTCAAACTTTACCCGCATCATTCATCCTGAGGATATCAAGCATATTGAGCGGATGATAGATATAATCTTCATAAAAAAATTCTTCCCCGATTTTTACTGTCGTATCATTACGCAGCACGATGAGATAAAACATATACTGGTGCGTGGCCAGGTAATGCTTACTGAAAATGGTTCTATCTCTTTGATAAAAGGGACATTGCAGGATGTAACGGAGCAAAGGCTGTATATTCAAAAGATACAATTACAGAACCAGCGCCTGAAAGATATTGCCTGGATACAATCGCACAAGGTGCGCAGCCCCGTGGCTACAATTATGGGCCTTATTCAACTTTTTAATAAGGAAGATTTATCCGATCCTATTAATCTGCAGGTACTGGATGGCATGCAGGAGGCCACGGTGACCCTGGATGAAGTGATCAAGGAGATAAATGATAAGACCACTACAATGAAGCTGAATAGCGAAGACTAAAAACTTTTGAATAATAGCTGCCTGTGCAGCTATTATTTTATTAGATAGCTACTCAAATAGTAATAATCAAAATTTCTGTCGGGTATTATTGATAAAATACTGATTGCAAGAATGACAGAAATGCACGCCTGATACGTAGTTTAAATCTTAAATACATAATCCTCTAATTTTAATGGTGAAATGAAGTCATAGGGTTAAATTCGGTCGCGCTCTCTTTCTTACCTTTCGCCAGCAAAATTACATGTTTTATTATAAGAAATACCGTATTTCTACGGTATTTTTAGATGCTTCTAAATAAAGTGCTTTTGGACACTGCACACTTTTTTTGCGTTTAAGGAATTGATTTTCATTGTTTTATAATACCTGCCAAAGTGAATTTTAACTGTTTTTTAATGTCAAAAGCATGCAGAATTTAAAGCAAAGTTTACATAGCCTTTGCCTGGAACAAGTGAATAAACGTCTTAAGGAAGCAGAAATTGCCATTGGAGAACTACAGGCTGCTATGGCAAATGAAACCAAAAGCAGTGCTGGTGACAAATATGAAACAGCCCGCGAAATGCTGCAGCAGGAAATGAACCTGTACCTCGGCAGAAAAGCAGACGCAAAAACCCAGTTAGCACAATTGCACCTGGTAGATCCCCGGCATAAGCATGATATTGTTGCACCTGGTGCATTGGTGTATACCAATAACGCTATTTACTACCTGGCAGTAAATGCAGGTAATTTTATAATAGGAGGCGAAAAGATATTCTGCATATCACCCGCATCACCCATAGCCCTGCAACTGAAAGGGAAAAAAGCAGGTGATGAATTTACATTTATCGGAAAGCAAAACAAGGTACTTAAAGTAAGTTAAGCGCATGCAAGTATAATTGCTTTTGCTGCATCATTTTTATACCCCCGTGGTAACATTTCATGCCTGTTCGGAACGACTTTGATAAACATACAGCAATAGGTCCAGCATCCAGGCAGAAATATTAATTGACGACAGAGGTATCTCGAAACGTCTGCCATCGTATTCAAAACGTAGAAAATCCTTTGAAAATCCATCCCTTTCCACTCCTTTGACTGCCATAGTATCGCCATAGGAAACTTTTCCGATGTGCACGTCGTGTAACTGATCCCATTTGAATATTTCTTCGGATTGGAATTGTATGCCTGTTTGGTTAAGTACTATAACAGGTTTTTGGGAAGCACCCCGGAATTTCTTTTTGTACACATCGGTTTGGGGTGGTATTGATAAGTCGTCGGTGAAAGCAGGTTCATCCGAAAATCTGGCTATTAACTGCTCTAATGTTTTGCTTTGAGCAGTATTGGCAAATCTGCTTGTACGATTATGTGATTGACGCAGCAGCAAACCTGCAAGTTCTGCAGATCTTTGTAATTGATGGATGTCTGCAACATGCTCATAAGCCCAAATGCGCCAACGGAGAGTAGTCCATGTTGTGTAACACATTGATAAAAGCACACCTGCAGGTAGCCACAATACATCCCAAGGTGAAAAGTTGAGTATTAAAGAGAAAACGAAAACTATAGGTGTCAAGATCATAATGACCTTAGCTGGAAATGTAATTGTTTTTATACCGTGAATGATAGCTTGCCGAACGGATACAGAACCAATACTCATACAATGCTAGTATACTATAAATATAAACTGCCTTCGGCGGCGCGTCCTGATTGAAACGTACAGCCCGTGTGCAAGCTACCTCAGTAAAGTAATATTACCCTCTTTTTGAAATACCTGCCCGTTAGTAAATACCCCAGAGAGCACGTAGGCGTATGCTTCTGCCGGAGCATCCTGGCCACGGTATTTGCCATCCCAGCCAATATTCCTGTCCTGTGTTTCAAATACGATCTGGCCCCAGCGATTATACACTCTTAAGAGCATCTCTTTGATATTGGTGCCTTTCAACAGCAGCATTTCATTAGCGCCATCGCCATTGGGGCTGAAGGCCGTGGGCAGGTCTACAATATAACAGTCTGAAATGATGCCGACCGTAGTATCAGCCTTACAACCCAAATGGTTCACTACTTCTATCTTGTATTGCCCTTTTGCAAGGCTGTCGCCCCAGCTTTCACTGTTAATGCCATTCTTATCGTATACAGGTGCAGTGCCGGCCGATACTTTGCAGTTCCATGGCAGCCAATCAGGCGGCGCGGTCACATGTACAAAGCCCTGGTTTACGCAGCCTGCGTTGGTGATCTTGCAAAGTATGCTACCCGCTACAATGCGTACTGTATATGCCTGCACCTGCCTGCTGGCAATAGGGCAGCCATTATCTGTATATGTGACAAAAAAAGTATAGTCACCCTCCGGTACATTCACCATGCTCCAGCTAAAACGGCTAAGCGGCTTTGTAGTGCTGTTGGCCGTAATATCCAGTCTTGAATTTCCCGGCAGGCCGTTCACCTCCATTTTTATCATATGGCCGTCGGCGTCGGTAGGATTAATATCAAAAGCCACTTCATGGTCGCTTTTGCAGGTACTTACGGTCACACTATCTACTATGTCGGCACCGGCTGCGTTGGTTATATATCCGGCTGGTGGATTGTTATTGCAGGGCATAACCACTACGGTCATTTCGCGCATACTGGTGCCTACCAGCACACCTTTTCGGTATTCATATACACGGTATACTACCAGCGAGCGTTGTATGCTGCGGGGCGTAAAATTGAGCTGGCCCGTTTTGGTGCTGAACCTGAACGCGCCGGGGTTTACATCCAGCGGGTTGCTGCCGGTGAAACCACTTACATAAGCTAATGGAGGTGTAGCAGTAGTAACCCCGTTCAGCGCAGGCACCAGTTCGTACACCAGGCTGTCGCCATCCGCATCTACCGCACCGGGGTTGAAATTGGTAGGCTTATTAACGCAATAGAACGGCGTAGCGATAGTAGTATATACGGGCGAAGAGTTGTTGCTGTCATTCGCATTGTTCAGCGTAGCTTCCATGCTGATAACACCGGCCGGGGACACATTGGTAAGGCTATTGCTGCGTCCGGCGATAGTGTTGCCGTCTGTTTCTCCCAGGAAAATAAATCTCCAGTCGGGGGCAGGGCCGCTAAGGGTAAATTCTTTGGAGTATACAAACCGCTTTACACCCGGTACTGTACCTGCGGGGTCAACACAGGTAGTATGGCTCAGTTCTGCAGGGCATACAGGCGTTACCTCCACACCTTCAACAGGTGGTTCATGGTCCAGGTAATCGGCAGCGAAAGCAGCATTGCCCTTTTTTATATAGATGAGTGGCCGTGTGGTGGCAAAAGATAAAAACTGCTGGCCGCTGCAGTCGCCATAGGCAACAAGGCTTACACGGTACACATTGCCGGCCACGTGGGTATAGAACATATCTACACCATAAAAGTGTGTGGCAAATGAGCTGCCGGCAGATAAAATAAATAGCAAGGCTATTACTAGCGGTTTATGCAACTGCATGATAGGTACTGTATTAAAAAGGTATTGCGGCGTTACTAAAGTTAGGGAAAAATAAGATATATGCCGGTTAAGTATTGGGCTGAAACCCGCTAAGCCGTATTTTACAGGTATCATTCACGAAAACCTTTCATTACTATGACCGTTGCAGAAGTATTTGCAGTGCTGGAAACCATGCGGAACGAAAAAATGGTAGCGCATAACAAAAAGAACGGCGCTGGCGACAACCAGTTTGGCGCAAAGCTGGGAGACATACGTGCCCTGGCCAGCAAAATAAAAACAGACCATACCCTGGCTTTGGAACTGTGGAAGACGAAGAACATAGACGCAAGGCTGCTGGCTACGCTTATTATAAACCCCAAACAGCTATCACCAAAAGAACTGGATGCGATGGTGAAGTCAATAGGCTTTGTGCAAGAGGCCGAATGGTTTACTTCCAACGTGCTGAAAGATTACCCGGACAAAGACCAATTCCGCGAGCAGTGGATGGACTCAAAAAATAAATGGGCTGCCCGTGCAGGCTGGAGCCTGATGGCGGGGAAAATAACCAGGGATGCTGCAGACCTCGACCTTGATAGCATACTCAACCGTATAGAAGCCGAAATGCCCAAAGCCCCGCCCGAAGTGCAATGGACCATGAACACCGCGCTGGCACAAACAGGCATCAACCACAGCAAATACCGCAAGCGTGCCATAGACATAGGCGAACGCCTGGGCATCTACAGGGATTATCCCGTTTCCAAAGGCTGCACCTCTCCTTTCGCACCTATCTGGATCAATGAAATGGTAAGAAGGGCGAAGGGGTAGTAAGGATGAAATGGCGGTGTGATACATAGTATGAATACCCAGAAAATCATTTTTGTAACAGGAGCCATACTGGTAATATTGGGTGCCGGGATATCTACCTTTCTGCCAGGTTTGCTTTATTTCTATGGGCTGCCCTTCTGGGTGTTTCTTGCCGGTGTGCTGCTGGTTTGGTTCAGCCGGCGACAAATAATTACAAAGGTGTTATGGACGTTAATGCCTGTCGCCGTGTTTTTTATTTACCAGTTTGTCTCGTACCAATTTGATAAAATAACGCCGGAAACGTTTTTAATACCCGAAAATTATCGTGGTAAAGTGCGCATCATTTATGATAAAGCATGCGGTAGTAGGCCGATCATGAAAAACGGCAGGAGGCTTTATCAAATCCCTGCCAATGGCATCCTCATAACGCAATTTAAAGGAGAGTATGGCATTATAGATCAAGAGTATTACTTGGTTGGGCCTAGCGGGCAGCGCAGGCGTATATATCCCCTGAATAGTTCTGATTTCAACGAGGCTTGGAGCTATGAGAACAACCCGCATGAACCTTCACGCGATAGCTTGGGCATCTTCAATATGGCTACTTCAGGGAGCTATACTTATGCCGATAATAGCAGCTATGCCTACCAGGAATGTATAGTGTGCACTTACCGCCAGTTGCGCGACAGCTTTGAATTTCCTTATACCCGCAAATTTGATTCGCTGCAAGAGGTGGTGTTGAAGGAATGTGAGACGAAATAATTTGTACAATAATGTGTGTTAGCCTGACATAGCCTTCATAATTAGCAATGATTTACCTTTGCAAGCATGGATCTGAAAGCTCCCGCAAAAATTGCGAATTATATAGGCGGCTCGTTGCAGGCGCCGCTGAATGGCAAATACATAGATAATATAAACCCTGCTACGGGCGAGGTATACAGCCAGATACCCGATAGCGATATAAAGGATGTGGAAGAAGCGGTGGGCGCGGCTAAAATGGCCTTCCCGCTGTGGAGCACCACGCCTGCCGAAGAACGCTTTAAGGTGCTGAACCGCATAGCCGAACTGATAGATGCGAACCTGGACGCACTGGCATTGGCTGAGACCAACGACAACGGCAAGCCGCTGTGGCTGAGCAAGAAAGTAGACATACCGCGTGCATCGAGCAATTTCAGGTTCTTTGCCACGGGGCTGATGCATTTTGCCACCGACAGTCATAATATGGAGGACAAGGCGATAAACTATACGCTGCGCCAGCCTATAGGCGTGGTGGGCTGTATATCGCCCTGGAACCTGCCGCTGTACCTCTTTACCTGGAAGATAGCGCCTGCACTGGCCGCGGGCAACTGCGTGGTATCGAAACCCAGCGAGGTAACGCCCATGACGGGCTACCTGCTGAGCCTGATATGCAAAGAAGCCGGACTGCCAGATGGTGTGCTGAACATAATACATGGTACCGGCCCCGGCTGCGGTGCGGCCATAGTAGGCCATCCCGATATTAAAGCCATATCCTTTACCGGCAGCACACGTGCGGGCAAGGAGATAGCGGCGACGGCTGCCCCGATGTTCAAGAAAATATCGCTGGAGCTGGGCGGCAAGAACCCCAATATCATTTTTGCCGACTGCGACTGGGATAAGATGATGCGCACCAGCGTACAATCGAGCTTCAGCAACCAGGGACAAATATGCCTTTGCGGCAGCCGCATACTGGTGGAAGAAAGCATCTACGAAAAATTCAAAGCCGAATTTATAGAGCGCACTAAAAGACTTACCGTTGGCGACCCGCTGGATGAGAACAGCAAGCAGGGTGCAGTAGTGAGCAAAATGCATTATGAGAAAGTGCTGGGCTGCATAGAGCTGGCCAAACAGGAAGGCGGTAAAGTGCTGCAAGGCGGTAATGCCATAAAAGGCAGCGGCCGTTGCGAGAACGGCTATTTTATAGAACCAACTGTAATAGAAGGACTGGGCCCGAACTGCCGCACGAATATGGAAGAGATATTTGGCCCGGTGGTAACGCTGCAATCTTTTAAGACAGAAGAAGAAGCGCTGCAACTGGCCAATGCCAGCGATTACGGACTAGCAGCTACTATATGGACACAGGATGTAAGCCGCGCCAATCGCATGGCAGCAAAAGTGCATAGCGGTATTATATGGGTGAACTGCTGGCTGCTGCGCGATCTGCGCACGCCTTTCGGCGGTTTTAAAAGCTCTGGTGTGGGCCGTGAAGGCGGCTGGGAAGCCATGCGCTTTTTCACAGAGCCTAAGAATGTGTGTATAGAGTTGTAAACTCATACCCCCTCCACCCCCTGAAGGGGGAACTTTTTGAGTGGAGTGTGTAGTCGGCAATACTTTACTTTTGAATTTTTACTTTTTACTTTTGAATAAATGAGCGAACGTATTTCAACAGATAAAGCGCCGGCGCCGGTGGGTTTGTACCCCCACGCGCGCCGTGTAGGCAACCTTTTGTTTTTGTCAGGCATTGGCCCGCGTACCACTACCAACGAGATACCCGGACTGAAGCTGGACAAGAACGGTAATTTTGAAGAATTTGATTTTGCCGCGCAATGCCGCAATGTGTTCGACAATGTACGCATAGTGCTGGAGGAAAGCGGCAGCAGTTGGGACAAGCTGGTAGATGTGACTGTATTCCTGGTAAATATGAAGCGCGATTTTGCTACTTATAATAAGATATACGCTGAATATTTTAAAGACAACCAGCCTTGTCGCACCACGGTAGAGATCAACTCGCTACCTACACCCATAGCCATAGAGCTCAAGTGTATAGCAACGATAGAATAAGAATCCATGTCCCCTCGGCCCCAAGGGGGAACTGTATTTAAAAAAATTATTAAAGCCTGCTGATTTTCAGCAGGCTTCTTACTTATGTAAAATAGTCTTCGCAAATAAAGTTCCCCCTTGGGGGGCGGAGGGGGCCGCTTTACAACGGTATATCCATTCTGATCTGTTTCTGGAAAGGCTTGCCTTTTTCGTCTTTGCCTTCCACTTTCCACATTACACTGCGAAGCACAACGCTCAATGGTTTTTGATTAGCAGACCGTACATTTTTTACGCTGTTCACCCATTTCTGCTCGGCATTGCGGCTCATGCGCTTATTGCGTGCTGCACGGCTTACAGCATTTTTTATACTGGCGGGCGATGCTTTTATATAATCCAGGTTGCGGGCATCCAGGCCGGAAATATTGTAGCTATTGCTGCCACCCTTCAATGCCTGCCAGTCGCTCATTTTGCTCAGCGATTCGAGTACAAGTGTTCCAAGTTCATTTTTGGCTACTACTATGGTCTGGTAACGTTGCGATATACGGGTCACATTGCCTTTGCTGGTTTTTATCTGGTTGCCGTTTATATTACCGCTGCTCAATTCGTAGCTGGCACCATTGGCTTTGGTAAGGTCCTGCTGCTTGTAGGTGCGTACACTTATATTAGGTATAAATACAGTCACTTCTTTAAAGGCCATTGTCAAACCTTTACCCGAAGGTGCTTCCTGCTTTGGCTGTTCGGTTGTTTTCGGCGTTTCTTTAGCCGGTTCTTCCTGCTTTGGTGCCTCTTTGGTGGCTGTATCTGCCGGTTTTTGTTCTGCCGGCTGGGCTTGCGGCTGTGTTTTTATATCAGCTACAAAGTCCTGCAGGTAAGTTGGGTCAGTTTCCGTGACTATGGTCGACGAATCTCCAAGCACAATAGGCTTGCCCTTGTTAGGATTATCTTCGCCGCAAGATTGGAGGACCAGTATACCAAGTAATGCGGGTAATAATTTACGGATGCGCATACGCTGTCAATTCATGTACGAAAATAGTAAACGCCCTGTGTATTTGCAGGGCGTTTTATAAAAACATTATGGAGCCTTAATAATGCAGCAGTTTCTGAATGCTGCCGTGCAGCATGCTTTTTGCCAGGAAATTCTGCTCCAGCTCTATAGCAAAAGGCACCGGCGTGTCCAGACTGGCGCATCTTACTATTGGCGCGTCCAGCAGTTCAAAGCAGTTTTCAGATATCCAGGCTGCCAGTTCGCCGCCTATGCCGCCTACCAGGGTGTCTTCATGCAGCAGCAATACTTTGCCGGTACGTTCTACAGAGCTGCGTATGGCATCATAGTCCAGCGGCAGCAGGCTGCGCAGGTCCAGTATATCAAAAGATACATCCGGGTGCTGGGCTGCATATTCTGTGGCCCAATGTACGCCACTGCCATAGGTAATGATGCTGATATCCTCGCCTTCCTGCACCTGGCGCGCTTTTCCTATCTCTACCGTATAATAATCATCCGGCACCAGCCCGCTAATGCTGCGGTACAGTGCTTTGTGCTCGAAATACATTACCGGGTTAGGATCGGCAATGGCTGCTGCTATCAACCCTTTAGCATCTTCAGGGGTAGAAGGATATACCACTTTCAGCCCCGGCACATGGGTAAACCATGCTTCCGTGCTTTGCGAGTGGAAAGGCCCTGCACCTACGCCCGCACCTGTGGGCATACGTATTACCACATCGGCGTTCTGCCCCCAGCGGTAATGTATCTTGGCCAGGTTATTCACTATCTGGTTAAACCCTACCGTTACAAAATCGGAGAACTGCATTTCCATCATCGACTTAAAGCCTTTGATAGACAAGCCCAATGCGGTGCCTACTATGGCGCTTTCGCAAAGCGGTGTGTTCCGTACACGCTCTTTGCCGAATTCTGCCATAAAGCCTTCCGTCACTTTAAAAGCCCCACCGTACCCCGCAATATCCTGGCCCATCAATACCAGGTTGGGATAGCGCTCCATGCTCTGGCGCAGGCCATCGCTCAGCGCCTGTATAAATTTCTTTTCTGTTTTGGCGGCAGATGCCGGTGCAATGGCCTTGCTGCTGGTCGGTGCATATACATCCTTCAGTTCCTCTGCAGTATCTGGCGTAACAGGCGGTACTGCGAATCCGCGGGTTAAGCCCTCTTCAATTTCTTTCTGTATCTGCTCACGGGTCTGTTCTATAATACCTTCTGTCAATATACCTTCCTTCAAAAGGAAAGCTTCGTAATTGGCTACCGGGTCTTTCTTGCCCCATTCTTCAAACAATTCTTTGGGCACATACTTCACGCCGCTGGCTTCTTCATGCCCGCGCATACGGAAGGTCATACATTCTACCAGTATCGGTTTCTGCTCGGTAATGCAATACTGCCTCGCTTCGCTGATGGCTTTATGAACCTCCAGTATATTATTGCCATCTATGGTAATGCCCGCCATACCGTATCCTATAGCCTTATCGGCGATTTGTTTACAAACAAATTGCTCGTCAGACGGTGTGCTTAAACCATAACCATTATTTTCTACCAAAAAGATAACCGGCAGGCCCCATACAGCGGCCACGTTCAGCGCTTCATGGAAATCGCCCTCACTGGTACCCCCATCGCCGCTAAAGGCCAGGGATATCTTATTTTCTTTTTTCAGTTTATGCGCCAGGGCTATGCCGTCTGCTATGGCCAGTTGCGGGCCCAGGTGCGATATCATACCGCAGATATGGTATTCATTGGCGCCAAAGTGGAAAGAACGCTCGCGTCCCTTGCTAAAGCCCTCTTTACGGCCCTGCCATTGCATAAACAGCTTATCGAAAGGCATTTTGCGGGCAGTGAACACACCCAGGTTGCGGTGCAGCGGCATTATATATTCATCGCTGTCCAGCGCCATGGTAGCACCAACGGCTATAGCCTCCTGGCCTATACCGCTGAACCATTTGCTGATACGGCCCTGGCGCAGCAGCACCAGCATTTTTTCTTCTATCATGCGTGGGCGCAGCAGTTCAATATATAACTGCATCAGCTGCTCATATGAAAAACCAGTCCTGTCGAATTGCATAGTTCCAATTTGCGACAAAAATAAGCGGTTAGTTCTGCAATAATTGGGTAAAATTCATGGTATTAATTTAATCCATGCTGATTTGAGCTTATATTTAAAGAGCCTTTCAAAACACTAAGAAGGTATGCCACTCCTGTTTTGAGAAATTGCACCAATATTTCTATCTTTGTGCGACCGATACAGCATCCCCAGAAATTTTATTGTTTTTAAGCTGACATACCAACCGGTCTACAAACAGGAGCGTTATGACTAAATATATTTTTGTAACCGGAGGCGTTACTTCATCGTTAGGAAAAGGAATTATAGCTGCATCTTTGGCTAAACTGTTGCAGGCCCGTGGTTTTCGTACCACCATCCAGAAATTTGACCCGTATATTAATGTTGACCCCGGTACGCTGAACCCGTACGAGCACGGTGAGTGCTATGTAACGGAAGACGGTGCCGAAACAGACCTGGATCTTGGGCACTACGAGCGTTTTCTGAATACGCATACCTCGCAGGCCAACAACGTTACTACAGGCCGTATTTATCAGTATGTAATAAATAAAGAACGTGAAGGCGCCTTCTTGGGAAAGACCGTACAGGTAATCCCTCATATTACCGACGAGATAAAGCGCCGCATGATGCTGCTGGGTCAGAACAACCAGTACGATATTGTTATTACCGAACTGGGTGGTACTGTGGGTGATATTGAATCGCTGCCGTATGTAGAGGCCGTGCGCCAGATGAAATGGGAGATGGGCGATGAGAATTGCCTGGTGGTACACCTGACATTGATACCTTACCTGAAGGCAGCAAAAGAGCTGAAAACCAAGCCTACACAGCACTCTGTGAAAATGATGAGTGAACACGGATTGAACCCCGATGTGCTGGTTTGCCGCACAGAAGAGCCATTATATAAAGACCTGAAACGTAAAATAGCCCTTTTCTGTAATGTAACACAGGATGCGGTTATAGAAGCGATGGATGCTGATACGATATACGGTGTACCGCTGGAAATGATGCGTGAAAGGCTGGATGAAATATGCCTGCAAAAGCTGCAGTTGCCTATGGGTACGGAGCCCGACCTGGGCAAGTGGAAAGAATTCCTGAATAAGCTGCGTTATCCAAAATCGAAAGTAACGATAGGCCTGATAGGTAAATACGTAGAACTGCAGGATGCTTATAAATCTATACTGGAAGCCCTGATACATGCAGGTGCTATGAATGAGTGTAAAGTAGAGGTACGTAATATCCATTCTGAATACCTGACACCGGAAAATGCAGTTGAAAAACTGCACAACCTGGATGCAATATTAGTAGCGCCCGGCTTTGGTAGCCGTGGTATAGAAGGTAAGATAGATGCCATACGCTATGCACGCGAGAACAATATACCTTTCTTTGGTATATGCCTGGGTATGCAAATGGCCTGTGTGGAATTTGCACGTAATGTACTGGGCATGAAGAACGCGCATTCTACTGAAATGAATTCAGATACAAATGATGGTGTTATCTGTATGATGGAAGAGCAGAAAAATATTACCCAGATGGGAGGTACTATGCGCCTGGGTACATATGAGTGCGAACTGCGTGCAGGCTCAAAAGTGGCGGATATCTATAGCTCTACTAATATTTCAGAGCGCCACCGCCATCGGTATGAGTTCAATAACGACTACCTGGATGCTTATGAGAAAGCAGGCATGGTACCGGTAGGTAAAAATCCGAAGACAGGGCTGGTGGAAATAGTAGAGATACCTGGCCACCCGTTCTATGTAGGCGTCCAATTTCACCCCGAATATAAAAGCACGGTAGAAAACCCGCATCCGCTATTTGTAGCCTTTGTAAAAGCTGCGAAAACCGCACAGGAAAAGCGTAACGGGCACAATTCGCATTTTGTTTATGAGAATAGTGTAGCGGAAGGTTAAAAGCGTTTTAACATTCCTTATACATTTTTTACATGTGTCTTAACAAAGCATAAACATTTCATTTATGTTCTTTGTATCACAGAACGATACAATAAAACATTATCACTGAAGAGAGAACATTGGTTTAAAACACGGCGCCTTTCGAGGCGCCTTGTTTTTTATATACTACAGGTGTAAATGCTGCGCCGATACGGGCTTTCCGAAGAAAATACTACCGTGGTCATTAAAATCATTAACGTCGTCGGTGGTAAAAAATTGCATAGAACCGCCTTTTGTCAGGCTGCTTTCCATTTCAGGATGGCGTGTTAAATAGTCTTCCAGACTTTCGGCTACAATGTCTCCCTGAGCTATCACTTTAATATTTTCCGGCAGGTACTTTTTTATCTTTCCCATTAGCAGAGGATAATGGGTGCAGGCCAGCAGTATGGTATCAATATTAGGTGCCTTACTCAGCAGTTCATCCAGGTATTGTTTCACAAAATAATCTGCAGCCTCAGAATTATATTCCCCATACTCTATTATAGGCACCCACATAGGACAGGCCAGTTGGTGCACATTCACATCCGGAAAGAATTTATTGATCTCCAGCAGGTAGGAGCCGGAATTTACCGTGCCTTTTGTGCCCAACACGCCAATTTCTTTGGTTTGGGTATAGTTGCCTATTACTTCTGCCGTTGGACGTATTACGCCCAGCACCCGTTTGTCATTACCAAGTGCCGGCAGGTCTTGCTGCTGTATGGTACGCAGGGCCTTGGCGCTGGCGGTGTTGCAGGCAACAATTACCAGCGGGCAACCCATTTTAAAGAACCATTGCATGCATTCCCAGGTGTACTGGTGTACGGTATCATAGCTGCGGTTGCCATAAGGTGCGCGGCCATTATCGCCCAGGTAGATATAATCGTATTGCGGCAACCGTGCAGCTATTTCCTTAAATACGGTGAGCCCGCCGTAGCCGCTGTCGAAAACACCTATAGGATGGGATTGCATAGAGCAAATATAAAAAGAGCCGGTCAATACCGGCCCCAGGTTTTTATCTTTCCGCAATTACAGTATTAAGCTACTAAGGTTTTCATAAAAGCCTGTCACAAGCCTGTTTAAGTTTTCATTTGCTGCGTATTATGTAGTAATTTTGGTGCATATTTTACTTATGAGTGACGTTGCAACACCAACCCCGCCTGCACTTACGGCAAAAGACTTTGCCACCGACCAGGAAGTGCGCTGGTGCCCGGGTTGTGGTGATTATTCGATATTAAAACAAGTGCAGACCATATTGCCTCAAACAGGCATACCGCGCGAGAATATTGTTATCATTTCGGGCATAGGCTGCAGCTCCCGTTTCCCATATTATATGAACACGTTCGGTATGCACTCCATACACGGGCGTGCAACGGCTATAGCTTCCGGCCTAAAAGCTACCCGACCCGAACTGAGCGTGTGGATAGTGACCGGCGATGGCGACGGGCTGAGCATTGGCGGTAACCATACCATACACCTGCTACGCAGGAACCTAGATGTGAACATCATGCTGTTCAACAACCAGATATATGGTCTTACCAAAGGGCAGTACTCACCTACTTCAGAAGAACATAAAATAACCAAGTCTACCCCATTCGGCAGCATAGACCATCCCTTCAACCCACTGGCACTGGCCATGGGTGCAGATGCATCTTTCATAGCCCGCAGTATGGACCGCGACCCAAAACACCTGCAGCAAATGCTGTTGCGTTCTCACGGCCACCATGGGGCTTCTTTCCTGGAGATATACCAGAACTGTAACATCTTTAACGATGGTGCATTCGAAATATTTACCGAAAAAGCGACGAAGCCTGAAGAAGCATTGTTTTTGGAGCAGGGACAGCCATTACTGTTCGGCGCTGCAAAGGACAAAGGAATTATGTTGGATGGTTACAAACCTAAGGTAGTGAGCCTGGCAGACGGGCATAGTGCCGGTGATATGTGGATACACGATGAGCGTGATTTCTTTAAAGCACAAATATTGACACGTTTCTTCGACAATCCGACAATGGAAGGCCATTTACCAAGGCCATTCGGGGTATTCTTTGAAACAGACAGGCCGGTGTATGAAGACAGTATGCAACTCCAAATAGAAGAAGCGATTGCTTCACGAGGCATGGGCGACCTGGATAAACTACTGGAAGGTAAAGAAACCTGGGTAATAGAATAATTGCTTCAATTGCTCAATGACAGAATGGTTCAATGAGTTCTGTTGTTACCAATTGCAGCAAGCAGTATAATTAAGCCATTAAGCAATTATTGATAATTTGTCTTTAAAGAAACTTGCAGGACAAACAATGTGGTATGGACTTAGTTCCATATTCGCCAGTTTTTTAAACTACCTGCTCACACCTTACCTCACACACTATATGTCTGCGGCTGTATATGGCGAGATGAGCCTTATATATGCAGCTATACCCTTCATGAACGTGGTATATACCTATGGTATGGAAACCACATTCTTCCGTTTTAGTAATAAGGATCATAACGGCAGGCATGTATACAACATAGGCAGTATATCGCTTATAGGCACCAGTTTATTGTTTACCTCGTTATTACTATTGTGGCGAGATCCCCTTGCCACCCTGTTGCGTATTGAAAAGCATCCCGAATTTGTAACCTGGGCGGCAGCCATTATTGCTATAGATACCCTTTCTACCCTGCCGTTTGCCAAATTGCGCAATGATGGCCGGCCGCGCAAATATGCCTTTATAAAAGTAGCCGGTATATTATTGAACATAGCCCTGGTCGTGTTCTTTTACGGCATTTTACCTGGTTATGCAAAGGCTCACCCTGCTTCTTTTATTGCAGGCTGGTACGATCCTAGCCTAGGTGCGGGCTATTATATTCTTGCAAACCTGGCCATGTCGGCGTTTACATTTTTGCTATTGTTACCGGAGTTTTTCTCTGTAAGGCTGGAATGGGACGGGAAGCTATGGAAGCAAATGATCGTGTATTCGGCGCCTTTATTGATAGTGGGTTTCGGTGGCGTCATTAATGAGACTTTTGACCGCCTGATGCTTGGCTGGTGGTCACCCGCTGCTACCGAGATGGGTAAAAAAGCTGAAGTGGGCATTTATAGTGCCTGTTATAAACTCTCTATCCTCATTACGCTTTTTGTGCGTGCTTTCCGTATGGGTGCAGAGCCATTCTTTTTCCAGCAGGCAAGAGGAGAAGATGCGCCAAAGACCTATGCACGGGTAATGGATTATTTTGTGATGATACTCTGCGTGATGTTCCTGGTAGTGATGCTCTACCTGGATATCTGGAAGGAATTCATTCGCAACCCGCAAATGTGGGTAGGTCTTTCGGTAGTGCCGCTGCTGCTTATTGCCAATATGTGTTTGGGTGTTTATTACAATATGGCCATCTGGTATAAACTTTCGCATAAGACCAATGCCGGGGCCACCATTACTATCATTGGCGCAGCTATCACACTCATCATTAACTATATTTTCATCCCCTACTATAGTTACATGGCATGTGCATGTGCTACATTAGCCTGCTACGGTGGTATGATGCTCATTTCTTATTTCTGGGGGCAGAAAGTTTATCCTATACCTTACAAAGCCGGTAAATTGCTGCGCATGTTCGGCGTTATGCTGCTGGTATATTTCTTTCACTATATAGTGTGCCAGTATGTAAATGGCACAGGCATGCGTTTGTTATCGGGTACTGCATTTATGCTGATATACCTGGGCTACCTGTTTAGTACACAAAAACAGGAATTGAGGGCATTACCGGTTATCGGGAAATTTATCCGTTAGGCAAGCAGCTCACAAGGCTTCATGCCAGTTGCTTTCTTAAAAGCAGTGCTGAAATGAGAGATACTGCTATAGCCTAAAGAATTAGCCACATCTGAAACCGAATAGCCATCCTGCTTCAATAATATTTTGGCTTTGGAGATACGCAGTTCCTGCTGGTATTCATGTATAGTCTTGGAAAACAAGGCTTTGAATCCCTTTTTCAGGTAACATTCATTCATAGCCACCTTACGCGACAGTTCTTTAATGGTCAATGGCTGATCAAGCGTTTGCTCCATGATACGTCGCGCGTCCATTACTTTTTCCCGTTCACTATCATACGCCAGGAAACGACAGGCAGGTACCGGGCAGGCGGTGAAAGGTATGGTTACACATTCCAGTGCACGGCGCAGTAAATGCACCACTAATTCTGTATGCTGCAGGGCTTGTATAAAGCCTGTAGGCGCATTTAGTTCCTGCAACTGTTCCAGCAGTGTTATAGACTGGGTACAGATGGTAAACTGCTGTTCCGTAACCTTATCGAAACGGAATGGCATATTGGCCATGAGCGTGTCCAGCGGGTATTGCTCAAAGAATTCCGGTTTAAACTCCAGCCAGCATACCAACGCATTGCCCGGCTCCTCGGTATATAGCAGGTACAACAGCTGCAGGCAAAATTGGCCATCAGCTATTGGGAACAGGTTAAGGCGGGCATGTTCTTCAGGCCAGGCGGCTTCTTCAAATTCTATCTCTATCCATTCAGCCCTAACCGACTGACTTACAGGTAATAAGCTGCGATTAAGCACCCTGGCCTGCTGGCCAAGGATACGCTCGATAGGCGCTATAGCTGTATGTGTCGTTTTAACCAAGATGGCGCAAAATTAAGCATATTGTATGAATACAGAAGGTACTATACTATAGTATACCACCTATAAGGTATTAGAACCGCCATGTCAAAAAAATAAACTGATTAGGGCAGTTAGGCCCCGATGCGACCAGTATTAATAGTGCATGTAGTGTTCATTGATTAAAATAGTTGTTTTTTTGTTGCGTTTAGAACCGCTATTGCACAGCGGTTGTCTGTCATTGCCGGTAACTAATCCCCACAGTAAGGCGAGTTATCCCCAAAACCCCTCATTTAAAAGGCTTTATACATGACAAAACAGCTTGTTTTTCCTTGTTAAAAACTGTATTTTTAGCTATCTTTGCAAGGTTATCCGGTTAAGAAAAAAACAGGAATATTTATTACAGCAAAAAGCTGGTTTCCGGGGTTCTTAGCAGAGGTTCTCTAAAACAATTTATGAGCACAGAAAACGAGGTTTTACAAAAAGCACCGGCAACATACGATGCCGGCAGTATCCAGGTATTAGAAGGTTTAGAAGCGGTGCGTAAGCGCCCTGCTATGTATATAGGTGATATAGGTATGAAAGGCCTGCACCACCTGGTATATGAAGTAGTAGACAACTCTATTGACGAAGCCCTGGCAGGTTATTGTAAAAATATAACCGTTACTATTCATACCGACAATTCCATCAGCGTAATGGATGATGGCCGGGGTATACCTACAGGTATGCACCCTAAAGAAGGCCGCAGTGCGCTGGAAGTTGTAATGACCGTATTGCATGCCGGCGGTAAGTTCGATAAAGATTCATATAAAGTATCTGGTGGTTTGCACGGAGTAGGTGTAAGTTGCGTAAACGCACTCAGCAGCCATATGCATACCACTGTTTATCGTGAGGGTAAGGTGTTTGAACAGGAATACGAAAAAGGTATTCCTATGTACCCCGTGCGTGAAATAGGCACTTCAGATATGCGTGGTACCAAACAGCATTTCCAACCCGACAATACCATTTTTAAAGATACTGTTTACCACCGCGAAATATTGGCAGGCCGTTTGCGCGAACTGTCATACCTGAATAAAGGCATCCGCATCATCCTGATAGATGAACGCGAAGCAGCTGAAGGAGAAGCAGCTGAAGGAGAAGCAGCAACAAATGTTCGCGAGGAGTTTTACAGCGAAGGCGGTATTGTAGAGTTTGTAGAAATGCTGGACCGCAATGCCAACCGTACACCGCTACTGCCAACCCCCATATATGTAGAAGCGCATGATGCAGATACCAATGTGGCTGTAGATGTAGCGATGAGCTATAATACTTCTTACAACGAGCATATCTTCTCTTACGTAAATAATATCAATACTATAGAAGGTGGTACGCACGTAGCAGGTTTCCGCAGGTCTATCACGCGTGTATTTAAAGCATACGGCGATAAGAACAAACTGTTTGAACGTGCTAAAGTAGATATTACCGGCGATGACTTCCGTGAAGGGCTGAGCGCTGTTATATCTGTAAAAGTACCGGAACCGCAGTTTGAAGGGCAGACCAAAACCAAGCTTGGCAATAACGAAGTGATGGGCGTAGTGGATGTGTGCATGAGCCGCGTGCTGGAAGCCTATCTTGAAGAGCATCCGAAAGAAGCCAAGCTTATCATTGATAAAGTAATAATAGCCGCACAGGCACGTGCAGCAGCACGTAAGGCGCGTGAACTGGTACAGCGTAAAAGCGTGCTGACAGGTGGTGGTATGCCGGGCAAGCTGGCTGACTGCTCTGACCGTGACCCTGAACGTTGTGAACTATACCTGGTGGAAGGTGATTCGGCCGGTGGTACTGCCAAGCAAGGCCGCGACCGTAGTTACCAGGCTATACTGCCCCTGCGCGGTAAGATCCTGAACGTAGAAAAAGCACAGGAACATAAAATATACGAGAACGAGGAGATAAAAAACATGTTCACTGCATTGGGTGTAAGTGTTGGAACAGCAGATGATCCGAAAGCATTGAACATAACCAAACTGCGTTATCATAAGATCATTATTATGACCGATGCCGATGTGGATGGATCCCACATTGCTACGCTGATCCTTACTTTCTTCTTCCGCTATATGAAAGAGTTGGTAGAACAAGGCTATGTATATTTGGCACAACCACCACTGTACCTGGTAAAGAAAGGTAAAGACCAGGAATATGCCTGGAATGATGATGACCGTAAGAGCGCTGTAGACCGTATGGCGAATGGTAAAGAAGATAGTGTGCATATACAGCGATACAAAGGTCTTGGTGAAATGAACGCCGAACAGCTTTGGGAAACAACTATGAATCCAGATACACGTATACTGAAACGTGTAAGTATAGAAAGCGCAGCGGAAGCTGATCGTGTATTCTCTATGCTAATGGGCGATGAAGTTGCGCCGCGCCGCGAATTCATTGAATCGCATGCCAAGTATGCAAGAATAGATGCCTAATAAAAATTTTAATAAATAAGGCGGCTGCACAACAGCCGCTTTTTTTATTTTTATAGTGTACCCAAATCACGCATATGTTAAACAAAGCCTTATTGCCGGTAGCCATACTGTTTCTCTCCATCAATGCCATTGCACAATTCAAAACAAATGTTGCAGCATACTACAACTATATGAATGCGGCAAAAGTGTCTGTTGTAAAGAAAAATTATAAAGATGCAGTGGCCAGCTTCGAAAAGGCAAAAGCAGTCTTGCGACCGTTTAAGGAAGACCTGGAGTTGGCCTCTTATTGGTATGAAGTACTTAATAATGATAAACAGGCTGTGTACTATTATAACGAAAGCATATTAAATGGCTATGCAGCCGATGATACAGCCTTATATCCCGAATATTACCGTTACAGGGCAAATGCAATTGAAGTAACGGCATTTGTTACAGGTATTGATTCCCTAAAAAAAGAATTTGACCGCAACAGTAATATCGAGTTTAGCTTACTGATAAAAGAACTACATACTAAAGACCAGTTTGTACGCAATGATGACCTGCTCTACAATAAAGACACCATCATAAAAGCTTTTGCCTACAAACAGTTAGCCGCTGTAGATGCTGATAATCTTGACAGGCTGGTAAAGTATTTCAAAAGGTACGGCATACCATGTGCATACCAATTAAGTGATGATATCATGAATAATTTCAGGATATTGGTACATCATCATATGGCGGAACAGAGTAGTAATGATAAAAAAGAACAACTGCGAAAATTGGTAACAACTGCCATTTATGACGGAAGTTTGCCTAACACATTCCTTTACACTGCATTGGATTGGGAACACATTGCCTGCTGTAAGAAACAACTGTATGGTACTTATACAGCCCGCACAGCAAGCCGCAAGATCACTTATGATAATATAGAGGACATAGCGCATGTGGATGACCGCCGGAGGGCATGGTTATTGCTGCCACTCTACTGGAGTATGCGATATAATTTTGAAGAAAACTATCAATTGCCGGAAGGCTATACCTTTAAAGAATAACTCTCTGATTACATTAGTAAAAGATAAAGCCTTACATGACTGTAAGGCTTTTTTCATTTCAGTTCTTTTCTGCGTCGAAAGCAAATATGAACTTTTACCCCTATTGAAACGAAAAACGGTTGATGTAAAATTTTTGAGTTACGCAATCTACGAAATAATGAAATATAAAAAAGCCGGTTCAATCGAACCGGCTCTATAGTTTTGTTAATGTATTTTATTTGTTTTTGTTCCCATGTTTCGCACGGTCAGCCTGCACTTTTTGCATCTCTTCCAGGCGCTGTGTCCATTTTGATGGCGTAGCAGGTTTGTTCCTGTTTTCCTGTATTTGTGCATGTATCTTCTTTTCGTTGATGATATACTTCTGTATAACGAATTGCTGGGCAATGCTTATCATATTAGAGAAGAAATAGTAGAAGGTAAGAGCGGCTGCCATTTTGTTAAATACACCTATCAGCAGGAACGGGAATACATAAGGCATCCATTTCAGCATAGGATTGTTAGGATCCTGAGGTGTCATATTGCGGTTATATAACGCCAGAAATAAGCTGGAAGCTGTCATCAGTAAAGTGAACAGACTTACGTGATCGCCATAGAAAGGTATATTGAATGGCAGGTTGGCAATGCTATCGTAAGTAGACAGATCACTTGCCCATAAAAATTTTTCCTGCCTCAGCTCAATAGAAGAAGGGAAGAAATAATACATAGCAAATAGTATGGGCAACTGGAATAATGTAGGTAAACAACCTCCCAACGGATTCACACCTGCACTGCGGTATAATTTCATCTGCTCCATACCAAATTTCTGCTGGTCATCTGCATACTTGGAGCGCAATTCATCCAGTTCCGGTTTTAGCACGCGCATCTTAGCATTAGACAAGTAGCTCTTGTAAGTAAAGAAAGATAATACCAGGCGAATGATGATGGTCATCAGCATGATGATAACACCATAGTTGCTGATGAACCCGCTCAGCGTATTGAAGATCGGAATGATGATCCACATATTGATGTACTTCACGAAGAACATCAGGCCGTAGCCCAGTGGCACCATTTCATCCAATCCCAGTTTATACGAGCGTAAGGTTTTATAATGGTTAGGGCCAATATACCAGCGGAAATTCAAAGGAGCATTACCGGCAGCCGTCGCTACAGCTTCAAATGTGTTTTTATTCTCTGCTATTATATTGCTGTCGGCAAGCTTGGTATTGCCTGCTATGTTTACTTTATTCAGGTTCACATTGTCGCCAATGATCGCAGTGCTAAAGTATTGCAGGCGCAGGCCCAGCCATTGTGCACTGCTTTCCAGTGTTTCTTTATCCTTACGGATAAAGCTGAAATAATCGTGGTCTTCATTCCTGAAGCGGTAATAGGCCTGCGTGTTATTGCGTTCGGTAGTAATGTCTTTTTCGGTATGCAAAGGATGTGTCTGCCAGTTGAACGCCAGGTTATTGGCAGGCATGCCATCCAGCGAAAGGCTCACATTCATCATATAGCCTTCTTGCGGCAGGCTGTATTTTATATGTACACCTTTCCCTTGTCCCATATCTGCATACAGGTCAACAGATTTATCTCCGTTAGCTTCTGTTTTTTCTGTAGCGGTATAAAACAGGTCGGCAGTAGATGTAGCACCGTTGTTTACAGGAAGTACAGCGCTCAATTCATTGCCTTTACCATTAAAGATATACAGCGGGCCACCTTTCGAAGTTTTGTATGCTTTTAGCCATGCACTTACAGGGTGAGCACCTTTAGTGGTCAGTTCTACAGACAGGTCTTTATTTTCCAGTTTTATAACCTGGGCCTGTCCATGGTAAGCAGCGGGCAGTGCATTTCGCAGCGAGTCGTTGACTGTGTCGGTGCTTGCAATAGCCTGCGCGGTTTTCAGCGTATCGGCCAGCGGTTTGGGGTGCGTTTTGGCATACGCAATTGAATCCGCCCGCATTTTATTGGCGTACTGTGTTTGGGAATATTGGTTGTAAGAAATATAGCCTACCAGCAATAATGCCAGCAGCGCAAAACCAATGACTGAATTACGATCCATAGATAGTGGAAAAAATAAGGCTGCAAAGGTAGGTAAAATGAAATGGACATATCTAACCTAAAAAAGCCTTGAAAATCAAAAATATTTATATATTTTACACTTCCCCGCCATGTAACAGAGCCATATTGGCAGTATAAGGACTCCATTATTCATAACAGGAACATAAAACCACGGTTTGGCAGTAATGTATAGCTTACAGCCATTCGCATGTATTCTTCATTTTAAAAAAACTGCATTTATGTTTGCTAAAAGCAAAAACAACGACCATCCAAAACATGCGCATCATGCGGGATTGGTAACAACAATTGCGGCCGGCACTACCCTGCATGGAGATATAGAATCTGATACAGATATGCGTATTGATGGTAATATTATCGGCAATGTTGTTTGCAGGGCTAAGATCGTTCTGGGAGAATCGGGTATTGTACAGGGCGACCTGCAATCGGTAAATGCCGATGTTTTCGGCACTGTAAATGGTAATGTGACGGCGAAAGAACTACTCTGCCTCAAATCAAAAAGTACTATTAACGGGAACCTGGCAACGGGAAGGCTGCAGATAGAACCAAACGCGGTATTTAATGGTAAGTGCACAATGACCACCGGTAAAACCGCTGAAATAACACCGGAAATACCGCCGGTATTAGTAATACAGGATAATTAATTGTTGAAATAAGCGAGTTCTTCGCTGAAGTCCAGTTCAGGGCATCGTATAGAGAGGTTTTTTATCTTCTCGTTGTACGATGCCTTGAATTTTTTATGAGCTTCTGTACCGGGAAAACGCGTGCGGTGGTTGCGTGCGGTGGCAATATCCAGCACTTCTTTCATCACATCTTGTGTTGGACCACTTATGCACGACTTTACAAAATGCTCCCATACCACGGTGGTAGCCAGGTAGTTGGGGTGCACAAAGTCAATATCGTAAAAACGGTAATCCCGCAAAATATCTATCACCAGCTCGTATGCCGGAAAATAATGTGAGTTATCAAACCGGCTGCAAAGTTCATGTACAGCTTCTATCAGTCTTGCTTTGCTGCGGTTATTATCTACTACACCATCGCGTATATGGCGCACAGGGCTAATGGTAAAAAGGATCTGAATATTGGGGTTGGTATTTTTCAGGTTTTTTATTGTACCGGACAGTGCATCAACGATCATGTCAATATTCAGCAACCGTTTTTCAAACCATTGTGATGGAGCCCGGTGATTGTTGGCTACAGGGCGGTTATTGTCCTTTAAATAATATTGAAACGCCGACCCAAGTGTTATAACCAGCCAGTTGGCTGACCTTATAAAATCTGCAGCCCGCGCCTGGGAATCATTAATGCGGGTTAAGGCGGCATTAGGGTCTATGTCCGAAAAGCGGGTATGGTGATCCCAGCTGTTCCACAATTCATTCAGCTGGAAAAGGTCTTCGGGTTTGTATTGTTTATGTTCAATATATCCATTGATACTGTCAGCTACACTCAATGGATTGAACAATATACCATTGGGGTTGGCCAGTATATTGAATTTGTGCTGTGCCAGCCGTTCAGACATGTTTTCTGTAAAGCAGGAGCCTGTTAGTAATATTTTGTCAGCATAAGTTATAGGTCTTGCTAATGCCGATATATCCAGGTTAAGTGTCAGCTGCATTTATATTGAATTTTAGACTATACCCAGCCTTGTTTTCTATATCCGTCATAACCAATCTTTAAAGCAGTTTTTATTTGCTTCATCAATTCTTTATCGGTGCTTTTTATATGGAAACAAGCCTTTCCTTTTAGGGTTTTGAGCAGATCGGCGGGAATGGCTTCCTTTACTTTTTCACTGCCATACACAGGCATAAAATAAAAACCAATGTATGAGCTTTGCAGTATGACTGCCGCAAAAGCCATAGCAGGATACTTTCTTCCAAAAGCTTCTACCGGTTTTTCGCTCCACAGGTCATATTTGCCTTGTATATCAATACGTGCCTTGATAGTACCTTTTTCATAAGGCTTTACTTCTTTCTTTACAGCTTCAAATATTTCCAGCAGCTGTTCCTGTGTAAGTTTTGCCATATAGTAGTTTTTTTCTTATGCAAAAATGACTTTTTGCTATACTCCTGATCTTTGAATTGATAGTTTTGATACCGCAATATGCCGTAATGGCACTATATTTATTGTGGATTGAAAATTGTTTTACCAATCCAAAGTTTAATCTACTTCAAAAATACGATTTATGAATCCAAATGAGTTTCAGAAATATGCCATTAAACATCATGGCATCAGCAGTGCCACCCTGCACAACTATAGTTCTTCTTTTATAAAATCCCCTGCAGCACTTACTCCATATATCATTGAAGAGCGCCCGTTGAACGTAGCTTCTATGGACGTATTCTCACGCCTGATGATGGACCGCATCATATTTTTAGGTGAAGCTATCAATGATTATGTGGCTAATATCGTTACAGCCCAGTTGCTGTTCTTGGAAAGCACCGATCGTAACCGCGATGTGCAGATGTACATCAACAGCCCGGGCGGTAGCGTATATGCAGGTTTAGGTATTTATGATACCATGCAGATCATTAACCCGGATGTATCTACCATTTGTACCGGTATTGGCGCTTCTATGGCTGCAGTACTGATGTGTGCAGGTACTAAAGGCAAGCGTACAGCACTTAAACACAGCCGTATCATGATACACCAGCCATTAGGCGGTGCTGAAGGACAGGCAAGTGATATAGAGATCACTGCCCGCGAGATAGGTAAGCTGAAAAAGGAACTGTATGAGATCATTGCTTTCCATTCAGGCCAAAAGGTAACCAAAGTAGAAAAAGACAGCGACCGTGACTACTGGATGACTGCGCAGGAAGCTAAAGAATATGGCATGGTAGACGAAGTGCTGGAACGTAACCCAAGAAAATCGGGTGCAGAAGGCGAAACCAAATAAGGTTTAATTATTCCAAAAATAAGAAAGGCGGTCTGTATGACCGCCTTTCGCTTTAGAAGGACATTTATTTTTCATTTGTTTCGGCCTGCAATACCCATTTTTCTTTATTCAAATGGTTAACAACAACAGGGATATTGTATTTGCTGGTAAGATAAGCTGCCATTGATTCTGCTGCATATACAGAGCGGTGCTGACCGCCTGTACAGCCAAAAGAAACACTCAGGTTTTCGAACCCACGCGCCAGGTAGTCATCTACATTCAGCGATACCATAGCATAGGCATGCGCTAAAAATTCAGGCATCATAGTCTCACGTTCCAGGAATAGTTTTACAGGCTCATCCTGGCCGGTAAGATGCTTATAGGCAGCATAACGCCCGGGATTCAGCAGCCCACGGCAATCGAACACATAACCGCCCCCGTGAGAACCTTTATCTTTTGGTATACCGTTTTTATAAGAAAAGCTATTGATCTGAACCGTCAGTTTTACATCTGCAAGTCCCGCAGGCTGTGTAAAACGCGCCTGCATTTCAGGTGAAGACAATCGTTCCAGTACAGAGCGCATTTCAGGATATGCCGGCAGTTGCGGATTGTTTGACAAGAATGCGTGCAGGTTTTTTAATGCCGGCCCTATGCTGCTGATAAAATGCGGTTTGTGCTGCAATAAGCCGCGGAAACCATAGGCACCCAAAACCTGCAATAAACGCAATAATACAAATTGGTTATACCCTTTACGGAAATGGATCTCATCTACACGGCTTACATGCAGTTTGTTAAGACTAGTAATATAACCGTTTAGCAGGTCTTCTTTCCATGCATCGGGCAATTGTGCCTTAGCCTGCCACAATAACGAAGCAATATCATACTGTGGTGGCCCTTGCATGGCACCCTGGAAGTCGATAAAATAGACCTCGCCCTCATATATCATGATATTGCGGCTCTGGAAATCGCGGTACATCAGCATTTGCGGCTGTATGCGTCCCAGTTCTTTGCTCATCTGCTCCATTTCATCCATCAGCGTGCGTTTGTCGTAATGGATATTTTGCAGGTCGGCAAAATAATACTTGAAATAAAGCAGGTCGGCCATGATGGCTTTCTCATCAAATTGCCGGGTACCAAAGCATTGATAAAAATCAGCTTCACGCCCTGCCAGCCATTGTACCTTCGCTAATTGTTCTAATGATTTATGAAAATAGGTGCGCACCTCTTTTGTCTGTCCTTCTTTCATTAAAAGGTTAAACAAGGATACACCACCCAGGTCTTGCTGCAAATAGTATTTACGATCTTTACTGGTAAGATATACTTCAGGTACACGTATCTGGTGTTTGCGAAACAGGTCTGTAAAATAGAAATAGCTATTGTTCTCTGTAGTGTTCGCGTTGTAAGTGCCAATGGCAGACAACTCGCCGTTTACCATACGGTAATATCTGCGATCTGATCCTGAAACCGGTAATAATTCTATGTTTTCGGGTTTTTTCCCAAAATGGTCTTCAAATAATTTTTCTAATGAGCTAATGATCTGTGTTACTGTCTTGTTTGGGGTCATGTTACATTCTTGGGGTAATCGTATAAAAAAACTGTTTTGCGTGCGCTGTTGAACTGGTTCCATTCTTCAGCTTCAAAACTGGCGCCTACCATGGCGCAGGTAGGCATCTGGTCGGTATGAAACTGGTCTGATAATTCGTTTACAAACTCAGTGATACCGGGGTTATGGGCTACAATAAATAAAGTCTTTACCCGGTTATGTGTTTCATAGATGGTCTCTTCAAATACAGAAGGGATGCAATGGTAAAGCTTGTCGAGCCAAATGATGTTTTCTGCATCATAACCTACAGCAGCAGCAATTTTTTTTGCGGTTTGTTTGGCGCGTTTTGCCTTGCTGGATATGATAAGGTCGGGTATGATATTTCTTGCCTTCAAACGTTCGCCCATCATAGGTGCATCCCGTTCGCCACGGTCGTTCAGTGGTCGTTCAAAATCACTTTGCAGTGGGTTTGCCCAGCTTGATTTGGCATGCCTTATCATCACTAATCTGCGTTCCATAACACTATTACTTTCCTTTATAGTATTGTAGTTTTAAATCTTTTCCATCAAAAACAGCATAGCTGTTATAACGTATCCAGTCGCCCAGGTTTATGTATAAGCTATTGCCGGGTAACGGATATTCCAGTGTTATATGCCGGTGGCCAAAAATAAAGTAGTCTACGTGCTCCTTTTTCAGCTTGTCCAGTGCAAACTGCACCAGCCATTCTTTTTCCGGTCCTAAAAACGGTTCTTCTTCCACACCATGCTTAGGCCCAAGGCGGCTAAACCATTCTGCCATACCTACGCCCGTATCGGGGTGTATGCGGCGATAGAGCCATTGAGATACCGGGCTGCGTAAAATAACTTTCAGGAATTTATATCCATGGTCGCCCGGGCCCAGGCCATCGCCATGTGCAATAAAGAATTTCTTGCCGTTAAAAGTCCGCTCAATAGGATGATGATTTACGGGGATATTCAGCTCATCTTCAAAATACCCGCGCATCCATAAGTCGTGGTTGCCTGTAAAAGCTTCAATATGCAGGCCATTATCTGAAAGCTCAGCCAGCTTGCCAAGAAAACGGGTATAGCCCTTTGGGATAACTTTTTTGTACTCGAACCAGGCATCAAACAAGTCGCCAACCAGGTATAGCTGTTCTGCATCTTTTTTTATTTCGTCCAGCCAGTTGCAGAGGCGCCGTTCACGCTCAATGCTCGTAGCCCTGTCAGGGATACCGAGATGAAAATCGGATGCGAAATAAATTTTTTTACCTTCCGGGATATCCATTGAAATGCAATACAGATGGGGCTGCAATTTACTTGAAAATCTCTAAATAGTAACCGATGTTGTTATATATAAGAGGTGTGCACAGGAATAATTCTTTTTCAGAATTAATTTGGAAAATTGAAAAACCCACCCATATCTTTGTGCCAGTTCTTACAATATCACTTATCAAGAAAGGCAGAGGGACATGGCCCGATGAAGCCTTAGCAACCTCCCTGGATTAATACTCCGGGAACTGGTGCTAACTCCATCTCCGCGCAAGCGGGGGTAGATAAGTCAGACGCAAAAGTTTAAATACAGGCGCAAAGCGCTCTAAATAACTCAAGCTCTTCTGACTTATCGGAAGAGCTTTTTTATTTTACGCTTGATCACCGTAAAATAATCCGCTCCTCCGGTAAGGAATTTCTTTGGTAGTGTGTTGTATCGAATGCTAAACATTCTTAACACAAAAAAACTGAAGAAATATTATGAGCAACGCAACACAACTCATCCATAGCATCCCTGTCGATCCGCTTACAGGTTCTATTTCCGTACCTATCTACCAAACATCTACTTATGTGCAGGAGGCACCCGGTGTGAACAAAGGTTATGACTATGCCCGCAGCAATAACCCTACCCGCGAAACGCTGGAAAATATCATTGCCAAACTGGAAGGCGGTGTAAAAGCATCTGCTTTTGCCAGCGGCCTGGCAGCCATAGATGCGGTAGTGAAACTACTGCAAAGCGGTGACGAGATACTGGCGGTAGACGATATCTACGGTGGGGCATTCCGCCAGTTCACCCATATTTATGCCAAATTCGGTATTAAGGTGAACTATGTAGACACAACCGGCGTAGCGAACGTGCTGGATGCAATTACCCCGCAAACCAGGCTTATATGGCTGGAAACACCAACGAACCCGACACTGAAAATAAGTGATATAGCTGCTATTGCTAAAATAGCTAAACAACATAATGTATTGCTATGTGTAGATAATACCTTCGCCTCGCCGGCATTACAACAACCTATTAAACTGGGGGCGGATATAGTGGTGCACAGTGCTACCAAATACCTTGGCGGCCATAGCGACCTGATAGCCGGTTTGGTAATATCTGCTACACAGGAGCTGGGAGAGCAGATAAAATTCATACAAAATGCCTGCGGTGCAATTCTTTCTCCGCACGATAGCTGGCTGGTGATACGTGGTATAGAAACACTACACCTTCGTGTACAGCAGCATTGCAGGAATGCCCAAATAGTGGCAGAATTCCTGGAAACACATCCTGCTATCGATAAAGTGTATTACCCGGGTTTGAAAACGCATCTGAACCATGATATAGCAGCTAAACAGCAATCAGGCTTTGGCGGTATCATATCATTTACACTGAAGACAGATACCGAAGCAGCTGCCAAAGACGTTGTGACCAACACGCAATATTTCAAACTGGCTGAAAGCCTGGGTGGTGTAAAAAGCCTGCTTTGTCACCCCGCAACTATGACCCACAAATCTATACCGGCAGAAAAACGCCATGCTGCTGGCGTACAGGACAGCCTGATACGCCTGAGCATAGGCCTGGAAGATGCGGCTGATCTGGTAAATGATATAGACCAGGCCCTGGCTAAAATAAACATCACAGCAGGCGATCTGAAAATTGCAGCCTTTCAATAGTATTCAAAAACTGTTTAAACAAGATCAAATCATTCAACATGTCTATCCAACAAAAGAAATTGAGCATTGGCCTGTTTGGCTTCGGTGTAGTAGGTACCGGTTTGTACAAAGTCCTGCAAAAAACGGCATCACTCAATGCACAGGTGCAGAAAGTGTGCATAAAGCACCCGGAAAAAAAGCGGGAGGCCCCGTCAGATCTGTTTACTGTAGATCCCGAAATATTATTGCAGGATGAAAGCATCAATGTGATCGTAGAGCTTATTGATGATGCAGATGCAGCTTTTGAAATAGTTAGCCGCGCATTAATATCGGGCAAGGCAGTAGTCAGCGCTAATAAAAAAATGATAGCAGAACATTTACCTGAACTGCTGAAGCTGCAGGAAAAATACAATACGCCATTCCTGTACGAGTCTGCCTGTTGTGCCAGTATACCCGTTATCCGCAACCTGGAAGAATATTATGATAACGACCTGCTGCAAAGTCTCAACGGTATCGTAAACGGCTCTACCAACTATATTCTTACAAGAGTATCGAAAGACAAACTCTCATTCAATGAGGCATTGGCATTGGCCCAGGCAGAGGGTTTTGCAGAAAGTAACCCTTCGCTGGATGTAGAAGGTATCGATGCAGTGAATAAACTATCTATATTGCTTGCCCATGCTTATGGAATAGTAACCCATCCGCAAAGGGTTGTATACAGCGGTATACAGAACCTGCAATCCTACGACGCTACTTTTGCGCAGGAGAAAGGTTATGAAATAAAACTGGTGGCCCAGGCTAAGAAACTGGAAGATGGTAATGTAGCTGCATTTGTATTGCCGCAGTTTATAGAAAATGGAAACCAGTTATTCAATGTACAAAACGAGTACAACGGTGTCGTAATAGAAAGCGGTTTTGCCGACAAGCAATTCTTTTACGGTAAAGGTGCGGGCAGCTTTCCCACCGCATCGGCAGTATTGAGCGACCTTTCCGCGCTTCGTTACGATTACAAATACGAATACAAGAAGCTGCATAATAATACAGGTACACAGATCACAAATGATTTTTTTCTACGCGTGTATATCAGTTTCGAAGGATTATTCCAGGTGCCGCATGAGCGTTTTGAACGTATAGAAGAATGGAGCAGTAATGATAGCCGCTGCTATGTTATAGGCATCATCAGTTTTGCAAAACTGTTGGAAAGCAATTGGTGGAAGAAAAAGAATGTATCGCTTATTGTTTGTCCTGATGCCTTTGTTAGCGGCATAGTAGAGAAGGCATCGGTAAAGGAAGAGCTGGCTTTTGTTTAAAAACGTTCGGCCATACCCAATCCAAACAAGGCATAGTCGTACACGGCGGGGTCTTCGGGATTAAGCTTCCGAAGCTGTTGTGTGAGTAATAAAGCATTTTGCCAGTTACTCTTATCATCATGAAGCATTTTTAGCCTGTGTGCTACCCTGCTTACATGTACATCCAGGGGGCACACTAACTGGCGTGGACTTATCTTATTCCAGATACCAAAGTCCACGCCATTATTGTCTTTGCGTACCATCCAGCGCAGGTACATGTTAATACGTTTGCATGCCGATTTACGGGCAGGTGTAGCAATATGTTTCCTGGTTCTTTCCGGGTGCTCTATCGAAAAGAAATAATCCTGGAAATGAACCAGTGCCTCTTCCACCGTTTCTTCTGTGTAATAATCTCCCGGCACAAAAGCATCTTCCAGTGAGGGATATTTGGCATAGTGGTATTTGAGAAAATGAATGAAGTATAATAAGTCCGTAGCGTTAAATGTGCGGTGAGCAAACCCTAACATTTTTTTTAGCTCTGTTTCCTTGTGGTGTAGAATAAATTCATAAGGTGCCTCGTCCATCCAGTTCATCAGCTTATTGCAGCTGTTAATAATGGTAGTACGATTACCCCAGGCAAGTACCGCAGCAAATAAGCCGGAGATTTCTATGTCCTGCAGTTTACTGAAACGGTGGGGAATGCTAATGGGATCCCCTTTAATAAAAGAAGGCTGATTATACAGCCTTACTTTTTCGTCCAGTAAATTTTTCAATCCCTTCAGCTTATCATTCATCACTTTCTATATTTAGAATATACCCAGGAATTTTTTCTTTTTAAGGCGTACAGATATCATTCTTATATCCTTCAGTGGGCGGTCGCGTTCATCGCGTGCTTCGCTGGCAATGCGGTCAACTACTTCCATGCCTTCTTCCACTATACCAAATACTGTATAGTTACCATCCAGGTGCGGTGTGCCGCCTTTGGTTTTGTAGGTATTACGTTGTACAGGTGTGAATTTGCGCCCTGTAGATTTAGAGATATTGTCCAGTTCAGCGTCAGTATATTTTCTGCCCACTACAATATAGAATTGGCAGCCTGAAGAAGCTTTCTCAGGATTATTATCGCGTGCCATACCTACCGCGCCGCGCTGGTGATAGTCGGGCATATTTATTTCGGCAGGAACACGGTAACCTACTTCGCCTTCGCCCAATGGTTTACCGGCTTCCGCTTTTTTCGAATCAGGATCACCACCCTGGATAACGAAATTCGGTATCACCCTGTGAAACAGTGTGCTGTCAAAAAACTTCTGTTTAGCCAGCTTTATCATATTGTCGCCATGCTTAGGCGTGTTCTTATATAAAGCCATTACTATTTTACCGTATTCGGTTTCTATCACTACTTTTTCTTTGTATAATTCCTGCTTTTGAGCAAACAGGGAAGGGCTCATTAAGAGTACACCGCAAATTGCGAGAAAGAGTTTTTTCATATAAATGTTAATTGTGCGCACATAATTACAAAAAACTAAATTAGCTTACAATAAATAAATGACAATGGCCAAAAAAACGTCAGCCAGGGGTTTAGCCAAGCTGCTGCCGGAATGGAGCTGGAATTATGCCAAGCGCCGGCCGATGACATCGTACAACCCCGGGAGGGAAACGGAGAAAAGGAAGGTAGTTAAGGAACCGGTATATACCATTTTTGATTACGATGCCAAAGCCTTTGAAGAGAAAAAAGTATTAGACGAGGCTGCCTGTCATACGTATATAAACAGCGGCAGGGTTACCTGGATAAATGTAGACGGGCTGAAGAAAGAAGATGTAGAGAAACTGGCACTGCAATATAATATCCACCCCCTGCTGGTAGAAGATATTTTGAGCATGGGGCAGCGTGCCAAAATGGATGAAACGGGGAATGTGATCTTTGCCCTATTGCCCATGCTCTATTACAATGATGATACCGGCGCGGTAGAGACAGAACAGGTAAGCATCGTCTTAGGGCAAGGGTATGTCATATCCTTCCAGGAAGACCCGGAAAGAGATGTGTTTGACCCGGTGAGAGATAAAATAAGGAATGGCAATATTAAGCTTAGACAAAGCTCGGCAGATTACCTGGCTTATAGCCTTATTGATACCATTGTTGACAGCTATTTTACCGTAATAGACAAACTGAACGAAAGGATTGAGCGGCTGGAAGATGCTATGTTATTGCAAAAAGAACGGGGTGCGCTGGAGAAAATCAGTATCCTGAGGCGGGAGATCATGATCATGCGCAGGTCCATAAATCCTGTGCGCGACCTGGTTGCCGGTTTTTTGCGCAGCGACAGCGACCTGCTGGAAGAGCGGCATGAAAAATATTATAAGGATGTGCTGGACCATATAACGCAGGCCAATGATTATGCAGAGAATCACCGCGATATGATGATGAACCTGCAAGACCTGTCTATGAGCCAGATAAACCTGCGGATGAATGAAGTGATGAAGGTATTTACCCTGTTAGCTACGCTTATGGCGCCGGCTACAGTTATAGGCGGAATATTCGGAATGAATTTCGATGTGATACCGTTGGCACATCAGCACGAAGGTTTTTACATTACCGTGGCAATCATGCTGATAGTGCCGCTGCTTATGATGTTATACTTTAAAAGACGCGGCTGGTTTTAAATTTTCGGTATTAGTTTTTCCTGTTTCAGCTTATTTACTGCTATCTTCAATCATGTTGGTACATAGAATAAATGTATAATGGTGTAACTTTATAATCCACCACTAACCATTGTCTATCGGGGATATTTTTTATGCGCGTTTTATTTACTCACTCTTATTTTCTTAGGTATGATCCCAAGCAGTGGAGCATTATGCAACCTTATGCCCCGTTGGGAACTATATATGCTGCAGCTGTTTTACGTAAAAAAGGGTATGAAGTAGACCTGCATGATGTAATGTTTGCCGAAGGCCCTGAAACACTGCAACCGGCATTAGAAAAATTCAAGCCGGATATCTTGGTCATTTATGATGATGGATTTAACTATCTCACAAAAATGTGCCTCACCAATATGCGCGAAGCTGCGTTTAAAATGAGTGCTATGGCTAAGGAGGCTGGGTGTATAGTGATCGTTTCTTCATCCGATTCAACGGATCATTTTGAAAAATACCTGGATAATGGAGCCAATTATATAATAATAGGCGAAGGAGAAGGTACGTTATCTGAACTGGCTGATGCTATTAAAGAAGGCACCCCGGTAAATGATATTCACGGCCTGGCTATGCGACAGGATGGGCAAACAATAAAAACACCCAGGCGTATGGTGGCTACTGACCTGGACGCACTGCCATTTCCCGCATGGGACCTGGTAGATGTAGCCCGTTATCGTGATGCCTGGATGCAAAGCAGCGGTTATTTTTCAATTAATATGGGTACTACCAGGGGATGTCCTTATAAATGCAACTGGTGTGCCAAGCCTATATATGGCAACCGTTACAATGCCCGTAGTCCTGAAAACGTAGTAACGGAATTGAAGCAGCTTCAGGAGGCATATCATTTTACCCATATATGGTTTTGCGATGATATTTTTGGGCTGAAACCAGGATGGGTAAAACGGTTTGCGGAATTGGTGAAACAGGAAGGTTTGCACTTCAGGTTTAAGATACAATCGCGCGCTGATTTGCTGCTAAAAGATGAGCAGATAAAACCATTAGCAGATGCAGGTTGCGAAGTAGTATGGATGGGTGCCGAAAGCGGCTCGCAAAAAATACTGGATGCTATGGATAAAGGTACTACCATAGAACAGATAGCCGAAGCTACCAGATTGCTGAAACAATATGGCATAAAGCCTGCCTTCTTCCTGCAGTTTGGTTACCTGGGTGAAACAATAGAAGATATAAATAAGACTATGGAAATGCTGCAGAAACTAGTTCCGTCTGATATAGGTATATCTGTATCTTATCCATTGCCCGGCACCAGGTTTTATGAAAAAGTGCAGGAACAGTTACAACAAAAAACCAACTGGACGGATAGTGATGAACTGGCATTGATGTTTACTAATACATACTCCCCGGAATTCTATAAAAAATTACACCGTTATACCCACGACTTTTTCAGGAAGATCAGGGCAATAGAGAAAATTAAGAAGGTTTTACCCAGTCCTTTAAAACTTAAGATGAATGATATTATGCTTGCTATGAAAATACCGTACTATTCAATGCAGGCATTTGTGAGTAAAAGACAAATGGATAAAGCCATGCAATAAAACGGCCAATGGATATACTTCAGCAGGAGCATAGTGTAAACGCAGCATTTTCAAAACAATCATCCATATTTGATGCTATAGATGATAGTAGTGGCATACATATGTGGATGCGCAACCGGGTGCGTAATGAAGTATTAGAATATATACAACCTGATGCAACCATGCTGGAACTGAATTGCGGCACAGGCCTGGATGCTGTGTTCTTTGCAAAAAAAGGGTATAAGGTTTTGGCTACTGATAATGCAGATGGTATGCTGAAAATGCTGGCAGAAAAAATAGAACAGCTGGGTTTGCAGGAACAACTTAGTGCGAGAAAATGTTCTTTCAACAACCTGGAGCAATTGCAGGGAAAACAATTTGATTATGTGTTTTCAAACTTCGGGGGCTTGAATTGTGCAGAAGACCTGGCAAAGGTTTTGTTAGATATAGATAAGCTGCTAAAACCCGGAGGATATTTTACATTGGCAATTATGCCTGTTGTGTGTCCCTGGGAGTTGCTGACCGTATTCAGGGGTTATTTCAAAACGGCATTCAGGCGGTTTCATAAAAATGGCGTAACAGCCTATGTAGAAGGCGTTCCTTTTAAATGCTACTATTATAATCCTTCTTATGTTATAGGCACATTAAAAGGGAAGTTTTCTCTAAAGGCGTTAAAGGGTTTGTCGGTAGTAGTACCTCCACCATTCATTGAAGGGTTTAAAGAGCACCATCCAAAGTTGTTCAGCAGGCTGGAAAATATAGAGAACCGTATTTGGGATAAATCGCCGTTCAATCATTGGTGCGATCATTATGTCATTACCATGCAAAAGAATCATTGAGTGCAAGCCCCCAATACTATCAAACACCTGCTTATACTTACGCCGGGTTTCCCCGATGGCGAAGAAGATACTACCTGCCTGCCTGCCGTTCAGCAATTTATAGCTGTATATAAAACCTGTTTCCCGGAAATATCTATTGATATCATCGCACTTCAATATCCGCATGTTCAAAAGCAATATACCTGGATGGGTATCCCGGTACATGCCATAGGAGGTAGAAACAGGAAAAAGCTGGGAAGATTAAAAACAATATGGTCTGCCAGGAATGCAGGATTAGCTATTCACAGAAAACAATCTATAGATGCTATTCTTAGTTTCTGGCTAACAGATGCAGCGTTTGCGGGTAAATTAATAACAGAACGGATCCATAAGCCTCATTATATATGGATGCATGGCCAGGATGCACGCAAAAACAATAAGTATGTTAGGCGGGTAAAACCCAATGCCGATCAACTGGTAGCTATATCAGACTATCAAAACAATATATTCTATGAATCATTTGGCTATAAGGCTGGATATGTAGTTAACAATGGAGTGAATGAATCTATATTCCCCGGGTTTAACACCGGTGAAAGAAGTATAGATATCATTGCGGTAGGTTCGCTAATACCGTTAAAGCAACCGCACCTGTTTATAGAATTAGTGCTCGCACTTAAAAAAAGCTATAAAGAAAATATTAAAGCAGCACTGGTAGGCGCAGGTCCCCTGAAAGATGAATTACAAACACTGATCGATAAATATGATCTTCAGGATAATATCCGACTGACCGGTGAAGTATTGCATAGAGAAGTTCTCGAACTAATGAACCATTCAAAAGTTTTGGTACATCCATCTTTGTACGAAGGGCATAGCACGGTTATGCTGGAAGCTTTATTCTCAGGATGTAAGGTTGTTTCATTCATTCCACCGGGCAGCAGGGAAGTGCCCGAATGTTATATATGCACAGATTTTGATGAAATGCACATGAATACATTGAAAGCCTTACAGGAGCATACTCATACCCGCGTCAAATACACAGATATGAGAGATAGCGTTATGCAGCTGCATCGTATACTTTTCCAATAAAAAATTGGGAATGATATTCATGACGGCATAGGGAAGGCAGTGTACTAAACAACTATACCTTGAAAAGGCCATCTACCTGTATTTGGGAAGATAAATCCTGATCAAACCTTTACGGCCGCAGGTATTTTTTCCTTCAGTTTTGTTAATGCCTCATTCAGGATAACAGCATGTGTATCCACTACCTTTTCCGGCAGGTTGGTGGGATAGTTTAATGGCGTATTAAAATGCGGCGCCATGCATTTCAGGCATGCGTCCACGTCATAATTTTTCCTTTGCCATTTCTTTATCCATTTGCGTTTAGTCATTTCAAAAAGAAATGCGTTAATGGAATTGCCGCCAAGCTTATCAATTACAAATTCTGTAGCCCTGGAAGGAAGCCATTTATTATGACGAGGGCTGACAGGCTTTTCATTTAAAGACCAGTTAGGAAGAAATATCTGCATCCAGTCCTTGTTGGTTTCATACATTTCCTCAGCACCATTCCGTATAAATGCGGGTTTTAAGGTAGCTAATTCTATAGCGGTGAAAACATTTTTCGGGTTAATATCCAAATGCTCGCAGCTAACATAATAGTTCATGCAAAACGAGTGCTGTGCGCCCACCAGGAAAGTTAACTTCTTAAATGCATGCATGAACGTTCTGGCTATCCAAAGGCGGTTGGCACTGGTAATAATAAAAAAATCAAGATCACCTTTTGGTGTTGAGAAATCTTTTGAAAGCGAGCCGGAGATACAGATACACTCTACAAATGGGAACTTGCCTAAGAAACCGGCTATTTTATAAGCTTTTGCCAGTTTGGGAATGGCGTATTTATTACCTGCATTACGGCGGGCCACTAATTCAGTATTGTTGGCCAGTGAATAAAACCCTTCTATATTATATATAATATCAAGGTCTTCCAGTTCAGATAATGAACGCTCCAGGTCAGCCCGGGAGCATAAAAAAGGAAGATACTTCCATATCTCCTCTTTGGTAAGCGGATACCTGAAGAAATGGAAATAGCTTAAAACTCGTAATATAGCGTTATATGTAACCATGTTCAACTATAGCTTCCTATAGCACAGGACAAACATTACCAGGCAGTTAATATCAATACGGCGGCTAAATAAAGATATTATTTTTAGCAGTACTAACCTATTATTCGGGGAGTATTTATAACACAGTATTGTAAATTTGACCATTCTTTGATAAGATTTTATATTTACCGCAAATAAGCCGCATGGAGCAGCAGTCAAAACAGAGCACAAACAAAGAAGGACTATATTATAACATTATCAGATTCCTGCATGAGTTAATAACCACTTTCAGAAAGAATATCGGATGGTGGCTAGTCTGCGTTGTAATTGTGCTGCTGCCTTTGATGAAGAATTATTTCAGTAATAGAAATACCTACAAAGCATCGTTTACTGTTGTGTACGACGAACTGTTCCGCAAGATATACGGCGACAGGCTTTATAAATTGAATACGCTGCTGCAGAAGAAGGAATATGGGAAAATAGCTGAATTCATACATGTTACCCCCGAAAGAGCAAAGAACCTGATAAAAATAGAAGGTAAGAACATACTTGGCGAGGACCTTAGTAAAGATCTGAATACTGATCGCGTACCTTTTATCGTGAACTATATGGTGAAGGACAGCACGAATATCCTGGAGTACCAGGATGGCATCGTGAAGTTCCTCGAGACCGGTAATGCCTTTTTACAAGACCGCAAAAAGCTGAAGGAAGCGGAATTTGCAGATGAGTTGAAATTTATAGACGAGCAGTTAAGTACTATTGATAGTATGAAGCACAGGTATAATCTGGAATTACTTGCTACCTATAACAAGAACCCCGATAAAAATAATCCGGAAGGCAAATCCTCTGTTTTTGAGTTTTCTCTTGAACTGTATAAGCGTAAGCAGGAGATTATGCGCAAGCAAACCATGCCTCAGAATTTGTACATAGTGGACGATGCCATTGTGTCAACAGCTGCTGGTAATTCGTTTATAGTTTTGCTGCTTATTGGTTTAGTGGGCGGATCATTGATTTATGCATTGCTTGTATACCTGCTTATCCCGGCTATAAAGTTCAGGGAAGAATAAATTCAGCGTATTTCCTGGCATAGTTCTACCAATACACCTTTTGTTGTTTTAGGATGCAGAAAACATACGAGTTTATTATCTGCTCCTTTTTTAGGTTCTGCATTCAATATTTCAAAACCTAAAGCAGCCAGGCGTTTCATTTCTGCGTGGATATTTTCAACCTCGAATGCAATATGGTGAATACCTTCACCTTTCTTGTCAATGAATTTGCTGATAGCGCTCTCTGGTGCAGTGCCTTCCAATAGTTCTATTTTAGACTCGCCCGTCCTAAAGAAAGCTGTGTTCACATTTTCAGACTGTACGGCTTCTGTTTTGTAACAAGGCGTATTTAACAGTTGTTCGTACAAGGGTATGGCTTCATCCAATTGCTTTACTGCTATACCAATATGCTCAATGCGTACCATGCTTATCTTATAACTTTTATAAATGGGATTATATAAAGCTGCAATGTAGGGAATTACCTGAAAATAGCTCATTTGGCTTAACTTTGTCCGGATAGCCCTTCATGGGTTTTATAGAGTTTATGGATTTGAAATTGCCGATTTACCTGGATAATAATGCCACTACACCCTGCGACCCGCGTGTTGTAGAAGCTATGCTGCCATATTTTACTGAGAAATTTGGTAATGCAGCCAGCCGTAGCCATGCCTTTGGCTGGGTGGCGGAAGAAGCGGTAGACTATGCCCGTGAACAGGTGGCCAAACTCATAAATGCCGAAACTAAAGAGATCATCTTTACCTCAGGAGCTACTGAAGCAGACAACCTGGCCCTGAAAGGTGTATTTGAAATGTATGCTTCGAAAGGCAACCATATTATAACCTGTACTACCGAACATAAAGCTGTACTGGATACATGTAAACACATAGAGAAATTGGGGGGTGAGGTAACTTACCTGCCCGTGAAGGCTGATGGTTTGATTGACCTTGCTGAGCTTGAAAAAGCTATAACCGCCAAAACTATTCTCATTGCCATTATGTATGGTAACAATGAGATTGGAGTTGTGCAACCTATACGCGAAATAAGCGCTATAGCACGTAAACACGGTGTATTGTTTTTTACAGATGCAACACAGGCAGTAGGTAAAATACCGGTAGATGTGCAGGCCGATGGTATAGACCTGATGGCATTCAGTGCACATAAAATGTACGGGCCCAAAGGTGTAGGGGCTTTATACGTACGCCGCAAGAATCCGCGTGTGAAGGTTACTGCACAAATGGACGGTGGCGGCCACGAAAGAGGTATGCGTAGCGGCACTATGAATGTGCCGGGTATAGTAGGCTTTGGCAAGGCTTGTGAAATATGCAGGAAAGAAATGGAAGCTGAAGCTGCCCGTTTGAGCATACTGCGCGACAAATTGGAAAAAGGGTTATTAGAGTTGGAGGAAGCATATGTAAACGGCAATACAGAACACCGTTTACCGCATGTAGCTAATATTTCTTTTAAATATGTAGAAGGTGAAGGTTTGATGATGGGGTTCAATAAAAATATTGCACTTTCCAGCGGCTCTGCCTGTACTTCAGCCTCTTTGGAACCTTCTTATGTATTGAAAGCATTAGGGCTGGGCGACGACCTGGCACACAGTTCATTACGTTTTGGCCTGGGCCGTTTTACTACCGAAGAGCAAATAGACTATACCATTGGTGCTATTAAAGAAACAGTACTCAAATTGCGGGAGATGAGCCCGCTATGGGAAATGTTTAAGGAAGGTATAGACCTTAACAGCATTGAATGGGCACACCATTAATTTTTTTAAAAACATAGTAAACACAATGTCATGGCATATTCTGAAAAAGTTATTGATCACTACCAGCATCCTAAAAATGTTGGTACGTTAGACAAAGCGAAGAAAAATGTGGGCACCGGCCTTGTTGGCGCTCCTGAATGTGGTGATGTAATGCGTTTACAGATAGAAGTGGATGAAGAAAGTGGCATTATTAGCGATGCTAAGTTCAAAACCTTCGGGTGTGGGTCGGCTATAGCATCATCTTCACTGGCTACAGAATGGCTGAAAGGTAAAACTGTAGACCAGGCGCTGGCTATTGATAATATGGATATTGTGGAAGAACTGAATTTACCCCCTGTAAAAATTCACTGCTCCGTATTGGCAGAAGACGCAATTAAAGCAGCAATAAATGACTACCGTGTAAAGAACGGTTTGGCTGAATTAGAACTGGAAGAAAAAAAGCATTGAGTAGTAAGTTAAACAGCGTAGTATGATACATATCAGTGAAAAAGCAAAAGAAAAAATACTTCAGCTCAAACAGGAAGCAGGGCTGACAGAAGATTATTTTCTTCGTGTAGGTGTTGTAGGTGGCGGATGTTCCGGCCTGTCCTATAAATTGGATTTTGATAATGAGACCCAGAGCAACGACCAGGTATTTGAAGATGATGGTATAAAACTGGTGACAGACCTGAAGAGTTTCCTTTATCTCTGTGATACTACGCTTGATTTTACGGCCGGCCTGAATGGTAAAGGTTTTCATTTTATTAACCCGAATGCCAGTCGTACCTGCGGTTGTGGCGAAAGCTTTGCAGTTTAATAAATACTTTTTTAGCGATATAAAGAAAGGCCCGTTTTGCGGGCCTTTCTTTATATCGCTCTGTTTAAACCAATTTTATCCATACTTATTTATCAGTTTTATCTGATATACCACCATCGTTAGGGGGAACGTCTACGCCGTTATTATAATTGATATTACGTACCTTATTTTTGGTAACGCCGTCATTAATAGGGCTGTTCATGCCCAGGTAAGCTACTTCTTCCGGAGTTTCATAAGCTGCACTAAAACGGGGGTTCTTTTTACTGGTAGCTGTTGTAGTAGACCTTACTCTTACATAGCTATCCAACCTGCGAAGCGCTGCTTCGGTTTTTTTGGCTTCTTTATTAGAAGGTTGTATTGCATCATCATCCGGCGCGCAGGTTTTATATTTATCACCTACCATACATACTTTATAGTTTTGGGCAAATTTGCTGTCAACTTGTGCGTTTGCGCTAAAATGCATCGTCCCGATGATTGTAAGCGCTAATAATATCTGTTTCATAAGATCGTTTTTTGGAAGTGAAAAGATTATTAGTTTGTTTTTTGTTCTCATTCATTCAAGCTCACCTATATAGATTAAAAACCTGTCCCACTGATATTTAAAAAAATGTGAAAGAATGTATGATGTTGATTTTCAATTACATATAAACAAATAAAAATGTACAGTTGGTCTGGTAAGTAAGGTGACCAGATGGACGAGAAGTGGAAATAAATCCCCATAATAATTATATCAATATCAAGGCAATCAATTACCCGTACCAATGAATTTGAGTACTTTTGTACAAATTGAATGTTTATATGTTGAAGACCGGAAATACCATTGTGAGTATTTATACTGAAATGACCCCTAACCCGGAAACAATGAAGTTTGTAGCTAATAAACTGTTATACCCGGGCAAGAGTATTGATTTTCCAGATGAAAGCACGGCTACGCCTTCACCTTTGGCTAAAGAGCTTTTTGCCTTCCCGTTTATACGCAGTGTATTTATAGCTAGCAATTTTGTAACCCTGGCCAAAACCCCCGAAACACAGTGGGAAGAAGTAATACCAGCTATCCGCGAGTTTTTGAAACAATACCTGGAAGAAGGCAAAGTAGTAGTGAATGAAGAACTGGTAGTGAAGAAGGTGAGCACTAACACAGTTAATGCTGATGATAGTGATGTGGTAAAGCGCATCAAGGAATTGCTGGAGAATTATGTAAAACCTGCTGTTGAGATGGATGGTGGCGCAATAAGCTATAAAGGATATGAAGATGGTGTGGTAAAACTGATGATGCAGGGCTCTTGTTCCGGCTGTCCTTCGTCTATGATAACCCTGAAAGCAGGGATAGAAGGTATGATGAAACGTATGATACCTGAGGTGAAAGAAGTTGTAGCAGAATCGGAATAATATTTAAATAAGAATATTTTAACGGCAGCTTAGTATTAAGCTGCCGTTTTTGTTTCATTTATACCGCTGTTTATGTTATTTTTAATCATTACAGCTATATTAAAATGAGCATTCAGAATAATTATGTGGCTATTATGGCCGGCGGCATAGGCAGCCGTTTCTGGCCGGTAAGCCGCACTAAGTACCCTAAGCAGTTTCACGACCTTTTAGGTACAGGTCGCTCTCTTATACAATGGACATACTACAGGTTCAAGCATATCTGTCCGCAGGAGAACATTTATTTTATTACCAACCAGAGCTATATTGAAACACTGAAGCAGCAGATACCGGAAATAAACGATGCGAATATTATCAGTGAACCCTCGCGTAAAAATACCGCACCTTGTGCGGCTTATTTCGCACACAAGATGATGGCATTGAATCCTAAGGCAAACATCATCATGTCGCCTGCCGATCACCTGATAATGGATGAACGCGCTTTTGAGCGTACCACGCAGGATGCACTCGACTTTGTAGCACATAACGACGCCTTATTGACATTGGGCATTAAACCTACGCGCCCCGATACAGGCTATGGGTACATACAGTATGATGTAGAAGAAGAGCTGGACAAGGTATACCGGGTAAAGACATTTACCGAAAAACCTTCCCTGGACCTGGCACGCACTTTCCTTAAAAGCGGTGACTTCCTGTGGAATTCCGGCATATTTGTCTGGAATGTGAAAACGATAATGGAGGCCCTCGAAAAATACCTGCCCGAAATGCATGAAGTGTTTTCACAAGCTAGAGATGTGTACAATACTCCCGATGAATTTAAAGTAATCAACGAGCTGTATTCTCAATGTACCAATATCTCCATAGACTATGGTATTATGGAGAAATCAAAGAACGTATATGTGATACCTTCTTATTTCGGCTGGTGCGACCTGGGTACATGGGAATCAGCCTACGAAAATTCAGACAAAGATTATTTAGGCAATGCAGTATACGGTGAGAATGTAATGGTGATAGATGCCAGTGAGTGTATGATAAAAGCCCCCAACGATAAATTGGTAGTATTGCAGGGGCTGGAACAATTTATAGTTGTAGATACCAAAGATGTATTATTGATTTGCGAACGTTCACGCGAGCAACAGATAAAAGAATATGTTGCAGAAGTAAAACGAAACAAGGGAGATAAATACTTATAATAATGCAGCTACCTCAAAAACACTCTGCAGAAGGTACAACGATATTTACGGTAATGAGCGCGCTGGCACAACAGCACAGCGCTATCAACTTATCCCAGGGTTTCCCCGACTTCCCGGTAGACCAGCGCCTGGGACAGCTTTTGCACGAGGCTGTGCAGGAGGGTTTTAATCAATATGCTCCTATGCCGGGTTTACCGCAACTACGGCAGGCCATATCCAACGATTTCAGCAAACGATACGGGGTAGATGTAAATCCTGATACAGAGATCACTATCACGCCCGGGGCTACCTATGCTATCTACACGGCTTTTACATCTATACTACAGCCTGGTGATGAAGTAATAGTGCTGGAACCGGCTTACGATAGCTATATACCCAATATAGAAACTAACGGCGCTAAAGCTATTACGGTTCCATTAATAAGTCCGTCTTTTAAAGTAGACTGGAATAAGGTGAAGGATGCCATTAGCGCTAAAACTAAAGCTATTATTGTAAATACGCCACACAACCCTACGGGTGCCATATGGACCCGGCAAGACTGGGATCAGCTGGCAGCCCTTGTGCGTAATACAGATATTATCATCGTATCGGATGAAGTGTACGAACAACTGGTATTTGATGGTAAGGAACATTATACCGTTCTGCAACATGCAGAATTAAGAAAGCGCAGTTTTGCCATTTATTCTTTTGGCAAGGTATTTAATAATACAGGCTGGAAGATAGGCTATTGTATAGCCCCTCCTGATTTTACAAAGGCATTCAGACGTATTCATCAATTCCTTTGTTTTTCGGTAAATACACCTGCCCAATACGCTATAGCCACCTATTTATCGCAACCCAGGCTGCCAGATGTGGCTAAAATGATGCAGCAAAAACGCGATTATTTTTTGGACTTGCTCAAAAAGACACCGTTTAAAATATACGGTCCTGCTGCCGGCAGTTATTTCCAAACGGTAAGCTATGAGCAGATAAGCGATATGCCCGACCGTGAATTTGCAGAATATCTCACCAAAGAATACGGTGTAGCAACTATTCCTATCAGCGCGTTTTACCTTGGTAAAAAAGATGATAAGCTTATACGGTTCTGCTTTGCCAAAAAAGAAGAAACACTTGCAAAAGCAGTAGATAGATTATCTAAACTGCAGCCAATGGTTACAAATACTCATAGCTCAGCTTTATTATCAGGGCTAACACAACAAGGATAAAGAATACACGAATAAAGGCGCTGCCTTTTTTCAGCGCAATATGCGCCCCAATGTAATTGCCCAGCATATTGGTCGCCGCTACAGGTATAGCTATACTCCATATTATATTACCTTTTACCAGGAAAAAACTGAGGGCTGCGATATTGGTAACACAATTAATGATCTTGGCATTGGCAGAGGCATTAAGAAAGTTATACCCGAACAATACCACGAAAGAAAATATAAGAAAGCTGCCTGTACCGGGTCCTATAAATCCGTCATAAAAACCAATGATGCCGCCGGTGCCAATTGCATAGAGGTAATATTGTTTCTTGCTAAGCGATTTATCAATATGATGCAGGCCTAATTCTTTTTTGAAGATGGTGTAAAGCAATACTAGCGTAAGCACAGCAATGATAAATGGCATGAACTGTTCCTTGTGCAGGAAGCTTACCAATAACGCCCCTGAAAAAGAACCTATCAATGCGGCTGCAATAGCAGGAGATAAATGTTTCCAGTCTATTTTTACCCGCTTCATATAGCGGGCAGCAGACACAGTAGTTCCGAAGAAAGAAGCAGTTTTGTTGGTTGCGAATGTTTGTACCAGGCTTAATTGCGGCATCAGTAAAAAGAAAGCAGGCAGCTGTATCAAACCGCCACCACCTACCATGGCCTCTATAAGGCCGGCAAGAAAAGCAAAACCGCAAAGTTGAAGAATAGCCACGGCTCAAAATAAAAAAAGCCATCGAAAAGATGGCTTAAAAAAATAAGGCTATTGATTGCTAATAAGTTATTACCTGTTCCTCAATTACTTCCGGTATCTTGCGGAATTCGTATTGCTGGTTGCGTAGTTGTGGCTCAAAGCCAGCTTCACGTATAGCTTGCTGTATGCCATTGGCTGTAAAACGGTGCGGTGCACCTGCAGCGCTCACAACATTTTCTTCTATCATGATAGAACCGAAATCGTTAGCCCCTGCATGCAGGCATATCTGAGCCACCTGCTTACCAACGGTAAGCCACGATGCTTGTATGTTTTTTACATTAGGCAGCATAATGCGGCTCATAGCTATCATACGGATATACTCCTCTGCTGTGGTCAGGTTCTTGGTGCCGCGTATGCGTCGGAGCAAGGTATCTACATCCTGGAATGTCCATGGGATAAAGGCAATAAAACCCTTTGCCCCTTCCGGTTTCTTAGCCTGCACCTCCCGTATTTTTACCAGGTGCTCAAAACGTTCTTCAATAGTTTCCACGTGACCGAACATCATAGTGGCAGTAGTAGTAAGTCCTACTTTGTGTGCCTCGTGCATAATATCCAGCCATTCCTGCGCACCGCATTTACCTTTAGATATCAATCTTCTTACACGGTCATTCAGTATTTCGGCACCCGGCCCAGGCATGCTGTCCATACCGGCTTCTTTCAGTGCCAGCAAGGCCTCGCGGTGGCTTACGCCCGATACTTTGCATATATGGGCTACTTCGGGTGGCCCCAGGGTATGCAGTTTCAGATTTGGAAACAATTGCTTCAACTGGCGGAACAGGCTTGTGTAATAATCCAGTCCCAGTTCAGGGTGGTGGCCACCTTGTAATAAAAGCTGCTCGCCACCATAGCGGAAAGTTTCTTCTATTTTACGTTTGTAGGTCTCTATATCGGTGATATAAGATTCCGCGTGGCCGGGTATGCGGTAGAAATTGCAGAATTTGCAGTTAGCAACACATACATTGGTAGTGTTCATGTTCCTGTCAATGATCCAGGTAACCTTGTTGTATGGCACCTGTACCTTTCGCATTTCATTGGCCACGAACATCAGTTCGGTAAGCGGGGCCTTTTCAAACAGGAACATACCTTCCTCGATACTCAAAAACTCAAACCGGAGCGCTCGTTCATACAATTGGGCTAACTGCATCTTATATTCAATATTGGAGTAACAAAATTAAGGTAAATAGCATTGCTGCCCATACGAATTATCAATACTCAAATAAGTCGCAAAGGTTTAGATACAATCCTATTTTATTTGTTATTTTGTACTGATGAGTGCTAAAGTCCTGACTTTATTTGGTGATGAAACACCTCCTGAACAGATCAATGCTGTTGGGAAAAGCCGTGCAGTAAAAAAGAAAGAAAAGCAGCCAAAAGAGCAGAAAGAAGAAAAAGAAGAGAAAAAGCCCGACATGCTGGATGGCTGGAAGGCAGATAAACAATACTATTCTATAGGTGAAGTAGCGGGTTTGTTTAAGGTCAATACTTCTCATATACGTTTCTGGACCAAAGAATTTGATATGAAGGTGCGTACCACCCGCAAGGGCGACCGCCTGTATACTGCTGAGCAAATACGTGAATTGCGCGCTATACATCACCTGGTAAAAGAGCGCGGGTTTACCATAAGCGGTGCAAAAGCCAAGCTGAAAGCCAATAAAAAGGCTGCCATGCAAACGGTGGACCTGAAGCAATCTTTGCTGCAGCTGAGAAATAAGCTGCTGCAAATAAGAAACCAACTGGGATAGATGAAAAAATATTTACTGGCTATAGCTATACTGATGAGTTTGAACGTATCTGCCCAATCTGACTTTATTACCGATAAGGATCCCGAAAACGGGAGCGTAGTTTTTAAAGGGGTTATCACCTACGACGACTTATTGTCTGAGAAAACCTTTACCTGGCTGAAAAGCGGAGCAGAGAGTTATAAACCTGATGAGAACAGCATAAAATACCTTACAGCACACCTGCCGCAGTACAAAATGGTTGTATTCCTGGGAACCTGGTGCGATGATTCTCAAAATATGATACCTAAGCTGTACAAAATATTGCAGCTGACAAACTTTCCTATGAAGAACTACACGATGTATGGTGTAGACCGCACTAAGCAGGCTAACTTTGAGGAGCATAAAATATACAACATTCAAAATGTACCCATGATCATTCTTTTCCGCGACCGTTTTGAGGTAGGCAGAATAGTAGAAACTTTGCACAAAACAATGGAAGCTGACCTGATAAGCATTATAGCGGCAGATATGGCCCGTAAACAGTAGTCTGCTAAAATAAATACGAATAAGTACTTTTGCTGCCTTAACACGATAGCAGCATGCAATTACCTGCACATATATCAATTGACTTTCTTAAGGAATGGAATAACAATACACTGGCCTTATCTGCATCGGCCGGTGAGCGCATCAATACAAACCGTGCATATTTAGATGAGATACTGAAAAAGGGTGATACCTATTACGGTATCAATACCGGTTTTGGTTCTTTGTGCAATGTACGTGTGGAACCAGATGAGCTGGCACAATTACAGGAAAACCTGGTTTGCTCACATGCATGCGGCATGGGCGAAGAGGTGCCTGAAGATATAGTACGCTGGATGCTTTTGCTGAAAGTGCATGGGCTGAGCCAGGGCTATAGTGGCGTACGACTTGCAATTGTTCAGCGCCTGGTAGATTTTTACAACCTGGGTATCAGCCCTGTTGTATACGAGCTGGGCTCCTTAGGTGCTTCAGGAGACTTGGCACCGTTAGCGCACCTGAGCCTGCCTATTTTCGGAAAGGGTAAAGTACGGTATAAGGGAGTGGTTAGAGAAACTGCAGAAGTATTGAAAGAAGTAAACCTTGAGCCATTGCCGCTTGCTGCCAAGGAAGGCCTTGCCCTGCTGAATGGTACACAATTTATGAGCAGCCATGCTGTGTGGGCATTGATCGCAGCAAGAAGGTTATCTGCCTGGGCCGATGTTATCGGTGCATTATCAGCCGATGCGTTTATGGCTAAGGATGAACCCTTTAAACACCCCATACACCGCGTACGCCCACATAAAGGGCAGATAGCTACCGCACAAACCATATTACAATTGCTGCAGGGCAGCGCTATACAGGCTATGCCTAAAACCCAGGTACAAGACCCTTATTCTTTCCGCTGTATGCCGCAGGTGCACGGGGCTACAAAAGATGTAATAGAAAATATAGCTAATGTAGTAGAGATAGAAGTAAACTCTGTAACAGATAATCCCATTGTGTTTCATGATGAGGATGCTATTATGAGTGGCGGTAATTTCCATGGCCAGCCATTAGCATTAAACCTCGATTTTATGGCCATAGCGGTAGCAGAGCTCGCTAATATATCTGAACGCAGGACTTACTTATTAGTGAGCGGTCAGCGCGAATTGCCGCCGTTCCTGGCCCCTGATGCCGGGCTCAACAGCGGGTTTATGATAGCCCAATATACCGCTGCCGCTATTGTAAGCCAGAACAAACAATACTGTACACCGGCGTCTGTAGACAGTATTGTAAGCAGTAATGGACAGGAAGACCATGTAAGCATGGGCGCCAATGCCGCTACCAAACTACGCCGCGTAATAGAGAATGTGCAACGCGTATTAGCTATAGAGTTAATGACTGCAGCACAGGCATTGGAATTGCGCAGGCCCGGAACTACTTCTCCTGCATTAGAAAAATTGTTCGCTGCATTCAGAAACAAGGTAGCATTTATGCCTACTGACCGTTTACTGCATGATGACCTTGTTATGGCCGAACAATTCTTGCATGCCGATGTAGAAAAAATTATAGGATAATTATACCAGCTTGTAATTGCGGTAACTAAGTTTCATACCCAGCCTGTTTTCAGCAAATTTCTTCAGCCGTTCTTTCATTGAAAGACGGTTGAAGGAAATATCATAGTCAAACTTCCAGTTTTTATCCGCAATACGCTTTTGCATCACCTTAGGGTGTGTACCCCTAAATAATTCCAGTGCATCGATATGCGAAGCGTAATCGAACTCAGCAGTTTTGGCTACATTTTTTTCCAGCCACTCATCATCATGCCATAGCTTGTGGAAAACCAGCTGTTTTCGCTGCATGGCCGCAGGCTCCTTTACCCAGCCATAATGGTACACGTAAGCATCCAGCGGTTTTACACGTAGTTTCTCATCATTTCCCTTCCTAAAGCCCTGTGCATCGCGATAGGAATAGATGCTTTTATCGTTCCGTATAATTCTTATTTCATTAGGATACCAGTTGCTCGATGTGCCCACATAATCGTAAGAGCCGTAAAAATGCAGGTATTTGAAAAGCAGGCCATCTACTTTTTTATCGTCTTTCCAGCGTAGCATACCTTCCCTTATTGCGTCATGGTATTTTTCGTGTACTACCTCATCGCCCTGTATATAAAAGCACCAATCGGTATCTGCACCTATAGCACGAAAGGCTTTATCCGTTTCATCTGCCAGCACTTTCCCGCCTGTTCTCAGGCTATCGTCCCATACGGTTTCTATGATCTTTATTTTGCCCGGTGCGATATTCCGTATCATATCCAGCGTACCATCTTCCGAATTGCCAACAGCTACTACAAAATCATCGCACAACGGCAATATAGAAGTGATGGCTTCTACAATAGGATAGTCGTACTTAATAGCATTGCGTATGAATGTGAACCCGGTAACCTTCATTGAAAATGTATAACAGCTTTCAAAAATACAGATTATGCAAGACTGTTATTGCAGCAATTGCATTAACTGTTTAGTCGCTGCCTGGTTAGTGGTATTATTGATAGAATTTAGGATATCAATTTTTTCCCGCTTGGTAAGGTGGAAATTTAAAGCAGCTGCTTTGCTTTTTTGGTCGGGTATATATTCAAAGGTTACAAAATGGAGTCTATCAGGCATAAAGTATGGGGCATAATCTTTGAGATAGCCCTGGTTATAAGATTGGAAAGGTTCCCATTTGTCCTGTATTACAAACAAAGGGTCTGACAGCATGCTGCCCAAAGAGCCCATGGCAGACGGCGGGAATATATCATGCTCCTTTGTATCGCGTATCTGTATGAAAATTACTTTACGTGTATTTTTAATGATCCAGTTCCGCAGTACATATATATAACGGCTGGCTACCTCTGTGCCAAAATTATCGCGTAGCCCGGCATCCATAATATTCATAGAAGGCTGTGAGGGCATACGTACTACCGGCAATACAAATGGGAAGGTAGCGTTCATTCTCAGCGCAGTGCTAAGGCGCATATTATAGCCATTCTGTTTTTCAAAAAAAGCTCCGCAATCTATTGCGTCAATAGCAGGTTGTACATTATACAACGCACTTTCAGGCATGGTCAGGTAGCTGACAGGCTGTGCTGTCATCATTAGTTTCCTGCCGTCGTTTATGATAGTGCCATTCACTATCATTCCGGGTATGGTACCGGCATCTTCCTTTTCCTTACTATCGCCAATTTTTTTGTCCAGCAGCCCTTCTGTATTGCGTATCATTTCCTGCTCCATCGCATAACCACGGTCTTTGGAATAAGAATAGCCAGAAAGAGATATTTTATTGAACGGAGAGATCAGGTCAACACTAACAAAAGAAAAGATTATGGCATTCAGCAGGTCCTTACCTACATTTTCCTGGTATTTTGTATTATAAGGGTCTTTTATTTTGCCATCCAGCGCGGCACTGTGCAATTCGCGCCAGTACGAGGCCCCGATCATGCCACCGGATGCTCCGGTAAGCAGCACCGTATTGTTGAAGAGCTTTCCTTTGCTCATACTATCAAGATATTGTAAAGTATGGAAAGACCAGTAGGCCGCCCGAGAACCGCCGCCACTCACCGTCAATATGATGAGCGGAGGCATAGTATCACCTGCCGCAATTTGTTTTTGCTTCCATTTTTCCAGCCGGTGCTCTTCTGTTTTTTTATCTGCTTCATACCGCGCAGGCGTGAAAAACTTTCTCAGGCTTTCATAGTCATAAGCAGGCCTCTGGTTTGTTGCAGTATGGTAGTCCAGCCCATAGGCTATGCTGCGGAGGTCGAACCAGTGAAGGTTGACCAATACGGATAAAAATATGACAATGAATAGCCAGCCGAATATCTCCCAGCTACGCAGGAAATATTTCATAGCCCCAACCAAGCCCATCACAATAGAAAATAAAATAAGGAAACCTGCCCCTGCTGGTATCCTCAGACGCGGCTCGTCTATAAATGCACCGGATAGCAGCAAGAGTGCTATAGCGAATATGGTAGCAGTAATAGCATTGCGATGGTGCTTGCGCAATACCATATGCAATAACCTGGGGTGATAGGGCTCAAGTTCAGAACATTTTTTTATACGCAGTTTGCCAGTTACATAAGTGTCGGCATGTATAATGTCTATATCATAGTCAAGGCTATCATAGGGTACGATCTCGCGTATGCGGGCAGGGTTGGCAATATTGGATAATACAACTTTTAGCAAGTCCCTGTCTACCCGGAAGAAATAGGCAAACGAGATAAGAATAATAACCAGGAAGCCGAGATAAAAGCCCAGTTGAAATTTCAGTATACCGGATGCGGATGCATGTTCATTAAAAAACTGGAAACGTATGCTTATGACAGAATATGCAACCAGGAACGCTAATGGGATGATGGAGTTATTGATACAATACTTTAGAAATGCATGCCTTGTAGCGCCCATAAAGGGTACGCGCTGGCTGTGAATGATAAAGGTGGTAATATGCCAGGCCATCACAAATACAGCCATAGCACCACCCAGCAGGAACATGCTGGTAAAATTTATTTTACCCAGGTATTCAGGACTAAGAAACAAGGTAGCCGCTCCGAATGTAGCGGCAAAATGGCCTGTGGCAGTAGCAATAAGGATAAGCCAGAACACCAGCAGCAGTTGATATTTGCGGAAGTGCAGCAATACCAGCTGCACCGGCAAAAAACGAAACACTGCCTTGGCTACCCTCTTCATGATGCGATAGTTTTTAAATATTAATGTACAAAACTTCTGCCAGTTTTTGTCATTAAACTATCATGCTGTCATGTTAAATTAATATTGTTTGCGGTAAACTATTGCCGCGCGGGTTTCACCAGGTAAAGATTAATAACCATGGCTACTAGCAGGAACATGGCTACCAGCTGGTGTAGCTCAGCCAGTATCTCAAACTGGCCGAATTTTCCAAATATGATCTTAGGTGCGCTGAGCACGGTAACTATACCAAGTATTACTTGTGTCCACACAAGGATAAATGGCCACCAGCGAGCTTGCTTTAATAGATTACCGGGTTTGAATGATGCAGCTTTTGTAGCAGCACCAAACCAGAACATTATAATGGTGAATAAAATATACGCCAATTCGCGGTGCATGAAATGCACATTAATAGGATGATTGATGAAGCTTTGAGCCATAAGGTTGTCTGGAATCAACATGCCATTTATGGTAGGCCAGGTTGCAGCAGCCATTGCGGCTTTAAGTCCGGCCATAAAAGCACCATAAACCAATTGCACGCATAAAATGACAATGGCTATAATTGTAAAATTCCGGAAGCGGTTATTGGTTATTCTTTTCTCCTCTGGCACCAGCAACTGTAGGGCAAACCATAATGTGTAGCATAGCAGCAACAGGGCAGCCATAAAATGCATGGCCAGTTTTATGTGATTTACGTACAGGTTGGTATCGTTAAGTCCGCTGGCTACCATTATCCAGCCTATAAGTCCCTGTAATCCGCCAAGTATAAACAGGATAATAAATGGAATGACCATTTGTTTATCGAAATATTTCTTTAATAGAAAGTATATAAAGCCGATGGCGAACACTACGCCAAGCGCCCTTGCCCAAAGGCGGTGAAACCATTCCCAGAAGAAAATGAATTTAAAATCGCTGAGTTCAAAATGGCTATTGAGGTATTTATACTGGGCTATCTGTTTATAGCCGTCAAATGCCGTGTTCCATTCTTTTTCATTCAATGGCGGCAGAGCGCCCATTATCGGTTTCCATTCGGTAATAGAAAGGCCCGACCCTGTAAGACGGGTAATACCGCCTAGCAATACCTGCACAATTATCATAAATACCCCTGCCAGCAACCAATATGCAACTATCTTTCTTTTAGCGCTATCCTGCACAATCTGAAATTTGTGCGCAAAATTACTTGGCTTTTAGGGTTTTAGAGCAAACAATAATGCAGGAGTGGTGTTATTGTACAAGGTTGCAAGAAAAAACAGGGAAATTTAGAAGGATACGTAAGATAAACATTTTAAATATTAAAAATAAATTTTCATAAGTGTTTATAATCAGAGAAGCGTATTTTTGCATTATTTAATTGGTTTTTAATGAATTAACGGAATATTTTATTAAACTAAGTTGTACCATTACAATACGATTTTGATGCAATCTTTTATATAAGCTAATATTTTTAATAAGTATCAGGAAAGATTGCTAAATTGAATAGAGGATCAAGTATTTTTTCACACTTTAAATCATAACCACCTTTATGAGAAAAGCTGATGTAGTAGGTAGCATTGCCGAAAAAACCGGGATACCCAAAGTAGACATACTGGTAGCTTTAGAGGCATTCTTCAAAGAAGTAAAAGTATCGCTGGTAGAAGGCGAACCTGTTTACGTGCGCGGTTTTGGCAGCTTTATACTAAAGAAACGTGCCGCCAAAATAGGGCGTAATATTAAAAAGAATGTAGCAGTAGAGATACCGGAGCATTTCATCCCGGCATTTAAACCGGCCAAAGAATTTGTACAGGCTGTAAAAGAATCTAAGCACGAACTTTCAGAACATAAGGAATCGGACTTAGTAGAGCAGGATTAAAAAACAAGCCCGCGCCGAAAAGCCTATTTTGCTACCTTTGCGCAGAAATTTTATATTCTTGCGAGCGGTACATTACATAACAATTGCGGCAGTTGTAGGGCTGATTATAATATTATACCGGGAAGTGAACACCATTCCTCCGGCAAAGCAGGGTGCCCCAATGGCAGCCGGTGCCTCAGGCGGAGAGATGTCCCCGGCCCCTAACATGGTGAGAGCCGCTTCTTTCGATTCTATATTGGCAGCCACGCGCAAGCAATTGCCCGAACACGCCGCGAAGGATATTGAAGCTTTGGAAAAACAACTTGGAACCATCCACGACTCATCGGGGATGGTTTCGGTTTTTACAGATATAGCCAAACAATGGCAGGAGCATAAACAACTGCCTGTAGCTGCCTGGTACTATGCAAAAGCAGCAAAGTTGGAGAATTCGGAAAAAAAGCTCAATTTTGCAGGCCAATTCTTTTTGGACCTGATGCACGATGCCGGTTCGGCAAGTGTGCAGGTTTGGGAAGCACAGGAAGCAGTGGCCTGTTTCCAACAATCCCTGGCAATTAATCCTGCCAATGATACAGTGAAGATGGCCATGGCTGCAGGGTACATAGAAGGTACAGGCGAAACAATGCAGGGTGTACAACTACTCCTTGGTATTACACGCGAAAAACCGGAAAATATTCCTGCTAACCTGATGTTAGGAAAGCTGGCTATACAATCGGGCCAGTACGACAAAGCCATCAGCCGCTTTGAGACCGTACTGAAACAGGAGCCTGAGAATACAGAAGCAACTTACTTCCTGGCAGAGGCTTATAAAGGAAAAGGAGATAAAGAAAAGGCAATTGCTTTGCTGGAAAAATGTAAAAAACTAGTAAACAAGCCTGCTTTTAGTAAGGATATAGACGCGTATATTAATTCATTCAAATAACTAAATTTTTTGTGTTATGCCTTGTGGTAAGAAAAGAAAACGTCATAAAATAGCTACTCACAAACGCAAAAAGCGTTTGAGAAAAAACCGTCATAAGAAGAAAAAATAATTAAGCAAAGGCGATTCTCTTCTGCTTTGCTTTTTCCTGACATTCTTTTTTAAAGACATTCCTCATCTCTTTTGCTCCAAATCAATTCAGGTGCAAAAGAGATGGGATTTTTGTCATTGCTGCATAATTGCAGCAGAAGAAATTGTGTGTATGAGGTAGCTATATGCTACAGCGGGGCAGGATTGGAACAAAGACGGTAGCATGACTAAAGAACTTATTATCAATTCTTCGGGCGATGGCGTGGAAATAGCCTTGCTCGAGGATAAGAAACTTGTGGAGCTGCACTACGAACGCGGCCAGGATGAGTTTGCCGTTGGCGATCTGTACCTTGGCAGGGTTAAGAAATTAATGCCCGGCCTTAATGCTGCTTTTGTAGATGTTGGATATGAAAAGGATGCCTTCCTGCACTATACCGATCTTAGTCCTTATTTCCGTTCTATATTAAAGTTTACTAAAGATGCCGTTAGCGGTAATACTCCGTGGGAGAATGACTTTGGTAAATTTAAAAACGAGCAGGAGATCATTAAGACAGGTAAAATAACGGATGTGATCAACCAGCGCCCTGAAGTGCTGGTGCAAATATTAAAAGAGCCTATTTCAGCAAAAGGCCCGCGCCTCAGCTGCGAAATATCACTGCCAGGCCGGTTTGTTGTTATGACTCCGTTCAACGATGTGGTGGCCATTTCCCGTAAAATACATTCTGCTGATGAACGTAAACGGCTGCAGCGCATAGTAGAATCTATAAAGCCTAAAAACTTTGGGGTGATCGTGCGTACTGCTGCTGAAGGTAAGAACACGGCAGAGCTGCATACAGACCTGATGGAGCTTGCCGAAATGTGGCAAACCATACAAAAGAACCTGAAAGGTGCAAAAGCCCCTCAATTAATATTGAGCGAACAGGATAAGACTACATCCATCCTCCGCGATCTGCTCAGTGAAAGTTTTGAGCGTATTGTAGTGAATGATAAGAAACTGCATAACGAAACAAAAGAATATATTTCGCGTATCGCCCCGGAGCAGGAAGAAATAGTTAGTTTCCATAGTAGTAATCAGTCTGTATTCGATCAGTATGGTGTTACTAAACAGGTAAAGGCTTCTTTTGGCAAAACGGTCAACCTTTCCAGCGGTGCCTATCTTATTATAGAGCATACGGAAGCGTTGCATGTTATTGACGTAAACAGCGGGACCCGTAGTGCTGAAGCCGGGCAGGAACAGAATGCACTGGCTACCAACCTGGAAGCTGCGGCTGAGATAGCGCGCCAGCTACGCCTGCGTGACCTCGGAGGCATTATCATCATCGACTTCATAGATATGAAGTTGCCTGATAATAAAAAGCAACTGGTGGATGCCGTAGAAAAGTTTATGGCTAACGACCGTGCAAGGCATACAATACTACCTATTTCCAAATTCGGGTTGATGCAAATTACGCGCCAGCGCCTGCGCCCGGAACTGAATATATCTACAGCAGAACTTTGTCCTACCTGCAAAGGGACTGGCAAAATAGGCCCTTCTATATTGCTGGCAGATGATATAGAAAAAGACCTGAAATACCTGGTAGACCAAGGGCATCGCGACTTAGCGCTGCATGTGCATCCTATTATGGAAGCTTACCTTACCAAAGGCAATTTCTTTAAGAAATCTATACTGAGCAAGTGGAATAGCAGGTACAAAGTAAAACTGAAGATTGTAGTAGATAATGGTTCCCCATTGACCCAATATCTTTTCTATGACCGTAAAACGGACGACCTGATCAAATTATAAGACATTAAAAGGAGCGCTAACTACGCTCCTTTTTTATGTTACCAGGTATATATATTCCATTTCCCACAGTCTGCGTTTTTCAAGAACCTTATTAAATGAAAACCCTGCTTTCATAGCCGTTTGTGTAATGAAATTGATATCGCACTCATCGTTTAGCACCATTACTATCACCGTGTTTTTCCCAATGTAATTTTTAATCCCCTCGAACAAGCGGATAAAATATTCTCCCTGTTCACCGCAATACCATGCATATGAAGCCTCTGTTGTTGGTGAGCCTTTATAATAAGGTGGGTTTATTGCAACTATATCGAATAGCTGAACAGGTATATTGTTAAACAGATCTGATTGAAGAATAGTTATGGGCAATTTGTTGGACCGGCTGTTTTTAGCAAGATGATCTACTGCTATCGTATTGATATCTGTGGCGGTAACAATAGCACCTGCTTTTGCTGCACAAAATGAAATATAACCACTGCCTGCACCCAACTCTAATACCTTTTTGTTTTTCAGATCCATACTTTGCAGGTATTGCCAAAGCACCTGTGTGCTAAAGAAAAAGCCGGGATGGAATACTTGCGGCGGTATAGCGAGCATCAGCCCGTTTTTACGGTAGGTCCTTGTTTTGGAAAGATAGCGCGATACTAACGGCTGTACCGTTCTATTCAAAATGTATTTAAGTATTCCTCTCAAGTTCTAATATTATCAAACACCAGCCGGGTTGAAGCGTGGCGGTAAATTCAGGTAGCATACGCATTTTACGCAGGTGCTGTCCTTATCCATATCAAGGTTTTTGCGGAAAGCAATAGCATCGGCGCTGTTAACTATATGGCTGAGCGATTGTTGGCGTATGTTACCAATAGTTTTATGAAAAAAGCAAGGCCGTACAGTCCCATCGGCTTCTACCACAACAGACACCCAGGGGGCGTTGCATCGCTTATAAGGAAATGCATTAAGGCCGTGCAGGGCACTATAATAGCCATATATGTTTTGAATTTTTGCCGGAGACTCAGCAATAAACCGGGTCTCAAAATCATTTTTATGTTCTGCAAGAAGCTGGCCAATAATGTCATTTAATTCGGGAAGGCCCTCTTTAGGTATTATTACTTCCTCCTGCCGTGGCGCCTCCCATGGTGTTTCCCGGTTAAATGCTTCACTGCTCACGTCAGCCGGCAGAAAGCTTATTTGGTCAAGACCTATGGTATGGGCGCTTTTTACTATTGCAGGCCATGCGTGAAAATTCAGGCGGTGTATAACCGTGCGTGCTGTTACCCTATAATTCGGATTCAATGCTTTCAGTGCTTGTATGCCTTCACGTACCTTATTATATGCACCGGGAATGTTGCGGATAGTATCATGCAGTTGTTCATCCCCATCCAGTGATACGATCATATCATGCACATACTTCACAATATCGCCGGCATTTTTTTTCAATGTCAGTCCGGTAGATAATAAGGTAATGCTAATACCTGCTCCTTTGAGTATTTCACAAAAACGGAAAAAATTAGGATTTAGTAACGCTTCTCCACCCGACATCAGCACCTGTTTCGTACCTAATTGTTTCAGTGAGGATAGCAGCCCTGTAACATCTGCTTCTGTTAGCTGTTTCAGGTTTTTATTGTCCTTCCATATATCGCACATCACGCAGCGGCAATTGCAGGCACTGTGCGGCATTATGATAACGATTGGTAAAGCTGTTATCTTATCGGTATACAAAGTTTTATACCTGTGGAAAGTATGATATAAAGATTGCCCCGCCATTTTTAAAAACCCTCAATTTCAGGTTGACGGTATTTCCACAATATCTGCAGGGCCTTCAATTCATAAGGCTTCCAGTAAAAATTGGTTTTATACCTGATGGAGGAAAGCCCCTGTATTATTTTCCGCTGAAGGCCACTCATGCGTATATCGGCCACTGTAGGGAAGTAGCCATTCAGCACCACTTCAAAATCTTTTATTTTATTGATCATCTCGGCAGTAAGCCAGGGAGTAAGCGGGTTTTTGCGCAGGTCGAAATTCTCCCAGCTCGGGCTTATCCAGTCTTCCAGTTTTTTAGGGAAATGAAACCCAGAAGCCAGCACCTTTTTATACATGTCGGAACCTTCTGTAGGTACCGGGCTGTATACATAAATGATGATCTCTGTTTTAGGATTTATCTCTTTTATTTTTTTAATGAAGGCAATATCAAAATCTATCTGCTTCATTACCTCTTCAGGCGTATCGGCAGGTGTGCCCAATACAAAAGAATATTCCGGGATAATATCAAATTTGGCCATGCGTGCCGCAAATGCCTGTATCTGTGCACTGCTTTGTGTCCCGCCTTTATCCATCTTCTTTAGTATCTCATCATTGCCGGTCTCCGCACCAAAGAATATCATTTTACAACCTGCCTTGCGCATAAGGGCCAGGGTCTCATCACTGTATTTATCAATGGTATCGATCCGTCCTTCTCCCCACCACACCATATTGTCGTTCATAATGAGCCGGGAAAATTCAGCTACCCTTTTTTCGGAAACAAAGAAATTATTATCATGAAACTCTATGGCATTACCGCCATGTTTTTCTTTCAGGTATTTAATATCCTTATAAATATTCTCTGCAGACTTTCCTTTCCACCGGGCGTTATATATAGGCACCACTGCGCAAAATGAACATTTAAACGGGCAGCCCATACTGCTATGATAAGCTATGGTTTTACTGCCCAGATATGTTTTACCAAGGTATTTCCGCAGGGGATAGAAACTATTTAATTTTTCATAAGGTAGCTGAGGTAATGTATCCTGGTCGTATAGTTCATCCTTTGGTGATTTTATCACCTCGCCATCGCGCATATACATCAGGTTGCTGATGAGTTCGTAAGGTTTGCCATTATCCAGCGCATCTATTAATGCAGGAAAGCATTTATCGCCGGGGCCATTGATAATGAAATCTACAAAGCCCGAACTAAGCACTGTCCATGGCTGGTTACTGGGGAAATATCCGCCCCATATAGTTTTTATATCGGGGTATAATTCGCGTACCTTTTTACTAATAGGTATAGACTGTTTCAACTGTGGGCCAGGCATGCAGGTAACGCCAAAATATTTATAAGAACCAGATTTGAGGTAATTCAATATTTTTTCCTCTGGATCAGTTTCAAGGTTGCCATCTACAATTACATAGTCGTGAAGTCCTTCTATAGAAGCCGCTATAGATAAAATAGAATTGGGGATACGTGGTTTGGTTCTTGCGCTCCTTGGATTAAAAAGTAAAACCTTGCTCATTTGCTTTACAGCGTTTAGATCATACGATATTTATTCATCTTAGGAGAGAGGTAAGTCAAAGGCATGTGTAAATTAAGCTTTTTTGAAGAATACCATTCAGGTAAAAGACTTTGCGTCAAAATTCAACATAAGTATGATAAAAGAAGGGCGATATATTATCGCCCTTCTTTTATCAATATCAGTATAAAATCTTATCGGGCTATCCAACCGGATGGGTCAAGCTTGCTACCCTCTTTCCATACCTGGAAGTTCATAATTGTTTCACCGTCGTCATTTACACCTACGGTACCAATAGCCTGTTTAGTGTGCACTTGCTGGTCAGCTTTTACAGAAACATTCTCGAGCATAGAATACAATGTATAATAACGCCCGTGGCTGATAAGCACATTCCAGTTGCGGCCGGAGATATAGAATACCTTAGTTACCACTCCCTCAAATACGGCCCTTGCAGTTGCATTAGGGCTGGTGCGTATGTCAATGCCATTATTATCTATCATTACCTTTTCGGCCACTGGGTGCTGGTGCTTACCAAAAGCATCTGAAATAAACCCTTTTTCTACCGGCCACGGTAGCTTACCACGGTTGTTTTCAAAGCTGGTAGAGAGGGCGGCAGCCTCCGGAGTAAGTGAATAATTATAATTAGCAACCGGTTTAGGAGCTGGGCGGGTAGCGGTTACCGCAGATGCCGGGGCATTGCCTGTAGTAGTTGCTGGCCTGTTGCCACTGGTTGCCGGGGCGGTATTGGTAGTAGCAGGGTTGCCGCCAATGGTCCTTGTACCCGAGCCTGTATTCACAGACATACCGGATGTTGGTCTATTTGCAGCAAGACGGGCCTCTTCTTCTTTCCTCCTGCGTTCTTCTTCCACTCTTTTCCTTGCTTCTTCTTCTGCTTTCTTACGCGCTATCTCTATTTCCCTTCTGATGATCTCTGCTACCGCGCGGTCGAGTTGCTTCGCGGCTTTTTTATTTTTTTCTATATCAGAAATAAGATCTTTCTCGCGGCTTTTCAGGTCTTTCACCACCTTATTCGTTTCATTCGTTTCATCCTGTAGCACTGTTTTTTGCTGCATTTCTGCTAAAAGCAGCACGTCTTTTTGCGCCTTTGCATTATTCAGCACATCGATCTTCTTTACGATCTCGCTTTGCGTAATGCGTATCTGGTTGGCCTGGTCCTTGCGATAGTCGCGGTATTTTTTTAGGTATTTTATGCGGCGCAGGGCCTCATTAAAATCGTTGGAAGAAAAAAGGAAGGCCAGCATATCGTAAGAGCTGCGGCTTTTGTAGGCGTACCGTACCGATTGTGCATACCGCAATTTCAAAGTGCCCAGGTTCTCTTTAAGGTGATTTACTTCCTGCGATGACTGGTGGATATTATTATTTATCTGTCCTATTTCTTCATTTATATTATTGATCAGTTTCTGGCGCTCGGCAAGTTTGTTTTGCAATGCACGCAACTGGCCTATAGTGGCATTCTTATCCCTTTTGGTAGCTTCCAGTTGCTCTTCGGTCTGCTTGATAGACTCCATGATGCTTTGCCTGCGCTTTTCAAGCTCAGTGCGTGTAGACTGTTGGGCTAGTACGGGTAATGCTAAAATGATAAATATGACTATTGCGATATAACGCATTAATTCCTGTTTGCGGTAAGAAACAAAAATAACCAAATATCCGCCTTTCACTAACCTGCTTTGGTTTTTAAGATGATTTTTAAGTCTTTTTTACATAAATTTCTTCGTATTTAATTTTTTTATTGCGAAAGCTTTATGCTTAGTTTTGTTTCAAAGATTCACTTATGCTTTATTCGATGACCGGGTTTGGCCGTGCAGAAGCTACAATTAACGGCAGGCAGGTAGTAGTAGAACTAAAATCACTAAATGGAAAACAATTTGATGTAGTTACGAAACTGGCGCCCATACTCCGCTCATACGAACTTGATATCCGCAACTTGCTGAATGCTGCGTTGATGCGCGGCACAATAGACCTGAACATTGCCATAAAGCAGGAAGGGGCCAGCAAGCCAATGACAGTAAATACCAGCCTTGCCGTGTTTTATTACCAGGGCATGCAGCAAATAGCTGCTCAACTGAATATACCGGAAGAAAATGTACTGGCAACCTTAATGCGTATGCCAGAGGTGGTAGCGCCAGAGCAGGATGTACTGCCTGAAGCAGAGTGGCTGGAAGTGAAAAAGGTGATTGAAGAGGCTGCGCATCATTTAATGGACCATCGTAAAAATGAAGGTAATGCGCTGCACAAGGATCTGCACCAGCGTATACAAAGTATAGAAAGTCTTTTATCAGATATCATACCGCTTGAAGCCCAGCGTACAGAAAAAATACGTTCTAAAATAACGCAATCGCTCAATGAGCTGGTTGGTAAGGAAAATGTAGACCCCAACCGCTTTGAGCAGGAGATGATCTACTACCTGGAGCGTATGGACTTTACTGAAGAGAAGACAAGGCTGAAACAACACTGCCAGTACTTTCATAGCACTGTAGAAAAAGAAGGTATCTCAAAGGGTAAGATATTAGGCTTTATTTTGCAGGAGATAGGGCGGGAAATAAACACGCTGGGTGCTAAGGCTAACTATGCAGAGATACAGCAGATAGTCATCAATATGAAAGACGAGCTGGAGAAGGCAAAAGAACAAGTCCTGAATATTCTGTAATCTGGCCACAGCCTTATATTTTTGCCTTGCTAATCATATAAATATTCATGGTTCGTAATCTTGTAATACTTCTCCTGTTATCTTTTTCTTTAGCGCTTACGGGTTGCCTGCCTTCACCGTATTATCAAAAAGAGTACCCCATGCCGCAAAATGCATGGCAGTACCAGAATAAGCCCTCTTTTAAATTTAATATTACAGATACAAACGCTGTCTACAATCTTTATTTCCTGGTAAGGCATACCGAAGCTTATCCTTATTCCAATATATGGATATGGGTATATACAAAACAACCGGGAGATAGTAGTTTCCAAAAATCAAGAATAGAGATACCGCTGGCAGAGCCGTCTGGTAAATGGCTGGGCAGGGGCATGGGCGAGATATGGGAACAGCGCATGCCCATTACCCGTAACGACAACCCTATGGAATTTAAGAAGCCGGGCATGTACGAGATACGTTTTGAGCAAAACATGCGTATCAATCCTTTGCCTGAAATTTTACAAATTGGCCTGCGTGTAGAGCGGAACGATAGCCGTAACTTTAAGGCAAAGCCTTAACCGTTTGCCAACATGCGATTTTTTACCACAGTACACCTCCTGCTGCTTGTTTATATTGTTTCAGCCCTGATATTCTGGGGCCTGAGCCTGCACAAACAAAGCGAACGGATATTGCAGCAGGAAAAACTGACCCTAAGGGTGCAGGTAGACAGTAATAAGCAACCCGCACTGTACAATGCACGCCTGCACGATATAGAAAACAAACGCGAACGCCGTACCAAACAGTATATTGGAGAAGGTTCTACCTTCCTGGTGGTAATACTTATTGGCGCAGCGGTAGTATACACATCTTTCAGGCGTAGTATCAGGCTCTCCAGGCAGCAAAATAATTTTATGTTGTCGGTTACACACGAACTGAAATCGCCGGTGGCAGCTATGAAGCTGAATATGCAGACACTGGAACGTCATCAGCTGGATGAAGAGAAAAGAGGTATACTCATAGACAGGTGTATAGTGGAAGCAAACCGGCTCAACGATCTGTTTAACAACATGCTGATCGCTTCGCAAATGGAAGGACGGCAATATGTATCTGCCAAGGAGCCAACAGATTTTACCGACCTGGTAGAGGATACCATCCGTGACTATAATAGCCGTTACCCGCATAGGTTTGAAGCAGGCGAAATTGAGGATTGCCGGGTTTATGGCGACAAGACACTGTTGCAGATAGCTATCAATAACCTGTTTGAGAATGCAGTAAAGTATACACCCAAAGACCAGCTTATTCGTATAGTGTTAGAGGCAAAAAATAACTGTGCGGTTTTACAAGTGGTTGATAATGGACCAGGTATAGCAGATAACGAAAAGAAAAAGATATTTAATAAGTTTTACCGTGTAGGTAACGAAGAGACCCGCAAGGCAAAAGGCACTGGCCTGGGGCTATATCTCACCGCAAAAATAATCAAGCAACATAAGGGAAAGATTCTTGTAAAAGACAACGTACCACATGGAGCCATTTTTGAAATGACACTACCCCTCTCCTAAGGCAAATTCAGTTTCCGTTTTATTCCAGTTGAATGTTTTGCGGTGATAAGGAGACATTCCGTGCGCTCTCAGATGGTTCTTGTGAGACGGCGTAGCATAACCTTTATTGCTTGCCCAATCGTATTGAGGATACTCATTATGCAGGTTCAGCATAAAATCATCGCGGTATGTTTTAGCAAGGATACTGGCAGCTGCAATGGAAGCGAATATACCATCTCCCTGTACCACGCAATGATGAAGGATGCCGAAATAAGGTGAGAACCTGTTGCCGTCTATAAGCAATAATTCCGGGCGTACTGCAAGCTGATCTATCGCCAGGTGCATAGCCTTGAAAGATGCTTTCAGAATATTTATACGGTCTATTTCTTCGTGGTCTACAGAGGCTACCGCAAACGCTATTGCTTTTTCTTCTATAATGGGCCTGAGCAAATACCTGTCGGCTTCTGTAAGTTGCTTACTATCATTCAGTAGCGGGTGCTTAAATTTTTTAGGAAGAATAACGGCGGCGGCAAATACCGGCCCTGCAAGGCATCCGCGCCCGGCCTCATCGCAGCCGGCTTCCACCAGTTTATTTTGAAAATAAGCTTTCAGCACCTTTCCTGTCTTACTTATTGCAAAGTAAGTACTTTAGTAAAATAAAACAGGGCAGCTATTCAGCCGCCCTGTAATTATTTATTCACATTATTAATTAAGCACCTACAGCTACGCGTTTGAATGAAGTAACAGTCAAACCGCTTTCTACAGAATTCAGGTAATCGGCAACAGTTTTGCCATTATCTTTTACAAATGCCTGTTGCAGCAATGTGTTTTCTTTGAAGAATTTGTTCAGCTTGCCGGCAGCAATTTTCTCAGCCATATCAGCTGCTTTGCCTTCAGCCATTACTTGCTCTACTGCAATAGCTTTTTCACGCTCAATTGTTTCAGGAGCAATGCTGTCAGCATCTACAGCCAGCGGGTTCATGGCTGCAATTTGCATAGCAACGTCTTTACCTGCGTTTATAACGTTCTCGTTGGCTGTTTTATTCATGCCTACCAATACACCTATGCGGTAGCCTGCGTGGATGTAAGGGATAACAGCATCTGCACTAATAGTTTCGTAGCGTATGATGTCTATTTTCTCACCGATCTTAGCTACCATTTCCAGCAGTTTGTCTGCTATAGTAGCGCCTTCCATTGAAGCAGCTTTCAGCTCTTCAATAGTAGCAGCTTTAGTTTCAATAGCAATATCGGTAAGGCTTTGAGCGAAAGCAATGAATTCTGCGTTCTTAGAAACGAAATCTGTTTCAGAGCTCAGGTTTACGATAACACCATATTTATTATCCGGGGTAGCTTTTGCTATTACCACACCTTCTTTAGCTTCGCGGTCGCTACGGTTAGCAGCTACTTTCTGTCCTTTTTTGCGCAGGTAGTCGATGGCTTTTTCAAAATCACCGTCGCTTTCCATCAGTGCCTTACGGCAGTCCATCATACCGGCGCCTGTTTGCTGGCGCAGTTTATTTACATCAGCTGCAGATATAGTTACACTACTCATTTTATTATTTCCTTTTAATTAGTTTAAAAATCAGGGTGCAAAATTTATGTTTTATGCTTAAAGCCCCAAATAAGGGGCTTTAAGACTGTATTATTTATTCTCTTGTTTCAGAGAGGCTTAGCGCTTAGGAGCACCTGTGCGTGCACCACCACCGGGACGGCTACCTGCACCGCCAGGACGACCGGCACCACCAGGGCGGTTACCGCCAGCACCACCGGGACGGCCTGCGCCACCACCAGTACGGCCAGCACCAGCACCACGGCCGGCACCGCGACCACGGCGTTCACCTTTTTCACCTTCTTCTTCGGTCATATCCATGCCACGGCCTTTAGCTTCGCTCACTTCTTCTTCTACTTCTTCTTCTTTATTCTGAGAACGTTCTTCCAGGCCTTCCAGGATAGCAGCCATCAGGTATTGGGTAATGATAGCTATAGATTTAGTAGCATCATCGTTAGCAGGTATTGCAAAGTCTACTTTAGTAGGATCGCTGTTGGTATCAACCATAGCGAAGGTAGTGATACCCAGGCGTTTGGCTTCTGCCAGTGCAATGTGTTCGTGGCTGATGTCAACCATGAACAGTGCAGCAGGGGTACGGCCCATTTGAGAGATACCACCCAGTACTTTTTCCATTTTCTCTTTGCTGCGGCTCAGGGTCAGGCGTTCTTTTTTAGTTACGCTGTCCATTGTACCGTCTTCCAGCATTTTTTCAATGCTCTGCATTTTCTTAACACTCTTACGGATAGTTTGGAAGTTGGTAAGCATACCACCCAACCAACGTTCTGTAACGTAAGGCATGTTCATTTTTGCAGCAGCTTCAGAAACGATCTCTTTAGCTTGTTTTTTAGTAGCTACGAACATGATCTTCTTACCGCTTTTCGCGATAGATTTCAGTGCAGCAGCAGACTCTTCCAGACCTTCAATTGTTTTGTTCAGGTCTATTATATGAATGCCATTCTTTTCAGCAAAGATGTACGGTAACATCTTTGGGTTCCACTTTTTCTTCAGGTGGCCGAAGTGAACACCAGCTTCGAGTAATTGCTGGTGCAGGCTTTTATTTTCTTCCATTGTAGTTTTTTCTTGTCGGTTAAAAAAATAAAGAATACAACCAGTCGATTAACGTTTAGAGAACTGGAAGCTACGACGTGCTTTCGCTTTACCGAACTTCTTACGTTCAACCATACGGTTATCACGCGTCATCATTTGTCCTTTCTTCAGCATCGGACGATACAGGTCATTGTTCACTTCGCAAAGCGCACGGGCAATACCCATTTTAATAGCTTCTGCCTGGCCTTTAGGGCCACCACCCTGTACAGTTACAACTATATCAAAGCTGTCTGTAGTTTCAGTAGTTTTCAAAGGCAGTTCTACCTGGTTTTGCAGGTACATGATGGGAAAGTAAGCCTTGTATTCTTTGTCATTAACCGTGATATTGCCGGTGCCTTTGCTCAGGTATACGCGAGCAACTGCTTCTTTACGGCGACCAACGGCATTTTTTTGCTTTTCCATTTATATATAATGGTGTTTTACTTTTTAATGAATTAGAATTTCAATTCTTTTGGTTGCTGTGCTTTATGCGGATGCTCAGCACCTTCATACACAAACAATTTTTTGCGCATTGCACGGCCCAGGCGGTTTTTAGGCAGCATACCTTTTACAGCGCGCTCGATCATTACTACAGGACGACGGTTGATCAGTTCTTTAGCTGTTTCAGCTTTCTGGCCACCCGGATAACCTGAGAATGTCAGGTATTCTTTATCCTCCAGTTTATTACCTGTCAGAACTACTTTATTGCAGTTTGTAACAATTACATAATCACCGCAATCAAAGTGAGGAGTATAATAAGCTTTATGCTTACCACGCAGGATAGTAGCTATCCTTGAGCTCATACGGCCCAGAGTCTGGTTAGTAGCATCTACTACAAACCAATCACGCTTTACGATGCTTTCGTTAGCAGATTGTGTTTTAAAACTAAGATGTCTCATTTCCTATTTAATAATTTTCTGTTCCCCGAAACCAGTACCCAAAACAGGCAATGATATTTTAAGGGACGGCAAAGGTAGAACCCCTGTACTAATACACCAAAAAATTCATTAAGTTTTTTTAGCCTACCTGCACAATACATTGATTTTCAATAAAAAAATATTCAAAAAGGATATGTAGTAGCACAAAAGGAGAAAAAATGCCCTGTTTGCGAACTAATCATTTTAAGCATTGTTAAACTTTTATATCCCCCGTATAGGGGGAGAGAGGCATAAGATTTATTCACAAACAGGTATAGGCATAAGCACCATACTTATGCAATTGGGTTTAATACACTTAAAACTTAATGTTTATGAGGAGAGTACTTCTATTATTTACACTATTGCTATATGCAGCTAACACCGTATGGGCTCAAACCGAAAAAGTTTCGGGCAAGGTACTGGATGAAAGAGGAGAAGGATTGCCGGGGGCCAGTATACGCGTAAAAGGAAGCCAGATGGGCACTGTAACGGACCTGGAGGGTAATTTTTCACTGGACGTACCGGACGAATATGATGTAATTCAAATAGAATCAATTGGTTACACAACGCAGGAAATAAACTTTAAATCTGCTTCAGGCCCACTCAGCGTCAGGCTGTCGCCGAGCGCCACACAATTGCAGGAGACAATTGTAACTGCCAATGCCATACGCCGTGAAAAACGGAGCCTGGGTTATTCTACCACGCAGGTAACGGGTAATGAGTTGACCACAGGTGGTAATTCAAGCCCCATTAATGCCTTGGTAGGTAAGGCTGCAGGCGTTAATATTAATACCAGTGCCAATGCACCGGGTTCTTCTTCCCGTATTGTACTACGTGGTGGTTCTTCTTTATTGGGCAACAACCAGGCCCTGATAGTAGTGGATGGCGTTCCTATAAACAATGACAAGTTCGCAACCGGGGGTAATATCGGTAACCTGAGCAACCAGGTGGACTATGGTAACCGTGCCAACGATATAAACCCGGATGATATAGAGTCGATCAGCGTATTGAAAGGGCCTGCTGCCACAGCCCTGTATGGTTCGCTGGGTTCAAACGGCGCTATTATGATCACTACGAAAAAAGGCCGTCGCAAGGAAGGCGTTACTAAGACTGATATTGAAGTAAGCTCCAGCTTTGAGCTGTCCAGCATCCTAAAGCTTCCCGATTTTCAAAATAAATACGGGCAGGGTAATATATATGAAGGTATACCGGACGACCGGAGGGAAAATTTTAGCTGGGGCGAGGAATTTAATGGCCAGCAACGCCCCTGGGGCCAGGTAATAGATGGCCAGCAAAAAGTAAAACCTTACGAAGCACAGAAAAACAATGTGCGCGATTTCTTTGATATAGGTAAAACATGGAATAATAGCGTTGCACTTAACGGAGGTAACGAACAGGCTGCTTACCGCTTATCACTTGGTTCGCTCAACAGCAAATCTGTTTTTCCCGGCAAGTCTTACGACAAGTACACTTTAGGATTTAATGGCAATGCTAACCTTACCAATAAAGTATACACAAGCATCACTATAAATTATACAAAGATCAACAGCGACCTACCGGGCTTTGGGCAGAATGACGGCTCGGTAATGGATAACCTGTTGCAGACGCCACGTGATATACCTATACGTGAGCTGCGCAATCTGAACGATAAGTATAATGCTATGGACTATGTAGATGCCAGCGGTGCACATCGTTATGGTTATTACGGAGCTTATGCCATCAACCCATATTATACATTAAGAGAATTTAAGAATGAAAATAATGTAGACCGCGTTTTCGGCAATTATATTGTTGGCTACCGCATTACAGACTGGCTGAAACTGGAAGACCGTTTCGGTGTTGATATATATGCAGACCGCAGGTTCCAGTCTGTTCCTAAATTCAATACAACGGCTGAAGACGATCCGCTATACGACGGCTTGCCGCATGTAAACGCCGGACTGTATTCTACAGACCTTTATAATGTCAACAATATGTTCAATGACATTATGCTTACAGCCAATAAAGACCTGGCAAAAGACCTTCACATGGATGCCTTGTTAGGCTACAATTACTCGGAATATAAGCGCACCAACACCTACAGTAGTACCAACGAAGAAGGCGGACTGGTAATACCCGGCTATTACAACTTGCAAAACTCCAACGGCCCGGCGCTTACATATAATACATTGAGGCATGTAAGAAAAGGCGGCCTATATACAGATATATCCTTCGGCTATAAAAGCATGATCTTTCTCGGCTTAAATGGTCGTGTAGATAAATCGTCTACCATAGAGAAAGCTTACCCTTATTTTGGCGCCAATGCTTCATTTGTTATATCTGAACTATTCCCTGCCAGCCTGAAGGATAAAATATGGAACTACTCAAAAATACGGATAGCCTATGGTTCCGTTGCTAATGATGCCAATCCTTACCTGAATACAACACCATACACAAAATCACTGGCGCAGGGTAATTTCGGCAGTACCACTTTCCCATTCAATGGTGTGCCTGGATTTAGCTACAGTAACCAGATAGGCAATCCGAACCTTGAACCGGAGTTTTCGCGTGAATTTGAGATAGGTACAGAACAGAACTTCCTTCGTAACCGTATCACACTCGATTTCTCGTATTATAACAAGCGTTCAGAGAACCAGATAGTACCGGTGCCTGTCGCTACTTCTTCAGGCTTTACTGCCTATGTAGTAAATACAGGCGTATTTACGAATAATGGTGTAGAACTGGCATTGCGCGTAGTGCCTGTTAGCACAGCCAGCGGCTTCAGGTGGGAACTGTATGGTACTTACACCAAAAATAACAGCAGGGTGAAAAGCATTTATTCCGGTACAGACCAGATCATCATAGATGGTTTCAGTGGCATGAGCATTGTTGCAGCTGTTGATAAACCTTACGGTACTTTTTATACTACCGGCCACCAATATTCTCCTGATGGTAAGATCATAGTAGATTCGGCCACGGGTATACCTACTGTATCTACTACGGCTCAATACTATGGTTCCTATCTGCCCGATTACCAGGCATCATGGGGAACAACTTTGACATACAAAGGATTTTCACTGAATGTATTATTTGATACCAAGCAAGGCGGCATGTTCTATTCCCGTACACGTGATATTATGAGTTTTGTGGGCACATCAAAAGAAACCGAGAATAGGGATGAACAGGTATGGGCGAATTCTGTTTACCTGGGTTCTGACGGGCAATATCATAATAATACAACGCCATACTCGCCTTATACTTATTATACATCGGCCGGTCTGAGACCCGATGCCGAGAACCTGGTGAATGCTACTTATGTAAAATTGCGCGAAGCGAGATTGAGTTATGTATTCCCTAAAAAATGGTTCAATAGAACATTTATAGGTGGGGCATCGCTCAGCATTTACGGTAATAACCTGTTTATATGGACACCTAAGTCCAATAAGTATGTAGACCCTGAGATTAATTCAGCAAGTGCGGTTAACGGACAAGGTTTTGATTTCTCTGCACAACCTTCTTTACGCAGCTATGGCATGAACCTGAAATTCACTTTCTAACCTTGAAAAAACTGAAGTATGAAAAGGATATTATTATTAATGTTTTTTATAGCGATAGCTGTTGGGCAGTTTAGCTGTAAAAAGAACTTCGATATAAATAAAAACCCCAATGACCCCGCAGATGTAACTATTGTTCAGCTTTTGCCTGCTGCGCAGGTCTCTATAGGACAGGTGATGGGTAACTACCTGCAGGTAGTAGGCGGCATATGGTCGCAATACTGGACACAAAACCCTAACGCATCGCAATACCGGCCGCTGGAGCAATACCAGCCTGGTCCAGAATCGGCAAACCGCGCATGGCAGGAATTATATTCAGGCGCACTCAGCGACCTGAAAAAAATAGTTGAGAAAGCCGGTACAGGTGAGAACACGCGCAACTACGCTGCTATTGCAAAAATATTGCAGGGCTATACTTTCCAGGTGCTTACCGACAACTTTGGTGACATACCGTACAAAGAAGCGCTTATGGGTGAAGACAGTAAGATAACCAGTCCTAAATACGATAAGCAGGAAGATATATATCCAAGCATAATTGCACTGGTAAAGGAAGGGCGTAGTATGATAACCTTTGAAGGCGAAGCACCCGGTAGTGATGATATTATTTATGGCGGCGATATGGCTGCATGGGGAGCATTTGCCAATACCCTACTGCTTAAAATGTACCTGCGTCTTGCCTACCGTAATCCTTCACTGGCACAGGCAGGTATAGCTGAATTGCAGAATGATCCTTATGGTTTTCTTGGCGCTACTGCACAGGTTAATTTTATAAGCACACCCGGCAATACCAACCCACTGTATTCAGAAATGAAAGGCCTTAGCTCTACACAAAATCTTATAGCCAGTGCTACATCGGTAGACTCTATGGCTGAACGAAATGATCCCCGTGTACTGGTGTTTTATACCGGCACTAATGGATTGGAGCAGGGATATTATAACATTAATCCTCCTGCAAGCTATTCAACACCCTCCAGCGCAGTAGGTGCATTAGTTGCTGACCCTGAGTCGGCAAGCGCACCCGTTAAATTGATCTCTTCTTATGAATCTGATTTTCTTCAGGCAGAAGCCGCCGCAAGGGGTTGGATGAGCGGGGATGCACGCGCTTTGTATGAGACAGGAATACAGGCTAATTTCCAGGAGTATGAAGCTTTTGGGCTTGCATCTACGGACGCTGACGATTATATAAGTGGAGCAGGCGCTTACCCTAATGGTAGTACAGAAGAGAATATCAAAGCCATCATTACAGAAAAGTGGTATAGCATGAATGGCAATCAAAACATAGAAGCATGGACAGAATGGAGAAGAACGGGGTATCCTGATTTCTTTACAATTTCTAGGACATCCAGGATTGGCAACACTTTCCCTCAACGCATTCCTTACCCTGAAAGCGAAATAACACGAAATCTTAATTATCCGGGTACAAGACCTATTACGGAAAAAGTATGGTGGGACGTAAATTAAAAAAGAGCAGTACTATGAAAAAACACATCTGTTATATATTGGCATTTACGCTGCTGGTGGCAGCCTGCCGCAGGAAGAATGATAACGTATCGAATGTAGTAGTTGTTCCGCATCTAGAGTTGAAAGGACAAAAATTTATTACTATAAATGTTGGCGACCCGGTACCAACAGACGAAGGTGCCACGGTAGTTGACGATCAGCCGGTGGATGGCAACACCAATGTAACGGTAACGGAAAATACGGTTGATCCGTCTACACCTGGCATTTATTATATGCTATACCAAACCAAAACAAAAAATGGCTATACCGTGGGTACAGCAAGATATGTGGCTGTTACCAACTACTCGGATGATGTGGATCTGTCGGGCACTTATATGCGTACAGCAAATGGTGTGATGGTAGAGGTAACACGGGTATCAAGGGCATTGTATAAAAATGCAGACATGGGCGGTGCGGGATTGTCAGATGCCTTATATTTTGCTGTGCTGAATGATTCAACTATTGATGCAGGGCCACAGTATTCTGAATCTATAGGTGATGTGATTGATGCCAGTAAAGAAGGTTTGAAAATATCTGATACAGAAACTTATTTTCAATATGCGCTGGATGCACCAGGTTACGGTACAGCCCTGCGTAAGTTTGTAAAACAATAGTCTTGTATTAAGGCCAAATGAAGCGGGGCGACTGATTTCAGCCGCCCCGCATTTTTATTCTATCCTTATTTATTACATCGTGTATTTCCTTCCTTTATTTTGTTCTTTCAGCCAGTTTACCAGCGGGTCAAAATACTCCAGCATAGCCTTGGCATTCAGTTCATCACCGGTGGATTCTTTCAACACTTTGCGCCAGTCTTTCGATGCGCCCGGCTGCATGATCTTCTGCATAAATTCACCAATGCCCTTTTGCCCGTAGTAATTGGTAGCGCGTGGATCCTGGTGCAGTATATTCTTGGCTATGTGATTGTGTAGCTGGTACAATATCACGTAAGACAAAGCATAATCATAATACTGTGCAGGGTCGTCGTTGATATGCGTTTTAGTAGCAGCATCACAGTATTCTTCACTGCGTGCAGAAGGCGGTTCTATACCCTGGTATTTTTTTGCCAGTTCCCACCATTTGGCATTGAACTGGTCTGCCGGCAAGCTGTCGACATACATGGCTTTTTCAAAGTTGCTCATAGTACCTGAGGAGAAGAATATGAACACAACAGAATTCAATGCTTCTTTCAGCAGCGCTTGTATACTGTCTGTTTTTACATTGGCATCAATCAGCCCGCGGCCCGCCAGGTAAGGTTTCTGCATGGCTGCCAAGCCCATCATGGTACCAATAGCCTCGTGGTAAGCACGGTTGGCGCCACCGCGCAATAGCGGCGGAACATCTTTGTTGGTATAGGTCATATAATAATAGATATGGCCCAGTTCGTGGTTGGCGGTTTCAAACCATTCTGCATTAGGCTCTACGCTCATCAGGCTGCGTACATCATTGTTCAGGTCCATATGCCAGGCCGATGCGTGGTTGTTTTTCTTTACGTTCGAATCAGCCTTGTAAGGATAGAGATTTGATTTTTGCCAGAAAGTGTTTGGCAAAGCCGGGAAACCTAAACTGGTATACAGGCTCTCTCCCTGTTTTACGATCCATTCAGGAGTTTTCGTGGCGAGGATGCTATCCAGGTTAATACCCTGCACTGTTACAACAGAGCTCCAGTCTTGTCCCCAACGGTTAGGCAGCCAGTGGGCAGGCAGGTAATCGGGCACAGTAGTAGTTCCATATTTTTTAGCCAGTTCATAACGCATCCAGGTATGCAGTTCGCGGTACAATGGACGCAGTTCTTCCATCAGGCGGTCCATGGTTTGCATCATTTCATCGGTCTTCATACCATAGTCGCTTACCTGGTACGTAAAATAATCGTGGTAGCCCAAGGCCTGTACTGTTTGGTTGCGCAGGTTACGCAGGTTTACCAGGCCCGGCTTTAGCGATTTACCTATTTCTTTACTGGCTTCCCATGCTACGAGGCGCTTGTGTACGTCATTTTCTTTTTTCAGGATATCGTCAATATCATTGGTGTTTACTTTTTTGCCTGCTACGGTATATTGATACCCGTACAGTTGGCGTGTCTGTTCGTTCTCAGCTTTAATACGTTGTTTCACCAGGTCGGCCACTGTTTGCGGGTTATTGGCGGCCATATATAACATCAGTTCCAGTTGCTTTACCTGTATCTCAGTCAGCTTATCTTTTAGCTGCAAATATTTGCGGGCACTGTCTATATTTTCTTTACTGCCGGTAAAAGCAGCCATAGCCTCATCGGCTTTTTGCGCATTTACGGTATTGGTAGAATCGCCGCTTACAATTTCTGTGTTGGACTTCCATTGTGCCTCGCTGGAATTGGTGTACAGTTTTACATACTGCTTTGTATATGCATCAATAAAATGTTGAGCTTGCTGCTGCTCAGCATTTTCTGTGCTGCTATTGTTCCCGTTCTTACAGGAATACATAAAGCTTGCAGCTATGCACGCTGCAATAACGTATTTTCTCATGTGGCGGTGTATTTATTTAAAAGTACAATATTATTTGCCTTGCAGGCTGCCGGTAAAGTCTTCCAGCAATTTGGCAAGCCCGTCTATATGCTCCATCGAAAGTTCTGCTGCTTTGTCAAATACATCATGGTAATATGGCTTTGTGCCATTTCCATAAATAAAAATCGCCGGCACGCCCTTCTCGCTAAAAGAATAATGATCGCTGTTCTGTGTCTGGCTGCGTTTTACAATTTTAGGCACATATGCCTTTTGGCTGTTGATGTCTTCCAGCATGGCAAATTCCTTTTCACGTGTGTCCCCGTTTACAACGGTAATACCGTCTTTGGCATCTCCTACCATATCAAGGTTTACCACCTGCCGTATTTGTGATAAGGGGAATACCGGGTGTGCTGCATAATGTTTAGAGCCTACCAGCCCGGCCTCTTCGCCGCTGAAGAGCATGAAACCAATAGAGTATTTTTGAGGGTGCGCTGCAAAATAGCGGGCAAGATATAACACTAGTGCAGTACCGCTGGCATTGTCGTGGGCGCCGGGGAAAAGGGCATCTTTACCCATGCGGCCCAGGTGATCGTAGTGTGCGGTAAATACGATGAAGCTATCGGGCTTTTCTGTGCCGGGGACATAGCCCAGCACATTCTGGTTTTTAAAAGCAGGAATGAATTTAGTTTCTATTCTTACAGCAGCTCTGCGTGGGCGCTTTGGTAAAACAGTATCCTCCGCATAAATAATGGTGGCAGGTACTGTTTCCATATTAGCTGTCCAGGTAAGCTTGCCATGTTTGGGCAGTATGAACAAGCCGGCAGGAAACTCTTTGGCAAAAGTGCGCATGCTCGGTTGCTTCAGGTATTTTGTAACCGTATCGCTATTCTTGAGGCAGTAGGCCTTTGTTGTATCGAACTTCGACTTCACCTTTGCCCATGCTGCACTATCTTTTACGTTGCCAAGATTGATGCGGTGCAGTTTTATTCTTTTCTCTTCAGTATTGAACGCGCTACTGCCGCCGTATACTATAAAATCAGGCCCCGGTTCCAGTATTTTCTTATTTATTTTCATCAATACATCTCCGGGAAAGGTATTGATGGGCATAGTATATGGCTGGTAGTAGGTGCTGTCTTTTTCAAAAGGCAGCAGGCCGAATTCCTTAAAATTGCGCCGGATGAATGCTGCAGCTTTTTCGCCGCCTTTATTTACATAACCGCGGCCATGCATAGAGGGACCGGAAAGCGTGGATATCTGGTGTTTTATCCAGCGCGTTTCAGATTTCTGAGCCCGGGATATAGAGAACGTTAAAACAAGTGTGGTAAAAATTGCGACGTGTTTCGCGTTCATATCCTCTGTTTATTTCTTCTTGCGTGCAATAACTTTTTCTACAGCAGCAATGATGCTTTCTTTACTCAACCCGTATTTGGCAAGCAAATCTGTTGGTTTGCCGCTCTCACCAAAAGTATCTTTCACAGCAACATATTCATGTGGTACAGGGCATTCGCGGCCGGCTACATTGGCAATGCTATCGCCAAGACCACCATTCTGCTGGTGCTCTTCTGCTGTAACCACGCAACCTGTTTTCTTTATCGATTTGATAACCGCTGCTTCATCAAGCGGCTTAATAGTATGTATATTGATCAGTTCTACAGATATACCTTTTTCGGCCAGCGCTTTGGCTGCTTCTACAGCTATCCATACCAGGTGGCCGCAGGCAAATATGCTCACATCTGTACCTTCAGCCAATACCTGGGCCTTACCGATTTCAAATTTTTGATTCTCGGCAGTAAAGTTTGGCCATTTTGGACGGCCGAAACGCAGGTATACTGGGCCATGATGGTCGGCAATAGCCATAGTAGCGGCTTTGGTCTGATTATAATCACATGGTACGATCACTGTCATGCCGGGCAGCATTTTCATCATGCCTATATCTTCCAGCACCTGGTGGGTAGCGCCGTCTTCGCCCAGCGTAAGGCCTGCGTGAGAGGCACATATTTTCACATTCTTATCGCTATAGGCTACAGACTGGCGTATCTGGTCATATACGCGCGATGTAGAGAAATTAGCGAATGTAGTAGTATAAGGTATTTTACCACCTATAGTCATGCCCGCCGCTACGCCTATCATATTGGCTTCGGCAATACCGCACTGCACAAAACGCTCCGGGAACTCCTTCATGAACTGGTTCAGCTTCAGGGAGCCTGCCAGGTCGGCTGTAAGGGCCACAATATTTGGATTGTTACGTGCTGCTTCAGCAATACCATCACCAAAACCGGCGCGTGTTTCTTTCTCGTTCAATATTTGAATATCCTGTAACATATAGCGGGAATGAGGCGCAAAAATAAGCTTATCATTTGGTTAAAACATAACCCCAGTCCTTTAACCAGGCTATTATTTTTTCCCGGTAGTCTCCCTGTATGATGATAAGGCCATCTTTGGCGCTTCCGCCCGTGCCGCATTTAGTTTTCAGCTGCTTTCCCAGTGCTTCCAGGTCATCAGCCGTACCTATAAAGCCTTCTACTAATGTGACAATCTTTCCAGCGCGTTGCTTGGTATCCAGTTTTACCCTTAGTTTTTGCTTGTCTTTAGCTAAAGTTTCCCCGGCAGGTTCATCCTGGTAGTCATTAAAAAAATCTTTATTGGTAGAATATGCCAGTCCGTCAGGCCGTGCATTATGTTTTTTACTCATGGTACAAAAATAAACCAGTATTAAGGTATTACCATGAAAGAACTGCACTATTAAGCCAGAGAATACTGGTTGAAGAAATGCCGTGCCGGAATGCGGTTAAAAGATGTGAACATAACAGGCCACACGCCGGCACGGCGGTAGGATATTAAATTGATATATAGTTAAGATTAAATGATTTCTTCATTCATAGACGGGTCGGTGATCTTTTCGCTGAAAGGCAATAAGCCAAAACCGCTGAAGAAGCTAACGGCACCCAATACAGCATATAGGGCCACTACCTTAGCAGAACCTGCTGCGCCTATTGAATAATTTACTTCGGCCATAACCAGCCCGGTAACACCTAAAAAAATGAGTAATACTGCTAAGATTTTCTTTTCCATAATCACCGGGCCTTTATTTCACCCCGGGAAGTATACAAAAAGAGTGTGCCAAGGCCTTATGAAGAAATGATAACGGTAGTATTATGTTTTATTCTAATTATAAAGTATTCGATATCATTATAAGACAGTGTATTGATACTAATGAAAAGTTTCGGATAACATAAAAGGAATGCTTGGGGAGATTATAGTAGTGTCCAATAATGCCACATATTTCACTCTTTGTCTATACAGTTATTTTTCACCGACGTCTACAGGCTATTCACCGACGCGCCCGAGGAATTAGCCGAAATGCTTTTCAGCATTGCCCAAAGGCGCACTAAGTTTGCATCACATTTGAATTTGATACATCTCAGTTTATGAAACACTATTTACTTACTACGAAAATAAAAATGCCTTTATTGCTGGCGGCTACTCTTTTGATGAGTGCCGGTGCGTGGGCACAAAGCACCATCAGCGGCAGGGTGACGGATGATAAGGGCAAGCCGGTGCGTGGTGCCAGCGTATCGCTGGAGAGTACGCTGGACGGCAGCACATCAGACAGCACCGGCGCTTTCAGTTTTACAACCGAGGAAAAAGGCAACCAGAGTATTATAGCCACAGAAGTAGGACATAACGATGCAGGGTTCCCTATTAATATCACCGGTAATATGACAGGCGTGGAGATAAAAATGAAATCAGCCAACCTCAGGCTGGATGACGTGACCATTACAGCGGGTGCCTACGAAGCTTCAGATAAAAATAAGACCGTGTTGCAGCCGCTGGATATTGTGACTACCGCCGGTGCACAAGCCGATATTGTAAAAGCCATACAAACCTTGCCGGGTACCCAGCAGCAGGGTACACAAACCGGTTTATTCGTTCGTGGTGGCGATGCCAGCGAAGCGGCAGTGGTGGTAGATGGACTGACCGCGCAGAATGCATTCCTGAGTACACCTCCGGGTGTGGCAGCACGCAGCAGGTTCGGTGCCTTCCAGTTCAAAGGCATAGCCTTTAGCAGTGGCGGCTATAGTGCCCGCTATGGACAGGCATTGTCATCGGTACTGGAACTGAACAGCAACGACCTGCCTGATAAAAGCACAGTGAACCTGGGCATAAACATGGCAGGTGTATATGCTTCAGGAAGTAAACTATTCAAGAAAACAAGTGTAGACGCATCAGCATACTATAATAACCTGACTCCTTTCTATGGAATTGCCAAAACCAATGTAGACTATTATAAGGTACCGCAAGGTGCAGGTGGTTCCGGCAAATTTACCTGGAAGCCAAACAAAGATGGTATACTAAAAACGATGGTGAACTATTCCCGCTTTACCAGCGGCACAAAAGTGCAAAACCCTTCTGATGCCAGCCAGGCACTTTCTTTCGACCTGGTAAACCAGAATGTGTATAGTTCGCTTACCTACAAGCAAAACCTGAAGAACAAATGGAATTTATACGGTGGGGTGTCGTACAGCTACAATGAAGATGATATTCACTGGAATGACACCGGTTCGATCAATACAGACAACCGCATACAAGGCCGCCTGGAAGCAAAATATTATGTGAGGACAGGACTCAGCATACTGGCGGGTGGTGAATTGCAGCATTTTGGTTACGACCGCAGTTTTGCCGGTATCAAAACCAACTTTACAGAAACACAATATGCGGGCTATGCAGAAGCAGATTGGACGCCGGTAAACTGGTTTGCAGTAAAGCCTGGTGTGCGCTATGAACACAGCACCTTGCTGAACCAGGATGTTGTAGGCCCAAGGCTGGCACTGGCCATCAGGTCAGGTTTATATGGCCAGTTCTCGGTAGCAAGCGGCATATTTTACCAGTTGGCAGACCCAAATTATTTCCTGTATGGCTATAAACCGCAAATGCAGCAGGCCATACACTATATAGCCAACTACCAATATATGCACAACGACCGTACGCTGCGACTGGAAGCATATTATAAAGATTACCAGCAACTGGTACGTGAGCGTGTAGCAAATTATAATCCCAACAGCTACCGCTATATATATGGTACGGTGGATAATTCAGGCACGGGGTATGCCGGCGGGGCCGAATTATTCTGGAGAGATAAAAAAAGCATTAAAAATGCCGACTACTGGATATCTTATAGTTATATAGATACACGCCGCCTGTATAAAAATTACCAGGCAGAAGTACAGCCTGATTTTATTGCTACACATAACCTGAATATCATCACCAAATATTTCATAGAAAAACTGCAGACACAGGTAAACCTTACCTACAACTATGCCAGTGGCCGCCCTTATTACAACCCGACCAATCCTAGTTTCCTGGGAGACCGCACACCTGATTACCACAACCTCTCACTGACAGTAAACTATCTGCATAGCTTTGGTAAATGGTTTACCGTAGTGTATGCAGGTATAGACAACATCACCAACAATCAAAACGTATTTGGGTATCGTTATTCAAACGGCGTACGTTATGAAATGAGGCCGGCATTATACCGCTCTGTATTTGTGGGCGTAAACTTCTCACTGACCGCTTTTGATAAAGACGAATTATAATTTCCTGTTTAACACAATCAATCAACCACTAATAAAATAAAACAATGACACGTTACATTCTTCTTACCGCTGCTGCTGCTTTTATGTACGTAAATAGCTGCCAGGCACAGGCCGATTACAATGAAACACTGAAAAAAACATTCCTTTCTTTTGACACTACACAGGACATGCAAAAGAAAATGGATGCAAGTAATAAACTGGCGCTGATAGCTAAAAAATACAACAAAGAATGGACAGCCCATTACTACAATGCGTACAGTAAAGCCCAGCTTTCTTACATGGAAAAAGATGAAGCCAAACGCGATGCTTATGCCGATGAAGCGAACAGTGAAGCATTGGAAGCAGTAAGTATACTGGGAAAAGAAACCGATGAAACTTATGTACTGGGTGCCATGGTGGCTAATGCCAAGATGGCTGTAGACCCTAAGAACCGCTGGCAGAAGTACGGGAAAATGTTTGATGAGAACCTTGAAAAAGCAAAAGCCGCCAACGAAAATAACCCACGCATCTACTATCTGAAAGGTACCAGCAAATTCTTTACACCTAAAATGTGGGGCGGTGGTAAAAAAGCAGCCTTGCCTTATTTTGAAAAAGCCGAAGGCCTGTTTGCTAAAGAAAACGATGCTGACATGGCTAAGCCTTTCTGGGGTAAGATGCAAACACAGTTTTTCTTACAGCAATGTAAAGGAGAGGACAAGGAATAATAAGACAGGAGTTAGTTTTAGTTACAAGTTGTACAGTCCCGTTTATACGGGACTGTCTTTTTATTTAACAGTTTAATGGGCCTCATGGCACGATTATTTATAAGTGCTTGATACACAGGATAAGTATTGCTAATTTTAAAACGATTAATTATGAAGAATTTATTGCACGCGGGGGTATTTGCCTGCTTTACAGTAGGGCTTTTTTCCTTTTCAGGATGTAAAAAAGACAATGATCCTACTATTACGTCATCACAAGGCACTGCACACATGAGTATGCACCTTACAGATGCACCTGCAAACTACGATGCGGTATATATAGATATACAAAAAGTAGAAGTAACTATGGAAGGCTCTGCTGCAGTGCTGTTGGCACCTGTAAGGCCAGGGGTGTACGACCTGCTGCAATTTCGTAATGGATTGGATACATTATTAGTACGTGCCGATGTGCCTGCCGGTAAGGTAAACCAGATACGCCTGGTATTGGGCAGCAACAACAGTGTAGTGGTGGATGGCCAGTCTTACGCATTAAATACACCATCTGCGCAGGAAAGCGGTTTGAAATTAAATCTGAATCAAACTTTTGCTGCAGGCGGTTCATATGACATATGGGTTGACTTTGATGCAGGTAAATCTATAGTGGAAACAGGTAATGGTAAATACCAGTTAAAACCAGTGGTACGCGCTTATTCAAGTCTTACCGATGGCCGTATAAAAGGATATGTATTACCTGCAGCAGCTTTTACAACTGTCTATGCATCTAACGGTACCGATGTATATGCTGCCATACCCGCGGCAGATGGTTTCTTCCAGTTCAATGGCTTGCCTGCAGGTACTTACCAGGTAACATACGATGCTACGGCAGGTACTTATGCAGATGTTACATTGCCAAATATTGCTGTGAGCTATGGCGTAACAGTAGACCTGGGTACAAAAGTGCTGATCCCATAATAATAAACAATACGGTTTTGCAAACAGGGTGCTTATGGCACCCTGTTTTATTTATTGGCGAAATATGTATTAAGCTGTATTTTTCGAGGGTATTTAATACAGGATCATGCAACGTTTTATAAAAAATATACCCTATTTACTTTGTTATCTCTGTGCATTTGCGTTGGGCATGAAGCAACTGCGCGAACCTGATATATGGTGGCAGCTGCTCTCGGGCAGGTGGATGCTGGACAATAGCGCTATCACGCACGCCGATATGTTTTCTTACACCATGGCCGGGCATCCCTGGATAAATGTGAAATGGCTGTATGAGATACTGATAGGTATTATAGAAAAAGCTACAGGCCCTGAAGGGGTTATTCTTTTGCAGTGTATAGTGAATGTACTAATAGTGTACCTCTTGCAGAAAACATTGCAATTCTTTATTAGAGAGCAGAAGGAGACGTTACCGGCCTTCCCGAAGGTAATAGCTATGCTACTGTTCCTGGCAATAGTAGAATACCGTATGGCAGGGCGCCCGGAAATGATCAGCCACCTGATGTGTACACTCTACCTGTTCCTGCTATGGCGCAGCCCTTCGTTTGAATGGAAGAAAATATTCTGGCTGATACCCCTGCAGTGTATTTGGGCCAATATGCACGAGGGCTATCCTGTAGGTATGGTGATCATAGGCACTTATGCAGGAGGCAGTTTTCTGTCTTATATACTTAACAAAGACAAGGGATACCTGCGGCAGGTTATACGCGCGTCAATAGTTTTCATTGCCGCGGGATTGGTTATATTACTCAATCCCAATGGCATCCAACTATGGAAGCAGCCATTCGAGATATACCGCCAGGTATGGGCCAATAAATACACTACTGAATTATATTCGGTATCCAATCCCGAATATTGGACCATAGAAGCCAAATGGCATATAGGCTTATTATGCGCGGTGATTGCTTTCTGGATCATGCGGCTGGCAGAACACCGTAAGAACAGAAACCTGGTACTTACGCCTATATTGATAACTTACCTGCTGCTAATACCATTATTTGGTTACCTGTCGCTCACTGCCAATCGTAATATCCCCTTTGCACAGATCGTATTATTCCCTTCAGTACCTATGATGGGTATGTGGCTGGCTGCGAGATTTAAATTGAATAAGCAGCCATGGTTTGCAATAATAGATAAGCAGGCAGCACTGCTGGCCGGCATAGTGGGTATTGTGTTTTATGTATGTATTGTTACAGACCGCTTCTATAAATACACCGATTCACCCAACAGGTATGGTATGCACATTAGTATGATGCACAATCCAACAGGCGCATCTGCGTATATACGTGAGCATAAAATAAGTGGCTTGCCATTCTCAGACTATTTTGTTTCCTCTTACCTGTTATGGGAACTCTTCCCCAATTTCAGATCGTATATAGACCTCCGCGACCTGGATGTATTCCCGGTCAAGTTTTTCGATGATTATTTCAGCATGTATAACAACCCCGATAAATTTAATGAGCTGGACAGGAAGTATAACTTTAACTACATAGTGTTGAGTACATCGCAACTTATTCCCTTGCAGCAGCGCCTGTACTGGGGGGAGGAGTATAATCTTGTATATATAGATCCTGTAGCCTGCATTTATTTGAAAAAAACCGAAGAGAACATGCGCATCAATGCTGACTTCAGCGCACAGAAACTCTTTAGCTGGCCTGCTGCTGTAGAAGATGCAGATTGGGCAGAGACAATTACTAAAGCACTGAACCCGGCTGTAAATTATGTCGACGAAGATGAAAGCAATGCTCCTGTACGTGCAGCCATGTATTATAACCAGATGCGTAACTACCCTACTTCCTTAAAACTACTATTGCCCCAAATGGCAGACCATGCAGAGGATGCCGATGCGTTTGCTACACTGGGTACCACTTATCTCGATTATGCCAGCGTAGTAAAAAATCCTGCAGAAAAAGCCGCTAAACTGGATAGTGCCCGCATACTATTTGAACAGGCTATAGCATTGGATAATAAAAAAGCAAATGCCTATTTGTCGTTAGGAAGTGTATTGATGATGCAGGGAGATTTCGCCAATGCAGGTCTACAATTCCAGGCGTATATTGATATTAATAAGAATAATCCACAGGCGTATTTTCTTTTAGGTATATGCGCGCGTGAAACCTGGAAGAAAGGTGATGGGAGTGTAAAAGAAGTTATCAGGGCATTCCGGAAATCATTGGATCTCAATGATGAGAACGGGAAGGCGCATCTGTACCTTGCAGAGGCTTACGTAGGAGATGCTGAAAGGGATAAGGCTCGTCAGCATTTGATGAAAGCTGTGAAGCAGGGTGCAAGCTGGACACCAAGTGAAGAGCAATTGATAGCGCAGCTTAAAAAACACCTCAACTTGCCATAAATTTACAGGCAGAAAATAACTGCATACATGAAAAAGAATGCCGTGCTTATTGTAATCATTTTGTTCGCAGCATTACATACAAACGCACAAAATTTTAAGGCAGAACAGAAGAAACAGGAAAAGATCATCAAGTCTGCTCGCAAGAGCAAAAAAGTAACAGACCTGGAGTATGAGAAGTTGATGAAAGAACAGGAAACAATAAAATATACTATAGAGAAATATGAAATGGATGGTGCGCTGGATGCGCATGAGAAAAATGTCATTCACGATAAACTGGAGCGTGCCGAACGGAGGCTGAGACGTTACAAAACCAATGGAGAAGTCTATTAATGGATTTATACTCAAAGTAGCGCACAGTTCCTGACTGTGCGTTTTTTATTGCATTTTTACAGTATGAACTGGCAGAGCTTATATAGTGCAAGACGTACGGGAGACCCTGAACAAAAAGAGACTAACCGCGACCAGGTAAGAAATTCTTTCCAGCGCGATTATGACCGTATTATATTTTCTTCAGCTTTTCGCAGGCTGCAGAACAAAACGCAGGTATTCCCGCTGCCGGGCTCAGTGTTTGTGCATAATCGCCTTACCCATAGCCTGGAAGTTGCATCTGTAGGCCGTTCCCTGGGTAAAGCTGTAGGCGATGCTATTGCCGATAAGTATGACCTTGAAGATGAGAATTTTAGGGAGTTTTATAGATATGCATTGCCTTCTGTTATAGCAGCCGCCTGCCTGGCACACGATATTGGTAATCCTCCATTCGGGCATTCGGGCGAAGATGCCATCCGCACCTATTTTACTGAAATGGAAGGTGAACTGAAGAAAAAAGTGCATGATAGCCTTTCTCCAAACCAGCTTAAGGATTTCGAATTGTTTGAAGGAAATTCAAATGCACTGCGTATCCTTACCAACAACTTTAATGAGCAGATACAAGGGGGCTACAAGCTCACTTATACTACACTGGCAACCATCGTTAAATACCCGTGCGCTTCATCTGAAGGTTTTAAAAAGACCGGGCTTATTGCTACCAAGAAATCTGGCTTTTTTGACAGCGAAATGGCAATATACCAGTCAATAGCAGCCACGCTGAACATCCCCAAAAAACAAGGCTTTGATAATGTCTATGCAAGGCACCCTTTTGTATACCTTACCGAAGCAGCAGATGATATCTGTTATCGTGTAATAGACCTTGAAGATGCGCACAGGCTGCGTATTGCATCTATAGACACAATAAAAAAGCTTTTCTATCCCTTCTTTGAAGAGGGGCAGGATTATAATGGTCTCGACTACCTTTCAAAGCAAGTAGATAATTTTCGGGATGATAACCAGAAAGTACAATATATACGCGCACGCTGGATAGGGTTGATGGTGGATAAGCTATCCAAACTGTTCATGGAAAATGAACAGGCTTTGCTGGATGGTACTCTTGAAAAAGACCTTATGAAATGCCTGCCTGATAAAGACCACCAACTGATAGAAGAAATAAACAGGTTTTCAGTAAAACATATTTACAATTACAAATCGGTGGTGGAGATAGAACTGGCAGGCTATAATATAATCGGTGGGCTGCTGAAGGAGTTTGTTGCTGCTGTGCTGAACCCGCAAAGACCGAAATCGGGTAAGTTAATTAAACTCATCTCCAGCCAGTTCCCTGTATTGCAGGAGGGGCAAGGTGTTTATGAGAATATACAGTCTGTTGTAGATTTTATCTCGGGCATGACGGATCTTTACGCTATGGAACTGTATCGTAAGATAACAGGCATCAGTATTCCTCAAATAAGATAGTATGCAACACCCCAGTACACTGAGAATTGAGGATTATACGTATGAACTGCCGGATGAGAAGATCGCTAAATACCCGCTTGAAGTAAGGGATGCATCTAAATTGCTGGTTTATAAAGAAGGTAGTATTTCTGAAGATATCTACGCTCACCTTCCGACGTATATCACGCCAAATACATTACTGGTCTTTAATCAAACCAGGGTAGTGCATGCACGTTTATTGTTTAAAAAGCCAACGGGTGGAGTTATAGAAGTATTTTGTCTGGAGCCGCATGAGCAATATGGCGATATACAAACCGCGATGCAGCAAAAGCATAAAGTATGGTGGAAATGCATGGTGGGTGGTGCCGGGAAATGGAAACATGGTATGGTGCTGACTATTGAACACCAGGCGCCTGATATTACATTATCGGCCAGGATCGTAGAACGTACAACGGATGCTTTTGTGATTGAGATGAGTTGGGATGCACCTGTTTCTTTTGCAGAGATACTGCACTATATGGGCAAGGTACCGCTGCCGCCTTATCTGCACCGCGAGGCGGAAATAAGCGATGAAGGAAGGTACCAGACCATTTTTGCAAAGGAGGAAGGCAGTGTAGCTGCGCCTACGGCAGCCTTGCATTTCACAGATACGCTTATGCAAGCACTGAAGGAAAGAGGGGTGGAAATGGATTTTGTAACCCTTCATGTGGGTGCAGGCACTTTTAAGCCTGTGAAGGCCGAAAGGATGCAGGACCATGAAATGCATGCGGAATGGATAGATGTGGATAAAGCAACAATCGAAAACATATTGCAGCACCTGGATACAGGTATCATTGCAGTGGGCACTACCTCACTACGCACCTTGGAAAGCCTCTACTGGATAGGGCTGAAGCTATTAAATGGAATAGAACCCGGTCATGACAGTATTGCCGTAACGCAATGGGAGCCTTATGATATGCCCGCAGCAATTGCTGCCCCCGGTGCCTTGCAGGCGATAATAGACTGGATGCAGCAAAACGGGCAGGACAGGCTGGTAACCCGCACTCAAATACTGATAGCGCCCGGCTATGAATTCAGGATAATAAAAGGGCTCGTTACTAATTTCCACCAGCCGCAATCTACCCTGCTATTGCTGGTGGCCGCCTTAATAGGCCGGGATTGGCGCACGGTTTATAATTATGCTTTGCAGCATGATTTCCGCTTTCTTAGCTATGGTGATGGCTGCCTGCTACTGAAATAAGAGCTACAAAACGGTTTTTACCCCGGCATTAAGAAATAGTTACTTCTGCTGCTTCCGGCTGGTATTTCTTAGATTTGCGCTCAAATTGAGTGCATTGGATAATACAGCATTTATAGCAGCCGCCCTAAAAGAAGACATTGGCAGTGGAGATCATTCAACACTGGCCTCTATAGAACCTTCTGCAAAAGGAAAGGCGGTACTTAAGATAAAAGAAGACGGCATACTGGCTGGGGTAGAACTTGCGCAGGATATTTTTCACTACCTGGAGCCGGAAGCTGTATTCATTTTGCATAAAAAAGATGGAGACCGCGTAAGCTATGACGAAGTAGCATTCGAAGTGTCGGCCAAAGTGCATACTATTTTACAGGCAGAGCGACTAACACTTAATTGCATGCAGCGTATGAGCGGCATTGCCACACTTACAGATCAGTACGTTCAGAAAATAAAAGACTACAACACCAAAATATTGGATACCCGTAAAACTACACCGCTTTTTCGTGCATACGAAAAGGTAGCGGTACGTATAGGCGGCGGTATCAACCACAGAATGGGGCTGTATGATATGATCATGCTGAAGGATAATCATATAGATTTTTGCGGAGGTATCGAAAAAGCGATAGAGAATACAAATGCTTACCTGGCGGCGAACAAATTGGATCTGAAAATTGAAGTGGAGACCCGCAGCCTGGATGATGTGAAGCGTGTACTGGCAACTGGTAAAGTTCACCGCATTATGTTGGATAACTATACACCTGAAATGCTGGCTGAAGCTGTAAAGCTGATAGATGGCAAGTATGAAACCGAAGCATCAGGAGGTATCAACCTGGATACGATTGAAGATTACGCACGGACTGGTGTTGACTATGTATCGGTAGGCGCCGTGATACACCATGCCGTAAGCATGGACCTTAGCCTTAAAGCTCAACTGGTATAGCATGAAACACCTTGTATTTATTATAAACCCTAATTCGGGTATAGACCGCCAAAAAGCTATACAACGTGCTATAGAACATAAGCTGGATACCGCTAAGTATACATACGAAATTGTGCATACCAGGTATGCAAAACATGGTACTGAACTGGCAAAAGAAGCCGCAGAGAAAGGTGCTTATGCAGTGGTAGCAGTGGGCGGAGATGGCTCGGTAAATGATATTGTGGCAGGATTGATAAACACAAATACGGCGCTTGCTATTATACCTAAAGGTTCGGGGAATGGTATGGCGCGTACCATGCAGATACCGCTGGAAGAAGAAGCTGCTATAGAAGTGATCAATAAAGGTAACAGCATTATGATGGATATAGGATTTGCCAACGGCAGGCCGTTCATCAGCAATGCAGGTGTAGCTTTTGATGCCCTTATTTCCAAGAAATTTGCCCGTAGTAAACGACGTGGTTTTGCTGTATATAGCTGGTTAGTGACCAAGCATATGTGGACCTATAATGAATGGGATTGGCATATAACTATAGACGGTAAGCACCTGCGTGAAAAAGCATTTATTATCAGCGTAGCTAATGGCAAACAATTTGGGTATAATTTCCAGATAGCGCCTGATGCCAACTGGACAGATGGACTGTTTGACGTGATCATTATCAATAAATTCCCTAAAATATTAGGTGGTATGCTGGTGATGCGGGCCATGAATGGCTCCATTACGAAGAGCCCTTATGTAAAACACTACAGGGGTAAAGAGATCACAATAGCACATCCGCAGCTGAAACTTATGCAAACAGACGGCGATGCTCACCCATGCGACAATAAAATTCATTTCTACTTAGAGCCCGGCATGCAGAAGGTAATAGTGCCTTAGGATTCACGCTTATGTTTCCAGCGGTTGTGTGTCCACATCCAGTTTTCCGGTTGTTTATGCATTTGGGCTTCCAGGTACGCGACGTAGTCATGCAATATATCATCCACACTTTTTTCTGAAGCATCATTACAATACCGCTGTATTTCGAAATAATAGTACCCCCGTTTTATTTTACGGCTGCCTGCAAATAAAACGGCAGCATGGCTGCGCCTGGCCATATGAGCTGACCCAACAAAAAAAGGTGCGTCCCGGTTCATAAAACTTAGCCAGGCTACATTAGCCAGGTTGGATGGGTTTTGGTCGGCTATAAGCCCCAGCACATAATGCAGATTTTGTAACTGTTGCAACGGTCCTTTTATGTTTTTCATGGATATCATTAACCCGTTGGCGCGGTTGCGTATACGCAGCATCAGCCTGTCAACAGCCTTACTTTCGGGGGGTAGGTATACACCGGCTAATACCTGCTGCGCATGCAATTGACTGACTGCATTTACCCATTCCCAGTTAAAAAAGTGCCCAAAGAACATAAAAGCGTTGCGCTTTTCAGTATATAGTTCGTCAAATACCTGCCAGTTGCCTTGCATCCGCTTATCCAGTTCTTTGTCAGATATTGCCAACAGCTTTAGGGTCTCAATCCATTGGTCGCAAAAGCTATGGTAGAATTGACGACGTATTTTTTTCAATTCTTTGATATTCTTACCCGGGAAAGCATTCCGCAGGTTATCCAGTACCAATTTTTTACGGTAGTCGAGCAGGTAGTAAATAACAACAAAACAGATATCAGACAGCACATACAATACCCTGAGGGGAAGTAAGGCCAGGGGATATAATAAAAAAAGCAGCAGGTAATACATATCCTGCTGCAAATTTACCGCAATGGGTCGAAACTATCTTAGTTTGTTGTTGCCCGTAAGGTCATATATCTTTTGAATATTCTTCAAAATGCCTTCAAAATCAATTTTAAGGTCTTTCAGTAATCCCGTTTTCAGGTCAAATACCCAGCCGTGTACTGTCGGGTAGTGATGGTCTTCGTATGCTTGCTGTACAGCCGCAGTCTTTATCACATTAATGCATTGCTCCTGTACATTTAGTTCTACAAGGCGGTTATAGCGTGCATGTTCATCCGCTATACTGTCCAACTCGTCCTGGTGCAGCCGGTACACATCGCGGATATTGCGCAGCCAGGGGTTAAGTATGCCCATATCTTTAGGTATCATAGCGGCTTTTACCCCGCCACAATTGTAATGCCCGCACACAATAATATGTTTCACACCCAGCGCCGTTACCGCATAGTTTATTACAGACATTACATTCATATCTATACTAACCACGAGGTTGGCCACATTCCGGTGCACGAATATCTCCCCCGGTTCCAGTCCCATGATATCACTTTCGGGTACACGGCTATCCGAACAGCCTATATACAGGTAATCCGGCTGCTGGTCGGCAGACAGTTTTGCCAAAAAATCAACATCCTGAGCCTTTTTTTCTGCAAGCCATTTACGGTTATTCTCAAATATTTTATCGTATCCTACCATATAGCAATATTTGGCACAATAATAAACCAAATGGCACTAATTAGGCATTAAGCGATAATAAACATTTCTTATACGGGCTATAACTGTTAATTTTACGCCCTCAATTTATTAGTACATGAAACTGGTAACTTATTCCAAGCAGGGCAAAGAGCAGCTGGCTTTTTTAATAGACAATGTATTATATGATGTGAATGCAGCAAATAATGCACTTCCGTCAACAATGAAAGAAATGCTTGATAACTGGGAGGTGTTGGTAGAGACAGCCAAAGCAGCCGAAGCAGATATAAAAGCTGGTAAGAACAATGTGCAGGGTATGCCGTTTGAAACTGCAACGGTTATGGCGCCGGTACCGCACCCGGCTTCATGTCGCGATGGATATGCTTTCCGCCAGCACGTTGCCGCTGCGCGCCGCAATCGTAAAGTGGATATGATAGCAGAGTTTGACCAGTACCCGATATTCTATTTCACCAATCACAATGCCATACAAGGCCCTGGCGATATTGTATGCATGCCCGATCATTTTCAAAAACTGGATTTTGAATTGGAAGCAGCTGTAGTACTGGGTAAAAAGGGGCGCAACTTTAAAGCTGCAGAAGCTGATCAATATATAGCCGGCTATATGATCATGAACGATATGAGTGCTCGCACCTTGCAAATGGAAGAAATGTTGCTGAACCTGGGACCTGCAAAAGGCAAGGACTTCAGCACTGTGATCGGACCGTTTATGGTGACCCCTGATGAACTGGAACCATACCGCATACCTGCCAAACCCAACCACGTAGGGAATAACTACAACCTGAAGATGAAATGCTGGGTGAATGGTGTATTAGTAAGCGAAGGTAATATGGGTGATATGGACTGGACATTTGCCGAGATAATAGAACGTTGTGCTTACGGTGTAGATGTGCTGCCCGGAGATGTAATAGGCAGCGGCACAGTGGGTACCGGATGTTTCTTAGAACTGAATGGCACAGGACTGCTGAATGACCCCAATTATAAAGTGCAATGGTTGCAGCCCGGTGATGTGGTTGAAATGGAGATTGACGGATTGGGTAGGTTGAAAAATACCATTGTGGCAGAAAAAACAGATTGGAGCATATTAGCAGAAAAGAAAAAATAATCATTACAAGCATATTCAATGCGGTTCAATAAAGAAACAGTAATAGGTGTAATAGGTGCAGGTGCCATGGGTAGCGGTATAGCACAGGTAGCTGCTATGGCAGGGCACAACGTGGTGTTATTTGATACCAATAATGCTGCGCTCAATAAAGCAAAATCAAGTTTGTCTGCCACCTTGCAAAAACTACAGGAGAAAGGGAAAATTGCCGATGCAGCTGGAATATTGAACCGTTTTGTATTTGCGGCAGAGCTGACAGCTTTTACACAATGTGGCCTTGTTATTGAAGCTATCATTGAGAACCTGGAAATAAAGAAGAAAGTATTTGCCGATACAGAAGCTATTGTAAATGACACTTGTGTTTTGGCTACAAATACATCGTCTCTTTCAGTAACATCAATAGCTGCCGCCTGCAAAAAACCAGGAAGAGTACTAGGCCTGCATTTTTTCAATCCTGCACCACTTATGGCGCTGGTAGAAGTAATACCGGCTATACAAACCGATGATACCTTAGTGCAGGATGCAAAAACATTAATGCAGCAATGGGGTAAGGCGCCTGTGATAACTAAAGATACTCCCGGTTTTATAGTAAACCGTGTGGCACGTCCGTTTTACGGGGAAGCCATACGTATATATGAAGAGGGGATAACGGATATTGCCACCATTGACTGGGCGATGACAGAATTGGGTGGTTTCCGCATGGGACCATTTACGCTTACTGATTATATAGGGCATGATGTGAACTATGTAGTAACTGAAACCGTTTTTCAGTCATTTTTCTACGATCCACGTTACAAGCCGTCATTTTCTCAAAAGCGTTTGCTGGAAGCCGGATGGCTGGGAAGAAAAACCGGGAGAGGTTTTTATAATTATGCGGAAGGTATTGAGCAACCACAACCCAATAAAGACAATAGCTTAGCTCAGCAGGTAATGGAACGCATAGTAGTGATGCTTATTAATGAAGCGGTAGAAGCATTGCACCTTAATATAGCATCAGCACAAGATTTAGAGCTGGCTATGACCAAAGGAGTTAACTATCCGAAAGGCTTACTGCAATGGGCCGATGAATGGGGCGCAGAAAAATGCCTTACTTTATTAGATAGTTTATACGGGCAATACCACGAAGACAGATACCGTGCAAGCATATTGCTAAGGAGAAAAGCAGCTGAAGGAGCTACCTTCCTATAATTATTTGCAGGCTTGTATCTCGGAGTCGTTTGAAATATCGCCAATGTGCTCCAGCGCATCTTCCATTTTGGGATATTTCTTCATTACTTTTTCCAGGCGGCAATCGCACATAGATTTTGCCTTGTCATCGGGCATGCCGCGTTCTTTAGCATCATTAAGGCAGCCTTGTACAAAAAGATCACGGCTTTCACTGTCCCAGGTATTTTTGCAGGAGCTAAAAACTACAAGGGCTACTATACACAGAGCTATTCTCATACAAGCAGATTTATATTTTACAGTAACAAGCGCTTACTGAATAGAAAGTTACAAAATCTTATACTAATCAATGCCTAAACATTATGCCGGCAAATAAGTGATAATGCTATGAATGTCATTACTGTGTGCGACGCTTGAAAAAAATTGCAAATAAGCTGTATTTTTAGCGCTATATCCCAAGCCTTGCCAGATGACCGACCTTGTCCATCATACTTATGCCATTGTCACACCTTGTTTTAACGAGGGTATAACCATTATACAGTTCCTGCAGAAATTAGATAATGTGTTAGGCACACTGGATGGTACCTTTACGGTGATTGTGGTGGATGATAGTTCTACCGATAATTCACTCGAATTAGTAAAGGCATTTACATTTTCTGCAAAAAATGTACAGCTCCATGTACTGAACCTGATGTATAATTCAGGTCACCAGTCTGCTATCTTCCAGGGATTGCTTTATGCAAATGAACTAAAGGCCGAACATGTAATTGTGATGGATTCGGATGGGGAAGATGACCCGGATGCAATACCATTGCTTATTCAAAAGACGGGCTATGATATAGTTGAAGTAAAAAGGGGCAAGCGAAAAGAGAGCCTTCAGTTCCGCTTTTCGTATCGTATTTATAAAATGCTGTTTAAGCTGGTTACCGGCAAAAAAATGGATTTTGGTAACTACTGCATGATCAGCCAGGTGATCGTAGAACGAATAGCCAATACTTCATTTATACATTTTCCTGCTTACCTGCTGAAGCAGAAAGCCAGCAAAACAAGTATTGTTTACGATCGCAGCAAAAGGATAGACGGCAAATCTAAAATGGGTATGCAGGGCTTGCTTTTCCATGCGTTCCGTTCTTTTATTGAGTTTGCCGAAGATCTGTTAATGGTATTTCTTAAAATGTTCATCATAATATCTGTGGTGATCGTGCTGCTTTTCCTGGATTTGCTGTACCAGAAATTTATTGCAGGCACAGCAATACTAGGGTGGTTCAGTACGTTGACCATCAGCCTGGTAACGCTGGCAATAATATGCCTGGGTTTCTTCGTAACAGGGCTGTTGCTGCTGAACCTGATGCACCAGCAGCAGAATAAAATGCAAAAGGCCATATATAGGATCGCTAAAAAATAGTGTATGATTTTAAAGCAATACAGAACACAGCTAACCTTACTGTGTATCATGCTGACTGCATTTGTTATGCGGTTCTATCATTTAAGTAATTCCAGTCTTTGGCTGGATGAACTGCACACTATGAATGAAGCTGATCCTTCGTTGACCTGGGCGCAGTTGTTTGATTACCTGAAATGCTGCGACCAGCATCCCCCCGTATTTTTTATAGTAGAGCGTATCATGTTCACGCTGTTTGGCTACACAGAGTATGTAGCGCGTGTAGCACCCGCAGTAGCAGGTATAGGTTGCGTATGGGCCATGTACCGCCTGGGTAAAGAACTGGCAGATCAGCATCTTGGCCTGATAGCTGCCGCTATTACCAGCTTCAGCTATTTTAATATATTTTATTCGCAGGAGGCCCGGGATTATATATTTCTCTGGATGTTTACGGCCCTTTCATTTGCCTGTTTCTTTCGTTTTGCAAAAAGTCTGAAACGGGCTGATGCAATATGGTATATCATTTCTACAATATTGTTATTGTACAGCCACTATTTTAGTTTGCTGGTCATATTCTGCCAGCTGGTAATTTTCGTTATTCTATGGGCTGCAGAATATGGTAACAGGAAAAAGTTCTTTTGGAGCTTTTTTGTTGCAGAGCTTATCGTGCTGGCCACCTATCTGCCCTGGCTGCCATACCTGAAGGAGATGTCTAATATCCATTCGTTCTGGATACAGCGGCCACAAACAGATTTTTACTATACCTATCTTTTAGAGTTTATCGGCTATGCTTTTTACCTGCTGCCGTTTATATACCTGGCCTTAATAGTATATTGTGTGAATGTGTTTGCGCAAAAGGCTCCCTTCAGCGATATAAAGCAGCAGCCGTTACTACTCAGTTTTGTTTTCGTTTTTGTAAGTATTATCACCAGTTACCTTATTATGTTCATCCGTTCTATTACTGTTGTACCAATGATGATATCACGGTATGCCATAGTAATACTGCCGGCATTGTTTATTGCTATAGCTTATGGCATGTACCTGGTACAGAACCGGTTCATCCGTTATTCTATTGTCGGTGTTTTTTTATTCATTACCTGGTTCGATACGGTGTATGTAAGAGGCTATTATAGTACGCCGCAAAAAGAACAATTCAGAGAAATAACTGCTTTTGTGGCAGAAGAACACACAGACATACCTGTTATTAATGAGCTTACAGGCTGGCACCAGGAATATTACCTGAAAAAAATGAAACACAAAGGAGCTATTCTGCGCGGGAAAAAAGAAGATCTTGTAGATTCTATATTAGCCGCACGTACCCCGGAATATACCCTCAATTATTTCTGGATTGTAGGTGCACACGGCGATCCGCATCTTGACAATGCCAAGCGGCAACAGTTAGACACTGCTTATACCGTGATAAAACAGGCTGAAATGAAAGATGTATGGGCTGAATTATATGCCCGCAAAACATTGCGGAAATAAATGCGTTTATAATAAGTATATACCCCAGCAAACTGCATTATGCAAATAGGCACCAAAGGCTATTCCGATAAAACCTTATTACTGGTCATTTTAATAGTGGCAGCTATTTTGCGCCTGGTACATTTGGGCGGCGAAAGCCTGTGGCTGGATGAACTGCATACCATGAACGAAGCTGGCCCTGGTGTGACATTGCCGGAGCTCTTTGATTTTTTAAAAACAATAGACCAGCACCCACCTTTGTTTTTCCTGCTCGAACATTTTTCTTTCAGCATATTCGGGTACGATGAATTTGGTGCACGCATTATGCCGGCACTCGCAGGTATTGCCAGTGTATGGGGTATGTATTTATTGGGTAAGGAAATATTAAGCAAGCGCCTGGGCTTGGTAGCGGCAGCTATTGCCAGTGTCAATATTTACAATATCTTCTATTCGCAGGAGGCAAGGGGGTATATTTTTCTATGGCTTTTCAGTTGCTTTTCTTACCTGTTCTTTATACGGATGTATAAATACCTGAAATGGAAAGATGTATTGGCTTATATTTTGTCCACGGTCTTGCTATTATACACACATTACTTTAGCCTGCTGGTTGTGTTTTGCCAGTTATTATTGGGTATCGTTTTTTGGTTATCTGAAACTGAACATAAGAAGAAATATTTCTGGCTGTTTTTTATTGGCGAACTGGCGGTGTTATTATGTTATTTACCATGGTTGCCTTTCCTTACTAAAATGTCGGCTATTCATTCTTTTTGGATAGGTAAGGTAAGCCCGCTTTTTTTCCTTGAATATTTCTACGATTATTTTGCCAATGCTACACCGTTTGCTGCAATATTAATAGGCTATTTTTATTATGTATTTTCAAAACAATACAGTTTTAAAAGCATCCGTACCAATCCAGTGGTACTGAGCGGTGTGTTTATTTTTATATCTGTGTTCTTTGCTTTACTCATCCCCTATTTGCGATCAGTATTTGTAGTGCCGATGCTTGTTTCAAGGTATACTATTATCGTTGTCCCTTCATTTATTTTATGTATAGCTTATGGCCTGGAACTGATTAAAAAAGAAAAAACGCGCAATGTGTTATTGGCCCTTATTCTGCTGGTATCACTTGCAGATGTATTTTTTATAAAAAGAGCCTACGGCGTGCACAAAGAGCAATTCAGGGAAATGGCTCAATATATCAGTACCGAAAGCAGGGATGTGCCTGTTATAAATCATATAACAGCATGGCATAGCCGGTATTATTTCCAACGATATCAGTACAAGGGTGAGATCATCGAGGCGAATAAAGAAGATATGGTCGATTCTATATTGAGCGGTGCATATAAGGCAGATACCTTTTGGCTGGCCGGAGCGCACGGCGACCCATATCTTGACCCTGTAAAGCGTACTCAGCTAGATAGTTCTTATGTTTTGCTGAAGGAAAGAACCTTTCATAATGCCTGGGCACAATTATTTGCTAAAAAGCAGGATAAATAAAATTTTCTGTAATCGTTAAAGCCAGCTTTTCCGTAAATTTGCACCCGCATGAATTTGCAGGTGTTGCTGGGTTTGTATCAAAATGATATCCGCTTAAAACAAATAGCGGCCGGCATCTCATTGCCCGAACCTAAACTAAGGGCATATCTCGATAACCTGCGCGGGTCTTCCATCAACTTTATTGCAACGGCAGTTTGGCAGCTTAGTGACGCCAACCATGTCTTTATTTTGAATGAGAAAGAAGAGGCAGCCTATTTTCATAATGACCTGGAACATCTTACCGGGGCTTTGGATATCTGCTTCTATCCCGATTCATTCAAACGTACAGGGCACTTCAATGAACTGAACAGCAGCCACGTAATGCTGCGTACAGAAGCCCTTACCAAGTTCAGCAGCGAGAAAGTACATAAAAAGGTACTGGTTACTTATCCGGAGGCATTGTTTGAGAAAGTAGTGAACCCCACCGCTTTGTCCAAAAACATGATCAGTATAAAGGTGAGTGAGAACCTGAAGGTGGAAGCATTACTGGAAAAGCTCGTAAGCCTTGGATTTAAACGAGAGGATTTTGTGTACGAGCCCGGGCAATTTGCTATGCGAGGAGGCATCCTGGATATCTATTCCTTTGGTAATGAGCATCCTTACCGCATAGAGCTGTTTGGTAATGAAGTAGACAGCATCCGTATATTCAACCCCGAAACACAATTGTCGGAACGAAAACTGTTGCAGGTTTCTATATTGCCAAATATCGAGACGAAATTTGATACGCAACAGAAAATTTCCCTTTTAGACTACCTGCCTGCTAATACTATTATCTGGGCTAAGGATTTCGATTTCACGTTAGGTCGCCTGGGAAAGATGGAAGCAGAGCTGCCGGAGAAGATATCGCTGAACCAGGTAGCCGTAGACCATGAAGAAGAATGGCTGAAGGAGCTGACACATAATGATTTTGAAACGACAGAAAACTGGCTGCAGCAATTAAAGAAGAGACATCTTATAGAATGGTATAACCATTCTATTGAGAAAATAACAGGTGAAAAGGAAATAGTATCCGTACAATTCGCAACAGAAGAACAACCTGTATTTAACAGGCAGTTCAATATGCTGATAGATGACCTGCAAAAGCGGGTGGCGCAAAACTATACTCCCTACATATTTGCTGAGAACCCTAAGCAACTGGAGAGGCTGCGCAGTGTATTTGAAGACCTGCAGGCACAGATCAATTTCGTGCCTTTACCAACAGCCATCAGCAAGGGCTTTGTAGACCATGAGAAAAAGGTAGTTTGCTATACCGACCACCAGATTTTCCAACGCTATCACAAGTACAAAGTAAAACAGGCTTACAGCAAGGGTAAGGCTATTACCATGCGCGCCCTGCGCGAACTGCAGCCCGGTGATTTTGTAACCCATATAGATCATGGTGTAGGTGTGTATAGCGGATTACAAAAAATTGAAGTGAACGGGAATATGCAGGAAGCCATCCGCATCATATATCGTGATAACGATGTACTGTATGTGAATATCAACTCCCTGCATAAGATAAGCAAGTACACCGGTAAGGAGGGCACCAAGCCTAAAGTGAACAAGCTGGGCAGTGATGCATGGGAAAAACTGAAGAATAAGACCAAAAAGCAGGTAAAAGATATAGCCAGCGACCTGATACGCCTTTACGCAAAACGGAAAGCATCGCAAGGGTTTGCGCATCAGCCCGATACCTATTTGCAAACCGAGTTGGAAGCATCTTTCTTTTATGAAGATACACCTGACCAAAGTAAGGCTACAGCTGATGTAAAACGCGATATGGAAGCCCCGGCGCCAATGGACCGGCTGGTATGCGGTGATGTTGGTTTTGGTAAAACAGAAATAGCAGTGCGTGCTGCATTCAAAACAGTAGGCGATAGTAAGCAGGCAGCTGTATTGGTGCCTACAACCATCCTGGCATTTCAGCACTACCAGACATTCAAAGACCGCCTGAAGGACTTTCCTTGTAATGTAGATTATATCAACCGCTTCAAATCGGCAAAGGAGAAAAAGGAAACCTTAAAAAGACTGGAGGAAGGAAAAATAGATATCATTATAGGCACCCATGCCTTGCTGGGTAAGGATGTGAAGTTTAAAGACATTGGCTTACTGGTAATTGACGAGGAGCAGAAGTTTGGTGTAGCCGCTAAGGAAAAGCTGCGTGAACTGCGGGCCAATGTAGATACGCTTACGCTTACGGCTACGCCTATACCCCGTACGCTGCAATTCTCCTTAATGAACGCCCGCGATCTTAGTATTATAAATACCCCGCCACCCAACCGGCAGCCGGTGCATACGGAAGTGGGCGTATTTAATGAATTTGCTATTCGCGATGCTATATATTATGAAACGGAGCGAGGAGGACAAGTTTACTTTATACACAATAGGGTGCAGAGCCTGCCCGATATGGCTACGCTGTTGCGTAACCTTTGCCCCGACCTGGAAATAGGCATGGCGCATGGGCAAATGGAAGGACATAAACTGGAAGAAGCTTTATTTAATTTTATAGAGCACAAATATGATGTGCTGTGCTGCACCAATATTGTAGAAAGCGGGGTAGATATATCAAATGCCAATACCATTATTATTAATAATGCGCACCAGTTTGGCCTCAGCGATCTGCACCAGTTGCGCGGACGGGTAGGACGTAGTAATAAAAAAGCATTCTGCTACCTGCTGGCACCGCCAATGAGCACCTTGCCGAATGATAGCCGTAAGCGTTTGCAGACCCTGGAGCAGTTTAATGAGCTTGGTAGTGGTTTCCAGATAGCCATGCGCGACCTGGACATACGCGGAGCCGGTAACCTGCTTGGCGGAGAGCAAAGTGGTTTTATAGCTGAGATTGGTTTTGAAATGTACCAGAAAATACTGGCCGAAGCCATGCGTGAACTGAAGACCACAGACTTTAAAGACGTGTTCTCTGAAGAGTTGGAACGTAAGAAGGAATTTGTAAGCGATTGTACCATAGATACCGACCAGGAGATACTTATACCCGATACCTATGTAGAAAGTATCACGGAGCGCTTGTCGCTTTATACGCAGCTGGATGATATGGAAACCGAAGACGAGCTGAACAGTTTTGCTACGGAATTGCAAGACCGTTTCGGGCCGCTGCCGGTACAGGTGAAAGACCTGTTTACTACTGTGCGGTGCAGAACGGTAGCACGCGAACTTGGTTTTGAGAAGCTGATATTGAAAAATGAGCAGATGCGCCTTTATTTCATCAGCAATCCCGACTCGCCTTATTTTGAATCAGATACCTTCAATCATATCCTCAACTATATTCAAACCCGTACCAATAATGCGCGCCTGAAACAAGTAGGCAAGAACTTTATGCTAGTGGTGGATAAAATGAAAAATATGAACCACGTGCTGGATTTTCTCAACAAAATAGCTGCTTCTTTTACCCCACAGGCTGCTTCCTAAGCTTTTTTGCTATAAATATATAATGGGCTGATCCAGTATAGCATTTGTATATATTTTAGCGTATATTTCATATAATTTTTACCCCGATTACATGACCAGGACGCGTATTGTTGTAGCTGATGACCACCATATATTATTAGACGGGCTGAATGCCTTACTGCAGAAACAGAAAGACATTGAAGTTGTAGGTTTATATGATAACGGTCAAAAACTTTTTGATGATCTGCCCAACTCCAAGCCGGATGTAGCCCTTGTAGACATTAGTATGCCGGGCATGAATGGTTGTGAACTGACACAAAAGATAAAGGAATTCTATCCGAAAGTGTATGTCATTACATTGTCTATGTTCGACGACGCAACGCATATCATGGAGATGATAGAGGCGGGGGTTTCCGGCTACCTGCTGAAGAATGTCAATGATAAGGAACTGCTGGATGCTATAAACATGGTAAAGGACGGGCGGATGTATTTCTCAGCAGAAGTGTCCGAGAAGATCACCACCATGATCGTACACCAGCAAAAAAAGCTGGCGCAGCCGGAAGAGCCCAAGCTTACGGAACGGGAACTGGAAGTGCTGACCCTTGTGGCGCAGGAGATGAATAATGCAGAGATAGCCAAAGCTTTATTTATAAGCGAGCGCACCGTGGAAACACACCGTAAGAATATGCTGCGGAAGACTAATAATAAAACTATAGTAGGTTTACTTAAATATGCCCTGGAACGTAATCTTATCTGATAGGCTTATTGCATAAGTGCTATTACTCCGTGCCAGTACGTAGATGAAAATACCCTTATGCGTGTATTTAGGGTGGTTGGGCGTGCTATTAGTTTTGTGGCTGAAAGATAATCTGTCTAATCACAAAACTTACACAAATGAAAAAGCTTACTTATTTTATTGCTCCTGTAATAGCCATGTCACTGGGTATGGTATCTTGCAGTAAAGATGATAACAAAACAACTACCCCAACTACAACTACCCCCACTGCTACCGGACCTACAGCCGCAACACCTGCCACACCGGGCGATGTAGACGGTGCGCTGATAAGCGTTCGCATGGACTACAATTCTCAGCCGGCAGGTTCACCTGTGCCGGTTAAGATTACATCAGAGATAGGCCTCGCTGTTTTCTTCAGCGCTCCGGGCAGCTCTACAAAGTTAGATGCAGGTACCGTTGCAGTTAATACTTATAACCTGGATAAAGGAACTGACAATTCATATAGCAAGGTAGCTACTATTGCTTCTACTCCTGCCGACCTGAATTTTGACAATGGTTCTTCATGGAATGTTGGCGGTTCCAGCAATGTAACTGCCTTCTCTGTAAACCATACAGCTGCATTCCCTTCATTCGACGGCACAATGCCTTCGTCTATTACTAAATCCAGTGGCCTGACTATACAGTTAGATAACTCTACACTTAGCGGTGCAGACTCTGTACTGGTATTGGTAGCTGCCGGCAGCAAAAGCTTTACAAAAACATTCGGTCCTAATGCAGGTACAGCAACCATCAGCGCTGCTGAACTGTCTGGTTTCCCAGCAGTTACCGACAATTCTGCAGTTATGGAAGTTTGCCCGTACAACTTTACTACCACCACGAAAAACGGCAAGAAATATGTGATGATCAAAGAACAGGCGGTTGTGAAAAACATCAACATCAACTAATTGATCAGACAGCTACAGCAGACCTGCTTTTCAGTAAGCCGGTCTATCTTTTAAAAGGGGCCCTAAGGCCCCTTTTATTGTATATGTGACCCCTATGCACTATACTAAAGTTGTTTTTCCAACACGACAACATGTTTCAGGCGAATGCCGTTTTCGAAAATTGGCTCTTTGTAGTTTTCAACGATATAGTTCTTTTTTATCGAGGTCATCTCATAACCTTGTCGCTGGTATAGTTTTAAGGCATCAAAGCTGGCAGTACCGGTGCCTATCAACATATACGCTATTCCTTTTTCCTTCGCCCTGGTTTCGGCATCGTTCAGCATTATTGCCCCTAAGCCCATACGCTGGTATTTTTCTGCTACAGCAATGTTTTTTATTTCAGCCCTATCATCGTTTAAGACGCACAAAACATAACACCCTATCATACGGCCATCCAATATCGCCACATAAAGTTCCGATTGCAATAAATATTTATCTATAAGCTCCTTTGAAGGGTCTGCATCCAGCAGTAGCGTATATGGAATAGGTTCATCTTTTTCAATCTGGCGAATGATAGTTTTTTCTATGATAGACATGATCTGCTATTTTTTTAGTTCCTCGAGCAACGATCGTACAGAAGCCCGCTTAGTATAGTCTTTGTCAAAATGGACAAATGAGATATGACCTGACTTATCTATGATATAGGTTGCCGGCACAGGTAAAGCATGGTCCATATTGCCATTATTCATTTCCAGGTTTATGCCATACTGGTTTAGCTTATTAAGTGTAGCATCATCTACTGTGTACAGCACATCATAGGCTTTCATTAGTTTGTAGCCTTTATCCTGTATCATGGAAAATGATGCATGAGTTTTGCTTATTGTCTTATCAATATTTTCACCTGTTTCAGGGGTAACGCCCACAACATAAACATTCTCTGCTGAGAGCAATTGCAGGGAATCCTGTAACTGCTGGATGTATTTATTGCAATAGGGGCACCATTGCCCCCTGTAGAAAAATAGGACCATAGCTTTGTGTGAACGCAGTACCTGCTGCATGTCTATGGTTTTCCCGTAATTATCTTTAGCCTTGAATTCAGGGGCTTTGGCTCCCTTTTTTAGTCCTGACTGAGCTTGTACTAATGCTGAAATAAGCAATGAAGCTACAATGAGTGTGGTTCGTTTCATTATGAGTTTTTGTGTATTGCAAAACTCTTACACTATAGTGAGCCAGGAAATAGAGAAATTTCCCTAAGGATTGTAATTATTGCCCTGCAGCAGGAAGAATAGCTAATCGCCTGAAGTCTTGAGGAGTTTGACCGGCATGCTTTTTAAAAAAATTGCTGAAGTAAGCGGCATCTTCAAAACCCAGGTAGAAAGCTATTTCCTTCGCCGATTTCTTAGTGTATATCAATAGGCGTTTGGCTTCCAGCATTATTCTTTCCTGTATTACGGTCAGTGGAGATTTGTGATTGTATAATGCGAACAGGTTGGCAAGTGTTTTGGGAGATTTGTGTAGTTGGTCGGCATAGAACTTTACCTGGTGTTCATTACGATAGTGCATTTCTACCAGCATATTATATGACCGCACAATATCCAGCTGAGCGCTGCTTAGCGAGTTACCCGTATAGCGTTCTTTAGCCAGCCGGGTGAGAATAATTATCAATCGCTTTAACAGCATTTGAAGCATATCTTTTTGAATATTATCAGTTGTTTGGAATTCATCTACAAACACCTGCATCAGCAGATTTATTTTTTGCAGCTGTGCCTCATCAAGCGTCACAAAAAGAATATCCAGCGAACCGTAGAACAAGAATCCGGCACAGCTCACTTCCTTGTCATGGTCTACAATACAGTAAAATTCCCTGTTGAATTGCCAGGCAATGATCTGTTCAGGTTTTTCAAAGCGGAACGATTGGCTGACCATTAGCGGTAAAATGGCGCCGGCAGGAAAGGTGTAATGTATCTCGTCGATCGTAACCTGCTGGGCTGTTCCATTATTCCAGGCTATAGTATAGAAATACTTCTTGTGCTGCCTTTGAAAAAAATGTTTTTGAAACTCCGGTTCGTTTACCGTGAGGTAGAGTTCAGCCTGCGTTTTAGTATCTGCACAGCAATATAGCATGGTGTAATATTAGCAAATTAGCCATTTGCAAAATGACGAATAATCAAAAATACAAAGAAGCCCCATGTTGCGGGCTTCTTATCCAGATACTGTAGAGCGTATTTATACCTGTGGTATTTCCGGCCAGTCAACAGGAATATCAGTTATATTATGCAGGTAATTGGCTATGATCTTATCGCCGATTATTATGATCGCATCTACCAGGTTTGCTTTTGTATAGCCGGCAGCAAAAAAGCTGTCATATGTATTAGCAGAAGGGTGCCCCTTAGTTTCGGCTGTATCTTTAACAAATTTTACCAACGCATCATATTTAGCATCAAAAGCTGCGCTACCCCGGCGTATCATTAATATTTGTTCATCTGTAAAACCGACCATTTTGCCCACTGCTGTATGTGCTGCACTGCAATATTTGCAGCTGTTTACCTGGCTTACTACCAGGTTTATGATCTCTCTTTCTTTTACAGATAAAGTACTCTTACGGTTTTGCAGGGCCAGGTAGTCGGCCAGTGCAGTTTCGCTGTGGGCAAAGGTCGCATAGATATTAGGCACTTTGCCAAAAGTATTTTGCATGTGGTCGAATATCGCCTGGTTGGCGGCTGATACCTCTTCTTTCCCGGGTACGGAGAAATGAACTCTTGATGTTGTGGTTGTCATTGCATTTAGATTTTTACTTGTGTCAAAATCGACACAGCAAAAGTCTTACAGGCAACAACCACAAAAAATGAACTTGTTTAGGAAATTAAGTTGAACCAGTTCAAGTTTTCTTTGTTTTCCTGTTTCTTATTTTACTTAGGAATTCGGTGCTAAAACCTAAGTAAGACGCCAGTGCATATTGCGGTACACGGTTGGCAATAGCAGGATATTTACTGACAAACTCATCGTAGCGTTCCTCGGCTCCTTTACTAAGGTTCGATAATATTCTTTTCTGAAGAAAGGCAAAAGATCGTTGTGTAATCAACCGGAAAAACCGTTCAAATTTAGGAATACGCTCCATGAGCATCTGTTCCGAATGGAAGTCTATTTGTATGATTACGGAATCTTCCAATGCTTCTACAAAAAGCGTAGCCGGCTCCTGGTTCAGGTAGCTGTTAAAATCACTAATCCACCAGTCTTCTATAGATATTACTACTGTGTGTTCTTTCCCCTTGTCATCTACCAGGTAGGCCCTCATAGCCCCTGAAATAATATAGCTCCTGTATTTGCACACAAACTCGGGCTGCACTATGTACTGCTTTTTTTTGATGCGACTGATACGAAGCAGCGAAACGAAATATTCTTTTTCGTCTTCAGTAAGTTGAATATATCGTTCTACATAATTTACTATAGGAATAAATTCATCCATGCAGCTGGTGTTATTACTTTCCTATGCAAAATTTACTGAAAATGTAATCCAGTTTATCTTCGGTGGTAACCTCGCCGGTTATTTCGCCCAGGTAAAAAAGGCAGCGACGTATATCGAGCGCTATCAGGTCGCTGGCTATATGATTGTCGAGGCCGGCTTTAATATCACTGATAGATTTCCGCATTTCCTGCAGAGATGCCAGGTGACGGGCATTGGTGATGATGGTGCCTTCTGTATTAATATCGCCCTCAACCACAAGGCGGTATAAAGCCTGCCTGAGTTGCTGAATATTTTCTTTGTTTTTGGCAGAGATGTAAATTGAATTGGCTGAAGGCGCAGCTGCGGCCATATCTATCTTATTCCCCACCAATAAGTATTTTATCTGCCGTCCTTCGAAGGTGCTCACCTGGCTTTGTATTTCATCAGGAGTGGTCTCATTTACATCATATAGGTACACAACAACATCTGCTTTCTTCATGGTATCCATACTGCGCTGTATACCAATGGTCTCAATTGCATCGCTGCTATGTTCGCGTATACCTGCGGTGTCTATCAGCCGGAAAAGCACACCGTTTATGTTCAGCGTTTCTTCTATGGTGTCGCGGGTGGTACCGGCAATATCACTTACTATGGCGCGCTCTTCATTCAGCAGGGCATTTAGCAAAGTACTTTTGCCGGCGTTGGGTTTACCAATGATGGCAACGCTCACGCCATTTCGTATTACATTTCCCAGCTTAAAAGATGCTATCAGTTTATCTGCTGTGGCGCCAATGCGGTTTACCAGTTCATAAAACTGGCTGCGGTCTGCAAATTCTACATCCTCCTGGCTAAAATCCAGTTCCAGTTCTATCAGTGCGCTGAATTTTACCAGTTCCTCCCGCATACCTTTCAGTTCCTCGCTAAAACCACCCCGTAGGTTGTGCATGGCAGCCTGTTGCGCGGCGCCCGATTGGGATGCAATGAGATCGGCTACTGCTTCGGCCTGTGCCAGGTCTAGTTTGCCATTCAGGAAAGCCCGCTGCGTGAATTCACCCGCTTTGGCCATCTGTGCGCCGTTGGCTATACATAGGGCAATAACTTGCTCCAGTATGTATTGCGAGCCGTGCGCGCTTATCTCTACTACATCTTCCCCCGTATAACTCTTTGGGCCCTTGTACAGGCTTACCACTACTTCATCCAGCACTGTATTGCCATCCATTATCCTTCCAAAATGGAGTGTATGAGATGGCTGGTTGGCCAGATTTTTTCCTTTGAATATTTTATCGGTAATAGCAATAGCCTCAGAACCGCTTAACCTGATGATTCCTATAGCGCCAACACCCGGCGGCGTAGCTAATGCTACTATAGTTTCGTTGATATTATACATTTCTATGCCAAAAGTAAAAAGTCAAAAGCTAAAATGACTATAACATATACTGATAGTGGCTTATTAAGTAAAAAACCTGCACATTTGTGTTTATGCGCGCAGTTATACAAAGGGTTGCAAATGCAAGTGTAACTATTCATGGCGAAATAGTATCGGCTATTGGACCGGGTTTTATGGTGCTGCTGGGCATTGAAACGGAAGATACTACTGAAGATGCAGATTGGTTAAGTAGCAAAATTGCCCAATTGAGGGTATTCTCTGACGAAGCCGGATTGATGAATAAGGCTTTACAGGACATAGATGGAGCGGTGCTGGTGGTAAGCCAGTTTACATTACATGCATCGTATAAAAAAGGCAATCGTCCTTCTTTTATCAAAGCAGCAAGGCCTGAACAGGCTATACCGTTATATGAATATTTCGTATCGCGGCTGTCAGCCACAATAGGTAAGCCGGTAACTACCGGTCGGTTTGGCGCTGATATGCAAGTAGCACTGGTAAATGACGGGCCTGTTACTATAATAATGGATACAAAAAATAGGGACTAAGCTTTTTCTTTGCAGTATGATGTTCGATGATGAATATTTTATGAAGGAAGCGCTGCGGCAGGCGCAGCTGGCCTACGATGCGGGAGAAATACCTATTGGTGCAGTGGTTACCTGGGGTACTAAGATCATATCGCGTGGGCACAACCAGACAGAGCAACTGAATGACAGCACCGCTCATGCTGAGATGATAGCTCTTACTGCGGCTTTCAACACCCTGGGCAGCAAATACCTGCCGGAAGCGACTTTGTATGTAACCATAGAGCCATGCCTTATGTGCTGCGGGGCATTGTACTGGTCTAAAATAGGAAGAGTAGTATACGGAGGTGCCGATGTAAAGAATGGTTATAAAAGAGTAACAGGCGAGAATTGGCCGTTTCATCCAAAGACCGAATTGGTACACGGTGTGCTTGCAGATGAATGCATACAACTGATGAAGGAGTTTTTTGCAGCAAGGCGTTAATATGTATAACTGGCATAAAATAGAAGGATTAACCATTGATACCTTGCAAGCTGAAAAAATGCAGGAGTATGCCCTGGCGGGTAAGCGTATAGGTATATTGAAATTGAATGATGCAGTATATGCCTTCTCTGCTACCTGCCCGCACACCAGCGCACCTTTGTGTGAAGGCTGGCTGGATGCACAGAAACGCATCGTTTGCCCGTTGCATAAATACCGGTTTGACCCTTCGAATGGTAGAAACACCAGCGGCGAGGGATACAAACTAAAAACCTACCCGGTAGAGATACGCAATAACGAAATTTATATAGGAATACTGTAAGACATGAATACACACCCTCCATATTTAACACAAGGCTCCACCATAGGTATCACCTGCCCTGCAGGCTATGTCTCGCACGACAGGGTGAGCTATGCAATCAAAACTTTTGAAGATTGGGGTTTTAAAGTGATAATAGGAAACACCGTAGGCAATGATACAGGCAATTATTTTGCCGGTACAGATGACGAGCGCTTAGCCGATCTGCAGGCCATGCTGGATAACCCTGAAGTAGATGCGATAATAATGGGGCGAGGTGGTTATGGTCTGAGCCGTATCATAGACAAGATAGATTTTTCTGCCTTCCTGCAAAAGCCGAAATGGATCACGGGCTTTAGCGATATTGTTGTGGTGCTGAACCATGTGCAGGCATTATATAATATGCCTGTATTACATGCGCCTATGTGCGGTGCATTTAAGGCAGATAGTATTGATACAGGCCATATCCGCAATTTTCATGATGCCATTACTGGCAAGCCATTGACTTACGAAACTCCGGCATCTGTATACAATCGGCCCGGCAGCGCCGAAGCAATACTCACCGGCGGCAATCTGGCTATACTGGCACATCTCACGGGGTCGGTATCAGAGGTAGACACTACCGGTAAATTATTATTCATAGAGGATATCGGTGAGCATTATTATCATATAGACCGGCTGATGCTGAACCTGAAACGCGCCGGCAAACTGGATAAACTGGCCGGATTAATAATTGGCAGCTTTACTGAAATAGAAGATACTACCCGTCCGTTCGGGCAAACAGTTGAAGAGATCATTTGGGATAAAGTGAAGGAATATGATTACCCCGTTTGCTTCAACTTTCCATGCGGTCACCAGGAGATAAACTATACTTTATCGCTGAACATGAAACACCGGCTGGTAGTAGATACTAATGGTGGTTACCTGGAACTGCTCAGGTAATTTGTTCTTTCCATGCTTTCATACCGCCTGCCAGGTTATAGAGGTTTGTATATCCTAACATTTCCAGGCGCTGTATGGCTATCATACTACGTATGCCTTTTTCACAATACAGCAGTACCGGAAGGTCACGTGGTATCTCCTGCTTTCTATTTATAAGCTCTCCCAGCGGTATGAGTATGCCGCCAATATTATAAGCAGCGTGCTCCCAGGCCTCGCGCACATCTACCAATAAAAAATGGTCATCCTTTTTCAACAATTCTTTAAAATCTGTTGGCGTGATATTTTTCATCAGTATTATTGAGCTGTAAAATTAACCCATTCAATACCTAATAAATAATAAGAAATAGTATGAAAGCACTAAAGCTATTGACGATAGGGCTACTGGCTTTTACAGCATGTAAAAATGCACCTAAGGCTGATAAAGCTATAGCTACTACGGCGCAAAAAGTGAAAGACACTACTGCGCGTAATGAAAAATATAATGTAGACGTAAACAACAGCGTGATTGAATGGATAGGCACTAAGCCCATTGGCCACCATCATGGTACGGTGAAAATAAAAGAAGGTTATTTAGGCGTTGCCAACGGCAGGCCTATAGGTGGCCGGTTTGTAATGGATGTCAATTCAATCACGCCAGACGACCAGGATGAAAAGGGTAATGCTAAGCTGCAGAACCACCTGAAAAGCGGTGATTTCTTCGATGCTGCAAAATATCCGGATGCCATTTTTGAGATTACATCTGTAAGCGCTAATATTTCAAATGATGATAAGCTCATCATGAAAGATGCCAGCCATGTAGTGACCGGCAACCTGAAACTAAAAGAGGTTTCTAAAAGCATTACATTCCCGGCAAAGATTAGTATGCAGGGCAGCCAGGTATTAGCTGATGCAGCCTTTAATATAGACCGTACCCAATGGGGACTGAACTATCATAGTGATAAAAGCCTTGGTAATAAATTTATTAACCCGGTAGTAAATATTAAGCTGCATATACAGGCAGCCAAATAATAATTATTCTTCTGTAAGCGCTTTCCACAAGGCATCTTTCAATTGAGAGATGCCTTCATTTGTTACAGAGGCAATGAATAATACGGGTACTTCAGCAGGCAATGTAGCGGCAATAGCATCTTTCAGTTCATCATCCAGCATATCGCTTTTGCTGATGGCCACCAATATCTTTTTATCCAATAGCTCGGGGTTGTATTGTTCCAGCTCATTCATAAGGATATTATATTCCTTAGCATGATCCGGGCTATCGGCAGGTATCATGAAAAGCAGGACAGAGTTGCGTTCTATATGTCGCAGGAAACGGTGCCCCAAGCCTCTACCTTCTGCAGCCCCTTCTATAATACCGGGCAGGTCGGCCATACAGAAAGATTTATTATCGCGGTACGAAACGATACCTAGCTGCGGAGTAAGTGTAGTGAAAGCGTAGTCTGCTATTTTTGGCTTCGCAGCACTTAATACAGATAACAAAGTAGATTTTCCTGCATTGGGAAAGCCTACAAGACCTACGTCAGCCAATATCTTCAGTTCAAGATATTTCCAGCCTTCAGAGCCCATTTCGCCGGGCTGCGCATATTCAGGCGCCTGGTTTGTAGCTGTAGCAAAATTACTGTTGCCCAACCCTCCGCGTCCACCGCGCATCCACACCAGCTCCTGCCCGTCTTCAAGTATCTCGGCTTCTATTTCACCGGTCTCTTCATCGCGGGCTATAGTACCCAGGGGTACTTCTATAATGATATCTTCACCGTCTTTACCGGTACAGTTGTTTTTACTGCCGTTCTCTCCATTCTGTGCCAATACGTTTTTATAATAACGCAAGTGCAGCAATGTCCACAGCTGTGCATTGCCGCGAAGTATAATATGGCCGCCACGGCCGCCATCACCGCCGTCAGGGCCGGCCATGGGATTGAATTTGGTGCGGGCAAAGTGCATGCTACCTGCACCACCCTTGCCCGAGCGGGCGAAAATGCGTATAAAATCTACAAAGTTTGCCTTCTCCACTATGCCGGTTGCAGGTATTTATCTATGTGCTTTGCTAGCAGTTTGAAAGTTTCTTCAATATTACCGTCGCCTTTCACACGCTCCAGCTTCCCGAAATTGTGATAGTATCCGGCAACAGGTTCTGTCTTGCTATGGTATTCTTTAATGCGTTTAGCTATCACTTCCTCGTTATCGTCGCTGCGGCCTGATGTTGCGCCACGGCCCAACAGACGTGTCACCAGCTCCGGTTCAGGTACTTCGAGCGAAAGGACCACATGTATCTGCGTATGCTTGAATTCGAGCAGTTTGTCCAGCGCCTCGGCCTGTGCCTTTGTACGGGGAAAACCATCGAATATAAAACCACGGGCATTAGGTGTTTCGTCTATTTTGCTGCTGATCATGCCTATAACGACTTCGTCAGGCACCAGCAGGCCCTGGTCCATATACTTCTTTGCTTCCACGCCAAGGGGTGTCTGGCGGCCTACCTCATCACGCAACAGGTCGCCTGTTGAAATGTGCTGAAGGTTGTAAGTATTTGTGATATTAATCGACTGCGTGCCCTTGCCACTACCCGGAGGTCCAAACAAAATCAAATTGAACATATAGCGTAAATGATATTAACAGCGCAAAAATAAGCATCCCTTTGGATAAGCAATGAAATATGCCCCAAAGATGAAAAAATAATATATTCGTAATGCTTACGACCGGGTTTCTTTTCTCCTGTTTTTTGGGAATTCTGCTTTGTTTTCAGGCAGCCCATACGATTTAATGCCAAGCAGCATCATCCACAAGGAGTAGAAAAATACTTTAATCATAACCTGCTTATCTTCTATATGTACTTAAAGATAGGAAAATTTCAATTCCAAACCGTCACAAAATCGTCTGACATTTATACAATAAATTGACAAGGCTATACTGCTTTTGTAAATAGCAGGTCTTTGAACGAAGCATCTGTTTCTTTAAAAGTGCCGGGTTCCATTCCTTCGATATTCACTTGCCCTATACTATGCCGTATCAATCTTAAAGTGGGGAACCCAACTGATGCGGTCATTTTTCTTACCTGCCTGTTTTTGCCTTCGGTAAGTGTGAGTGATATCCATGAGGTAGGAATATCTTTTCGGTAACGTATAGGGGGATTTCTATCGGGTACGATCGGTGCTTCTTTAAAAAGGGTAGCTACTGCAGATTTTGTTTTGTACAGTTTACCATTGATGTTTATCTCTACCCCTTTGCAAAGTTGTTGTATTGCCTGCTGGCTGATGGCACCTTCTACTTGTACCCAATAAGTACGCCGATGTGCAAATGCCGGATTGAGTAATTGATTGGTGAGTGATTTATCATTGGTGAGCAAGAGCATTCCTTCGCTGTCATAATCTAATCGGCCCACCGGGTAAATGTCTTTAGGAATATCAGCAAAATAGTCGGCAAGGGTCTTTTTTTCTCCTTCGGCAGAAAACTGTGATAATACCTGGAATGGCTTGTAGAAAATAAAATAGCGCTGCATACAAAATGTAGTGTTGTGCTGAAAACTGCTGTAGCAAAGGGTTTCAAAGAGTACAATAAAAAAGTCCGGCAAAGTTTTTCAACAGCCGGACCTTTATAAGGATGGGTTAGTAAGTACAATCCTATCACAATATTAATAAGAATATTTTACTACTAAAAAAAATATTCAAAATTTTTTTTGAAGCCTATGTTGCAATGTTGAAAAGTTGTTGACAACTATCACAAGTGAAGAACCTCAATTAGTGAATTGAAGCGTTCAATTTCATCTTTCAATTCAACGCGATCTTATAAATGCTGAATGATAATTGCAAAGGATAAGCTACAAAAATCATTACCAGTCTTTCTCTACTTTAACAGGAACACCTTTACCTTTTTGAAGTTTGTCCTGCAATTTTTTTTCTTCCTGCTGCAATGCGTTTAATAATTGTTCTGCTTGTTTTTCTGACAGCTTACTGGGTTGCGCCTGCGGACGCTGATCTTGTTTATCTTCCTTATCCTGCTGGTCTTTGTTCTGTTGGTCCTGCTGATCTTTTTTATCCTCTTTGTCTTTGCCGCCCTTGTTCTGCTGGTCTTGCTTGTTCTTATCCTGGTCTTGCTTGTTGTCCTTATTCTGGTCCTGCTTGTTCTTATCTTTATTCTTGTCGTCCTTATTTTTGTCCTTGTTGTTTTTGTTCTTATCCTGTTGCTGTTGTTTTTTCAGCATCTGTTGTGCATAGCTCAGGTTATATTTAGCATCAGCATCCTGCGGGTTGTTACGTAATGCCTGTTTATAGGCGTTGATAGCATCCTCCCATTTTTGTTCTGCCATATAGGTATTGCCTATATTATAGCTCATTCCACCCTTTACATCCTTTTCATTGGTAGTTTTGGCAGCGCTGCTTAAAACTTTTCGGGCGGCATCAAATTGTTTTTCCTGGTAAAGAGAATTACCCAGGTTGAAAAGTCCGGGGGTGTAGGTAGGATTTTTCGTCAATGCCTGCTGGTACGCATTAGCCGCATCTTTATATTTTTTTGCTTCGTACAGCTTATTCCCTTCACGTACCAATTTCTTTTCCTGGGCTTGTGCACTTACAACAAACAGGCACAGCAATATGCTTATAGAATACCTGTTCATATAGTTCCTGTTTTTACTTTCCTGTTCATTTTCGCTCCCGGTAGCAGCCATTCAATTACCAGCAATATAAAGCCGGCTAAAAGGAAGTACTGGAAATAATTGGTATAGTCGGTAAATATTACCGCTCCCAGGCTTTTTTGCTCCATGCCATCTATTTCATCTACCAGTTTATCAGCAGCAGCATCGGAGTTACTAAGCAATGTATAAGTACCGCTGCCCGCGTTAGCTATAGATTTCAGTTCATTCTCATTCAGTTTGCTGACCACAGGTGCACCCTGTTCGTCCAGCTTAGGCGCCTTGGTTGCAGGATCGTATAAAGTGGCGCCCTGCGGAGAACCTACGCCCACGGTGTGTACTATTATACCGCTTTCTGTGGCTTCTTTAGTTTTCTCGAGTGCTTTTTCATCATGGTCTTCACCGTCTGAAATAATGACCAGTGATTTATATTTCTTTTCTTTTTGAGAAAATGATTTCAATGAAAGGTCTATTGCATCGCCTATTACAGTGCCCTGTGTAGGTACCAGGTCGGGTTTTACATTTTGCAGCATCATCTTCATGGCCCCGTAGTCTATGGTAAGCGGCACCTGCAGGTAAGCACGCCCGGCAAAAACAATTAGCGCTACACGGTCATTCTGCATCTTATCTATCATGCGTTGTATCAGTTGCTTGGCTCTCGTCAGCCTGTCAGGCAGTATATCCTGTGCCAGCATACTTTTACTTACGTCCAGCGCTATGATCACGTCTACACCTTTCCGCTGTGCTTTTTCTGTTTTGGCACCCATTTGCAGGTTGGCCCAACCTATGGTTATTAAAACAAAAGCGATGCAGGCAATAATAAACCTGAGTGTATTACGCCCGGGTATAAAACCACGTAGTTGTTCATTTATCAGCCGTTCATCGCCAAGCTTTTTCAGTTTACGGCGGCGCCAGTAAAGCATAGATATGAACAGCAGCACCAGGAAGGGTAAGATACCCAGGGCCAGTAAATGCGATATGTGCTGGAAACGAAGCATAGTCTAAATGTACCGAACGCAAATTTAATCGTGTAAGCAGTTATTCATAAGCTGCCCGGCTGTTTTTGAAAATTTTTAACAGAGATTAAATAAATTGAAATTTAACTGTCTTCAACAGCTGGTGGTGTTATCAACACACGCAGGAATAAAATGGCAAATAAATTAGCTTTGCAATTATGCAAGATTACCTGGAAGGACTTAATGAGCAGCAACGAGTTGCGGTAGAGCATATTGATGGTCCGTTGATGATAGTTGCCGGTGCCGGCAGCGGAAAGACTAAAGTATTGACTACACGCATAGCGCACCTGATGAAGAATGGTGTGGATGCATTTAATATACTGGCCCTCACATTTACCAACAAAGCGGCCAAAGAGATGAAGGAACGTGTGGAAAGGATATTGGGCAATTCAGAAGCACGTAACTTATATATAGGTACATTCCACTCTGTGTTTGCACGTATACTTCGTGCAGAAGCCAATAAACTGGGATACCCTAATAATTTTACTATATATGATACGGATGATGCAAAGGGCGTTATAAAAAGCATCGTCAATGAAATGAACCTGGACGACAAGCATTATAAACCTGCCTATGTATATAACCGCATATCTGCCGCTAAGAACAGCCTGATAGGACCTGTGGCTTATAAGCAGGATAGCTTTATACAGCAGGAAGATGCCCGCAGCAACCGGCCCCTGTTGGGCGATATTTATCAATCTTATGCCAAACGTTGTTTCCGTAACGGGGCAATGGATTTCGATGACCTGCTGTTCAATATGTATATACTGCTAACGCAGTTTCCGGATGTACTGGCAAAATACCAGCATCGTTTCCAGTATATATTGATAGATGAGTACCAGGATACGAACGTGGCGCAATACCAGATCATTAAACTGCTGGGTGCCGTACATGAAAATATCTGTGTGGTAGGAGATGATGCCCAGAGCATCTATTCGTTCCGCGGGGCCACCGTGCAGAACATATTGCAGTTCCAGGATGACTATGATGATGTGAAAGTGGTGAAGCTGGAGCAGAACTACCGCAGTACACAGTCTATATTGAATGTAGCCAATAATATTATCTCCAATAACAAGAATCAGATACCTAAGTCCCTTTGGACTGATAACCTGGAAGGTGAAAAGATCATACTGGTGCGTACGCTGACAGATAATGATGAAGGTCGCTTTGTGGCTGATGCTATAAAGGATATGAAGCTGCGCAATCACTATCACAATAAGGACTTTGCCATCTTATACCGTACCAACGCACAGAGCCGTTCTTTTGAAGAAAGCCTGCGCCGTATGAACATACCCTATAAATTATATGGAGGTGTGTCTTTCTACCAGCGCAAGGAGGTAAAAGATTTCCTGGCCTATCTGAGGGTGATCGTAAACCCGAATGACGAGGAGAACCTGAAGCGTATTATCAACTACCCGGTACGGGGCATTGGTAAAACAAGTATTGAAAGAGTATTGGTAATAGCCAACCAGAATGATAAAACATTTTGGGAGATGCTGCATTACCCCGACGGCGTAGGTCTTAAAGGTGCAGCCGCTTCGGCTATAGAGCAGTTTGTTACTATGATCAAAAGCTTCCAGGTGATGCTGCAAAAGCAGAATGCTTATGAGGTGGCTTTTGCAGTAGGTAAGCACACCGGGCTTGTACAGGAACTGTATAACGATAAATCTGTAGAAGGATTAGCCAGGTACGAGAACGTACAGGAATTGCTCAACTCGATTAAAGAATTTACAGAAACGCCGGATGAGGAAGGTGAACTGCGCGATAAAACATTAGGCAGCTACCTGCAGCAGATAACGCTGCTGACTGATGCAGATAACGAAAATGAGGAAGACCAGGATACGGTAAAGCTGATGACCATACATGCTGCAAAGGGGCTTGAATTCCCTTGTGTATTTTCTGTAGGACTGGAAGAAAATCTATTCCCCAATTCTATGAGCCTGTATGATCGTGCAGATCTGGAAGAAGAAAGGCGTTTGTTTTATGTGGCGGTAACACGTGCCAAGGAACGCCTTTGGGTGACCTATGCCAATAGCCGTTACCGTTTTGGTAACCTGGTGCAGAACGAGCCAAGCCGTTTTATTGATGAGATACCTGAGAGCCATCTCGACCGCACATTTACCGGTGGTGCACATAAGGCGAATAATACCGGCGGCTTCAGTGGTATGCTCAACCAGTCGTTCGACAGGATGCCATCATTGAAAAAGCTGGCAGATAAATTGCAAAAGCCTGCAGCAGCAGTACACACACCGTCGGCAGATTTTAAAGCCAACGACCCGATGGAAATGGAGATAGGCATGGAAATAGAACACCAGAAATTTGGCTTTGGTACTATTACCGCCCTGGAAGGCGGTGCGAACAACCGTATTGCTACCATCACTTTTAAGGATAGTGGGCACGGGCAGAAAAAAATAATGCTCAACTACGCCAAGCTGCGTATCGTACGTTAACAAAATTTTGCAAATGCAATTATGGAATTCATAAGACTGTTGCACCTTTATAGAAAACAGTCTTATGCGATTCTTCAATCAAACCTTAGCATCTATTGCTATCCTGGCGCTGCCCGCGGTTAGTAGCGGGGAGATAAAACAAGCCGTCACTATTGAGCACGCCACCGTTTTCCTGAGTGGTGCAGAGCTTAGCAGCTTTGCCAAAGTAAACCTGCAGCAGGGTGAAACAGATGTATTGTTTACCAATATAGCCGGCAATGTAAACCAGCAGAGTCTGTCTGTTGGTGCCGATAATAATGTGGTTATACAATCTGCCACATTTCAGAATAACTACCTGGTGGCCGATGTATTATCGCCCAGGGCTAAAACTATAAAGGATAGTATAGAGCAAGTAGGGGAAGATCGTTCTGTAAGCAATAATCAACTGGCTACAGTGTCCGAGCAAATTGCTATTCTTTCACAAAACAGGCAGGTATCCGGTGCTAATACAGGTTTATCGGTAATCGAACTGCAGAAGATGCTGGACCTGGTGAAAGCAAGGCTGGCAGGTCTGTTAAATGAAAAAGATAAGCTTGCGGTTACTATCAGGAAGACGGATGAAAAACTTGCATTGCTGCGTATGCAGTTGGAAGAAGAGCAAAGGAAGAATTTTCAGCCGGGGGGACAGTTGCTGGTTAAATTCTATTCACCCAGGGCTACACAAGCCAATGTATCTATAGCTTACGTGGTGCCCAATGCGGGGTGGTCACCATCTTACGACCTGCGTGTAGATAACCTGCATGACCCGGTTAAGTTGTTTTATAAGGCTAATGTATACCAGAACTGTGGCGTGAAATGGGACAATGTACATATATCCCTTTCTACCGGTAACCCCAATGAAGGGGCCCAGTCTCCTACACTCAATCCGTGGTACTTGTCTATTATAAATCCTGAAACGTTTAGCCCGGGTTATCTGAATCAAAGCAATGCATCAAAGCTTCAAATAGCAGGTTCCCGATCAAACGGTGAGGTGTATGTTATTGATGGGGTACAAACCTCAAAAATGCCCCCGGTCGCTACTATGAACGATCATGTGCAAGTAGACAACAGCGGGATTAATACCAGTTTCGATATAGACCTGCCGTATACTATCCCGAGTGATGGCCAGGCACATATGGTGGCTATCAAGACCTACCAGTTGCCGGCTACATATACCTATTATGCTGTGCCTAAACTGGACAGGGATGCATTTCTGCAGGCTCGTATCACCAATTGGGAAGACCTGAACCTGCTGCCTGCATCTACCAATATATTCTATGAAGGCTCTTATGTAGGGCAGGGTTATATAGATATGCGCAATGTAAAAGACACCATGAACCTATCGCTGGGACGCGATAAGAAAATAGTGATACGCCGCGAACGTGATAAAGAACTGAAAGCTGTTAAAACATTGGGTTCAAACATACGCGAAAGTTTTGTCTACACCATCAGTATGCGTAATACCCGGAAGGAAGCCGTTACGGTTACTGTATTGGACCAGATACCGGTCAGTAACGATAAAGACATCGTAATAGAAGACCGCGACCTCGGTGGTGGGGTATATGACGAAACTAAAGGCTTTGTAAAATGGGAGGTAGAGCTGAAACCTAATGAAGCCAAGAACCTGAAATTTGGTTATACGGTCAAATATCCCAAAGGCAAGAACATCAATCTCTAAATATCCTTAAATAAAAAACCCCGCAATTTGCGGGGTTTCTTATTTTTCAAATCTTATTTCCTGTAGCAGGAAGTTGACGTCTTTTTGTTTCATCACCACATACAATTGGTAAGTACCATTAGATGTAGCCAGGTTACCAATGGCAAACCGCGAGGTTGTGCCTGCTGTGCCACTTTGCTTTACATCAAAATCCTTTACCTGGTTACGAATAAAGAAATCCTTCAGTACCATTTCGGCCTGCGTCTTGCTATAAATAGATTGGGTACCGTTGATTGTTATGGTAACTGAGTTGTCAAAATACTTTGCTACTCCGGGCACATTCCCGGCGCGTATATTATTAACAACGTCCTCGATCACCTGCGCTTTAACCGCAAGGACAGAGAAAGTGAGTAATATGGTAAAAAATACGTTTTTGTAAAGTTTTTTCATCGGCAAACGCTTCAATGTCCTTTTCGACAATTAATTACCAGCAAAAAACCTGCCAGAAATTAACAGCTTATCAACTTTTCAGTAGGTTAAGGTACTAAGCTTAAATGACATTTCTATGAAAATCTTTACTCTATAGATAAAATCTATCAGCTTTAGGCGATGTATTTAGAATAGTTAAATCTTATGATACGCCCTGTTATAAGCTTTACAAACTTGTAATTTTGCGTCCATGTCGAAAAAAGCAATGCTCATCATTATGGATGGCTGGGGGCACGGACAGGTGCCATCTGCAGATGCTATAGCCCAGGCCCATGCTCCATACGTTAAATCCTTATATGCCCAATATCCCAATACCGAACTGGTAACATGCGGCGAAGCGGTTGGATTGCCGGACGGGCAAATGGGCAACTCGGAGGTAGGCCATTTGAATATTGGTGCCGGTCGTATTGTTTACCAGGAACTGGAGCGTATTAATGTAGCAGTAAGAAATGGCGAGCTGGAGCGCAACCCGATGTTGATGGCAGCATTCAATGCATCAAAAACTGGTAATAAAACATTGCATTTCATAGGGTTGGTAAGTGACGGTGGCGTGCATTCCCATATCAGGCATTTACAGGCATTGTGCGAACTGGCACAAAAAAATCATGTGCCTAAAGTAGCCATACATGCATTTACAGATGGCAGGGATACCGACCCTAAGAGTGGTTATGGCTTTTTACAGGAATTGCAGGGAACATTGCACCAAACAGGTGGCTTCATAGCTTCAGTATGTGGCAGGTATTATGCTATGGACCGCGATAAGCGCTGGGACCGTGTAAAACTGGCTTATGATGCACTGGTACACAGCGCCGGCGAAAAAACCACGGATGCCCTGGCGGCAGTCAAAGCATCTTATGAAGCCGGTATTACTGATGAGTTCATTAAGCCTATTATAGTTACAGATAGCAACGGTACCCCGCTGGCACCTATACAGGACGGGGATATAGTAGTATGTTTCAACTTCCGTACAGATCGCTGCAGGGAAATAACTATTGCTTTGACGCAGCAGGCTTTCCCGGAACAAAATATGCACCCGCTGAACCTCCATTATGTGACTATGACCGAATATGACAAGACCTATAAAAATGTAGGTGTCATATTCCATAATGATAACTTGAATAATACCCTGGGCGAGGTGTTGGCGAACAATGGCAAAAAGCAAATACGTATTGCCGAAACAGAAAAATACCCGCACGTAACCTTCTTCTTTTCAGGCGGTCGAGAATTGCCTTTTGAGGGAGAATCGCGCATAATGGCACCATCACCTAAAGATGTAGCCACCTATGACCTGAAACCGGAGATGAGTGCTTACGATATTACAAATGCCATACTACCCGAAATAGCTGCAGAAAGCGCAGACTTTATTTGTCTCAATTTCGCAAATGCAGATATGGTAGGTCATACCGGGGTATTTTCAGCAGCCGTAAAAGCGGTCGAAACCGTAGATAATTGTGTATCGCGCATTGTACCGCTTGCACTCGAACACGGATATGCTGTATTTCTTACCGCCGACCACGGTAATTCTGACTATATGATCAACCCTGATGGCAGTCCTAATACAGCCCATACCCTGAATCCCGTTCCGCTGTTTTTAATATCCAATGATTATCATGGCAAACTGGAACCGGGCAAACTGGGAGATATAGCACCTACCATCTTACATTATATGGGCATTACCATACCGGAAGAAATGACGGGTAAGATATTGATGCAATAAACGCACTCATTTAAAAATAAAACCGGGCATATGCCCGGTTTTATTTTGTCTTTTTAAACCGGTTTAATTGCCGGCCAATGGTTTTTTCTTAAAGCCAAAGTTTACAAGATATACACCGCTAAATATCAGCAGGGTGGCTAACAGCTTTATAGCAGTTAGGGTTTCTCCTATTACCAGTATAGAAATAACTGCTGCAAATATGGGCTGGAAGTAAATGTAGGCACCCGCAGTAGACGGCGGTAAATGCCGTAGTGCAAATACATTCCACAGGTAGGTAAAAAAGGTAACGCAGACAACAATGAATGCCACCGAAAGGTAATCTGTAAATGCAAACTGCGACCACTGTATGGCAGCAAATTGTGGCCAGCCAAACGGCAATACAAACAGGAAGCCAAAGAAAAATACCCAGCGTATCACAATAATAGGCCGGTAGCGTGTCATTAACGGTTTAATGATAACCAGGTATATAGCATAAGAGGCAGCATTTAGAAATACGAACAGGTCACCCAGGGCAGAACTGCCGGTGAGCGTAAGTTCTTTACCTGCGCTCATAAGTAGTATGGCACCACCTATACCCAGTAAAAGGCCAATGCTTTTTTGTACGCTTATCCTTTCACGCAGCACAAACAAAGAAATGATGGTAATAAGTAAAGGTGTGCTCATCATAATAAGCGACGCATGTATAGGGAAGGTAAGGTTCAGGCCCAGGAAAAAAAGCATCTGGTTCATTGCCACGCCGAACAGTCCACCCAATACCAGTATCGGCCAATCCTTCTTCTGTATCGTTGTACGGTATTTCTCCCCGCCGAAAAAACTCAGCCAGAAAAGCAACATTACCACACTCACCCTGATAAAAATGAAACCGAGGGGCTGTATAAGACGTGGCATCACATGTTTGGCCACCGTGAAACCCGCACCGTAAAATATATTGGCACCCAGTAAAGCCAGGTGCGCTTTTGTTTTCTTATTCACTGCCCGCAAAAATACAATCGCTTTGTAGAAACTTTAAGCGATTTAGCTGGCAGTTGATTTGTCAAAGAGTTTTGATCCAGTCATCGATCACCAACTTATATTGCTGGTGTGCATTTTCGAGTTGCAATTTGTGAAAAGGGAATTGTGCTGTTGCCGTTAAAACCTTACTGAGATGGAATGTTTTTTGAGGAGCATGATAGAAAACGCCTTCTTTATGTAAATGTGCTCCCAGGTATTCCTGCTCGGTTTGGCCCGGTGTAGGCACCAGGATAGCCGGTTTATCCAGCACAGCCAGATCCATCAGTGTAGAATAGCCGCTGCGGCATATCACCATACTGGCTGCCTCCAGCAGTGGCTGCAGCACTTCTTTGGTCACACGTTTATAATAGCTGATATTGTCCGGTATATTATCGGGTGTGGGTGTTTCATTACTCCCTTCAATAAAAACCAGCCTGCCTTTATAATCCTGTACCTGCCGCCATAATAATCCAGATAGCATGGTACGCTGCGGCTCCGGCCCTGAAAGTAGAATGAGCAAATGTTCTGCACTCGTTTCGGCCGGTTCTATTTGCGATAAAAGGCCTATATATTTAGCGTTTGGCGGCATTATGGCGGGGTGTGCCAGCTTACCGGCCAGGTTGGGTTTGCCGGGTACATCAACCACCCAGCATTGGCTGAATTTTCTGAGTTGTTTATAATGTACCCTGCTGGTAAGGCGGTCTATCATATCACCCAACCCCGACTGGGCCAATACCTGGTGGGTCATAATAACAGATGGTATTCGCGGATGATACAGTCCATAGCGGTTATCGGTAATGATACCATCAAAATGCTGTTGGGCAGCAATGTTTAGTAACCAGTCATGTTCTTTTTGTATCGTCTTCAGCAATTTGGGTAACTGCGAAAACAGCGACAGCATGAACCGCGAACCCGAATGACTGTAATGTACATTATAACCATCCAGATGGATTGTGTCTATAGCCTTAAAGGTTTCATTTATATAACTGCGCTGCCATTGATTGCCTGCAAATACAACAGTATGGCCCAGCTGTTGTAAATACTGTATCAGGGGCACACTGCGGGTAGTGTGTCCCATGCCCCAATCCAGCGGGGCTACCATTATGCGCTTATGTTTTTCTATGTTCAATTATCCTTAATTTTACAAAAGTAGAGGCTGCTCATGAAAAGAAACAAAATTTTAGTCTGGTTGTTATTATTATGCCTGGGTACTGTAGCTTTTGAAGGGTGTGCATCTTCTAAAAAAGGATGCGGATGCGGGGCTGATGTGAACAGGAATTATAGAACACCCAAACGCTTTCATTAACGAATAAGGGATATATGTGGCAGGGCGATAAACTTTGGATCCATTATAGTAAAGATATAATAGCTGCAGATATGCAGGATGCTATATTGCTGAAGTCCTTTTTGCGCCATAATAGTATCTTCAGGTTATATGCCCAGCATCTCGAAATAATAGACCTGCAGCGTTATAAAGTATACAAGGACGCAAAAAAAGTACGCTCACAACTGTCTGAACGCGCATCTGTCCCTTTCGTGTTTATAGTCGGGAAAAATTGAGCAATTAAATCCGTATAGTGTTCACATCTATTTCGCCCGTCGTTATTGCTTTCCAATACACCTGATATAGGGCTCTAAATAATTTCCTTTTTTCTTTTGTATGCTGCCTGCGTCGTAAAAGCGTCGCTATCAATCCATTGTAAGTGCAGGTGCTGCGATTCTTGTTACATATATCCGGTTTATTTTCTGCAAATAGTTCGCAAGCGAAAACCTAAACGCATTTCTTATCGTAACTGAAGAGATAAGTTGTTTTTGTAACCGAATAAAAGCTGAATTATTATGAAAGAAGAACTGAAAGAAAATGAGTTGGCGACGTTACAGTCTGCCGGCGTATCGCGCAGGCGATTCCTGGCCTATGCGGGCGCCTTTGCCGGGGCAGGTTTACTGGTATCTTCAGTAACATCCTGTAAGCGCGATGATTCAAATGTGCTGCCAATGCCTGCCGGCGCTGTAGACCTTGGTTCCGGTGATTATGGCATACTTAACTACGCTTATGCGTTAGAACAGCTGGAAGCTGCTTTTTACACTGAGGTAATTTCAAAACCTTATTCAGGCATCGACAGTGGAGAATTAATGCTGCTTACAGATATACGTGACCACGAGATTGCCCACCGCGAATTCTTTAAAAATGCACTGGGTTCCAATGCTATACAAAACCTCGAAGTTGATTTTAGCAGTATTGACTTCACCAGCCGTGCCAGTGTATTAGGCACAGCAAAAGCATTTGAAGACCTCGGCGTGCAGGCATATAATGGTGCAGGCAAGCTGATTGCCAATGCAGATTACCTGGTAATAGCAGGAAAGATCGTTTCTGTAGAAGCAAGACATGCAGCATACATACGCGACCTGCTTACGAACGGCACATTCGCCGATTCTACTGACGCAAATGGTATGGATATGGCTATGGACCCTGCAGCTGTGCTGAGCATTGCAGGTAAATACCTGAAAACTAAAGTATCAGCAAACAATCTTCCCACCACTTAAAAAGCGATTTTATGAATTTACAAGGCATATTAAATGAAATAGAACATACCGATCCGGAGTTTTATGAAAGGACCAGCCAACGCAGGCATATATTGAAGAGTTTTGGGTCGAAGGTTGCATTGGCGGCCTTGCCATTTGCTTTAGGATCGTTATTTAAAAAAGCATACGGCAAGTCTACCGACTTGGTATTAGATACCTTAAATTTTGCATTAACGCTGGAATACCTGGAGGCAGAGTTCTACATGATGGGTAACAATGCATCCGGCCTAATACCTGCCGGTCCGGCTGTAAATGCACTAGCTAAGATAGGCGCCGATGAGGCTGCGCATGTGAACTTTTTGAAAACAGCCATATCAGCAGCTGGCGGTACACCGGTGGCTAAGCCGACATTCGATTTTTCAGGCGGCAACGGCAGTGGTAATGGTCCGTTTAAAACGGCATTTACAGATTACGATCTTTTTTTGGCCGTGGCACAAACTTTTGAGGATACAGGTGTGAGAGCGTATAAAGGACAGGCAGGCAACCTGATGGCAAGCAATGATGTGCTAACCGCTGCGCTGAACATACATTCTGTAGAAGCACGCCATGCATCGCATATACGGCAGATGCGCAAGGCCAGGGGAGCAGCGGTAAAGCCATGGATAACCGGCAGTGATAGCGGTGGTATTGGTGCTGCTGTGCAGGCCAGCTATAATGGCGAAGACGTTACCACGCAGGCAGGTATCAATATTTTGAATATCAATGGCAAGTCCATATCGTCGAACGCTGCCAGTGAAGCATTTGATGAACCGCTGACTAAAATGGATATACTTGCTATTGTTGATCCGTTTATAGTATAAGCATATATAGATCAGAAGAGTGGTTAGGTGATGATGATAGATAGAGAAAGCGGGCAATTTGCCCGCTTTCTGTTTATATTTTTATGCTTTCGGTTTATCTTCTTTTTTCTCGTCGGTATCGTCTTCTCCTTCTTTTGCTTTTTTAAATTCGTTTACCCCCTTACCAATTCCCCGCATCAGTTCAGGCAGTTTTTTACCTCCGAATAACAGTAATACCACTACCAGTATAATGATCCATTCTGTAGCACCGGGCATGGAAAGTAAAAGATGAGGCTGAAAAATAAATAAAATCATGTATGTGTTTTTAGCTCTTTATCTGTACGTGCAATAATATAAGCATTAAGGTACAAAGATTAAAGGCCTTAAAAAAACTTTTACTGAAAAACATTATGAAAAGAAGAATTGGTATATTAGATTTACTATTCTTAGCCATAATGCCAAACTATGCCATGCACAGGGCGGCCAGATGAAATTTAGATATACTAAAACATTCTTTATGAAAGAAATCATGCAGGAGCATTCCGGTGCTGCAGAAAATGTTCCCGGAATATCTCGCAGAAAGTTTTTGACTTATGCAGGCGGCATTGCCGGTGCAGGTATGCTTATAGCATCTTGCAGTAAGAATGATGATAACACGCCCGCGCCAGATGGTACCGTAGATGTAGGTGGCAATGATAAAGGAGTATTGAATTATTTCTACGCTTTAGAGCAGATGCAGGCATACTTCTACAGGAAAGTTTGCGATAATTTTTATCAAAACCTGTCCCAGTACGAATACAAAGCCTTTCAAAGTATACGCGATCACGAAATCACCCACAGGGAGTTTTTGAAAAACCTCCTGGGAACCAGTGCTATCCGGGAGCTTGAATTTGATTTCGGTTCTGTAGATTTCATCAGCCGCACTTCTGTATTAAATACGGCCAGGGCAATAGAAGACATCAGTGTGGCTGCCTATAACGGCGGTATGCACCTGTTCACTACGCCATCTTTTGTGGTAGCTACCAGCAAGATTGCTTCAGTAGAAGCCAGGCACTGTTCATTGATACACGACCTGCTTACGTTTAACAATTTCTCTGAAGGTACAGATGCAAATGGAACTGACCCTAATAAAGGGCCGGCCGAAGTAGTGGCTGCAACATCCATGTACTTCAAAACAAAAATATCTGTAAACAATCTTCCTACTACTTAATAAGCGTTTGCAATGAATATTAATAATATACTGAACGATATACAACAGGCAGACCCTGAGTTTGGAGAACGTATCAGCCACAGGCGCGGCATATTAAAGAGCTTTGGTTCAAAAATAACTGCCATAGCATTGCCCCTGGCGCTGGGTGCCATGATAAAAAAAGCATACGGTAAAACTACCGACGCTGTTTATGATGCATTGGCATTTGCCCTTTCATTAGAATACCTGGAGCACGAATTCTATGCTACTGCGATAGATGCTAATACTACTTCGTCTTTCATTCCTGCAGAACATCTTCCGGGAATACAGAAGATACTGTATGATGAAAAAGCGCACGTTGATTTTCTTAGCGGTGTGCTGAGCGAAGCAGGCGCGCCTATGCCGCCAAAACCAACCTACGACTTTAGCGGCGGTTATGGCGCGGGTAATGGTCCTTATGTAGGTACATTTTCTGTTTACAGCAAATTCCTGGAGCAGGCACAGGTTTTCGAAGACCTGGGTGTAAGAGCTTACAAAGGCCAGGTGCCTAACCTGATGGCCAATGATACATTTATGAGAGCTGCATTGAATATACATTCTGTAGAAGCCAAGCATGCGGCTCATATACGTATGATAAGGAATGTACCGGGCCTCATGCCATGGATCACTGCGGTTAATACCGGCATTACCACTAATAATGCTACTCAAAAAATATATGCAGGCGAAGATATGAATGCGCAATCAGGCATTCCGCTGATAAATATCAATGGCTTCGAAATATCTAATGAATCAGCAACGGAAGCATTTGATGAGCCATTTGGCAGGGACCAGGTTACTAAGATCTTGTCAGAATTTATCAAGCCATAACAGAACGATAGATATTAACAGTACAAAAAAAGCCGCAGCAACTGCGGCTTTTTTTTAGCTTACCGGGTCTACGTCCGGCAATATCTGCAAAGTATTATTCCCTTTAAGGGCAAGTATCGCCTGCCTTTGTTCTTTTATCATGGCTTTAACGGTTTCCAGCAGGCGTGCATCACGTGGACATTTCAGCCATATCTCCTGTATGTACAGGTTGCGTACCCGTGCTACTAAAGCAGGTACCGGTCCTTGTATGCCAATGCCTTCAATGCTTTGCAAAGCTTGCGCCATACGTCCCGCAGCCTCTATGGCTTTAGGCTCATCTTTATGTTTGAACACTATTTTTATCAGCCTGGAAAACGGCGGATAAGCAAATTGCTCCCTGTATTTTATTTCCGCTTCATAAAAAGCCCTGACATCATGGTGCTGCACCCATTGCAATACAGGATGCTGCAGATTATGCACCTGTATCAGCACCTTACCGGCACCATCGGCCCGCCCCGCCCTGCCGCTCACCTGCTCCATCAACTGGAAGGCGCGTTCATTCACCCGGAAATCCGGGTAGCTTAGCAGGCTGTCGGCATTTAGTATACCCACCAGCGATACATTAGCAAAATCGAGCCCTTTCACAACCATTTGGGTGCCCACTAATATGTCTATTTTCTGTTTCTCCAGGTGTTCCAGCAATTGCGACATACTGTTCTTAGCCCGCATACTGTCTATGTCCATCCTTGCCACGCGCGCTTGCGGGAATACCTGCTGTACTTCTTCTTCTATTTTTTCTGTCCCAAAGGTCTTGCTTTGCAAATTATGGCTGCCGCAGGAAGGGCATACCTGTATCACTGCCGATTTCAGCCCGCAATAATGGCAATGCAGTTTATCACTGCTTTTGTGGTAAGTGAGTGATACCGCACAGTTTTTACAGCGGGGCACCCATCCGCACATATTGCATATCTGGAAAGGAGCATAGCCCCTGCGGTTTTGGAAAAGTATTACCTGCTTTTTGTTTTGTAGAGCAGTGGTTATAGCTACCTGCAGTTCAGGCGTAAGCAGTTTGATGCCCTGCTTGCGCAATGCCTCCAATGACCGCGCATTTACCAGTTCAATAGAAGGCATATTCATGCCCAGGTAACGTTCTTTAAGATGCACATAAGCATATTTCTTATGTTGTACATTGAACAGGGTTTCTACAGAAGGTGTGGCAGAGCCTAATATCACCTTTGCGTTGTGTAGAGAAGCCAGGTAAATAGCTGCATCGCGTGCATGAAAGCGCGGGGCAGGATCTTTTTGCTTGTAAGAAGCATCATGCTCTTCGTCGGCTATTATCAGCCCCAGCTTTTTATAAGGCAGCCATAAGGCAGAACGTGGCCCTGCAATGATCTTATATTTTTCGGTACGTACCTTTTCCCATATTTCAACCCGCTCGTTATTGCTGAAACGGGAATGGTAAACGCCCAGTTCTTCACCAAAGTAGGCATAAAGGCGGCTGACCAATTGGGTGGTGAGCCCTATTTCGGGCAACAGCAGTATGGCTTGTTTACCCTCGGCAATGCACTGTTTTATCTTATGGATGTAAAGCAGGGTTTTACCGCTGCCGGTAACCCCGTGCAGCAGGCATACCTCTTTTTCGTCCAGTCCTTTTTCAAGTTCGGCGTATGATTGCTGCTGCGCCGGGGTAAACTCAATATCCCTGGCTTCTTCTACGCCTTCATAAACAAGGCGGTCTGTGTTTTTTTCGACTATCTTAAATATGCCTTTATCAGAAAGCGCTTTTACCTGTGTGGCAGTAGCGCCTGTGCGTTCCAGCAGTTCCTGCTGGCGAACGATCTTGTTTTTGATAGACAGCTCTATATAGGCCATCAGCAATTCAAGCTGCCGAGGCGCTTTTTGCAGTTCATCAAAAAGTATATGCATGGCTTCATCACCATGGTACTCATCTGCCAGTGTCACGATCTTCTCAGTGCGTGGGCGGTAGGCAGTCTCCAACTCATCCGTTATCCGCACCACTTCATTTTCCATTAGCTCTGTTAGTACCGCCGTTAGATGCCGCGGGCTAATGAGTGTGCGTACTTCAGTAAGTGTCAGTTCTTTCCGCAATTCCAGCGCGTCGGCTACAGGGTAGGCCATGTCACTCCACTCATATACTACATCTTCATCCTGCGGAGCCCATTGCAATCTTGTTTCCCCGGTCATCTTCAGGTGGGCCGGCAAGGCAGCATTCATCACCTCGCCCGGTGTTGCCAGGTAGTATTGTGTTATCCAGCGCCAGAAGGTAAGCTGGGTCTCATTTACAATAGGCACCTCATCTATCACACTGCGTATAGGTTTCACCTCGTACGCGTCCGGTTTTTCGTTATGTACACGTTCTACAATGCCCGAGTACAATTTATTGCGGCCCAGCGATACCTCTACACGCATGCCCGGTAACACGCTGTCCTGCAATTCGGTAGGTACACCATAGGTGAGCACCTGTGGCAGGTTGAGCGGCAAAATAACATCTGCAAAACGGGCGGAAGAAGCATGGCTACTGTTGAACAGCGTAGGCATAAGGCTGCAAGTTAACTAAAAGCCAAACTGCCTGCCAACGGCAATAGCTCTATTTTTATTCGTACCTTTGCAGTCTAATTTATTTTAACAAGAGAATGGCGAAACAGTCTGAAAGAAAATGTTCCTTTTGCGACCGTACAGAAGATGAAGTTAATATCCTCTTCACCGGCCTGAAGGGCAATATCTGCGACCAGTGTATAGAGAATGCCCATCACCTGCTGCAGGAGGCAACGGGAGATGCGCAAAAGAATAAAGGGCAATCATTTGACCCTAAACAACACAAGATCTACAAACCAAGAGAGATTAAAGCTTTCCTTGACCAGTATGTGATAGGACAGGATGATGCTAAAAAGGTAATGTCGGTGGCTATGTACAACCACTACAAGCGCCTGATGCAGCCTAAGCAGGACGAAGTAGAGATAGAAAAATCAAATATCATAATGGTAGGGGAGACCGGTACGGGTAAAACCCTGCTGGCCAAAACCATTGCCAAACTGCTGCAGGTGCCTTTTGCCATAGTAGATGCTACTGTATTTACTGAAGCCGGCTATGTAGGCGAAGATGTAGAAAGCATTTTGTCGCGCCTGCTGCAATCCTGCAATTTTGACGTGGCAGCTGCTGAACGCGGTATTGTATATATTGACGAAATAGATAAGATAGGCCGTAAAAGCGATAACCCGTCTATAACGCGCGATGTGAGTGGCGAAGGTGTACAGCAAGCCATGCTGAAGCTGCTGGAAGGCGCTGAGGTACTGGTACCACCGCAGGGAGGCCGCAAGCACCCTGAACAGAAAATGGTAAAGGTGAATACCCAGAATATCCTCTTTATTTGCGGAGGGGCATTTGAAGGTATAGATAAAATGATAGCCCGCAGGGTGCAAACATCATCTATTGGCTACAATGCTATTAAGGCAACTAAAGAACTGGACCGTGCTAATTTGCTGCAATATGTAAATGCGCAGGACCTTCGCACATTTGGCCTGATCCCCGAATTGCTGGGCCGTTTGCCAATAGTTACTTACCTGAACCCGCTGGATCCGGCTGCACTGAAGCGTATACTTACAGAACCAAAGAACGCATTGATAAAACAGTACACGAAACTGTTTGAATACGAGAATATAAAACTAGAAGTAGAAAATGCGGCACTGGAGTACATGGTAGAAAAGGCAGTTCAGTTCAAGCTGGGTGGCCGCGGATTGCGTGCCATCTGCGAAATGATCCTGACAGATGCCATGTTCGACCTGCCTTCAGAGCAGAACTCGGGAACATTCCACCTGACACTGGAGTATGCCAAACAAATGCTGGAGGGCTCTAAACTGGATTACCTGAAAGCGGCTTAATTTAGATCATATCAAACTAAATACATTACTATGCAAGACCTGATAGAACAACTGAAGAGTAAAGCCGGCCTGACTGATGAACAGGCAGCGAAAGCAGTGCAGACAGTAAAGGAATTCATACAGTCTAAATTGCCGCCTATGATGCACGGTGTGATAGATAATTTTATGGGCGATAACAAAGGGGATGACTGGATGGATAAAGCCAAGCATGCCGCCGAAACATCTAAAGAAAAGGTGCAGGAATTCAGCAAGGAAGCCGGTGAAAAAATGGGCGAATGGGCTGACAAAGCCGGTGATGCAGCAAAAGATGCTATGAACATCTTTAAGAATATGGTTACGCCAAAAGATAAAGAGAAGGGTAAAGAATAGTCTTCTTTATAAAGTAGATATTGAAGCACCGCTATTGCGGTGCTTTTTTTATAAGGGGTATTTTATAATGAAATGCTGCTTCTGCTTTATATCGCGGTTGATAAATAGCAGCCCGCAGGCATAAAGATCTATACTAAGAATAATGGGGCTTGAATTGCATAGCTCATCCCAGCAGGCAGTATGGTCTTTAGTTTTATGTATGCTGGGTATGACGATTACATTCCTATCCGTTAATGCAGGCAATTGCCCTGTAAGCCAGTTTTGCCAATGAGCGGGTGGTACATCAGTGGCAGAGACTACCTGGTCTTCGCCAAAATAATCTTCCAATATTTTTGCCAGGCCTTTTTTATCCCTCAGGCCGCTTTCTACGAAGCGATATACAAATGGCGAATGCACACCATGCCTGGTTTGCGCATGCAGCCTGTATTTCAGGTATTCAATAAAAGCGTGGAAGGTCATTATACTTCGCTCAGCCTTTCCCATTTCTGGAAGGTGTAAGCATATTTATGTTTATCGTCTGCCCCATGGTCTTCATCCCAGGCCAGTTTCCACTGGGCGTGGTCTACATGGGGGAAAAAAGCGGTAGCATTATCTACAGATGTGTGTACCTGCGTAATATACAGGCGGTCCATCTGCTCTAGTGTTTCTTTAAATATTTCACCTCCGCCAATAATAAATGCCTCCTCTGTATTTTGCTGTTCCAGTAAACGGATCACCTCATTGATATCAGCATAATGCTGTACACCATCCGGCAGGTTTGGGTGGGGCTGTTTGGTTAAAACAATATTCAGCCTGCCTGGCAGTGGCCGCCCAAGCGATTCAAACGTTTTCCTGCCCATGATAACCGGTTTGCCCAATGTGGTACGCTTGAAAAATTTCAGGTCTTCGGGCAGGTGCCAGGGCAATTGATTGTCTTTACCTATGGCAAGATTATCGGCTACGGCTACTATTGCTGAAAGGATCATTTCAAAAGTTTCGTATGATTAAATAGCCACCGGTGCTTTTATATGCGGATGGCTCTGGTAGTTTTCCAGTGTAAAATCTTCAAATTTAAAATCGAAAAGATCTTTTACTTCAGGGTTCAGTTTCATAGTGGGCAAAGGATATGGCTGGCGTGTTAGCTGAAGCTTTGCCTGTTCTATGTGGTTATTATATAAATGCACATCCCCGAATGTATGGATAAACTCACCATACTGTAGCCCGCACACCTGGGCCATCATCATGGTAAGCAAGGCGTAGGAAGCGATATTAAATGGCACACCCAGAAATACATCGGCACTGCGCTGGTATAGCTGGCAGCTAAGCTTCCCGTCAGCTACATAAAACTGGAACAAGGCATGGCAGGGGCTTAAAGCCATTTTAGGCAGGTCGGCCACATTCCATGCGTTAACGATCATGCGGCGGCTGTCGGGGTTTGTTTTCAGCTGGTACAACACGTCTTTTATCTGGTCGTAAGTTTTGCCGTCGGCCCCGGTCCAACTGCGCCATTGGTGGCCATATACAGGCCCCAGGTTTCCCTGCTCATCTGCCCATTCGTCCCAAATGCTTACACCGTGTTCTTTCAGGTAAGCCGTATTTGTATCGCCCTTTAAAAACCAGAGCAGCTCATAAATAATAGATTTCAGGTGCAGTTTCTTGGTCGTCACCATAGGGAAACCATCCTGCAGGTTGAACCGCATCTGGTAGCCGAAGCAGCTAAGCGTACCCGTACCGGTGCGGTCGCTTTTCTCAGCCCCATTGTCTAATATATGTTGTAATAAATCCAGGTAAGCCTGCATGTATATTTCGCCTTTTTGTAAAATTACTTCAATGTGGGCAAAGACATTAAAGTGCAGGGCTTTTGTGGGTAAAAAGCGATTGCCTGTTAGCAAGTATATAGCCCCATAGCATAATGATAAAACTTATCATTAAGGGTAATACCGGCAGCAGGTAGCGGTACATAAACCAGCTGGAATACAGGGTCAGTCCATAAAATGAACCAATAAATAATATGAAGACGCCGAATATTTTACGTGAATTGAGATCAAATCGCTTAAAGTAAATGACAAATATGAGCGTGCTTGCTAAAGTAAGCAACAGTGCTAGGGTATACATCCGGGGGATATAATTATTAATAGTATCCCGATACACCTGTTTGCGGCATACCATATCTTCTTTTTTCAATCCATACCTTTTCAGCACACGTATTTCATTGTCGCCTATCTCCGTAGCATTATAATCTGTCATTTCCCCTACATGCGGCTTCAGCAATGTTTTCAGGTTAGGTACCATATAAGCCATTACATATTCGTAGGGGAAATGTTTCTGTATATAGGTGCCGTAATAAGTAAACTGCGGGGCGGTGGTATACCAGCTTCCGAAGAAGTCAATATTCAAACTATCCTGCGCGCGCTGGCGTATTACATTCATAGGGCTACGCTGATCCCACAGGTAGCCGGAGCCTACCTGGTAAGGGATATACGAAGTAGTATCTAAATAATTGGAAAAGAAAGCATGCATATCCCTTATCAAGGGTTGTTCTATATACTTTGCATCGAGTTTTATACGGGGCAGGGCATACAATGCATTGTTAGTAGCTGTCCAGCCCGAGAACGGGGTAAATATGGCCACACCGGTCTCTTTCAGATTTTTGTTTACATGCCATTTGTATACATAAGAATACGCCCCTAAAACAAGGCAAATGTTTACCAGTAGCAGCCAGTTTCTTTTTGAGAACAACACCAATACCAGCAACGTAAAGAAAGGATAGAAAAGGGCAATATGCCGCAGTTCTATAGAGAGAATGATAAAAAGCACATGGGCCAGTATATTGTAGTACCTGCCCGAATGCAGGTAGCGGATAAGAAAAGCGATAGCAATAATGCTGCATGAGGCGAATAACACATCCGACAATATACTATTGCAGTGATATAATGCTACCGGCTCGGTAAGCAATAACAGGCCTGTCAAAAAATATTTAAAACCGGTTAGGCTATAATACTTTTTCAAAGTTTGAAGGAAGAAGGCAATAGCCAGGAAATAGGCGGTAAACTGCAACCATATTATGCACTGTATGCTTTTGCTGAAACCGTATGCATAGTCCAGCACATAGCTATAGCCGGAGGGCCTTATTTCCTTTTCATGTTTGATGCTTTTTTCTACATAATAATAGCTGTCCCAGGAAAACTGGGGTAAAGGGTAATAATGTAAAATCAATAATACACCCACCAGGTATATTGCTGACAATGCGAGGATAGGGCCGTATTTAGCATACGTTTTCATATATTGAGCCAACTTTTTATATAACAGGCAAAATAATGTAATTAGTTTGATAGTTAATAAGGCTACCTATTCTCTGCAACAGGCACAACTAAATGAAAACTATAAAAAACAAGAACAATCTTTTTAAGGCATTATTTATTTTAATAACCGCGGTGGGGTTGGGCATGCGGGCTTACCAATACCTGATAGGGAGAAGCTTGTGGGAAGACGAAGCACACCTGGCGCTTAATTTTGTATGGTTTGGGTATAAAGACCTGGCTAAGCCCTTAGCCAACTTTCAGTCTGCACCTATATTGTTTCTTTTTTCTGTTGAAACTTTTTCGAGATTGTTCGGCATTGGTGCAGCGGCGCTAAGGTTTTTCCCTTTTATCGTTTCCTTCCTGTCATATCCGTTGTTTTACTTTTTTGTTTTAAATATTACACGCAATAAACTCACTGCAATATTTGCATACCTCATCTTCTCGCTCAGCATATCGGTGATATATTATTCGTCGGAATTGAAGCCATATACAGTAGATGTGAGCTTTCTTATTGTTATAGGTTACTTGCTTACAGCTCAAAATCAATTCGTGGCACGCAGGCGGAATACTTTCCTGGCAATAGCAGGGTGCCTAGGCATTTTGTGTACAAATGTATCAGCCATTATACTGTTATGCGCCGGCGGGTATATGATAAGCGGCTGGCGCACAAAAAATAGCAGTAGCAGAAGGAAAGACGTGATGATATGGGCTTCATGGGCTGCCGTGTTCTTTAGCAATTTCTACCTATTCATTTATCATCATCCGTATGCAGACTGGATGCGGCAGATATGGAGTTTTACATTTAGCCCTGTCAATGTATTCAGTAAAGAGTTTGCAGCATTTATTAAAGTGAGGATCGACGATACATTTTTCAATGGGTTACTCCATTTCACGGGGGACTATTTTTTTAGTTACATCTTATTGCTGCTGATGCTAACAGGTATAGTGAAAATATTTTTTGATAGGCGGTACATGATCCTTTGGTTTACCATAATCCCTGTGTTGTTGCATCTTTTCATCTCTATGATGAAGTTGTATCCATTCTATTTCAGATTTATACTGTACCTGGTGCCTGCATTCATAATACTGATTGCAATGGGTCTTTCAGCTATTGCTGTTTTTCTGCAACGCAGGGTACATATTGCGGTTGCTGCTGCGTTCACCATTTATTGCTTATGCTGTATGAACATTACTTCGCTGAAACTGTTTCCGAAGCATGATGTTGACATAAAACCTGTGCTGAACTATATCAACGAGAAATATCCAAATACAAAGATCTATGTAACCACGCCGCATACAGTATACGAATATTACCAGGCGGTTGGTTATGTAAAAAACAACAATATCGAAGCGATAGATTGGAATATAAGCCCGGTGATGTTTTATTCAAAAACAAGCAAGGAAAAGCAGCATTATTTGTTGCTGCATGCTATGGATAGTAATGTTGACGGGTACGGTGCGGTATTAGCAGATATTAAAGCTAAAGGTTTAAGCGTGAATAATTTTGAGGATAAGACATATGCGGTTACGGAAATAAGGCCTGCGAACTAAGCATTTTGCAAATATGTACCACACTCAAAAATGTTGGCGCTTCAAAGAATAACCAAAATCATATTGTATTTTGCATCCCATTTGAATTAAGATTTATGCGTAAATTATCTATAGTAATCCCTGCCTATAATGAAGGCCCGACCATTCACCATATTCTTAATAAGGTTAAAGCCGTTAAGCTGATAGGGGATGTAGAAAAAGAAATACTGATAGTTAACGACTGCTCAAAAGATAATACAGAAGAAGCCATACTCGCCTATAAAGCTGCTAATCCTGATTTGCCTATCACTTATTACAAGCATGAAGTAAACCAGGGCAAAGGAGCCGCTTTGCATACAGGTATCCGTATAGCCACTGGTGATTATGTGATCATACAGGATGCCGACCTGGAATATGATCCTGAAGAATATAATTTATTGCTTAAGCCTATGCTCGAAGGAGTGGCCGATGTTGTATATGGGTCAAGGTTTATGGGTGGTAACCCCCACCGTATATTATTTTTCTGGCACTCAATAGGTAATAAATGGCTTACAACCCTGTCTAATATGTTTACTAATCTGAATCTTACAGATATGGAAACTTGTTATAAGGTGTTCAGGCGGGAACTCATCCAGGGCTTGAAACTCGAAGAAAAACGCTTTGGTTTTGAGCCGGAAGTTACTGCCAAGATAGCGCGTATCCCTAAGGTCCGCATTTATGAAATAGGCATTTCATACTACGGCCGTACTTATGAAGAAGGTAAAAAGATAGGCTGGAAGGACGGATTCAGGGCTATATTTTGCATTTTAAAATATAATATATTTAAGAAGTAATGCCAGTTATACTACCGGTAAAAGGGGTTTCACCCCAAATTCCTGAAGGATGCTTTATAGCACCCAATGCCACCATAGTGGGTGATGTAATAATGGGAACTGATTGCAGTATATGGTTCAACGCAGTAGTACGGGGTGATGTAAACAGCATAAGGATAGGTAATAAGGTAAATATACAGGATGGGGCCTGTATCCACTGTACTTACGAAAAGACCAAAACCATTATCGGTAATAATGTTTCTATAGGCCATAATGCCATAGTGCATGGCTGTACTGTTGAAGATAATGTACTGATAGGCATGGGCGCTATTGTCATGGACCGTGTGCGCATAGGGCAAAACAGTATTATAGCTGCCGGGGCAGTTGTATTGGAAGATACGGAAGTGCCGCCGGGCAGTATTTTTGCCGGCGTTCCGGCTAAAAAAGTAAAAGATATCAGCCAGGAGCTATTGCAGGGCGAAGTAGAACGCATTGCAAATAATTATCTTATGTACAGTTCCTGGTTTAAATAGCTTATCAGGCGTTTCAAATAAGATTTTTCTATTTTTAAGGCTAATTCTTGCTCTTACCTCTTGCATAGCAGGATTATACAGTATACATTTGTCACCAATAATTAATCAAACACACGATTCATATGAAAAAACTGATCCTCGCTTTGTTGGCTGTTACCTCTATCAGCGCAGCTAACGCACAAAAGAATAGCATCCTGGTATACGGCGACGTAGGCGTGAATTTTGATAACACTGACAACGGTTCGAAAGGAAGTCCAATGTCTGTAAAAAATACAAACTGGAATGTTTCTCCGGGTATAGGTTATCAAATCAGCAACCATATTACTTTAGGTCTTCAGGGCGGATACTGGTCTTCTAAAACAGAATCTAAAAATGCATGGACACCTGCTCCTCCTTCCAGCATTACACTGGCTAATTCATGGAGAGAATGGCAGATAGGTGCATTTGGCCGTTACACTATGCCACTGGGTGGAATTTTCTCAATGTGGACTCAGCTGAACGCAAGCTATGTATCTGGTAAAACATCTATGGATACAGTAGGTTTTAATGGTATTTCTGCCACTCCATTTGTAGCTGCTGTTGAAGATACTTACAATGGTTTCCAGGCTACTTTGACTCCTGCACTGGCTATCAATGTACACAATGGCCTGGCATTGAATTTCGGTATCGGTGGTATCGGTTTCCGTACTGTGAGCTACGATAAAGCACCTACTACTCAAAGCAGCTTCATGTTCACTTTCGGTCAGCAGATCAACGTAGGTATCTCTAAAAACTTTGGTTGCAGGTCACACCACGGTGGTCACCACGAACCAGGTATGGATACACGCAAAATGAAAAAACACAGCTCTGACGATGATGACGAATAGTCTTTGCTGAAATATATTCGTAAAAAGTCCCGCGCCGAGCGGGACTTTTTGATTTATAACCCCTTGAGCCCTTAGCCATTTCAGGGCTGTTTTGTAACTTCGCACATCTGTTTTAAAGGGGCTGTTCTCCATTTGCTCCATACTAAAAGAACTTATACCTAATTATGTCATATACGCCAAAGAATAAGGTTCGTATCGTTACAGCAGCATCTTTATTTGACGGGCACGACGCAGCCATTAACATTATGCGCCGTGTAATGCAAAGCAGTGGAGTTGAGGTGATACACCTTGGCCACGACCGCAGCGTACAGGAAGTAGTAGATTGTGCCATACAGGAAGATGCCAATGCTATTGCCATTACATCTTACCAGGGAGGGCACGTAGAATACTTTAAGTACATGCATGACCTGCTGAAAGAACGTGGCTGCGGGCATATAAAATTATTTGGCGGTGGCGGTGGTGTAATACTGCCTACTGAAATAGAAGAACTGCATGCCTACGGCATCACGCGTATTTATTCGCCTGATGATGGCCGTGCTATGGGCTTGCAGGGCATGATAGATGACCTGATACAGAAAAGTGATTTCCCTACCGGTAACCAGTTGAATGGTGAAGTAGGGCACCTGGTAGAAAAAGACGCAAAATCAATAGCAAGGTTAATCTCGGCTGCCGAAAACTTTCACGAGCATCCTGAAACTATAGCTATGCTCAAAAAGATAGGTGAGCAGGCAGCGACATCAAAAACGCCGGTATTAGGTATTACCGGCACTGGTGGCGCAGGTAAAAGCTCTTTGGTAGATGAACTGGTACGCCGTTTCTTGCTGGATTTTAAAGAAAAAAATATAGGCATCATCTCTGTAGATCCATCGAAAAAACGCACAGGTGGTGCTTTGCTGGGCGATAGGATACGTATGAACGCCATCCGCAATCCGCGTGTGTATATGCGTTCTATGGCCACCCGCCAAAGTAATCTTGCAGTGTCTAAGCATATACAGGATGCGGTGAATATCCTGAAAGCAGCAAAGTATGACCTTATCATACTGGAAACTTCGGGCATTGGGCAGAGCGATACGCAGATAACCGATTACAGCGACCTGAGCATGTATGTAATGACACCGGAATACGGTGCTGCTACACAGCTGGAGAAAATAGACATGCTCGATTTTGCAGACATCGTGGTCATCAACAAATTTGATAAACGCGGTGCCATGGATGCGCTGCGCGATGTAAAGAAGCAATACCAGCGTAATCATAAACTATTTGATAAGCAACCGGATGATATGCCGGTATTCGGTACAATAGCTTCGCAATTCAATGATCCGGGCACCAATACGATGTACAAATCACTGATGGACATTGTAGTAAAGAAGACCGGTGCAGCATTGAATTCTGAATTTGAGATAACCGATGAGATGAGCGAGAAGATATACATCATTCCGCCTGCCCGTACACGTTACCTTAGCGAGATATCGGAAAACAACCGCAAATACGACCAGTGGGCAAAGGACCAGGGTGCTGTAGCGCAGAAATTGTTTGGCATTAAGAAAACGATAGAAACATTGAATGCTACAGACGTTGAAGATAAAGACCGCCTGGTAAAAACATTGCAGGAAGTATATGCAAAAACTGAGCTGGAACTTGACCCAAAGAACAAATACTTATTAGAACACTGGGAAGAGAAGAAACATCAATACAAGGGAGACTACTATACTTATAAAGTGCGTAATAAAGAATTACGCATCAAAACACATACGCAATCTTTATCGCATACGCCTATACCTAAAGTAGCCGTACCGGAATTTGAGGCATGGGGCGAAATATTGTTGTGGGCATTGAGTGAGAACTTCCCTGGTGAGTTTCCGTATGCTGCAGGTATCTATCCTTTCAAGCGCGAAGGCGAAGACCCTGCACGTATGTTTGCCGGCGAGGGCGGGCCTGAGCGTACCAACAAACGCTTTCACTATGTTTCAGCAGGTATGCCGGCAAAGCGTTTGAGTACTGCGTTTGACAGTGTAACATTATACGGGCAAGACCCAGATCACCGTCCTGATATTTACGGTAAGGTAGGTAATTCGGGTGTAAGCGTTTGCTGCCTGGATGATGCCAAGAAATTATATAGCGGCTTTCACCTGGCAGATCCGAAGACATCGGTTTCGATGACCATTAACGGCCCGGCACCCACCATGACTGCATTCTTTATGAATGTGGCTATAGACCAGCAGTGCGAGCTATACATCAAGGAACAGGGGCTGGTAGATGAAGTAAACCAGAAAATAGAAGCTATATACAAAGAGAAAGGAGTGCCCCGACCGGTATATGATGCATCTGTTTTTGGCGGCGGTGACCAAGGTAAATTACCTGATGGCAATGACGGCCTCGGCCTGATGCTGCTGGGCGTGACCGGTGACCAGGTGCTGCCGGCAGATGTGTATGCTAAAATAAAAGAAGATACCCTGAAAGCCGTACGGGGTACGGTGCAGGCAGATATACTCAAAGAAGACCAGGCACAAAATACCTGCATCTTTTCCACGGAATTCTCCCTGCGTGTAATGGGCGACGTACAACAGTATTTTATAGACAACGGGGTACGCAATTTCTATTCTGTGTCTATTAGCGGTTACCACATAGCAGAAGCAGGTGCCAACCCTATCTCACAACTGGCATTTACCTTAAGCAACGGGTTCACATTTGTTGAGTATTACCTTAGCCGTGGCATGCATATAGACGAGTTTGCACCGAACCTGTCTTTCTTCTTCAGTAATGGTGTAGATCCTGAATACAGTGTTATAGGTCGCGTAGCGCGCCGTATATGGGCTAAAGCTATGAAGCTGAAATATGGTGGTAACGAGCGTTCTCAAATGCTCAAATACCATATCCAAACCTCCGGCCGTTCGCTGCACGCGCAGGAGATAGACTTTAATGATATACGCACTACACTGCAGGCTTTGTATGCGATTTACGATAACTGTAATTCGCTGCATACAAACGCATATGATGAGGCAATTACAACGCCTACAGAAGAAAGCGTACGCCGTGCTATGGCCATACAGCTCATCATCAATAAAGAGCTGGGGCTGGCCAAAAATGAGAATCCGCTTCAAGGCTCATTCATTATCGAGGAACTGACTAACCTGGTGGAAGAAGCAGTATTGAGTGAATTTGACCGCATTACAGAACGCGGGGGTGTATTAGGCGCAATGGAAACTATGTACCAGCGCAGCAAGATACAAGAAGAAAGCCTGTACTACGAAACGCTGAAGCATACGGGTGAATATCCGATCATCGGTGTAAATACTTTCCTGAGTAGTAAAGGCTCTCCAACCGTAATACCACAGGAAGTTATTCGCTCTACAACCGAAGAAAAAGAAGCACAGATAAGGAATGTACAGAACCTGTGGAAGCGCAGCGGCGATAAAGGGCAGGAGCAATTAAGAAAGCTGCAGCAGGTAGCCATACAGAACAAAAATATTTTTGCCGAACTCATGGAAACTGCCAAATATTGTTCACTTGGACAAATAACCAAAGCCTTGTTTGAAGTAGGTGGGCAGTACCGCAGGAATATGTAAAGGAATTGACTAAATTTTAAATGCCGCTCTTGTGAGCGGCATTTTTGTTTCTCTTTGAAGGGGGCACGAGTTATAAGCACACTAACTGTTATTGCTGCGTTAAACGATATTAGGAACGATGCGAAACTTATGTATTTTGTAACTTCGTACCCTCGAGGTAAGTTACATTTAACGGTATAAGGCATGTTCTCAAAATTATTCGGCAGGAAAAAAGAAACATCAGTAACAGGGCAACCGGTAAGCGATTGGTCTTTTTTAGGAACGGATATTCACTCACATTTTGTACCGGGAATTGATGACGGTGCCCAAACAGTTGAAGACAGCGTCAACCTTATCCGCCAGATGCAGGACATGGGATACAGGAGCATCGTTACTACCCCGCATATCAAATATGACCATTTCCCCAATACCAGGAACACGATTCTTACAGGTTTGCAGCAATTGCATCATGCATTGGAAGAGCAAGGCATTACTATGCCTGTAAAAGCAGCAGCCGAATACTATATAGACGACCACTTCATGCACCTGCTGGATTCTGAGCCATTGCTCACCATTACAGGAAATGAAGTACTGGTAGAGATGTCATTTATGTTCGAACCGGTAAGGTTCAGCGAGATTATTTTTAAGATTCAGACAGCAGGGTATAAGCCTATACTGGCCCACCCTGAGCGTTATGCATTTTATCATTCTCGCCCCGAAGTGTATCGCGAACTGAAAGACCGTGGCTGCTACCTGCAATTAAACGTCATTGCATTGGCGGGCTATTATGGTAAATCGGTAAAGCATATAGCAGAACAATTGCTGAAAGAGCGTTTATATGACTATTGCGGTACCGATATGCACCACCTGAAACATGCCGAAGTAATGCAGAGAATGCGCCATTCAGGCATTATGCAGTCATTGGTCACTTATCCATTCCTTAACGCTTCTATCTAAAACCGTTAACCAGTCTTTAACTGGGCATCTCTTCTATTAACAGGAAGTGTTATTTATTTTTGCCGGTATCATTTAACCGATACAACTATCATCATTTTATATGTCTCAGAAAATATTAGTTACCGGTGGAGCCGGTTATATAGGCTCTGTTCTTGTAAGGCAATTGCTGGATAAGGGTTTCAAAGTACGTGTACTGGACAACCTGATGTATGGCGGGGAACCTATTATAGACCTGCTGAATGAGCCGGATTTTGATTTTGTAAAAGGCGATATACGCAATGAAGCTGATGTGCGGAAAGCTATGGAAGGGATTGATTGTGTAGCACACCTGGCAGCTATTGTGGGCGACCCGGCATGTGCCAAACACCCTGAATTGGCGCGCTCTACCAACCTGGAAGGAAGCCAATTATTATATAACGTTGCCAATGAAATGGGCGTGAAGAAATTTGTATTTGCTTCTACCTGCAGCAATTATGGCAAAATGGAAGACCCAAACCAGTTTGTGACTGAAGAGTCTAAACTGGCACCTGTTTCCCTGTATGCGGAAACGAAAGTAGCCGTAGAGCAATTCCTAATGTCGCAGCCTAAAGACAATGCTTGCAAGCCTACCTGCCTGCGCTTCTCTACGGTGTATGGTTTATCGCTCAGGCCGCGCTTCGACCTGACAGTGAATGAATTTGCAAAAGAGCTGGCACTGGGCCGCGAGTTGGTGATATTTGGTGAACAGTTTTGGCGTCCATACTGCCATGTGTACGACCTGGCCCGTTCTGTAGTCACGGTTATTGAAGCACCGGCTGAACTGGTGTCTTTTGACGTGTTCAATGTAGGCGATACTTCAGAGAACTACCAGAAGAAAATGATAGTGGACGAAGTGAAAAAGATATTGCCGGATGCACAGATAAAATATGTTTCAAAGAATGAAGACCCGCGCGATTATCGTGTGGCCTTTGAAAAAATAAAAAATAAACTAGGTTTTGAGTTGATGTTTAAGGTGCCGGACGGTATCAAACAGATAGTGAAGGTATTGGATGATGGATTTATCTTAAACCCCGACGATAATAAATACAAGAATGTATAAGCCTGTCATCCAATTCATCCGCGATACCTTCAATACACCTGAAGCATTTGTGCCTTTGCACGCCCCCTGGTTTGGCGGCAATGAAAAGAAATACCTGCTCGATACCATCGATTCTACATTTGTATCTTCTGTTGGTGCGTATGTAAACCGCTTTGAAGATATGATGGCAGAAATAACCGGTGCCAAACATGCTATAGCTATCACTAATGGTACTACAGCACTGCACCTGGCGCTGATAGTTGCAGGCGTAAAGCGCGATGAAGAAGTGATCACACAGCCGCTTACTTTTGTAGCTACTGCCAATGCCATTACACATGCAGGGGGTGTTCCCGTGTTTGTAGATGTTGATAAGGATACAATGGGCATGTCCCCTGGGGCTTTATCTGCTTTTCTGAAAGAACATACAGTAAAAGAGAACGGTGTTACAATAAACAAGCATAGTAGCCGCAGAATAGCTGCGTGTGTGCCTATGCACACATTTGGTTTCCCTGTCCGTATAGAAGAGATAGCAGCTATTTGCGAAGCATATAATATTGCACTGGTTGAAGATGCTGCCGAATCATTAGGCAGTTATGTAGATGGTAAGCATAGCGGCACCTTCGGGCTGTTAGGTACTTTTAGTTTTAACGGCAATAAAACGGTTACCTGTGGTGGTGGTGGTGCTATTGTTACCGATAATGATGACGTGGCCAAACTGGCAAAACATCTTTCCACTACGGCTAAGATCCCGCATTCCTACGAGTTTGTACACGATGCTGTAGGCTATAATTACCGTATGCCCAATCTCAATGCTGCTGTAGCATGCGCACAGCTGGAAATACTGCCACAGATATTAGAAAACAAAAGAGAGCTGGCACATCTTTACGATTCTTATTTTAGTAGTGAACCTATACGTTTTGTAACGGAATTACCCGGTACAAAAGCAAATTATTGGCTGAATACAGTAGTGCTGAATAACCTGGAAGAGCGCAATGCATTCCTTGAAGCTACTAACGGGCAAAAAGTAATGACACGGCCTATATGGCAGCTGATGAATAAGTTGCCTATGTATGAACAGTGCCTGTGCGGGCCGCTGGATAATGCCGAATGGCTGGAACAACGTGTGGTAAACATTCCCAGCAGCTACCGGCCTTAAGGGAAATTTAATTGTTTTCTGAATGTTATTGCAGGGTGTAAACCTAGTAATTGTAATTACGGGTATTAACTTGCATATAGATACAATTAAGCACCGCCATGAATCTTAATGTAGAGAGACATATTATTTACCGGCACCAGTCTGTAAGGGATGCATTGATAAAACTCAATGACATGAAAAAAGACCCTATACTGCTGGTAGCAGACGATCATCACAGGCTTTTGGGCTCGCTGACGGATGGTGACCTGCGTCGTGGTTTTATAAAAGGTCTTGATTTCAATAATTCTTTACTGGAGTACATACAACCTGAGCCGCTCTTTATCAGGGAAAGCGAATTGCATCTTACCGATATCAACGAGTTGCGTAAGAAAAACTTCCTGGTAATACCGGTAGTTGACAATGATATGGTTATTGTCAACGTGCTGAACCTCACCGTGCTGCAGTCGGTAGTGCCGGCAGACGTGGTAATAATGGCGGGGGGGCGCGGGCAAAGATTAATGCCGCTTACAGAAAATACACCTAAGCCTATGCTGCATGTAGGCGATAAACCTATACTGGAGCATAATATAGACCGACTCATCCGCTACGGCGTAAAGAATATTTACATCAGTGTGAACTACCTGGCCGATAATATCATCAGTTATTTCAAAGATGGCAGCGACAAGGGGGTTAATATCAACTATATACATGAAGACAAACCTCTGGGCACATTAGGGTCGGTTAAGCTTGCAGAACCGTTTGAACAAGACTATATCATGGTAATGAATTCGGATGTGCTTACTGATATAGACTTTGATGGTTTCTTCCAGACGTTCATTCGTACCGGGGCAGACATGGCTATTGCTACAACAAGTTATCATGTGGAAGTGCCATATGGTGTGCTGGAAGTAGATGGCGGCAATTTTGTCAATTCGCTGAAAGAAAAACCACGGTATACTTACTACTCCAATGCAGGGATTTATCTTATTCGTAAAGAGTTGTTATCGCTGGTTCCACATAACCAGTTTTATAATGTGACCGATCTTATGGATGCACTCATAGCTCAAAACAGGAAATTAATATCGTTTCCAATATTGGGTTATTGGCTGGATATTGGTAAGCATGAAGATTTTAAAAAGGCACAGGAAGACATTAAGCATATAAGAATTTGATTTTCAGCGTTTTATATTTATTATTATTGTCAAAAGCGTAGCATAAACTGCGCTTTTTATTTTATATAATAAATGGCAGATTTATTTCATTTTCCAGCTATTAAGGTTTATTTTTGTTGTATAGAATGAGTAAAAAAATTACTCATTGTTAGTCAAAATGTATGTGACTGACAAAGGCGAAGCCTTGCCCTTATCAAAAAGAGGATAATTTATTTCTTTATGCTGGAAGCATTAATTTCTTCCCGGACCCGAATCAAATTATTACTGCGTTTTTTTCTCAATCCAAACACTACCGCTTATTTGCGTGGATTGGCCGATGAATTTGACGAGAGTACGAATGCCATACGTGTAGAGCTGAACCGCTTTGAAGACGCAGGCATGCTGGTATCCGAGAGCCAGGGTAATAAAAAAATATATAAAGCGAATGACCGCCATCCCCTGTTTGGAGATGTGCGGAATATTATGCTGAAGTATATTGGCATTGACCGTATTATAGAAGTGGTCATTAACCGGATGGGTAAGCTGGATAAGCTGTACCTGACAGGTGACTATGCAAAAGGGCGCGATACCGGCATTATAGACCTGGTATTTGTGGGTGATATAGATAAAGAATACCTGGTAACGATGGTGGGCAAGGCAGAGAAGCTTATAGACCGCAAGGTACGTTTCATTACCTATACAGCTGATGAATGGGATGCATTGCAGCAGCCTGTAAAGCCCGATACAAAGTATTTATTGCTTTGGGAAAATAATAAATGATGCCCTGGTTCGTGTTATATACTAAACCCAGGAATGAAAAAAAGGTCACCAGCCTGCTGGCAGACAAAGGTGTAGAAGTATATTGTCCGCAGCGTGAAGTAATCAAGCAGTGGAGCGACAGGAAGAAGAAAGTAATTGAACCCGTGTTTACTTCTTACATATTTGTTTCGCTCGAAAATTATAAAGAACAAGCAACAGGCATATTGGAAACGCCGGGCGCAGTACGGTTTTTGTGGTGGGCAGGAAAGCCGGGTATAGTAAGGGACCGGGAAATAAAAGCGATACGCGATTTCCTGGAAGCCTATAAAAATGCGGAAATAACTGTTGATATAAAAGAAGGCCAGAAGGTATCGGTAACAGAGGGTGTGTTAAAGGGTAGTGAAGGAGTGGTTACAAGAGTGAAAGGTAATAAGGCTACCCTATATTTGAACATGCTGGGAATGAACCTGGTTGCAACATTGCCTGTACAATCATTATCCGGCAAATAAACTCCTAACCATTTTTATATGGACATTAAGAATTCGAAAATACTTGTAATAGGCGGCGCCGGTTTTATTGGCAGCTATGTAGTACGCGAATTGCTAAAGCATGATGTGAAAAAAGTGATCATTTACGACAACTTCACCCGTGGTAAGCAAGAAAATATAAAAGATTGCCTGCAGGACGAACGCTGTTATATCTATCCCTATGGCGGAGATATACGCGAGACGGATGTAATGGACAAAGCCTTTGAAGGTGTTGACTATGTGTTTCACCTGGCGGCTATGTGGCTGCTGCATTGCAAAGATTTCCCGCGTACCGCATTTGACGTGAATATCGGCGGTACTTTCAATGTACTGGAAGCATGTGTGAAGCACAATGTAAAGAAGCTGATATATTCTTCTTCAGCATCGGTATACGGGGATGCAGTAGAAGTGCCGATGACAGAAGACCATCCATTCAATAACAAGAATTTTTACGGTGCTACTAAAATATCGGGCGAAGCGATGTGCACAGCCTTCAACGACCGGTATGGTTTGAATGTTGTCGGCCTGCGGTATATGAATGTGTACGGGCCTGGACAAGACCAACATGCGGTATATAGTGGTGTAGTACCTATCATGCTGAATAAAATAGATGCGAATGAACAACCCGAAATAAACGGGGATGGTACACAGGCATACGATTTTATTTATGTAGAAGACATAGCCCGCTGCAATGTACAGGCTTTGCTGTCTGATGTGAATTATGGTTTTTATAACGTAGGCACTGAAGTGCAAACGACTATCAAGGAACTGTGCGATACCATCCTGACACTGAAAGCGTCTGACCTGCACGTGATCTACAAGCCATATAGCGAAGATGATGCACGCGCACTGGTGAAAAACCGGATAGGCTCAAGGAAGAAAGCAGAAGAGGAACTGGGCTTTGTGTACAAATACTCACTGGAAGACGGTTTGCGTAAGCTTATAGAATGGCGTGACGCACAGCGTGTGCGCGAATTTGTTTAAGCGCAATAAATAAGAAAACCGTGGAAACAACGATAAAAAGGAACATACCTATTTCTATACCCAGCATGGGGCAGGAAGAATGGGAGGCTACAAAAGAACCCATCTTCAGCGGGTGGATAACCCAGGGCCCCAAGGTGAAGGAATTTGAAGAGTTGTTTGCAAAAAGGCATAATGTAAAGCATGCGCTGGCAGTCTCTAACTGCACTACTGCACTGCACCTCGCGCTGGTAGCGCTGGGCGTTAAAGCCGGTGATGAAGTAATAGTACCTGCATTTACATGGATATCTACCGCCAATGCAGTAGTGTATTGTGGAGCAACCCCTGTGTTTATAGATATAGACCCCGTTACATTTAATATAGATGTAGAGCAGCTGAAAGAAAAGATAAGTCCTAAAACAAAAGCCATTATCCCGGTTCACCTGTTTGGCTTGTGTGCTGATGTAGATAAGATAAAAGCTATAGCACCGCAACTTAAAATTGTTGAAGACGGTGCCTGTGCGGCCGGTGCAGCACTTAACGGAAACCCTGCCGGTAGTTTAGGAGATATAGGTTGCTTTTCATTTCATCCGCGTAAGTCGGTGACCACAGGTGAAGGTGGTATGCTCACAACCAATGATGATGCACTGGCCGAAACATTGAACCGTTTACGCAATCATGGTGCTTCCATTTCTGAAGAACAAAGACACAAAGGCCCACGCCCATATATATTGCCCGAGTTTGACATGGTGGGCTATAACTACCGGATGACAGATATACAAGGTGCGGTGGGTGTAGTGCAGATAAAAAAGCTGGACAGGTTTATTGATGAGCGCAGTAAATGGGCTGCTTATTATAACGAACAGTTCAAGAATATTGAATGGTTTCGCACCCCTGTTTATGATGAAAGATATAAGCATGGCTGGCAGTCTTATGTTTTGTTTATAGACGAAACAAAAGCACCCATGAAACGTAACGATATTATGGAATACCTGCAGCAGCATGGCGTAAGCACGCGCCCGGGTACACATGCTGTACATATGCTGGGGTATTATTCAAAAACATATAACATAGCCCCGCAGGATTTTCCGGGAGCGTTTGCAGCAAATGAATATTCTATGTCTATACCGCTGTATAATATGATGAGCAGCGAAGACTATGAATATGTAGCCAACCTGATAAAAGGTTTATAACTGTATGTGCGGAATAGCCGGCATATTTAATTTAAATAAGCAACCCGTTGCACTGAACCAGGTACAGCAGATGGCTGCGGTGATAGCACACCGCGGCCCTGATGGAGAAGGTTTTTTTGTGAAAGACCAAATAGGGCTAGCACACAGGCGTTTGGCTATACTGGATGTATCTGCCATGGGGGCACAGCCTATGACATCGAAGAACGATGAATGGGTGGTAGTATTCAATGGCTGTATTTATAATTTCCTGGAGTTGAAACAGGAATTGCAGGCACTTGGTCATTCTTTTGTATCTAAAACAGATACAGAAGTAATTGTAGAAGGCCTGGCTGCTTACGGGCCGGATTTCTTCCAGCGCCTCAATGGCATGTTTGCAGTAGCAGCATGGAACAAAAAAGAGGAAGCACTTTATTTCAGCCGCGATAGGTTTGGCGTAAAGCCTTTATACTATTGGTTTAACGGGAGGTCATTGGTATTTGCATCAGAGATCAAAGCTATTACCAGGCATCCGGATTATAAGATAGCCGTAGACTACGATGCGCTGAACCAATATTTCACTTTCCAAAACGTTTTTACTTACAATACCCTGTTTAGCGGTGTCACTATGCTGCCGCCGGCCAATACAGTAAAGGTTACTTCCGATTCTACTTATGTAAAGCACTATTCCTGGTGGGATTATGACTTTACAAAGCCTGATGAACAAATGGGTTTTGAGGATGCGGTAAGTCTTACTAAGGCTGCATTTGAAAAAGCTGTTTCTCGCCAGATGATAGCAGACGTACCGGTAGGTTCTTATTTGTCCGGCGGTATGGATTCAGGTTCTATTACTGCCATCGCATCAAAGCATGTCGGTAGGATGTCCACATTTACTGCTGGGTTCGAAATGTCTGAAGTAACAGGTGTCGAGTCTAAATACGATGAACGCCTGGATGCAGAAGTGATGGCTAATCATTTTAAAACAGAGCATTACGAACAGGTGATTAACGCCGGCGATCTTAGCTGGTCTTTGCCAAGAGTGGTATACCACCTGGAGGATCTGCGTGTGGGTATGAGTTACCCAAACTACTACATCAGTAGGCTGGCTTCCAAATTTGTAAAAGTATGCCTGCAGGGCACAGGGGGCGATGAATTATATGGTGGATACCCCTGGAGGTATTACCGCGTACATCAGTCACTGAACCAATCTGCTTTCTTTGATAACTATTATAGTTTCTGGCAAAGGCTGGTGGAGGATGATGATAAGCAAAAATTATTCAGTGCCCCTACGTTCAAAAATATAGATATAAGCGAACCACGGAAAGTGTTTGAAAGGGTATTCACCTTCAACGATAAGCTGAAATACACCACGCCAGAAGAGCATATAAATAACAGCCTGTATTTCGAAATAAAAACATTTTTACCGGGCCTACTATTAGTAGGTGATAAGCTGTCAATGGCCAATGGCCTTGAAGAACGTTTCCCTTTCCTGGATAATGACCTGGTAAGTTTAGCCCAAAAAATACCCGTAAGGCATAAACTGGGCAACCTGCAATACATGAAGCGGGTGGACGAAAATGCACTTGGTAATAAGTTAAGACAATACCAGGAGTTTGATGATGGGAAGAATGTACTGCGTAAAGCAATGATGGGCTATTTGCCGGAGCGTATCATTAATAGAAATAAACAAGGCTTTTCTGCGCCTGACGAGAGTTGGTATCGCGGAGAAAATGCTCAATATATAAGAACACTGCTGCTGGATAAAAAGCTGGTCTCGGGTGAGTTCATAAACCAGGACTATATACGGCAGATAGTGAAGGAGCATACCGAACAGCATATCAACCACCGTTTGCTGATATGGAGCTTTATGAATTTTGAATGGTGGTGCAGGATATTCCTCAACGGCGAACGTCCTTAAACCAAGCATATGTTTTTGCGCGAACTGTTATTTCAATTGAAAAAAAGAAGGCTTCACCTAAAGATGAAGTATAACAGGGTATTGCCTGCTAATGAATATTTGTCTGACAGGTGGGAGAAAGCAAGTTTCCTGGGTTTTGGAAAAGGCACCAGTATCTATGACAGTTCCTGCGTGCTGGGAGATGTAAAAGTTGGTGAACGCACCTGGATTGGGCCCTTCACGGTGCTCGACGGGTCGGGCGGCCTTATTATAGGCAGCAATTGTTCCATCTCAGCAGGGGTGCAGGTATATTCGCATGATACGGTACAATGGGCTATTTCAGGAGGAGAGAGCCCTTATGAATATGCCGAAACAATAATAGAAGACAACTGCTATATCGGTCCTAATGTAATTATTACAAAAGGAGTAACAATAGGAAAAGGTTCTATAGTCGGGGCCAATAGTTTTGTAAATAAGAGTTGTGCACCCGGCAGTAAAATAGCGGGCAATCCTGCTAAAACCATTTGACGCTTAATGGATCTGAAAATATGCACACGCTGTATTTATGATGAAACTGTTCCGGGTATCAGGTTCAATGAACAGGGCGTTTGCAGTTATTGTGATATGGTAGATGCCCTTGTGGCGGAATACCATACCGGCCAGCCTGAAGGGGAGAAAGCCATTATGGAAATAGTGGAGAAAATAAAGAAAGCAGGGGCAGGTAAGCAATACGATTGTGTGGTAGGCGTGAGTGGGGGTACAGATTCATCATATATGCTGTACTGGGCTATAAAGAATGGCCTGCGCCCGCTGGCAGTACACTACGATAATACCTGGAATACTAAGATAGCTACCCAGAATATAAGAAAGGTCTTAACAAAGTTGAATGTAGACCTGTACACCCATGTTATTAATAACAAAGAGGCCGATGATATTTTCAAAGCATTTTTCCTGGCCGATGTGCCGGAAATAGAAGCTTCAACCGACCTTGCATTAGCTGAGACTTTATACCGCGCAGCATCGAAGTATAAAATAAGTTATGTGCTGGAAGGCCACTCTTTTATTGAAGAAGGTATTTCCCCGTTAGGAAAAAACTATTTCGATGGTAAATACATCTATAGTATCCATAAGCAGTTTGGCACTATGCCCATGCGTTCTTATCCGTTGATGACATTTGCCAATTTCATGAAATGGACCGTGGTAAAAAGGATCAAGAAGATACGCCCTTTATGGTATATCAGTTATAATAAAGAGGCCGCAAAGGCATTTCTTCAAAAGGAATTTGGCTGGGAATATTATGGCGGGCACCATCTGGAAAACAGGATGACTTCTTTTTTTCATAGCTATTATTGCCCCACTAAGTTTCATATAGACTACCGTAACAATACACTAGCGGCAGCTGTAAGGAATGGTAAAATGGACAGGGCTTTGGCTATAGATGAATATTATAACAAACTGCCTTACCTGGAACCTAACCTGCTGAGTTATTTTAAGAAGCGGTTGAAGATATCGGATGAGGAGTTTGACAAGGTAATGAACAGGCCACCTAAATACTGGAAGGAATACCCCACTTATAAAAAGCGTTTTGAAAGGTTGCGTCCGCTTTTCTATATGCTGTCTAAAGCAAGTCTGGTGCCTAAGAGTTTTTACCTGAAATATTGCTTCCCTGTAAAATAGCCGGCAGATGATAACAATTGTAGACTATGGAATGGGGAATCTGGGATCGGTACAGAACATGCTGCGGTATATAGATGTAGAAAGCGAGATAACCGCAGACCTGGAAAGAATAAGTGCAGCAGATAAAATACTGTTGCCGGGTGTAGGTGCCTTTGATGCAGCCATGCAAAAAATAAATGATTCGGGATTGAAGAATGTGCTGGATAAAAAGGTGCAGGTAGATAAAGTGCCCCTGTTGGGTATATGCCTTGGCATGCAATTGCTAACATCATCAAGTGAAGAAGGAAAGCTGGCAGGGTTGGGATGGATTCCCGCAAAAACGGTGAAGTTTAGCTTTGATGACAAGACTATGAAAGTACCGCATATGGGTTGGAACACAATCAAACTGGAAAAAGACCACCCTGTTGTGGCTGCATTGCCAGACGAGCCCAAGTTTTATTTTGTGCATTCCTACTATGTGAAGGCGGAGAATGAAAACGATGTACTGGCAACCACGCACTATGGGAATGATTTTCATTCGATGATACAGAAGGATAATATTATCGGGGCACAATTTCATCCCGAAAAAAGTCATAAATACGGTATGGCATTGCTTAAAAACTTTGCAACCTTATAATGCTGAAAAACAGAGTCATACCCTGCCTGCAGTTGATAGATGAAAGCCTGGTAAAAACAGTAAAGTTTACCAATCATACATACATAGGCGACCCTGTTAATACTGTAAGAATATTTAATGAACTGGAAGTTGATGAATTATGTTTCCTTGACATCCGCGCATCTGTTCAACACAGGAAACCGAACATTGAATTACTACACCAGATAGATGATGAATGCTTCATGCCGCTCGCTTATGGCGGGGGTATTAACTCCTTCGATATAGCGAAAGAAATATTATCAATAGGTTTTGAGAAAGTGATCATTAATACTGCGGCATATAAAACACCAGCCCTCGTCACAGAAATAGCCGGGCATTTTGGCGTACAGGCGGTTATTGGTTCTATTGATGTGAAAAAGAACATTTGGGGTAAATGGCAGGTATATGTAAATGATGGTACTGAAAAGATACCGCTTGACCCGGTCGAATGGGCACAAGCATTAGAACAAAAAGGTGCGGGGGAATTGCTGGTCACTTCTATAGACCGTGAAGGCACGTGGCAAGGGTATGACCTGGACATCATTAGTAAAATAAGCCGGGCGGTTACCGTACCTGTAATAGCTAACGGCGGTGCGGGAACTATAGCACACCTGGGTGAAGCCATTCATACAGGAGGTGCTTCTGCGGTGGCAGTAGGCAGTATGGTCGTATTTCAGAAGAAAGGAATGGGCGTGCTGGTGAATTTTCCGGAGAAAGCAATACTTGAAGAAGCCGTCAATTAGCAGATGCGGGTAGCCCTTATCGGCAATATGAACAATAACTATTTTGCGCTGTTAAGATACCTGCGCGATAATGGGGTTGATGCAGAATTGCTGATGTATGCAGACGAGCTGGAAATGTTTAAACCCGGTAACGATACCTGGGAAATTGAAAAATGGCAGCCCTACATTAAGACGTTGAACATAGTAGGTGGTGCATTAGGGCAATATTTCAAAATGTCTTCGGCAGATATACGTTCGCAATTTGGAGGATATGATTTTTACATAGGTTGTGGTTTTACACCGGCCTATTTTTATAAAGCAGGCTTGCAGCTCGATGTATTTACTCCGTATTGTGTTGGTATTGAATACACCTACCGGATAAGTAAGAATACCCTGGTACATTCTATTAAGGAAAAGATAGAATCCTTTTACCAGCTTAGAGGGTTGAAAAAGAACACCCGCCTAATGGCTACTATAGATGAAGAAAGCCGTGTAAAAGGTGCACGCTTAGGTATGAACATTATTCCCATGAGCATGCCGGTTATTTACAATAAAGAACAGCAAGAGGGGCATGGGGATGCAGTGGTAGAAAATATACTGGAGCGTCTCAGCGGACACTACCCTGTCGTACTAAGTCATGTGTCACATTTTCCTCCCGGTACCAGGACCTACGAAATAAAGCGTAACGATGTATTAATTAACGGGTTTGCGAAGTTTTATAAACAATCCACGGAATACAATCCGTTGCTGGTGTTGTTTGAGTTTGGAGAGGATACCGTTCATTCAAAAAAACTGGTAAAAGAGTTGGGAATTGAAAAACAGGTAATATGGGTGCCCTTGATGAACCGGAAATCGTTGATGTTATTATTGAAACATACAGATTTCGGAGGTGGCGAATTTGGCGGGGCTATGTGGGGTGGTACCGGCTGGGAATTTTTATCTATGGGAGTCCCCTTCTTCCAGTTTGTTGATATGCCGGCAGCAGAGTTCAGGAATAAAACCCGGATGGATTATCCGCCGTTCTTTAATACAAATGATGCGGATGAAATAGCAAATAAATTAATGTATTTTTCAGCAAATAAAGTAGAACACGCCCGGGTAAGTGATCAATTAAAGCAGTGGTTTGAACAGGAAGGTGGTGAGCTTCTTGCGTTAAAATATAAAAAACTAATCCCTGATGCTAAAGCTTAGTCATTACATAAATACATCGTATAATTTGCTCACCGCTGTTTTCAACGTACTTTTGAAAAATTTTAGGATAATGGGAATACTGCGCAATTGGTCATATTGCATTGCTTTTTTATGCTTTAGCTATTTTTTGTCTTCATGCCGTGCAGGCAAACATGTTGCGTATTTCCAGGATGTACCTGATACAATAGGTTATGCAAAGGAGCTTACCAAAGCCCAGTATACAGAGCCTAAAATACAGCCCAACGACATATTGCAGGTGTCTATACAGACGATCGATGCACAGAGCACTTCAGCCTTAAGCCATTCAGCAGCAGTAGCCAGTGAAGCAAATACCAATAATATACCGGGTTACCTAGTAGATAAAGAAGGATATATAGAGATGCCCCTGGTAGGCCGTGTGCAGGTAGCAGGCATGACCACTTCTGAAGCCAGGAATGCTATACGTGATAAGGCGCATAAATTTTATGTTGAACCCGTAGTGAATGTGAAGTATGCAAACTTCACCATCACTGTATTAGGCGATGTAAGCCAGCCGGGCAAAAAAGTGATAAACAATGAAAAGGTTAGCGTTATAGATGCCATAGGCCTGGCGGGAGATCTTTCTCCTACCGGTCGCCGCGAAAATGTTATGCTGATACATGAAGAGGGCGGCAAACAGGTTTTTGTGCGGTTCAATCTGAATTCATCAGCCATTTTCCAATCACCTTATTTTTACCTGCATCCGGGAGATATCGTTTATGTGGAACCAAATAAAGCGAAATCAAGGACCGTTACCACAGATACAAGTAAAGACCGTTACATAACACTGACAGCGTCCCTGTTGTCGATAGCAATAGCAATGCTATCTCTTTTAAGAAACTAGGATCTATTTATGCAAGAGAATATACAACCTGTATTTGCCGAAAGCAGTAATGAAAATAATTCGGTAAATATTGAAAAACTGCTGACAAAATTATTTTTTTACTGGAAGTATTTTTTACTGTCGGTAATAGTAAGCTTAGCGATAGCCTATACCTATATAAGGTACTCTACACCTCAATATCCTGTATTTGCCAAGCTGCTGATAAAAGATGAAAGAAAGGGGACCGGAGGTATTGACCTAGATATCCTCCAACAGATAGGAGGGCAATCATCAATAAGAAATATAGACAATGAGATAGAGTTGCTGCATGGAAGACCATTGATGGCCAGGGTGGTAAAAGGGCTTGGCTTGAATGTGAGCTACCTGGCACCAGGCAGGATAAAAGTAGCAGAATTATATAAAAATGAAATTCCATTTAGGTTTATTCCGCTCGTAGAAGATACTGCTATACATGCTGTTTACTCTTTCCCTGTTAAAATAAATGATGGTTATATCACGATAACAGAAGGGAAAGAATCTAAAAAAGTAAGGTATGGTGATACAATAACGCTATCTGTGGGAAAGTGTACCATAGAGAAAAATTATGAATTTAATGCAGAGTTGAAAGATGAGTATACTGTAGTTATTAAGCCTACTAAAAGTGTAGCAGAGGTGTACTTGTCAAGGCTGGATGTAGGGACTATCAATAAGAATGTTAGTATCCTGGGTATGTCTGTTACTGATGCGATACCTAAAAGAGGGGAAGATGTTTTGAACAGGCTTATACAAGAGTATATACAGGCTAACATAGATGACCGCAACAGAATTGCGGACGGTACCATTGATTTCATTGATAACCGCCTGGCGCTTGTAAGCAAGGATTTGACAGGAGTAGAAAAGCAAATAGAAGGGTTTAAACAGCAAAACGAATTGACCGATCTGGAAGCACAATCAAAATTGCTGATAGAGAACAATAATGCAAATGAAATTGAATTAACCAAACAGGAAGTTCAGTTAAAGATCGTTGAGCTGTTAGAGAAATATTTAAGCGATAATAATAATAACCAACGGGTGGTTCCGTCCACGCTATATGTACAAGACCAGGTGCTTAACGGGCTTATTGAGAAGTATAACACGATACAGCTTCAACGCGAGCAAATGCTCATGACGAATACAGAAAGTAGTCCTTATGTAAGAAATCTTACACAGCAACTGGAGTCTCTGAGAGCTGATATTAAAGGAAATATTGCCTCAATAAAAAGGAATTTGCTGGTTGCCATAAATAATTTAAAGCAACGTACCGGTGCGCTGGATGTAAGAATAAAACAAGTGCCTGCCAAAGAAAGGATATTCCTGGAATATTCACGGCAACAAAATATTAAACAGGAACTCTATTTGTTTTTATTAAAAAAGCGCGAAGAAACAGCTATTTCTAAATCTGCAACTATTGCCACTGCTACTGTTGTTGATCCGGCACAGAGCCGCAGCAAGCCCCTCACCCCCGATAAATCAAAAATATACTTGATGGCCGTGGTTATTGGCCTGCTTATCCCGTCTATTATTGTATTTGTAAAGGAACTGTTCAATGTAAAAGTGATAACGAAAGATGATATAACGCGTGCTACAAATATGCCTGTTATTGGTGAAATAGGGCATAGCGATAATGAGCATGTGGTAGTAGCCGTAAAAAATAGCAGGAATGTTGTTGCGGAACAGTTTAGGGCATTAAGAACCAATCTTCAGTTTTTACTTACCGATAAAAGTGAGAAAGTACTGATGGTGACATCCAGTATGAGTGGTGAGGGTAAATCGTTTATTGCTATTAACATTGCAGCCACATTAGCCATATCGGGTAAAAAAGTGGTGCTGCTGGAACTTGACCTCCGCAAACCTAAGATATCTAAAAGCCTGGGCCTGGATAACAGCAAAGGATTTTCTAACTATATTATAGGCCAGGATGAGTTGAACAATATTATAGTGCCATCAGGTGCTGCAGATAATTTCTTTGTAGTGCCTTCCGGCCCTGTACCGCCAAACCCTGCAGAACTGATCATGATGCCTAAGGTGGATGAGTTCTTCAAAATGCTGCGCGAACAATTTGACTATATAGTTATAGATACAGCCCCGGTAGGCTTAGTTACAGATGCTCAACTGCTGAGTAAACATGTAGACGCAGTAATTTACCTTGCCCGCCAGGGTTATACATATAAGCAGCAGGTAAAGGCTGCGAATGAGTTGTATTTAAGTGGTAAAATGCCTAAAATGAGCCTTGTAATAAATGATGTAAGTTCAAAACATGGAGGTGGTTATGGCTATGGTTATGGCTACGGTTATGGCTACGGTTACGGCTATGGCAGTGGTTATTATGAAGAAACGAATACCGGTATATTCTCGAATATTCTAAAAAGAATAAAAAACGCATCTAAACAAGCTTCTAAAAAAAGATAATTTCTTTCACCGATCATGAATAACTCTGGGTATAAAATTGCGGTCATTGGCCTGGGCTATGTAGGGCTTCCACTTGCAGCCGAATTTGCTAAGCATTATCCTGTTATAGGCTTTGACATTAATGGTGGCAGGGTACAGGAATTGAATAACTGCTATGACCGCACACTTGAAGTAGAAGATGAGTTCTTAAAACAAGTTATTACTGCCGGCCTGCCTGAAGAGAAAGGATTGTATTGCACTAATAACCTGGAACACATAGCGGGATGCAATTTTTTCATCATAACTGTTCCTACCCCGGTAGATAAATATAATCGTCCTGATCTGACCCCGTTGTATAAAGCAAGCGAAACAGTAGGTAAGGTGTTGAAAAAAGGTGATATTGTTGTGTATGAATCTACTGTATATCCCGGTGTAACAGAAGATGAATGTGTACCTGTACTTGAAAAAGTATCGGGATTAAAATACAATACAGATTTCTTTTGCGGGTATTCTCCCGAGCGTATCAACCCGGGAGATAAACATCATACTGTTACAAAGATCAAGAAAGTAACTTCAGGTTCTACAGATGCAATAGCAGAAGAAGTAGATAGCGTTTACCGCTCTATCATTACTGCAGGCACACATAAAGCATCCAGCATTAAAGTGGCAGAAGCTGCAAAAGTGATTGAGAATGCGCAACGTGATATTAATATAGCCTTTGTAAATGAACTGGCTAAAATATTTAACCGTATGGGTATTGATACCCATGATGTTTTAACAGCAGCAGGTACTAAATGGAATTTCCTGGCATTCAAACCGGGCCTTGTTGGTGGCCACTGTATAGGGGTAGACCCATATTACCTGGCACAAAAGGCACAGGAAGTGGGTTATCACCCGGAAATAATATTAGCAGGAAGAAGGTTGAATGACGGCATGGGTGGCTATATAGCCAATGAAGTGGTGAAACTTATGATTCGTGAAAGTATCCCTGTGAAAAATGCAGACGTATTGGTACTGGGTGTTACGTTTAAAGAAAACTGCCCGGACGTAAGGAATACAAGAGTAGTAGATATACTGTCTGAATTGAATTCATACTCCATGAATCTGACGGTATACGATCCTTGGGCGAATCCTGAAGAAGTAAAACATGAATACGGTGTAGACACCTTGAGTCAACTGGATAGTACTAAGAAATATGATGCTGTAATACTTGCTGTATCGCATAACGAGTTTATAGGAGAAGATTGGCAGGGTTACCTGAAAGAGAAGGGGATAGTTTATGATGTAAAAGGTTGCCTGGATAAAAAATCTGTAGCGGCACGTTTATAATTATATAGCATGTCAGACACACAAGCCAATTTCTTTTCGCATCCCAGTGCCATTATTGACGAAGGATGTGCAATAGGTGAAGGCACTAAAATATGGCACTTTTCACACATTATGTCAAACTGCAGCATTGGCAAGAAATGTAACATAGGGCAGAATGTAGTTATATCGCCGGAAGTTGTATTGGGAAATAATGTTAAGATACAGAACAATGTTTCGGTATACACCGGGGTTACCTGTGAGGATGATGTTTTCCTAGGGCCATCGTGTGTATTTACTAATGTTATTAATCCACGCAGCAATGTAAATCGTCGCGGCCATTATGAGAAAACACATGTGGGCAGGGGCGCTACGATCGGTGCCAATGCTACAATAGTATGTGGTAATAATATTGGTGCGTTTGCTTTTATTGGTGCCGGTGCTGTTGTTACCAAAGAGGTGCCGCCATATGCACTGATTGTAGGTAACCCGGCCAGGCAAATAGGATGGATGAGTGAGTATGGGCACAGGTTAAATTTTGATGGACAAAACCAGGCTGTTTGTCCTGAAAGCAATGAACATTATATCCTTTCAAACGGTATAGTCTCAAAACAATAACGGCCGTTATTCATGGCCATTTACATAAAAGTATAATACTATTAGATGTCAACCAGTGATTGGGATATTGAAATAAAACCCAAAACAAAAGCGCTGAGCCTTAATTTTTCAGAATTATGGCATTATAGAGATCTTATACGGATGTTTGTAAAGAGAGATTTTTCTACGGTCTATAAACAAACTATCCTGGGCCCTATCTGGTTTTTTATCCAGCCAATACTTACCACCATAATGTTCACGGTAGTGTTTGGAAATATTGCCAATATTTCAACAGATGGAACGCCCAAAATATTATTTTACCTGGCCGGAATTACATTATGGAATTATTTTTCTGATTGTTTAGTTACCACCTCTGACACTTTTATTAAGAATGCGCACATTTTTGGTAAAGTATATTTTCCAAGATTGGCAGTGCCTTTGTCTGTAGTCATTTCCAATCTAATGAAATTTGGCGTACAGCTTTTATTATTTATAGTAGTATACGTTTATTATCTGTCTACAAATGCTGCCATTGCGCCCAACTGGACTTTACTACTGTTGCCATTATTGATATTAGATATGGCAATACTTGGTCTTGGTGCAGGAATGATCATCAGCGCACTGACCACCAAATACAGGGACCTTAGATTCCTGGTAGCTTTTGGCATACAATTGTTAATGTATGCAACCCCCGTTATTTATCCCTTGTCTTCAATAGGCCCTAAGTATAAATGGATAATGGAGTTAAATCCTATGACGCCCATAATCGAAACATTTAAGTTTGGTTTCATTGGTGCGGGAATGTTTTCCTGGGTTGCCTTGCTGCAAAGTTTTATCGTGTCTGTAGTGCTATTTGTGATAGGTACATTAATATTTAACAGGGTAGAAAAAACATTTATGGACAATGTATAAACCCCAGAATAATGAGTAAGGTAATTGAAGTAAGAGATTTAAGTAAGCTTTACAGGCTTGGTGAAATTGGGACTGGTACTATTTCCCGGGATATAAACCGGTGGTGGGCGTCGGTTAGAGGGAAAGAAGATCCTTTTACAAAAATTGGTGAGACAAACGATAGAAGCGTTAAAGGCAATTCTGAATTTGTCTGGAGTCTGAAAGATATCAATTTTGATGTTGAACAAGGTGAAGTGCTGGGTGTAATTGGTAAAAACGGTGCTGGCAAATCGACCTTATTAAAACTACTATCGAGAATAACAGCCCCCACTAGTGGCAGTATAAAGGTAAAAGGCCGTATAGCGAGTTTATTGGAAGTTGGCACAGGTTTTCACCCCGACCTTACCGGCAGGGAAAATGTTTACCTCAATGGTGCTATAATGGGAATGAGGAAGGCCGAGGTAAAACAAAAATTTGATGAGATAGTAGATTTCAGCGGAGTAGAAAGATATATAGATACGCCTGTAAAACGCTATAGCAGCGGTATGTATGTGAGGCTGGCATTTGCTGTAGCAGCCCATCTAGAGCCTGAAATATTAATTGTAGATGAGGTATTGGCGGTTGGGGATAGTGAATTTCAAAAGAAATGCCTCGGTAAAATGCAGGATGTAAGTAAAAATCAGGGGCGCACGGTACTCTTTGTAAGCCATAATATGGGTGCAATAGCCGAACTATGCAATAAGTGTATGATGCTTGAGCATGGAACCAAAAGGGCAATAGGCGATTCTAATGATATCATCAGGCAGTATTTAGTGAATGCCGCTAATACGGAAGCGTATTTTGAAAATAAACCAATTAAAGAAGTGTCTGTTAAGCAAAAGGATAATGCCTTGATTTTAAATGTTAGATACGAAACGGAAACGGGTGTTGATATGCCTAATTTAGGGTTTGTAGTAACCAATGAATTAAGCGTTCCCATTTTTGCATCAAATCCGAAGTTTGACAATGTGCAGTTTAGCAGGAATGTTTATTACAAAGGGGAAATACAAGTAGTTATAGATGAACCGAAGTTGTTAAATGGTACTTACAGTATCTCTTTATGGTTTGGGGATAGTAAAGAAGATATTTTTCATGCCCCTAATTGTTTAGCATTCGAAGTAGTTAATAAAGGTAGCTCCAATGATTTGCCGGCTAATGTAGTAGGTAGTATAAAGCCAAGGTGTAAATGGTCTTTTAATGATTAATATGGAAAACAAATTCTCATACAGTACATTTTTTAAAGATAATTGGAATACTAAATTTCCAAATGGAGACGAAGCGCAACGGATGTATCATATTTTCCGTTTACTTTTTCTGCCCCTCTCAAAATTTACTCATAAACCCGATTTGCTTGAAGTAGGCAGCGGAAGAGGATGGCTTTCAAACATTCTCAATTTGTATACCAATGTAACCGGAATCGAGCCCGAAACAGATATATGCCAGCTGGCACAACAAACATTGCCGGATATAAAGTTTCTTAATTACGGGCTAACAGAATTTTACAATTCCCATAAGGCTCAGTTTGACATAATAGTATGTTCTGAAGTTATTGAACACGTACCATATCCAAACCAGGATGAGTTTATTAATCAACTATATGCCTTGTTGAAGCCTGGCGGCGTATTGGTTATTACTACACCAAGACAGGAGGTTTTTACAAAATGGAGTAGGAATAGAACGGTTTTTCAAACTATTGAGAATTGGATAACTGAAGGAGCATTAAATCAAAAATTAAGAGAAAACAATTTTACTGTATTACAGCACTATAGTTTTTCTCCACTTAAGCCCAAAATTGGTTTCTACGCAAAAAAATTAAGGAAATTCTTCAGTGTCAGAGAGCCAAATGTTTATCAAATTGCTTTAGCGACTAAACCGTTATAATGTATCTGTATAAGAGAATATTTAACTTTTTTATTAGAAAAGGAGGATACTCCGTAAAATTCCTGAACAAGCGGTTTTGGGATGATTATGCAGGTAAATTATATGAGCAATATGATAATGAAAATAAAGACTATGCCGTAATAAGTGAACTAATACAGTCAAACAATATAAGCTCGTGTATTGATTTTGGTTGCGGGCCGGGAAGGCTAGTGCCATTATGGGAAGAGCTCAAAAGTTTGGACACAATCATTCTGTATGATATTTCTGAGGCCTCATTAAAGATAGCCTTAGATAAATTGAATGATGGCAGACGTTATATTTTTAAGAACAACTTTTTCGAAATAAAAAATAATCCGGCCAATTCGATCTTAATTTCCAATAGGGTATTGCAGCATATACCTCCTGCCCAGCTTATGAAATATGTACATCATATTGCAGATGTGGCAGACTACGTTTACATAAATGAATCCATAACACAGAAGCCTAAGGTTACAAAAAATTCATTCTACCTGTATTTTCACAATTATGCAGAGCTGTTCAATTCTATCTCCTATAAACTAGTGCAACAAGGAATGATAGGAGAGCAGCATTGGTACCTTTTTAAAAGAAAATAATATGCCTGCTATTTCGATTATTATCCCATATTATAAAGCAAAAAAGTATTTTAAAGATTGCCTGGAATCAGTGTTGTACCAAACCTTCCAGGATTTTGAGATTATAGTAGTTATTGATGGTCCACATGCACAGGAAGATCTACCATTTGAAGAAATAAAGACGTATAATGATAATAGAATTAAAGTAATTGAGCATGAAGTAAATAAAGGGTTAGCAGCAACCAGAAATACCGGTATAAAGAGCGCAGTGGCTGAATGGGTAATATGCCTTGATGCTGATGATATGCTGCCTATAGATATCCTCGAGTACTACGCAAATCTTATACAGAAAGTTTCGGCATACGATTTTTTTTATGGGAATTCTTATATGTTTGGAACAGAGAATAAGGTCAATGCATTTATACCGTTTGATGTGTATAGGTTAATAAAATTAAAATGTCCTGGGGGGGCCGGGGTACTTATAAAAAAAGAAATTTTTGATATTGTCAATTATGACGAATCTGCTGTTTTGCGACAAGGTAATGAAGACTATGAATACTGGATAAATGTTTTAAAACATAAATATAAAGGATGTTACTTACCTATTATCACTTACTTGTATCGAAGGTATGAAACTTCGATGGTTACAAATTTAATGAAGAATGTGCACGAAACCACAGAGTATATAGCCTTTAAACATAGGGATTTTTTAAGTGAACATGCTTTGTTTGAGGACGTGCGTATATTAGGATACTTAACTGCCTCTAAGCACTATTATAGTAATAATGATTTAAAGGAGGCTATTAAATTTTGTAAAATTGCACTGTCTATAGAACCGTTAAATATGCAGGCTATAAGTTTATTAAATAAGTATAGTAAGTTAAAACTTAAGCGAATGCTTAAACTAAAAAAATGAGTTCAAAGAAAAGGATAATTAATTACCATGAAGCTGTAAAGATTATAGCAAATGAAGGTTTGGCAATCCAAAATAATGTTTGGCATTTTACATTTAATAATGAATTTCTGCATCGGGAATTTTTTTATGATAAAAGGAAGCCAATCATCTACAGTAAACCGATAAATCAGTGGGCGCCTTTACTTGTTTATTGTAGAGAAAACCTGCCAATATTGCAACAGAAAAATTTTGTTACTGATAGACCGTTTGATAAAGACAATAAAAACTATAGAAATGTATTTTGGTATTTATCAGTAACAGATTTCGACTCTTATCTAGCAAGACGTTCTGAATCATCATTACAACCACATAAGAATTTTCCCACAATACAAACATATTCAAAAAAGAAATTAGCATTAGGGAATCTTGAAATGAAAGTAATAAACTTTGACATGGAGTTTTACAAATTTCACTTCAATAAATTGAAACAACCTTCACACCTTAGTGCAGAGGAAATCTATAAGCTTACCGTTGAAGATTTAAAAGCCCTTCCTTTAAAGTGGCTAAAATTAGGTTGTCTTTATCATGATGAAAAAATAAAAGCAATAATGTTATTAATTGATGATGAAAGGTCTTTAAACTATGCTAATATGGCCTCTGAAAGATCTAAACATGGATATGGATTATGGCTTTGTACCGAATTAATAAAATATTGCGCTGAAAACAATTACAAATCATTTGATTCAGGGGTTAGTGGTTTATATGGAAATTTTAAAGACAAAATATATTTGGATAGCAGAGAAATATATAGAAAGAACGAAAATTCCTTCGCTAAATATATAGAGGTATGGAAAAGGAAATATTGGAAAAAAGTTTTTGCTAAAACAAAACGAATATTTAACTAATGAGGAAAAAGATTTTTTTCGTTTTAACAATTGATACGGAATGCGATAAAAGCTATGATTGGGGGATTACTTATCCCATATCGTTTAAAAATATTTATGAGAGTGTTCCTCAAGTTTTAGAACCGCTGTTTTCAGATTGCGGCATCAAGGCTACTTATCTTTTAAGCCCTGAAATAATATATGATCAGTTAAGTATGGAAGTGCTAAAAGGACAAAAGAATGTTGAATTAGGCACTCACCTTCATTCTGAATTTATCTCACCTGAACCTATAGAGAATCCTTATTCAACCTTTTTAACCCAGGTAGAATTACGCAAAGAGGTTGAATATGAAAAATTAAAAAATCTTACGACACTATTTAAAGAAAAAACAGGAGTCCAGCCTACTAGTTTTCGAGCCGGTAGATATGGGATGAGTTTTGATACGTTGTCTATACTTCAATCTTTAGGATATAAAGTTGACAGCAGCATAATGCCATACCGAAAATGTACATTTGGGAACAATAAATCTGTAGATTATTGGGGTGCGTATATGCAGCCATATTATCCTTCATCATCCAATTATCTTAAGAAGGGCGATATGTCAATTATGGAAGTGCCAGTGACAAGTCTTACAGGACTGGTTTATAAATATCCACACTTGGCCAAGTTGCTTAATCCTAATAAATCTCGATTGAAGAATAGCATTTTATCTAAACTAGGTTTGAAAGATAATAGACACTATTATCTTGGCCCATATAGACACTCTTTAGATAGCATGCAAAAATTGACTGAATTTTATGTGCACAGATTTAGGGACAGCAAAGCTATTGTTCTTAATATGATGTTTCATAGTAATGAAGTGTATCCGAGTGCTAGCCCTTATACAAATACTTGGGAAGAAGTAAATTTATTTAAGCAAAGCATTTACGATTATAATCGTTACCTGACCTCTAATTATGATGTTGAGTCTATTGGATTAAGCGATGTCAAAGATATTATTATATAAAGCTTACAGATATCTCATAAAAAAAATCCCTCGATTAAATACCGAGTATTTTTATGAATTGGATATTGGTAGAAAGGGAATAAAGTCTAAAAATGATTATTTCGAAACGTCTCAACTTACTCTAAATAATTTGAAGTTATTACCCCATGTGTTTCACCAAATGTTCAAAGAAAGGTTAAGCAATACTTCAGATATAGGATACTTGATTATTCAAGACGATAACCAATATGCATTCTTATGGGTAGCTACGGAAAATATCATAAACATTAAGGAAATTGGAAAGACTGTTAGAATTCAAGACAAAGAGGCTTGGATATATCATGTATATACAAGCGAATATTTTAGAAATAAAGGAGCGAGTTCATTGCTGGTAGAGAAAGTGGTGGCATTTTTAAGTGAAAATAATTATAAGAAGGTAAAATGTTACACGGATAAGTATAACCACGGAATGCAGAATGTATTAACCAGAAATGGCTTTAAATTGTATAAGAAATACAGTGTGTTGTCATTATTTGGGAAGTGTATTTCTTACAGGTCTAAAACTATAATAAACCAACCCTAATCTTGAAAAAGAAGATAACATTTATTGTTACAACGCTGAATGCAGGAGGTATTAATAATTTTCTGCTGCATCTTTTAGCAAAAATTGATACCCCAAAAATTGAGGAAATAAAATTTCTATACACTCTGGGCCCAGGGGACGCTATTGAAAAATTCAAAGCTACTGGAGCAACTGTAGAACCTTGTTTGAGAACCTCTACGTTCTACTTATCCTTTTCTTATCGTATCAGTAAGTTGATAAGAAGCTCTAACAAATATTTATACCCGTTCAGGCTATTTTCTGAATTAAGGAAAAACAGGCCCGATATTGTTTATTCCCATGATCACCATGCAAATATTTTAATCCCACTTGTTATCTGTTATTTACTCGGGATAAAATTTGTTTTACAGATACATTCTATAGAAAACAAGACCCTACAAAAACACTGGTATGCGAGGCTGCTGAAAATTTTTACTAAAAAAAACGATGTTATCCTGTTTGGCAGCTATAGTCTGAAAAATCACTACAGTACATTGTCTCAACTTATGCCTGGCAATATTCGGGTTATTTATTATTTTGTAAATGACCTTGGGCCGGTAAATAAGGGAATAAATACAGAAATAAAAAGGAAACTTGGTATTGAACAAAATGCTGTTGTGCTGGGTTTTATAGGCAGGCTTATAACAATGAAACATGTCGATGTCCTGGTGGAAGCATTTTCGCAGATGAATCGACAAAACATAAAACTGGTAATAATTGGAGATGGTTCTTCGAGGAGTGAATTAACCGCTCTTGTCGAGCGGTTGGGATTAGCGAAAGATGTGTATTTTATTGGCAAAGTAACTAACCCTGAATACTGGCTGAATATTATTGACATTAACGTATTGCCCACTGAATATGAAGGGCAGCCTATCGCAGTTATAGAGTGTATGAATAAAGGCATTGCTAATGTATGCAGCAATGTGATTGGGGTAAAAGAAATTGTTGAACATAAACATAACGGGTTGCTGTTTGAGTTTAATAACCCCGATGATCTGAGATCAAAACTCGAAGACCTGATAAACGACCCCGCTCTGAAAGCAAATTTAGTTGACAACGGACTGGATTATTATCAAAAGCATTTTAATCCGGATGTTTTAAAAAATAAGTTCGAAGAGCTTTTAGAAATTCAATAATACACAGGCAGATAATTATGTGCGGTATACTTGGTGAGGTTAGTGTAAATGTGAAAACAGATAAGAAAATGTTTTCTGCGTTGCTTTGTTTGAGTAAACGAAGAGGCCCAGATGCGTCTGAGATTGTGGAAGCAGGTGCTGCTACTTTTGGTTTTAACAGGCTTTCCATTTTAGATACGAGCGAACGTGGTATGCAACCTGTGCAATCCCCATCCGGCCGCTATATGGTAATTCTAAATGGGGAAATTTATAATTATAAGCAATTACAAAATCAGTTTGGAATAAGCGATTCCCAATTGCGATCTGGAAGTGACGTTGAAGTAGTAGCGCAATTAATTGATCGGATAGATAAAGCTCAATTACCTGGTCTATTAAATGGCATGTTTGCTTTAGCCATTTACGACCTGGAAAAGAAAGAGCTTTTACTTGCCAGAGATTTTGCCGGAATTAAACCGCTTTTTTATGGAGTGACGAAAGACGGCATTGTATTCGCATCACAGTTTGACCAAGTCTATAAACATCCTTTTTTTGCGGGTAAATTATCTACCCGGTTTTCCGGTGTCAGGGATTATTTGGAGTTGGGATATATGCAGGCGCCGAATACAGTATATGAAAATATATTCCAACTGCAACCGGGTGAGATGCTTATTGTGAGTAATGAACTGCAGGTGAAAAAATCCATGTTTGCAAGTTACCCTGCTATTCCTCAAAATGTTCAGGAGAAAGAAACAGACCCTAAAACAGTACAGCATTTTAAAGAGCTTCTATATAGCGTAGTAAAAGATCAATTGGTTTCAGATGTGCCTATTGGTACATTTTTATCTGGTGGTATTGATTCCTCTTTAATAACAGCGGTATCTAAAAAGCAGAAAAATGATATTCATGCTTTTACTTTCAATGTAGAACATGAGGAGATGAGTGAACTGGAACAGGCAATGCTGTATGCAAATAGCATTGATGTGAACCATATTACCGAAACGCTCAATTCCAATTCTATAGAACAACTTTGTAACGAACATTTTTTAGCTTATTCCGAGCCTTTTGGTGATCCAAGCTCTTTGCCAACATATATTATCACTAAGCTGGCCAGGAAACATTTAACTGTATTGCTCTCCGGGGATGGGGGAGATGAGCTTTTTTGGGGCTACCCGAGGTTTGAACATGTAGCAAACAGTATACATTACTATAAATACCCGAGCGCAATAAGAAAATTATACGCAGGGATAGAAAGAAAGCTTGGTAAGCGTGTTAGTTATGGTATTAGTACTTTTGATACTATCGGTCATTTCCAGCTAAATAAACATCTGCATCTGGGTTACAGTTTTTCGAATCAATTGTTCGGTAATTGTAAACACAGCGCAAATGTTGACTATTTGTATGATTATACTGGTGCAAAAACTAAAGAAGACATTTTATTGTGGCTTAGGTGGAATGAATATTATGCCCATATGCAACGAATATTAGTAAAGGTGGACAGGGCTAGTATGCATAACAGTATGGAAGTACGTGTTCCTTTCCTGGATAAGAGAATTATAGATTTTTCATGGAATGTAAAGCCTGAATTAACTATCAATCATCATTCGTTAAAGTATATATTAAAGGAAGTACAGAAGCAGTATTATCCTGAGGATATTATTAATAAAAAGAAAAAGGGATTCAGTATTCCCTACCATGATTACTTATTAGGTGGGTTGCGTAGAGATGTTGAGGAGCAAGTGTTAGATGCAAAATTGTTTGGTGCTGAACACTATAATGAAACATTGCTAAAAGAATATGTACGTCAGTACCTGAAGACCGGTGTAGGAAATAGCTGGGGTGTATGGATCGTATATGCAATGCAGAAATGGGCAAATAACTCACTGGCAGGTTGAAGAAGATAAAAATACTTTTTACTATCCCCAATTTTACCACTGCAGGCAGTGGAAGGGAAATGTTCAATATTATTGAGCGCCTCGATAAAGGTGTGTTTGACCCATATATTGCAGTAGGCCAGGAAGGCGGGGGCTTGTACCAGGAAATAATCGACAAAGGATACACTGTTATAGTGCAGCCCTTTATAGCTGAGCAAGAAAAAGGCATCGTCAACAAGCTTAGCAAAGCAAGAGCATATGCTGCTCCCTTCAAGGCTTATAAATTCGATATTTGGCAATCATTTCATTGGTCTTCTGATTATACAGAAGCTCTTACGGCATACTTTGCCGGTGCAAAGTACATGTATGTAAAAAAGAGCATGAATTGGGACAGGCTGGCATGGAAGGTGAAAAGCTTCCTGTCTAAAAAGGTCGTTGTTAGAAATACCACTTTACTGGAAAAATATTTTTCCGGTAACCTACTAAAGAATAAGGCTGTTTTTATTACAGGAGCCGTTGATACTGCACGTTTCACAGCTGCTCATGATAAAACGCACAGGGTAAAGTATAATATACCGGCTCATGCATTTCTTATAAGCTGTATAGCGCAAATTGTAAAAGTAAAGGACCAGTTGACATTAATACGTGCTGTAGCGGGTATGGACAATGTTTTTGTAATACTTGCCGGCGCGCAGCGCGATGAATTGTATTTGAATGAAGTCAGGTCATTGATACAGGAACTTGGCCTGGAAAACAGAGTGCTGTTGGCAGGCAGTGTATCGGCTGTTAATGAATTGCTGAACGCATCTGATTGTTTTGTGCTACCTACCACCAACATCGGGAAGCACGAAGAAGGCTGTCCGGTAGCTTTAATAGAGGCTATGGCAACAGCAACGCCGTGTATAGCAAGTGATGTGGCTGGTAGCCGCGATCTGGTTAAACATGAGGAAACAGGTTTATTATTTACGCCAGGTGATGCAGGTGCGCTGGCACTCGCAATAAAGCGCTATATGGGTAATAATGCATTTGCAAAGCAAATGGGAGATAATGCAAGAAAAAGAGTGTATGCATTGCATACTTTGGAGATTGAAGCCAATGCTTTTGCAGATGTATATAAAAGTATGATGTTGAGATGAGTGCATTTTGCGACATATGGATAGGAGCACCCGGCAATACACCCAATAATCATCGTATTGAAAATGCAGGCTGGAAAAAGGAACAGGCAGGTAATGTAGAATTATGGTATAGCCGTTCTGTAAACAATAATTATCCTATTCTCAAAGAAGTCGATAATAGCAGGTATAAAATGATGGTGCTAGGAGATTTTTATGAAATCATTGACCATAAAGAGCTCTTAAGCAGATGCATCAATTACATTGAAAATGCAGCAGGGTTTAATGACCCTGCCGGTCACTATATCATATTCCTTGTAGATACTGTAAGCGATAACGTACACGTATTCACAAATAGGTTCGGTACTTATCATGCTTATTATAGCCAGTCTTCATCGCAAGGGGTATTAGGTACTTATTATATAGGCATGGCGCAGCAGGCTGCAGATAAGAAACTTGACTGGAAAGGTATAACCGGTTTTATTGCAATGGGTTTTTTCCCTGAAGACCGTACCTACCTGGAATCTATCAAAATAATAGAACCTGCCAGTTGCTACTCCTTCAACAGTTCGTTACAGCTTACCGGTAAAAGCAGGTATTGGCAATGGTCGCATAATGTTTCTAATGCATCCCTGAGTGAAAATTTGGCTTCGCTTGACCAAATACTGAAAGTATCCGTTAAAGGAGCTGTTCAGGCTAAAAGGGTGTCTATCCCCATATCAGGTGGGCTGGATTCAAGAACATTGGCTGGTGTCATTACTCAAATAGATACAATTCCTCTTAAAGGATATTCTTACGGATATACAAACACTTCAGTAGAAACAGCTATTGCCGGAAAGATTGCATCTGCCCGGAATATACCGTTTGAACAATATGTAGTGCCTAACTATTTGTTTGAGAAGAAACAAATAATTACAGATGCCGTAGAGTTGTTTCAGTATATAGATGGTACAAGACAAGCCTGTATGCAAGAGTGGCTTGAAAAGCATTCAGACGTGGTAATTGGTGGACATTGGGGCGATGTATGGATGGATTCGATGGGTATTGATGGATTTGAAGGCAATGAGCATGAACAATTACTCGCTGCATTTCGAAAAAAGATACTAAAAAGAGGCAGTGAATGGTTGTTGAAGAATGTTTCTGAACCCCATTTACCTAACGGCAAAGCATACCTTGAGCAATATTTTTCAGACTTCGTAGACAAGTATAAGTATATCAAAGACCCCGACTTCAGGTTTAAAATATTTAAAACAGACCAATGGTCGTTCAGGTGGACATTATCCAGCATTCGTATGTACCAGGCTGCAGTACTGCCTGTTTTGCCGTTTTATGATAAACGCATTGCCGATCTTTTTTTAACAATACCAACAAGTATGGTCAAAAAAAGGCATTTACAGATCGAGTACCTAAAAAAATATCAACCTGATCTTGCACGTATTACCTGGCAAGACTATGGCAGTAATTTATACCTGTACAAATGGCTCAATAACCGCAATATCATTTATAGGGTATTTAAAAAACTGCAACGCACTTTATTTGCTGAAAAGCCTATCCAACGCAATTGGGAGGTGTTTTACCTGAATGATAACGGGAGAAAGAACCTGGAGAGCATACTTTTAGACAACCCTGCATTTAATAAAATTGTTACCGCTGAAAAAATAAATGCATTGCTGGATGAGTTTTATAAAAATCCCAACGCTGCAAACGGTTATTCGGTATCAATGTTGTTGACGCTTGCACAATTTGCCAAAGTAGTTTTATAGAAATATAGATGTCAGCCGATTTAAAAGAAACTACTTTATTAGCTCATGGCAGTATTGATATTACTCCGTCGGTACCCATGCCATTGGCAGGGTTCCCTGATAGAAATGAAAACTTTGAAGATATAGATACCTACCTGGAGATAAGCCTGGTAATATTGAAGCAAGAAAATAAGTATGTATTGTTTTATGGTTTAGACACGTTGTTTGTGCCGGACGAGTTGTTGATTGCAGTAATGGATAAGTATGGTAGTAAGCTCAATCTTAATGAAGCTGATATTTGGATGCAGGCATCCCATACCCATTTTGCACCAGCATTAGATAAACAAATAACAGGATTAGGAGCTTTTGATCCGTCGTACTTTGCATTTGTAAAATCGCAGTTATTGCAACTTACGGAGCAAGTGTTGAGCACCAACTTTAAAGAGGTAAGTGTTTCATTTCATGAGAGTGCTGCAGCGATCAATGTATCACGCAGGAAAAGACTGTTGCGATTTGATAATGGAAAGTTCTCGTTTAAGACACTATTGTATCCTGATTATAATAAGCCAACTGATACAGGAATTAAATTGGTAAAGTTTACCAATGCTGAGGGTGTAACTGAAGCTGTGATCTGGAGTTATGCTTGTCATCCTGTACATTTTGTAAACAGGCTTACTGTTACCTCTGAATATATAGGTATAATACGGCAGTACATAAAAGCGCATTTAAATGCACAAACTACTGTATTGTTTATGCAGGGATTCTCCGGAGACCTTAAAGCTGATATTACTACTGTGACGCATACCAGGTGGGTCGACAAATTGCGTTATTTATTCCAATATAAACCTAAATTCACAAATTTTCCATCAGCGGCTGACTATAACAAATGGGTAGATATATTGTGGCATGGTGTGAAGCAATGTTTGGATAGTAAAAGTGCTTTATCACAAAGCATACAGTTGAAGTTAGCAGAAAGCAAACTGGATATTAATAGCCTTTCTCATAATGATGTACCGGTTCAGGTACGTTTTAAAAGCATTTCTTTCTGGCCGGTGTTTACTATAGTGGGCTTATCAGCCGAGGTTGTATGTGATTATTCTAAAATGGTCAAGGCTATTTTTTCAGAACATCCTGTTATAACTACAGGCTGCCAGAATGGTACATGCATATACCTTCCAACAGATATGCAGGTAGCAGAAGGTGGATATGAAGTAAACGGATTTAAAAAGTTGTTCGGTATTACCGGCGAAATAAAGCCAGGTATTGGCGAGCTGGTACATCATGCACTGTATCAATTAAAACAATCGGAAAAAGCAAATGCCACGCAAGCCTAAAATAATGCTGGTGATGCATGAGGTTCCGTATAATTCGGGGTTTCTTGCTGCAAAGTATATCTGGTTGTCTGAGGTGTTTGACACACACCTGTTGAGTTGGAATAAAAAGTCTGAAAAATTTATAACTAAATATCAACTTCCTACATCGTTTCGCAAAAAAATGCATGCGGGTGTTGTGGATACAACTACCTTGTTGCAGTCGCTTTTTACATTGTTGTGGGTAGTACTGTTTAAAAAGAAAGTAAGACAGTTCGTTTTTGGAGAAGGTACTGTTGTAAGGAATCTTAAAATAATTGCTAGCTATCTTCCTGTTTTCACTGTTGAGCCTGATATTATTCATTTTGAATTTGGTACTATAGCTACTGATATAAAAACGATAAAAACGCTTACGGGCAGTAAGATATCTGTTAGTTTCAGAGGGTACGATATCAACTATATAGGCCTGGATAATCCTGCATACTACAATGATGTGTGGCAGTATGCCGATGGATTTCATTTTCTTGGGAATGACTTGAAGAATAGGGCTATAAAACGTGGCTATAAGGCAGGCAAGGTTGAAGTACTGATTCCCCCGGCTATAGATACCTCTTTTTTTACGCCAGAAGAAGTTCCCAACAAAGAAAATAACAAACTTATTATAGTTAGTGCCGGACGGCTGGTATGGAAAAAGGGCTATGAATATGGTATAAGGGCCTGTGCTACACTAAAAGAAAAAGGTATTCCATTTGAATACAGGATCATCGGGAATGGAGATTTTAAGCAGGCCATACAGTTTACAATCTCAGAACTCGGCCTGGAGAATGATGTAAAGTTATTAGGGGCTATGGTTCCCCAGGAATTAAGAAAAGAATTATCGCAGGCACATGTATTTCTTCATCCTGCTATTTCTGAAGGATTTTGCAATGCGGTGATAGAAGCGCAGGCTATGGGTGTGCCGGTAATATGTTCTGCTGCCGACGGATTAAGCGAGAACATAGTGGATGGGAAAACCGGTTTCGTGACACCTGTGTGGGATGTAAGTGCTATGGCAGAGATACTGCAATGGTTCTGGCATAATAAAGAGCAAATAAAGATAATGGGTAATGCAGGCGTGCAGCGTGTGAAGGAACATTTTAAAATAGAAGACCAAATAAAAGCATTCACCGCTTTTTACAATACACTATATGAGCAAAGTAAGTAAGCGTATAGACCTGGCATATTTCTACACACCGGGTACATCATTGCAGGTTGATTGGGAATATGGCACTAAATGTGCCCTGCCATTGCCTTTAAAGCATACTGCTTTTGCAATTGAATGTTTACTCAATCAAACTGAGGCGGAATGGATACTATTTTGGGACTATAATTTAGGTGAGCCGGATATTGAATTAATAGAACAGTTATCGAACAAGCCGGTAGACGCATGGCATTGTGGTTTGAAATTAGGGTTAGGCGATACACCGGATATTCTTAACTATATGCATCCTACCTGGATGTATAATAAAGATGCCGGCATAGAAACAGAGCATACATCTTTCAGGTTAAGTCTCAATGCCTGCCTTGTAAGGGTTGAGGCTATTAAGAAAACTGGCATTTTTTCGGCTGCGTATCAATCGGCTGAGATGGCTGGTATTGCATGGGGTTACAGCATATTGAAGCAAGGGGGCGTTATTCGTTATCATCCCGGGTTTATAAAAGACCAGCTGTTGGCTAAAGTATCTGTTCCTGCAAGAGACGAATGGGTATTTGCCCGGCAATTCTTCCCTAAAAAATGGCAATGGTGGACCTTATTCAACAAAGGACACTTTTTTAAAAACTACAGGATATGGAGAAGCACTCGTGGCGTTAGTGCTGTATCTCAAAAAACTGTAGTTCATAATGCACTGAAAGAAGGAGTTCTTAAAAACCGTCCTACTGTTTCAGTATTAGTGCCTACACTCGACAGGTATCCATACTTAGTGAACGAACTGGAACAGTTGTCACAGCAAACTGTGCTGCCTTATGAAGTGCTTATTACAGACCAAACAGACAAACAGAACCGGGAACAGATAGACTTTTCGAAATACCCTGGTCTCAGTATAAAGTATTTTCCGCAAGATGAAAAAGGCCAGTGTGTGGCATGGAATAAACTGCTGGAAGAGGCTACAGGCGAATATGTATTGTTCCTGGGAGACGATGCCGATGGGATAACACCTGATTTTATAGAGAAGCTATTATTATCCAGGGAACGTTTTGATAGCGATATGGTAGCTTCTAATGTTATTGAGCTCGGTATTAAGTACAAAGAGATCAACCCATATTATTATCTATCAGACAGTTTCCCTATTACACTTATAAAAAGGTCTATGTTGCTCAAATCGGGTTTCATGGATATGTTCTTTAACAGGAATATACGCGCAGACCATGACCTGGCCATGCGCTGTCATGCCAATGGTGCTATGATGATATTTGACTCCTGTGCTACCATATATCACCACCGGGCACCTGCCGGTGGTTTGCGTGCACACAATGCAAGGGTAGTAACCAGTTATATGGCCAAGAATTCAGTTTCAAAATTTCTGAACCCAACATCCTCTGAAATATACATAGCCAATAAGTACTATAACCCCTTACAGAAGACTAACTACATAAAGATCAAATATTTTAACCAGCTTGTGGTAAATGGCAGTATCATAAGAAAAACAATGCGGTTCGCTGCATTTATTTTCAAAGCCCCCGGCTTATATAAAACTTACAAAGCCAATGAGAAGGCTGCTAATAAAGCATTGGCGCAAAAATAACTCTGGCTGAATGAAAGTTTTGCACGTAATAGACCGGTTAAATATAGGTGGGGCTGAGAAGGTGTTTGTAGATATTACACGATTACTGGCAGAGGATGGAATAGAAGTAGGGGCATTGCTATTCCAGGCAGGCTACCCACTTGAATCACAGCTTCATCCTGGCGTCAGGTTGCATATACTTAACCGGACTAATAAATATTCGATAGCAAAACTGTATGCCACTCACAATATTTGTAAGCAATATGATATTGTGCATGTGCATATGCGGCATTGTTACACGTATATTAGGCTTAGCCAGCTATTGTTTGGCGGACGTTATAAGATAGTTCTGCATGATCATAACGGGTTTCAGTTTGATGTACCCCGTGGGTTAAAAAGTATTTTTAAACCACGATATTATATTGGCGTAAGTAATGACTTGTGTAAATGGGCTGTTGAAAAACTACTAATTCCACAACAACGTGTTTTTGTATTGAAAAATACTATTATCCCTGACGGTACGATAAATTACCAATGGGATTCTACCCGGAATAAAGCATTGATAGTCGCAAATTTCAGAAAAGTAAAAAACCTTGAATTCGCCGTACGCCTCTTTAAGAAGATAAAATGGGAATTGACCATGTATGGTAACCGCCAGGGCGATGCAAGTTATTTTAATGCAATAGCAGCTGTGGTAAAAGAACTTCCTAATATTGAAATAAAGGAAGGTATTACCAATTTCGCCAGATTATATCACCAATATGATTTTGCTATACATACGTCTACAGCAGAATCTGGTCCGTTAGTGTTGTTGGATTATATGGCATATGGCATTCCGTTTCTATCTTACAAAACAGGAGAAGTGGCAGAAATTGCCGGAAATGATCTGCCAATGTGCTTTATCGATTCTTTTGATGAAACAGAATGGATAAAACGGATGAATGAAATAAAGAACATACCTGGCATTTCAGAAAGCCTCAGAACAACATTTAATAAATACTTTAGTCCAAAGGCATATATCAAAGAATGTCTCTCCATATACCAAAGCGTAAGCTCTTAGTAATTTCAGATACCGCGGTTTTCAAAGAGCAAGGTGTATACAAGGCGTTTGAACCTGTTGTGCGTGAGCTTAATTCCATCGCTTCTTTATTCGATGAGGTGATTTGGTTAGGTTGTATGATAGATAAAAAGGACAGGGCATTAGCGGTACCGGCAAAAAATGTCCGTATAATAGCTATGCCATCCATTTCACGTAGCTCTTTTATTAATAAGCTATCGTTACTTGTTAATTACCCGGTTTTCTTATTTACCATACTCCGCTATTATTTTTCGGCTACCGATATACATACCAGGGCTCCTTCGCATCCTGCCTTGTTAGGTATTTTGTTATCTTTTATCACTGGTAAGAAGCGCGTGTGGCATAAATATGCCGGCAATTGGGTAGAATCTCGCCCTCCTTTCATTTATGGCCTGCAACGTTCCTTGTTAAAAAAATTACGGCGCAAAAATGTGAAAATAACAGTAAACGGCACATGGGCAGACGATAACCCCCAGGTTGTAGCATTTGAAAATCCGTGTATGTATGAAAATGAAAAGACAACAGCTATAGCATCTGTACCAGCGAAAGAATTTGGCAAGGGTTTGTCTTTATTATTTGTAGGCAATCTTAGTAAAGCAAAAGGATTATTGCACCTAATGGAAGCCGTAGAGCAAGGTATACCCGTTGAATTTAAAGATTTATATATTATCGGTAACGGGCCACTGTATAATGAATTGAAGGAGAGAGCCGCTGGAATACAGAATATAAATGTTGAAGTCCTTGGCCATCTTAACCGTGACCAGATTAATGTTTATTATAAGAAATGCCATTGCTTTATTTTACCAAGTTTTTCAGAAGGGTTCCCTAAAGTAATAGCTGAAGCCGCCAGTTTCGGCTGTATACCTGTTGTTACAGATATATCTTCCCTGTCGCAGTATATTATTAATGGGACAAACGGCTACTTATTGAAAAATAATAGCCCGCAGGTAATAGTAGATACCTTGTGTACCTTTGTTCAAAATAATAATTACCGGTTGTTAAGTAATAATGCAGCAATGCTGGCAGAAAAGTTTACTTATGAGTATTTCAGGCAAAGAATAGAATTTGAAATATTCAATTTATAGGTAGTTTGTTGTTAGAATGGATAAACAATTGACAGTTCGGAAGTTTAGCGCGAAAAGCTTGTCTCTATGGCGACTTGGGTGGCTTGCAGCTTTAGGTTTCGCAGCAACGCTTAATACAGGAGTTGTTACACTTACCTGGTTGGTTGTCGTATTATTTTCTGTATATGCATTCTTTACCAATAAGCCGGCATGGATATGGTACAGCGTTGCCATTTCTCCTTTTATGGAGTTATGGGCACGCGTTACAAAGGCATCTTTGGTGCCCATGGAAGTGGGAAAATATTACCTGGTGTTAGCAATTATAATGTTGTACCTGTTAAGGATATCCGAAAGGAACAAGCCGAGGTCGTTATATAACACGGGTGTAATCATTATAGTGTTTTTATTGCCCAGCCTGGTAGTAGCATTAAGAGTCTTCAGTCTGGATCAATGGGTATTTAATGTTTTAAGCATCGTAGAACTGGCTTTATTATTAAATCTTGCATCTAAGGAGCGGTGGGATATAGAAAGATTTTGTAAAACCCTGCAGATAGGCTCATTAGGGGTAATTCTGATATTGGTTTATATAAGCTTTAAGAGTCCCGGGTTATCAGAAATTAATTTTGCTTTAAACGCTAACGACGATGCAGCAGGTGGATTTGGCAGTAACCAAGTATCTACAATATTAGGTTTAGGTATTGCCTATATAATGGCGCTTATAGTATTGCGACGTCCTTTCATTAAACTTAGCTGGTTGAACTATGTATTGGTAGGAATGCTTTTATTTAGGGCGCTGCTGACGTTTTCAAGAGGGGGGGTGATTGGTGGAATGGTAACGACCATCATTATGTTGCTACCTGCCATGCTGGCCTCACATAAAACATTTCTGCGCTATTCATTACTTGGTGTAGTTGTCGGCCTTATTTCTTTTAGCATTTTTAAGGAGGCCAATAGTTTAACAGGTAATAAATTATTACTGCGGTATGAAGGTGAAACTGCGGGTACTTTAAGTGGTGATAAGGCAAAGAACTTTAATGCTATTACTTCAGGAAGGGGGAATATAATAGAGGCAGACGTTGAAGTGTTTTTTGATAATGTATTATTTGGTGCCGGCCCCGGTGAGGCGCGTTTTCTGCGCGAAAAATATGGTGCTGTGCGAGCTGCAGCTCATACCGAGTATACCCGTTTGCTAAGCGAGCATGGTATCGGCGGACTTCTTGTAGATATTATCCTTATTGTTTTCCCTGTTGTATGGTTACGCAAGCAAAAACTAAGAGCCTGGAAGGGCGTTTCTGCAGGTTTGTTTTTCCTGGCCATATTCTCAGCAGCGCACTCCGCTACAAGAACAAATATTACTATAGTTGCTTACGTTTTGGCAGCTATGCCTATTTACTATTTCAATGCCAGAAAAACGCAATCAGCAACTTAAGCTCATTTATATCGGGAATAAATTGGCGGGAGCCGGATTTACGCCTACCAATGTAGATGCGCTTGGCCCGTTACTAGAGTCCGAAGGATATATCTTATACTATGCCAGTAGCAAGACAAATCAATTCTTGCGACTGGCGGATATGTTATATACTATTGCGAAGTATGGCAAGCAAGCAGATTTTGTACTGATTGATGTATATAGTACTAATGCTTTTTATTATGCCTGGCTTTGTGCACAGGCATGCCGGTTGATGCACCTGAGATATATTCCTATTTTACACGGGGGTAATTTGCCGAAAAGAATAGCCGGTTCGCCGGTCTTGAGCAGGCAAATATTTGGATATAGTTTTACCAATATTGTAATATCGGGTTATTTACAGGCGCATATAAATAAAGCCGGGTATAAAAGCATACTGGTACCCAATAATATAGAAATTGAATTGTATCCTTTTAAAGAGCGTGGTGTTATATCTCCCGATCTGCTTTGGGTAAGATCTTTCCATGCTTTATATAATCCCGAAATGGCCATTCGTGTATTAGCACAACTGGTACAGGAATACCCAACTGCTACGCTTACAATGGTAGGTCCTGATAAAGACGGATCTATGCAGCAATGTAAGGACCTGGCTAAATCATTAGGACTGGAAGACCACATCGTTTTTACAGGTATGTTGTCAAAAACTGACTGGATAAAATTATCGGCAGGAAAATCGCTTTTTATAAACACTACCAATTTCGATAACCTGCCTGTAAGCATTATTGAAGCTATGGCTTTAGGTATGCCTGTTATCAGTACTAATGTAGGCGGCCTCCCTTACCTGGTAACAGATAAGGTAAATGGTATGCTGGTAGATGCGGAAGATACCAATGGTATGCTCTGCGCTATAAAAGAATTATTAAACGATAGTAATAAAACCCGGTTGATAAGTATAGCAGCAAGAAATAAAGCTGAAGAGTTTAACTGGGTGAACGTAAAAGAAAAATGGAACAGGATATTTCATTCCGGTAATTAAATGCAGCGTCTGTTTTATTACATATCAAAATTTAAGGGGTTTCCACTGAATGAAGCTGCCTCTAAGCTTAAGGCTATACAAGCATTAAATGTAGAACAGTTCATAGAATGGCAGGATAAACAAACATGGAATATTGTAAGGTATCATTATGATAATAATGATTTTTACAGGAAGAAGGTAGGAAGCCGTTTGCCGGATAAGTGGGAAGATCTGCCGGTGATAACAAAGCAAGATTTGCAAGCGCCGCTGCATACGTTGATCAGCAGGGGAATTTCATTGAAGGAGTGTTATGTTTCTAATACTTCCGGCTCGTCGGGGCACCCATTCTTTTTTGCAAAGGATAAGCTGGCACATGCTATGACCTGGGCTGTTATTATGGACAGGTATGCACTGTACAACCTCGATTTCGGATCGAAGCAGGCAAGATTTTACGGTATTCCTAAAGAGTTCAAAGGGTACTGGAAAGAAAAGCTGAAGGATGTGATGATGAACCGTGTGCGGTTCAGCGTATTCGATCTTTCAGATGAAATGATGGCGCGCTTCCTGGAAGTTTTTAAGACAACACGTTTTACCTATTTATATGGTTATACCAATTCACTGGTATTGTTTGCACGTTATCTCATAAAGTCCGGCGTAGTTTTAAAGAAAATTTGTCCCTCTATAAAACTGTGCATATCTACATCTGAATTATGCACGCCTGAAGATCATGCATTACTGGAAGCCGGGTTTGGCGTAAAACACATCAGGGAATACGGTGTATCAGAAACATGTCTTACAGGTTTTGATGCACCGGATGGTAAATGGAGACTGACGGAAGAAACCTTGTATAACGAAGTAGTAGATAGTTCTTTTCATCCTGTGAATTATGGTGAAGAGGGAACAATATTATCTACCTCTCTTTTTAATAAGGCATTGCCTATGATACGCTATCAAGTGGGGGATATGGGTATTTTCCGTGATCGTGACACTTCTATTTATCGCAGTATTGATAAACTACTCGGCCGTACGAATGACACAGCCTTATTACCAAGCGGTAAGCGTTCTCCGGGTCTCACCTTCTATTATATTTCACGTAGTATACTGGAGTCGAGCGGGGTGCTGAAAGAATTTATTATCAGGCAGGTGGCGCTGGACCATTTTGTATTTGATGTGGTTGCTGACAGGGAGCTGACTGTCGAGGAAATAAATAATGTGAAAGAGAAAATAGACCTGTATATGGAGCCGGGCCTTAAGCTAACAGTAAACAGGGTAGAGAAAATAGAACGGCCGGCATCAGGTAAGCTAAAACATTTTTATTCAGAACTAAAGACCTCTTGAGAAAGATAGTTATTATAACACAGTATTTTCCCCCCGAAATGGGTGCTCCGCAATCGCGTTTATACGAAACTGCTTTGGGCTTGCAAAAGCGCGGATGGCAGGTAGCGGTAGTAGCCGCAATGCCAAACTACCCCACGGGAAAAGTATTTGATGATTATAAAGGAAAATTTTCCTGCAAAGAGAATAAGGATGGTATTGATATATACCGGTACACATTATACGCCTCTAACTCAAAAAAGTCATTGCCGCGTATCATTAGTATGCTTTCTTATAGTTTTACAGCGCTCTTTTCAGCAGGTAAACTTAGGCGCATAAACCCTGATTATGTATTGACTGAATCTCCGCCTCTTACCCTGGCGCTTTCCGGTTTATACCTTGCAAAATGGTGTGGAGCAGAGCATATCATGAATGTGTCTGATCTATGGCCGCTTTCCGCATATAAACTGGGAGCTATTTCTAAAGGGTTTATTTATAACCGGCTGGAGTGGCTGGAAAAATATCTATACCGTAAATCTTATGCATGCACCGGCCAGTCGCAGGAAATAGTGAACCAGTTAGAAGCTTCAGGTGCAAGAAAGACATTGCTTTACAGGAACGGTGTAGACATACAACGTTTTGATGAAGTGCGGAAAGATGTAAAACAGATACCCGCACAACGCCTGCGTATTGTGTATGCCGGTTTACTGGGCGTAGCACAGGGCATATTGGATGTCTGCAAACAGATAAATTTTGAAGAGCTGGGTGCTGAGCTACATATATACGGTGAGGGTGCTGAACGGAATGAAATAATAGCCTATCTGGCAGCAAATAAGAACAAGGGTATCTATTTACACGATTCTGTAAAAAGAAATGATGTGCCGGCCACCATTATGCAGTACGATGTAACCCTGGTACCATTGATAAAGCCCATTTTTGGTGCTGTACCGTCTAAAATTTATGAAGCAATGGCTGCTGGACTGCCAATAATATTTACAGGTGGCGGTGAAGGGGCTGTGTTAATAGAGCAGCATAAAGCCGGCTGGGTTTGTGAGCCTGCCGATTATACAGCTATTAAAAACCGAATTGCAGCAATAGCTACCATGAGCCAGAAGGAATTATCGGCAATAAAAAATAACTGCGTAAGCGCAGCGCGCAATATCTTTAACCGTGAAATGCAGATCGATAACCTGCACCTGTTTCTTTCAAACAGCAATTAATGAAAATTACTATAGTAGCCGGTGCCCGGCCAAATTTTATAAAAATAGCCCCGCTGATACATGAGATCATAAGAGTAAAGGAGACAGGGGCTGATATTTCTTACAGGCTGGTGCATACAGGACAGCATTATAATCATAACCTGAGCGATATCTTTTTTAAGGAACTGGAAATACCTGAACCACATGCAAACCTTGAGGTGGGATCGGGTACACAGGCTGAACAGACCGCCGGTATTATGATAGGCTTTGAAAAAGAGCTCCTTCAGCATCCATGCGACCTGGTTGTGGTAGTAGGTGATGTCAATTCAACCATGGCGTGTTCTATAGTAGCCAAGAAACTGAATATAAAAGTGGCACATGTAGAGGCCGGCATCCGTTCTTTTGACCTGGCTATGCCGGAAGAAATAAACCGTATGGTCACTGATGCCATTACTGATTATTTCTTTACAACTTCTGCAGTAGCCAATCAAAATCTGTTGAAGGCAGGTACAAATGAACACAATATTTTCTTTGTGGGTAATATCATGATAGATACGTTGCGTAAAAACGAATCAAGGTTTAAACGGCCACAGTTTTTTGATGCGCATGGCTTGCAGGAAGGTAATTATATTGTAATGACCTTGCACCGCCCGTCGAACGTAGATGACCCGGTGCATTTGAAGAACCTGCTGGATGCAATAGTAGAAAGCATTCATGATTATCATCTTGTGTTCCCTATTCATCCACGCACACAGAAAACATTAGACAAGATCAATTTTAAAAGTGACAGGTTGATATTGATTGAGCCACTCAGCTATCTCGAGTTTAACTATATGGTGAAAAACTGTAAAGCTGTGATTACTGATTCCGGCGGGATACAGGAAGAGACTACGGTTTTAGGCATCCCCTGCATCACCATGCGCAGCAATACAGAACGCCCCGAAACAGTGACTGTTGGTTCAAATGTATTGATAGGCAATAATATTGAATTGCTGAGACAGCAATTGGCGCATGTTTTCGATGGCAGCTGGAAAAAAAGCAGCCTCCCTGAATTATGGGATGGCGCAACGGCTCCGCGCATTGTGCAGCAATTTTTGCAACTTGAAAAATCAGGACGACTGTGAGCAAAACGGGCTTACCTGTACAGGATATAATAGAATGGGATGTACCTAACTGGGCGCACCTGATAGAATACTGGACGCCCATACTGGAAACACTGCCGCGGGAAGCTAAGGTGCTAACCGTAGGAGAGCGGAACGGGGGGCTGACTTTATGGCTGGCATTAATGGGTTTCCACGTGGTTTGTACCGACAGGGAGAGCCCTGAGCCACATGCTTCGTTACTGCATAAAAAATATAATGTTGCAGATAAAATATCCTACCGCGCATTGGATATTGTGCACTGCGACCTGCCTGAAAACTCTTTTGATATTGTAATGGCAAAATCGGTGATAGGCGGGTTAAAGGCAGACCCTAAAAATAGGCTTACACGCAGTTTTGCCGTGCAGCAGCAGGCGGTAGATAATATATACCGTGTGCTGAAGCCCGATGGATACTATTTCTCTGCAGAAAACCTTCAAGGCTCATCTTTTCTGCAAGCTGTGAGAAAGATGGCAGGTAAAAGTAAGGGATGGCGGCATTTTAAATGGAACGAAGTAAAAGAACTGCACAGCTCATTTTCGGCGAAAGAATATCATACGTTCGGGTTCTTCCCGGCAATGTTTTCGTCTGCAGTATTGAATAATATTGTTTCTTTTGCAAATAGATATTTAATGAACTGGCTGCCGGCTAATTCAAAATATATTGCGTTCACGGCAGCACGTAAATAATTGACCCCCTGCATAACCTTATGGCAGACAAAATAAAATTTGCAGTAGTAGGTTGCGGCCATATAGGCAAGCGCCATGCTGAAATGATACGTAAGAATCCGGAATGTGAACTGGTAGCATTGGTAGATACTGACAGTGCAATGAAGCTAGAACTGGAATCCGTTTTTGCATGTCCTGTATTTACCTCGCTGGAAGACTACCTTGCAAGCGGTATTAAGGCCGATGTGCTGAACATAGCCACCCCTAATGGTTTGCATACGCAGCAGGCATTGGCTGCTATAGAAAGCGGTCATCATGTGGTAGTAGAAAAGCCTATGGGCCTTTTTAAGAAAGACACGGAAAAACTGATACACAAGGCACTGCAGCATTCAAAACAGGTTTTCTGCGTTATGCAGAACAGGTATTCTCCCCCATCAGAATGGCTGAAACAGGTTGTGGGTAACGGCACACTTGGAAATATTTACATGGTGCAGGTAAACTGCTATTGGAACCGTGATGAACGTTATTATAAAAAAGGCTCATGGCATGGCACGAAAGAATTAGATGGTGGTACGCTGTTTACGCAGTTCAGCCATTTTATAGACCTTATGTACTGGCTGTTCGGCGACATTGAAAATGTGAAAGCAAGCTTTGCAAATCATAATCATGCGCACCTTACTGATTTTGAAGATTCGGGTTTTGTAAGCTTTGATTTTGTGAACGGCGGTATGGGTGCTATTAATTATTCTACATCTGTGTGGGATAAGAACCTGGAGAGCAGCATGACCATCATTGGGGAGAAAGGCAGCGTAAAGGTAGGCGGGCAATATATGGACAAGGTAGAATACTGCCATATTAAAGACTACCAGATGCCCGAACTGAAACAGACAAACCCCCCGAATGATTATGGGCCTTATAAAGGCAGTGCCGCCAATCACCATTATGTGATAGAAAATGTGGTGGATGTATTAAAAGGTAGGGCAGCCATTACTACAAATGCACTGGAAGGCCTTAAAGTAGTAGAAATAATAGAACGCATTTATTCATCGAAAAAATAGACTATAGTGAATATACCATTTTCACCTCCTTATGTAGACCAGGACGTTATTAATGAAGTGATCGATTCATTGCAATCAGGCTGGATCACAACCGGACCTAAGGTTAGAGACCTTGAGTTATTGTGTGCCCAGGTTACAGGCGCTGAGAAAGCAGTTTGTATTAATTCATGGACATCAGGTGCTGCATTGGTTTTGAAATGGCTGGGTATTGGCCCAGGTGACGAGGTAATAGTGCCAGCCTATACCTATTCTGCTACAGCACTATCTGTACTGCATGCAGGTGCCACGCCGGTGATGGTAGATGTACTCGACGATTTTACAATTGACCCGGGTAAAATAAAAGCAGCAATAACCCCCAGGACAAAAGCTGTAATGGCTGTAGATATTGCAGGCTGGCCTTGCGATTATGATGCCATTAAAGCAGCAATTGCAACCGCTACAGCATTTACGCCTACCAATGAGATACAGCAGAAATTTGGCAGACCTGTATTGATAGCAGACGCGGCACATTCCATTGGTGCACTGTACAATAATAAACATGCAGCGTTGGCTTCAGATATAACTATATTCTCTTTGCACGCGGTAAAGAACGTAACTACTGCTGAAGGCGGTGTTATCTGTTTAAGCCTGCCGGCACCATTCAGCAATGAAGAAGTGTACAAATGGATGAAGCTTAATTCTCTTAATGGCCAGACCAAAGATGCTTTTACCAAAACGCAGGGTGGCGGATGGCGCTATGATATTGTATCGCAGGGTCTGAAAATAAATCTGCCCGATGTATGTGCTGCAATTGGACTGGCACAATTAAGAAAATACCCTGATCTGCTATTGCCCGAACGTGAAAGAGTGTTTCTGCACTATGCGGATTTTTTTAGTAAAAAAGATTGGGCTATCATGCCGTTATACCAGGACGCTAAAAGAAAATCATCCTTTCATTTATTCCCTATACGCATAAAGGGTATTACAGAATCGCAAAGGGATTCGATAATCCAGCATATGACCGATGCAGGTGTAGCTACAAATGTGCACTTCATACCCATGCCTATGCTTACCCTGTTCAAAGAGCTGGGTTATAAAATGGAAGATTATCCTGTAGCATATAGAAATTATGCTGCAGAAATATCGCTTCCTATTTATCCGCAGCTTACTGATGAGCAGTGCAGGTATATTGAAGCACAGATGGAAATAGCGTATAACAAAGTTGTGCATGACCAGGTTGTTTGATATTCTTTTTTCTGCAATAGGGCTGGTGATACTAAGCCCTATTTTTTTCATTATTGCGATCTGGATCAAGCTGGATTCGAAGGGAGCTGTATTGTACAGGCAAAAAAGAGTGGGCAAGAATGGTGTAGATTTCATGATCTATAAATTCCGTTCTATGCATACGGATGCAGATAAGCGGGGGTTATTAACTGTTGGCGGCAAAGACTCGAGGGTAACAGGTATTGGCCATTTCATCAGGAAATATAAAATTGACGAATTACCACAGCTGTTAAATGTAATAAAGGGAGACATGAGCATTGTTGGCCCCCGCCCGGAAGTAAGAAAATATGTTGACTTGTATACGCAGGCCCAGCAACGTATTTTAGAAGTAAGGCCGGGTATTACCGATGTAGCATCGGTGCGGTTTAAGAATGAAAATGAATTATTAGGTAAACAACAAGACCCCGAAAAATTTTATATAGAATGTATTATGCCTGCCAAATTAAAGCTGAACATGCTTTATATTGAATCTCCCACGGTAGGCAATTATTTCCGTATCCTCTGGCTTACTATCAAATACGTGCTGAAGCACTAATATTTGCGTTAATCCCTGCGCGGAGTATTTAGATCCTGGTAGGCCACATTGCTGCTCATGAATTCCGGTACCAGGTCCTTCATCAATCCTACCGTTTCCAGTGTATAGTGCTGGCGTGCACTATTTATCAGCTTATCTACTTTTTCTCTTACTGTATCGTAGTCGTATTCAGATACGCGTGCTATCATGATCTTATCATGATAGGTAGGCATTACATTCTCAGCGTTATTCAGCAGTTCTTCATACAGTTTCTCACCCGGGCGTAAACCGGTATATACTATCTGTATATCTACTTCCGGTACTTTGCCGGCCAGCCTTATTATCTTTTTAGCAAGGTCTGCTATCTTCACCGGCTGCCCCATATCAAATACGAATATTTCATTGCCTTGTCCCATAACACCTGCCTCAATTACCAGCTGGCAGGCTTCAGGTATGGTCATGAAATAACGTGTGATCTCAGGGTGTGTAACAGTGATCGGTCCACCCTTCTGCAATTGCTGCCTGAAAATAGGTATTACAGAGCCATTAGAGCCGAGCACGTTACCAAAGCGGGTAGTTACAAACTTGGTACAAGCCTGTCCATTGTTATGTATGATGCTATGTTTATAATAGCTCTGGGTATATATCTCGGCAATGCGTTTAGATGCACCCATGATGTTTGTAGGGTTCACCGCTTTGTCGGTAGATACCATCACAAACTTTTCTACTTTATTAGCTACAGATAACTCTGCCAGTATTTTAGTTCCCAGCACATTATTCAGTATCGCTACAGACGGATTATCTTCCATCAGCGGTACGTGCTTATATGCTGCGGCATGAAAGACAACTTCCGGATTGTATATTTCAAAAAGGTGCTCCATGCGTATCTTATCACATATATCACCCATATACGCACGTATATTGGTTTGCTTTGAATTGTCTTTCAATTCCAGGCAAAGATCGTGCATTGGCGTTTCTGCTTTATCGCATAAAACAATAAGCGATGGTTTATAGTTGATAAGTTGTCTTACCAGTTCGCTGCCTATAGAACCCGCTGCACCGGTCACTAATATTTTTTTGCCCTTTAATTCGAAGTGGATGTTTTGGTTGTCGATTTTGATTACCTCGCGTTCAAGCAGGTCTTCGATATTGATGTCTTTCAGTTTGTCAATGGCCAGCTTGCCATTCAGCCATTGCTGCACTGGGGGCACCTGTTGCACTTTTATGCCATAGATCAGGCATTTATCAACCAGGTAATTTAGTTTCTCTTTAGAGATCTTTGTATTGGCAATGATCAGCAGTGTTACAGATTCCTCTTTCAGCCTGGCAAAAGTGCTTTCATCAATATTGTAGATAGGTATACCTTCCATCAGCTTTCCGCTGCGGCTTAGTATCTCATCCAGGAAAGCTACTATCTGGATATTGCTGTTAGGGAAATCGTTAAATACCTTTTTAGTTTGCAATCCATATTCGCCGGTATCGTAAACAGCAGCCTTGATCTTTTCATTTTCAATGCTGTCTATTTTGTGCAGTTGGTAGAACTTGAAGCAGTAGCGTACCAGCAGGCGATAGGTAATAAGAACGAAATTGGTAATAAAGAAATTGACAGATACGACTACTACCGGGAATAATTCCATTTTAGGGTGAGCTACCCTAGTAACAATGAAGTTGATAGAAAAATAAAAAACGGTAGCAATAGAATTGACGATGAGCAGCCGGAAAGTATCTTCAATATTCGTGTATCGGATAATGCCGGCAAAGCTTTTCAGTAAAAAGAATAAAACAGCATTCAGCAACAACGAAATGCCTAATATCATAGACATCTCATATTGAGCTACCAATTTTAATTGAAAATTCAGGCAGAGCAGGAATGAAAAAAAGATGCAGATTTCGACACAGAACAGGTCTAGTATAAATATAAACCAGCGCGGTAGTATCCGGATCCTATATTGCATAAATTATCGGTGGTTGATAGGCAGCATACAGGAAAACAATATCCTCCATGATGCATAAAAGTTTTTCAATATTCCTCTATCTAAAAACTTACAGCAGCAAAGGTAATGAACATGACAAATATTCTCATAATAAATAAATTTGATAATCTATGGCAAATATGCCCCTGATTATTTAACTTGCGGTTGTCATACCTCTGTTTATCGCTGCCTATTTCCCCGCCATTGTTCGTCAATAAAAGAATATAAAGACAGTTTTCTGTATGCCTGAGCATCATCCTTTAGTCGACTTTTCGTATCTCAATGAACTATCCGGCGGAGACCCGGGATATATAGGTGCCGTACTGGAAATATTCCTTGACACTACCCCTGCCGGCATTACCCAACTGGAAAAACTGATAAAAGAAACAGATGACTGGGATGCTATATACAAACAGGCGCATTTTCTTAAATCCGGTGTCACTATTATTAAGATCAAAGACCTGTATGAGCAGTTTGCCGAAATTGAGCACCTGGGAAGAAGAAGGGAGAACCGTAGGCGGATAGAGCAATTGCTGGATGATATAGTAGCTACATTCAACGAGGTACACCCTTTCCTTATCGAACAGCGGGACAAAAACAAGAAGTAAAGGCTGGGTGAGTGTATAAGGACACATCAACCCAACCTATTTATAAAGCTGCTATTACAGATATTTCAACATTTACACCTTTGGGCAGACCTGCTACCTGTACCGTTTCGCGGGCAGGTGGGTTTTCGGTGAAATAGCTGCCGTAAATCTCGTTTACCTTAGCAAATTCCCCCATATCCATCAGGAAAATGGTTGATTTCAATACATTTTGAAATCCCATACCGGCTTCAGTAAGAATTGCCTGCAGGTTTTTCATTACCATATGTGTTTCTGTTTGTATATCGTCCTGTACCAGTTGTCCGTTGGCGGGGTCTATAGCTATCTGTCCTGATACAAACAGCATATTACCAAACTGCACCGCCTGGTTATACGGTCCAATTGGTGCTGGTGCATCATTTGTGCGTATTATTTTCTTTTCCATAGCGCAAATGTAATACGCTGCTTACATTTGCACACTATTTATGCATTACATATTGCACATAGATACCTCAGGCGAAAAGGCGTTAATAGCGCTTAGCAAGGATGGGGTACTGGTAGACCAGATTGTGAGCGCGGATACGCGCAATCATGCGTCTGTACTCAACGTTTACATAGAAGAGTTGCTGAACAAAGCTGCTATTACTTTAAAAGAGTTGAGTGCGATAGCTGTATGCGGCGGACCGGGGTCTTATACAGGTTTAAGAATAGGTTTGGCAACAGCTAAAGGTCTTTGTTATACTTTAGATAAGCCGTTAATGTTGCATAATTCACTGCTACTCACAGCACTTACAGCTATTTATAATAATATTGATAAATATGATCAATATCCGGTTATAATGCCAGCAAGAGAGAAAGAATACTTTTTTGCTTCATATAATGCAGAAACTGAAATTGTAACTGGGCCTGGGCATATAATGGAAGAGGACCTCTTACAGATAATCAATAATTTAAACAATGCTTTATTAACTATTAGCAATATTTCTCAAGGCATTTTCGATGGCGTAAAAGTTTCTGAGAGTGTACATATAAGCAAAATAGATAATATTGATATTAACGGCTGGTTAAAGTATGCTTTCCAGCGTTTTAATTGTAATGATTTTGTCAGTTTATCTGCAGCAGAGCCTTTTTACTTGAAACAAGTTTATACGCATAATTCACAGAAAAACAAATAGTTGCAAAACAATCTTTCATTATTGTCATGTGTTTTAACGCTGGTTTAACAGTTTTAATAAATATGTCTTTGGTTCATATTTGCATATGGCGTATGTTTGCAGCCTCGCAAAGCGGTATCTACCGCTAAGTTATCATTCATTAACACTGTAAAAAAATAAACGTAAATGGAAACGACTATGTCAGCAAACACACTGGTTATTCGTAAAGAAGAAGGTTCGAACGAACAAATTAAATTGGACTACATGGCTGTAAAGAGCGCTGCAATGACTTTAAGGGCTATCAACCACAAATTGCGCCAACAGATCGTTAAGCTGCTGGAAGAAAATAAACGCATGAATGTGACTGATATTTACGTAAAACTGCGTTTGGAGCAGTCGGTTGCTTCTCAGCACCTGGCTATCCTGCGTCGTGCAAACATCGTTATTACAGAACGCGATGGCAAATTCATCCATTATGCACTGAACCATGGCCGTATTGCTTCAGTTGCTAAGTTCGTTAATGAATTGGTTAACTCTGACGAAGCTTAATTTATAGGCTCCGAATATAGAATTGCCGATTTACCTACTCAAAAAATTGTCCTGCCGCACCGGCAGGACAATTTTTTTTAAAGCAATACTTATTACCCGTTCTTTATCTTTTCCCAGGTATCATATAACGCTTCCTGGGCGGGCCTGTTGGCCGGCAGTTCGTTCAGTGGGTCGCAAGCCTGTAAGCTATCATAGCAGTCCTTTGGCAGCATTTGGTATAAACGGGTGCCTTTTGTTTTCCAGGCTATCATTTCATCGGTTACCTGTTTGATTACTTTCCCGGGGTTGCCTACCACCAGCGAGCGTGGCGGTATGATGGTATTGGCCGCAATAAATGACATGGCACCTATTATACTTTCATCCCCTACCTGTACATCATCCATTATCACGGTATTCATGCCCACCATCACATTTCGCCCTATAGTAGCTCCGTGTATTATGGCACCGTGGCCTATATGAGCACTTTCTTTCAGTAGCACTGTTACTCCCGGAAACATATGGATGGTACAGTTTTCCTGTACATTACAGCCATCTTCTATCACTATTCCACCCCAGTCGCCGCGGAGCGCCGCACCCGGCCCTATATACACATCTTTACCTATGATAACATTGCCTGTAACAGCTGCCTGCGGGTGTACGAATGAACTGGGATGTACTACCGGTATAAAGCCCTTGAATGAATAAAACATGGCTTTAAAATTAAACAAGAGTGGTCAATTAATATTGCTATTCTGCTAAACAACATATAGAAAAATGAATATCTTGCAGCATTCAATAATAAGATCTCTATGAAGAAAACTGCCCTGTTTGTTATAGCAACTGTAGCATTATTATCGTGCAAAAAGGACTATGTATGTACCTGCAAAATGCACCTGGAAGCCACTGGTTTTGCCAGTGTAGACAGTACTTATACTATTGACTTGAAAAAGCAGAAGAAAAAGGATGCTAAGAGTCATTGCGATGCAAACGAGACATCTAGTTCTGCGAGTTATATGGGTATTGCATATTCACAAACTACAACCTGCGATCTTTAGTTAAGGCACAGGGTCATAGCCGCTTTTGCCCCATGGATGGCAGCTAAGGAAACGTTTTATAGCCATGCGTCCGCCTTTCCAGGGTCCGTATTTTTTTATTGCCTCAAGCCCGTATGCCGAGCAGGTAGGTGTATAACGGCATTTAGCCCCGAATAAAGGAGAAATAAACGCCTGGTAGAAGCGGATAAGCCAGGTAAGCAATATAGTAAAGGCCTTACGCATGCTGTATCTTTTGCAACCAGTCTATGCCTTGCAGCATAGCTGTTTTAAGTATCTCATATTCCGGCAGCACTGCATCTGTATAAATTATAAAAACATGTAATTGCTGGTCGGGTGGTATGGCTTGGTACAAGGCATGTTTTTGTGTGCGCCATGTTTCCCGCATCAGCCTGCGTATCTTGTTACGGTGAACGGCGTTGCGGAATTTCTTTTTAGGCACAGAAAAGCCCGCCCTGGCAGGGGAGACTTCGGCGCCGCGCGGGGCATAGAGGTAAATGAACCTTAACGGGAAAACAGAAAACGCTTTCCCTTTACGGAAAAGCGTATCAATATGCTGCTCGCGCTTAAGCCGCTCGTATGCTTTAAAAGTATTACGAATGGCCAATGGAAATTAATTATTTAAGGCGGCGCTCGTCTGACACAGTCAGTTTATGACGGCCTTTGGCGCGGCGTGATGCCAATACTTTGCGGCCATTCGCTGTTTCCATACGCTGGCGGAAGCCATGAACAGATTTACGACGGCGGCGAGATGGTTGATACGTACGTTTCATTTTATTAACTTTTTATACCCGCGAGGGTAAATAATTTTTATAAGGAGTGCAAAGGTAAGGAGAAAACTCAAAACCAAAAAGTAAAACCATCAAAAATATTGATATTGCAGCCGTAGGGGACTATTTTATCATGGCAATAGCCTCTTTGCCTGCCTGGGCCAGCTCTTTTATCAGCATAGGGTCCCGTTCTATAGCATTGCCTACTACTATAATATTCGCACCGGCCTTGCAATTAGCGTATACCTTTTCAGGTGTATGTATACCACCGCCAATAAACAAAGGAATATCTATATGGCTGCTTACCTTATGGATCATTTCTTCGCTGATAGGGTTGCGCGCACCACTGCCTGCATCCATATATATAATATGTTTGCCCTGCAGCTCGCCTGCCCATGCCGTACATAAAGCTATATCTGGCTTATTGGCCGGTATAGGTGCAGAATTGCTTATATATGATACTGTAGTCGGAGCGCCGCCATCGATGACCATATAGCCGGTAGAAATTACTTCCAGTCCACTAGCCTTAACGGCGGGGGCTGATATGACATGCTGACCTATAAGGTGTTCTGCATTACGGCCCGATATAAGTGACAGGTATAATAAGGCATCGGCATAGGGACTAACCTGCGATGGGCTGCCCGGGAAAAGGATAACGGGTATATTGCTTTCGGCTTTAAAACGCTGTATGCAGGTGTCAAGTGTATCGGCAACTACCAGGCTGCCGCCCATCAGTATATAGTCTACGCCCGCATCGTTACAAAGGCTGGCAAGGTGTGGCATATCAGAAGGCGCCACCTTATCGGGGTCCACTAATACGGCAAAACCACTTTTGCCCTGTTGTTTTCGGGTGAGCAGATCCTGGTAAACTTTTCCTGTAGCCATAGTTCAATACCTGTCCTGAGCACAAAAATGCGTAAATAATCGGGTTTAAGCCAAAATAATGTTGGCAAAGCGGCTGTTATTTCTTCAGCGAATCCCTTATTTCCATCAGCAATTTGTCGGTTGATGAAGGTTCTGGCGGTGCCGCGGCCGCCGCTTCCTTGTGTTTTTCCAGTTTGCTGATAAAGCGGATAGCTATAAATATACAAAGGGCTATAATAAGAAAATCTACCACTGTTTGTATAAAATGGCCGTAAGCAAATACGTTGGCACCTGCGGTTTTGGCTTGTTCCAGCGATGAATATACATCTCCTTTTTTAGCAGGTTTCAGTACGGCAAACTTATCTGTAAATTTCTGCCCGCCTGTTATCAAGCCTATAAAGGGCATAATGATATCATCTACCATTGCAGAAACTATCTTACCGAAGGCTCCGCCGATAACTACACCGACAGCAAGGTCTATTACATTGCCCTTCATGGCAAAAGCCTTAAACTCCTGGAAGAAACCCATAGCGCAATATTTTTGTTTCCTGAAAAGTACAAAACCATTATGGAAACTGAAAATACTGCAAGGAAGGAGTATATGTTGCCGGTGAAGTAATGTTTATTGTTTTTGCTGATGGGGGGTATAGAAATATAAAATACACAGGAAACGTTTTTTATAAAAAATGTTTCCATAGTTTTGCCCCCAGATATGGAAATATTAACAAAAATACTCAGTGCTTCCATTGAATTGTTTCGCCAGTACGGTTTTAAGACAATTACAATGGATGATATAGCGCGGAAGGCGGGTATTTCGAAAAAAACCCTTTATCAGCATTTTGCCAATAAGAATGAGGTGGTAAATGAGACCATAACCTGGTACCAGTCCAAAATTTCGGCAAGCTGCATCAGTATGATGGAGGAATCGGGGAACCCTATCGAAGCTATGGTGCGCATCATCGGCCTGTTTGACCAGGTGATGCAGAACATGAACCCCCTGGTGATGCTGGAACTGGAGCGTTTTTACCCCGAAGGCTACCAAAAATTCAGGTGCAACCTGATGGAAAAAGATATAGAAGCTATAAAGCAGAATATACTCTGGGGCATCAAAGAAGGGCTATACCGTGAGACAATAGACCCGGATTTTACCGCCCGCTTCAGGATGGAGCTTTCCATGTTGGCATTCCAGCCCAACCTGATAGTGAACACCCGGCGCGACCTGCGTTATGTAGCTACAGAAGTAAGCGAACTGTTCCTATACGGCATTATGACGCCAAAAGGAGAAAAATTATACCAGAAATACAAAGAACAATACCTAAAGCAAGTTTCAAACTATGAGACGAATAATATATAGTGTATCACTGATTGCCCTGCTGCCATGGAAGACAATGGCCCAGGAAACGATTTCTCTAAGCCTTGAAGAAGCCATGGATTATGCAGTAAAGCATAATACGAGTGCGAAAAATGCAAGGCTGGACATAAAATTGCAAAAAGCAAAAAACGCAGAAGTGACAGGCATTGCATTGCCTAATATTAGTGGTAAGGGTGAGTTCGACGACTATATTGACCCTGTAAAGTCGTTTTTGCCTGGAGAGTTTTTTAGGGATTCTTTAAACCAGCCGTTATATCCTCCTGGAACATTTGTGCCTGTACAGTTTACACCGAAATATGGTGCTACGGCTTCTGTCTCCGCCTCACAGGTATTGTTTGATGGAAGTGTAATGGTTGCATTGCAAGCCAGAAATGCCTTGGTTAAGTTGTATCAGCAAACTGCGCAGATGACTGAAGAGGATGTACGTTACAATGTGCAAAAAGCGTACTATGGAATAGTAATAGCTCAAAAACAATACGAAATATTAAAAACTTCGTTGGCAAATGCCCGGGATATGGGTAATGATATTAAAGCACTTTACGACAATGGCTTTGCAGAAAAAATTGATGTTGACCGTACTAATGTTCAAATAAACAATCTTGCTACAGATAGTATTCGCATTGGAAGTTTGATGTCTATCAGCGATCAATTGCTGAAGTACCAGATGGGGATGAGCATGGACAAAAATATAGTTCTTACAGATACAGCATTCGATGTTAAAATAAGCGAAGCAACCGATATGCTTACAGACGATGTTGTTTATGAGAATCGTTCCGAATTTAGCTTGCTTCAGACCCAATTGAAGCTGAACGAATATGACCTTAAACGACATAAATTGTCAGGGCTACCATCGTTGGCTGCGTTTGGGACGGCTGCATATAATTATTCAACCAATGATTTCAGTAAAATATTTACTGAACAATATATATTCTACTCATTAGTTGGACTACAATTGAAAGTTCCAATTTTCGATGGGTTACAACGGCACAACAGAGTTAAACAAGCTAAAATAAATATTGAAAAAAATAAGAATAGCATAGAGAACATAAAGCTGACTATTGATTTTCAAACAGCACAATCGAGAACGTCTTTAAAAAATGCATTGCTAACTATGCAAAGCCAACAACGTAATTCTGATCTTGCGAATTCCGTTGTTACTCTTGCTCGCAAAAAATATAAAGCAGGCGTAGGCAGCAATACAGAAGTAACGCAAGCGCAAACAGAGTTTCTGCAGGCACAGAACAATTATTTCCAGGCTATGCTTGATGTAGTAAATGCAAAATCTGATTTGCAAAAAGCACTGGGACAATTTAAATAGGAAATCATTTTAACCGAAACAATACAATATATATAGCATGAAACGCTTAGTTTATTTATTAATCACCACTTCTATACTGGCCTCTTGCGGTGGCGGCGATAAAGCCAACAATAACAAGGAAGCCGAGCTGACGAAATTGAAAAAAGAACGCAGCGCCATAGACGAAAAAATTGCCAAACTGGAAACAGAGGTAAATAAGAACAAACCTGGTAAGGCAACCTTCGTATCTATAATGGAAGCGCAGCCTCAGCAATTCAATTCGTATGTAGAGATACAAGCCAGCGTAAACGGCGAGCAGAATGTATTGGCTACATCACAGGCACCGGGTACGGTTGAACGTATATTGGTACGTGCAGGTCAGCATGTAAGCAAAGGCCAAACACTGGCTTTGCTGAATGCAGCAGCGGTAGAACAGCAGATAAAAGCAATGGATGCACAGCTGGCACTGCAAAAATCGTTGTATGACAGGCAGCAAAAACTGTGGGCGCAGAACATAGGTACGGAAGTACAGTTATTGTCTGCAAAAACACAGTACGAGGCTACCTCAAAACAAAAAGCTGCATTGGTAGCGCAACGCGACATGTATGCTATCAAATCGCCTATTTCAGGCGTGGTTGATGCCGTAAACATTAAAGAAGGAGATATGGCTTCTCCCGGTATGACTGGTATACGCGTAGTGAATTTTGATGCGCTGAAAGTGCAGGCAAACCTGGGTGAGAACTACTTAGGTAAAGTACAGGACGGCAACCCTGTAAACCTCATATTTGCCGAAATAGGCGATACATTGCATACAACACTTACTTATGTTTCAAAAGCAGTAGACCCCGTATCGCGTGCCTTCCAGGTAGAAGTAAGGCTGGGACAGAATAAAAAGCTGCACCCGAACATGAGCTGCAAAATGCAGATAGCCAATTACAGGAATAACAATGCCATCATAGTGCCGGTATCTGTGATACAGAATACCGCTGAAGGCGAAATGTTGTATATAGCCGATGGTAATAAAGCAAAAGCAGTAAAAGTAAAAACCGGCCACAATTCTAACGGCATGGTAGAAATAGTAAGCGGCCTGAATACCGGCGATAAAGTTATTACCCAGGGCTACGAAGAACTGGATAATGGCGACCTGATAACCGTAGAACAGCAATAGAGCAAACTTTCACTACTGAAAAAAGTATTTAAATGAAAGATACATTCAAAGAATTTAAGCCGTCGAGTTGGGCCATCGATAACCGTACGGCTATATATATACTCACCATCATCATTACCCTTGCGGGATTGATGACCTACTTTAACCTACCCAAAGAGCAGTTCCCGGAGATAAAGATGCCACAGATAATTGTGCAGACAATTTATCCCGGTACATCTCCTGAAAACATGGAGAACCTGGTGACCAAGCCTATTGAAAAACAGGTAAAGAACATTACCGGTGTAAAAAAGGTTACCAGCAATTCATTCCAGGATTTCTCTGTAGTGATGATTGAGTTCAATACAGATGTAAAGGTAACCGAAGCAAAGCGCGAGGTAAAAGATGCGGTAGATAAAGCGCGTGTAGACCTGCCGCAAAACCTGCCGAACGAACCGGAGGTAAATGATATAGATTTCTCCGAGTTCCCGATACTGTATGTAAATATCTCCGGTAACTACGACCTGAACCGCCTGAAGAAATATGCAGACCGTGTGAAGGACAATATTGAGGAGATGAAGGAGATAAAGCGTGTAGATATAGTAGGCGCTTTGGAAAGAGAGATACAGATAAACGTAGACATGTACAAGATGGCTGCGGCCGGCTTTACATTCGGCGATATAGAAAATGCAGTGGCGTATGAAAACATTACTTCTACACCGGGCCAGGTTTCTATGAACAACCAGAAAAGGATACTTACTATCAGGAATGAATTTAAAAATGCCGAACAGATTGGCAACCTGATAGTGAAGAACCAGCACGGTAAAGCGCTGTATTTGAAGGACCTGGCAGATGTTGCAGATAATTTTGAAGAGCAGGAAAGCTATGCACGCTTAGATAATAAGAACGTAATAACCCTGAATGTTATTAAAGCGAAAGGTCAGAACCTTATAGATGCATCGGATAAGATAGCAGACCTGCTGGAAAAAATGAAAGCAGAGGAATTGCCAAAAGACCTGAACATTGTTATTACAGGCGACCAGTCTGACCAGACACGTCATACACTGGAAGACCTTATTAATACCATCATCATCGGTTTCATACTGGTTACAGTCATACTGATGTTCTTCATGGGCGTGACCAATGCGTTGTTCGTGGCTATGTCTGTACCGCTATCCTGTGCCATTGCCTTCCTGGTGATGCCGGGTATAGACTTTACGCTGAACATGATCGTACTATTCTCGTTCCTGTTGGCCTTGGGTATAGTGGTAGATGATGCGATAGTGGTGATAGAGAATACTCACCGGATATTTGACAACGGTAAGATGGATATTAAGAAAGCGGCGAAGCTGGCTACAGGGGAGGTATTCCTGCCTGTATTATCCGGTACCGTTACTACGCTGATGCCGTTTGTACCGCTGGCATTCTGGAAAGGCCTTATTGGTTCATTCATGTTCTTCCTGCCGGTTACCCTTATTATCACCTTGCTGGCATCTCTTGCTGTGGCCTATATTATCAACCCGGTATTCGCAGTTGATTTTATGAAACCGCACAAGCCTAATGATGATGGTAAGCGTAGGTGGAGTAAACGTGATAAAGTAGTTATGATCATATTCCTGGCGCTGGCTGCGTTGTGTTATATAGCCAGGGCATGGGGCCTTGCCAACTTCATCATCTTCATATACTTGTTTGTACTGCTTGAAAAGTTTGTATTTGAGAAATGGATACACAGCTTCCAGAACAAGGTATGGCCTGCTTTCCGCGACTGGTATACCAGGTGGTTAGTAAAAGCCTTAAACAGGCCGGGCAGGACGATGCTGATAACAATAGGTATTTTGATATTCTCGCTGGTATTGATGATCATGCGTTCGCCAAAAGTTACCTTCTTCCCAAGCGGGGAACCCAACTTTGCTTATGTATACCTGAATATGCCGGTAGGTACCGACCAGGCTTATACCAATGATGTGCTGATGAAGCTGGAGTCTCGCGTGAACCAGGCCTTGGACATAGACCCGGCAAAAGGCAAGAAGAACCCGATAGTAAAATCGGTGATTGCTAACGTAACGGTAGGTGCGGTAGATCCTACCAGCGGTGAAGTCGGTAATTTCCCTAACAAGGGCCGCATCACTGTAGCCTTTGTGAAATTCTCTGACAGGCATGGTAAATCAACTGCCGAATACCTGGAAAGGATACGTGCTGCTGTAAAAGGCGTACCGGGTGCAGAGGTGACAGTAGATAAAGAACAGGGCGGTCCACCATTGCCTAAGCCGGTACTGATAGAAATAAAAGGCGATAACCTTGACTCACTGATAGCTACTTCGGAAAAACTGAAAAAGTATATTGCTAAAAAACAGATACCGGGTGTAGAAGAGTTGCGTAGCGATTTCCAGGCTAATAAACCTGAAATAGTATTTGACCTGGACCGTGAAAGGATGAACAACGAGGGTATCTCTACCGGTACCGTGGTAATGAATCTGCGTACTGCTGTGTTCGGTAAAGAGATATCACGCTTCCGTGACGCTAACGATGACTATCCTATTACACTACGCCTGAAGAAAGACCAGCGCGAGGATATTGATGCGGTCCGCAATATGCCTTTGATATTTCGTGATATGGGTATGGGCGGCCAGATACGTGAGGTACCGGTAAGTGCCTTCGCCGATATTCATTATGGCAATACTTATGGCGGTATCAAACGTAAAGACCAGAAACGTATCATATCCTTATCGTCGAACGTAATAACCGGTTACAACGAAAACGAAGTAGTGGCAGCGGTACAACGTGAGCTGAACAACTTCCAGGCGCCTGCAGGCATGACCATAAAAATGGGTGGACAGCAGGAAGAGCAGGCAGAAACTATGGGCTTCCTGGGTAATGCCATGCTGATCTCGATAGGACTGATATTCCTGGTACTTATTATGCAGTTCAACTCGCTGAGCCGTACCGTCATTATCATGACAGAGATCATCTTCAGTATATTCGGTGTATTCTTAGGTACAGGTATATTTAAGAACGACTTCTCTATCGTAATGAGTGGTATTGGTATAGTGGCGCTGGCTGGTATAGTGGTACGTAACGGTATCCTGCTCATAGAATTTATGGACCTGATGCTGAAAGATGGTATGACCCCTTATGATGCGATAGTAGAAGCAGGCCGTACGCGTATGACGCCCGTTTTGCTTACCGCTACAGCTGCCATATTAGGCCTGATACCGTTGGGTATTGGTTTGAATATAGATTTCGGTTCATTCTTCACTACGCTGAACCCGCATATTTACCTGGGTGGTGATAGTGTGGCATTCTGGGGGCCGCTTGCCTGGACCATGATATACGGGTTGAGCTTTGCTACCTTCCTTACCCTTATCATAGTACCGGTAATGATGTTGCTGAGCTTCCGCTTTAAGGCATGGGTGAAAAAGAAGAAAGATGCTTTCACGGCCTCTTTGAACGAAGTTAAACCCGGCGCAGAAGCATAAAACAGAGATTTCAGATAGCTAATATAAAAGCCCTCACATTTTTATGTGAGGGCTTTGTTTTTTTGTGATCAAAATAATTATGCTACTGTTTCTTTCAGTACACCCAGCTCTTTACCTACTTTGGTAAATGCTGCTATTGCCTTATCAAGATGATGGCGTTCGTGTGCTGCTGATATTTGTACGCGGATACGAGCTTGTCCTTTTGCTACTACTGGGTAGAAGAAACCTATTACATAAATACCTTCTTCCAGCATACGGGCTGCAAATTTTTGTGCCAATACAGCATCATACAGCATTACCGGGGCTATAGCATGTGTGCCGGGTTTAATGTCAAAACCGGCATCTGTCATAGCCTTGCGGAAATAGGTGGTGTTTTCTTCCAGTTTATCGCGAAGGGCTGTTGTTTCGCTCAGCATATCCAGCACAGCTATA
>JANINW010000006.1:275768-394615 GCA_024508935.1 Flavipsychrobacter sp. | reverse complement strand
CACTACTGATGGAGCAACGGTATTGGAAAACAGGTATGGCCTGCTGCGCTGGCGCAGCATTTCAACTATTTCTTTTTTGCCGCTGGTAAAACCACCCGATGCACCACCCAGTGCTTTACCCAGTGTGCCGGTAATGATGTCTATACGGTCCATAACGCCGCAAAGCTCATGCACACCACGGCCTGTTTTGCCCATAAAACCGGAAGAGTGACTTTCGTCTATCATTACCAGCGCATCATATTTATCTGCCAGGTCACATATTTTATCTAATTGGGCAATAGTGCCGTCCATAGAAAAAACTGAGTCAGTGACAATGATGCGTGTACGTGCATCTGCCTGCGCCTGCAGCTGTGCTTCCAGGTCGGCCATGTCATTGTGTTTGTAACGTGCCCTGCGGCTTTTGGTAAGGCGTACGCCGTCTATAATAGAAGCGTGGTTCAGTTCGTCAGATATAATAGCATCATCTTCTCCCAGCAGTGGTTCGAAAACACCGCCGTTAGCATCAAAGCAGGCAACATATAAGATGGTATCTTCCATGCCCAGGAACTTAGCCAGTTTAGCTTCCAGTTCTTTATGTATATCCTGTGTGCCGCAAATAAAGCGAACAGAACTCATGCCATAGCCGCGACGGTCTATGGTTTTATGGGCAGCTTCAATTACTTTAGGATGAGATGATAAGCCTAGGTAGTTGTTAGCACAAAAGTTTAAAACCTTTTGACCATTCACTAATATTTCGGGGCCTTGTTCCGATTCAATGATACGTTCTGATTTGTATAAACCGGCATCTTTTATTTCCTGCAATTCTTTTTGCAGCCTCTGGTAAAATGAAGGACTGGACATATATTCTCTGTTAATTTTAAGCAAAGTAAAAGCAATCGGCGTATTTATCAATGATTAGCAGCTTGATGTTTCCTGTTTTTCTTAAAGTATTGTCAAATTAGGCTATATTATTTCGTGGCTGCTAACAGGGGTTTACCTTTACGCCCCTGTATGTCATCACCCCGGATATTCATTTTAGTTTTAGCGGTTATCTTCTTTCAGCCCGCCTGGGCGCAAAGCCTGCGCGGTATAATTACAGATGCGCAGTCGGGTAAGCCGCTATATCCTGTGAGTGTGATAAATAATGAGACCCGGCAATACGCATACAGTAATGAGTTTGGCGAATATTCAATTGCTGCTAAACCAGGCCAAAAAATATCCTTCTCTATTATTGGGTATCAGGCTATAACACAGTCTATGCCGCCTTCTTTAGGAGCTGCTACTATTAATATTAAAATGCAGGCTATAGGCTATGAACTGGATGAGGTGATCATTCGCCCGAAGTACACACCTTACCAGGCTGATTCTATCCAGAGAAGAAGAACTTATAGCCGTGCACTCTCTCAAAGGCATGCATCTGTAATGAGCCCGGTATCATTTGTTGCAGAAAAATTTTCCAAAAGTAGCAAGCAGGTTTTTCGCTTCCAGAAGAACTACGATAAATGGGAGACAGAGCGGTTCATAGATACAAGGTATACCGCGGAACTGGTGACTGCACTTACCGGGTTGACCGGAGATAGCCTCGGCCATTTTATGAATACCTACCCAATGGAGGAAGATTATGCCCGTGCCGCTACCGAACTGGAGATAAAAATGTGGGTGCGTAATAATTTTCGTGAATGGAAAAAGCGCGGTATTGATAGCTTGTCAGCACCTTTTAAAAAGCCTTAAATAATATTGCCCTCCCTGGCTTATGGCTTTAAAATATAGCCCCCTGCCCGAATAAATATTTTGTAACTTTAAAATATGATTCCTCAATGGCAAAAGGGTATAGTAACACGTATTGTACAGGCAGCGCCTAATACGCGACGTTATTGGATACAAATGCCGGAGACAGCATCATTTGATTTCAGGCCCGGGCAATTTGTAACGCTCGACCTGCCTATACACGAACAGCGCAATAAACGCTGGCGTAGCTATAGCATAGCTTCTACACCTGATGGCAGTAATATTATAGAACTGGTCATCGTTTTTCTTGAGGGTGGCCTGGGTACTACTTATTTTTTCAACGAAGTAAAAGAAGGGACGGAACTTGTATTAAGAGGTCCCCAAGGAGTTTTTGTATTGCCTGAAGTATTGGAACATGATCTGTATATGATCTGTACAGGTACAGGTATTGCGCCATTTCGCAGCATGATACATCATATCAAACGGCATAATACACCACACAAAAACATTCATCTCATATTCGGTACACGAAAAAAGGAAGACGTACTGTATGAAGACGAATTGAGAGCATTACAGGCAGAAGTTCCTTCATTCACTTATCATCCTGTTCTTTCACGCGAAATGCTGGATGGATATTATCATGGCTATGTGCACCCGGTGTATGAAGGATTGTGTAAGGGAAACCCTGAAGCTGATTTTATGCTTTGTGGATGGCGCGTAATGATTGATGAAGCACGTAAGCGATTGCTGGATATGGGGTATGACAAAAAGCATGTACACATGGAATTGTACGGCTAAAAATTTAATGGCATTTTCACATCAGCGTATATAGGTGCTTAATTTTTATTTGTACTGCGCTATACCCAAATGACTTAAGGGCATAAGCGCTAAAGCCTTAGTAATAAAGCATTTAGAGGTACCTTTGCAGTATTCTTTTATTCTCCCGGTGGCACAAGTTTTATGATTTTCTTTAGTGCCGCTAAACCTTAAATTTCTGCAGATGAGTAGTACGAAGAGAATTCTTATTGTGTCCAATCGCTTGCCCGTAAAGATCCAGGATAATGAGGGTGAATTTACCTATCAGAACAGCGAAGGCGGGTTAGCTACCGGATTGAGTAGTGTGTACCAGCAAGGCGATAATATATGGATTGGATGGCCAGGTGCAGTTGTGGCAGACAACCAGAAGCTAAAAGTGATAGGAGCACTCGAAGAACGGAAGTTGCATCCTGTTTTTCTGACAGAGGAAGAAGTGAGTGATTTCTATGAAGGTTTTTCAAACGAAACTATTTGGCCTTTATTCCATTACTTCCCCAGCTATGCGCAGTTTGAACCAAGGTATTGGGATGTATATAAATCGGTAAATGAGAAGTATGCAGAAATCATATTGAACATAGCAACGAAAGATGACGTAATCTGGATACATGACTACCAGCTTATGTTGCTGCCTTCTTTGATACGTAAAAAATTGCCGGGCGTCACCATTGGGTTCTTCCAGCATATACCATTCCCGTCTTATGAGATATTCAGGTTGCTGCCATGGCGAAAAGAAATATTGTGTGGCATATTAGGTGCCGACCTGGTAGGCTTCCATACATACGATGATACAAGGCACTTTATTGATTCAGTGACCAGGATATTGGGTAACACTGCTATTGCGAATGAATTGATGGTAGAAGACAGGAAAGTAGTCATAGATGCCTTCCCTATAGGTATCGACTATGAGAAGTTTCATAAGCTATCTGAAGATGCAACAGTTAGGCGTAATGAGCGTAAGCTTAAAAAACTGATCAATAATAATAAACTACTCATCTCTATAGACCGGCTGGACTATAGTAAGGGCATTTTACACCGTTTAAAAGCATTCAGATTGTTGCTGGAACGGTACCCTGATCTGAAAGGCAATATAAGACTGATACAACTGATCGTACCATCGCGTGATAATGTGGCACAGTATAAGGAGCTGAAAGAGGAAATGAACCGGATGGTGACAGATATAAACGGGGATTTTGGAACCTTTAGCTGGCAGCCTATTCACCATTTCTACCGTTCCTTTCCGGTTAACCTGCTTTCTACCTTATATAAGGCAGCAGATGTGGCGCTGGTGACACCTATGCGCGACGGTATGAACCTCGTATGCAAAGAATATGTGGCCAGTAAGGTGGATAAGAAAGGGGTATTAGTACTTAGTGAAATGGCAGGCGCATCGAGGGAATTGTCTGAAGCGCTGATGGTGAACCCTAATGATATATGGGATTTCTGCGAAAAGATATACGCGGCCTTGGAAATGCCTGAAGCAGAACAAAAGCGCCGCATGACCAGTATGCAGGATGTGGTTAGCAAATTCGACGTATTTACCTGGGTGAAAAATTTTACCGAGCGGCTGGAAGAAGTGAAAGAACAACAACTATCACTTTCTACCCGTATCATCAATTTCGAAACGCGCAGTAAAATAGCATCTCAATATCAGAAAGCTGCAAAACGGTTGATACTGCTTGATTACGACGGCACTTTAGTGCCTTTTCAAAATAATATATACAGTGCGGTGCCTGATGCACCATTGCTCAATTTACTGGAGAAATTATGTAATGACCCGCTGAATAAGCTGGTTATTACCAGCGGGCGCGACTATAAAACACTGAATACATGGCTGGGTCATCTTAATGCAGGTATGATAGCAGAACACGGGGCATGGTACCGTACATTGGACGGGCAATGGCATAACCGCCGCGACCTGAATAACGAATGGCGTAACGAGGTGTATAATGTGATGGATGTATATGCGCGCCGTACACCGGGATCTTATATTGAGGAGAAAAGCTATTCGCTTGTATGGCATTACCGCAGGGTAGAAGAAGGCCTGGGCGAACTGAGGGCACGTGCCTTGATGGATGATATCAAACACTTTATAGCCGATCATGGCTTGCAATTATTGCAGGGCAATAAAGTAATAGAGATAAAAAGCATGGCTATCAATAAAGGTAAAGCTGCAAAAAGGTGGTTAGAAAAAGATGACTATGATTTTATTATGGCCATAGGTGATGACCATACGGATGAAGATACATTTAAAGCTATGCCATCCAGCGCTGTAACCATTAAGGTAGGCAATAGCCCGTCTTCCGCTATATATACGCTCAATTCCTATAAAGAAGTACGCAATTTTTTATCGGTGCTTGCAAATGAAGAGATGCCGGGGGAGCAGAATATGTTGCGGAAGGCTATCATTTCTGATGTGCAATGGCCACGCAATTAAAAGAAATTCGGATAGCCTGTTTTCTTGGCAATACGATAGGCGGCATTCATCAGGCCCACATGGCTGTAAGCCTGCGGGAAATTGCCCCATTGACTGCCATCTTTAGCATCTACATCTTCGCTCAGTAAGCCTAAGTGATTGCTGTATTTCATCAGCTCTTCAAAATGCATGATGGCTTCATTGGTTCTGCCTACACAGGCCAGCGCTTCTATATACCAGAATGCTGTGATGAGGAATGTAGTTTGTGGCTTGCCGAAATCATCTTTATGCAGGTACCGGTAAAACAAACCGTTGTTCTCAGATTTTAATTCAGCCTCCAATGCTGACAGATGATCTGCTGCCCGTTGTGATGAAGGGTCCAGGTAGTTCATCATAATAAGTTGCAACGTACTCGCATCAAGATGGGGTACGCCAATGGCCTGCGTGTATACTTTCCTTACAGGGTCGTAACAGGCCTCAATATTTTGTATTGCTTTTTCCATAAGCATGGTAGCTTTATCAAAAAGCTGCTTATCGTTCAGGTGCTTGGCCATTTTTATTGCAGCCTTACTACCAGCCCATTGAAATAGATTGGTATAGCAGTGCTTTTGTGCAAAATGCCTGAACTCCCAAATGCCGGCATCCGGTTCGTCAATAGTCAATGCTATTTTATCCAGCAGTTCATTGATCCATCTTGAAGAATCTTTACGTTCTTCAAAAATAAAACGCCTGTCGGTATACAAAGGCAGCAGTGAGAGCAGTACCTGGCCATACGTATCATTCTGGATATGCTCCATGGCCTGGTTACCTATGCGTACCGGCTTATTGCCTAAGTAGCCGTCCAGGTCCACGATCACTTCAGGTATGTTATTATCGCCAACAATAGTATATAGTGGATTGAAGCGGCCATCTTCTTTCTGCTTTACATTGGCTATGAAATGGAAATAACGCTCTGCTTCTTCAAAGTGTCCGATATTGTTGAATGCATTGAGTATGTAGTAGGAATCGCGCAACCAGCAATAGCGGTAATCCCAGTTGCGCCCGCTGCCATCAAATTCAGGCAGGCTGGTAGTGCTGGCTGCAATAATCGCACCTGTATCTTCGTACTGGTGTATCTTCAGTGCCAGCGAAGAGCGTATTACCTGCTGCTGGTACATGTTCTCAATTCCCGTATTTTTTATCCACTGTCTCCAATAATTGATCGTGCGCATCAGGAATTCCTCGGCAGTATTTTCCAAAGGTGCTTCCAATGGCATGCCGTAAGTCATTACCATATACTTGGTCTCATTCAAAGACATATACTGCTCATCCAGTATATAGTTGATAGACATGTTGGTAGTAAGACGCATAGGCTTGTCCAGCCCTGTAAAATCTATATGGTTACTTGCCTGGAAACGCTGCAAGGGTACTTTGCCATAGTTGCCTGTTGGCCGGCAGGTTACCTTTATTTTGGGGGTGCCGGACAATGGCTCAATTTTCCGAACCAGCATCAGTGGCCTGAAGTAGCGTTCGTATAAATGGAAGCGGGGAGCAAAATCAGTAACCCTATACCTGCCACTGCCGCATTCTATCTCAGTGACGAGTACGTTTGTATTTTCAATATAATATTGGTTGGAAATAAAATCACTGTCAGGGAGAATAGAAAAATCTCCGCCTTTGTTACTATCAAGCAAGCTGCCAAAAACAAAGCTTGAATCGAAACGTGGCCAGCAGAGCCAGGAAATATTGGTATTGGTTTGTACATGGGCTATAAAGGAACAATTGCCAATGATGCCCGATTGATAAGTATGCCTGTGATTACCTGCCATCCAAGAATAGTTCTAACGTATAATTTACTAAAAAAGCCATACCGCAAAATTACTTGCCGGTATATCCTTCGTTAAAACTATGTTATGTCTCTAAACGGCCTGGATATACCAGCAGCTATAATAATGCAGGTAGTGGTTGATAATGACCAGGTTTTTTAATTTCCCCGGCCTTTCATTGAGCATAACAAAAGAAGGTATGTTTTTGTTTTGTACCATTTGCAATAATAACCCCAGTGCAAAAGATGAGGCTGTACCGTATTCGCCGCTTAAATGTTTGAATGCGGCAATGCTGTTATTAGCAAAAACCGAGCTATTGAGATTTTTGTAAAAAGATGCTGTATGGCTGTCTCCGTCAATGCCTTCTGCAACTAAATCGATATCAGCGGCTGAAAGATTGTTGTGGTTTAAAAAAGCAGTTACCTTCTCAATGGCTTCAGCTTCTTTATGCGTATTGAATAGTACAATGTCTTTTATTACAAGGGCATTAGGAGCAGGGTCACTGCCGGTTATAAAAAAACCAGCTCCCTCGCCTGCAAGTGCACCTTTGTTTTTTGAAGCGAGGATGCTTTCAGCTGGGGTCTCCGCATTCATATACATGCCGCATTGCTGCATCACCGATAAACTGTTATCGGTCAGTTCATCTATACCGCCTGCCAGTATTTTTTCCCCGGGGTGCTGGTTCAGGTATAGTTGTGCATTTATCAGTGCATGTTCAAAAGAATGACCGCGGTGTACATAAGTAAGGTTATGCCCATAACATCCTGCCAGCAAAGCTATCTGCCCGCCGACTGTATTGTGTGTAGACTGTATGAATGCAGTAGGCGTGAGCATTTGCTCATCCTGTTCTGTCATTTTATTCAAAAATACTTCCGTGTCCTGCAGGCAACCCATTGCTGTACCTATAGATATAGCATCTGGTTTTTCTATACCTGCATGTTGCATAGCCACCTTAGAAGCGGCAATACCCATGCGCACAGCCTTGCTCATACGGCGCAGCTGCATAGGCGGTATATAGCCGGTATAATCAGGCTCAGCTGCCAGCAGCTTGCCAGTGTTATATACGGGTGCATCCTTTAAAAAATCATCAGTGGTATTGCTCCCTGCTCCGCTAACTATGCCTGCACTGTATATATATAGTTCCATATCAGCATTTTGAAAAAACCAGGGATGAACAATTGCCGCCAAAACCAAATGAATTGGATAAGACATATTTTATATCAAGACCGGTTTCCAGTTCCGTAACCGGTTTCCAGCTTACATCTTCCATTTGTGTTTGCCAGCGCAGGTTGGGATAAGCTATTCCGTTTTTTATACTCAACACACTAAACACAGCTTCTACACCTGCTGCTGCACCCAGCGTATGGCCCGTGTAGGCTTTAGTAGAAGATGCTTTGGGTATTTTCCCTTCGAATAGTATTTCTATAGCTTTGCCTTCACTGCTATCGTTGTTGGCAGTACCTGTACCATGCAGGTTAATGTAGTCAATATCTGCTGGCTGTAAACCCGCCTGTTTCATCGCATTTCCCATAGCCAGTTTATTGCCTGTGCCATCCGGAGAGGATGCTGTTTGATGATATGCATCATTTGCATTGGCATACCCGCTTAGCTTGCATGCTGCAGTTGCGCCGCATTGCTGCATAGCGCGTTCACTCATCAGTACTATATATCCGGCGCCTTCACCCAGGTTCAGCCCCCGGCGGTTGTTATCAAAGGGCTGACAGGGCTGTTTGTCCAATATCATCAGCGTATTAAACCCGTTGAGCGTAAAACGGGAAAGGCTATCTGCCCCTCCTGCAATAGCTATATCCAGCATGCCTGCTTCTATCATTTGTGCTGCCATCATTATGCTGTTGGCAGAAGATGAGCAGGCTGTGCTGATCGTTGTAACGAAATCGTTTATCCCGAAATGTGCTGCGACCAGTTCGGTAATAGCGCCACATTCGTGATTCGCAACCTTATTAAAATCATAAGGCAGCTTATTTTTAATCTCTTTATAAATGTCTTCGGTAAGGTCCATACCGCCAACTGTATTGGCAGAAAAGAATCCTGTGCGCAAACCTGTTGTTCTTTCAGCAAACGGTGCCCATGCCTCTTTTGCCGCTACAGCGCTTAATAATGCAGTGCGTGGCCATGTATCAGGTACTCCAGTTATTGCCGCAAGGCCTTCATTCGATAATTTTATTTCAGCAACAGGCAATTCATCTTTCCAGAAGGTGCGCAGGTATTCGGCTTTACCTACACCGCTGCGGCCGTTGAGTAAGGATTGCAAGCATGCTGCCGTATCGTTTCCTATAGCGGTAATAATGCCTGTATTTACAATGTATGCGGATTGTGCCATCTGCTTATATATCGTATAGCTGCTGCAAATTTGCGGCAGAAAATGTTGTTCCTTTATTGTTTTTTCTTACCCAAAAGAGACATACATCATGCTTGTCTCCAACTGCTTCTACCCAGCCGCACAGGCAGGCTTCCATACCCCTGTTTTGTAATAGGTCATTTACCCAAAAAAAGGTTTCTTCTGTATTGAAATTACCTGAGACCATGCACGACTGCTCACCTTTGAAGCCATGCCTGATGCATATTTCTCCCAACATAATATTGGGTAATGTATATACAAATAGGGCGGGGCTGGCTATGCTGCCGGTAGTCTCAAGGTATTTCCGGTCTACATCCAGGCAGCCGCTGGCAGTAGATAGCACTACACCTATTTTAGTTTTGTCAATGCCATTATATAAATAGCTGTCTCCGTTAGTCAGCAAAGCTTCTGCGCCTAACCATGCCCATTTGCACAGCAGGTCCATTTTGAAGAACTTAGGGTAATTATACTGCATGATACGGTATACTTCTTCGGCCGTATAAACAGGTAAAGCACCTGTAAGGGATGGTCTGCCATCTTTTACAAGTGCTTTATTATCGAGGTGTACGAAATGATCTATAACCAAATTCAAAGTCAGGGAATTTAAACGGCGGTTTTTTGCGAAGCCAGGTAGCGGCTCAGTGTACGCACGTTCTTCTCATGATTTTTTACAAACGGATTGCTTTCGTCCCATACATAACCTGCCAGCACAGAGCATATTTGTGACATGATCTCCGGGTTGCGGTTTTCTGCAAAGAAGATATTGAAGAGAGAGCCATCGTACCAGCCGTTCACATAGGTACGGAATACATCTACACCCTGCATCATCTTCTTCATATAGTCATTCTCCCAGTCAATGTTTTGTTCGCCGTTCAGGTGGCGTATTACCATCTTCGCGGCCAGCTGAGAAGATACAGAAGCTAATGTTACGCCCGATGAAAATACGGGGTCGAGGAATTCTGTTACGTTGCCGGTAAGTACAAAGCCTTTGCCATAGAAAGTATCTGTAGTGGCGCTCCAGCTTTGTAAGGTACGTGGTTCCCACAGCATTCCCGATTCGCCAAAGCGCGTTGCCAGTTCCGGCTGTGCCATGATGAGTGCACGGAATTGCTCTTCCGGCGTGCCTTTAAAGCTTTCAAAGAATTCAGGGTCGCCAACATAGCCAACAGAGGTGTTGCCATTAGAGAATGGTATTACCCATATCCATGTCTTGTGGTTATGCACATAGATGGTGATACGGTTAGGCTCTACCGCTTCGCTACGCTTAGGATCTGTCATGTGGCAGAAAAGCGTTTTGCGCGGATGTTGTGTGGATGGCTTATCCAGTCCGAACAATTTTGGTATCACACGGCCATAACCGCTGCCGTCTACAATGAAGCGGGCAGTTATTGTTTCCTGCTGGCCATCTCCTGTTACTACGGTCGTTTCAGAATAACCATCGTGTATCTTGATGTCTGTTACTTCAGTTTCATAGTGCAGCGGTATGTTCATACGCTCACATTCGTCGGCCAGGGTTTTGTCAAATTCTGCGCGTGGTACCTGCCAGGTCCATTGCCAGCCGGGCGTGTATTGTTGCGAAAAAGAAAAGTCACAGACCTCGCCGTCCATCACAAATTTGGCCCCGTCTTTTTGCTGAAAATGTTTTGCTTTTACGGCATCCAGGAATTTAGCTTCTTCAAGGGCTTCCATACAACGCGGTAACAGGCTTTCCCCGATAACAAAACGCGGGAAACGCATCTTTTCAACGATCTGCACATTAAAACCTGCCTGTTTAATAATTGACGCAGCAATGGTGCCCGCAGGGCCTGCACCGATAACCAGCACGTCCACATTTTTCTGTATACTCATACCGGAGTAGTGTTTTAGTTCTTAGAATGAAAGTACAAAATGTACGTATTTTTTAATTGAGTATTAGTACGCTATTTTTTCCGGAGCTGGAGAATGGTGTGGCTCAACCCGATATTGTCGTTTTGTTTCACCACTTCAAAGCCTGCTTTATCTATCAGTTTCATAAATACTTCGCTATCGTACATCTGGCTGTTGCCATTTGCCATAGTAGTAAAGTATAAGGAGGTCATTTGAAGGCTGAAAGCCGAGGCTTCAAAACGCTGCCTGTCCCAGAAGGTTTCATTAACGAATACAAGCCCATCCTGGTCGAGTGCGCGATGGCATTTTTCAAGAATAGAGACGATCTCATTGTCAGCAAAGCAATCCAGGAACTGGCTCATCCAGATAATATTATATCCTTTCGGCAATTCTGTATTTGCATCCAGCATATTGCGTTCGTGGTATTGCACCCGGTTGCCATAGCCGGCATCTTCTATATTCTTTTTAGCTACGTTCAGTTGCACCTGCAGGTCTACCAGGCCTACTTCTACATTGCTGTCATAATCAAGGCAGGCCAGCGTGAACTTGCCGGTATTGGCACCAATGTCCATGATACGTGCAGGCTTATGGGCAAAAACAAGCGGCAAAGCTTCTGGAAAAGCGTTATCAGAATAATAATGGTCGAAATTGAACCAGCTTTCTTTTGCTGGTTCCGGTAGTATAGATAGCCCCTGGTAAATAGTTTCCCAGTTGCCCAAATGTCTTAAACCATGTGGCTTACCTTCATCCAATGATTTTGAAAGGTCTTGTGCGCCATCATAACACACATCGCGCATAAAGTCCGTATTCACACGTGTCATTGGGTCGTTCAGGAAGAAATGCCCTGTTTTAGACAACATATACCTGCCTTCTTTGCGGTACACGAGGCCGATGCCCAAACCTGCTTCCAGCAATACGCGTACAGCATAGTGGGGCATATTTACCTTTTCAGCAACTTCTTCAATGGTAAGGCCTTCTTTACGTGCGGCTTCTACTACAGCTAATATTTTCCGGTCGCGCAAGAGTACTGATGCCTGGAAGATATAGGGAGCAAAAGCAATGAATTGTGCCTGGGAAATAGCATCTATCGCAGATTTTTTATCCGTCTCAAAAAGTCCTGCTTTAACAGGAGTCGGGGTATCCAGCATAAGCCTATGATTATGAAGTCAAAAATAAGAAGAATACCCGTTTATCGCATTAAAACGCAATAAACGGGTATTATATATAATAATATTACAGGTTATTCTTCCAGTGAATGAATGCCATGGAACAAACGGTTCCAGCGGATACCCTTTTCACCATAGCTCAGCCATACAAACCAGGCTTTACCTACTATATGGTCTTCCGGTACAAAACCCCAATAGCGGGAGTCGGCTGAATTGTGGCGGTTATCACCCATCATCCAGTAATAATCCATTTTGAAAGTGTAGGTATTGGTCTCTTTACCATTAATAATGTATTTGCCGCCACGTTCTTCCAGCGTATTATGCTCATAGTTAAAGATAACACGACGGTACAGGGATATGTTTTGAGGCGTGAGTGTTATAGTAGCACCTTTTTTAGGAATTACGACAGGACCATAATTGTCACGATTCCATTTGTAGTTAGCTGTATCCTGCGGGTAAGCCCAGTCGGCAGTAAAGCCTACCGGATAAGTATATGGCCTGATGCCTATGACCTGTGGTTGGCTTTTCATGAAAGCCACCTGGTCGTTTGCAAGATTGAAATAATAAGTAGTACCATCGGTGCCCAGTAGTTCTATATTATTCTCATCCAGGAAATCCTGGCTGAAGGCAAATCCCTTGGTCATCACCTGGTAGTTCATTTTAGAGTGCGGGAACAGCGGTGCTTTTTCATTGTTCACATATACAATGCCGTCTTTCACTTCTATTTTATCCCCCGGTACGCCGATACAACGTTTGATATAGTTTTCTTTTTTATCTACCGGTCGCGGGATAACGGTATAAGAGCTTTTTACTAATTCGCGGTTATAATTGAATTCGCGCAGCAGCGAATAATAATCTTTATTCTGCTGTACTTCCAGCGCTACCGTATCGCCGGCGGGATAGTTGAATACCACTACATCATAACGTTCCACCTTGCCAAAGCCCGGCAGGCGGTGATAGCCCCATTGCACAGCTTCGCTGTAAGATTTGCCACCTGTAAGCGGCATGGTATTATGCACCAGAGGAACAGCCAGTGGCGTCATAGGGGTACGTGCGCCGTAAGACATCTTACTAACGAAAAGAAAATCATTTACCAATAAACTGCCTTCCATGGAGCCGGTAGGGATGGTGTAGGCCTCTATAAAAAAAGTGCGGATAATGGTAGCGGCAATAATGGCAAATACAGCAGCATCTACCCATTCACGTATTACGGATTTTTTCTTTTTTTCTTTGTTGTCTTGTTTTTTCCAGAATGCAAGTCGCATGAGGTCGTTGGTATATTGAGCACCAAAAGTAACAACTTCCCTTACATTTTATGATAGGCCCAGCTACGCTTTATGAATTTTAACAATAACTTCTTTAAAACCTCTTAACAGCGCCTGCATGATGAAGGTCAATCTTTATTGCGCGGTTAATTCTTTATTTTGCAAAAAATTGAAAAATAACAATGGCTCGTTCGGTTACTATTTTAGGTGCAGGCTTAGTGGGTTCTTTACTGGCAGTGATATTGCGCAAACGTGGATATGAAGTAACGATATACGAACGACGACCGGATATGCGCAGCAATGCAATAGCTGCAGGCCGCTCCATCAACCTGGCCATGAGTGCACGGGGATGGAAAGCGCTGGACCTGGCCGGCTTGCGCAGCGATATGGAAGCGTTGGCCATACCTATGACGGGGAGGTACCTGCACCAGGCAGATGGTACTGCAGCATTCCAGGCATACGGAAAGAATAATGAGGCTATCTATTCTGTAAGCCGTGGCGAACTGAACAAGAAGCTAATGACGCTTGCAGAAGAACATGGGGCAAAAATCTTTTTCGACCACCGCTGTACTAAAGTAGACGTGGCAGACAACCGCCTGCACTTTCAATTGCCGGATGGTACCGAAGTAGTAAAAGAGGCAGACCTGCTGTTTGGTGCAGACGGCGCATTTTCAGCATTGCGCCAAAGCTATACACATCTCGACAGGGTAAATGCATCTCATTTTTACCTGGAACATGGCTATAAAGAATTGTGCATACCACCTGATGCCGATGGCAAAATGTGTATGGAAAAAAATGCCCTGCATATATGGCCACGCCGCAATTTTATGATGATAGCGCTGCCGAATACCGATGGTACTTTTACCTGCACGCTGTTCTTGCCTTTTGAAGGAGAGACTTCATTTGAAAAGTTGCAGACCAAAGAAGCCGTTACTGCTTTCTTCAATGAACAGTTCCCCGATGCAGTGCCGTTAATGCCTACTTTACTGGAAGATTTCTTCAGCAATCCTACTTCCTCACTTATCACCACGCATATATTCCCGTGGCACTATGGGGATAAGAGCGCACTGATAGGCGATGCAGCCCATGCTATTGTACCGTTTTACGGCCAGGGCATGAATGCGGGTTTTGAAGATTGCACAGTGTTGGCGGCACTTATGGACCAGCATGGAGACGACTGGGCTGCTATACTAAAAGCTTACGAGCAGAAACGTAAACCTAATGGAGATGCGGTAGCGCAGCTGGCATTGAACAATTTTATAGAGATGCGCGATAAAGTAGCTGACCCGCTGTTTTTGGAACGTAAGAAAATAGAAAAGGAATTAGGCAAGCGATACCCCGATGAATTTGTATCAGTATACGAAATGGTATCGTTTAGCCACACACCATATAATACAGCATTGAGCTGCATTAAAGCACAGGACGGACTTTTGGAAAGCATAATGGCAGAAGGAGATTTTTTTGAGAATATAGCAGATAGTAATTTTAATAACAGGCTGGATAAATGGGTGAAGGATTATCACCAGTCGGTACAACAACTGGATTTTGGAAATGAGGCCTGAAAAACGCTGGACACTTAAACCTGCCAATACAGAGGATGTAAACTGCCTGCAGGACGGTTTAAAGATACACCCGGCATTATGCCGCCTTTTAGCTGTGCGCGGCATCAGGAACTTTGACGAATCCAAAACTTTTTTCAGACCTGATATATCATACCTGCATGATCCTTTCCTGATGAAGGGTATGGATAAAGCGGTGCAGCGTATCAGCGAAGCTATAGAATGGCATGAGCGCATATTGGTATACGGCGATTATGATGTGGACGGTACGACTTCTGTGGCAGTAGTATATTCTTTTTTAAAGAAGCGGTACAATGGCGACCTGGCTTATTATATACCGCACCGCTACCGCGAAGGTTATGGCGTGTCTAAAGCAGGTATAGATTATGCGCATGCTAATGGCTATACTTTGCTGATAACATTAGACTGCGGTATAAAATCGGCTGAGCTGGTGGCATATGCCCAATCGCTGGGTATAGATGTTATTATCTGCGATCACCACACGCCCGATGACAATTTGCCGGCAGCACTGGCCATACTAAACCCTAAACAGGAAGATTGTAAATACCCATATAAAGAGTTGAGTGGTTGCGGCATTGGCTTTAAGCTGATATGCGCGCTGGCAAAAAAATGGGCATTGCCGGATGAGGAAGTACTGGAATACCTGGACCTGGTAGCTACCAGTATAGCGGCAGATATAGTGCCGCTGGATGGAGAGAACAGGGTGCTGGCTTACTACGGCATCAGAAAAGTAAATGAAGCACCATCGCTGGGCATTAAGACATTAAAGGAGCTGGCAAATGTGCAGCGCGATCTTTCTATATCTGATCTTGTGTTTGTGATAGGGCCACGTGTAAATGCTGCCGGCCGTATGGATGATGCACGTAAAGCAGTAGACCTCTTCATTGAACCCGACCCTGAAAAAATAATAGCGCTGGCAGAAGCATTACAGTCTGACAACTTCGACCGGAAAGAAGTAGATAAAAATATTACAGAAGAAGCCTTGGCGCTGATACAGGGAGATGATGATATGGTGCAGCGTAAATCAACAGTCCTATACCAGTCGCACTGGCATAAGGGTGTTGTAGGCATAGTAGCTTCCCGGCTGATAGACCATTATTACCGCCCTACTATTATACTCACGCTGTCTAACGATAAAGTTACCGGGTCGGCACGTTCGGTAAGCGGCTTCAATATTTATGATGCCATACACGAATGCCGCGACCTGCTTGAAAACTATGGTGGCCACTTTTATGCCGCCGGCATGACCATGCACCCGGATAATGTAGCACATTTCACCACCCGTTTTGAGGAGGTGGTATCTCAAACCATAACTCCCGACCTGCTGATACCTGAAATAGAAATAGATGCAGAAATAAATCTGCAGGATATCAAACAGGCTTTTTACAATATCATCAAACAGTTTGAGCCATTTGGCCCTACTAACCTGAGGCCTGTATTTATTACCAAGAGAGTAAGTGATTACCAGGGCTACTCACGGGTGGTAAAAGAACAGCATATAAAATTTGTAGTGCACCAGCATAATGGCACTGTAGTAGATGGTATAGGTTTTGGCATGGCCGATAAATTTGAGATCATGCAGCGCGGCTCTTTTGATATGGTCTACACTATAGACGAAAATGAATTTAATGGAAATACTAAACTGCAGGTGAAGGTGATAGATATAAGGCCTTCTATCTGACCTTAGTAAAAGATATAAAGCAAAAAGGATGGAACATCGTTCCATCCTTTTTGCTTTATAATTCTATTATATAGCCTTAGCTGATAATGCTGATATCGAAATTCACTAGTTCAACAAACTCATCAATACGTGCGTCAATCTCGTCTGTAGTAAGTTCTTTCAAACGGTTAGGGCCAAATTTTTCTACGCAGTAAGAGGCCATAGCCGACCCTACAATGATACCGGTCTTCATGTTTTCAAATGAAACATCTTTGGTACGTGCAATATGGCCAATGAAGCCACCTGCAAAAGTATCGCCGGCGCCGGTCGGGTCAAATACTTCTTCCAGCGGCAGTGCCGGTGCAAAAAATACCTGCTTGCCGGAGAACAGCAGCGCACCATGTTCACCTTTTTTAATGATAAGATATTTAGGCCCCATCTGCTGTATTTTGGCTGCTGCTTTTACCAGTGAGAATTCACCACTCAGCTGGCGTGCTTCGCTGTCATTTACCATCAGTACATCCACCATGCCCATTACTTTTTTCAGTTCGTCCAGCGCTACGTCCATCCAAAAGTTCATAGTGTCCATTACTATCAGTTTGGGGCGTTTTTTCAGCTGGTTGATAACGCTTATTTGTACTGCAGGTGCCAGGTTGCCCAGCATCAGGAATTCGCAATCCTGGTAACTATCCGGCAGTTGTGGATTAAAATGTTCCAGCACATTCAGTTCTGTCACCAGCGTATCGCGGGTGTTCATGTCCATATGGTAGCGGCCACTCCAGAAAAAGCTTTTGCCGTCTTTCACTACTTCTACACCTTCCATCGATACGCCGCGCTCTGCCAGGGCATCCATTTCATCCTGTGGAAAGTCTCCGCCAATTATAGATACCTGTTTTATTTTTTGTGTAAAGTTTGATGCCGACCAGGCTGCATAAGTAGCTGATCCGCCAATTATGCGGTCTACTTTACCAAATGGTGTTTCAAGAGCATCGAAGGCCATAGTGCCTACTATCATTAAAGACATATTGTATAAAAATTTGCGGCAAAGGTAGTTTTATTTATCATTTCAATCCAAGCCTGTATTAAAACATAAGCTGTTTGTCGTAACAAGATTTAACAGCTATGGGCACTGCTTTTGACTACATTTGTTTTATGAAGGCTATGTTATTTGCAGCCGGCCTGGGTACCCGGCTGAAACCTTTTACAGATAGTCACCCAAAAGCATTGGCTGAAGTGAACGGCAAAACATTACTGGAATGGAATGTGCGCTATCTGCAGCGTTTTGGCATTAAAGAAGTGATCGTAAATGTGCACCATTTTGCCGACCAGATAGAGCAGGTTATAAATGATAATAAGGGTTGGGGTAGCAATATCATTATATCTGACGAACGCGGCGACGTGCTGGAAACAGGGGGAGGCCTGAAGAAAGCTTCTGAATATTTTGGATGGGGGATGCCATTCGTAGTGATGAATGTAGATGTGCTGACGAACCTGGACCTGGGCAAGATGATAGAAGCGCATTTTAATAGCAGCGCTATGGCTACACTTGCTGTTATGAAAAGAGAATCATCACGACAATTATTGTTTGATAAAAATATGCTGCTGTGCGGCTGGGCCAATAACCTTACCGGTGAGCAACGCATCTCGCGAGAAGTAACCAGGATGCAGCCATTTGCCTTTAGTGGTATACAGGTACTGTCGCCTTCTATATTAAGTATGCCGTTTACCGGCAAATTCTCTATGATAGATGTGTACCTGCATTTTGCTAAAACGGATATGATAAAGGGATATGACCATACCGGCGATCTGTTTATAGATGTAGGCAAACCGGAGAGCCTGGAAAAAGCAGCGGATTTATTTAGCTAGCAAATTCAAGAAGTATACCGTAATAAGAAACGGCCAGATAATTATCCGACCGTTTCTTATTAATACTTAAAGCATTAATTCACACCCATTTCATTCAACCGCTCTTTTACAAAGCTGCCGAGTTCTGAAATATTGGCGGGAGAAAAATCAAATTTGATACCTGCGGTAGCATATAATTCCTTCAGAGTCTTAGTATAACCCAGGCTCAGTGCTTTCATATAATTATCCAATGCCTGATCTTTGTTCTGGCGGTATTGCCTCCACATAGCTATGGCGCCCAGTTGAGCTATGCCATATTCTATATAATAGAAAGGTACTTCATACAGGTGCAGTTGCTTTTGCCAGAAATGTGCACGGTAATCCTCAAAGCCACTCCAGTCTGTTACGCCGGTAGAGAATTCATTCAGTATGTTCATCCACTCCGTTTCGCGTTGTTCATTAGTATGGCCGGGATTTGTGTAAAGCCACTGCTGAAATTTATCAATAGTTGCTATCCATGGGAGCACACTTATCACGCGTTCCAGTTCATCCAGTTGTGCACGGTGCAGTTCATCCTGGTTCTTAAAGAATACATCCCAGTGTTCCATAGAGAACAGTTCCATACTCATGCTGGCCAGTTCAGCTATCTCCATCGGGTATTCTTTAAAGGCAGACAATGGCAGCGGATGCGACAGGAAGGAATGGATAGCATGGCCGCCTTCGTGCATCATAGTAATAAGGTCGCCAACAGTACCTGCGGCATTCATAAATATGAATGGCACACCCGTTTCAGGCAGCGGGCAGTTATAGCCCCCCGGCGCTTTACCTACCCGGCTTTCCAGGTCCATACGTTGCATGCTCACCATATTCTCGAGGCAGCCGCTGAAATAGGGACGCAGTTTGCCAAATACTTCTATTGCCTTGCCCGATAATTCAGCACCTGTCTCGAAAGGATGCAATGGTTCTGTACCTACTGGTTCGGCATCGGTATCCCAGGGGCGCATTACATCCAGCCCCAACCGTTTACGGCGATGTTCTACCAGCATTTTTTGCAGCGGCATAATATGTTCTCTTACTGCGGCATGAAATGCAAAACAATCTTCCGGTGTATAATCAAACCGTCCGAGTTCACGGAATTTGTAATCGCGGTAATTATCAAAGCCGGCATTTTTAGCTACCTGCTGGCGCAGGGCCAGTAATTTATTAAACAGTTCATTTAGCTGGTCTTTATCCTGCAAGCGGCGTTCGGCTATTTTGCGGAATACTGTTTCACGCACAGTGCGGTCCGGCTTTTGTAAAAACTTAGCTGCCTGCTGTAGTGTATATTCTTTATCATCAATTGTAATAGTCATTTTACCACTAATGGCGCCATACTGCTGTGCCAATACACTCAGTTCAGCCTGCAGCGGTACATTTTCTTCGCGGTACAATTGCACTGCATTTTCTACACTGCGCAGGTAAGGAAAGTAAATGGCCTGGTCTAATTGTTTGGTGAAAGGAGATGCCAGTAACTTTTTATTCAGCTCAAAGAAATAGGGCTTCATTTTTGGTTCTATCTCCATACAGAAATAAGTAAATGCCTCCTCGTAAGATGAGTTGGTAGTATCACAGGTCATGTTGATTTGCCTCCAGCAGGCATCCTCACTTATCACTGCCTCCAGTTCGCTGATGTCTTTCAGCCAGTTACTCAGTTCTTCTTTTGTATGCAGTTCCCTGTTCTTTAAATTTTCAAAATAAGGCAGCAGTTCATCCCATGTGGTTACAATAAAATTCTCAGGTAAAAAGCTGCGCTTAATTTTTTCAATCGGCTTGAATGTCTGGTCCATCATTTCAAATTTTTCGAGTGTGCAAAATACATTGGTTAATGTTAGGAAAATGTATGATGTTTCTTAAAATATTATGCCGTAAGGGTGGGATATAAATGTAAATAATATTGTATATAATAAATATAATTATTAACACATATTGCAGAAAATGACAAATCAATTAAAATATAAATATATTTAATGTTTGTATAAACCTATGCTAATCAATAAATACATTTTTATTTAGAATAAGTTAATGTTTGATATTTTAATTATTTATGGATGATAAGCCTGCAACCATTTTTTTCCTACGCCCCGGATTACTACATTTGTGTCAAGTTGTGAATTTAATGGGTTAGTAAGTAAGAGCCGCAGGATTCTTCCAGTGGCTCTTTTCTTTTCTGCTATCTTAGCTTTTCTCCTATGGCTAAAACTAAAACTGCTTTTTTCTGTCAGCAATGTGGTTACGAAACTCCTAAATGGACAGGCAAATGTCCTTCATGCGGCGCATGGAATTCTTTTGTTGAAGAAATAGTGCATAAAGACGACAAGACGAAAAAAGATATAACCTGGACCGACGACGATCCGAAAGAAAAAAATAAAGCGCATAAACTTTCAGAACTCGTTCCGCAGGACGAGACAAGGATGTTGACACCTGATGAAGAATTGAACCGTGTGTTGGGCGGAGGGGTAGTACCGGGTTCTGTAATATTGGTAGCCGGTGAACCGGGTATAGGTAAGTCAACTTTGTTTTTGCAATGTGCATTGCAGTGGAAGAATATAACCACCTTATACGTATCGGGTGAAGAAAGCGGGCAACAGGTAAAGCTGCGTGCAGAGCGTATAGGCAGCAATAATCCCAATTTATATTTGCTGACTGCAACAGATACGGCTACCCTCTTCCAGGAAGTGAAAAAAGTACGCCCGCAATTTTTAATAATTGATTCCATACAAACTTTAGAATCGCCTTACGTAGAATCTGCAGCAGGTAGTGTATCACAAGTTCGCGAATGTGCCGCTGAATTGCAGCGCTTTGCCAAGGCCAGCAATATTCCTGTATGTATTATAGGCCACATTACTAAAGACGGATCTATTGCCGGTCCGAAGGTGTTGGAGCACATGGTAGATACCGTATTGCAGTTTGAAGGTGATCGTCACTATGCTTACCGCATATTGCGCACTATAAAAAACCGTTTCGGTTCCACCTCAGAACTGGGCATATATGAGATGGTATCGCAGGGCATGCGCCCGGTGAGAAACCCGTCCGAGATATTATTATCGCAGCACGATGAACCCTTAAGCGGTATCGCTATTGCTTCTACTATGGAAGGTATGCGCCCGCTGATGATAGAAGTACAGGCGCTGGTTACCCAGGCAGTATATGGCACACCTCAACGTACCGTTAGTGGTTTGGACTTGAGAAGACTACAATTATTATTGGCCGTATTAGAGAAACGTGGTGGTTTTCATTTCGGTACGAAAGATGTATTTGTAAATATAGCAGGCGGGTTAAAAATTGAAGATCCGAGTATTGAGTTAGCAGTGGTATGTGCATTGCTATCGTCTTACGAAGACAAGGCCCTGCCGTCTAATATATGTCTTGTGGGGGAAGTAGGCTTGTCTGGCGAGATACGCGCAGTGAACCGCATAGACCAGCGTATAGCCGAGGGCGACAAGCTGGGTATGGATGTTATTTTCATCCCTAAAGCAAATGCCAAGGGCCTCGACAAGAAGAACTATAAAATAGAGATAAAGACGGTGAACAAGGTGGAGGATGTATACAAGATGCTTTTCTAAAAAAGCCACATGAATTTCGATAAAGTTATATCTTTCTTTGAAAAGGAAATCTTGGTAAACAAGGAATTTCAAATACTTGATTTACACTATATGCCGTATGCTTTTGGAGCTGGTTATAAAGTCTACCGCATAAAAGGTATGAATATTAAAATAGCATACAGTGGTAAAGAGGACAGCATTGAGATATTTTCGTCATTAAACCACCAAAAATATCCTAACGCTACCTGGAAATCAGTTTTCAATGGCAACTACAATGAATTTATTCAGAAAGGATTCGCTGATTTTATAGGGTAGTTATGCTTGTAGAACTATGAAAGAATTTGTCCATGGTCTCAGTCATTTATTTTATCCCCGCCTTTGCGAAGGCTGCAATAAACCGCTGCTGGCCGAGGAAGAAGTACTTTGCCTGAACTGTAATGTTTACTACCTGCCGCGCACTGCCTACCATCATATTGCAGAAAATGAGACCGCTATGCGCTTTGCCGGGCGTGTACCTATAGTTAAGGCTACTTCCTTTGCCTATTTTACAGTAGATGGTTTACTGCAACACTTGTTGCATGGGCTGAAATACCAGGATAAAAAATATATAGGCAGCTTTTTAGGTAAACAATTGGGCTACGACCTTGCACAACTCAACTGGCAGCAAGGTATAGATGCCATTATACCAGTACCGCTTCATCCTAAAAAAGAGGCGGCAAGGGGTTATAACCAGACAGAACTGATAGCCAATGGCTTGGGCGAGGTACTGCACCTGCCTGTAATAACCGATGTGCTGGAACGCACCCGCAATACAGAAAGCCAAACCCAAAAAACACGGGAAGAACGGATAGCCAATGTAGCTGCTGCTTTCAGCCTGAAAAACGCTGAACATATTAAAGATAAACACCTGCTGTTGATCGATGATGTGCTCACAACTGGTGCTACGCTGGAAGCCTGTGCTCAAACTTTACTAAGTGTTCCCGGTGTGCAGATAAGCATTGCTACTATTGGCGTCGCCAACTAAAAATATCCGTCTTATTGCTTTTTCAGGCTAATAAGTATAACTTAATGCCAATTTTATATTCGATAGCCGAAAAATTTATACCAAAACTTAGTTTATGAAGAAACAGTTATTACTCATGGGTTCATTGTTGCTGTCTTCGGCAGTGACATTTGGCGCTGGTTACCAGCTAAACCTGCAAGGACTTCGCCAGTTGGCGATGGGCGGCAGTGGTACAGCCATACCCTGGGATGCGGCCACCATATTTTACAATCCTGGCGGCCTTACTGAATTCAGGCACCTTACATTGTACGCCAGCGGCCAGTTTATTATGCCCAGCGCACAATATGTACCTACACCTACCGGAAACTTCGATGCGCGCACAAAAGATAAGACCTACCCAACTTTCAATATTTATGCAGGTGGTCCTATCGTAGACAAAAGCAAACTGAGTATTGGTATTGGTGTATATACGCCTTTCGGCAGTGGTACAAAATGGGATGATAACTGGACCGGCCGCTATATCATACAGGAAATAAAACTGCAGAGCATATTCTTCCAGCCTACTGTTAGCTACAAGTTCAATGATATCGTATCAGTAGGTGCCGGTTTCATCTATGCTGTGGGCAGCGTACACCTGGATAAAGCCATCCCGCTGCAGAATACAGCAGGTGCTGATGGTCACGCGCAACTGAAAGGCGATGGTCATGGTGTTGGTTTTAATATAGGCGTGCATGTAATGCCTACAGAAAAAATGCACTTAGGACTTACTTACCGTTCGCAGGTAAATATGAAAGTAAAAAGGGGCTATGCCAGCTTTGATGTGCCGTCATCTGTAGCTTCTTCTTTTCCATACACAGCGTTCAGTTCTACACTGCCTTTACCGCAAGTATTGTCATTGGGTGTAGGCTTCAACGTTTCGGAAAGAGTGACCTTGCAGGCTGATATCAATTTTGTAGGATGGAAAGCTTACGATACCCTTTCTTTTGACTACCAGGATAATACTGCTGCTTTGGAAGATACACACACACCACGCCGCTATAAAAATACACTGGCCGTGCGTGCAGGTATGCATTACAAGTTCAGCGATAAAGTACAAGGTATGTTAGGTGCTGCATGGGATCCTTCCCCGGTACGCGATGGTTTTGTTTCTCCTGATCTTCCGGATGCAAATCGTGGCGTATTCACAGCAGGCCTGTCTTACAAACCGGCACCTAAACTGTCTATTATGGCTGCTGTAGAGTATGTAAGGACAATAGCCCGCAAATCAAGCTTCGATGCAGAAGGTTTCCAGGGTAAATACCAGACTACCGCATTTACACCAGGTATTGGATTGGCATATAACTTCTAAAAAACAAGACTTACGATAAACAAGAACGACATGAAGAAATTATATATCATAGGTTTACTGGCTATAGGCTTTGCCTCATGTAAACCCCAGTTGGAACCTTCAAAACCCCAGCAGGGTGAAGCTGATTTTTCCCGCTATGTGGCGGTAGGCAACTCACTTACTGCAGGTTTTGCCGATGGCAGCCTGTATCGCTATGGGCAGGAACATTCTTACCCAAGCATGCTGGCAAAACAATTTGCACAGGTAGGTGGCGGAGACTTTGTTCAGCCATTGCTGCCAGGCAACTACGGGTACCCAAATGCCAAGATGATGCTGGCGGTACGCAGGGGATTTTGCGATGCAGAAGCTTCTTTGAAAGTGATACCTTTTGAAGGTGCGCTGGATACACCCGGAAGCTCAACCAATATCTCTTACCAGGGGCCGTTCAACAATACCGGTGTACCGGGCATACGTTGTATAGATTACCTGGTGCCGGGTTATGCTATGTACAACCCGTATGCTAAGAGGTTTTTTTACAATCCTACAGGTGCCAGGCCGTTGGATGAAGTATTGCGTATCAATCCTACCTTCTTCACTTTGTGGATAGGCAGTAATGATGTGCTGTCTTATGCTACTGGTGGTGGTGAAAGTTCTTCTACCGGCATTTCTGATCTTAACCTGTTTAGTTATAGCTACGATTCTGTTGTGCGTGCATTAGGCCGCAATGGTGCAAAAGGTGTGATACTGAACATTCCGGATGTTGCATCGATACCGTTTTTTACTACCATACCTGCCAAGGGCCTGACGCTGACAAAAAACGATGCAGACCAACTAAATGCTAAATATAATGGTACCGATATGCGCTTCAATACTGATGGCAGTCCAAGTTATTTTGTAATACAGGATTCATCTGTACCACGCGGTTACAGGCAGATAAAAGCAGGTGAAATGGTATTGTTGAGTGTGCCTTTGGATTCAATAAAATGTAACAAATGGGGTAGTGCTGTACCGTTACCCGCAAAGTATGTGTTGACGGCCAACGAGGTGAGCAAAATTAAAACTGCGGTGGCCAGCTTCAACCAGGTAATAGCACAAACTGCTGCTGCCTATAATTTACCTGTTGTAGATATGAATGCTTACCTGGGTACCCTTATGTCAGGTATTAAATTCAATGGTATCTCATTCAATACCACATTCGTAAGCGGTGGTGCATTTTCACTGGATGGTGTGCATTTAACCCCCCGCGGGTATGCATTGGTTGCTAACCAGATCATTGCAACAATTAATAGTAAGTACCAGGCTACATTGCCTTGGGTAGATGTAACTGCTTATGACGGGTTGAAGATGCCTTAACTATATTGAACACTTATAAAAAAACCACGGCGAATGCCGTGGTTTTTTTATTTATGCCAGGATGAAAATGCTATTGAGAAGGGCGGTAAAGATTACGGTCTTCGGCGCCTACTACATGTATGTGCTGGCGGAATGCATTGCGTGGATTTTGGTAAAAGCAAACAGTACGTTCATCTATGTATACTTCTTCCAGCGTACGTATATCAGATAGTGCATTCGTAAGTCTTAGTACGCCGCATCTTACAGCGTCCAGTTCCTGCAGCTTGGTGCAATTGGCAATAGATTCCGGGATATTGCTTAGGCGATTGCGGCTGATGTACAGGAATCTTAATTGTGTAAGTGCACCAATATTTTCAGGCAGTGCCTGCAGGTAATTATTGTTTACGTCCAGCAGGTCCAGTTTTTTACATTGTGTCAGTTCATCAGGTAGCAGTACCAATTGGTTACTGGCAAGCTTCAGATCTTCCAGGTTTTGCAGGTTGCCAATAGAGGCAGGAACGGTCTTTATTTCGTTATGCGACAGGTACAGTTTTTTAAGCCCGTGCATATTGCCCAGCGATTGCGGCAGCGATACGATGCGGTTGTCGGCCAATGACAGGTGTTGTAAGCCGGTAAGATTCCCTATTTCCTCCGGTACTTCAGATAGCTGGTTGCGGAAAAGAACGATCTTCTTTAGCTTTTTGCACCTGAACAATGATGCCGGTAATACTTTTATCCGGTTGTTCGACAAGTCAAGTTCTTCCAGGTTAGGGAACTGGTCCAGTATATCAGGTATGGTGTCCATAAACCTGAAACTCATTTTTATCACCTTTACCTGGTGTTTGTTTTCAAGCGCCTCATCCCAGTTTCGGTAGGTACCGCTTGCATATATACTGCACACCGGCCATAAAGCCGTTAGTAGCAGTAGTATTAGTTTATGTCTCATCAGATGGGTTTTGTACGTGAATAAATAAAAGATCAGCGTGTAAGTTCCTCGTAGTCTTTGTGGCTCAATATCCTGTAATTGCGGGGTATCCTGAAAGCTGCATTTTCAACCGGTTCTGATTTCATATCCGTAGCACGGAAATGCGTTCTTAATCCATCTTCGCCCTTGTATACAAAATCAAGCGGCATTACCTGCATACCGGGAAAGCGGTCGAATAGCCCGGTAACCGGTTGCCAGTCTGTAGAATAATAGATCTCAACCGACGAACCATCAGTATACAGTACCGTTCCTTTCAGCGTGTTCATGCCGGCTATACTTATGCTGCAGCATTCTTCTTTCAATGTAAAGCCCTGGTATCGTTTCTGTTCTTTTTCCCTGTCTGAAGGGTCTAATTCAATGGCATAATACTTATCGCCTGCCTTTTTTAAAGAATAGGCACTGTTATCTTCTGTATTCAGCAATAGCACGCTGTTAAAACCATTATCCATATTAAGCTCCCTTCTTATGTGCTTGCCCTTCACGGTGACAGTGTATGTGCCTGAATACTGCTGCACTCCTTCCTGATTAGCAGGTGGGTCTATGGTTACATCATATACAATACGCCCTTCGCTAAACACCTGCTGTGCTTTCAGTTGCAGGGAGCTGGCAAAAATGAATGCCCATAACAAAACAAACCTGCAAAGCAGTCTATAAATCATATCCAAACCGGCTAATAATATGTTTCTACTAATTTACGATTTTTTGATGGGTTTATAAAAGAAGGGTGAGCATAGGGTGATTTGCAATTATTAAGGATTGTTAAATTCTGTATGGCTTTTTTCAGCATACATTAATTGCGTACATTGCTGTTTGTTTTGATAGTAAAACTATTGATATAGCTTAGATTATGAAGAAGTTGAAACCCATAGCGGGCTTTATTACGGGCGCAGCCCTGATGGCAGTGTTCTTTTTATTTATACAGGCTAAGCCTGCCGATTCTTATTTCGAGATATCTAAGAACCTTGACATATTCGCTACGCTGTTCAAAGAGCTGAACACTTATTATGTAGACCCGGTGCAGCCCGGCAAGCTGGTGAAAACCGGTATAGATGCTATGCTGGAAGAGCTGGATCCTTATACCAATTACATTTCAGAATCGGATATAGAAGATTTCGAATTCCAGGTGACGGGTAAATACGGTGGCATAGGTGCTACCATGCACCGGAAGGATGACCTGATATATGTAGGCGATGTGTATGAATCGAGTCCCGCGCAAAAAGCAGGACTGCACCCCGGTGACCAGGTAATATCTATAGATAACCAGGTGCTGAAAGGGAAAACAATAGACGAGATCAGCGTATTGCTGAAGGGCTCTCCTGGTACGCAGGTGTCTATGAAGATAAAAGATGTATACAATGGCCAGGAAGTTGCCAAGATCATTACCCGTGGCGAAATAGAAGTATCGAGTGTGCCTTATGCGGGCCTGATAGGAAAGAATAAAGACATCGCCTACGTACGCCTCACCCAGTTCACCCCTGCATGCAGCCGGTTGGTGCGTAATTCGCTCGACAGCCTGAAAAAAGTAAAGCCCGAACTGAAAAGCGTATTGCTTGACTTGCGCAATAACCCGGGCGGCCTGCTCGATGAGGCGGTGAGCATTTGCAACCTGTTTGTAGACCAGGGTCAGTTGGTGGTAACTACCAAAGGCAAAATACCGGAACTGAACGAAGAGTTTAAAACCAAAGGCGCTCCCTGGGATACAAAAATCCCTTTGGCCATACTCGTCAATTCGTCTTCTGCTTCAGCTTCAGAAGTAGTGTCGGGTACCATACAGGATCTTGACCGCGGTATTATTATAGGCGAACGTTCCTACGGTAAAGGCCTTGTGCAGACAACACGCCCGCTTGGCTATAATGCCCGCCTGAAGCTGACAACAGCAAAATACTACACACCCAGCGGCAGGTGCATACAGGCTATAGATTATTCTCACCGCAAGGCTGATGGCAGTGTGGGTAAAATAGCAGACTCTTTGAAAAAGACCTACTATACCAAAGCCGGTCGTAAAGTATTAAGTGGTGGCGGTGTAGAGCCGGAAGTGCATACAGATGATGAGGTCATCAGCAAACTGGCGGTAACCTTGTACATCAAAAATTATTTCTTTGATTATGCCACTGTATATGCCAAACAACACCCTGCCATAGCCCCGGCAGGCACATTTGCCCTAACGCCGGATGAGTTCAACCAGTTTGCAAAATGGCTGGAAGGGAAAGATTACTCCTATAAAACAGAAACAGAAGAAGCGCTGGATTCGCTGAAGCAAATAGCCACCCGTGAGAAATATTTCGATGCGGTTAAAACAGAATTTGCTTCCCTGCAATCGAAGGTGGCGCATAATAAAGCGCAGGACCTGCAAATGCATAAAGAAGAAGTGACCCATTTCCTGGAAAGCGAAATAGTATCGCGCTATTATTATATGCGCGGCCGTATAGCTTATGGCCTGCGTAGCGATAAAGAAGTGAATAAGGCCATAGACCTGCTGGAGCAACCAACACAATACCAGGCCTTACTGCAGGTGAAGAAATAATTATGGCTGGTAGCTAAGCCGCAGTATGGTGCTTTCGTTATCAGTATTTATAAATTTCCCAACATACATACCGCTTTGCAATTGTGATGGCAGTTGCAAAGTGGTTTTGTTTCTGCTGATATTGTATTTTATCACCAACACCCCCTGCATATTGTATAAATATAGTGTACCACTCTCGGGAGTTTCTATTGAGAAAGTGCCCGGGCTAGGGTTGGGGTAAAGGCGAAGGCTTGTTTTGTTTTTTATAGAATGAACATTCACATGCCATATAGTATCACCTGCTTCGCAGCCAGGGTCAATACATCCAAATGTATCTGTAAGCACATACCATGACCATACACCCGAAGTGTCGAACATGCCGGGTACACCACCGGCGCTGCCAAAATATCCGCTCATCAGTAGTTGTTTTGAAGGAGTGAAGGATATAGAGCCAAGGACTTGTTTTATGGCAGGGAAAGTAGAATCGGGGTTATTGATATGTCGGTACTCGCGGTAGCTCATCACCTTGCCATTGCTATCTGTATGCACCATATGGCTGCCATACTGGTGGGTACCCAATATATATAGTTCGCCATTATCGCCTTCAGTTACACTTTGCGCTTCAAAGTCATGCGGCTGGCTGTACCTGAATTTTTTTGTCCAAACAGTATCTCCGTCCTCGTTCAGTTTTACATAGCATAACATACGAGGCGAAGTGATAAGACCTGTATCCCTGCATGTGTAGGCAACGGCATACCCTGAACTTTTTAAACTAATGATATCAATGTTATTGGGCGCCTTGTACCAGGGCAAAAATATTTTCCATAAGACATTACCGGCTGTATCTGTTTTTAATACAAAGAAATCTTCAATATGCGCACCAGGATTATATGCGATACCGGTTACAATGTAAGACGTAGCGTTGTTAGAAGGTATAGCTTTGTATGCATTTTCTGGTCCTGTAGTACCAACATTAGTGCTTTCTAATAATTTTTTACTCCATATTAAATTAGCGTTACTATCTAACTTACACAACCAAACAAAAATTGCATTATAGTGATATTTATTATCGAACGGATCTTTATAGACCCCGTTGGATGAAATACTGCCACTAACTATCAGATTTTTAAATTTATCAATTGCTATTGAATATGGTATTCTTGAAACAATACTATCCTGATGTTTTACAAGGTAAATACTATCGCATTGGCTATTGAAAAAATAAAAAAAAGGCTGGTTGACAACAAGGTATTTTGTTGTTGTATCCAACTCAACGCCTGCAACCACATACTTGTTAGCTGATACCTTGTCCAATGCATGTGTATAAATTGAGAAATTACCGGCAAGTTTATTATAATGACCAGGAGCGTATAATAACTGTTTGTGAATTTGCTTACCTGTATAATCATAATTCGCTATGTATGAATTGTAAAAGGACACGCCTTGCGTAGAAGATATGCCCGCAGCTATGAAAAAACTGTCATCCGCATATTGTGTTATATTATAGCTATACCAGTCTGCACTATCTGGACAAAAATCATAAAGTTTGCTCCAAGCCTGCTGGGCATAAGCACTGGCTACATACAGATAAAAAACTACCGATATAGCGATTATTTTTTTCATAAAAAAGTGTAAGGTATTGGAGCGGCATATGCCGCTCCAATAAAAGTAGATAATATTTTATTGTTTAATAATAACCTGTGTCATTAATAGCTTTTTGTTATACACCAGCCTTATATTATAAGCCCCTGGTTTTAAAGCAGTCATGTTCAGCAGGGTAGTACCGTTCGCATTCACCTGTTGTTCCAGCAGCTTGCGGCCGGTTATATCAAAAACTGTTGCTGTAGCCATACCCTGCATACCTTGTATAGTTATATTCAGGTTGTCAGTTACAGGGTTGGGCGCCAACTGTACATCGCGGGTATTGGCATAGGCCGGTTTCAGGCCCGAAGGTTTTTCTTCACTGGTTTCTTCTATCACTTCAGGTATCTGCCATGAATTTTCATAGCGTGCCATAAAATAGCGTGCCAGATAACGGCTGTATCCATCACCGCCGCTTGTCTGGCTTTCCAGCCAGCTTTTGGTGCCGCCATCTATATCGCTCCAGTCATCGTCATTTCCGGCCAGGGTCTCAGCCAATTCCAATATGGTCTTTATATTATCTAAATCGTCGTTTTCATCGGTACTCAGGCTGTAGTCAACAGGTATGGCATCCAGCACATCGTAAGCATCGTCAAACTGGCCTAGCTGTGCATAAATGCCAGCCAGCCATACCTTATAGCCGTAGCCGTAGGTACTATTGGCAAGTACCATTATAACGCTGTCTATATGGATTACAGAGCTGTCACCAAATGTATAGACTGTATCAGCAGCAATACTATCTATATGCGTATTATAAACAGCGTCGGGATATAGATAATGCTGTAGCATATCGTCTGTAAGCCTGAAATAGGCATTCAGGTGCTCGGCATAGGCGCAATAACCATAAGTAGCACAATCACCGGCATCGTCACTTGCAATCTGTCCGGCAAGGTTATCGCGTACAGTAGCAAAACTAGCATAATCGGATGTTGATGGGGAATTGTAATAATTACCATTGGGACAAGATTTGCTAGAACTTGTTGGGTTTAAATAAACATAACCTTTATTATATACAGGTACTTGTCCTGGATGCCCAAAATTATCAACCCAATACTGGACAGCAATATTTGATAAGTCATTATTGAAATGGTAACCTTGATTTTTGTTTTGGGCAAAGTCGTTACTTGGATTTTTATTAGTTCCTGAACCTATTTCGGCTTGTGTTTGTGCTACACCAGTAAGTGTTACACCCCCTAATGGGAAAATGGAAATATCTTGCGCCGTAACATAGCTATTGCTGCTAAGATCGTTGCAGAAATAACGTAGTCCATTTTCGACTTGTATGCCACTTGTTCCTTTAAAATTTTTTCCATTTGCCTGCATGCTGTATTGCAGCTTGCCGGTACCTCCGCCGGAAAGCCCCACGCGGTTTTTATATATTTCATTATTATTGCCCATGCTATTATCTACCACTATACCAAAAGTATGAGTAGTATTGTCGCCATTTATTTCATTTTGCTCTACCCGGAAACCTGTGCTGCCACCAAGAGCTATACCACGGGGCTGCAATCCTCCGGATATTTCTTTTAATGACACTTGGTTTTTCAGAATGTTGCCGCTAAAACAGCCGGTGAGGGAAATACCCGATTGCCAGGCGTCGGTAAGCGTGCTGTTTTGGATGGTGAAGTTGTGTGCAGAAGCAAGATTTTGAGCATTGATGCTGTTTTTGAAACCTGTAAATGTAGTGGCGACCATAGTGCCGCCAATACAAGGGTTGCTAGGCGATGCCGGGCAAGTCGGACAGTTGCAACCTGCATCTACTTTTACGCCGGCGTTTAGTGAGGCTATGGCCATATTACTAACATGGTTGACATCAGAGAAGGTGCAACCGTAGAAGCTTACGCCTTCAACGTCTTTCAACTGCACCAGATTTGTTGGTGTGCCAGGTGTAGAAGGTGACGTATTATCATACTTGAAAGTACAAAACTGGAAGAAGCTGGCATCATTATGTTTCTTATTCGTATTGCTTGATATGATGGGCGGGAAACCATAATAATAGTTCCGGTAATTGGCAAAGGTGAGAGCGACGGTGTTGTTTTTAAATATTGTATTTCGGGCTTGAATTATTCCTCCGGAAGTATTTTGGAAATATAAAGTCTGGAAATCAAGGTCTTTAGCATAATTAGCAATACCTTCTATAGATCCTGATACTTCTGAATTTTCAAAATAAGCCCGGGCGGGATATGCAGAACTTTGGCTGAAATATAAGCTCGTCAATCCCCCATAAGTTACGCCGTTGCCGCCAGACACGTAAATGCCAGCCCAGCCATTGCCTGTTATTTTAGAATTCTTCACGCTGAGAATTGCGCCCTTTTGGGGCGATGAAGATGCAAAGCAGTCACTTTCTAATAAAATTGTAGAATATTGATTTGCCGGCATAGTCAGTTGAGAACCGCTTTCGAGGATGAGTTTTGCCCCAGGGGCTACTGTTACATGTGTAAGTGCACTTGCCGCACTGATAATTTTACCATTGTTGACCAACTTTAAGGTTGTCCCGGGGCCAACATTGATAATATGACCAGTGTTTACCCCGTCCAGTACAAAATTTATGTTGTCAATTGTGAAAACCGTTCCTGAACCTGATATAGTTAGGTCACTGTATGTTGCACCGATGGGTGATTACTGGTATTCCAAGTGGTAGTTGAACTTATGTTGCAGGATGTTTGGGCTAACAATTGCTGCTCAAAACATAGACAACCTATAAGAAAGCTCAATGTCATCTGTATCAAAAATCCTTTTTGATGTTTCATGTTTTTGAAGTTTAATAGTGATGAATAAAAAGAATGGAATAAGTGTGGATAACATTATCCTGGCGAAATAGGGAGGATTCTCATAGATACATTTTTAGAGGTTAGAAAATGTAACAGCTAACAAAAGAAAAAAGCGAGTGGGTTTGGTCCTTGCTGTAGAAAAAAGCTTTTAGTTCAGAATGGTAAGACGGCATAAACCTACGGTGCAGAAAATTCTTAAAACACCGTTTTTAAACGGTATAGAGAAAAATGATAATGTTAGAAATGGCATACAATACTTATGTTCCCTCACGCACAAAAAATTGCTACTTTTGAGCCCTCATGAAGCATTTGCCCAATCTGCTCACGCTCGCTAATTTGTTCTGTGGCTGCATAGCCATAGCATTTATTCTCAGTTCGCAGCCCTTCCTGTCGGGTTTTAACGGGGTTGAGTACTGGGTGACCGGTACGGAACAGGCTTACTGGGGCAGCGTATTTATACTGGCAGCTGCCGTGTGCGACCTGTTAGATGGCTTCACGGCCCGCGCACTCAATGTATTTTCTCCTATTGGTAAGGACCTTGATTCCCTGGCCGACCTGGTTTCTTTTGGCGTAGCACCATCTATGATATTATTCAAAATGCTGTGGGCGGCTTATATGGCCAACCCAGATGCTATGGATGTGAGCATGCTGGCAACGGCGCCTGCATTTTTATTGGCATGCTTCGGTGCGCTGCGCCTGGCACGCTTTAACCAGACATCCAACGAACAGAAAACCGTTTTCAGGGGTATGCCAATACCGGCAGTTGGCATGTTTGTAGCTTCTTTCCCGCTTATCAACTGGTACAATCCTTTTAATATTGGCTTTTACCTGCAAAATACCTGGATACTGTATGCAGTAATAGCTGCGCTGTGCTGGCTGATGGTATCGAAGATCAGCTTTTTCAAGTTGATACCGGCCAAATGGCGCCTGGCGTATAGCTGGCCGCAGCTGGTGCTGGTACTGGTTACGCTGGCCGCACTGCCGTTTCTGAAAATTGCCGCTGTACTGCTGGCATTTGTTCTCTACATAACTTTGTCTATTATTTATCAACCGAAAGAAGCATAAAATATACCGATGAAATATACTGCACATATCAATGTAATGCCCCTGAAAGAATTGCTGGACCCGCAAGGTAAGGCCGTAAACAGCAGCCTGCATAACCTGGGCCTGGTAGCGGTGCAAGACGTGCGCATAGGCAGGCATATAACGCTGAACATTGAAGCAGCCACCAAAGAAGAAGCGCAAGCCGCAACTGAAGAAGCCTGCAAAAAACTGCTGGTAAACCAGGTAATGGAAGCTTTCGACTATACGCTTACCGAAGCCTAAACAATTTTTTATGCGCCTGTACCTTGTACCATCGCCTATAGGCAACCTGGGTGATATCACATACCGGGCGGTAGAGGTATTGAAAAATGCCGATGGCATTTTGTGCGAGGATACACGTACCAGCTCGGTTTTATTGAAACATTATAATATTCAAAAACCGCTGACCCCTTATCACCAGCACAACGAGCACAAAATACTCACCTATCTTATAGAGCAATTGCAGGCAGGGAAGACTTATGCCCTGCTTACCGATGCCGGTACACCGGGGATTTCTGATCCCGGGTTCCTGTTGGTACGCGAATGTGTAAAACACGATATACCGGTAGAATGCCTGCCGGGGGCTACAGCCTTTGTGCCGGCCCTGGTACAATCGGGTATACCATCCAATAGCTTTGTTTTTGAAGGTTTCCTGCCCCTGAAAAAAGGGCGGCATACTATGATGAAGCAGCTGGCTGAAGAAGAACGGACGATTGTTTTGTATGAATCGCCGCACAGGCTGGTAAAAACGCTGAAAGAACTGGCAGAGTATATGGGTACTGAGCGGCATGCCGCTGTATGCAGGGAGCTTACCAAAATGTTTGAAGAGACCCGGAAAGGTAGCCTGCAGGAACTGGCAGCACATTATGAGGCACACGCCCCGAAAGGTGAGATAGTACTGGTGATAGCCGGAAAAGAATAAAAAAACAGGCCTGTATAAAACAAATAAGCCTCCTGTAAAGGAGGCTTTATTTATGTTCTTTACTAAGAAATTAGTGCTTAGTAGTGTCAGCGTGCATAGTAGTGTCAGCAGCTGGAGCAGCCATAGCAGCAGAATCAACAGCAGGAGCTGGTTCAGTTGCAGGAGCAACCATAGCAGTGTCAGTAGTTTCAGTTGTTTCAGTAGTTTCGCTGTTACCGCAAGAAGCTACGAACAGACCCATAGTCAAAGCGAAGATGCTCAGTTTTACAAATTTCATGACTTTAATTTTTTTAAGTTGTTTCCTATTTATACTCTAAACAGAAAAAGGTAACCCTGCAGAACCTAAAAAATTTTAAGTTTTTTTCAGACGGAATGTCTTTTTCGATATAATATATTGATTATTAATAGGTTGAACAAAAAATAAACAAAGTTTGAAAGGGCGTTTGGGTGTAATTATCTTTACAGGAGATAAGACCATATCCACTTTAACAGATAATTTTTCATTTCAAGGGTTACTTTTTACTTATAAGCGGATTAATAAGTGAATACTGAGTTAAACATAGAACGGGATTTGCTAGACGGACTGGCCAGGGGAGAGCGGCTTGCTACGGAACAGATATATACCAGGCATTATCCAACCATCACTAAGTGGATACAGAATAATGGAGGTACTGAGCCGGATGCGGCAGATATATACCAGGAGTCGATGCTGATTTTATATGAAAAAGCCCAGCAGGAAGAATTCCGGCTGAGTTGTAAAGTAGGCACCTACTTATTTTCTATCAGCAAGCATCTTTGGTACAAACGCTTGCAGCAGTTGCAAAAGCAGCCGGGCACACTGGCAGACCATAGCGGGGATGAGAGCAGGAAAGAATGGGCTTATGAAGATGACATAAGTGCGCATAAAGAAAGGGAAGCGTACTATACCCAGCTGAACCTGGCTTTGGAGCAACTGGGCGAACCATGCAGGTCTTTATTACAGGCTTTTTATCACAATGATAAAAGCATGCAGGAAATAGCGGCAGATTTCGGGTATACCAACCCGGATAATGCCAAGACCCAGAAGTATAAATGCCTGACCCGCCTGAAGAAGATATTCTACGGCGTACAGGCAAAATGAAATGAGAAAATGTCAGTAGATAATAATATATGGTTGAGTGCTGAAGCTTATGTAGCCGGTAATATGCCGGAGGCAGAGCTGGCTGCTTTACGCGAGCGGTTGAGTGCTGATGCTGTTTTCGCTGCAGAATTTCACGAATCTGTAAATCTTATACGTGCGCTGGACAATAACGGTGCGCAAAAACGCTTTAGTGCCATGCTGCAAGATATCAGCAGCACCCGCGCCGGAAAAGCGACACCTGCACGCACTATACCGCTTAAGGCACATTACTGGCGTACCGGTGCTGTTGCTGCGGGTATAGCTTTGCTTACATCGCTTACCACTTTATGGGTAGTGCAGCACAATAATAAGAGGATAGCCTCACAATACAGCCTTTTGCGCCGCGACCTGGAGAAATACAAGCGTTCACAAAACCAGCTGATCACAAACATTCAAAAAGAAACAACTACGCCTGCTGCCGAAGCAAGCTATACTGGTACAGGCTTTGCCCTTACCAACGACGGCTACCTGGTAACCAATTACCACGTAACAGAAGGTGCTGATTCTGTTTATATACAGAATGCTGAAGGCAAATATTACAAGGCATTTGTAGTTAATTATGACCAGCAGAATGACGTGGCTATCCTGAAAGTAGAGGATAAGCGCTTCAGGTTTGGTAAAGGCGAAGTGCCTTACCTGCTGGCCCCTAATAAAAGGAAAATTGGTGCACGCGTATATTCTTTAGGCTTCCCCGAAGATGCTATTGTGTATAATGAAGGTTACATCAGTTCTAAAAATGGCTACCAGGGAGATTCTATGCAGTATAAAATGCAGATAGAATCGAGGCCGGGTCAAAGCGGTGCTCCTGTTTTGGATGCAACGGGCAATGTAATAGCTATCATCACCGGTAAAGAGAGCGAAAGTGAGGGTACTACCTATGCAGTAAGCTCAAAAGCGGTACTGCAATTGATTCATACCCTGCCTAAAGGCAATAATGTAAAACTGGCCAAGGCTAATAAACTGGGTAAACTTACCCTGGAGCAGCAAATAGAAAGGCTGGAACAATACACTTGCTCAGTAAGTGTATATAAAAAATAAGCATCATTTAATCATCCATATAGAGGCACCTTATACAGGTGCTTCTTTTTTTGGGGTAGACTAGGGCTTTAATATTATGATTACTTGAAGTCTTATTTACCTAAATTTGCGCACTGTAAGCAAAGGAAGTGAGTATAGTAGACAAGTTTTTAAGCAAACGTCAGTCAGACCCCGCAGCAGAAATGGCATTCGTTGACCATATCGAAGAGTTGCGCTGGCATATCATACGTTCTCTTTTAGCCATAATTATCTGTGCTATAGTTGTCTTCTTCAATATAGAGTGGATATTTGACCGCATTATCCTTGGTCCCGCCCACACTGATTTTATCTCTTACAAAGTACTCTGCCGGCTGGGGGAGATGATACATGTGTCAGCCTTATGCCTGCAGGAAATAAAACTTGAATTTCAGAATACAGAATTGTCCGGCCAGTTCATGATGAGCTTCTCCGTATCGTTCATGATCGGTTTTATAGTAGCCTTCCCCTACATTTTCTGGCAGTTCTGGAAGTTTGTAAAACCGGCGCTGAAACCGAGCGAGTTGAAAATGGCCAGGGGTATTGTATTCTGGACATCGCTGTTATTCTTCGTGGGTGTTGCGTTTGCCTATTATGTCATTGCGCCGTTCACTATCAACTTTTTCGCAGCATACCAACTGAGCCCTTCGTTTAAAAATATTATTACAATGGCCAATTATTACGATACCATGAGCGACCTGATACTAGGTATGGGATTGGTATTTGAATTGCCGGTGGTAGTATTTTTCCTTTCAAGGGTAGGTATACTTACGCCTAAGCTGATGCGCTCGAAACGCAACTATGCGATACTGATTATTTTTGTACTGGCTGCCGTTATCACTCCGCCCGACTGGTTCAGCATATGGCTGGTAGCTATCCCGCTTATCATGTTGTACGAAGCAGGTATTTCTATTAGTTCAAGGGCCGAGAAACAAAGGAGAAGAAAAGAAATGCTTAATAATTAACGATAATTACGATTATGCAACCAACCGTTTTTAACCAACAATTGCCTTTGGTAATAGGCTGCGACCATGCAGGGTTTGATTATAAAGAAGTGATCAAACAAATACTTACCGATGCGGGCTGGCAGGTAGAAGATAAAGGTACTTATAGCAAGGAAAGTACTGATTTTCCGGACTATGCACACCCTGTGGCAACTGCGGTAGAAACAGGTGTTGCTGCAGTAGGTATACTAATTTGTGGCAGTGGCAATGGTGTATGTATGGCTGCTAATAAGCATAAAGGTGTACGTGCCGCTCTTTGCTGGAACGAAGAACTGGCTGCGCTGGCACGCCAGCATAATAATGCGAATGTGCTTTGCATACCGGCGCGTTTTGTACCGCAGGAGCTTGCCAATAAAATGACTGATATTTTCCTGTCTACAGCTTTTGAAGGTGGCAGGCATGAAAGAAGGGTAGAAAAGATCTGATCTGACATGTTATAAAAAGAAAGGGCCGTAAACTATTACGGCCCTTTCTTTTTATATGATTACTGTTTAGTTTATTGTCAGCCTTAGTGACGCAAAAACACTACGTGGTAAGAAATTGCCAGGCGTGCTTCCAGTGCCATGCGCACTTGTACTACCTGTAGATGGAGCACCGGTTATGGTCAGGCTTTTTACATTAAATATGTTCTTCACACCGGCTATCAGTTGCAGGTGATTATTAAAGAATTTTTTCTCTACAGAACCATCACATATCTGGTAGCCTTTCAGGTTGCCTTTAAACAGGGGCTCACCTGTTATATCAGGTATGATATAAGGCTGCGGGCCTGTATATTTATATAGGAGGTTCAGGTTAAGTGCCGGTTTTCTAAAGGCGTATTGCAATGTTGCTGTAGCCTCAGAAGCGCTATATGCAGAGTAGGCTCCCGGTTGTCCGAATGTATGCGTGTATGAATAACCTAATTGGTAATGGAACTGGTTTAGTTGCCCGTCTGCCTGCAGATTACCAATAGCATTCTCTACCCTGTCAAAATTCCTGTATTGATAATCACGGCTGGTAGAATCTTCAGGACGTATGTTTACCAATACAATGCCGTTATATACATTATTATAATAGCCGGTGACTATAAATTGTAAATAATTCCTGCCTTCTTCCCATGCCTGGTAAGAACCGGATAATTGGAAGTTTGTACTTTTCTCAGCCTTCAGGTCAGGGTTGCCTTTCAGGTTATGATTCGCATCTACAAAGCTTAGGTACATTTCTTTTAATGCAGGTGCACGATAGCCTTCTGTAAATGAGGCTCTGAACTGTAGCTTGGAAGTAGGCGTATATAAAATATTTACTGATGGCGTAATAGGTGGGTTGTAAGAAGTATTATAAGCACCTCTGGCACCAACCTGTGCCGTCAATTTGTCTTTAAAAACAGGTACAGATACATTGGCATAAATAGCATAGTCCTGTATAGTCTTATTGGTACCCGGTAATTTATTGCTATTGGCAAACTGCATATTGATGTCGTACCCAGCGGTATAGGAAACAATGTTCAGCTTATTGTTATAAGCCCCGCGCAGTGTTACATCATTAAACCTGGATGTATCCTGCTTCGATACGTCTTGAGGTGTTTCCTGCAGGGTAACCATATTTTTTGTTACGCTTTTTCTTTTATGCAAATAATGGTTAAAAGCCATTTGATTCTGCCAATGCCCGGTTTTACTTAGTTTGCCATCCATGGCTAAACGGTTTTGTGAACGATAGGTAGTGTAATACTCGTCGTTAGTCTCTGCACCTTTAGGGGTCCACAAGGTCAAACCACCTCTGTTTTGCACCGTTTCTTTCAGGAAATCTGAATTAAAGTTCAAATGAAAATTGGAATCGGAAGTATAGCTATAAGCAAAATTGCCAAAATACTGTTCATTCGGTTTAAATTGGTAAATACGATTTGTTTTTATTGAATCACGGCTGTTGTAATCCACGAAAGTGTCTACATTTTTATACCCTTCAAAATAATTGCGCCCGGCATTTAAGGTGAACTGGTGATGCTTTTTGAGTTTGTAGGTAATCATCCCGTCCACATTGTAATTGCCCAGCGTCTCATAAAAAGTACCGAGTTGTATCTCAAAAGGCTTTTTCTCTTTCCGGGTAATGATGTTTACAACGCCGCCTAATGCATCTGTGCCGTATACAACACTCATAGGGCCTTGTACAATTTCAATGCGCTCTACATTGTTCATATTTATTTGCCCCAGGTTGATATTGCCGCCTTCGCGTCCGTTCACCGGCATGCCATCTATCAGTATCTTCACCTTATTGCCGCTCATGCCCTGCATTTGTATGCCCGAACCTAAAATGTCGTCTTTACTTATGTTGATGTTCAGTTGAGTTTTCAATGCCTGGTCTAATGTAACTGCTCCGCGTGATTGTATCTCTGCGCGCGATATTACCCGGTAATTAGACAATGCATTTTTCATTTTTACAGGCTGGTTCACGCCGGTTACCACCACCTCGTCCAGTTCAGATACATTGGCCTGCAGCAGTACCATTATCTGGGTATTGATAGGGGCTGCATTAAAGCTACGGGTGTACGATTCATGACCAACTGCCGTTACTTCAATTACACAAGGGTAACTCTGCGGGCTCACCACTATGATACCGTTGATATCGGTATAAGAGGTCATCTGCAATGTATGGTTAGGCAGGGAATAAATACTGATAGTAGCCAGTTGAACAGGCTGCTGTGTTTTTTGTTCCAGCACGGTTACCCTCAATCCTTTTTGAGCAAAGGCAGGTAACGCGATCAACGACAATAATAGAATTTTTGTAAAACGTAATAACATAATCAGCAGTAGTTCAAAAAAACTCAGCCATCTTTTCAGACAGCTGAGTTTTTATATGATTCAATTCGCACACTTTTAATAGCAATATTGCCGTGTAAAGATACGCCTGCCTTATGCTTTAATATCTTTTGTCATAAGTATTTACATTTCTATGACAACGATAGAAGGTGGCTTAGATCCAGCCCTGGTTATGGAGATATTTGGCTATCTGCACGGCATTGGTAGCGGCACCTTTCCTAAGGTTGTCGGCCACTATCCAGCAGTTAAGTGTATTAGGCTGAGAATAGTCCCTGCGAATACGGCCCACAAATACTTCGTCTTTGCCGGCAGCATCTAATGGCATAGGGTATGCCTTAGCTGCTGGATTATCTACTACCACTACACCTGACGTGTTAGATAAGATTTCGCGAACGTCTTTTTCATTGAAATCCTTGGTCATTTCTATGTTCACGCTTTCGCTATGGCCGCCTGTTACCGGCACACGAACGGTAGTAGCGGTAACTTTAATATTGTCATCGCCCATTATTTTGCAGGTTTCCAGCACCATTTTCATCTCTTCTTTAGTGTATCCGTTATCTTGGAAAACATCTATCTGCGGTATCACGTTCAGGTCTATAGGATAAGGATAGACGCCAAAGCCCTTGCCGCCGGCCCTTTCGTCCATCAGTTCCTGTACCGCTTTCTGGCCGGTGCCGCTAACAGACTGGTAGGTGCTTACTACCACTCGCTTGATACCATAATTATCATGCAATGGTTTCAATACCATTACCATTTGTATAGTAGAACAGTTTGGATTGGCTATGATCAGGTCATCTTTGGTGAGTGCGTTACCATTCACTTCAGGAACAATAAGTTTTTTGGAAGGATCCATGCGCCAGGCCGATGAATTATCTACTATATAACAACCAATAGCAGCAAATTTAGGTGCCAATTCCAGGGAGATGCTACCACCGGCAGAGAAGATGGCCAATTGAGGTTTCATAGCAATAGCAGTATCGGCAGATACAACACTATATTCCTTACCCTTATAGCTTACCTTTTTACCTACTGAGTTTTCAGAGGCTACCGGTATCAATTCTGTAAGAGGGAAATTTCTCTCTGCTAAAATCTGCAACATGGTGCTGCCTACCAGCCCTGTTGCGCCTACTACTGCTACGCGCATATTTTTGTTTTAATAATTTGGGGTGCAAAGATAAGCGCAATAAATACACGGATAAATAGCGATGCGAAACTTTTACGATTTCAAAGTTTCGTCAATACGGGCGGTCATATCTGCTATCTGTTCCAGCATTACCGGGTCTGAATATGGATTAGTAGCACTGTCTGACGCGTACATCAGCAGGCACATAGCCAGGAAATCCTGGTCGTCTTTGCCGGCATAGTGACTGCGAAGCTCTATTACTTTTTCGTCGGCTATTTTAGCAGCTTTGCGTACGGCTTCTTCCTCTTCGGCTTTTACACGAATGCGGTAGCTGCGGCCAGCCAGCCATACATTTACGGGTATCAGTTCTTCTTCGCTCATAGTTACGCTGTTGTAGTAGTTGTATTTTCGGCCCTATGCACCAGGCGTTTTTGAAAGAATACCAATACGAGAACACCTATAGATATGGCAGCGTCAGCAATATTAAAAACCGGTTCGAAAAATTCAAAATCCCTGCCGCCCCATACCGGTATCCAGTTAGGCAGGCGGGTACTGATGATAGGGAAATAGAGCATATCTACCACTCGGCCATGCAAAAGCTTACCATAACCTTTTCCCCATGGTACCAGCTGGCCTATATGAAAGCTGCTTTCTGTAAATATCAGCCCGTAAAACATACTGTCTATCAGGTTGCCAAGCGCTCCTGCCAGTATCAAAGAGCCGCAAATGATAGCGCCTTTATTATATTGTTTGTTTACCAGGCGTTTTAACAGGTAGAACCCGAAAATTACCGCTATCAGCCTGAATAAGGTCAGTATTAGTTTTCCCATTTCGGCATTGCCCAGTTTCATACCGAAAGCCATGCCTTCATTTTCCAGGAAATGCAGCCTGAACCATGTGCCGAACACGTTCACTTCTTCGCCATAAAAGAAATGGGTCTTTACATAGAACTTGGAGAACTGGTCGGCAATTATCACCAGGAATATGATCAGTAAGGCGTGGCGGTATTTCACTTATGAATTCTTTATAACGAGTGCCAAAGATACATTCTTGCAGCTTTAATACTGTTAATGCTTTTGTAAGTATAATAAAAAAGCCCTGCGCAGCAGGGCTTTTAAAAAAATATTGAATATGAATTATTTTAATGGTTTTTCGGCAGTTTGCAGCACCTGCTTATCCCCCGCCTCGTTATTATGAATAAATGCAACAAGGTCGCAGTTATCAGCATTCCATCCATCGTTCACTTTAAATTTAAATACACGCTGGTAAGTACGTCCTGCAGCTTTAGTAGCAACGCTATCCAATACAGGTGAACCATAATAAGGAGTGATGATATCCCTCAATACAGCTTTGTGTACATAGCTGTCAATAATAACCGATTCTTTTTCCTGGGCATCCACTATACCGCTTTCTATTATGGCGAGTGTAAGCGCCTGCTTTTTAGATACGGCAGCGGTATAAGATACTTTTACAGTTACGGTAGCTTCGCGGGTTGCAGCATCAAATTTGCTATCGAGGTATACATTGGCCGGTGGTGCTATGTTCAGCGCCTTGTTTGCCTTATCATTCCATTTCAGGCGATCAAGCAACAGGTCGCCATTGCTTTCAGGCAGGCGGTCGAAGCCAGCCATAGGCATAGCGGAGATAGCACCGAAAATATTGGTAGCTACATCTGTAGCATCATCGGTACGGAAATCATATTTCGCATGACCTTTCACTGGGTCGGCTTGCGGGTAGTTTTTAATATGGTAGGCTATTACGGCTACCTGGTCGGGGTGACTGGCTTTAATACCGCTGGTGCTGTATATGATGTCGTGGCCATCAGGGCAATAAGGACAAGACGCACCAGTAAATTCTTCAATAAGCAATATTCTTTGCTGAGCCGTTTCAGGGCTGGCCTGCATCCAGGTAGAATCTTCGGCTTTTGTATTGCCAAAGTCTATCAGCGGCCCTTTTTCCTTACATGCTGTAAATGCAATACCTATTGCCACAAATGCTAATAATGAGGCTTTTCTCATCAGTTGATAAAAATTTAGAACTACGAAATTATATAAACTCGTGCAAATGAATGTAAAAACTATGTAAGCCTTTACTTGAGCGGCTGTTCAATTGCCTGCATGACCTCCTTGTCTGTTGGCTCATTATTGTGTATAAATGCTACCAATGCACAATTATTTGCATTCCATGCATCATTTATTTTGAATTTAAATGTGCGCTGGTAGACACGTCCGGGTGTTTTAGTTGCCAGGCTGTCAAGAACCACAGAACCGTAGAAAGGTGTGATAATGTCCCTCAGCACAGATCTGTGTATATAATCGGGTATAAAATCGCTGCGGCCCACACCTGCCCGCTCCTGTACATCAATGATATTATTCTCAATGATGGATAAGGTAATTGCCTGCTTTTTTGTGGTAGCAGCAGTATAGACTGCCCTGACGGTAACTGTTGCATTGCGGGTTGTGCTGTCGTATTTGCTTTCCAGATACAGGTTTACGGGTGCATTCGCGGCAGCCCTCTGGTCTGCTTTTACCGGCCACTTGGCCCTGTCCAGCAAATAATCATTGTTCTCCGGCGACCTGTCAAAGGATGCTGCGGGGAGACCTGTTAATGCAGCGCCGAAAAATGTATTAAACATATCGGTTGCATCCTGCGTGCGAAAATCGTATTTATGGCCCTGGGCCGGCTCAGCCTGTTTCAGGTTGAATATATGATAGGCGATAACGGCAACACGTTCGGGGTATTTGGCTTTAATGCCATTGGCACCATAAATGATATCGTGCCCTTCGGGGCAATAAGGACAAGAACAACCTGTAAACTCTTCTATCAAAATGGTTCTCTGCTGGGCACTAAAAGTATCGGGAGCCTGGTAAGTTGTATCGCTTACCTGGTCGTCGTTGCCGGTATTAATCACTACAGCTTTCTCTTTACAGGAAACTAGCGCAGTCAAGCACAACAAGGCGCAGATAAACAGGTTCCTTTGCATTAGGGAATAGTTTTTTGGTTATATGAATTTAGACAAACTCGCGGAAATACGTGGTAAAAAAACATTTCAGTTAACTTTACCGGGGTAAATGACAAAACAATGGAAGAAAGCAAGCGGCAGAAACAGGTAGGTAACCTGGTGATGGAAGAACTGAGTGATATATTTCAACGCGAAGGGTTGAACGTAATAGACGGTGGGATGATATCTATATCTAAGGTGATGGTAACCCCCGACCTGCTTGAAGCAAGGGTGTACCTGAGCCTTTTCCAGGTGAAGGACCCTGCAGCCCTGATGCACGATATAAAACAACGCACAAAAGAATTGCGTAACCAACTGGGCCAGCGCGTACGCAACCAGCTACGCCGTGTCCCCGACCTGGTATTCTTTACCGACGATACATTGGACTATGTATTTAAAATGGAAGAGCTCTTTAAGAAAATAAAAGAAGAGCCTAAACCAGGCGAAAATCCGGGTAAAGAATAATACATGAATCCTGTATTGGTATGGCAACTGGCTATTAGGTACCTGCGTGGCAAACGTTCAGGTAATGCCGTACCTATACTTTCACGCATCAGCATGGTAGCCATTGCTGTGGGCAGCTGTGCCATGATCGTGCTGTTCTCTGTATTCAATGGGTTTGAATTCCTGGTACGTGATCTCTATAAAGCTTTTTATCCTGAAATAAAGATCACGGCAGCAAAGGGAAAGTTCTTTTCTATTAATGACTCGCAGTATGCTGCCATCAGGCAGATAAAGGAGGTGACAGCGCTTACTACGGTACTGGAAGATAATGTGCTGCTGCGTAGTGAGGATGAACAGAAAGTAGCCACGCTGAAAGGTATAGATCCTGATTACTTCACGGTAAATAATGTAAAGCCATATGTTAAAGAAGGTGCTGATAGCGTTTCTGACGGTCAGGCACCCACAGCCATTGCAGGCACGCAGTTGTTGAACCAGATGGGTATGGATGTGAATAATGCTTTCAGCAATATGATGCTGTATTATCCTAATGCAGGGTCTTCCAATTTGAGTTTATCTCCGCAGGATGCGTTCCTGTCGCTGGTACTAAAACCGGTGGGGGCATTTCGTATCCAGGACGATTTTGATAGTAAATATATACTGGCTTCGCTGCCTGTAGTGCAGCAGTTATTACAGGCGCAGGGTAAATACTCTTCAGTAGAGCTGAAGCTTGCAGATGGTGTCAATGCAGGCGTAGTGAAGCGGCAATTGCAAAAAAAACTGGGTGATACATTTCGTGTAGAGACCAGGTATGAGCAGAACAAAACCTTGTACATGGTGATGCGTAGCGAGAAATGGGTAATGTTCGCCATACTGGTTTTGGTACTGCTGATTGCATCTTTTAATATGACCGGTGCCTTGTCTTTGCTGGTACTGGAAAAAAGAAAGGATATGGCCATACTAAAAGCTATGGGTGCTGAAGCCGCGACTATCCGTAACGTATTTATTACCGAAGGTGTATTGTGGGCGCTTACGGGCGGCAGTATCGGTTTGTTTGTCGGCTTTCTTTTGTGTATCGGCCAGCGCCATTTTCAATGGATAAAAATGCAGGGTTCCTACATTATAGATGCATACCCGGTGCACATGCTCGGTACCGATTTCCTGCTCATTATGATTACTGTTGCTATAGTAGGCCTGCTTGCAGCATGGTTTCCTGCTGCACGTGCCAACAGGGCTACAGCCCCCAGTCTCCGCAGCGATTAATTACATTTTTTCGGGAAGGCGAATACCCAATACCTGCATAGCGTGGCGCAATGTTTGTGCTGTCATAATGATGAGCATCAGCCTCAGTTGTTTCTTCTCTTCATTCTCTGCTTTGCTGATGCTATGTTCATCATAGAATGAATTGAACTGCTGCGCCAGCTGGAATGAATAGTTACAAAGCAGCGAAGGGTTATGCTCATTGGCTGCATCATTCATTATGTCAGGGTACTGCTCCAATGTTACAGCCAGCTTCTTCTCAGCAGGGGTAACAGGCAGCGTCAGCGTAAAAGATGCAAATGTTTCTTTGGCCGGCAGTTTTGGCAGGCCTTCTTTGCGCAGTATAGAGCATATACGCGCATGGGCATATTGTATGAATGTAGCGGTAAACCCGTGCAGGTCTATAGATTCCTGCGGGTTGAAGATCATTTTCTTTTTAGGGTCTACACGCAGCAGGTAAAATTTCAGCGCACCAAGGCCTATTGTTTCATACAGTGTTGCCAATTCTTCGGTCGTAAAGCCTTCTGTTTTTCCGGCAGCTTCTGTTTGCTGTTGTGCCAGCGATATCATTTCATCGATCATATCGTCGGCATCTACCACGGTGCCTTCGCGGCTTTTCATACGGCCGGTAGGTAATTCAACCATGCCGTACGAAAGATGGAAGATACCATCTGCACAAGGCTCTCCCAGTTTTTTCAGTATAAGCTTCAATACCTGCATATGGTAGTTTTGCTCATCGGCTATTACATATATGCTCTGGTCAAGTTTGAAATCGTTGTATTTCAATTTGGCAGTGCCCAGGTCTTGTGTTATATATACTGAGGTGCCATCTCCGCGCAGCAAAAGTTTTTGGTCCAGCCCTTCATCGGTAAGATCTATCCATACAGAGCCATCATCCTTCTTAAACAATACACCTTTTTTCAACCCTTCTTCTACTATGCTTTTACCCAGCAGATACGTATCGCTTTCGTAATACATTTTGTCAAAGTCGATACCCATGCGTTTGTAGGTAGCGTCAAAGCCCTTGTACACCCAGCCGTTCATGGTTTGCCATAGCTGGTATACTTCAGGTTCGCCAGCCTCCCATTTGCGCAGCATTTCCTGCGCTTCTTTCATTATCGGCGCCTCTTTTTCGGCGGTAGCTTCATCCATGCCCCCGGCCACCAGTTCTTTTATTTCCTGCTTGTAGGCATCATTAAATTTTACATAGTAGTCGCCTACAAGGTGGTCTCCTTTCTCGTTGGCAGTTTCAGGTGTGGCACCATTCGCATAGCGTTGCCAGGCTATCATTGATTTGCAAATATGGATGCCCCTGTCGTTTATCAGGTTGGCCTTAACCACATTATTGCCAGTCCTTTTTAAGACACCAGCCATTGCATAGCCCAAAAATATGTTCCGCATGTGACCAAAGTGCAGCGGCTTATTGGTATTAGGAGAAGAGTATTCTACCATCACATTTTTGCCGGTAGTTGCCTGTTCTCCAAAATGCTCGTTATTAAAGTTCTCCTGCAGTAAGCCCGACCAGAAATTGTCATTAACGGTCATATTGAGAAAGCCGCTTACGATCTCGTAACTGTCAAACAAGGTTGAAGTAGACAGTAATGCCGCCCCTAGTTTATTGCCCAGTTCATCGGGCTTCATGCGCAGCAGTTTTACAAATGGAAACAGGACAATGGTATAATCGCCTTTAAATTCGGGCTTGGTCTGGTTTACTGTTATGGAAGTTTCTGCAATATCAGCCCCGGGAAAGAGTTCTAATAGTGCAGTATAAGTGGCATGTTTTATTTGAGCGGCAAGAGACATCCGGTTGGTCAATTTTGCCGCAAAAATACTGTTTATTAAGTATAGGATGGCCTAAAGCTTGGTCAATGCATTTTAGACAGTAACAGCGCTGAATTTATCTACGTTCATCATCTCACGTACAGCATCGGCAATAGCATCGGCATCGTAACCGCATTCTTTATGCAATTCTTCAGGTTTGCCATGCTCTACTATACGGTCAGGTATGCCCAGAATCTTTACTTCAGGCGTATAGTTGTTGGCAGCCATGAATTCAAGGACGGCACTGCCAAAACCACCTACAATGGTACCATCTTCCACGGTTATTATTTTGCTGAAGCGATTGGCTATTTCATGCAGCAATTGTTCATCCAGCGGTTTTGCAAAACGCATATCATACAATGCAGGCTGCAGCCCTTCTGCTTCAAGTGTATTGCAGGCGTTTACTGCAAAATTGCCGGGATGGCCTATGGTCAGTATAGCTATGTCTTGTCCTTCTCTTATAACACGGCCTTTGCCTATCTCTATTTTCTCCATCGGGGTGCGCCATTCCGGCATAACACCTTGTCCGCGCGGGTAGCGGATAACGAACGGAAGGGTATTCTCGTCCAGTTGCGCTGTGTACATCAGGTTGCGCAGCTCTGCTTCGTTCATTGGTGCGCTAACGATCATGTTAGGTATGCAGCGCATGAAAGGGATATCGTAGGCACCATGATGCGTAGGCCCGTCATCGCCTACCAGTCCGGCCCTGTCCAGGCAAAAAATAACAGGCAGTTTTTGTATAGCCACATCATGCACCACCATATCATAGCCGCGCTGCATGAATGAGCTGTAAATATTGCAGAACACTTTCATACCCTGCGTTGCCAGGCCTGCACTTACGGTAACGGCGTGCTGTTCTGCAATGCCTACGTCAAAAGCACGGTCGGGCATTTGCTCCATCATATATTTCAGCGAACAGCCCGAAGGCATGGCCGGTGTTATACCCATTATCATCGGGTTCTTTTCTGCCAGCTCTATAATGGTATGGCCAAACACATCCTGGTATTTAGGTGGTTCAGGTGTGGTAACTATTTTCTTATTGATCTTGCCGGTTATCTTATCGAAAGTGCCGGGTGCATGCCACAGGGTCTGGTCTTTTTCTGCCAGGTCGTAGCCTTTGCCTTTCACTGTTTTTATGTGCAGCAGTTTAGGGCCGGGTATGTCTTTCAGGTGGTCTATGGTTTCTACCAGCTTTAGTACATTATGCCCGTCAACAGGTCCGAAATAACGCAGCCCCAATGCTTCAAAAAGGTTGCTGGATTTGGAAACCATACCTTTTATGCCGGCTTCTATCTTAGAACCTATTTTCTGGAAATCTGCAGCAGGCAGTTTTCCCAGCAGTTTCCATACATCGTCCCTGAATTTGTTGTAGGTATGAGAAGTGGTAATGTCTGTTAAGTATTCTTTCAGCGCCCCTACATTCGGGTCAATAGACATGTTATTATCATTCAAGATGATGATCACATTGCTATTGCTGACACCTGCGTGGTTTAGTGCTTCAAATGGCAGGCCTGCCGTCATAGCCCCGTCGCCAATAACGGCCACGTGCTGGCGGCTGGTCTCTCCTTTATATTTGGAGGCGATGGCCATGCCCAATGCGGCAGAAATAGAAGTAGAGGAGTGCCCTACGCCGAAAGCATCATATTCACTTTCGCTGCGTTTGGGAAAACCGCTGATACCGCCATATTTGCGGTTGGTATGAAAAACACTGCGGCGACCGGTAAGTATTTTATGGCCATATGCCTGGTGCCCTACATCCCACACAAGCTGGTCATCGGGGGTATTCAGTACATAATGCAAGGCTACCGTCAGTTCTACCACGCCAAGGCTGGCACCAAAATGTCCCCCGTGAATACTCACGCAGTCAATAATAAACTGGCGCAACTCATTGCATACTTGCTGCAGCTGTGTTTTATTCAGTTTTTTAAGGTCGGCTGGTGTATTGATCAGGCTTAGAAGCGGTCCGGCAGCTATTTCTTCCATTATCAGCTATTCGCGTTGAAAATTTTACAAAAATAATACAAAAACGGGGTGATTCTTACCTGTGTGCAAGAATGCTGCCAATTAATAACAGCCAAATGTGAAAATTAGTTTAAAGTAGCATAGGTGATTAAACCTGCCATGAACAGTATGCAAATTAATTAGTTAATAGCCAATACCTTTGCGCAGTTATGTTCAATAGATACTGGAGAGACTACCCCTGGTGGATGCAGATAATGCAATTTGGCCTGATGGTGTTTATTTTCCTGGGATTTGCTTCAGGGCTGGCTTATATCCTGCTGCCCGCGCTAACAGGCACTCATTTAACTGATATAGCAAATGTCAGTGAGCAAAGTCCTAAACCGGTCATTAATGGTATGATCCTGTTCCAGTTCATTACCTCTCTTTTCTTCTTTTTACTGCCTTCGTTGGTGTTTGCATACGCAACACACCCCGCTCCTTTTAAATACCTGGGGTTAAGAAAACCCGGCAAACCGGTGCATTGGGTACTGGTTTCGCTTATCATATTGGGTTTAATGCCGGTATCTATTGCTTTTGCAGGATGGATCAGTCATTTTAACCTGGGCGACATGGCACAAAAAATGCAAAGTGATAACGACCGTATTACTAAGGCGTTTTTACAAATGTCCTCACCCGGTAGTTTTGTAGCCACTTTTATCACCATTGCTATACTGCCTGCTATAGGAGAGGAACTTTTTTTCAGGGGCATTATTATGCGTTTTACCGCTCAGAAAACGCCCGGTATCCTTATGCCTGTGCTGGTATCTGCGCTCTTATTCGCTTTTTTACACAGTAATATCTACGGTATACTGTCCATATTTCTTGATGGCATTGTGCTAGGGCTTATTTATTACCTGACGGGGTCGCTCTGGTGCAGTATACTGGCGCATTTTATTAATAATGGCTTGCAGGTGGCGCTTATATATTTATCTAAGAACAGCCCTGCTATAGATGCTATTGCCAATAATAATCAGCTTCCCTGGTTTATGCCCGTAGCCGGTATACTGGTATTTGCTGTTTCCATGTACCTGCTTTGGAAGAACCGTACGCCACTGGCTGCCGACTGGACCGATGATTTTGCAGGAGAAGTACGCAGTGATGAAGAAGAACCCGGCAGCTATTAAACTTTATTATCTTCGCCCCTTCAACCAATTCATGTCCTGATGGCATTACACTGGCCTACATTTTTTACCCGTTTAGGCAGCGCTATTGTTTTTTCTGCTATTATGATGGCAGGGCTGCTATGGAATGAATGGGCCTTCCTGGCATTGGTTATACTCATACAGTTCCTGTGCCTGGGAGATTATTTCAGGCTGGTAAAAAAAATAACTCCCGATACCTATTGGCCGGCATGGATGCCCTGGCTGGTACAGGGCGCAGCATTGGTATGGATGGTTTTGCAGGGCTTTATGTACAATGGTAAAGAAATGGCCGGGGCCATGTTGTTCTTGCCCACTCTATTACTGCTTATCGGTACGCTAGCTAAAAAAACGGCCTGGGAGGCTGCATTGCAGTCTTTAGGTGCTATCGGGTATATTGTGCTGCCCCTTATGCTGCTGTTCCAGTTAAGGCTTATACACTTTTCTATACCGCTGGCTTTGGTATTGATGATCTGGATGAACGATACCATGGCTTACCTCGTCGGTTCATTTATAGGCCGCACACCGTTTTCAGCTATATCGCCCAAAAAAACCTGGGAGGGTACTGCCGGTGGCGCAATACTCACTATTGTGGGTGCTGCCATCTGGGGATATTTTTCGCCTGTTTATACCATGTCAGACTGGATGGTACTGGCTTTATGCGCCAGTGTGGCCGGTACGGCGGGCGACCTGCTGGAGTCGAAACTGAAACGTATGGCAGATGTAAAAGACTCGGGAACGCTGATGCCGGGGCATGGGGGAGCGCTCGACAGGTTCGATTCGCTGCTCGTAGCCACGCCTTTCGCTTTTTGCTATGCCTATTTCTTTATGGGCTAAGGAATAGATTTCCCGCAAAAGCATACTTTATTACCTTTGCTCACTAATTTTTTATCATGGCTATACATAGGGAAGGATACAGGTATATACTCATCGCATCAATATTATGGGCGCTCATATGGTTTGCTACCTACGAGTTCGTCATAGACATTCCATGGCTTTTCTGGCCTATACATATTATCTGTTTCCTTTTATGGTTCTGGATCATATGGTTCTTCCGTATCCCTGCACGCGATTTTACAAAGGGTGAATACAAGATCATAGCCCCGGCCGATGGTAAGGTAGTGGTGATAGAAGAAACCTTTGAACCGGAATATTTTAAAGACAAACGCCTGCAGGTGTCTATATTCATGTCGCCGCTGAATGTGCACGTAAACCGTACACCTATAGCCGGAACGGTAAAATATATGAAATACCACCCCGGCAAATACCTGGTGGCCTGGCACCCTAAATCATCAACTGAAAATGAAAGGACTACCATGGTGGTAGGTAATGGCAAGGTAGACCTCCTGGTGCGCCAGATAGCAGGTGCCCTGGCCCGCCGCATCTGCTATTATGTAAAAGAAGGGGATGTTTTGAAGCAAAATGACGAATTTGGCTTCATCCGCTTTGGCTCCAGGGTAGATATCTATTTCCCGCTGGGTACGCAAATAGATGTTAAAATTGGCGATAATGTGCAGGGAGGCATGACAGTTATCGGTCATTTGTCCTAAATTCGTATCCAAGAAAAAAGCTAAAAACTAACTAATATGAAAAAACTGACTCTATTTTTAGGTGCGCTGATGATTGCAGGTGCTTCTTTTGCTTGCGATGGTAACAAAGACGCAAAAGCTTGCTGCAAGAAAGGTGAGAAGAAAGAATGCTGCAAGAAAGGCGAGAAGAAAAATTGCCATAAAGACGAACAGGCAAACAACAACAAGCCTGCTGCTGAAAAGAAATCTTAATTGCAATAAATACAGAAATAAGAAAGCCACGCACCGCGTGGCTTTCTTATTTTATGGCTAATATTTTATCAATGATAGCAGGATCATCGGCATGCAGCCAGTGCAGGCTTTTATCTTTTCTGAACCAGGTCATCTGCCGCTTGGCATAATTGCGTGTGTTCTGTTTGATCTTTGTTACAGCCTCATCCAGTGTGCATTTCTCGTCCAGGTATTCAAACAGTTCTGTATAGCCTACTGTCTGCAGGTTCTTCAGGTGCCGCAGCGGGTATAATCCTTTTACCTCTTCCAGCAGGCCTTGTTCCATCATGCTATCTACGCGTTTGTTGATTCGTTCGTATAAAACCTCGCGTGGTAATTCCAATCCTATTTTCACCGTGCGGAAATTCCTTTGTTTGTGCGTGCCGGTATGGTAGTTGGTAATGCTGTCGCCGGTAGAGCGTTTGAATATGAGTGCCCGTAACAATCTCGCAGGATTTTTTACCTCTCCCTTCTCATAAAATTCGGGGTCTTCGTTGCGCACCGCCTGCTGTAGCCAGGATAACCCGTAAGATTCAAAATTTTCATTGAGCTGGTGGGCAATATCGCTGTTCACTTCGGGCATTTCATCCAGCCCTTCACACAATGCTTTTATATAAAGGCCGGTACCTCCTGTTACAACTGCTGTATTGGTATGGCTGAATATCTCATCCAGGTAACGGAGCGATAATTCTTCAAAATTTGCAGCCGTTAGCGATTCCGCTACGGGGAATTCGTTGATGAAATAATGTTTTACCGCGGCCAGTTCTTTTTCAGATGGCTTGGCTGTGCCTATGCTCATTTCCTTATAACATTGCCTGCTGTCGGCAGATATAATGGATGTGTTGAGGCGCTGTGCTAAAGAAATGGCTATGGCGGTTTTCCCAACCGCTGTAGGGCCGGCTATTACATATACCGTGTTCTCGCTGGAAGCCAATGGTCAAAAATTCAATATCGTCAAGTAAATACTACTCATCGTAGCTGTCTCCGCCGGTGTCTAATCCCAGGCTTTCACCTTCTTCGCCTTCATTGCCAAAGCCCTCGGCCATTTCATCGGCGCTGAGGTCATATTTTTCTTCCACTTCCATCAGTTTATCCGGGTTTACGCCTTTAATGCCATACTGGGCAGGGGCTACACCTTCTTTACGGAAAACATAAGGATAGATCAGTTTGGGGTTCTCATCCTTGCTTACGCCAATCAGTTCTACCAGGAATATCCATTTTTTCACCGGGTCGTATTCATAAACGAACTTATGATCGGGGGTAGTGATAAGCGCCGAAACCGGGGTACGCATCATAGATAAAGCCGGGGCATCTTTCTTATTCACCAATACCTCCGAATTTATTTCGCGGCCCCTCTGCCAGCGTTCATTGCTCTCAAAAAAAGAAGCGGTATGTTTCCCGTCAAATTCGAAGGCCTGTATAATTGATTTATGTAAGTCCAAAAATGTTTGTGCAGGGCGTATTTCTATATCTCTGTATACCTGGTCATCCTCTTCCCAATAGACTCTGAATCGAAGCAATGGCATTGTGCGTGCTGGGTTATTTAGCTGTAAAAATAGGAGATTATTCCATGATTTATGTTTGTACATGATAGATTTGCATACGGCAGCAAAGCAGCCATACGTATTATAGTTGAGTATATATTTTACGTAATAAAATAAGCCTCAAATATTATTTTGGAGGATTTTAAAATTATGCTACCTTTGCCATCCCAAAATTGAGACCATGCCAAAGCTGAAGACTCACTCTCGTGCAAAGAAGACTTTTAAAGTAACCGGTACGGGAAAAATACGCAGGTATAAAGCGTTTAAAAGCCACCTGCTGACTAAAAAATCAAAAACACGCAAACGTCACCTGCGCCAGGCGGCTTTCGTTCACCCTGCGAACGAAAACCTCGTTAAACGCATGTTGTGCCTGCGATAGAGTAAGTGTCCCGGATGGGAACTAAGTAATTGAATTATAAACGATATTAATTTTTAAAATATGCCACGTTCGGTTAATGCAGTAGCATCGCGCGCGAGAAGAAAGAAAATCCTTGACCAGGCTAAAGGTTTCTACGGTAAACGTAAAAACGTATATACCGTTGCCAAAAACGTACTGGAAAAAGGTCTTGGTTATAAATATGTAGGCCGCAAACTGAAAAAACGTGACTACCGTGCTTTATGGATCGTGCGTATCAACGCTGCCTGCCGTGAAGAAGGTATGAGCTATTCTCAGTTTATGGGTAAACTGGCTGCTAAAGGTATAGACCTGAACCGCAAGGTGCTGGCTGACCTGGCAATGAATGAGCCGGATAGCTTCAAAAAGCTGGTTGCTGAAGTAAAATAAAACCGTATTTGTATATACAATAGCGGCTGTGTATGCACAGCCGCTATTTCTATTTCATATAAGGCATAAAAAAAGAGCGTTATGCGCTCTTTAATTTTTTATAGATAACTGCATCTATTTCATTGGTTCATCCTTAGCCAGGTTAAATTCGCGGCTCACTTCCGTTTCAGGACCTTCTATCTTCTTGCCATTTTTATCTACCAGTGTCAGTTTGATAGAAGATTTGCCCATAGGCATATTTTTCAGGAACATAGCTTTCCAGGTATTGATATCCATGGTAGTATCTACGCCATCACCTTTTATCTTAGCTTTTACCATTACGCTGTCCGACAGGCGGGTATTCCATACATAGAAATCGAAAAGCAGGTTGTCTGTATTAGCTTTACCTACATAATCGCCTTTAGGGCGGCTGTAGAACACCATAGGCGTTTTAGGCTCATCCATTTTTTGCAGTTTGCCTTTGCCATCTATTTTAAAATGGTAAATAGCTGCTGCACCCGGGCTTTTAATAGATTCGTGGTAAGAACGTGACAAGAAAACCAGCAGGTAGTGCTCTGTATTTTTCGGAACAACTACTTCAGCCTTAGGTTCATATAAGGCTACATAAGGTTTGTTGTCCAGTATAAAGTGGATATGTTGTCCTTTATCTGAATTATTGCACATTTTACCGGCGGCATCTGAGGTCTGGTTTTTCAGTTCGTAATTTTTTACACTGAACGCAAAACTAACCTTGGCAGAATCCTTGCCTTGCAGGTCAGACTGTATAGTAGCAATATTGAGCTGCGCATCTGCAAATTCAGGAGAGCCGGTAACATCTGCCACCTCAAGCGGCAATTTTTTAGGTGCGGCTGTAGTGTCTGCTGCTGTTCCTTCAGTTTTTGTTTCGCCGCTGTTGCAGGCGGTAAACAGTAAAGATGCGCTTAAAGCTGCAAGAAACAGTTTTTGAGTAGTTGGCATGGGCGAAATTTTTATCAAAGCTAATAGTTCTCCGGTATAAAACTCGTACCGTTATTTTTCAGAAAATTTTAAGTAATCGGGCAGTGTATATGCGCGTTGTAACTGCTATTTTTGTCAGTCTAATATTAATTTATGCCCGGATATGAACTATTTGGCGCGGAAGAGCGCAAAGAAGTAAACGATGTGTTGGAAACAGGTATACTCATGCGCTATGGTTTTGATGGCATGCGTAATGGTATGTGGAAAGCCAAAGAACTGGAAACAGAAATATGTAAAACATTCAATAGCAAGCATGCACAGCTGGTAAGCAGCGGTACTGCTGCACTTACCATGGCCATGTCGGCATTGGGTATAGGTGCCGGTGATGAGATCATTATGCCCACATTTACTTTTGTAGCCAGCTTCGAAGCCGTTATTTCTGTAGGTGCTATACCGGTGCTGGTAGATATAGACGAAACGCTGACACTAAGCCCGGCTGCAGTTGAAGCAGCTATATCGCCGCGTACAAAAGCCATTATGCCGGTGCATATGTGTGGCAGCATGGCACAAATGGATGAACTGAAAGCGATAGCAGATAAGCATAACCTGCTGCTGCTGGAAGATGCCTGCCAGGCCATAGGCGCCAGTTATAAAGGCAAGGCCCTGGGTACCATAGGCCACGCCGGTACGTTCTCTTTCGACTTTGTAAAGATCATTACCTGTGCCGAAGGTGGAGCGGTGCTGACACAAACTGAAGAAATTTACAGGAAGTGCGACCAGTTCAGCGACCACGGCCACGATCATATGGGTAAAGACCGTGGTGCAGACCTGCACCCCTACCTGGGATATAACTTCCGTATATCAGAACTGCATGCTGCTGTAGGCCTGGCACAAATACGTAAGCTCGGCCAGTTCCTGGAACTGCAAAAACGTAATCACAGCATTATACAAAAAGCACTGAGCGCGGTACAGGGGATTAGCTTCAGGGTGATACCTGATCCTGCGGGAGACACCGGTTCTTTCCTGTCCTTCTTCCTGCCAACCGAAGAAATGACACGTGAGGCTATTGCAGAACTGCAGGCAGCAGGTATAGCCGGCAATTTTTACTGGTACGATAATAACTGGCATTATATACGTAAATGGCAGCACTTGCAGAATGGCAGCTTCATGAGCCGCCTGCCCGAAGAGCAAAAGAAACAGGTAATGCATTACAGCAACCTGGCATTCCCTGCCAGCGATGCTATCATGAGCCGTTGCATATCCTCATCCATAAGCCTGCTGTGGGACGAAAACCAGGCGGCTGAGCGTGGTGCAAAGATCGCTGCTATATTAAATAACGTAATTGCAAAACATAACATAACAGCCTAAACAATCGTTTCGCATTTTTTAAAATGACAGCTGCTGAAATACTTAAACGGGTAAGGCGGATAGAAATAAAAACGAGGGGCTTAAGCAACCACATCTTTGCCGGGGAATACCATTCTGCTTTTAAAGGCAGGGGTATGTCTTTTAGCGAAGTGCGCGAGTATGCCCCAGGCGACGATGTAAAAAATATAGACTGGAATGTTACGGCACGCTTCTCGCACCCGTTTGTAAAGGTATTTGAAGAAGAACGTGAACTGACAGTAATGCTGCTGGTAGATATGAGTGGCAGCTCTTTATTCGGTACACATGAACGATTGAAGCGGGAACTGATAACCGAGATTTGCGCGGTGCTTTCTTTTTCCGCTGCTACCAATAATGATAAGGTTGGGGTGATCTTCTTCAGCGATAAGGTTGAAAAATTTATACCGCCTAAAAAAGGCCGCAGCCATATACTGCGCATCATACGCGAGCTGATAGCGCTGGAGCCTAAACAAACCGGCGGCACCAATATACAGGTAGCACTCGATTACCTGAACCATGTGCTGAAGAAGCGGACCATAGCTTTCCTGCTGAGTGATTTTGTGAGCGAACCTTATGAACAATCGCTACAATTAGCGGCACGCAAACACGACCTGGTGGGTGTGCAAGTATATGATAAGTATGACCGTGAAATGCCCGCTGCAGGCCTGCTGCAGGTAATGGATGCAGAGACAAAGCAAATGGTATGGCTGGATACTGATGATAAAGCTGTAAGAAACCAATACGCGGAAAATTTTGACCGGCACAAGAAGTATTGCGTGCAATCATTTGTAAAAAGCGGCGCCCGGCTGATGGATATTCGCACAGACCAGGATTATGTAAAAGTGCTTCAAACATTTTTTAAAGGACGGTAATTTAGTATGAAAGCATTTGTTACAAAATTCAGCTCATTTTTACTGTTTATACTGTTCAGCGCTATAGCATCATTTGCACAGGATGCCAAAGTGAATGCAAAGATCGATGCTACACAAGTGATGGTGGGGGACCAGGCAAGGCTTTTCATTGAAGTGCAGCATAACGCAAAGCAAAGCCACATTGAATGGGCACCAATGCCGGATACTTTTAATACCCTGGAAATAATAGAGAAAGGAAAAATTGATACAGTGCGTCAGGGCGATATGGTTACCTATAAGCAGCGCCTGCTCATTACAGGTTTTGATTCGGGAGCTTATACAGTACCTTCATTTATTTTCCCGGTGATACCTGCTAATGGCACGCCTTATACGATACAAACAGATTCATTCCCGCTGCTGGTGCAAACAGTGGCTGTAGATACCTCTAAGGGATACAAAGACATTAAGGGCATTATAACAGTCAAATCTACCTGGAAGGACTATATATGGTACATAGTAGGTGCCCTGATATTCATCGTACTGCTGGCAGTAATTATCATCTACTTTGTGAGGAATAAAAAAGTAGCTGCACCTGTTATTTCCAAAACACCGCCGGAAACATTGCAGGAGAAAGCATTACGTATGCTGAATGTGCTGGAACAAAAGCAATTGTGGCAGAACGGGCAGGTAAAAGCTTATTATGTAGAACTTACCGACATACTGCGTAATTACATTGAAGCACGTTTCCGTACACCGGCCTTAGAACTCACCACAGATGAATTGTTGCAATCTGCAAGAACACATAAAGAGCTGAACGTGTATCGCGAATTGTTGGGGAATATCCTGTATACAGCTGACCTCGCAAAATTTGCCAAGGCAGAACCTTTGCCGGCAGAGCATATAGCCGCAATGGATAATGCCAAACAATTGATTATAAACAGTAAACCGGTAGTAACCGAAAATACGCAGCAACCATCATGAGTGCATTAATGGATTGGAAGCATATCAGTTTTGCACATCCCTATTTCTTCGGGTTGTTACTGCTTATACCCATAATGATATGGTGGCAGCTCAGGAAGAAAAAAGAAGATAACCCGGCTATACGGCTCACAACCTTGTCGGGGCTGGGTACAATAAAACCAACCTGGCGCGTACGTTTCCGTCCTTTGTTGTTTGTATTGCGTATAATCGCTTTGGTTGCCTTGATCGTAGCCTTGGCGCGCCCGCAGTCGAGCAATGTTTCGGAATCTATAGATAGTGAAGGTATAGATATAGTCTTGTCAGTCGATGTGTCGGGCAGTATGCTGGCAGAAGACCTGAAGCCCAATCGCATTGAAGCTGCAAAGAAAGTTGCAGCAGATTTTATTGACCAACGTCCTACTGACAGGATAGGCCTGGTGATATTTTCCGGCGAAAGCTTTACACAATGCCCTATTACCATAGACCACAATGTACTGAAAGAGCAGCTGAGCCAGATAAAAAGCGGTGTGCTAGTAGATGGTACGGCTATAGGCATGGGGCTGGCTACCGGGGTAGATAGGTTGCGCAATGCAACGGGTAAGAGCCGTGTGCTGATATTGCTGACAGACGGTGTAAATAATACCGGCCTTATAGACCCCAGCACTGCTTTGGAAATAGCAAAAGCATATAAGGTACGTGTGTATACAATAGGCGTGGGAACGGAAGGAGAAGCACCATACCCAACACCTACACCGTATGGCATACAAAAACAAATGATGCCGGTGCAGATAGATGAACCCCTGTTAAAGAAAATTTCTGCAGAGACGGGTGGAGCATACTACAGGGCTACCAACAATAAATCATTGGCCGGCATATACCAAAAGATAGACAAGCTGGAAAAAACCAAGGTAGAAATAAGCAGTTACAAGCAATATTCTGAGCTGTTTTTTCCATTGGCATGCATTGCCTTAGTGTGCCTGGCGCTTGAATTGCTGCTGCGTTATACTGTGTTCAGGAGCATTACCTGATGCCAATCATTATTTCATTGCATCCTTGTCTTTCTGTAGGGTAAAGAGCTTGTCGCGCAGGCGGGCAGCTTCCATAAAATCCAGTTCCTTGGCAGCTTTCTCCATGGCTTTCTTTGTCTGGGTTATCAGCTTATCCAGTTGTGCTATGGTTTTATATTCTACTTCATCTTCTGCAGCCAGCGAAGATGTTTCTTCAGGTATTGCATATTTGTTCTGCTCGTCGTAGCCTTTTATCTCCAGTACAGAGGTTTGTTTGAATATTTGTTCCTTCGATTTCGTAACCGTCTTCGGAACTATGCCATGTTGCTCATTGTACTTCACTTGTTTTTCGCGGCGGCGCAGGGTTTCGTCCATAGTGCGCTGCATACTATCGGTTATCTTATCGGCATAGAAGATCACCAGGCCATCTACGTTACGCGCAGCACGGCCGGCCATCTGTGTGAGTGAACGTTCATTGCGCAGGAAGCCTTCCTTGTCTGCATCCAGTATAGCCATCAGGGAAACCTCCGGCAGGTCGAGTCCTTCCCTCAACAGGTTCACACCTACCAGTACATCTATGTTACCCAGGCGCAGGTCGCGCAGTATCTCCACCCGTTCCAGTGTATCTACCTCGCTGTGTATATACTTGCTTTTTATGTTGATGCGTTTCAGGTACTTGTCCATTTCCTCGGCCATACGCTTGGTAAGAGTAGTCACCAATACACGGTCGCCTTTATTTACACGTTTGTCTATTTCATCCAGCAGGTCGTCTATCTGGTTGATGCTCGGGCGTACTTCTATTGGCGGGTCCAGCAGGCCGGTAGGGCGTACTATCTGTTCTACTACGACACCACCAGTTTTCTCCAGTTCGTAATTGCCCGGCGTGGCGCTTACAAATACTACCTGGTTCAGTTGGTTTTCAAACTCGTGAAAATTCAAAGGGCGGTTATCCAGTGCACTGGGCAGGCGGAAGCCAAAATCTACCAGGTTTAATTTACGACTGCGGTCGCCGCCATACATGCCGCTTACCTGGGGTATGGTCACGTGGCTTTCGTCTACCACCAGCAAAAAATCATCAGGGAAATAATCGAGCAGGCAGAAAGGTCTTGTGCCGGGCCGGCGCCTGTCCAGGAAGCGTGAATAGTTTTCTATGCCGCTGCAATAGCCCAGTTCCTGTATCATTTCCAGGTCGTAGCTCACACGCTCTTTAATGCGCTGGGCTTCAATATGTTTATTGATGCTTTTGAAATATTCTACCTGCGCAAACATTTCGTCCTGTATCTCGTGTATGATCTGGCCCATCATATCGCGCGGGGCTACATACAGGTTAGCAGGAAATATAGCGGCGCTTTCCATAGTGCCTATCCGTTTGCCATTCTCCGGCTCAAAGCTTTCTATCTCTTCTACCTCATCTCCGAAAAAAGTAATGCGGTAACCATAATCTACATAAGGGAGGTTAATATCTACCGTGTCGCCCTGTACCCTGAAAGTACCACGTCCAAATTCTCCCTGGCTCCGGTGATACAGCGCATTTACCAGGTGATGCAGGAAACCGTTCCTGCCGATGTTGTCTCCTTTTTTAAAACGGATGATACCCGCTGCATAATCAGTAGGGTTACCCATACCGTATATGCAGGAAACAGAAGCAACTACCAATATATCGCGGCGGCCGCTTAGTAGACTGCTGGTAGCGCGCAGGCGCAGTTTTTCCAGTTCTTCGTTTATAGAAAGGTCTTTTTCTATGTAGGTATCTGAAGTAGGTATATAAGCCTCGGGCTGGTAATAATCATAGTAAGAAACGAAATACTCCACGGCATTGTTTGGAAAAAACTGCCTGAACTCGCCGTACAACTGGGCTACCAAGGTTTTATTATGTGTAAGCACCAGGGTTGGCTTTTGTACTTCCTGTATCACATTGGCCATAGTAAAGGTTTTACCGGAGCCCGTAACCCCCAGTAATGTCTGGAATTGTTCTCCCTGTTGTATACCTTTTACTAATTCCTTTATTGCATTCGGCTGGTCGCCCGCAGGTGGATATGGCCGCTCTATTTTGAACATAAGACAAATTTCGGGATTTACACTGACAGCTGTATGTCACAGAATAACAGCCATCTATGTTTTAACATAAACGTATTGGCAGCGGGTATAGTTCAGGTTTTGAGGTGATTTCCGGGGTAAAATGACTATCTTAGGTATTATTTTTCGCTTATGAGATACATTTTCCCCGCGGTGTTACTGTCTTCGTTGTTTTTGTTGGCCTCCTGCCAAAAAACCTATCATTGTGAATGTACTTATGTCAACCAGGTAACAGGCGATGTTAGCCGGAGCAGCGAAGCAATACGCGATAAAAAGACCGAAGCGCGAAAGAAATGCGATGAAAAGGAGAATGTCTACTTTATTGTGGCGACCAGTGTAGATTGCCGCCTGGATTAGGTATGTTCATAAGCTGTGCATTTCTCATTCCCTTAATATTAATATGACATTGGCATAAGCATAGAATAGGTAACTTTAGTATAACTAAAATTTATGTCTATGCTATGGCGAAACTTTAGCGGTGAACCGCTAAAACTACCTGTAAAAAATGCAGTGGAGGATGCTATTGTCAGGGAAACAAATGCCGGTTACAAGCTAAAAGTCTGCATTGGTACCGACTCGCAGGTGCGGGGGCTTGAAACTGAATTTGCTACGGTTATTGTGTTCCTGAGGGAAAAACGTGGAGGGTTCATGTTCATCTGCAATGAAAAGACTACCCAGGCGTACAGCATTAAAGAAAGAATGCTGGTAGAAGTGGCAAAGAGTATAGAGATAGCCTATGAGCTTTGCGACCTTTTCAACAAGTATGATATTGACATGGAGGTGCATGCCGATATCAACACTAACCCGCAGTTTAAAAGCAATGAAGCACTCAGGGAAGCTATGGGCTATATCCTGGGTATGGGTTTTGCATTCAAAGCTAAGCCCGACGCATTTGCCAGCAGTTGCTGTGCAGATAAGATCATCAACTAAGGCGCCCTGCCTGGTATTACTTTAAGTTAATAAAGATGAAAGCCTTCATCTTTAGGGGAATTGTCACCTCTCTCCGTTCCATAAAAGCTTAAGCATATTTAAGTATTAAAACCCGGCTGTTTACCGCCGGTTTCGTCACATTTCACTGTCTATATGTAGGCAAAAATCGTTACATTTACTATACAGGCAGCTCTTCATTCCGGCCACCTGCACGCTAATATTGTTGCATATGAAACAAAACTACCTGCTGTTATTTTTACTGCTTATTTCCCCGTTTTTGTCCCGGGCATATTCAGACAATAAACAGTTGGAATTTGTAGAAAATAAAGGCCAATGGGTCGAGCCATTTCTTTATAAAGCCGGTACAGGCAATGGGGCTGTTTATCTTGAAAAAAACGGCTTCACCTACGTTATTGGTGCAGAAAGCAATCGTAAACTGTTAGAAACAGGCCATAGGGGAGCAGACTCCGGCATTTTATACTACCATGCTTATAAGGTGTTTTTTGAGAACGCCCGCCAACCTGAGAGTATTACACCGGCCAAGGTACAATCTTACTACAATAACTATTTCAGGGGAAGTGATCCGCAAAGATGGAAAGGAGGTATACATCCTTGCCTCAATGTTGATTACAAGAATATCTACAACGGTGTTGATCTGCATGTGTCTTCTGAAAAACAGCAGATCAAATATGACCTGATACTGCAACCGGGTACCGATCCTTCGGTTATATCCATGCGTTATGTAGGTACTGATGGCATGAAAATAAAGAATGACATGCTGTACATACAGACCTCTGTGGGCAATGTGGTAGAAATGAAACCTTACGCCTACCAATATATTAACGGGGCGCGGGTTGAAGTAAACTGTAAATACAAACTGGCAGACAATATTGTTAGTTTCAGTTTTCCGCGGGGATATGATGCTAACAGCACTTTGGTTATAGACCCTACCGTAATATTTGCCACATTTACAGGTTCTTCTTATGACAACTGGGGTTTTACGGCTACTTACGATTCTCATGGTAATTTTTACGCAGGGGGTATTACCAGCGACCAGGCCGGTGGTTCAGGCTACCCGGTAGTACCTGCTGTAGGCGCTATACAATCTGTCTTCAGGGGTGGTAAAACAAACACCAGCAGCGGTTACCCGTGCGATATCGCCATTATGAAAATCGATTCTGCGGGTACCAACCGAATTTATTCTACTTACCTGGGCGGTTCTGATAATGAACAGCCGCATAGTTTATATATAGATGCAAATGATAACCTGGTAATAGTTGGCCGTACCTATTCATCAGATACGTTGGGGCCGGTTAATAGCTTCCCGACAACACCCGGTGCTTATGATCGTACGTACAACGGCGAAGGGGACATGGTCATCGTGAAATTCAATTCAACAGGTACGGCATTGCTCGGCTCTACATTTTTGGGTGGTAAAGGCGAAGATGTGAGTAACAGCACCTCGGGAGAATTTGCTGTGGGACTGCTAAAGCATAATTATGGTGATGATGCACGAAGTGAAGTGATATTGGATAAGGCAGGAAATATTTATGTGGCTGCCTGTACAAAAAGCGATAGTTTCCCTACAACTGCAACCGCTATCAAATTTGCCAAGAGCGCTGCTGATACACAGGATGCTATAGTGCTGAAAATGAATAGTTCACTAACCTCATTGATATGGAGCACTTATATTGGTGGTAGCAATGCGGATGCAGCCTATGTGCTTGCCCTGGATACTTCAGAACAACAATTGTTTGTAGGCGGTGGAACTATGAGTAGTGATTTCCTTTCATCCGTACCAGGTATCAGTGGAGGGTTTATACCCAACGCACCCGGCGGAGCAGCAGATGGATTCATTCTGCGTTTTCAGAATGGCGGTACCTATGCACCCCAAAAGGGCACCTATATCGGCGCTAATGCATACGACCAGGTATACGGCGTACAGGTAGACCTGGATAATAATGTGTACGCTATGGGACAAACAATTGGTGGACAGTTTGAAAGCTTATATGTACCTGCTGGCGTATACAAGAATGCAAATGGCAGCCAGTTTGTAATAAAGCTGGATAATAACCTGGCAACTAAAATTACCGCTACAGTATTTGGTTCCGGTACAACGAGTAAAACCAATATATCACCGGTGGCATTCCTGGTAGATACTTGTCAGAATGTATATATATCGGGGTGGGGTGGTGATCTTTATACAGGGCAGGCTCCGCTTCCGCCGGATATTGGCAATACTACAGGTATGGCAGTTAGCCCTAATGCCGTACAGTCTACTACCGATGGTAATGATATGTACTTCATTGTTTTCTCTAAAAACCTGCTCAACCTGCAATACGCTACTTTCCGTGGCGCTAATGGTGGTGTGTCAGAACACGTGGATGGCGGTACCAGCCGTTTTGATAAAGGGGGTATTGTTTACCAGGCTATATGCGGCGGCTGCGGTGGTGGTACTTTCCCTACTGAACCGCCTAATGTACTAAGCCCTAAAAACGGCAGCTTCAATTGCAACCTGGTAGCTCTTAAAATAGCTTTTGAATTGGGTGCAGTTAAGGCTAAAGCCAGTGCACAGCCAAGTGGTAGTGTATGCCTGGGAAGACCCATTAATTTTACCAACGGTTCTACCAACGCTACCAATTACGATTGGGATTTTGGAGATGGTACACCTGGTAGTTCTGCCGCTAACCCCGTACATACTTTTAACAAGGCAGGCATATTCACAGTGCGCATGATAGCCATTAACCCCAATGCCTGTAAAGTACGTGATACTGTTTACCTGAATTTTACGGTTGATACCAATGCTATAGATGCTAATTTCAATGTAACACTGGTAGACAGCTGCAAACCTTATACAGCCACATTTTCCAATACTTCAAAGTATAGTAAGACGCCGGCCTCTACAAAATTCACCTGGGTGTTTGGCGATGGCAGCACATCAAACGATGTGACGCCGCCCATGCATAGCTTCCCCGATTCGGGCTATTATACCATCACGCTCATTATGGAAGATCCAACTGCCTGTAATTCTCCCGATTCTATAAAGAAGACCATACACTTCAACAATACCTATGTAAAAGCAGATGTAAAACAACCTAACCTGATATGTATTGGCAGTGCTATTGTTTTATCTAATCGCTCTAATAATGCAACCAATTATAAATGGCAAGTAAGTAACGGCTATACAACTACCAAGACCGACTTCGAATATAAGTTTGATAGTATAGGTAAGTTTACCATCAAATTATATGCATATAACCCGACATCGTGTAACAAGGTGGATTCAGTAGAGGTGACACTTGATGTAATGCCTACTCCTACAGCAGACTTTACACATGATCCTATTGTGCCTATCACCAATGTGCCTATTACGTACACTAATAAATCGACCAATGCAATAAAGTATGCCTGGTCTTTTGGTGATAACACCGGTTCTTCTGAGAAAGACCCGGTACACTTCTTTAAGCGTACGGGTACTTATACAACCTGCCTTACTGCTATAAATGAACAAGGCTGTGCAGATACCATCTGTAAAAAAGTAGATGCCGATGTGTTTCCGCTGGCAGACCTTCCAACTGCATTCAGTCCAAATGGAGATGGAAGCAATGATATTTTGTATGTACGTGGTGCCGGTATTGAAAGCATTGACCTGAAGATATATAACCGCTGGGGAGAATTGGTTTTCACATCTACAGACCAGTCTGTTGGCTGGGATGGTACTTATAAAGGAAAGCCCCAGGAAATAGAAGCCTACGCCTTTACGCTTAGTGTAAGATTTGTAGATGAGACCACTTACTTTAAGAAAGGAAATGTAACCTTACTGAGATAATTACTAAAATAAGCAACAAGCAATGATCAAGCATAGCGGAATATATAAGTATTTGATAGCTGCAGGTTTATTTTTAGCCTCATTGCCGGCTATGGGGCAGGGTATGCATTTCAGCCAGTATTACAATGCGCCTATGTTGCTGAACCCGGCCAATACGGCCCTGATGAGCGAAAGCGATTACAGGGTGGGTGCCAACTACCGCGATCAATGGGCTAAGATACCGGTGCCTTATAAAACCATTTCTGGCTATGGCGATTTCCAGTTGCTGCGCAACCAGAATATGACCAACTGGCTGGGCATAGGCCTGGCGTTTTTTAATGATAAAGCCGGCGATGGAGACCTGGCGCTGACACAAACACAGTTATCTGTCGCATACCATGTGCAGATGGGTGAGTACAGTATGTTGTCTGCAGGTATATATGGTGGCTATGTAGAGCGAAGTGTTGATTTTTCAAAAGTGACCTTCGACCTGCAATGGGACGGGTTTAAATTCGATAGGAATATTCCTAATGGTGAAAAGGCTTCTATTATCAAAACCAATTTTATAGATTTCGGTGCAGGTATCAATTATGCCATGTTTCCCAATGAGAATACGTATATAAAAATTGGTGTGGCAGCAGCGCATGTGAATGCCCCTAAAGAGAGCTTCTACAATTTTGATAATAAAGTAGGTTTAAGGCCCACCGCAAATATTGATGGTATGTTCAAGCTCAACGGCGGGTCATTTACGCTGAACCCTTCCATATACTATACTACTCAGAAGGGCGCCTATGAACTTTTATATGGCACACTTGTTCTTATCTACGTGGGTGGCGAAAAGCAAACTACTACCAACCTGATACTGGGCGCATTCCACAGGTGGGATGAAGCTATTGTTGGTGCATTTGGTTTGCAGTTTGGCGGTTTGAAGGTGATGAGCAGTTTTGATTTCACCATGTCTAAGCTGAGCAGTACTACTAAAAGCAATGGCGCTATGGAGTTTGGGCTTATATACCAGGGTATGTATGGTTCAGGTTCCGGAAGCCGGGAGAGCATGAACTGCCCGCGCTTTTAACAAAACATTACTTGCAAAATCAACAAATACGTTATTACATTTGACCGTAATACACAAACTATTGTATGGAAAACGAAAAATTTAAAGTACTGCTCGTTGAGGATGATACCAATTTCGGGCAGGTTTTGAAGAATTATTTAGAATTGAATGATTTTGTAGTGGAACTGGCTCGTGACGGTATATTAGGCCTTGCTGCCTTCCGTCGGGAAAAGTTTGATATATGCCTGCTGGATGTGATGATGCCTAATATGGATGGCTTTACACTGGCTGAAGAAATAAGGAATGTAGATCCAGAAGTACCCCTGTTCTTCCTTTCTGCAAAAAGCATGAAAGAAGATATACTGAACGGTTATAAACTGGGTGCGGATGATTATATAACCAAACCATTTGATAGCGAAGTATTGCTGCATAAGATAAAGGCTATAATGAAACGCAACCAGGAGCTGCAGGACAAGCAACATGCCCAGGTAGAGTTTAATATCGGCAGCTATCATTTCAACAGCAAGCTGCGCACCCTGCAGCACAATGGCCAGTCGCAGACACTTTCTCCTAAAGAGAATGAACTGCTGCTGATGCTGAGCGAGTATAAAAATGACCTGCTGCCGCGCGATGCTGCCTTAAAACGTATATGGGGTAGCGATACTTATTTCAATGGCCGCAGCATGGACGTGTATATTGCTAAACTGCGCAAATACCTTAAGGAAGATTCCAGCGTAGAGATTGTGAACATACACGGTAATGGTTTCCGCCTGGTTGTACCGGAATAGGATAAAATATTATTCAATAAAGAAAGAGCTGCAGTATACATTGCAGCTCTTTTTTATTAATGCGTGTTAGTTTATTATAGCAAAAAAATAACGTATGATATATAAATTGCATTGCGGTTTCTGGTGAAATGGCAGGCAGTGGAAGTGGCAGTTCAAAAAAATCCCCCGTATCAGCGGGGGATGAGATCTAATGTCGTGATTGTTTAATACTCGTCTTCATTAAAGAAGAAGTCTTCCTGGGTGGGGTAGTCGGGCCAAATATCTTCTATGCCTTCATAAATCTCACCTTCATCATCCAGTTCCTGCAAGTTTTCAACTACTTCCAGCGGAGCGCCTGATCGGATAGCGTAATCTATCAGTTCATCTTTAGTGGCAGGCCACGGAGCGTCTTCGAGATGCGATGCTAATTCAAGTGTCCAGAACATATTAAAAATTAATTTATTTTATTGTTAGTTTCCGCAAATGTAAGTTTTCAAATAAGAAATACAAATTTTATTAAGTTAGCTTTCACAGCAAATTGACATTTTTAGCTTTTTTGTGATAATAATACCCTTTTCTTGGTATTACTGCCATTTTGAAAGAATTTTACAATATGCTTTCTGCTAATCATCTCATCAAAAAGTATTCCAGCCTTACAGTAGTCAACGGAGTGTCTCTAACGGTACAAAAAGGTGAGATTATATCGGTGATAGGTGCGTCGGGGGCAGGGAAGAGTACTTTATTGCACCTTTTGGGGGCATTAGATAAGCCCGATTCGGGCAATGTGATGATAGACGGGACCGATATTTTTCGCCTGTCGGCTAAAAAACAGGCACAATTTCGCAACAAACATCTTGGTTTTGTGTTTCAGTTTCACCACCTGCTGCCGGAGTTTTCAGCAGTAGAGAATGTAGCTATTCCCTTATGGATCAGCGGTAAAGGAAAGAAACAGGCACTTGCCGAGGCTGCAGAAATGCTAAATATAGTAGGCCTTGGCAGCCGGCTGGATAATAAACCGGGTGAATTGTCGGGTGGAGAACAGCAGCGGGTAGCAATAGCACGTGCTTTGATCAATAAACCTTCTATTATAATGGCCGATGAGCCTACCGGTAACCTGGATAGCGCCAATGCCACGGCGGTGCATAACCTGTTCCTGGATTTAAGGCGTAAATATGGCCATACAGTGATAATGATAACCCATAATGAAGAACTGGCCAAAATGACAGACCGTACCCTGGTTATGAAAGATGGCAGTATTATTGAAGAACATAGAAATATCAATTAACTTGCATATTTCCGCGGAAAACGGGTATTTAAAAAGAAATTTTTATTGCGCTTTTCCTTTTTACCAAAAAGTATATTTTTGCAGCATAAAATTAAATTGCATTAGCTATGTCTGAAATTGCAAATCGCGTTAAAAAGATCATCGTGGACAAACTGGGTGTTGATGAATCTGAAGTAAATCCTGAAGCTAGTTTTACTAACGACCTGGGAGCGGATTCACTGGATACAGTTGAATTGATTATGGAATTTGAAAAAGAATTCAACATTTCTATTCCCGATGAGCAAGCTGAAACCATCACTACTGTTGGCCAGGCTATATCTTATCTTGAGGAGCACGTAAAGTAGTTTAACCGTACTTATTTAGTAACTGAAGCTTGTTTAAATGAATTTTCCCTTAAAACGCGTAGTCGTAACGGGGCTCGGCGCCCTTACCCCATTAGGCAATACTGTACCTGAGTATTGGAATGGTCTGGTTAATGGTGTTTCGGGTGCCGATTTCATTAAACAGTTTGATGTAACTAAGTTCAAGACAAAATTTGCCTGCGAACTGAAGGGCTTCAATCCTGAAGACTTTATGGAACGCAAAGAGGCGCGTAAACTCGACCGCTTTTCGCAGATAGCTGTAGTAGCTGCTGCACAAGCAGTAGAGGATGCTAACCTGGATAATGAAAGCATCAACCACGATCGTGTAGGTGTTATCTGGGCCTCCGGCATTGGCGGTATGATCACTTTCATCGAAGAGATGACTGCCTTTAATAAAGGCGACGGTACTCCCCGTTTCAATCCCTTCTTCATTCCCAAACTCATACTGGATATAGCTGCAGGCCATATCTCTATGAAGTATGGCTTCCGCGGGTTGAACTTTGCTACTGTTAGTGCCTGTGCTTCTTCTACCAACGCTATTATAGATGCCTTTAACTATATAAGGCTGGGTAAAGCAGATGCTATTGTAACCGGAGGCTCAGAAGCTGTAGTTACAGAAGCAGGTATTGGAGGATTTAATGCCATGAAAGCATTATCAGAACGTAATGACGACCCGGCAACCGCCAGCCGCCCGTTTGATAAAGACCGTGATGGTTTTGTATTGGGCGAAGGCGCAGGCGCATTGATACTGGAAGAATACGAACATGCCAAACGCCGCGGTGCTAAAATATACGCTGAAGTAGCGGGCGGAGGTATGAGTGCAGACGCTTACCACCTTACTGCACCGCATCCTGAAGGGCTGGGTGTAATAAATGTGATGCGCAATGCACTGGAAGATGCACATATGAACCCTGAAGAGGTAGATTATGTGAATGTACACGGTACTTCTACGCCATTAGGCGACGTTGCAGAACTTACCGCTATTCAAAAGGTTTTTGGAGATCATGCTTACAACATGAACATCAGCTCTACGAAATCTATGACCGGTCACCTGCTGGGTGGCGCAGGTGCTATAGAAGCGGTAGCAAGCATTATGTCTGTGGTAAATGATATGGTGCCTCCAACGATCAACCATTTCACCGACGATCCTGTAATTGATCCCCGCCTTAACCTTACATTTAATAAGGCGCAGTCAAGAAAGGTACGTGTAGCACTGAGCAACACCTTCGGCTTTGGAGGCCATAATGCCTCTGTCATTTTCAAAAAATTTGAAGAATAGCCTTGCGCAGGTTCACTACACGAATCTTACACTTCTTTTCTCCCAACAAACAGTTGGTACTGCAATTGGAACACCTGCTTGGTTATACGCCCGGGCACCTTCCATATTACCAGTTGGCATTGATGCACCGGTCTAAAATTGAAGAACTGGCTTATAATAACGAGCGTCTTGAATTTTTGGGTGATGCTATACTAGGCTCTATTGTCGCAGAATACCTTTTTAAAAAATATCCTTACCAGTCGGAAGGTTATATGACGGAGCTGCGTTCTAAAATTGTTCGCCGCGAAACGCTGAACAATGTAGCCATGCGTATGGGGCTGCAAAAACTGGTGCAGTATAATCAGAACGACCGTGGCCTCAGCCGCAGTCATATTTTCGGCAATGCGCTGGAAGCATTGATAGGTGCTGTGTACCTGGATAAGGGTTTTGCAAAGACCCGCAGCTTTATACTGAAGCAAATTATCAAGCCGTATATTGATATCGATACCTTGGAGAGCACAGATACCAATTATAAAAACCGTTTGCTAAGCTGGGCGCAAAAAAACAGCAAAACGGTAAGCTTCGATACACTGGATGAAAAAATAGAAGGCTCGCGCAAAATATTTACTATTGCTATAGTTATCGATGGCCAGCAACTAACCACAGGTGCGGGCTATAACAAAAAAGAAGCCGGCCAGGTAGCTGCGCAAAAAGCAATAGAGCAGCTGCACATCAGTTGATCCATACTATACTTATTCTTCCTCGAGATGCAGCCTGTGAAACAATCTGTGCGCTGCCGGAGCCAGTATGATGCCAATATTGGTAATAAAGGCTACGCCGCTGAATAATGCATAAAGGGAAGAAAATATTTTACCGCCATTTGATTTAATTTCTACCACAGGCCCCATACCGCTTAATATCATAGATGCATTGTGAAAAGCATCTATCCAGGGAATATTACCTGTAAAATGATAACCTATAATACCTATGGCCAGGCAAATGCCTAATAGTATTACAGCAGTGAGCAGGCTGCGCAATATCCTGTGGTAGAAGACCGGTAAAGGTGCAAGTGGCTCGCTTTTGTGCTCGTACATAAAAGTATCAATGACATTTAAAATGCTCAAATGGCTCGTGGCAGCTATTACATTTATATAATGCTTTGCATGATGTTGGTCCAAACTGGCTTACCAATTGTGTATCTTCAGAACCGCAACGCGGGCACGCGATAGTGTCGTTTTCAAACAGCCCTAACCCTGCACCTGATGCTTTACGTATGGGTGGGGCTATACCATATTCTTTTAGTTTGGCTTTGCCGCTTTCGCTCATCCAGTCTGTTGTCCAGGCAGGGCTCAGCTGCATTTCAATATTTACTTTTTTTATACCCCGGCTCAGCAAGGCCATGCGTATATTCATTCCTATCACATCCATAGCAGGGCAACCGCTGTAAGTTGGTGTAATGGTGATAGTAGCAATAGTTTCGTTATCATCAGTTTGCTGCAATTGCACATTACGCACAATGCCCAGGTCCAGTATGGTAAGCACTGGCACTTCCGGGTCTGTAACATCGGCCAGCCATTCGTACACTTTATTTACGTTTGCAGTATTCATATCCCGGTCACTTTTTCAACAGGTGATTATTGGCTAATATCTTCCCATCAGCCCCTTTCGATATAATAAGTGCGCCTGATGGACGTAATTGCATTTCATCTATTGCAAGGTACGCATGCTTTGGGGAATTCAGCACCCGCACCTGTATAGAACGACAATCTGCAGGTAAGTGGAAATAGGCATTTGCACGCAGCCAAAGGTCGTTACCGTTAACGTAATTGTCTACGCTTTCTTTTGTGTATATCCGTACACTGTCAATTAATTTTGCAGCAGCATTGTACTGATCTACATACAGGGTAGGGCTGCGGTAATCATAGTCGTTCACTTTTACCCATGCAGAGAACTCATAAACTGCTGAATCTTTATGGTAAGGTACTGGTGCCGTATACAATACGGCAGTTTCCCCATTTATAGCCTGTAATCCACCATTTCCAAAAAATGCTGTATTGGATTTTGTGTGGTCGAAATGTGCAATTGCATAGCTTCCTTCGGCATTAATGCAGGTATCAGCATTAGTCATTTTAGCAGCTATAAAATTCACACTATCTCTAAATCTTTTATCATTAGTTTTTAGCCTATCGGGAAAGCAGGCGTATACATGACATTGGGAATAATCTGCAATAAATTCAGAAGCTTCCAGCAGGTATTTGCTGTCGGGGTCTAAAGGCTTTTGATCGAACCAAAGAATAAGAAAGGGTTTGTTGTTTTTAATATCTCCCAGTATTGGCTTATCTGCGAATGGACCGGCGGTTATACGCACCTGTTCAAATGTTTGCGACCATGAAGAGCGTGACATGTTCACGTCTACTATAGGCAGGTTTAGCTTGAAAGAAGCTTTAGCACCCAGGGTTAGTAGCCAGGAGTTGGCATCATTTACCCAGAGCTTCTCAGACCCAACATGCATGAAAGGAAGCAATAGCATTGCCTGGAAGTCGGTTGGTTTGTATTGCTTGCCGGCAAGTACATCTTTCCAGGTTTTGTCGTCATCCCATCCGTCCATGTAGCGGTAATTGTACAATACATTTTGCGTACGTTCCTTCGAAAATTTTAGATAGCTGCTGGCTTCAAATCCCCATAGCAGTAAGGGTAGTATAATAGCCAGGTACCCTAATACTTTTTTATTGCTGTGTGCGAAGCGTTGGTACCAGGTGTACGCGACAATAACGCTGTATATAGTAACAATATAATAGAATATCAATGAGAAGCGACCAAGCGTTCTGAATTGACGCAGAATAGAAATATAATCCAGCAGCCATTCCATATGCCATATAAAAGGAATACCCATGCCCAGGCATAGCGATGCAAATGCAATGAATAGCATAGTACGGGGGAACGGAACAGGAGTTAACAGAGCGGTATTGTCTTTTTTATAAAAGAATCGTGTGATAAAGAAAATTACAGATGCCAATAAGATACCTGCTGCGGCAAGCCCTATATAGGTAAAGCCTTCGTTGTAATTGCTGACATAGTAGATGAGCGAATGATTTTTCAGGTACACCCATATAGGCGAATAAATGGAAGTATAGATATCGCGGCTGGTGGTTAAAGCAGTAAATGTGCCCCATGGATAGGTAGGCCTGTCTTTCAAATGGTCGGTTAAAAACATTACGCCTTTTATGCAGCCGAATATGGCAATAAGGCTGATTGCAAGCGGAAGAAGGTGTTTTACCTTAATTCTTGCCGAGCTCCTGAAAAATAATAAATAACCTATCGAATAAAAGCCGATCCATAATAAATAGACTGCAGCAAAATATGGATGTAAAAACGATGCGGCAATACCTGAAATACCAATAAGTATAGCATGATATAAACGAGCACGCTCGTAATACTGAACAGACCAATAAAACAGCATAGGTATCACGCACATATAGCTGAGCCCGAAATGTGCGAATATCCTGTTGAACTGTGGCGAGAGCAGGGTGATAAAAACTGAAAAGATTATTGATAAAGCAGGGGGCACCTTATAGTGAACGAGTATGCGGTATAAGTAGATAATGCACAATGCAAACCCCGCTGCAATAGACAAGTGCATTACTGCCAGTGCTGTTTCCAATGGGAAATGAAAAACGCGGTGCAGGTATTGCAATGGTATAGATAACAAAGGTTGCCCATCGGCATAGATAACATTTTCCCCATAGGGGTAATTCATGCCTTTAAATTCAAAACCATTTCCATAAAGACTGTGATGCAGGTAGGTAAAATAGTTTTTTATAGCATCACCGCCCAGGTCCAGGTACATATGCCCCGGTACAGTAACCATATAGCCCAGTGTATACCAGGTGAGGCACACTGAAACAATTATAGCTGCAGCCAGCCATAACCTGCTATGAACTTTATTTGTCTGCACTACTTTAATATGAGTTTGATGAGGTTTATGAATTCAGGTATTAATATACGATAATTAATGTGCCTGAATTGTACACCTTCGTTCAGTTTAACAGGAACAGCATTTATAGAATAGCCTCGTTTGTGGGCATTACGTATAAACTCAAGATCGAAGAGGTAGCGATTGATGGTAGTGGCGGTAAAAACAGGTATCAGATCTTTCCTGAAGCCTTTCAACCCGCACTGCGTATCATCTACAGGAATGGAAAAGAATGTACGTATCATGCCCCTCAGGGTTTTTGAGATAAACTTACGGGCTGCATTGGTGTGCTTATAATATACCTCATCTTTCACGCCTACTGCCAAATCGCAACTCCCTGCATTCAGCGTATCATATATTTTCCTGATGCTGGCGGTTGTGTAGGGGAAGTCTATATCGGTGTATATGACCAGGTCGCCCCAGGCGCATTTCACACCTTGGCGGATGGCATATCCCTTGCCTTTATTCTCCGGGTAATAAATATGTTTGAAATTGGGCAGAGCCTGTTGCAGGCGTGCTATGTCTTGTTCACTTATTTGCGCGCTATCTCCATCCTGTACCAGTATCAGTTCGCTATCAGCACTTAAAAATCCCTGTGCTTCATTATACCTCCTGATGATATTTTCCACCCATCCTGCCGGCGGATTATAACATGGAAGAATAAGCGATGCATGCATGGGTATAGTAATGGGCTGTAATATTAAGGAAGGCTACCATTCCATATTCGGGTAGGCGCGCTGCATAAACTGCAGTTCGGCCAATATATACCCCAGGTGTTCCGTATGGCGCCCGTCTTTTCCTCCCTGCTGCATCCACCCGTCTTCAGGGCGTGCAAGGGTGGCTTCCTGCAATACAGCATTTACCTGTTCGTCCCATTTCTGCTTCAACGCGGTTGCAGCTACACCATTGCCTGTATTCAAGGCTGCCGTATCTGCTTCGCTCATCGTTACCAGTTCGCCGGTATACATCCAGTAATCATTGATGGCTGTTTGCATACGCTCATGGCTCTCTGCTGTACCATCACCCAGGCGTACTACCCATTCACTGCTCCAGCGGAGATGATAGGCTACTTCTTTCAAAGATTTTTCTGCTATGGCAGCCAGGGTTTTGTCTGCGCTGTTTTGCAGGGCTGTATAAAAATGGAAATTAAAACTATCGTAGAAAAAAGAGCGTGCTACGGTATAGGCCCAGTCTTTATTAGGCTGCTCTACCAATTGTACGTTTCTGAAATCCCAGCCATCGCGCAGGTAAGCCAGGTCATCTTCATCCAGCGGCTCTTCGGCATTTATCTTTTGCTGTAAAACAGCTGATGCAAATAGATCATTTTTTTCAACCAGCGGCAGGTTGTTGAACAGCTCAGCAGCGTATTGATATAAGCTACGCGCCTGGCCTAAATGGTCGAGGGCAATATTGGTGATAGCAATATCCTGCTCCAGTATCGGCCCATGGCCGCACCATTCACTTAGCCTATGCCCCAATACCAAGGCGTTATCGGCTATCTGTAAAGTATATTTGATCAGATCTGTAGTTTGGCTCATTGTCGGTCTTTATACTACATGTGTTTTAATTCGTCAGGCAGGTTGTAGAATGTAGGATGCCTGTACACTTTATCATTTGCCGGGTCGTAGAGCGATTCAGACTCTCCCGGGTCAGAAGCATGTATGTATTTGCTTTCTACTACCCAGATACTTACGCCTTCCATACGACGCGTATATACATCGCGGGCATTTTCTATAGCCATTTCAGCATCTGCTGCATGCAGGCTACCGGCATGTTTATGATCTAATCCTGCCTTGCTGCGGATAAAAACTTCCCATAAAGGCCATTCGGCTTTATTGCTTGTTGTCATGCGGAAAATATTGTTATTAAAACATTGGCTACAATACAATGTAGCCAGTAGGTTTTATGCAGCTTTTGCTGCTTTTTTATTTTTTCGTTTTTCGGCGTGTGCCATAGCGGCATCGCGTACCCATGCGCCATCTTCCCAGGCTTTCTTCCTGGTTTCCAGTCTTTGTTTATTACATGGTCCGTTACCTTTTACTACGTTCCAGAATTCGTCCCAGTTAATCTTGCCAAAATCATAATGCCCGCGTTCTTCGTTCCATTTCAGGTCCTTATCCGGCACTTCCAATCCCAGTATTTTGGTTTGTTCTACGGTTACATCAATAAACTTCTGGCGCAGCTCATCATTGGTAAAGCGTTTGATACGCCATCTCATGCTTTTTTCTGTATTAGGACTGTTGTCATCAGATGGGCCAAACATCATGATAGAAGGCCACCACCAGCGGTTCAGTGCATCCTGTGCCAGTTTTTTCTGCACTTCGGTGCCTTTGCTGAGTGTCAGCATTATTTCAAAACCCTGCCTTTGGTGAAAGCTTTCTTCCTTGCACACACGCACCATAGCACGGGCATAAGGGCCATAAGACGTGCGGCATAGCGGCACCTGGTTCATAATAGCGGCACCATCTACCAGCCATCCTATAGCGCCCATATCGGCCCAGGTTAAAGACGGGTAGTTGAATATAGAAGAATACTTGGCCTTGCCGCTGTGCAGCTGCTCCAGCATTTCATCGCGGCTGATGCCCAGTGTTTCGGCAGCACTATATAAATATAGACCATGGCCACCTTCGTCCTGCACTTTTGCCAGCAGTACCGCTTTACGGCGCAGGCTGGGGGCACGTGTTATCCAGTTACCTTCCGGCAGCATACCTACTATTTCGCTATGCGCATGCTGGGAAATCTGGCGGATGAGTGTTTTGCGATAATCATCCGGCATCCAGTCGCGTGGCTCTATAGATATTTCGTTATCTATTTTGTCTTCAAAATGCTGTTCAAAAGAATGCACAGTCATTAGCTATAATTTAGTGTACAAATATAATCATTTCAGCCGGCAATTAAGCCGTTCAGCTCCCGCGGCATAGCGTATAATACTAATATTTAAGATGCTATTTCCACAGTTAGAACCAGGTATTATATAAAAAGATCCCTATGCCACCGGCATAGGGATCTTTTTATATTGTGAAAGCTATTTACTGGGCAAAGATGAACCGCAGTGTTACACCTGCCCGGGTAGTGGTAATGGGATACGAGCTGGTAACATAAGGTATACTTTGCCGCCTGTCGTAGAAGAACCGCAAGGTGAGTTTATCACTTACGATATAATCTATAGAAGGTGAGATCGTGACCACTTTTTGTCCCCTTGTGGTTACACTTATTACCTGCGCCAGGTAGTTATTGCTGCTCTTGTCATCTCTCAGTGCTATATCCATTTTTATATTCAGGTCATTTTTCAGCCTGCGTACACCAAACACTTCGAATGGCAGGTTCAAACCACGTATGCGATAACCAAGGCCAATGGCGTATTCTGTACTCTTTGTCTCGCTCACCTGGTAGTCAACCATGCTTAATGCTGCTGTGCGCGATTTGCGGTATTCAAAACGTGCAGACAGATTGTTTTTAAATGCTGCATCGAAACCAAATAACGGGTTGAATTGCTCAGAGATGGTAACATTCGGTACCTGGTAGAACGGTATATAGTTGCCGGAATTCGAATCGAGGAACGATGGGAAGCCAAGGCTGAATACATCCTGGTAATACAGGGTAGATACAAAGCTGTTCATCGACAGTGTTCCTGTGTAAGCATGGTTGATCACAAAATTATTCAGGAAGCTATTGAAGAACGGCAGTTTGGTAAGGCCATTATAAGTAACGCGCCAGTTAGGCAGGGGAAAATAACTTTTGAACGGATTATCCTTAATGCCGGAATTTTTAGTTTCTACCAACCCTACCGAATTGGCACTTTTACCTGTATATGCTGCTACAAATGCAGGTACCAGTACATCTTGTGAAAAACCGGTATACCCTTTTTTATAGTTAGGGTCATTAGGGTCAGACACGCTATTGGTGTAAGGGTTAGCATTACCCAGCCTTGAGGATACTACCTGGCGGTTGCCCAGGAACTCTTTAAAGGCACCTGTATTGGCATCGGATGATTTGAACATGGTTTTCAGCGCTATGTAAGAAATGCTGAAAGAACCTGTTTCGTATGGGTTGTTATGTGTAAAATCACCTGCACCGCTTAACGAAGTGTCCTTGAATAGTTCAGTGTGGTTTTTACTGAAGGTCTTATTCAGGCTCAGGTCTATCCTGAAGTCTTTAACAGGTTCTACTGTAGTAGTGATATTCAGATTTTGCTGGTAAGATTGCTGGAACTGCGCATTGAACAGCGTATCACGGCTCAGGCGGTTCTTCTCTGCCTGCGATTCCAGCCATGCCCTGTCGGGCTGCATACCATACACATAACCAAAACCGGGTGCACCATTTGCAGTGTTTATACCAAAGTATTTGGTGCTATCCATGTAGCCCGGTAAAGTGCTGCCCGAATTTTCACTGAGACTTACAGTAGTGCGTTTCACCATAGTAAGCAGGCGTCCTACGATACGTTCTCCATCACTCACCTGCGGTGTAGAATTGCGGCGGGCTTTGCGCGCAGCTATACGTTCTTTTTTCTTTTTCAGTTTTTCAGCCAGCAATCTTGCCTGCTCCTGTTTTTCCTGCACTTTTCTTACAGAGTCCAGTTGTTTATCATTAAGGCGTGCAGTATTGCTTGCTATATCATAATACTGTGGCCCTTTGCTTTTCGCTGTGTCCCTGGCGGCGCCTGGTTTAGGTTGAATAGTTTTATTATCAGCTACAGGCTCAGGTTTCTTGTTTTTACGCAGGTCCTTCAATTTAGGAGCGTTCGTATTTTGGTCTTGCTGAGGGCCTTGTTTATTGCCGGGTGCTTTGCTTACCTGCGAAGTAGCAGATTTAGGCTGGTTCACAGCCCTCAGCCAGCGGTTTTTGTTGTAGAGTTGTGCAAACTGCAATTCTCCCCGCGCCTGTTTTGTCTGCGTATTATTGAGTGTATTACCCAGGTTGCGTGCCAGTTGCGAAGCTGCTGTCCAGCTATATGTAGAGCCATAAGTAAGTGTCAGGCTGGTCCAGTCTAATAATGGTATCTTCTGCAGTGGCAGGTTGTACGATGCATTGAAGGATTGCGTATAGAAGGTGTTACGGCCAAAAGTTTTGATCTTATCCCAAAGGCTGTCGCGTTTTGAAGCATTATCTATACGGCCGTAAGGCTCGTCAATGCGTGATGTGTTAGTGGCCCTATAGTCAAACGACAAGGATTTTGTCAGCTCCCAGCGCAATGAATAATCGCGTACCCAGGTGAAGTTCTTATAGTAAGTGGGTTCTATATTAATAGGCCCGTCAGATATTACGCGCACTTTGGTTTCGTTGAAGGTGCGGTTCATGTCTGTACGGAAGGTAAAGTTTGCAGGCAGTAATTTCAGGTTGAAATCTTTAACCAGTGCAAACCATTTTGATTTGGATTTGATCACATGCCTGAATGGTTCGATGGACTTAGCCTTGATATTATAAGTATAACCCAGGCCCAGTTTATTAGTGGTCAGCTCATCGCTTTCAATATTCGGATTGCGTTTGAATTGTTTGTTGTATGCATAGCTTACATCAAAGTTCTTCACGCTCCACGGCATTGTTTTAGCATTTGTTTTCTCTGGGTTACCCAGTATGCGTACGTTAGAAAAGTTCAGGCTTTTGATTGAAGTAAAATCCTGTGCTATTTTACGCATAGAGTCGCGCTGTGCAGCGTTGTTAGCAGAGTTTAATTTGTCCTTATACTTCACATCAAGATCATAAGGATCGTATTGAGGATTGCTTACCGTTTGAGAATAGCCCACAAATGCCGGTAATTGCACACCCCAGTTACGCGGCATCAACTTGCCCAGGTTCAGGTTGGTAGAAGCGTTGTACTGGTAGAAATTATCCCTGAAACGCTGGTTCAGCTTCTGGTCTATATTACCATAACCCTGGGTATGCATGCTACCTGCCAGGTTTATATTGCCAAGGTCGGCCAGTTGTAAGGTCACTTTGCCGGAAGCTGCATAACCCGGTGTTTCATCCAGGCCGGTCATACGCAGTTCATTGAACCATACTTCGGTACATTTAGGCAAACCGTCATCGTTAGGTGTCTGGTTTGTTTTCTTTGGGTTAGAAACACCCAGCATTATGGTTTTGGCATCGCCCAGGTTAGGGTTACCAACGACCATTATTAAGTTGCCCTTATCGTCTGTTTTCGAATAAGGGATAAATGAAGCTGCACCTTTTGAGTTACGTTCAGTTTTTACTTTTACCAGGTCATCCAATATCAGGTCTACGCGGTTGCCTTCCGGCCATATTGCGTTTGCATCAGAAGAGCCCGGAGGCGTGATGCGCAGTGGTACCTGGTACTCATAATAGTTATTGGTAAAGTCGCTGCCTATGCGGATGATGGCTTTGATATCACCATCCTTAAGTTGCTGCTGGCCTACTTGTGATTCTGCGTGTATAAACATGCGCAAACCTTTAAACTGGCGCATATCTACGCTAACTTCTTTAAAGGCCGCACGTGCATCACCATCGGCAAGGCCGCATACCTGTAAAGACAATGCTTGTTCGTTCAATTGTACATTCTGGCCATTAGCTACCGGTGTTTGCTGCCTGTTTACACCCGGAGGTATTACATAAGGCACGGGCTGGCGGTCGCTGTTTTCTTCGAGGCTAACAGAGGTTACGGCAAAGTCTACATTGCGCTGATCCTGTTCAGGAATATTTTCTCCCGGATTCAGCAATGAGAAATTATAACGGCGCCAGTTGTTACGTCCCAGTTCCAGGCGAGCGAAGCGCAGTATAACACTGTCCTGGAAGCCGTTTAAGAACATACGCATGAAACGTATAGAGCGGAAGTCGGCAATATTGCCTATTTTCTGTGAATATTCGCGTATAGGTACTTTGAACTGGTACCAGGTCTCTTTCTCAATATTGCCATTAGGCAGTTTTACATTAGATTCCTGCTTGTTGATGATATAGTTATTTCCCACGGCCATATTAGGCGTGAAATCTATCCTGTATTGGTAGTAGTCTTCTGCTTCATTCAGTGTATTGTCCCTGTTGATATCTTCGGCCTCTGGTATGGTTGTACCTGCTGATGAGAAAGAAGACCCGGCATCTGTAGACGGCGAGTTGCCATGCGGGTTGTTGAAGAATTTGTACCTGCCCAGTACGCCTGTACCGGCATTGTCATAATCCGTTCCGCGGTAGTAATGATAATCATCCGATGCAGGGTCGTTTTGCAATGCAGATAATGTTTGCGGGTTGACAGTAGCGGCCACTGCGCTGAGGTAAGCAGCGAAATTGGCTCGCTCCTCCTCATTGTCCAACCCGTCATAGCCAACATCCTGTACTGCGCGTGCAGCAGGGTCGTTATCAAATGCGCGTGTTATCTGCTGCTGGAATTTTGGTGTGTACCCCCATGCGCCTTTATCCAGCTGGGCTGTGTTTTTTGGATAAGGAATACCATTTTCAAAAAATTTCCTCGAATCTTTCAATACATCTTCCGATATGCTACCCAGGTTTATATACAGCGAGCCACCTTGCGATGCAGGATTATTGATGAACGGGTCCATCACCCAGAATTCTATGGTCTCTACATTCGATTGTTCAAAATCGCTGTTGTCTATAGAGCGCATGATACCACCCCAGCGGGCTTGCGGATTGGTAAATTTGCCGTCGGCATCTATATTGCTTACATCAAAGTTATAAGGGCCGCGGTCTTTCGGATAAAAACCAAGATCGAATGTAGTAAGTGCACTTTGCAGTGTGGTAGTAGACTTTTGAGGGAATACTTCATTCTGCTGCACCAGTCTTATGTAGTGCTGGTTAGGGTCATTCTTTACATAAGCAGGTACGCCCGAACTTGGATCTACCAGCGTGGGCTCTATTGAGTACCATGCCAGGCGTGCCCTGTTCTTGCCATAAGGCAACTGGTCGTTCAGGGTGGCTTCAGGAAATAGTATCCTGCCGTTCTTATCTGTAGCGCCTACCGGGGCAGAAGCCAGCGACCATGCATTGGCAGGGAATTTCAGATCGTAAGAACTGCGTGTACCTTCAAAATCGTCTATGTATACGGAACCTTCCGGGTCAAGGGCATCTATCTGTTTTGGGTGGCTGGGCAAAAGGCCCGCTACTTCGGCAGAGGCGGTTACTATTGATGGAGCAGTGGTAGAGTAGATCGGCAGTTTGTCCAATAGCCTGGTCAAAGACATGGCTTCCGATTGGTAATTGGCATCCAGTCCTAACACTGTATTTTTTATCGGGTCTTCACCAAATGTTGTTTTCTGTGTGAAAGGGCGTTCTGTAAGGCGCATATAAGTACCGCCTATCGACAAGCTATTGTTTACATAGTAGTCCAGCCGTGCTCCCATAAAGTTTTGCTGCTGGAAACCGAATGTTGCATTGTCTTCGTACTGCACATTGATAGGGATACCCGAATTGAGTATGCCTGAATTGAGTATTTTCAAACGTCCCAGGCCGTAGTCTATCTGGTAGTCTACGTTTTCTACCAGTTTTTGCCCGCCAGCAGATACTGCTACAGAGCCTTGTGGTATATTAAAGCCACCCAAAAATATCTCTGAAGAAGAAGCTGATTTGTAAGCACCTCTTATGATATAGCGGTTATTCTGCTGGAATTGCTTGGCAACCGTTTTGGTAGAATCGTACAGTATCGTGTACAGGTATTTTTTTGTGAATTGCGGCAGGTTGCCCAATGCAGGACCAAGGTCTTCGCCAAATGGTTTCAATACCGGGAATATGATTTTACCCTGCTGTGTATTGATGGTCACGCCTTCCACAAAGTCGAAGATACCATCGGGGGCAGGGTCATTCTGGATATTAAGACGGTCGAGGTTGAGTAAGTTGAGCAGTGGTGTACCTGCATTAGGGCCTTCGGGTAAATATCTTTTTTCGCCGCCACCGGGGTCCTGGTACAATATGTTCAGCCTGAAATCTTCTTTAGATACGCCCAGGCCGCCCAGTGCATAAACGTTTTTCATCATCAGGTTCCATACCGGCAGCGTTGGCTGAAGAGCCGTTCCTTTCAGTAATTTCAGGAACAGTATTTTCTGATCTCCGGTAGAAGAACCGGGGGTAGCGGAACTCGGCGGGAGGTCTTCCGAAAATTCACCTACCTGGTATACTTTACCGTTGTAGGTGTAGCGGAATGCTACTGCCAGCATATCATCCGGGTTCAGCTGCGTGTTGAGCGATATATAACCCAGTTGCGGGTTGAATGAATATTCTGTAGCATTCAGTTTACGTGCAGTGGTACGTACAAAATCCTGGCCCAGCGACAAGCCTAGCGCCTGTATAGCTGTAGTAGCGCTTACATCAAACCTCGCAGCGGGGTTTTGTGTAAGCTGGCTATACAGCTGGTTGGCGTTATTATCGGCAAGGCTGAAAGGTATAGGCCTTGCAGCGCCCGATAATGCAGTTTGGTATGGGGTTGACTCACCGAGGTCCATAAAGCCTACGACGTTACGTATACCGTCTGTAGCACCTGTACGGTTGGTTATCCATACTTCTATTTTGTTGATGCTTACCTGCGAATTGATGATAGGATAATTCTTCAGGGCATTGTTGTAGTTGTTGTAGAAATATTGTGCCAGCAGGAAGTGGCGGTTCTCTTCATATTCATCGGCTTTTATAGCAAATTGTTGTGTTTGCTGGCCGCCCTGTATGGTAAGGCTCTGGCGTTTCGATTTTTGCTGCGAAACAACACCTGTTACCCATAGTTTACCAAACTGCAGCTGTGTTTTTAAACCGAATAATGATTGCACACCGTTTATCAGGTTGCTCCTAAGCGGAAAACTGATATTGCCTGCTTCTATTTTTTTAATGATCTCATCTTCCTTGCCGGTATATTCCAGTTTCTGGATGTTTTGATAATCGAATGTAGCTTTGGTATTGTTGCTGATGTTCAGTTTCAGCTTATCGCCCACCGTAGCCAGCAGGTTCACATTCATCTGCATATCAAAATCGAATATGCCGTATTTCTGTGCCCGTTGAGGCAAGGTAGGGTTTTTAATGTTTTGCCAGTTGCCACCAAATGTTACATCCACATTACCCTGTGGCCTTACAGATATAGTGCTTCCGCCAAATATACGGTCGAAGATACCTTCTTTGTACATGGTAGGCAGTTGAGGCTTCTTATTGAAGAGCGTCAATGCATCCAGCCTGCGTTTCCAGTAAGATTGCTCATCCTGCTCCGCCCTGTATTTTGCATACTCCTCCGCAGTCATATAGGTTGGATTACGCAGGTAGCGGTCACTCAGCCTTTCATTGAAATAGTAGCGGTTATCCTGCGGATCATATTCAACTGATTTCTGCAGGTTGGAAGGATCATTAAGATCTATGCTGGACGGGTTACGCTCACCGGGTATGCCGCTGTTATCGTATACCGGGAAATGAAGACTGGTATCCCGGTTCGAGTTGCGCGGCGTATCCGGCTGCGGTTCGTCATAAAACTCGAACGGGTCATCATTATCATGGGCAGCAGCATTGGCTATGGTCACGGCCAATGTTATAAAGACTAATAGTTTATATCCAAAATAACTCTTGCGGTTCAATGTACTCTTCGTTTCGTTAGGGTTATAACATTCTCAGCGCCTGTTTTATCAGTTCTTCCACAGGCATTCCTTCGGCATCTTTAATCTTCTTGAGGGCTGCGTCGGCAACAGGCTTGCTGATGCCAAGATTCACTAAAGCAAATAACGCATCTTCGGCTGTGGTATTGTGTTTGTCAGGCGCAGGCAGCATATTATTATTTTGGGGCAGGTCTAATTTGCCTTTTAATTCTAATATGATACGCTGGGCCGTTTTGCCACCTATGCCTTTTATTTTTTCCAGGGTCTTCGCATCCTCAAAAGCCACAGCACGTTGCAGCTCTGCAGGGGTGAGCGAAGAAAGTATGATGCGGGCCGTAGCAGCACCAACACCGCTAATGCCCAGCAGCAGCCTGAAAGTAGCCCGTTCCTGCTCGTTCGCAAAACCATACAATACCCACGCATCTTCCCTTATCTGCAGGTGTGTGTACAGCCTGCATTTATCAAGCCCCTGCACCTGTTCATAGGTTTGCAGGGTTATATTCACTTCATAACCCACACCATGCACTGACAGAATAAGCAGCGATGGCGATTTATAAGACAAATCACCTTCTAAATAAGCAAACATAATTTTCCTGTTCCCTGACTAAAAATAGACGGATTAATAGCATAACACGTCAGCAAAAAAGCCATAAAAACTTTTTTGACTGCGCATATATGCCAAATACTAATAAAAAAGCGGTATGATGTATCATACCGCTCTGTAAATTAATGAATAATGCTGAAAATTAGTACCACCAAGGTGTTTTGTTACTATTAAGCCTGTAGATGAACATAATAGATAAGGTAGAATAATTATCTTTTATTTCTTTATTGCCACGTTTGGTCCAAGGCTCGTGTTTTACGCCCGGTTCAATAGCCCATGATTTGTCATAGACCTGTTTTGCCAATGCAGCTTTATCCGGTGGCAGGTTCCTGTCGAAATAGTCGGCAGAAGCATATTCACTGCTCACGTTGTCCAGCCTGTCGGTTGTAGTAAAGCGGAACAGGTATTCAGCACCTATAGCCATTTGTTTATTGATATCCCAACGTAAGCCAAGGCCTACCGGTACGGCCAGTACCCAATTATATGATTTTTTTGAGTGGTGTTCTGTAGCTTTTGTAAACTCCAGGTCCTCACCTTCCAGGTGCAGGTCGCGGGTATCTACCCATGTTTTTGCCCCGGTAACGCGGTCTATCAGTGAAGTTTGCGGTTTGTAGGTAAAACCGGCCACACCAACAGCTAGATAGGGCTGCAGGCGCCTTCCTGAAGAGCGGCTTTCAGAATTGGCCCTCAGTGGCATTACTTCCACCAAGAGGCTTCCTTCCCATATATTGGCCCTTACATCTTGATTGCGCAGGTAGCGCTGGTAGGCGTCGGCTTCTACATTTTTGGCTTCTTTCGCTTTCTTTTCATTCCATGCATCTGTAGCATACAATGTACCGTAGTTCACACCAAGCCTTATTGCAAGCATAGGGTGGGCAGTATATCTTCCAAATACGCCACCCATAAAGCATGGTTTATTGAAATACTTGCCATTTGTGTAATGGTCTACAAAGCTCTTGGTACCTACATCGCCCCACAGGTCTGCAATGCCGGCATTGATGCCAACTGAAAAACCTGGGTACTCGACATATTCACGCATAATGGCAGGCTGCGCATATGCTGAAACGGCAGCAGCACTGGCGCATAGAGCTAAAAGGCTACGGACCAATTTTTTCCGCATGTGTTCTGATTTTAGCGTTGAAGATAAAAAAATTATTTTCCTTTAAAAATAGCTTTTCTTTTTTCTAGGAAAGCTCCGGTGCCCTCCTTCATGTCCTCGGTGGCAAAACATTCTCCAAAACGCTTGATTTCATTGAGGAAACCATCTTTTTCACCTTTTGCCGCATCATTCACACAAGATATAACTTTTGTAATAGCAAGGGGAGCTTTAGTCTGTATTTTTTGCAATATTTCTTTTGTCTTGCTCAAAAGCTCAGCCTGTGGCACTACATAATTTACCAGTCCCAGCGCCTTTGCTTCGTCTGCACCTATCATATCTGCAGTCATCATCAGCTCCATTGCCTTTCCTTTACCTATCAGTTGTGTAAGGCGTTGTGTGCCGCCATAGCCTGGTATCAGTCCAAGGTTTACTTCAGGCTGGCCGAATTTTGCATTCTCACTCGCCAGGCGGAAATGGCAAGCCATAGCCAGTTCGCAACCGCCGCCCAGAGAGAAGCCGTTCACCGCTGCTACTACGGGTTTAGGGCAGTTCTCTATCTTATCAAATACATTGTCCTGTCCCTGTTTGGCCAGCGTGCTGCCCCCATTAGCATCCAGGCTGGTAAATTCAGAAATATCGGCACCGGCTACAAAAGACTTCTCTCCTGCACCTGTAATGATGGCTGTTTTTATTTCAGCATTATTATATACCTCGTTCAGTGCTTTGCCCAGGTCTGCTATTACATCTTTATTCAGCGCATTCAGTTTATCTGGCCTGTTGATGGTTATTGTAAATATGCCATCCTGCAGGTCAGTCAATAATGTTTGATACATTTTTAGTTTCTTTTATGTGTTTGATTGATTTTTAGAAAAGCTCTTTGCGGTGTTCCAGCACCCAGGCGTTAATATACCCCGCTATCTCGGTAGTGGTAGCGGCGGGCGGAAATAGTTTACCAACGCCCAGTTCATTTAGTTTATTGATATCTTCTTCGGGAATAATGCCACCACCTGTTAGCAGTACATTATCCAGTCCTTTTTCTTTCATCAGCTGCTGCACCTTGGGGAATACCGTCATATGCGCGCCGCTCAGTATGCTGATGCCTATGGCATCCACATCTTCCTGCAGTGCAGTGTTCACCACCATTTCAGGCGTCTGGCGCAAGCCGGTGTATATCACTTCCATACCTGCATCGCGCAGTGCTGTAGCTATTACTTTGGCCCCCCTGTCATGCCCGTCAAGGCCTACCTTGGCAACCAGCACACGTACCGGCCGCTTCATTTGCTCAGTCATATTTAAGTCTAAAAAAGCGAATAAAAGTAATAATTTATAGTTGCCATGCTATATAAATAAGCTAAAGAATTATTTTGGCGGCGGATTAATTTAATATTAGGATATGATCTATTTGAAAAGGATTGGCCTTGCTTTATTTGTTTCACTATCGTTTACGGCCAATGGACAGGAAGGCATTTATTTAAAACTGCATGCAGGGGGAGGGGTGACCAATACGTATAACGATCAAAGCACTACACCTGTTATATACAATAGTGCCAAACAGGCAGCTGTTAATATCGGTTTCATTAAAGGCAACTGGCACCTGGAAACGGGTATTGAATATATTGAGACCGGTTATAAAATGGAAAATGCTTCCCTGTATATATATTCCAACTTCAACATATTATCAAGTGGTGGCACAACTGGCGTTTCCAATCCCGTGGGGGACGTGAATCTAAGATTTAAACATATCCTGGTGCCTGTAGCGCTGGGCTATAATTTTAAATCAGGTAAGCATTGGGCATTGATACCTATGGTCGGCACGGGCCTTTCTTATAATCTCAATCCAACTATTATTGTAGATGCAGGGAATGGCGGCGAGAAAGTAACAAACACGTATTATCAAACTAACCAGGTGCGCCTTAGTGTATGGGCCACTGCCCGGTTGGCGGCTGAATATAATATAACCGATAACCTGGCTGTTTTTTTACAGCCACAGGCTAATATGATAGTTAGCAAACTTGTTGAGAAATATAGAACGGATTCAAAAAATTTCGCACTAACAGCCACTGTCGGCGTACGTTTTTTATTGAAAAAGACACCTGCAAAGCATCTTCCTAAATGGGAAGATGAACATCCTTCATCTTAAAAAACTAAGGGTAAGCTTTCCGATCAAGTGGTATTACGGCCTAACCCGTCATCGCAAGGCCAAGCCGCAGAAATTAATCCCCATGTAAAATGTAACTTTGCAGCCTGCAAAATAATTGTACATCGCTATGAGCGAAGAAAAATCACTGAATTTTCTTGAAGAAATAATCGAGAACCATCTTGCTGAAGGCAAGTATAAATATATACATACCCGTTTCCCGCCGGAGCCTAACGGTTACCTGCACATAGGGCATGCTTCGTCTATTTGCCTCAACTTCGGGCTGGCCAAAAAATACAATGGCAAATGCAACCTGCGTTTCGATGATACCAATCCTGTAACTGAGGATACAGAATATGTGGAGAGTATCAAATATGATATCAAATGGCTGAGCGATGCGATTGGTAAAAGCTGGGACAATGAATTTTATGCCTCGGACTATTTTGATAAGATGTACGATTTTGCCGTTACGCTTATTAAAAAAGGATTGGCTTATGTAGACGATAGCACGGCCGATGAGATAGCTGCTACCAAAGGTTCTACTACTGAGCCAGGTAAGAATAGCCCTTGCCGCGACCGCACTGTAGAGGAAAACCTGCAATTGTTTGAAGAAATGAAAGCAGGCAAGTATAAGGATGGTGAAAAAGTGCTGCGTGCTAAAATAGACATGGCGCACCCTAACCTGCTGATGCGTGATCCGCTGATGTACCGTATCAAACATGCACATCATCACCGCACCGGCGATAAATGGTGCATTTACCCGATGTACGATTTTGCACATGGCCAGAGCGATAGTATAGAGAACATCACGCACTCTATCTGCACGCTGGAGTTTATACACCACCGCCCGCTGTACGATTGGTTTATTGAAAAGCTGGAGATATTCCCTTCGCACCAGTACGAGTTTGCCCGCCGCAACCTTACCTATACCGTAATGAGCAAACGTAAGCTGCTGCAACTGGTAAATGAAAAACACGTGGCCGGCTGGGATGATCCGCGTATGCCCACAGTAAGCGGTATGCGCCGCCGTGGCTATCCGGCACAGGCCATCGTTAACTTCTGCGATACGATAGGCATTGCCAAGCGCGAAAATATTACCGACATCAGCCTGCTGGAGTTCCATGTGCGTGAGCAGCTGAATAAAACCGCCAATCGCGTGATGGCGGTACTTGACCCGGTGAAGCTGGTTATCACAAACTATCCTGAAGGGCAAACAGAAGAACTGGAAGCAGAGAACAATCCTGAAGACCCGAATGGCGGGCATAGGAAAATGCCGTTCAGTAAAGAGATATGGATAGAGCGTGAAGACTTTATGGAAGAACCACCTAAAAAATTCTTCCGCCTTGGGCCGGGCCTGATGGTTCGGCTGAAGAATGCTTATATAGTCAAATGCGAAGACTTTGTAAAAGATGCAAACGGCAAGGTAACAGAGATACACTGTACCTATATACCTGAAAGCAAGAGCGGGCACGATACCAGCGGCATACATGTAAAAGGTACCATACACTGGGTAAATGTAGCTACTGCAAAAACCGCCGAGGTACGCTTGTACGACCGCTTGTTCAAAGTAGAAGATCCATCGAGCGAAGAAGGGGATTTTAAAGACTATATCAACGAACATTCTTTAGAGGTGCTGCCGAATGTGTATATAGAACCGGCACTGGCAACAGCTAAAGAAGGGGAGCAATTCCAGTTTCTGCGTAAAGGCTATTTCAGTGTAGACAAAGATAGCTCCGCTGAAAAGCTGGTGTTTAACCGCACGGTAGGTTTGAAAGATGCCTGGGCTAAGGAAGCAAAAAAAGGATAACTGTATTAGTTGAAAAAAATAAGCGGGGCAAATGCCCCGCTTATTTTTTTTATATGCCGCCTAAGCGTAACCCTATCATAAAAGGGTGCTGGTCTATCACAGCGTCATGCATTGGTGTGAGTTGATAGCTGGCAAAGAGCCTGAAATAATTATCCAGTCCTATTTCGCCGGTTACACAGGTATTGAAATCTGCGAAATTGTCAGAATCACGTACCCTTTGTTTGCCACGGGCGCCCGATACCTGTTTCATATAGGAGCTAATGCGGTACCCGCCGGTCACACCAAATCCGTACACCAGCCAGGCTTTTTCTGCCAGCTTGGTTTTGAAGGTAAGGCCCAGTGGTATGCTGGCATAAGTTATGCATAGTTTGTTTTTAGAAAACTGCACATTGTCGAGGTACACGCCAGGTGTGCTATCGTTGTATGAAATATCCTTTGTGTAGCGGAAGTTGTATACCTGCAAGCCAATACCTGAATACAGGTATATCTTCTGGTGGTCGGTTTTCAGCAGGCGCAGTTTAGCCATCACAGGCCAGATATTTACATTCCACGATTTGCCGTTGCGCAGGCTGAAAAGGCTGTTGTTTGCCATGCTTTGAGGAACATCCAGGTATTGCTGTGCGGCAGCGCCTGCGTAGTCCGTTTTGTCCTGAACCGAATTGATACCCAGATCTACCACACCAAATTCGAAGGAGAATACTTTCTCCGGTTTAGCAGAGTCAGAAGACTTGTCTACCTTAATGCCATCGTTGCTGATGCTGATGCTGTGCTCTTTTTTAGACTTTTTTTGCTCTTGTGCCTGGGCAGTTGTTTGAAATAATACAAGTGCCATCAATCCATATACTAGTTTCATTGCTGAATAGTTTTAAAATTTTACTACAAATAAGTCGCGGTTGCCAATTTTTACTTTTACATCCGTTCCCTTTATACTGCTTGTCATGTTTTTTATCCGTTCAATTTTATTGTTTACTGCATCGGTCAGTTCGTTCAGTCCTTCGCGGCGGCCTTCGTTCAGCGGTAAAGATGCCAGGAGGCTTCTGCGCTCTTTTAGGTCCGGTTCCTGTGCTGCCGGTTCCGGTGGTTCAACAGCTATATGCTCTTGTGGTGCCGGCACAGGTTCAGGTGCGGGTATCATGGGTTTGTGTTCCGGCATAGGCTGTTTGCGGGGCGCTTCGGCAGGTGGCAGCGGCTGATGGGCTACGCTTTCTTCCTGCACAGGACGCTTAACAACGGGGTTAACAGCCGGTGCTTTTATACTGGTCTTTTGCTGATGCTGTTTTTTGTTTTCATAAGCGATAGGGCCTGCAGGTGTTGAATGGAGACTCTTGTCGCTATCGGTTACAGGGGCTGTGTTTATATTGTTGCTGATGTTGTTTTGCGGCGCGGTGTTTTTAATCTCTGTTTTTACTATTGTGGTTCCAGGTATTTCTTCCTGCTGCTCACGGTTCATAAAGGTTACTACAAATACAACTACTGCGGCAGCGGCGGCATATATCCACCAGTTGCCCAGTGAAAATGTTTTTTTACCCGGTTCATCCTTCAGCAGGGAGTCCTTATGCTCAAATACCATGTTGGTATCAGGTACCAGGCGGGTGCTCATATAGGCATCCAATTCCTTCCTCAGCCCGGGGTGCTGCTCCAGGAATGCATACAATGCTGTCCTTCCCGCCTCATCCAGCTCACCATCTGCTTCCAGCAGCATGTATTCTTCGTAGTTATCCAATGTCACCATCATCATATTATATTTTCAACACTTACCAGGTAATCTTTCAATATCTTCCTGGCGCGGTGCAGGTAAACTTTCACTTGTGAATCTGACAGGCCGGTTATCTGTGCTATCTCTTCGTAGCTATAACCCTCATAATCTTTCAGCAGCACCAGCGCCCTTGCCTGTTCGTCGAGTTTGGTCAGTGCACGTTCCAATACTCGTTTCAGGTCGGTTTGCCCCGGTTTTACGGTCCTGTTATCATCCATTTGCTCTTTATAAAGCATCCTGCCCTGTTTGCGGTAGTTATCTATAGATTGCCGGTAGGCTACCTGGAACAGGAAAGGTTTTGCTTTATCGGGGGCAACATCCCCTTTTTTCTGCCACAATACCTCGAAGCTGTTCTGAACCACGTCCCTTGCGTCCTCCTCGTTGCCGGTACATTTACAGGCAAAGCGGAAAAGTGCATCAGCCCACTCCTTTACGCAAGCGTTGTATTCTTTAAGCTCCATTCAGTATTTAATCGCTATATGGGTGAAAAAGTTACAGTTTTCCGGAACATTTTTTTAACGGTAGGGTTGCGGCCAAAGAATTGTACCTTTGCAGGCAGCTTTCAATAGCACAGGAATTATAATATGAGAAAAAAGCCATCATCCTTTGACAGGGGAACAGACAAGAAAAAGCCTTATGGTAAAACAGAAGGCAGAGGCCCGGCAAGGGAAGACAGGAAACCATATAAAAAAAACGGGGAGGGCGATAAGCCATTCCGCGGCAGCGACGACCGTCCTAAACGTACATTTGACAGGGATAATGGAGAAAGAAAGTCATTCAGAAATAGTGATGAGCGACCTAAGCGTAGTTTCGGAAAAGATGAAGGAGAGCGCAAGCCATTCCGCAGTAACGACGACCGTCCTAAACGCTCATTTGATAGGGACGGGGGAGACAAGAAGCCATTCCGTAGCAATGACGACCGCCCGAAACGTTCTTTTGACAAAGACGGGGGAGACAGGAAACCCTTCCGCAGCAACGATGACCACCCGAAGCGTTCATTCGACAGGGATGGGGGAGATAGAAAGCCCTTCCGCAGCAACGATGATCGCCCTAAGCGTTCGTTTGACAGGGATGGAGGAGATAGAAAACCTTTCCGCAGCAATGACGAGCGCCCTAAGCGCAGTTTCGGCAAGGATGATGGAGAACGCAAGCCCTTCCGCAGCAACGATGACCGTCCTAAGCGCTCGTTTGACAGGGATAAGGAAGACCGTAAGCCGTTCCGCAAAGACGAAGACCGCCCGAAACGCACATTTGATAAAAAAGACGGCGATAGAAGATCTTCTGTAAGAGGTGGTGACGATAAACCCAAACGCTTTGGTGATAAAAAAGAGGGTAAAGAAGAAAAAGACAACCGTTTCTCCAAACGCAATATCTTCCACGAAGAGAAGCCCGAGCGCCAGCCGGAAGAGTATGAGAAGAACTTTGTGACGCCTAAAGAGTTTGAAAAAGAACTGGAGGAAAGTCCTAAGTTCAAAGTGAACAAGAAAGGGGAAGAAGATACATTTGATAAGGCATTTCCGCTTGGTGCCCGTAAGGTAAGCGGCCCTTTCCGTAAAAAGTTTATAGAAGAGCAGGAAGAAATAAAAAAGACCGGCAAAAAGCCACGCAAAAAAGTAGCCAGGGAAGACGAAGAAGATGAAGCTGCCGATAAAGAAATGACCCTGAACAAATACATAGCACACAGCGGCGAAAGCAGCCGGCGCGATGCTGCTGAAATGGTAAAGCAGGGTAAAGTAAAAGTGAATGGAGAACTGGTGCTGGAACCCGGCTACCGTGTACAGCCCGGTGACCTGGTAACCATAGCCGGTAAAAAATTAACACCTAATAAGCACATGGTTTATGTGCTGCTGAATAAACCAAAAGGATTTATTACAACTACCGATGATCCTGAAGGACGCGACACCGTGATGGACCTGGTAGCCAATGCAGGCGTAGACAGGCTATACCCTGTGGGCAGGCTCGACCGCAATACAACGGGTGTATTGCTACTGACCAATGATGGCTCGCTGGCGCAAAAACTTTCGCATCCCAGCTACGAGATGAAGAAAGTATACCAGGTAACCCTGAACAAGAACCTGACTAAAGCTGATTTTGAAAAGATAGCCAATGGCCTGGAACTGGAAGATGGTAAGGTAACCGTAGACGCCATAGCCTTTTTGGAAGAAAAGAATGAGATAGGCCTCGAGATACACAGTGGCCGCAACCGCATTGTTCGCCGCATATTCGAATCGCTGGGCTACGAGGTAGAAAAGCTGGACCGCGTAATGTATGCCGGCCTTACCAAGAAGAATGTGCCGCGCGGTAAATGGCGTTTCCTCAACGAAAAAGAAATTATACTGCTGAAGCATTTTAAAAGCTAAGAACTGTGTTCATTACTGCTGCTAAAATTCATGACGGGCATAAGTGGCTACCGGAAGGTACTGTGATAGAACTGGCAGGTGATGGTACTATTGTAGCTATTCATGCAGAAAAAACAGATGAGCATCCTGTTCATTACGACGGAGTATTAGCACCCGGGTTTGTGAATGTGCATTGCCACCTGGAGCTATCGCATATGAAGGGTGTGATACCGGAACATACCGGTTTAATACCTTTCCTGCAAAATGTAATGATGCACCGCAATGGATTCAGCGATGAGCAGAAATCGGCAGCCCGGCACGATGCATTTAATGCAATGCTGGAAAACGGTATTGTGGCGGTTGGGGATATAACCAACACTACAGACACAATGGACCTGAGGGCGGAGGATAAAATGCACTTCCACAGTTTTGTGGAAACCATCGGTTTCAACGAAACACCGCAGAAGCAATTTGAATATGCCGTACAGGTACACGATAGCTTTGCCCAGCAAACTGCCGAGCACAGGCTTTGGCAATCTATAGTGCCGCACGCGCCCTATTCAGTTTCCAAAGCTTTGTTTGAAATGATAGACAGGCATCGTAAAGATGAACCGATATCTATACATAACCAGGAGGCTAAGGCAGAAGACGAATATTACATTTCTAAAACAGGCGGTGTGCAAACTTTACTGCACAGCCTGGGTATTAACGATGATTTTTTTAAGCCGTCCGGCAAATCATCTTTGCAAACCTACCTGGAATGGATGTCTCCTTCACATCCTTTCATCTTTGTACACAATACCTATACACCGCGTACCGATGTGGCTATGGCGCAGGAGACACTGCCACAGGTATATTGGTGCCTTTGCCCCAATGCCAATTTGTACATAGAAAACACTTTGCCGGATATAGAAATGCTGATGGAAGAAAATGGAGTGATATGCATTGGCACCGATAGCCTTTCGTCCAACCATCAATTATGCATACTGTCTGAAATGGCAAGCATACACGAACATCATCCTGGTATTGATTGGGAAACCTTGCTGGCATGGGGTACTTATAACGGTGCCTGTGCCTTACAAATGCAGGGTATAGTAGGCAGTATTGAAGTAGGAAAGAATCCCGGCATTGTACAGTTGCATGGACTTTACCAGCATGGTACCAAACCTACTGTAACGAGAATAGTATAAAAAAAGCGGCTGAAATTTCAGCCGCTTTTAGTTTGAGTTCAAACAAGGTCTATTCTATATAGAAGCTTTCGTAAAATACTCTTGCTTTTATTTCTTCAGCTTTTTCTCCTTTTTTGAATATGGCATAAATACTGCTGCCGCTGCCGCTCATACTGGCATAAATAGCACCTGCTTTGTACAGCTGGTCTTTTATCTCCGCCAGGGCAGTATGTATGCTGAAGATAGGTGTTTCAAAATCGTTGGAGATATAATACTTCCATTGCTCCACGGGCAGTTGTGGCAGTTTGCGCAGATCGTACGGCGCATCGCAGGGCACCACCAAACTGAATGCTTTTGCCGTAGGTACATGCACCTGCGGACATATAAGCTGAATACTATATGGAGACAGGTCTATATCTATAGGCTGCATTTTTTCGCCCCGCCCTTTGGCAAACTGGGGGGTGTTGTATATAAAGAAAGGGCAGTCGCTACCCAGTTGCAAAGCATAGGCAGCTAACTGTTCATCATTCAATCCCAGCTTGCAATAGTCATTTACCAGTCGCAGCATATACGAGCCGTCGGCGGAGCCCCCGCCAAGCCCTGCACCCATTGGCAGCGTTTTGTTCAGGTATATGTCCAGCTCAGGTACGGCATCACCAAAATCTTTTTTCAGCAGGTGGTAAGCCTTCCATACTAGGTTCGATTCCATATCGCCCGGAATTTTCTTCCCGCTCACGCTCAGGCTGGTTTTGTCCTTTGCAGGTACTACTTCCAGTACATCGTGCAGGTCTAAAGGGTAGAATATGGTCTCTAATTCATGGTATCCGTCGCTTCGGCGGTTTGTAACAAATAAGCCGATATTTATTTTACAACCAGGGAAAAGCAGCATAAACAGGTTTAAAAATTCAACAGTAAAAATATCTGTATTTTTGAAAACGGTATAAATTAATGAATATACCGAACATGAACGCAGTTATTAGCCTGGCAGATATACGTAAAAGTTATTTTCTCGGGAAGCAGGAGCTTCCTGTTCTTAAAGGAATAAACCTGGAAATAGGCCGCAAGGAGTATGTGGCTTTGATGGGCCCATCAGGTTCGGGTAAGTCCACACTCATGAATATCATTGGTTGCCTGGATAGCCCTACTTCAGGTGCTTATATTCTCAATGGCAAAAATGTAAGCCAGATGAGCGATGACGAACTGGCTACCGTGCGCAATGTAGAGATAGGTTTTGTATTCCAGCAGTTCAACCTGCTACCCCGGCTTACTGCCTGGGAGAATGTAGCACTGCCGCTGATATATGCAGGTGTGCCCAAAAAAGAAAGAGAAGAACGCGCACATGCTATGCTGGATAAAGTAGGCCTGGGCGACCGCGCAGCACATAAACCCAACGAACTATCGGGCGGGCAAAGCCAGCGGGTGGCTATTGCAAGGGCACTGGTCAATAATCCATCGCTGATACTGGCTGACGAACCCACCGGTAACCTGGATACCAAAACATCGGTGGAGATAATGGAATTGTTCAATGATATACATGAAAGCGGTAATACAGTGGTGCTGGTAACACACGAAGAAGACATTGCCAATTTCACCCGTCGCATCATTCGTATACGCGACGGCGTGGTAGAAAGCGATAAACAAAACGTTCCTGCAGCGCTTGCAAGTAAATAAATAATAATAATGGCATTTAAAATATATACAAAGACAGGAGATAAGGGCAGTACCAGCCTTATAGGCGGGGTGCGCGTACTGAAAAGCCATATACGCATTGAAAGCTATGGAACAGTGGATGAGTTGAATTCTTACCTGGGCATGGTAAATGATATAGCAGGAAATGAAAAGATAAGTGAATGGCTGCGCGAGATACAGGACCGTTTATTTACCATTGGTTCTGTATTGGCTACCAATCCTGATAAAGAAGTGAAGATGAAGCTGCCTGACGTGCACGATACTGATGTGCAATGGCTGGAGCAGCGTATAGATGAAATGAACGAAGCGCTTCCCGAAATGCGCTCTTTCATTATTCCCGGCGGCAACCTTGCGGCTTCTACGGCGCATGTAGCACGCTGTGTTTGCAGGCGCGCAGAGCGTATTTGTGTAGCTATGCAGGAGCAGGGAGAAGTTGTGCCGGAACTTGTGGTACAATACCTGAACCGATTGTCTGATTTTCTTTTTGTGCTGGCCAGGTACCTAGGGCATATCAATGGTGTTGAAGACCTGCCCTGGCGGGCAAGAGTATAAATAATAAAAGAGACTGCTTTTCATGCAGCCTCTTTTATTGGGCTAAGCTGTAGCGTTGCTTAATGGTATAGTAATAAAGACGACTGTTCCTTTCCTGTTCTCCTGCGAGTCTATTTCTATATCTCCCTTCAGTACATACAAACGGGTCTGTATATTGTTCCAGCCATTGCCTTTCGATTGTTTTAGGCGCTGCACATCAAATCCTTTCCCATTGTCTTCAATGGTTATACGCAATTCGTTCTTTTCTTTTTGAAACTGTAACTGTACTTCTGTAGCGCCGGCATGCCGTATGATATTGTTCAGCACTTCCTGGATGATACGGTAGAGATGCACCTCGGTATTAGCTGCAAGCCGTTTATCTAATTCAGTAGTATCTGTTTTTATTTTTAATACCCCGCTGCTGTTTATGCTGTTTGCCAGCTCTTGTAGTGCGTCTTTAAGCCCTGTGTTTACCAATATGGCCGGCATCATGCTATGCGACATGCTGCGCACCTCCTGGCAGGACCGGTCTAGCAGAGATAGTGCAGCTTCAAACTTAGGATTGTTCTGCAGGTTTTCAGCATCGTTGTGCTGCAATAGGCTCACGTTCAGTCTCGCGGCAGAAAGCATCTGGCCTATGCTATCGTGCAGCTCGGCCGATATGCGTTTGCGCTCTTCTTCCTGCGTAAGTATGGTCGCATCAAGTCGTTGTTGCTCCATACGTTTGTTTACTTCTTCTGTCTTCTTTTGCTGTTTGAACCGGATAAAGAGGTAAGCTAATAATGAGCTGATAAGCAATATGGCGACGATAGAAACTGATAGTATGATCGTGTTACGGTTGCGCACATCTTTTAATTCATTTTCTTTTTGCAGTAGTTTAATAGATGTCTCTTTTTTTTCTGTTTCGTACTTGGTTTGCATTTCTGTTACTGCACGCGAACTTTCTATATTGTATATGGAATCCTTGAACTTTTCTGCTTCCTGCAAATGGTCCAGTGATTTTTGTAAGTCATTCTTTTTAGCATATACCATGGCCAGGCCATCATTCGCATCACGCAGGTCATCTTTGTCTTTAGATATTTTAGCTATCTCAAGCGCTTTTTTAAAGCTGGCTTCTGCCTTGTCTATTTCGTTCATAGCCAGGTAGGTAACGCCAAGGTTGCTATACGTGGTCGACATTATGGTCTCATTCTGTATCTTTCTTTTATAGCTTAGTGAGAGGTTGAGATACTTAATGGCTGCATCATATTTTTTCTGATCGCGATAGATGACACCTAATGAATTATAGGCATTGGCAATGATCATATCATCCTGTATGTCTTTTTCAAGCGACAGAACTTTTTTATAGTACTGGATGGTCTTCAGTGTGTCCTTCTTATCGTAATATATGTTAGCAATATTGCCAAGTGAATATGCTATACCTTTCGTGTCTTTTATCTTTTCTTTTATTTTCAGTGAGCGAAGCTGGTATTCCAGGGCCTTGTCCAGCCGGTTCATTTTGCGGTAGGCTATAGAAAGGTTATTGCAGTTCATGGCAATGCCTTTTTCATTATTCGCAGCCTCGTTGATCTTCAGCGCCTCTATAAAGTACCCGGTCGATTTGTCGTAATTGCCAAGCGCATTATTTACACCACCCAGGTTATTGTAAGAGGCAGCAACACCCGTAGCATCATTGGCCAGCTTGCGTGCTTCAAGCGATTGCAGGTATATCTTTTCAGCGTTTGCATAGTCGCCCTGGTTATAATAAACACCACCCAATTCCTGGTAGGCCTTGCCCAGTAATTTATATTTCTTCAGTCGTTCCGCTATTTTTACTGCATCGTTGCAATACTGTATGGCTTTATCATAAGCCACTACCGATTTGTATGCATTGGAAACCAGGATATTCTTAATGATAATATCGTCATTGCTGCCGATCTTCTCTGCCAGGTCTAAAGCAATAAGGGCATATTTCGGTGCATCCGGCGATTTCTGGTTCAGCATTTCAATGGTAACATTATATGCTGCGGCCATTTTTGCCGAATCGTTATCTGCGGACTGGTATATTTGTATCAGGCTATCAGTGCCCTGGGCGTTTGCATAAGGGGATGATACCAGTAGGATAGTACCGATGAAAAGTTTTGCAATAGCTTTCATGCCAAACAAAATACACCAGATAAAACAGATGTCAAACAAAAAAATGCATATTGGCTTGTTGCTGCTGTTGGTTATCATGGGCGCTTGCAATGCAAAACAGGCTCCAAAACCCGCGCGATTGGCAAAAGCTGCATGGCTCTTAGGTACCTGGCAGCAACCCGGCACGGAAGGAATGTTATGGGAGATATGGCAAAAGGAATCTGATACAATTTACACAGGCATGGGGCTGCTGGTAAATGCAAATGGAGATACCTTATTCAGCGAAAAGCTGCGCCTGGCCGACAGGCAAGATACATTATGGTACCTGCCAACCGTAAGCAATCAAAATGAGGGTAAAGAGGTAGCATTTAAAGAAACTGCCTTAAGCGATACGGAGATAGTATTTGAAAATCCTTTGCACGATTTTCCGCAGTGCATTGTGTACAGGAAAGCAGGTGCTGATCGTTTGCAGGCCAGTATTGAAGGTGTGCAGGATGGTAAAGCGCGTAAAGAAGTCTTCAGCTTTAACCGGAAGTGATCACTTGCTGGCCGGCTGCGGTGTAAACATCTTTTGCAGCAGGCAATATAATTCCGGGTGGTTTTGTTCCAGTTGTTCCGGGCGCTCAAAAAAATATTCGGACATCACTGCAAAGAATTCAGCCTGGTTGGTGGCGGCGTATGGGTTTATATCTGAGCCGAATTGCCGCATTTGTTGAATCTCATTGTGCATATATTTCAGCCAGGGTGCAGCGTATTGTTTCGAGAGTAAATATTCCGGTACGCCATCTACAGCACCGTCTGCCTTGTCTATCAGGTGGGCAAATTCATGTACCACGGTATTGTGGCCATTTTCAGCATCCATAAACCCGCTTCGTATAGCAGGCTTCGATAAAAGCATCTTCCTGTTCAGGGCGCCATTACCTACCATGCCGAGAATGTTCCTGTCAGGTGCATTGGCATGAGTGTGATAATCCATGTTGAAGCTGTTCTCATACACCAATACTTCGTCCAGGTTATTATACCGCCAATCTGTAAATGCAAATATGGGTATGATGGCACCTGCTGCTACCAGCAAGCGGTCAAGATCGTCGATCTGTGTACCGCTTATGCCTGTGATGCGTGTACGGGCCAGGAAATCCCTTACTCTTTCGGTAAACAATGCCTTCTTCTCCGCATCCAGTTTTTGGTAAAAAGGCACATGCTCATTCAATAATTGTGTAGCATTCAGGGGTAGCTGGTATGCGGCTATTTTCTTTCGCTCTTTACTACTGCGTACGAAATACAATATAAGTCCTAAGCTAATGGCTATGAGCAGTACAATGAGTCCGGGCATATATAAAGTTACGTAGCGGCTAATAAGAAATGTTATCGCATAAAAAAACCGCCCTATAGGCGGTTTCTATATAAGCAATCTTTCGATTAATGATCGTGATGATGGTGTGCAGCGTGTGCATCCGGCAGTTTAAAGAATTCTTCTTCGCTCACTTCTTTCTCTTCTACTTTAAATTGCTGTTCCAGGCTTTGGAATAATTTGTCGAACAACAGGCGGCGGTAAGTTTCGTCCATGGTCTTATTGTCTTTAGCAACTTTAGCCATATAGCCTTCCATCCATGGTGCATCAGCCTCATCTTCAGCAGTCATACCAAAGTATGCCAGTACACGGCCTTTAATATCTGTCATTACCTCTTCACGGGTCACTTCTATTTTATTGTCCTGTATCAGTTTGTCAGATATCAGTGTCCAGCGCAGCTGGTGGTCAAAGCCCGGGAATTCTTTTTCTACTTCAGCTTCAGCCTTTGGTTTTTCACCACCTTCCTTCAACCAGCGTTTCAGGAAAGGTACAGGAAGTTGTATAGGCGTTTGGTGAACCAGCAGTTCGTATATCTCGTTCTGCAGGCGCTCGTTGCTGATGCGGTTGTATTCGCGGCCCAGTTCGGTACGTATCAGTTCTTTAAATTCAGCTTCGTCCTTTACTTCTTTATTAGGGAAAACCTGTGCGAACAATTCAGCATCCAGTTCGCGTGGTATCAGCTTCGCTACCTTGGTAATAGTCAGTTTGTAATGGTTATTAGCAGCTTCAGCACCTTGTTTCAGCGGGTCTTTCAAAAAGCCTTGCAGCTCTTCTTCTGTACATACCTCTGCAGGAACAATTACCAGGGTGTCATCTGCTTTTTTGCCCATCAGCATATCCTGCAGTTTGGCAGGCAGTTTTTCTACCAGCACAGTATCATCTACTTTCTGAGATTCAGCCAGTACATTGCCTGCTGCATCGCAAGCTTCGTAAGTAGCGTACAGTATATCGTCTTTAGAAGCTACAGCTTCCTGGTCTTCTGCTTTACCGTAGCGCCGTTTGATGCGTTCTATCTCATCTTCCACCATTTTGTCGCCTACAGCTATTTTATAGCGTGTAAGTGCAGTTTTATTTTTCAGCGGGGTTACTTCAAAATCAGGTTTCAGGCCTACTTCAAAAGTAAAATCAACTTCGGCAGGGGCGTTCATGTCCAGGCGTACAGGTGTTTCGCTGGGCATAACCATTGGCTGGGCAAATATGGCCACCTTTTCGTTGCCAAGATATTCTTCCAGTTTGCTGCCTGCAGTACGTAGTACCTCATCGCTGAAGATAGACTGTCCGTACATTTTTTTCACCATACCTGCAGGTACCATTCCCTTACGGAAGCCCGGTACATTTACAGATTTTGCATACTGTTTCAGAGATTTTTCAAAAGAAGGCAGGTAATCTTCCTTCGCCAGCTTTACAGTTATTTTATCATGGAGGTTTCCAATACTCTCACGTGTTACCGTAGCCATTGTCTGATAATTTTTAAGTTTAAAAAAAGCCGATACAATGACCGGCTATTCATTTTTTAGTGCGGGTGGAGGGACTCGAACCCCCAAGCCTCGCGGCACTAGATCCTAAGTCTAGCGTGTCTGCCAATTTCACCACACCCGCTTTTAAGGGAGTGCAAAGGTAATGATTTTTTATTCTTAAATAAGCTGCACAATCAAAATAATACAATACCGTTATAAATGATTTATTGCCGGGAATACATGCTTCATATAACGATTTTACTGCATTGTCATGCTAAAACCATATCTAGGCTTGACTCTTGACAAGCGTCACTAATTGTCATTATTTTTATGTTTAGAAAAACGTACTACTATGCTTACTAAAGAAAAGAAAGCCTCGCTCCTGGTTGTAGAAGACGAAGAAAGCCTTAGAGAAGCCCTCAAACTGAACCTTGAACTGGAAGGTTACGAGATAACTACCGCCGATAACGGCCCTGCTGTATTGAAAATGGTCAAAAATGAATACTTCGACCTGATCATATTAGATATCATGCTTCCTGATATGGACGGTATCACTGTATGCGAGACCATCCGTATGCAGCATAACGACGTGCCTATTTTATTCCTCTCTGCCCGCAATACCGGTGCCGATAGGGTAGAAGGCCTGAAAAAAGGCGGTGATGATTATATGACCAAGCCTTTTAACCTGGAAGAACTGCTGCTGAGAGTTGATAAGCTTATTGTCAAGAATAAAAAGATCAAAGAACCACAATCTGTGCCCGATGTATACGAATTTCCGGGTGGCAAGATCGATTTTGCAGCTCATGAGTGTATTGATAAAAAAGGCAAAAAACAGGAATTGAGCAAAAAAGAGGCTGCATTATTAAAACTTTTAATAGAAAATGAAGGCCAGGTAGTAAGCCGTGAGCATATATTACAGGTGGTTTGGGGCTATAATGTATACCCTACTACCCGTACTATAGACAATTTCATACTCAACTTCCGCAAGCACTTTGAATCAGATAGCCGCAACCCCCGTCATTTTCATTCGGTAAGGGGTATCGGGTATAAGTTTACCGTATAGATTGCGTGTTTAAAAGTTTTTAGTATTTTCATTGCCGAATTTAGTTGACAAATAACCTAACATGCGTAAATATTTACTCGGCGCTGCAATGCTAGCTATACTCGCTGCTCCTTCGTGCAAGAAAGACAAGAACATGAAAAAAGCGGTGGTCGTAGACTCCGGAGACATAGCTACTGGTGGCTGCGGGTATTTAGTAAAACTGGAACAAGACGGTAAGCTCCTGCGTCCCAAATATCTCCCAAGTGCCTACCAGCACGATGGCGAGAAGGTGAAACTGAAGTTTAACTCGGACGGGGAAGGGGAGGTTTGCCAAACCAACCATACCAACCAGTTTATAGAACTCATAGAAATAACTGACATAAAAAAAGACCTGGATTAGTCCGGGTCTTTTTTTTTCAACTATCTGCAATTCTATTTCGGCTGCTGAAAACGGCTGTCTTTTACAAAACTTTCATCATTCAGTGTATTCAGGAAGGCAAGCAGGTCGCTGCGTTGTTGGCTGTTCAGTTGTATGCCATTCTGCAATTGAGGCTCTAAAGTAGGCGATTGATGTATGCCGCCTGCATAATGGTCCAGTACCCGGTCCAGGTTATCAAAGCGACCATCGTGCATAAACGGCATGGTATAAGCCAGGTTGCGCAAAGACGGCACTTTGAATTTGTACATATCGGCTGCCGCGCGTGTAATATGTGCCCGGCCGCTATCATTGACTGAAGTAGGGGGAAGGCCGTTGTTCTTATAAGAAAAATCGGAGAACAGTGGTTCTGTATGGCAGCTGGAACATTTGGCCTTATATATTTCGTAGCCGCTCAGCTCTTCCGCGGTCATATTTCCGCCTGCTTCACCGCGTTTATATTTATCGTATTTGCTGTTGCTGGATACCAGCATACCCATAAACATGGCCAGCGATTTGAATATGCGTTGTGAATTGATCGTATCATTACCCCAGGCACTGGTAAACATTTGTTTATAAGTATTATCCGCACTCAGTTTGGTAATGATATTGCCGAGGTTTTCGTCCATCTCTACCGGGTTTTGTATCGGGTTGATGGGTTGGCTTTCAATATGGTTCACCCCGCCGTCCCAGAAAAAGCTGGTGTGCCAGTTGAGGTTGAATAATGCCGGTGAATTGCGGGTGCCCAATTTGTCCTGTACGCCATGACTTACGGCATGGTCAAGCTGGGCAAAAGCTGAAAAAGCCTGGTGGCAGCTGCCGCAAGAAATAGTATTGTCTTTGGAAAGACGCGTATCGAAGAATAGTTTACGGCCTAATTCAAAATTGGCCTGCGATACTTTATTGTTCTCAAACTGGTAATAAGGAATAGGCCAGCCTTGCGGTATCTTAAAGCTCAGCTCTTCGGTTTTTACTGCATCAAAATCAGGGTCCGGTTTACAGGCAGTAAACAGGCTGGCTGATGCAATAGACAGTATGGCGGCTATAATTATTCCTTTTTTCATTTAATTATCAATATGGTCTACCGAAAACATATCTGCGTAGTTATCAGCAATATTTACAGCTTTGGTGCCGGTAGAAGCTACAAAAGACATTTTGCTGAAATCAATAAGGTTAGGCGTCTGAAACCATTCCTTTATTTCAGACCGGATATGAATACCGGGTTGTTTACCTTTTGCCACTATTGCGTTTGCGGGCAGGGTCAGTGTCACCCACCGCAATGTGTTGTAAAAGCCGGTAAAGCCGCCTATATGGAATGCAAAATTATTACCTGTCGCATTGGTTGAAGTCCCTTCTATTTTGGCCATGATATATCCTGTATTCCAATCCCAGAACATACTATTTAAAGGGTCTAAGGCCCCTGTTTGCGCACCGCTCACATTGCGGGCGCTGTCTACACCTATCAAAAATTTTATTTTTACATAGTTACCTGCGGGAAGGTTCTTTATCGTAAAGCTTTTGCTGTCTTTAAGGTCTTCATTAACCAGGTGGTAGCTTTCAGATTCTTTGTATTCTGCGTTAGCGTCTGTATACAGGCTGATATTGCTGATGTAGTATTTGTACATGGTTACGCTGAAGCTATCGCCATTCGCGTTTGCATACTTTCCGGTCGTAAGCTGTACAGCCATACCGTTCACTACGTTGTCAAAGCTGATCTTTAATTGGGTGCTGGAGTCCTGCGGCGTAGTATTTGTGTTTGTATTGTTTGCAGCAACAGGGTCATCCTTTTTCCGGCAAGCCACCACCCCTATTGTTGCCAACAGCACTATTAGCAAAGATTTTAATTTCAAACTAACTTATTTAGATCTCCGAAATTACTAAATAATTGAGCACCAATTGTCACCATTGCAGTTCAGGGTCTTCGGCAGTTTCAGGTCCGCCTTTATGCTGCTTCCGGCTTTCTATTTTCTGCAACTGGCGGTCGTAGATAAGCTTTGCTATCAGTGCTGGGGCTTCTTCATTGTGCAGTACCTGGTTTAGCTTTTTCTCCGGTATATCCAGTTTGTACATTAGCTGGAAGAAAGCCTCTGCATTACCTTGTAATAAGGTAGAGATACGTGCGGTAAGCCGGTTCAATATTTCCTGTTCAGAAATAGTATCCGGTAGTACCAGTCCCCATTGCCGGGCCAGCTTTTCGGCCAGTTCTTCTTGTGCTGCAGACATAAAAAAAATAAAGCCCCGCTTTAGTGCGGGGCAGTGTTATTAAAATGCTTGTATAGCTTGCATTACCAATTCTTTTACCGATGCAATAGGAATGCGTTCCTGTGTCATCGTATCGCGGTAACGGATGGTCACTGTCTGGTCTTCTTTTGTCTGGTGGTCTATAGTTACACAGAAAGGAGTGCCTATAGCATCTTGCCTGCGGTAGCGCTTGCCTATGGTATCTTTTTCTTCGTAAAAGCACTTGAAATAAGTACGGCATTCTTCCAGCAGCTCGCGTGCTATTTCAGGCAGGCCGTCTTTTTTCAACAAAGGCAATATGGCCAGTTTTATAGGTGCCACTTTGGGCGGCAGCTTCAGTACTACGCGGCTATCTTGTTTCTCGGCAGTGCTCAGGTCTTCCTCGGCATAGGCTTCGCTCAATACCATCATCACAGCACGGTCCAGTCCTATAGAGGTTTCTATTACATAAGGTACATAGTGCTGGTTGATCTCAGTATCGAAATACGTAAGCTTCTTGCCGCTGTACTCCTGGTGTGCTTTCAGGTCGAAATCGGTACGGCTGTGTACTCCTTCCACTTCTTTAAAGCCCATCGGGAAATCGTATTCAATATCGCAGGCCGCGTCGGCATAGTGTGCCAATTTCACGTGGTCGTGAAAACGGTAGTGGTCTGCAGGTATGCCCAGGCTTAGGTGCCATTTCATACGGGTATCTTTCCAGTACTCATACCATTCCTTCTGTGTGCCGGGGCGTACAAAAAATTGCATTTCCATCTGTTCGAACTCGCGCATGCGGAAGATAAAACCACGGGCCACTATTTCGTTACGGAAAGCCTTACCCGTCTGGGCTATGCCAAAAGGTATTTTCATACGGCCGCTTTTCTGCACGTTCAGGAAATTGACAAATATACCTTGCGCAGTTTCCGGGCGCAGGTACACCTTGTCTGCATCATCGGCCACAGAACCCATTTCTGTAGAGAACATCAGGTTGAACTGGCGTACATCCGTCCAGTTGCCGGTGCCGCTTACCGCACATTTTATTTTATTGTCTTCTATTAAGGCTTTCAGTCCCGCAAAATCATTTTCGGCCAGCAGGCTATCCATTTTTTGCAGCAGGGCTTCCGCATCTTCTTTGGCTAATGTTTCGGCATGTGCTTCTATCAGGTGGTCTACGCGGTAGCGTTTTTTGCTGTCCTTATTGTCTATCATCGGGTCGCTGAAATTGTCAACGTGCCCGCTCGCTTTCCATACTGTGGGGTGCATAAAAATAGCTGCATCTATACCCACAATGTTATCGTGCATCTGGGTCATGCTGCGCCACCAGTAGTCGCGGATGTTTTTCTTCAGTTCGGCGCCATACTGGCCATAGTCGTACACAGCAGCAAGACCGTCATATATTTCGCTCGATTGAAATATAAAACCGTATTCTTTGCAATGTGCTATAATATTTTGAAGCTTATTATCATTTGCCATAACGGCGGCAAATATAAGAAAAGCCTTTAAGCCTTTTGGGGGTTGTTTGGCGGGGCAGGGTTGGCATCCCAGTATTCTTTCCATTGCTGGGGGGTAAGTGCATCATCGGCGCTGAACTGACCTATTTTGGTGCGCCTTAATTCCTGCAGGTAGCCGCCGCAGCCCAGTGCTGCGCCAAAATCATTGGCCAGTGAGCGTATATAGGTGCCCGTGCTGCAGGCTACCCTGAAGTGTACCTCCGGCAGCTTGATAGCTGTTATCTCAAATTCGGTTATGGTTACCGGGCGGGCTTCCAGTTTTACTTCTTTACCGGCCCTTGCCAGTTCATACGCACGTTTGCCATCTTTTTTTATGGCCGAATGGATAGGCGGCATTTGCATGATGTCGCCTATAAAGGCAGCAGTGGCGTCGTAAATGTTTTGGTCGGTGAGGTAATCGAAAGGTTTTTGATTTTCGGGCTGGCTTTCCAGGTCATAAGTAGGAGTGGTGGCACCCAGGTGAATGATGCCCGTATATTCCTTTGGCAGCTTCTGGTATTCGCTGATGCGTTTGGTGAATTTCCCGGTGCAGCATATAAGCAGGCCTGTGGCCAACGGGTCTAAGGTGCCGGCATGGCCCATTTTTATACGCAATTGCCTGGTGAGCTTATGCACAGCATCGAAAGATGTCCAGGTATAAGGTTTATCTACCAGCATAATACCGCCTGCTTTCAATTCGGCAGGCAAGGGCAATTGTTTCATGGGCGCAAAGGTAATAAACAGGCAGAAAGTGATCGTACCTGGTGTTTAGCTAAGCAATAAATATATACATAGCCAATCGCTATGCCCTTATTCATCATTAACTATCTGCTGTCCCCTATCTTTGCGTATGTCTTTTTTCCAATCGGCAGAGCGGCCGTATATCATTGCCGGGCCATGTAGTGCAGAAACAAGGGAACAAGTGCTGGAAACGGCGGCGGCGTTAAAAGGCCGGGTACATCTTTTCAGGGCGGGTATATGGAAACCCCGTACCAAGCCCGGCAGTTTTGAAGGTGTGGGCATAGAAGCCCTGCAATGGCTGCAGGAAGCAAAGCAGGTGTATGAACTGCCCGTGGCAGTAGAGGTGGCAGAGCCTGCGCATATCGAAGCTGCGCTGCAATACGGTATGGATGTATTGTGGATAGGTGCGCGCACTACGGTAAATCCATTCCAGGTGCAAAGGCTGGCCGATGCCCTGAAAGGTGTGCAGGTGCCTGTTATGGTAAAGAACCCGGTGAATCCCGACATAGACCTGTGGCAGGGTGCCATCGAGCGCTTTGAAACGGTAGGCATAAAAAACACAGCGGCCATACACCGGGGTTTTTCTACTTACAACGCATCTTCTCCATACCGCAATCAACCCAACTGGCCCATTCCTATAGAATTGAAAAGGCGCCGCCCCGAACTGCCTATTATTTGTGATCCCAGCCATATCACCGGCAACCGCAATATGGTGGCTGAAATAGCACAAAAGGCTATGGATATGGGTTTTGAAGGGTTAATGATAGAGACCCATCCTGACCCTGATGCTGCCTGGAGCGATGCCGCACAACAAATAACACCCGGCGCTTTACTGGACTTGCTGGACCGACTGGTAGTACGCAAACAGCATTGCAGCGATGGCGATAAAAGCGTGGACCTGGAATATCTGCGCCAGCTGATGGACAGCCTGGATGCAGAAATAATAGACCTCATAGCCCGGCGTATGGAACTCAGCGCACGTATGGGCGGGGTTAAGAAAGATTCGAACATGACGGCTTACCAGCCCGACCGCTGGCGCGAAATAGTGGAAACACGCGGCAGTCATGCTGAAAAGCACCACCTGTCAAGAGAATTCATCATATCGCTGTATGAAAAGATACACGATGAAAGCATCCGCAAGCAACTGGAAATATTGCAGGCTTTGCAAAAACAAGTAAAAAGCTAATTTTACCGCCTTTAAAGCTATACACATTGGCCCTAAAACAGCACTTGGATGATAAAGTACGTTTCGACCAGCAGGTAGACAACTGCCGTTCGGACGTGATGCCTTTTATTGAACAGACCAAGCCTATAGGCAAGGGCATTAATGTAATGGAAATGGGCTGCGGCGAAGGCGGGGTAATGCTGCCGTTTGCCGAGCGCGGGTGCTATTGCGTGGGGGTAGACCTGGATGAAATACGTACCGACCTTGCCAAAGAATTTCTTAAAGATGAAATAGCAGCCGGCAAGATCGCCATCCTTTACCAAAATGTGTACGACCAGGATTTCTTAGATAAGTACAAAGGCTTTTTCGATATCATTATACTGAAGGATGTGATAGAGCATATCCCCAACCAGGAGGCTTTTATTCCATACCTGAAGACCTTTTTAAAAGAAGGAGGACAGATATTTTTTGGCTTCCCGCCCTGGTATATGCCCTTTGGCGGCCACCAGCAGATAGCCCGTCACAAACTGGGCATGATGCCTTATTATCATATCCTGCCAAAGCCTGTTTACAAAGGTGTTTTGAAAATGATAGGAGAGGATAAAGGCATAATTGATGAGCTGATGAATGTGTACGATACACGCATCACCATAGAGCGCTTTGAACGTATTGTGAAGAAAAGCGGCCTGAAGGTTTTGCACAAACAGCATTATCTTTTCAATCCTATATACCGGTATAAGTTTGGCGTAAAGCCCCGTAAACAATTCGGGCTTATCTCCGCTATTCCTTTTTTCAGAAATTTCCTGACCACCTGTGTCTATTATACAGTAGGATAAATTAACGGTTCCATATTTCCCACGAGGCATCGGCCTGCAGGTGCAGCATTTCGTACCCGTTCTTAGTAACGGCACCCTGTGCTTTCCCCAATGCCAGGAATTTTGTTTCTACCGGGTTGTATATAAGATCATACAACAGGTGCTTTGCTGTAATGGCTTTGTATGGAATAGGCGGGGCATCATCTATATTGGGGTACATGCCTAATGGCGTAGTGTTGATGATAATATGGAACCTCGACAATACCGATGCATTCACTTCATCGTAGCTGATGCGGTCTATATCTTTTTGCCTCGATACACGCACATACGGTATGCCCAGTTCATCCAGCACGAAAGCTACAGCCAGCGAGGCACCACCTGTGCCTAAGATCAATGCGTTTTTGTGGTGCGGTTCTATCAACGGTATAAGACTATGGCGGAATGCCATGGCATCTGTATTATATCCTTTCAGTGTGCCTTTGCTGATGGTGATGCAGTTCACAGCACCTATTTTTTCTGCATCCTTATCTATCTCATGCAGGTACTGTATCACGCTTTCTTTATAGGGTATCGTCACATTAAGCCCCTGCAGCTGGCGGTTGCGCCAGATAAGCGATGGAAACTCGTCTATAGACGCCAGCGGGAAAGCGGTATAGGTAGCGTTGATGCCTTCTTTCGCAAACTTATTGGCGAAATAAGCCGGCGAAAATGAATGGGTCAGTGGGTAGCCAATTAGTCCGTATGCTGCGGGCATTGTTTTGGTTTGCATGTACAAGATACGGCTGTTCATTTAATATCAGCAAGTTACAAATGAAAAAGCCGTGCCAAACGGCACGGCTGTAATATTTTAATGAAGATTATAGTCCTTAAGCTGATGTTTTATCAAGGAAAAGGTAGAATGTATCACCCCTTAGTCCGTAGCGCATGGCTTCCAGTGGCAGCATTTCTGCAGGGGCTATATTACCCAGGTTCACATTGGCGCCCAGCAGCTCCAGGAAGTAAACCTGCTGCGCTTTTTGAGGGGCTTCCCAAATGATCTTCTCATAAGGTATTTGGGTAAGTATCTCCTGCACCAGCCCTTCTCTTACTTCGCCCGAACCACGGTAGATACCCACGTTACCGGCTTCGCGTGCTTCAGCTATCACATAGGTAGAGCCTGCTTCCAGTTCTGCTTTCATCAGTTCTATCCACTTGTACGGCGGTATGATATGGGCCGCATCTTTAGAGCCTACTTCTGAAAGTACCGTGAAGTGTTTGGCCAGTTTTTCAATATAGCCGCATTTTTCAATATGCGGTATGGTGATGGAACCATCCGATACTTCTACATGGGTAAGACCATAGTCTTTTACTGTATTTACATAATCATCTATCTGGTTGCGCACCAGGAAAGCTTCAAACAAGGTGCCGCCGAAATAAACCGGTATATTGTGAGAACGGTAAATATCTATTTTTTCTCTAAGGTTTTGCGTTACAAAAGCAGTACCGAAGCCAAGTTTTACTATATCTACATAAGGCGCAGCTACAGAAAGGAAATTTCTAACTTCATCTACACCAAGGCCTTTGTCCATAACCATGGTAAGGCCATAGTTGCGGGGTTGTTGTGTTCTTTCAGGTAAATTATTGAGCTTAAAATTCATCTGTTGAGGTTTAAAACTTGGGCACAAAGGTAAAGCATTCACTATCTTAATGCACAAAATTGTGATTTTCACTTGTATATTAGCGTCATATTTGCAAATCATGAAACGTAACGTACCCATATTAGGATTTGTATTAGGTGTCATTATGCCGCTGATAGGCATTACCCTTTTTGCGCTGTTAGGCAGCCGTGGCAGCAGTATGGGCGCCTTTATACAGGATATGGCACACAACCCGCGGGTTGCTTCTAAGGTCATTACACTCAGTCTTATTCTTAATCTTATACCTTTTATCTACTATACCAATAAGCGGCTCGATTATACGGCCCGTGGTATTCTCATTGCTACCATGCTATACGCCTTATTCATAGTGTGGATCATGTTTGTAATGTAAAATGCGTTACTACATCATAGCGGGAGAGGCCAGTGGAGACTTGCACGGGAGTAATCTTATCAAAGCATTGCACCGCCAGGATAAACATGCAGATGTACGTTGCTGGGGCGGCGATAAAATGCAGGCAGCCGGTGCTACACTGGTAAAACATTACCGCGACCTGGCTTTCATGGGCTTTGTAGAGGTCATCCGCCACCTGCCCACTATTCTCAATAATATTCGTTTTTGCAAGCAGGATATACTTGAATACAAACCGGATGTGCTGGTATTTGTAGACTACCCCGGCTTCAATATGCGTATTGCTGAATGGGCTAAGCAGCAGGGTATACGTACGGCATATTATATATCGCCGCAGGTATGGGCGTGGAAAGAAAAACGCGTAGAGAAGATAAAGCGCGATGTAGACAAGATGCTGGTGATACTGCCTTTCGAGGTAGATTTCTATAAGAAATGGAAATACGGCGTGACTTATGTGGGGCACCCGCTGATAGAAGTGATAGAGCAGGAGCGCAGCCCGGTACCGCCGGTGCCGCTCTCGTCAAAGCCCATCATAGCCTTGCTGCCGGGCAGCCGTAAACAGGAGATAGGCGTGAAGCTACCGGTAATGTTGCAGGTAGTAAAATATTTTCCGCAATACCAGTTTATTGTAGCACAGGCGCCTTCGCAGCCCGAAAGCTTGTACAAAGAACTGATAGGGAATGCTGATGCAACCCTGGCAAATAACCAGACCTATAACCTGTTAAAGCAGGCGAAAGCAGCGTTGGTAACCAGCGGTACTGCAACGCTTGAAACCGCTTTGTTTGGTGTGCCGCAGGCTGTGTGTTATAAAGGCAACCCGGTTTCTTACTGGCTGGCCAAAAAGCTGATAAAGGTGAAATACATATCGCTGGTAAACCTGATAATGGATAAGCCCGTAGTAAAGGAACTGATACAGGCAGAACTGAATGAGCAAAGCCTGAAAGAAGAACTGGACAGGCTGTTGCATGATACGGCTTATATACAGCAAATGCAGGCCGACTATGCCGAGTTGTGGCATAAACTGGGTGCTACCAATGCGTCTGATAAAGCGGCTGCTGAAATAATAGCCTTAGTGTCTTAAAAGGCGGATGATCATTACGATAATACCCACCAGGAACATAATGAGGGAAATGCGGTTCATACCGTGCATCATTTTTATGTTCACATTACGCGGCTCATTAGGATCACGTTTACGTATATAAAAATATGTCAGTATTTGTTGCCACATAATATATTGGCTTTAACTAAAGGTATCAAGAAATTTGGAGAAATAGTGTTAAGAAAGCTATATTTGCAACCCATTGCGGGGGATTAGCTCAGCTGGCTAGAGCGCTTGCATGGCATGCAAGAGGTCATCGGTTCGACTCCGTTATCCTCCACAAGCTTTAAGTCGCCTTCGGGCGGCTTTTCTTTTTAGCACCCCGCCTATTTCTTGCCAATGATGCGTTTGCGGTGCTTAGCCCCCCAGTTGTACAATTCGCCTATAACATGTTGTAGTGTCTTGCCGTAGTCTGTCAAAGAGTATTCTACTGTCACGGGCATGGTATCGTACACTGTTCGTTTTACCAGTTCGTTCATCTCCAGCTCTTTTAATTCTTTCGATAGCATTTTGGCTGTAATACCCGGTATATCGCGCTCCATTTGCTTAAAGCGTTTATTGTCATAGATCAGCGATATGATAATAGGCAATTTCCATTTGCCATTGAGTATATCCAGTGCATCGCGCACGGCCATAATATGCTTACCACATTCTTCGTGGTGGTCGAGGCAGTTAGGCTCTTTGTTTTTTTCCGGTGCTGCTTTCATAAACTAATACCTGCTATAGTGCAGTATACTGGTATACTATTGTATACTGCTATATAATGTATAGCAAATGTACGGAAGTTTGCACATAAAATTAGTTTTTATGAAAAGAGACAAGATTATTTACTGGAGCACAACGGCGCTTGCTGCATTTGGTTTCCTTATGAGCGCATTTATGTACCTAAGCCGTAACCCCGAACTGATGGCCGGTTTTTCAAAACTCGGTTACCCCGTTTATTTTGTTATGCTGCTGGGCACAGCTAAATTACTGGGAGCAATAGCCCTGCTGGTGCCCCTGCCTTCAAAGATCAAGGAATGGACTTATGCAGGTTTTACGTTCACCCTGATAGGCGCGGTATGGACACATATTGCTACACATACTCCATTTATAGCACCGCTGATATTCTTGTTGGTGGTAGCAGGCTCCTATATTTTTTATAACAGGGTGAAGGATAATGTAACTGTGCCTGGAACAATGACTAAGCCCATTGGTTATAAGCATGTTAACCAAGTTTAAACCGCCTGTTAACCGGGCGTAAATGAGTCGTTAAACCGGTACATATCTTTCCTGGTAGCAAACCTTCGATACATTTTTGTGTTAGAAATAATAAACACAATATAAAAAACACAAAATGAAAACACTGCTCACCATCCTGCTGCTGGTACCGCTATGTTCTTTCGGACAGGCATATGAATATAACAAGGTAGTGACCATAGAACGCGGCAGCGATTTCTTTGGTTACGACCATACAGTTACCAAAGAGGTAGCAGGCAAGATAAGGATGCGCTACGATAACATGAGCATAGATGGCCGCAAGTTCAGGCTGAAAGCAAAACCATCTATGCCGGGTTGTTACAAATCAAAAGGGTGCAGCGTGAACCTGGTGTACAATGGTAAACAATTGAGTATGGTAAAGCTGAACTACTACCAGCGTACCACATACTATTATATCAACCAGCCGGACCTGCCTGCAGGTACCGTGGCGAGCAAATAAGATTTTAGCTTTTTTGATAAACTGCATCAGTGGTCTGATAAGACAACCACCGGTGCAGTTTTTTTATTTCTTTTCAGTACCAGCAGTAATAGCGGCAATGCGATAAGAAATACCAAACCTCCCGCCAGGTAAGCATCCAGGTAGCTAAGTGCTGCTGCTTGCTTTGATACCTTCAGCTCTATGAGTTGCAGTGCTTTCATGTGCGCTTCCTGCCAGTTAAAGCCCTTACTTAAAAAATAGTTGGTGATATTATTGATGTTGTTCACGGAAACCGGGTTGTAATCGGTGATATTTGATACCAGATCGCTGCGATGGATACTCATGCGATTGTGGA
>JANINW010000006.1:252590-275758 GCA_024508935.1 Flavipsychrobacter sp. | reverse complement strand
GGATGTACGTATTCAGCATGGCAATACCGAAAGAGCCGCCCAGTTGGCGCATCATATTGTTCAGTGCGGCTCCCTGTGGAATATCCTTCGGTTCAAGCCCGGAAACAGCCAGGCTGGTAAGCGGCACCGTGACCAAAGCCAATCCTACTGCGCGGAAAATGAGCGGTGCGAAAAAATCAGATGGAGCCGCCAATGTATTCATATGCGACATCGTCCAGCTAAAGCAAATGAAGAATCCAAACCCCATAAGTATTACCAGGTGTGGTGGTACGCCGCGTTTTAATAATATGGCGGATAGCATAAGAGAGAAAATAGCAAGTATGGCACCGGGCAATAATAACATGCCGGTTTGAAAAGGCGGAAAGCCAAGTATACGCTGTGCAAAAACCGGCGTCAGGTACACAGAAGTGAACATACCTATGCCGCTTACAAAAGTGAGCATAGCGGCTACCGATAATTGCCGGCTCTTTAACACACGCAGATCTACAACAGGGTGTTTGATTTTTAGTTCATGCCATATAAACAGGCTGAGGCCAATAACGGCAGTAATTGCTAATACAACGATGTATTTTGCCTCAAACCAGTCTTCCACTTCGCCTCTTTCCAGCACAGTTTGCAAAGAGCCTACCCCAATAATAAGCAGTGATATGCCCGTCCAGTCAATAGACGGAGTGGTTGGTTTTGTACCGGGCTCTTTAAGCAGTATAAATACTACTGTTGCTACCGCAATACCGATAGGTAAATTGATATTGAATATTAAAGGCCAGCTATAATGTTCGGTTATCCAGCCGCCCAGCGTAGGGCCAATAGTAGGCCCGGTAAATACACCGATGCCAAATAACGCGCTTGCTACATTTTGCTTTTCTTTCGGGAAGGCCTCGAATACGATGACCTGCGATACAGAAAGCAGAGCGCCACCTCCAATCCCCTGCAGGAATCGGAAAAATACCAGCACCCAAATATTGGTGGCTGTACCGCACATGAGCGAAAAGAAAGTGAAAGCGATAATAGAACCGATATAATAATTGCGCCGGCCCAGCTTGGCAGCAAGGAAGCTGGTCATAGGAATGATGATGACATTGGCTATAGCATAAGCAGTTATAACCCAGGAGACATCTTCGAGAGATGCTCCCAGGTTACCACCCATCTGCGACAACGCAACATTAACGATCGATATATCTATCAGTTCCATTACAGCGGCCGTAATGGCTGCAATAACGAGTAATGCTTTGGCGAAGTTCATATTTTATACCGAACGGTATATTTTTAGATAAATAAATTAGCTGACCGGTACCATTTTAGGGTTCATAACTTCCAGTGCCTGTGCCGGGGAGGCCCTAAACAGCTCGTATAACGCCGCGGTACGGCCTACGTGTATTTCATATTCATCATTGTTCATTGCTGCTAACAGGGCATCTGCTACTTCTGCAGGAGGTATACCGTTAACAGCCCCGCCTATTTCCTTCGATAGTTCTGTATCTACTAACGGCGGCATCAGTTCAAATACTTTTACAGGACTATCTTCGAGGGCTATGCGCAGCGATTGGGTATAGGAGTGTAAGGCAGCCTTGCTGGCGGAATAGCTAGCTAGTTTATGGCTGGGTGCAAACGACACGATAGACGATACATTTACGATAGCAGCTGCTGGTTGTTTTTCAAGCACTGGTAACAGGCCTTCAACCAATTCAAGTATGGAAAAGAAATTCGTGTACATCTCCTGTTTTGCTTTTGTTGCTGCACCCTCATTCCCGGCCAGGTTGTACACAAATGCCTGCCCTGCATTATTTACCAATATGCTCAGGTCGGGGTAGTCTGCTTTGATTGTTGTTACGAGTTCGCCCACAGCTACTGTATTCGTTATATCGCATGCTATAGGCGTCACATTTTTGAGCTGGGCAGCGGCCCTCCGCAGTTTGTCTTCATTGCGGCCCACTATTATTACGCGGTTACCGTTCTCTGAAAAATGCCGGGCTATAGAAAAGCCAATGCCAGAGCCGCCCCCGGTTACCAATACTGTTTTTCGTGTAGTTTCCATTACTGTACTTTTTAGAAAGTGATTAATAATATACCAATCGGTATATTTTGTTTCAAAAAAAATTTACTTCTTTATATAGTGTTCGATATGAAATTCCAGTTGCTTAATAGCCTCGTGAATGAATTGCAGGTTGCCGGTTATTTTAGACATCAATATCCCGCCTTCAATAAGTGTGATCAATAATGCAGAGAATGCCGCAGAGTCAACTGATTTTTTTATTTCACCGGCCGCAATCCCATCTTTTGTAAACTTTTCGATATTCTTTTTCCAGTTGCTGACCACTGTTTTCACTTTTTCCCTTAAGGCAGGGTGTGTATCATCGGCTTCCGACCCTGTATTCACTATCGGGCATCCGCCTTTTAAAACGGTTTGTTTGCTGATGTTTTTATAGAAATCTGTATAGGCCATAATTTTCTGCAGGGGAGATTCACGCTCGGCCTGCAAAGCACGTACGCCACTGGATATACAGTTGTAATTATATTCAAAGGCAGCCAGGGCTACTTCGTCTTTGTTCTCAAAGTTGCCGTAGATACTGCCTTTGGTAAGGCCGGTTGCTTCAGTCATGTCATGCAGTGAAGTACCTGCGTAGCCCTTCATATTGAATATAGGTGCGGTCTTCTCTACAATATATTGCCTGGTTTTTTCTGCCTTATTCATATTCACTATGATCAATTACAGCACAAAAATATACCAATCGGTATAATTGACCAATAAAATTTTATGATAGTTCTATTGTCAGGCTATTTTTTCCAGTGTGTGGAAGAAGGTTTTTATATCCGCAGCCACCCGTGCGCCCCCGGGGCCGGTTAGCAATGCATGGCCGGCATTTTCGTAATTGGCGGGTTGCTTTACGGAAGATGCTGTTTGTGCCAGCAGGTATTGAGCACTTTTATCCCGGGCTGCTACATCGTCTGAAGACTGTACTACCATTACCGGCACCTGTATGCGGTTGATGGCAGGTTTTACTTTGCTCAGTAGCTCACGAAAGCTTTTAATGGCAGACATAGGTAATGGCTCTGCAGCACTAAAATAACGCCCTGTACCGGCAGCATCGCGCCGGCCTCTGCCAAATACTATATTGCTAATAACATGCCGGTTGAACACAGGCGTATTGATAAACACCAGTGCGCCTATTTTATACCGGGTAGCCAGTTCTATCGCTATAAGCCCGCCTACGGAGAGCCCAACGATATATATCTTATCGCATTGCTGTACCAGTTTTAGCAGCGCACTTTCGGCAGCAAATATCCATTCCTTATAGCCAACATCTTTCAGGTGCTTCACATCACCTGTATGCCCTTTTAGTTTGGGTACAGCCACCATAAAGCCATCCTGCTCCAGTATTTCAGCAAGAGGCATCATTTCGGCGGGGTTGCCGCCCAGGCCATGTATCAGCAAACATCCATACCGGCATCGCATGATGACAAGATAAAAAATTGTTGCTGCCTGTATGCAAGTATTTATTAACCCTAAATACCCAATACACGGTATTTACAGTATGTAGTTTATTCTATACTTTGTTCTTACAATACCCTGTTTTGAGAAAGCTGCTGCTTATATGGCTAACCCTGTTATTCCTGTCTGCTGGTGCGATGGCTAAAACCACTATTGACAGCTTGTATGATGTTGCCGCCGGGTACTTTAAAAAGGGCGACTATGCATCCAACTTAAAAACACAAACACAGATACTGGAGCTGGCAGAGCGGCAAAAGGACTGCCTGCAAATAACACGGGCTACCCTAAAGGTGGGCAGCGCGTACTATTACCTGCAGCAAAGAGCCCTGAGCCTGCAATGGATGCTGAAGGGGAGACGGTTGGCTTACAAATGCAATATAGATTCGCTGAAGTGGATCGGTGCCCGGCAGGCGGGCGCTATATACCTGGAGAATAGCGTGGTAGACTCGGCCTTTTTTTACCTGCAGGAAGCAGAGAACCTGCTTAACCAGGCCAAAGGCAACTGGGTAGAACGATCTTCCATACACGCTATACTGGGAGACGCCTATTATTTTCATAAAAAAGATAAAGTAAAAGCCAACCACTATTACAACCTGGCACTGCAATACGCTTTACTATCGGGCGATACTATAAAAATAGCCTACGCCAATATTAAGAAAGGTAGCTACAGTACCAACGAAGGCAATTGCCGTGATGGTATTGCCTATTTCAAAAAGGCACTGGCGCTGTATACCGCTGTGCATTTGCCCGAAGGCATGATGTACGCAACCAATGTGCTGGGATGGGCTTATAGCAAATGCGGCGATGCAGCGCAAACATTTGCCACCATGACCAGCCTGCGCAACCTGCGCGATTCAATATTCAGGGCAGAGACAGCGGAGAAAACGGCCGAATACCGCACGCTGTACGAAACTGAAAAGAAAGAAAAGGAGAACATAGCCCTTACCAAAGATAATGCCCTGAAGCAATTGCAGATAGTGAAAGAGGTAAAATCGAGGCATACCATCATCATTCTATCTGTATCCGGTCTTATCATTCTTTTCGTGGTCTTTCTTTTGCTATACTATCGCTACAAGCAGCAAAAAAAACAGGAGATGGATGAACGCATAGCCTTGCAGCAGAAGCTGCGCTTTAAAGCAGTGCTGGAGGCAGAAGAAAAGGAGCGGGTGCGTATAGCCCGCGAACTGCACGATGGGCTGGGGCAGGTACTATCGGCCGCCAAACTGAATATAAACGCAGTGGACTCGCACAACCAGGAAGATGACAAACTGATGGACAATGCCAAAAAGCTGCTGGACGATGCCGTGCGCGAAGTACGCAGCATATCGCACAACCTGATGCCATCGGGGCTGATGGAATTTGGCCTGCCTACTGCGCTCGACGAACTGGTAAGTAAAATAAATGATGCCCGCCTGCTGGAAGTGAGCCTTACTATTCATGAAGGGTCCGAGCGGCTCAATCATTCGGTGGAGATAGCTGTGTACCGCATTGTGCAGGAGGTGCTGAACAATATGATAAAGCATTCCAAAGCCAATAAAGTGCAGGTATTGCTCGACTACCGCAATGACAAGATCATACTGCTGATACAGGACAATGGCGTGGGCTTTGACACGGGCGCAATAGAGCAGAGCAGCGGCATAGGCTGGAAGAACATCTTCTCCCGCGTGTACATGATGAACGGCGATATAACTATAGACTCCATGCCCGGCAGCGGCACTGCTGTTAATATTGAATTGTCTAAATAGGATTCTCTCCCGCCCCGTCATTTTACTCCCTCTCTACCGTCATTTCGAGTAAGCGATAGCGAGCGAGAAATCTCCCCGGTAATGTTCCAACTGCTCAATGATTTAGGCTGCGGTTGTTCTATTCAGGAGATTTCTCTCTTGTTTCGCTGTCGCTCAACTCGTTCGAAATGGCGGACCAGGGCAATAAAAAAGCCCCGCTTTCACGGGGCTTCCTGTTATTTCAACCTTTTCAATTACAGTGCCAGGTCGGCATCGTTATTGTCGGGTGTTTCCTGTTGTTGAGGAGCAGCCTGCGGCTGGTCTCCGCCATTATTGTGCGGGCGCTGAGGACGGTCGCCACGCGGGCCACGGTCGTCGCGGCGCGGGCCACGGTCTCCACCACGGCGGTCGCCACGGTCTCCGCGGTCACCCCTGTCTCCACGGTCGCTGCGCTCACGTTTCTCAGGTTCTACATAGCCTTCCGGTTTTGGCATCAGGGCTTTGCGGCTCAGGCGCAGTTTACCCGTTTTAGGGTCTGTACCTACCAGCTTTATTTTCACCTTGTCGCCTTCTTTCAGCACACCATCCAGTGTATCCAGGCGGCTCCAGCTTACTTCACTTATGTGCAGCAAACCTTGCTTGCCCGGCAAAAACTCGATGAACGCGCCGAATGGCATGATTGATTTCACGGTACCTTCATAAGTTTCGCCTACTTCAGGTACAGCCACTATGCCTTTTATCCAGCTCAGTGCTTTATCAATGCTTTCTTTGTTCGAAGAGAATATTTTCACTTCACCGCGGTCGTTCACTTCTTCTATATTGATAGTAGTGCCCGTTTCGCGCTGTATTTCCTGAATGATCTTACCACCAGGGCCTATGATAGCACCTATGAACTCGCGGTCTACGTTGATCTGTACAATACGCGGAGCGTGTGGTTTCAGGTCTTCGCGGTGCTGCGGTATAGTATTATACATAGCATCCAGTATGTGCAGGCGGCCGCGGCGCGCTTGTTCCAGTGCCTGCATCATAATATCCATGCTCAGGCCGTCTACTTTAATATCCATCTGGATACCGCAGATACCATCGCGTGTACCGGTTACTTTAAAGTCCATATCACCCAGGTGATCTTCATCGCCCAGTATATCTGTAAGGATGGCAAATTTCTGGTCTTTACCGCTTATCAGGCCCATAGCCACACCACTCACGTGCTTAGGCATTGGCACACCGGCATCCATCAGCGCCAGCGAGCCGGCACATACGGTAGCCATAGATGAAGAACCGTTCGATTCCAGTATATCAGATACTACACGCACCGTATAAGGATAATCGTTCTTAGGCATCATTTGATACAAAGAACGCATAGCCAGGTTACCGTGGCCTACCTCACGACGGCCGGGGCCGCGCATAGGCTTCACCTCGCCCGTGCTGAACGGAGGGAAATTGTAGTGCAGTATGAATTTTTTATAATCGCTGGTGGCAGCAGTTTCTATCAGCAGCTCATCTTCTGCATTACCCAGCGTTACAGTAGTCAGCGACTGTGTTTCGCCACGGGTAAACAGTGCAGAACCGTGCGGGGAAGGCAGGAAGTCTACTTCCATCGTCAGCGGGCGTACCTGGTCCAGCTGGCGGCCGTCAAGGCGTACACGGTCGTTCAGCATCATATTGCGGATGATCTCTTTTTCCAGGTCGTGGAAGATATCGCCCAGCAGTGCTATGTCTGCAGCCAGCAGCTCCGTAGCATAGCCAGGTGCGCTGAAGGTACCATTCTCATTAGCCGTCAGGCTTGCTTCAAACTCTTTGCGTATGGCTTTGAAAGCATCGCCGCGCTCATGCTTACCCATAGCGCCTTTGGCAATAGCCAGTATCTTATCGCTGGCTACAGAGGCTATATGTGCTGCAAAAGCATCGTTTTTATAAGGGGCGGTAAACTCGCGTTTGCCGGCAACACCTTTTTTATCACGCAGTTCGGCTTGTGCTTTTATTTGTGTGTGGATGGCAGCATGTGCTATTTCTATAGCCTTTACCACGTCTGCTTCCTGGCACTCTTTACTTTCGCCTTCCACCATCATGATGTTCTTGTCGGTGGCAGCTATTATAAAGTCCATATCCGCATCTTTCAGTTCGCTGCGGTTAGGGTTTATTTTATATTGTCCGTTTATGCGGGCTACACGTACTTCAGAGATGATCTCCTGTATAGGTACATCGCTCACGGCCAGTGCGGCGCTTGCGGCCAGGCAGGCCAGTGCATCCGGCATTACTTCCGGGTCGCTGCTTATCATCGTTACCAGCACCTGTACTTCGCACAGGTAGTCGTCCGGGAACAATGGGCGCAGGGCGCGGTCTATCAGGCGGCTTATCAGTATTTCATAATCGCTCAGTCGGCCTTCGCGTTTGAAGAAAGAGCCCGGTATACGGCCGGCGCTTGCAAATTTCTCCTGGTAATCAACAGTCAGCGGAAAGAAAGATTGGCCCGGTTTAGGTTCCGGGTTGGCTACTACGGTAGCCAGCAGCATACAATTGCCCAGGCGTACTACGGCAGCACCGTCGGCCTGGCGGGCCAGGCGGCCTGTTTCTATGCTTATTTCTCTTCCATCGTCCAGTTTAAAGGACACGGAGATGGGATTGGGAATCATAAAAATTATTTTTAATGTGTTTAAAAAAAACTATTCCCAACCTTGTCTATTGAGCGGGGTTGGGAATAATTGTGCGGACTTTCGCTTATTTACGCAGACCGAGTTTTTCGATCAGTGAGCGGTAAGAAGCCAGGTCACTGCGGGTAAGGTATTGCAACAAACGCTTACGACGGCCTACCATTGCCATCAGGCCACGCTGGCTGGAGAAATCTTTTTTATTTTTCTTCAGGTGGTTAGATATGTGGTTGATACGCTCTGTGAGCATAGCTATCTGTGCTTCTATAGAGCCGGTGTTTTTTTCATTTTCACCGTAAGTTTTAAAAATGTTGGCCTTTTTTTCAGCTGTTAAATGAGACATCTTGCATCAAGTTTATTAATACGACACTTTTTCAGTCCGCAAAGATAAGAAAATATTTGGGAATTATGAATTGAATCTGTCATTTATGATAAATTTCAGGAATGTGGCCTTGCCTGACGATTTATTTTAATAGGTAGCCGGCTTAGGCAGCCCTATTTAGCCCCGTTGCGTCGCACTCTTGTACGTTCGGGAAGTCTGTTTGGCTAAAGCTCTGGTACTCCACAAGATTTTAAATATTCATATATAGGGTCATAAAATTCAGGAAGTCTTGTAGCGTCAGTTTTGTCACCTTCCGGCACCCAAATTATCATCCCTTCTCTTGCTCGTGTTAAGAGGACTCTGTATGTATTTATTATAAAATCGTAATCCTTCGTGTTTTGCCATTTACTGCCAGAAAAATGTCGCACTTGCCATTCATTATTAATTCTTCTTAAATCGGCATCCCAACAAAGGCCAGCCCAATCTATTTCTAGTCCTTGAACGCTAAATTCTGTTGCAGCTATTTCTAAAAAATCTGAGGCCCCGATATTGTCCTCCTCAGCTAAAAACCAAGTTACTTCGTTGACGTCAGACTTTGTTACAATTCCATATGGTCTAAGTCTGAGTGCCCCGGAACTTGTAAGCAATCCAACCTTCTTATTTCCGAGTTTGCGGTTCCTCAACCAGTTTTTAGCTACAGTAAGGCTTCTTGTCAGATATATGGGATATTTAAGGTGAATAGAATATAGCAGGTTTGCAGCCTCCTGTGGTTTATTGTCGATTACTAAATTAACCCACTCGTTTAGTTGAGCCGCCTTAAAAGTACGTTGGCTTACGGAGAGGTGCATAGACCTATTGGCATTAATTTTTATATCGTCATATTTACCTATAAAAAGTGAATTCGGGGATTCCACTAACAATTCTGGGGATATATATACTTCCCAATGTTTAAATCTGTTTTTAATTGTATTGCCCCATTCTCTAATTCCCGCTTCACCAGTATTTATTTCCTGCCCGTTCCCAACCAAAGCCACGATTACTGCCCAATCGTGATAATCCATAATCTCAAAAAGGATTTCAGCTTCAGATTTTAAAACCGGATCAAAGCGCTTATTTTCTTCCTGTCGATTTTGATTTCTTTTAATTTGATTATAAAAATGCTCTGCATTCCAGCATCGCTGGGCTTCATCAAAGACCACAATTCGTTCAAATGGTGGGGCGTTCTTTCGCAGCCCATCCTTAATAAACTTGTGAAGGTTCTGAATTTTCGATTCAATTTTCTTTTCGGACTGTTTTTTGGTATGCTTTTCTTTAGAATCAGATAGGGTCTTCTTCTGCCTTTGTACATCATCTCGCGTCAAAGCTTCTCTTAACACCTTAATTAATGGTCCATTGCCTGAAAAGTAGGCTGCACTAGTTTGATTTTCCTCATTAAAGTTTTCCTTGTGTATTAGATTTAGCCCTACTAATGTTTTCCCCGCGCCAGGGACACCTGTTACAAAGCAGACTATCTTTTTCTTATTTGTCTTAGCGTCTTCAATTGCATTGGATATGTACTCCGTTGTTTCGGCAAGGTTTATTGCGCCTGAGTTAGATATATCTTCAACTTTATGGCCAGCAAATAATGCTTGTGCTGCTTGAATAATTGTTGGAGTTGGACTATAGCCACTATTCCCCCATTCATTTACATTTATTGGCGAAGCACTTTCGTCATGAAAGTTGGTATATGCATAATATATCGTTTTGAAAAGATTATGCTTATTTGCAAAGATAGTAGGCTTAACAAATTGTGAGGATGCCGAAAATTCTTGCTTTGCATCTATTGCGTCAGGAGAAAGTAATATAGGCACGATGGTTTTTCCTCTACTGCCTAAATGAAAATCTTGCAAGTCCATCGCATAATCTTCTGCCTGTCTTTTGTCTGCAACTCTATATTCTTTCCTATCGTCTTTATATTCTATAACAAAAATGATGTCGTCAGCTATTAAAACTGCATCAATTCTTCTTAGTAGCCTAGGTATCTCATATTCTAATAATAAAGTCCAATTTTTAGCGCTACCATATTCTTTTATTAGTTCTGAAAAATTGTCTTTAAAAATTTGGATCGAGGTGCTCCACGATGCCGTGGTTCTTGTCCAAATGTATTTGTAATCGGTTATGCCTAAATTTAACTGTCCAACTATTGCATCGGCAGAATCGGACAAGAAATTTGACAGAGTATTTGAGTAATAGGCTTGCCTCACGATCTGAACACTTTGGAAGTGAAGAAATCTTGAAAGGATACTTCAAGTGCCTTGATAAGTTTTTCCAACACTTCGACAGAAACATTCCTGCGGCCATTTTCTACATCCGTTACATAAGTTCTATCAACGCCCGCTTTATTGCCTAATGCTTCCTGTGATAGACCTAATTCATGCCTTAATTCTCTTATCCGTTCCCCTACTTTGTCCTTAATATCCATGGAGCACAAAGTATTTTGATGTGGCTTTTAAGTCAACGGACTTTAAGTGTCATTTTGTTATATTTGAATATGAATATTCGCTTTAACTACTTATATAGAGATGGAGGCAACTATAAACAATTCGGTCACGTAGTTTTCTCTAATACCATGCAAAAGCCCCTATCTGCAATTGATGAAATAATTACATCCAATCTTATTGATGGATTGTGGTTTTATGCAGATAAATGGCAGTTGAAAGACCTCCACAATTTTTTATGGGACAATGACTTTGATCATAATTGGCATGAATATGAAAGTATTGAAGAATGTGAAGAGAATGTCACCAATGGCGACATTCAAGCATTTCTTCAGAGTATAAGTGGTGAGTAGTATAAGAATGATATGGTTTTGTACCGTATATAGAAGTTGTCTAAAGTGGCAACTAATTGCAACCCTTTTAACCAATTGTAATTTTCAACAAGGGCGGGTGAAGTAGCGCCCGGATCTAACAAATTCTAACATTGCCTCAAAATCTCCGTATCTTCACCGCTCAGTAAAAACACTACAACTAACGGGGTTTAAATGGGGCAATACAGCATAGGAGAGGCCATGAAGCTGCTAATGGAAAAAAGCGGCTGGACACCTAAGGTGACCGAACTACGCATGCGCCAGGAATGGGAGGAAATAGTAGGCAAGACCATCAGCAAATACACCCGCAATATGCTGCTGCAGGGTACCAAACTCACCATCTACAGCGATGTGGCCGCCCTGAAACAGGAGCTCTATTTTGGTAAGGAGCAACTCATAGCCCGCATCAACGAATACTTCGCCGAAACGGTAGTTACCGAGATCATTGTAAAATAAGGCTGTACTTAAAATACCTGGATGAGGTCTGCCAGTTGGTGCACCTCGTAGGTAGGCTTGCGCGTATGCGGGGCTTTGGCAGGGTTGTAATATACCTGGTCCCAGCCGGCATTGATGGCGCCGAGGATATCTATCTCCAGGGCATCGCCAATCATTATGCTTTCTTCGGGGCTGGCGCCGGCCGCCTTCAGGGCATATTCAAAAATATCGGCATGGGGCTTCATACTATTACTCTTCTCCGATGTAATGATATGCGTAAAATAAGAAGCAATGCCCGAGAATTGTAGCTTCAGGCGCTGGGTGGCCTCAAACCCATTGGTGATCATGTGCATGGTATAGCAGCCCTTGCTATGGCAGTGCTCCAGCAGCTCTTTGGCATGGGGCATCAGGGCGGTTTGGGTAGGCAGTATCTCCAGGTAGGCTATGCTCAGCTCATGTGCCAGGGCAGTATCGGCTATCTTAAAATCGAGCAGGGTAAGCCAGAAACGTTTCCAGCGCAGTTCTTCCCTTTTAATATACCCCTTGCGGAAGCGTTCCCAAAGCACATCGTTGTGCAGGTTGTAGGCAGCTACAAACTCGGCCAGGCCGGGGATATTGTACTGGCCCAGGTTGTATTCGTTGTACAGCCTTTCCAGCGTCAGTTCAGAATTGCGCTCAAAATCCCACAGGGTATGGTCCAGGTCGAAAAAAAGATGTTTGTACTGCTTGGTAGCCATGTAGGCACAAAATTACGGATTAAGATAAAAGCAAAAGCCGTCCGGTATCAGCAGAACGGCTTTTTGCAGTATGTTATTGTACCGGAAGATTATTTCTTGCGGTGGTAGATCTTATCGTCGTTAAACTCGTTGATAGCTTGCAGCGCAGGGTTGGCCATGCGTTCGTAGATGCGTGATATTTCTATCTGCTCTTTGTTCTCATGAATTTCTTCCAGGTTGTCGCTATGCGAAGAGAACTCGTCCAGTTTGCGGTGCAGTTCTTCTTTCATAGTTACAGATATCTGGTTGGCACGCCTTGCTATTACGGTAATAGACTCGTACAGGTTGCCGGTCTTGTTCTTCATAGCCACTACGTCGCGGGTCTCCACCAGCGGGTTTACAGCCGCCATCGCTCTTTTATTGGTGCTCATTGCGTATTTTTTTTACGTTATTATCTGCTAAAGTATAATATTTTTCCGCATCGCGGAGGTATTTCGATTTAGGATAGCCGTCTACCAGCTCTTTATAAGCGTTCAGGGCTACGGCATAGCGCTCTTCCTGCTTCTCTCTCACGCTCGATTTGGCATACTGGTACCAGCTCTTTACGATCATGTACTGGTAGTAGTCCGTACTCGCCGATTCAGGGTAGTCGCGCATTACGTTCTTATAAGATATGCCGGCAGCTTTGTACTGGCCTATATTATAATATAGTTTGGCAGCATCTGCCTCTTTGGCTTCCAGCTTCGAGCGGCTTTCTACTATATATTTATTGGCCTCGTCTATGCGCTTGCTGTTGGGGTGCGTATTTATGTAAGACTGCAGGGCATCCATGGCCTTTACCGTATTGGTAGGGTCTAAAGATGGTTTCGGCGACATTTTATACAGGCACAGTCCGTACATGAATTCACACTCGTCTGCGTCTTTACTGCTTGGGAAGAAGTCTGTAAAGTTTTTAAAGTGATAAGATGCAGACAGGTAATCTTTCATATAATAAAAGCTGTATGCATACTTATAATACAGGGGTTCGTAGTTGCGGGTATTCTTCATTACCGGCAGCAGGTTCTCATACAACTGGTTGGCGTGCTGGTATTTCTTCTTATCATAATACTCATTGGCCTTGGCCAGCTTATAGTTTACGTCTTTGCTTTTCAGGGCTTTTTCATAGCCGCTGCAGGCACTAAGGGTAACAATAGCAATAAAAATGAGTAACAGATTGCCGAGACGTTGCTGCATAAGGGCTGCAAAAATAAAAAAACTATTATTTATAGCCTAATTGTGCTTGTAAAACTCTGTTAAATGAGGGGTTTTACAGCTATTCCACAGGTTATGCACATCAATCCACAGGGTATGCACATTGTTTTTGCAATAATCTACCTAAAAATAGGCTTAAATACTTGCTGTACAAGCCTTTGAGGGCCACGTATTTTTGTGGAAAAATATGTCTTTTCTATCTTTGGGTTAATCGTGGGAAAAAGTGTTATTTTGTGGGAATAAAGGTAAATCTCTCGTTTTCTCAATAATGACAAGCTTTTTAGGTGAATATGAAATTGCCGTAGATGCCAAAGGCCGCTTTTTGCTGCCTTCGGGTTTCCGCAAGCAATTGCCTGAGGGAGCCGCTGAAAAGTTTGTCATAAACCGTGGTTTTGAATCGTGCCTGACCATGTACCATGTGGATGTTTGGAACGCCATAGCGGAAAAAGTGAACAGGTTGAATGATTTTAATCCTAAAGTGAGAGAGTTTAAGCGTTTGTTCATGAACGGTGCTACTGCCGTTGAGCTGGACAGCGCCGGCCGTATACTGCTGCCGAAATCGCTGCAGGAATATGCGGGCATAAATAAAGATATGGTGCTGTCGTCGCAGGGCAATAAAGTGGAGTTGTGGGATAAAGATACGTACCATGAATACATCCGCAAGCATGCTGCTGGCTTCAGCGACCTGGCTGCGGAGGTGGCAGGCGGAGATTTTGGTAACCCGTTTGACGGTATGTAGGGATGAGCGGCGCAGGGTTTTATCATACAACAGTTCTTTTAAAAGAAGCGGTAGATGGGCTGGCAATAAAAAAGGACGGCGTTTATGTAGATGCCACTTTTGGTGGCGGCGGGCATAGCAGGCGGATATTGGAAGCGCTGGGGCCGGACGGTAAGCTGATAGCTTTTGATCATGATGCCGATGCCTGGAGGAATAAACCGGATGATGAACGCCTGGTACCGGTAACGGAAAATTTCAGGTATATAAGAAGGTTCTTAAGGTTGAATGGATATAGCGAAGTAGATGGGATACTTGCCGACCTGGGTGTAAGTTCTTTTCAGTTTGATACGGCAGAGCGTGGTTTTTCCATTCGTTTTGATGGTCCGCTGGATATGCGGATGGACAAGCGGATAGAAATAACAGCCGCCGATGTGCTGCATACCTACAGCGAACAGCAATTGCACAAATTGTTTGAGCAGTACGGAGAGGTGCGGAACAGCAAGCAACTGGCAAAACATATTGCGGCCAGCCGTGGTAAAAAGCCGCTGAAGACCATTGACGAGCTGAAGGCGATGATAGCCCCGGTGATAAAAGGCAACCCGAACCGCTACCTGGCCCAACTGTTCCAGGCGTTGCGGATAGAAGTGAATGACGAAATGGGTGCGCTGAAAGAGTTTTTGGAAGATGCTGCGAAGTGTTTGAAGCCCGGGGGAAGATTGAGTGTGATAACGTTTCACTCGCTGGAAGACAGGCTGGTGAAGCAGTTTATGAAAAAAGGCACCTGGGAGGAAGAGGCGACAGATATGTTTGGCAGGGTGGAAAAGAAGCCGGTGTTGCGCCTGGTGAACAATAAGCCTATGGAACCTACAGAAGAAGAAATTGAAAATAATTCCCGTGCAAGAAGTGCACGACTAAGAATAGCTGAAAAGATAGCATGAGTGGAGAGGCAAAAATGATGCAGCAGGAACACACACCTGTACAGCGTGTCAGGAACGACTGGAAAACGCTGGTTGACAAGGTGTCTTACAAAGCTATCGTTGCTAATGTTCCCTTTCTGGCTTTCGTGGCTGTACTGTGTGTATTGTATATCAACAATACGCAGCAGGCTGTAGAGATGCAGCGCGAACTGAATAAGCAAAATCAGGAATTGAAAGAATTACGCTGGAGATATATGGATATCAAAACCCAGTTGATGGATGCGCGCATGGAGACGAATGTCATCAAAAGCGCTACCGCCCTGGGCTTAAAACCATTGATGCTGCCGGCCTATACGATCGGAACGGATAGTACCACGTCAAAGCCATAAATAATACGTTGAGCGCAAAGAAAGACATAAGGTTTCGTGTATATGTCGCCTTTACCTGCATCTGTTTGCTGGGGGTTGCTATAATATTAAAAGCAGCTGCCATACAGGTAAAGGAGGGGCCGGAATTGCGTAAGATATCGCGCGATATGCACACGCGCACTACATTGCTGCCGGCAGAGCGCGGTAATATATATACAGAAGATGGTACCCTGCTTTGCTCATCTATTCCCCAGTTCGATGTGCACATCGATTTTTCGGTTATCAGCAAAGAAGTTTTTGATAAGAATATAGATTCACTGGCATTGGGTGTGTCGCAAATATTAGGCGGCGCTTCCCCGGCTAAGTATAAAAAGCTGCTGACTACTGCTTACCTGAATAAATCGCGCTACTGGCTGCTGTGCAAAAAACTGCCTTACTATCAATACCAGGCTTTGCGTTCGCTGCCTATATTCTGCAAAGGCAAAAGGCGCGGTGGTTTTATTGAAGACCCGAAGATCAAACGCATTAACCCTTACGGCATGCTGGCCTACCGTACTATAGGCTTGTGGCGCGAGAATAGCCAGATCATTGGCATGGAGGCTACCTATAATAACCTGCTGAAAGGTGATAGTGGCCGCAGGGTAGAGCAAAGGCAAACCGGCGGTATATGGATGCCTGTGGAAGGAATGGAAGTAGAGCCGCAGAACGGGAAGGATATTGTTACTACACTGGATGTAAGTATACAGGATGTAGCAGAGCATGCATTGAAAAGTGTGGTGGAACAATACGAATGCCTCTATGGTACCTGCGTGGTGATGGAAGTGCAAACCGGCAAGATACGTGCCCTGGCCAACCTGGGCCGCCAGAAAGATGGCAGCTATTGGGAAGACCTGAACTATGCTATGATGCCTACAGAGCCGGGTTCTACTTTCAAGCTGGTTACATTACTGTCGCTGCTGAATGATAAATATATTAATGTAGAGGATAAAGTAGATGCGCAGGGTGGTGCCATCAGGTTTGGTAACCGTACCATGCGCGATTCGCACCTGGGCTTAGGTGTGTTGAGCATTAAAGACGCGTTTGCGCATTCTTCCAATGCCGCTATGGCAAAACTGGCGTATAAATATTATGGGGCTAACCCGCAGAAATATATAGATCACCTGCACGCACTGCACCTGCATGAGAAAACAAATATAGACCTGAGTGGCGAGCGCCGTTCAGTAGTGAAATCGCCGGAGAGCAAAAGCTGGAGCGCCACTACGCTGCCGTGGATGGCCACAGGTTACGAAGTACAGATAACGCCATTGCATACTTGCATGGTGTACAATGCTGTGGCTAACAATGGCCGTATGATGCGTCCTTATCTTATCAGCGAAGTGCGTGAATACGGGAAGACCATCAAAAAAACAGAACCTAAAGTAATAGAAGAAGCGGTAGGCGATTCAAACACCATTGCGCAACTGCAGGCTTGTATGCGCGAGGTGGTATTGAGCGGCACCGGTAAGCATATTCAAAGTCCGTTTTATACTATGGCCGGTAAAACAGGTACGGCGCAGGTAGCAGATAAGGGCATAAAATATACAGACGGGGTATACCAGGGTTCCTTTGTAGGTTATTTTCCTGCTGATAAACCAAAGTATACCATTGCAGTGGTGATACGCACCAAGCCGCATTCCGGCGCATATTACGGTGGTACCATTGCAGCCCCGGTTTTCCGCATGATAGCTGACAGGATATTTGCGAGCGGTAAAGGCTGGAATGGTCCCTTGGACAGCTTTGCGCGCGTAAGCAAGCAGGTTATTCCAGCACAGCAGGCTACGGCTTTCAGCTATAAAGTGCTGCTGGGTAAGATGGGGAAATCACTCGATGTACAAGAAGGCACATACATCACCCAGTTAAAATCAGATACAGTAAATAAAACAGTTGCATTACAATCTGCCAATGTGTATTCGGGTTTTGTACCGAATGTAAGTGGCATGGGTCTGAAAGATGCGGTGTATATACTGGAAAAAGAGGGGCTGGTAGTAGAAATCAAAGGCCGTGGCAAAGTACAGGCGCAAACACTTGCACCCGGTACAAAAGCTGCGAAAGGACAAAAAATAACATTGCTGTTAAGCTAATGCCGATACTAAAGGACATATTATTATCTATACAGCCTGTAAGTGTTACAGGAGATACTTCAATAGAAGTAGGCAGTCTTTGTATCGACTCACGGAAGGTGGTGCCGGGCAGCGTGTTTATAGCAGTTAAGGGTACCACGGTGGATGGGCACGGCTTTATTGAAACAGCTATTGACAAAGGTGCTGCAGCTATTGTTTGTGAAACCATGCCTCCTGTTAAGAAAGATGATGTAGTGTATGTGCAGGTAAAAGATTCTTCGCTGGCTACGGGCTTGCTGGCAAGTGCATTTTGCGGAGAACCCTCCAGGCAGATGAAGGTAATTGGTGTTACCGGCACAAATGGTAAAACCACCACCACCACATTGCTGTTCAACCTTTTTAAATCGTTAGGGTATAAATGCGGGTTGATATCTACCGTGCAAAATCATATAGATGATACGGTTGAGATAGCCACGCATACAACACCCGATGCTATATCCATACAGTTGCTTTTGGCAAGAATGGCAGAAGCGGGCTGCAGCCATGTGTTTATGGAAGTAAGTTCTCACGCCATACACCAGCAACGAATAGCCGGTTTGCGTTTTGCAGGCGGGGTTTTTACAAATATCACGCATGATCATCTCGACTACCACGCAACCTTTGATGAATATATAAGGGTAAAGAAACTATTCTTCGACAACCTGCCGGCTGATGCTTTTGCATTAACCAATGCAGATGACAAGCGGGGAATGGTGATGTTGCAGAATACAAAAGCCGAAAAGACAACTTACAGCCTGAAAATGCCTGCTACCTTCAAAGGCAAGGTGCTGGAAAATAACCTTACAGGGCTGATAATGATGATAGATAATGTGGAAGCCCATTTCAGGATGATAGGCACATTCAATGCCTATAACCTGCTGGCTGTGTACGGTGTAGCCGTGCAGCTGGGTGAGGATAAAATGAATGTGCTTTCTACCCTCAGTAACCTGCACGGTGCGCCGGGCAGGTTCGAAACCTTCATGTCGCCCAACGATAAGGTGCTGGGCATAGTAGACTATGCGCATACGCCCGATGCATTGATAAATGTGCTGGCTACCATAAAACAATTGCGCACCGGTGGACAGCAGGTGATTACGGTAATTGGTTGTGGCGGTGATAGAGACAAAATGAAACGCCCTATTATGGCCGAGGTTGCCTGTGAACATAGTGATAAGGCCATCCTTACGGCAGACAATCCGCGCAGCGAAGACCCTGAGGTGATATTGAATGAAATGGAATCGGGCTTAAGCATTGCGCACAAAAGAAAAGTATTAAGAATAACAGACAGGAAGGAAGCAATAAAAACGGCTTGTGCACTGGCACAGCCGGAAGATATAATCCTGGTGGCAGGCAAAGGGCATGAGACCTACCAGGAGATAAAAGGAGTGAAGTATCCGTTTGATGACCGTGAAGTTTTAGTGGAATCATTTAAAATATTAAACAAATAGTAAAAGACTACACATAGCCATTACATGCTGTACTACCTGTTTACATATCTACGCGAGCACTTCGGTTTATTCGGGGCCGGTGTATTCTATTACATCACCTTCCGTGCGGCTATGGCTATTATCCTCTCGCTCATCATTACAACAGTGATGGGTAAAGGCCTGATCCGTTTCCTGCAGCGTAAGCAAATTGGCGAGACTGTTCGTGATCTTGGTCTGCAGGGAGAAAATCAGAAACGTGGTACGCCTACAATGGGTGGTATCATTATTATTGCCGCCATCGTAATTCCAACCTTGCTGTTTGCGCGCATTACCAATGTATATATTATCCTTATGCTGGTTTCCACAATTTGGCTGGGGCTGGTGGGTTTCCTGGATGATTATATTAAAGTGTTCAGGAAAAATAAAGAAGGCCTTGCAGGACGCTTTAAGATAGCTGGCCAGGTAGGCCTCGGTATCATAGTAGGAACTGTGATGTACTACAACCAGCATGTGGTGATAACACGCGAGATAAAGAATGGAGAACACCTGCGTTACAACAAAACAGAAAAAGTGATCGGCAGTCCGTTCATGCGCCGCGACCAGAATGGTAAAGAGCACAAATATGTAACTGTACAGACTGCTACTACCACTATACCGCTGATAAAAACGCATGAAATGAGTTACGCCGCTATTGCAAAAGTGTTCGGCGAAAAATCCATGACCATCGTTACGCCTATCATCTACATACTCTTTGTCATCTTCATTATTGTGGCTGTGTCAAACGGTGCCAATATTACCGATGGTGTAGATGGACTCGCCACCGGCGTATCGGCTATTATAGCTGTATGTCTTGGTGTTTTTGCGTATGTGTCGGGCAACTATGTATTTGCCAATTACCTGAATATCATGAACATACCCAACCTGGGTGAGTTGTCCATATTTATAGGGGCCTTCATAGGTGCCTGCGTTGGTTTCCTGTGGTACAATGCCTACCCTGCACAGGTGTTTATGGGCGATACAGGTAGTCTTGCGTTGGGTGGTATCATTGCATCACTTGCTATTATTGTGCGTAAAGAATTGCTGGTACCCATTATCTGCGGCATCTTCCTGGTAGAGAACCTGTCGGTGCTGATACAGGTATGGTACTTCAAGCGTACTAAGAAAAAATATGGTGAGGGTCGTAGGATATTCCTGATGTCGCCGCTCCATCACCATTATCAGAAATTAGGTTATCACGAAAGTAAGATAGTAACGAGGTTTTGGATAGTGGGCATAGTGCTTGCCGTATTGAGTATTGTAACATTAAAACTGCAGTAGTGTTAGCGAACACGCAAAAACGATTGGTGATATTGGGTGCCGGCGAAAGCGGTATAGGCGCAGCCTTGCTGGGCAAACAGCAGGGCTGGGATGTTTTTGTAAGTGATGGCGGTATGCTGAAGCCAAATTTCAAACAGGAATTGGTTACCGCAGGTATTGCTTTTGAGGAAGGTGGCCATACGGCAGATAAGATAGTGAATGCAGACTGCGTGGTGAAGAGCCCCGGCATAAGTGATAAGGCCCCGATGGTGAAAGAGGTAAGGGCTGCGGGAATAGAGGTGTGCAGCGAAATAGAATTCGGGTATAGATATAAGGGCGATAGCAAGATTATAGCTATTACCGGCAGTAACGGCAAAAGCACTACTACCAAGCTTACTTACCATATACTGAAGACTGCAGAGTATGATGTAGCAATGGTAGGCAATATAGGGTACAGCTTTGCCCGGCAGATAGCGGAGCGTCCATGTGAATGGTATGTGATGGAGGTGAGTAGTTTTCAGCTCGATGATATCCACACGTTCCGGCCGGATATAGCTGTGCTGCTGAATATAACACCCGATCACCTGGACAGGTATGACTATAAAATTGAGAACTACGTTAAATCAAAATTCCGCATTGCGGAGAACCAAACCATAAGGGATCATTTCATTTTAAACCTAGACGACAAAACGATTACTAACCATCTTTCTACCCAATCTATTCGTTCACAACTAATCTATTTCACAATGCAGGAACAAGAAAAAATTAACGAAGGCGGCTTTATAAAGGATGACGAGATGAACATCCGTTATAATGGCGAAGACATGAATATGTCTATACATGACCTTTCCATCAAAGGCAAGCACAATCAATACAACAGCATGGCAGCAGGGATTTCAGCACGGATAGCGGGTATTCGTAAAGAGAAGATACGCGAAAGCTTCGCCACATTTGAAGGGCTGGAACACCGCCTTGAGTTTGTAGCCACGGTTCGCGGTGTCGATTTCATCAACGACAGCAAGGCTACCAATGTAAACTCTGTATGGTATGCGTTGGAAAGCATGAAGCAACCAACCGTACTGATATTGGGTGGGCAGGATAAAGGAAATGATTATAACGAAATAATGGAATTGGTGAAAGAGAAGGTAAAGGCTATTGTATGTATGGGGATAGATAATAAACCTATACACGATGCTTTTGATAGTGAAATAGATGATATAGTTGATACGAATAGTGCAGAGGCTGCTGTAAAAGCTGCATATGCAATTGCGGAGAAAGGAGATGCAGTGTTGCTGTCTCCTGCATGTGCCAGCTTCGACCTGTTTAAGAATTACGAAGACCGTGGCCGCCAGTTTAAAGAAGCAGTGCGTAACCTGTAATAAATATTAAAGCGGACCAATGAACCAATTATTAAAACGGACTAAAGGCGACCAGGTGATATGGGCGGTAGTATTTATACTGTCGTTCATAAGCTTGCTGGCGGTGTATAGTTCTACCGGTACATTGGCTTATCGCATGGATAAGAATTCGCACTACTACCTTATCAAACAATTGCTTGTATTAGGTTTAGGGTTGATGATCATCTATTGGGTACACAAAGTGAACTATACTAAGTTTGCAAAGCTGGCCGTAGTGCTTTACCTGCTAAGCCTTCCGTTGCTTGCGTATACACTGTTCTTTGGTGCATCTATAAACGATGGTTCCCGCTGGATAAAACTGCCGGTTGTCAATGTTACCTTCCAAAGCTCCGATCTTGCCAAGCTTGCGCTGTTTATGTTCCTGGCACGCATCCTTAGCATGAAGCAGGAAGTAATAAAAGATTTTAAGAAAGGTTTTATCCCTGTACTCATTCCCGTATTCCTTACCTGCGCTTTGATAGCCCCGGCGAACCTGTCTACAGCTTTGATGCTTGGATTTACCTGCTGTATACTATTCTTTATAGGACGTGTGCAGGTAAAGCATATAGCCATGCTGGCAGTGGCGGGTATTATTGGTGTGGTGCTGTTGTTTGCTATTTCGAAAGCAACCGGTTTTGGCCGCGCTGCAACCTGGGAAAAACGGATAGCAGACTTCAGGGGCAGTGGTGCTGATACCGGGAAAAAAGAAGAAGTGTACCAGGTATTGCAGGCCAAGATAGCCATAGCTAATGGTGGCGTCTTTGGCCGTGGTCCGGGTAAGAGCCTGCAGCGCAATTACCTGCCGGAAGCATATTCCGATTTTATATTCTCCAGCATCATAGAAGAATATGGGTTGATAGGTGCTACTGCATTGGTATTCCTGTACCTGTTATTCCTGTGGCGGAGCATTCTAATATTCAGGCGGTGCCCGTATGCGTTTGGAGCTTTCCTGGCGGTGGGTCTGAGTATTACCCTCGTCTTCCAGGCCATGCTGAATATGGCAGTGAATGTGCACCTCGTGCCTGTTACTGGTCTTACATTACCATTGGTAAGTATGGGTGGCTCATCTATATGGTTTACCAGTATTGCTATAGGTATGGTGCTGAGTGTAAGCCGGTATGTAGACGAAATGGAAGGTAAAAAGAAGGCTGCTGCAATGAAGGAAACTGTTGATGAAGAAGCTGAAGTAGAAGAAGAAACGACAGAAGAGGAAGTAGAAGAAGCTCCTAAAACAAGAAAAAGAAAAGTAAAAATAGCGTCAGCGTAGTATATGAAACAATTGCGTGTAATAATAGCCGGTGGTGGTACAGGGGGGCATATCTTCCCCGCTGTAGCTATTGGCCATGCATTGCAGCGATTGCAGCCGGGCACACAATTATTATTTGTCGGTGCCAAAGGCAAAATGGAGATGGAGAAAGTGCCGCAGGAAGGGTTTGAAATAGTAGGGCTGGACATTGCTGGTTTCAACCGCAG
>JANINW010000006.1:201214-252580 GCA_024508935.1 Flavipsychrobacter sp. | reverse complement strand
ATGCTGAAGAACCTGGCATTGCCATTTAAAATTTTGAAGAGTGCTATGCAGGCAAGAAGCATATTGAAAAACTTTAATCCTGATGCAGTAGTAGGAGTTGGCGGTTATGCCAGCTTCCCTGTGCTGAATGCCGCACAATCAAAAGGTATACCTACGCTGATACAGGAGCAAAATTCGTTTGCAGGCAAAAGCAACAAGATACTGGGTAAAAATGCCAGGGCTGTTTGCGTGGCTTATGAGCGGATGGAGCGTTTCTTCCCTAAAGAGAAGCTGATAATGACCGGTAATCCCGTTAGGAAGAATATCTCCAACTCGGTTATCACCAGCGCCGAAGGACAAAACTGGCTGGGGCTGGACGGTAATAAGAAAACGATTTTAGTAGTGGGTGGCAGCCTCGGCGCAAAAGCTATCAACGAAGCAATAGATAAAGGACTGGAAGATATACTGGCTGATGGTGTGCAATTGGTTTGGCAGACGGGCAAGCCCTATTACGAACAGGCAAAACAAAGAGCGAAAGGTTTTGAAGGGGAAGTGAAGGTGTTTGATTTCATACGCGAGATGGACTATGCCTATGCAGCGGCGGATATGGTAATATCGAGGGCCGGCGCATTGGCAATAGCTGAATTGTGTATAGTGGCAAAGCCAGTAATATTTGTGCCATTCCCTTATGCAGCCGAAGATCACCAGACCAGCAATGCTATGGCATTGGTAGAGCATAATGCGGCAATAATGGTGCGAGACAGTGATGCGAAAACAGAATTAGTAAAAAGACTCAAGGACTTGCTGAAGGACGAACCGATGCAGGACCTGATGCGCAATAATCTAAAGGCAGTAGCTATAAAAGATGCCGACGAAAGGATTGCAAAAAAAATAATTGAAATAGCAGGTTAAGAATGAATGTACGGGAATTGAAACGGGTTTATTTTATTGGTGCCGGCGGTATCGGGATGAGTGCGCTTGCGCGTTTCTTCCGTGAGCAGGGCGCTGTGGTAAATGGGTATGACCGTACAGAAACCGACCTGACCAAAAAGCTGGTTAGCGAAGGGATTGATATCCATTATGTAGATGAGGTAGCATTGATAGATAGGGAGGCTGAATTGGTAGTGTACACCCCCGCTATTCCTAAAGATCATAAAGAACTGAACTGGTACAGGGATAATAATTACCCGGTTTATAAGCGCAGTGATGTGCTGCAGTGGATCAGCGAATCCTATTTTGCTATCACAGTAGCCGGTACACATGGTAAGACAACTATATCCACCATGATCGCCTACCTGCTGCGCGAAACGCAGACAGGCTGTAATGCTTTCCTGGGTGGTGTATCTGTAAACTACGACAGCAACTATTGGAGCAGTACGAATCCTGTAGCTGTAATAGAAGCAGATGAATATGACAGGAGCTTTTTAAAGTTGTCTCCCGACGTGGCCGTGCTTACAGCAATGGATGCTGACCACCTGGATATATATGGAACTGTTGAAGAACTGGAAGCCGCTTTTATACAATACACAAAGAATATAAAGCCCGGCGGTACACTGGTAGTAAAACACGGACTGCATCGCGGTAGCGAACTGAAAGCTGCAAACGTTATTACTTATAGTCTGCAGAATGATGCAGCAGATGTATATGCTGCTAACATTGTGCAAAAAGATGGCGGCTATGTGTTTGATATAGTGGCTAAAGACTGGCGTATTGAAAACATACACTTGCCTATCGGCGGTATGCATAATGTGGAGAATGCAGTTGCAGCTACAACAGCAGTGAAAATGCTGAAAGTGGATAATGAAAAAATTAAAAATGCCTTCCCTGGTTTTAAAGGCATCAAGCGCAGGTTTGAATACGTGGTGAAGAATGAGAAGGTGGTATATATAGATGACTATGCACACCACCCCGAAGAGCTGGCGGCATTGATAAAAAGTGCCAAACACCTTTTTCCAGGTAAGCGTTGTGTTACGGTGTTCCAGCCGCATTTGTTCTCGCGTACGCGCGACCTGGCCGATGGCTTTGCCCATAGCCTGGATATGGCTGATGAAGTGATATTGTTGGATATATACCCGGCGCGCGAATTGCCTATTGAAGGTGTGACAACGCAAATGATAGCAGATCGTATGGGGAACCCGGCACACACTATTTTAAGCAAAGAAGGATTGCTTGAATACGTAAGGCAGGCTCCGCTGGAATTATTCATTACTTCCGGCGCTGGTGATATAGATAAACTGGTAAAACCGATCAAAGAGATATTGGAAAGTAAATGAGTGAAAAACGCAAAATATCGTTTCGTAAGATACTGCAGACCCTGCTGACGCTGGTGCTTGGCGTGGGCTGCACGGTTGCGATATTAAGTGCGGCGCGTATGCAGGATGCAAAAAAGCTAACCGGGTTGAAAATAAATATCCGCAACAGCCAGTACCATTTTGTAGACGAAGCACAGATAAAAGGCATACTGCTGGCTAATAAGGATATGAATGTAACCGGCACCAATATCGGGCACCTGAACGTGCATAGGATAGAAGAGTCGATGCTGAAAAACCCATGGGTAGAAAGGTCGCAGGTATATATAGATAACCAGAAGGTGATGCATATATACGTTACCCAGCGTGTACCGGTAGCACGCCTGTTCGACCAAGGTGGTAATAGCTATTACCTGGACCGCCAGCTTAAGTCCATGCCTTTGTCTGATAAGTACACGCATTATACTACGGTGGTAACCAATGTGCCTGTGCTGAAAGATGATAGTGCCGGTAATGCGTTAAAAGCGGAAATAGTAGAAGTAGTAAAACATATAGACAAGGATAGTTTTTGGGGTGCGCAAATATCACAGGTAATTGTAAATGACGACCGCAATTTTGAATTAGTACCGGTATTGGGTAATCAAAAAATACTACTGGGTGATACGGCAAGGCTGGATGAAAAATTTGATAACCTGTTTGCTTTTTACAAAAAAGTATTGAACCGTGTTGGCTGGGATAAATATGAAGTGCTGGACATTCGGTTTGCCGGCCAGGTGGTAGCTTCTCCTGCATTGCCATGGAAACCGCCGGTTGATAAAGCTATCAGCAATATGAACTGGGTGAAAAGTATTATTGGTAAAGATTCCGGTTCGGTTGAATCTGATACACCCACAGTTGTATATGTGAACAAGGCTATACTTAAAGATACGGTAGTGAAGAAGGCAGTTGTGGCGACGCCTAAAACAATAACCCCTACAGTTGTAAACAAACCGGCTCCTGCACCTGCACGCGTAGTTGCCGCTCCTGTTCATCCTGCTGTTAAAAAGCCGGAAGTGGTAAAAAAGGCAGCCGTACAAGCGACAACCAAACCGAAGCCTAAAACAAAGTCCGCAGCAAAGCCTGTGGTGCATGCAAAAACGGCAAAACCACCGCAACCAAAGAAGAAAGAACCTGTAAAAAATAATAAAGCAAAAGAAACAAAGAAACAGGCGAAAGAAGAGACAAAACCTAAATACATCTACCAGGGAAGCAGTAACAATCATTAAACGCAACGCAATATGAGTAAGAAAGAACAACCCATTATTGTCGGCCTCGACATAGGTACCACTAAGGTGGTAGCCATAGCAGGCCGTAAAAACGAGTACGGCAAGCTCGAAGTACTGGGCTTTGGCCGTTCAGAATCTGCAGGTGTAAGTCACGGTGTAGTGATGAACATTGAGCAATGTATCCGTTCTATTGAGCAGGCAATTGAAAAATGTATCCAGTCGAACCCCAACCTTGAAGTAAAAGAGGTGTATGTGGGTATAGCCGGGCAGCACATTAAAAGCCTGCAAACACGTGGCGACAGGGTACGTACACGCATAGAAGAGGAAATAAATAAAGACGACATTGAACTGCTGATCAGAGATCAGTATAAAACATACATACCTGCCGGAGACCAGATCATTGATATAGTGCCGCAGGAGTTTACAGTAGATAATACACCGAACGTACTGGACCCTATCGGTATGAGCGGCGTAAAGATCGGTGCCAACTTCCATATCATTACGGGTGACAGGAATGCCATACGCAATATCAAACGTTGCGTAGATAAAGCAAGCCTGAATACACGCGACCTGGTGCTACAGCCCCTGGCCTCAGCGGCTTCGGTAATGAATGATGAAGACCTGGAGGCAGGTGTGGCTATAGTAGATATAGGCGGTGGTACAACAGATATGGCCGTATTCTACGATGGTATACTGAAACATACAGCTGTTATCCCGTACGCGGGTGTAAACATCACAAATGATATACGCAATGGCCTGGGTGTATTGCGTGCACAGGCTGAACAAATGAAGGTGCAGTTTGGTATGGCATTGGCCGACGAGGCAAATGCAAACGCATATATTACTATACCTGGTTTGCGTGGCTTGCCGCCTAAAGAAATATCTGTAAAGAACCTGGCGCATATCATACAGGCACGTATGCAGGAAATACTGGATTACGTGGTGTATCACCTGAAGCAGGTAGACCTGGATAAACGCTTATATGGTGGCATCATTCTTACGGGTGGTGGGGCACAACTAAAACATATCATCCAGCTTACAGAATATGTTACCGGTTTAGGCGCGCGCATTGGTTACCCGAATGAACACCTTGCAGGCGGCCATGCCGAGCAATTAATGAATCCAATGTATTCTACCTGTATCGGTTTGATACTGCGTGGATACCACGACTTTGAAAATGGCCGTATGCGTTTCATTGGCGAAGGCGGTAATTACATGCATATACCACAGGAAGAAGTCAAACAGGTAGTTGCCCAAGCCCCCGTTGCCCAGGTTGAGGAAAAAGTGGAAGAGTCTGAAACAGTGCAGCAAAAGAATGCAAAACGCAGCGAGAACTTCAAGCGATTATTCGACAGGCTGAAAGGGAAATTCATAGAACTGTTTGAAGACGTTGAAGACAAAGAAATGTAATAACACAACCCGTTTAAATAATTATACTCATTACTTACTAATAAAATAATCGTTACTAACCCAACAAATATAATCGTATGATACACTTTGAGATTCCTAAAAATCAATCGTCTATTATCAAAGTAATAGGCGTTGGCGGCGGCGGTGGCAATGCCGTTAATTACATGCACAGCCTTGGTATAGAAGGTGTGGACTTTGTAATATGCAATACAGACTCGCAGGCGCTTACGCTGAGTCCGGTTGCAAACAAGGTTCAGTTGGGGCCCCACCTTACACAGGGGCTGGGTGCCGGTGCTAATCCTGAAATAGGAAAGCAGGCCAGTGAAGAGAGCATGGAAGACATCTCTAAGATACTAAAGGTAAATACCCGTATGGCATTCATTACTGCCGGTATGGGGGGTGGTACCGGTACAGGCGGCGCACCTGTAGTGGCTAAAATATGCCGCGAGCTGGGTATCCTTACCGTAGGTATAGTTACTACTCCATTTACTTATGAAGGCCGTAAACGCCTGAAACAAGCTCAGGAGGGTATAGACCGTATGCGCGAGCACGTAGATACCATACTTATCATTTCTAACGATAAACTGCGCCAGCAGTTTGGTAACCTGCCATTCACACAGGCATTTTCAAAAGCTGACGATGTGCTGGCAACAGCGGCTAAATGTATTACCGATGTGATCAATACTACCGGCCAGATAAACGTTGACTTTGCTGACGTTTGCACGGTAATGAAAAATGGTGGTGTGGCAATACTTGGTGCATCTGCTGTGTCTGGTGAGAACCGTGCGCTGCATGCTGTAGAGCAGGCACTGAATTCCCCGCTGCTGAATGATAGTGATATACGCGGTGCCAAATGGTTGCTGCTGAATATTACATCTGCTGCAGGTGAGTTTGAGCATACTATGGATGAAGCAGAAGCTATACAGGCGTATGTACAGCAGCAGGCCGGGGATAACTGCGATGTAATACTGGGTATGGGTCACGATCCTAACCTGGGAGATAAAATAGCCGTTACTGTTATCGCTACAGGTTTCAACCATAAGGAGATCAACGTAGAAATGCCTGCTCGTAACCATGAGCCTGAAAAGATCATTGTGAAACTGGGCGAATCTAATGTAGTAGAAAATAAAACACCTGTTGCAGAAACACCTGCTGCACCGGTTGATACTATGGCACCTACGCTGGTAGAAACAACTGCACCACATGCTACCGTAGTAATAGATGCAAAACCTTTTTTCCACGCACCACCGGTAGCTCCGCAGGAAGTAGAGCGCTTTACCTTAGATATCAACGCACCTGCTATTAATGACGCTGTACCTGTAGCTAAGGTTGAAGAACCTAAACCTGCTGAAGATAATATACAGCTGGTAATTAAAAATGAGATACCTGCGCCGCAGCCTGTTTCTTACAAGATAGGTGAGCACACGCTTACTGCTGATGAAATAGAAGAAAAGCGCCGCTTTGAAGAGCAGAAAAAATCACTGGAAGACCGTGCTGAGCGCCTGCGTCGTATGAGCTTTAATATAAAGGCAAATGAAAGCAGCGACGATCTTGAAAATGTTCCGGCTTATGTACGCCGCCAGATGAATATAGACAATAACGGTGTAGCATCATCTGATACTTTTTATAGTGGATATAGTGTTGGCGTAAATGGCCAGCAACAAAACAACCAGGGCACTATTCAAACCATCAACACATTCCTTGATGGCAAGAAGCCCGATTGATTCCGGTTCTCTTTTGTTATATTTTCATATTGCGTATGGCTCCCGTTTTCTAACGGGAGCTTTTTTATTATTCTTAACAATGCACGTTTAAACTTACTAACTGCTGCAAGGTCTATTTAGTAATCTTTAAAATTGAGAAGCATATGAAACAGGTAATTTTTGCAGCAAGTTTGATCAGTGCAATGTTTATAGCCCAATTGGCAAGTGCGCAAACACGAACCCCGTATATAAATAAGCGCCAGTATAACCAGCATGAGCGTATACAACAGGGTGTGCACAATGGGTCTATAACAAGGGCAGAAGCGAACAGGCTGAAGATGCAGCAGGCAAAAGTGCGTCATTTTAAAATGATGGCGAAAGCAGATGGTCGCGTAACACCCGCAGAACGCAGGATGATACAGCAGCAGCAATTAGTGGCCAGCCGCTCTATATACAGGCAAAAACACGATATGCAACGCCGTTGGTATCGCTAAAAATAAAAAGTAGTATCGTTCAGTAGTAAGTATAGGTGTAGATTAGGACCCTTGATATTTTTATATCAAGGGTTTTTTCTTGTTTGGGGTGATTATTTGGCCATTTTACGGCTTTTGTCATAAAAGCATCATTTTCAATGATATTTGTATATTCGTGCCCCAACTGTTTTTAAAATTGCACCGTCTATTAATAACCGCTGGTTATAAATGGTGCAAAACGGCGAGAGCAAAAAAATATTGTTAACTAGTTTGGCTTAATATTTGCTTTTAACTTTTTTGCAACATTGCATACTAAGGACCGGGAACGGGACGTTAATTACTTTTTAAACTATTTCTATATAAGCAGACTTCTACCTAATAATTTTTAATGAGCATGGCGTAATTGTACGTTCATAAAAGGTAGAAGTATATGCAAATAATCCATCAAATCTCTGATGCTGAACTGATACATGCATTCCTGCAAGGGGAAGAGCATGCCCTAGAAACCCTTATTCACCGCTATAAGGACAAGATATATACGTCCATTTATATGCTGGTGAAAGACAAGTTCATCGCAGAAGATATTTTCCAGGATGCCTTCCTGAAAATGATACGCACCATGAAGGCCGGAAGGTATGCTGAACAGGGTAAATTCCTGCCTTGGGCCATACGTGTAGCACACAATCTTTGCATGGATCATTTCCGCCGGGTGCGGCAGCATGTACCTGTTGTAATGCCGGATGGGCGGGATATAGCTGATATATTCTCCTTTTCATCAGACCTGGCACCGGATGGCATTGAGCAGCGGCAAACCCATGCCAGTGTGCGGGAGCTGATAGAAGCGCTGCCTGAAGAACAAAGAGAAGTGATCATACTGCGCATGTATGGCGACCTGAGCTTTAAAGAAATAGCAGATATGACATCCGTGAGCATCAATACAGCTTTGGGCCGCATGCGGTACGGGCTCATCAACCTGCGTAAGATGATAACCGACCGACAAATGGTGTTGCGCTAAACACATTTTAGCTATCTTGCCTGCATGGCAGCGTTACCGATTTTCTTTTACGATGGCATGTTCAGCCCGGGGCTCACTACCTGGCTGGATGAAGATACTGCAAGACATGTGGTGCAGGTACTGCGTATGCAGCATGGCGACAGGCTGCAACTTACCGATGGCAAAGGGCAGGTAGCGGATACTACAATCACCATAGCAGAAAAGAAAAAATGCAGTGTAGCTATTAGCCAGGTCACATCTCATCCTATGGCGCAGCCGGCATTGCATATCGCTATAGCCTTCACCAAAAATACCAGCCGTAACGAATGGCTGCTGGAAAAGGCTACAGAGCTTGGAGCCCGCAGCATCATACCATTAATTGCTGCCCGTACTGAAAGAGAACGGATCAGATATGACAGGTGGAAGAGTATACTGGTGTCTGCCATGCTGCAGTCGCAACAATATCACCTGCCTGTGCTACCGGAAGCTATGTCGTTAAAGCAGGTGCTGGAACATTTTGGCAATGTATCTCAAAAACTGGTAGGCCATTGTATGGTGGATAAGGCTCGTCAGCCTTTGTCGTCAGCCTTGTCTCCTCATAAAGAAACGTTATTACTGGTAGGGCCGGAGGGAGATTTTACCCCTGAAGAAGTAGATTTGTGCGAAGCTGCAGGTTTTACCGGCATATCTATGGGTAACCAACGCTTACGTACGGAAACAGCAGCCATGGCCGCCTGTGCTTATTTCAATATGGTCAATCATGGGTAAAACGAAGAGCTATTTTCTTTTCTTGTTCATCTTTCTGCTGAATGCAGGCATATTGCATGCGCAGCAAATGAAGCTCGCTTTACTGGTATACGGTGGCGGTGGCGATTGGTATGCCAATCCTACATCGCTTAAAAACCTTGCTGCATTTTGCAACCAGCAATTGCATACGCGTCTTAATACACAGGAAGCGCAAGTAGAAGTAGGTAGCCCGGATATTTTCAACTATCCTTTCATACACATGACTGGTCACGGCCGCTGGGCATTGAATGATGCCGAGGCACAGAACCTGCGCAAATACCTGGAAGCAGGCGGTTTTTTGCATATAGATGATAACTACGGTATGGATCCGTATGTACGCCCGGCGCTAAAGCAGGTGTTCCCCGAGCTGGAACTGGTAGAGCTGCCATTTTCTCACCCTGTCTATCATCAGAAATATAATTTCAGCAATGGTCTTCCCAAAATTCACGAACATGATAAAAAACCACCTAAGGGCTACGGGCTTATTTATAAAGGAAGGCTTGTGGTATTCTATAGCGTAGAGACGGACCTGGGCGATGGATGGGAAGACCCTGATGTGCATAAGGATAATGCTGAAAAACGTATGCAGGCCTTACAAATGGGAGCTAATCTCGTGCAGTATGTCTTTACCGGTATTGCGAATTGATAGATGTCTCTATTATCGACAATACCTTACGGGCAATGTTATCTGAATTGTAAGTATCGTAAAATGATGCAGGGATAGCAGGCTGCATATCCATTGCGGTGAGTATGTGTTCCGTAAATTTTTCCCAGTCACCATCTTCTGCCAGGTGCAGGTTGTCGCCACAGGCAGTCGGTATAATTCCGGCAGCGCCGCTTTGCGTACTGATAACATGTTTATTATGGGCTAACGCTTCAATAGCCTTGGTTTTAATGCCGCCGCCCGTTAGCACGGGGTTCAACATTATATCGCAGGCATTTAAAAAATCATCAAGATTTTCAATGAAACCAGTGTACTGTATATTATCGGTAGTTTCTATTTTTTTTTGCAATGCAGGCGCAAGACCTTTCCCTGCTACCAATATCCTATAGGGTTTATTGCGGGTATTAAGCCTCGGGATGATCTCATCCAATATATAAGCTACAGCGTCTGCATTCGGTGCATAGTCCAATGCTCCGAGGAAATACAATACAGGCATGTTATCATCTTCTATGCCTAAAGCCTTGCGCGCTGTGGTTTTTAGCGTTTGTGCAGGTTTAGGCGCATCGTGCAGGGGAGTACCAAAGGGTATCACATGGCACCTGTCGGGCTGGATAGAAAAATGTTTGGACGCCCATTTGGCATCTTCGGGGGTAATGAAGAAGACACCGTTAGCCTTCATCATGCCGTATTGCTCATATAGTTCCAATACCTGCCACCAGCTTTTACCCAGTCCTTTAAAGCGTTGCGATTCTATATTATGACTGCGCATGAACCAGGGTATCTTCAGTTGTTGTGCGAGCCTGAGCGCCGTAAGTGCCATGTATGGATGTTCGCAAATGATAGCTTCAGCCCGGTTTTCTTTAATGATGTCTTTCATAATGCCATATCCTGTATAAGGTATATAGCGGCCGGGTTTATTCTTAAATATTTTAAGAAGTGCAAATTCATGAGTAGCGTCTTCGTCATTATTCTCAGTACTTACCACTATGTCGTGGCACATGCCGGCCAGGGCATTGTGCAGTTGGGTAATAGCCATTTGTCCCCCGGTAGATGGTGGTAATATTTTATATGGGGCAATGCTAAGGATAGTACGTTGACGCGGCATATAAGCCTAAAAATAATAAAATAGCCCGGTTTGCATAACTCCTTCAGCAAGGGTTCTCCTGAAGCCGTAAATAACAAAAATACTGTTGAGTAATGTTTTATTTAAATTACGCTATAAACATTGCTATAAATCTGTTATGTTCAGGGTTTTATTGGGTAATCGTTATTAGTTTTGCGCTGTATGCGTATATTGATGGTATGCCTGGGCAATATCTGCCGTTCGCCGATAGCCGAAGGTGTAATGAAACAAAAGATCGGGCATCATGGATTGGATTGGGAGGTTGATTCTGCAGGAACAGAGTCTTATCACATAGGTGAGGCACCGCATCGTTTTTCACAAAAGGTATGCCTTGCCAATGGAATAGATATATCTGCACAGCGGGCTATGAAATTCAGGGCAGAGCATTTGCAGCAGTACGACAAGGTATATGCTATGGCAGCAGATGTGTATGAGGAGATTAAGAGCATAGCAGGGGAAAAAGATATGTCTAATGTGTCTTTGTTTCTAGAAGAGCTGGAACCTGGCAGTAATGCTTCCGTTCCCGATCCCTGGTACGGCACCGAAGAAGGTTATTTGCCTGTATATGAATTAATAGAACGTACCTGTAACGTTATTATAGAAAAATACAAGAACAGTTAATTATGTCAAAACCATCCATACCCCAGGGTACACGCGACTTTTCACCTGCTGAGGTGCGCAGGCGCCAATACCTTTTCAATACACTGAGAAAGATATTTGAATTATATGGTTTCCAGCCGCTGGAAACACCTGCAATGGAAAACCTGGTGACCCTCACCGGTAAATACGGAGAAGAAGGGGACCGGCTGATATTTAAGATATTGAATAACGGGCTGCACGAAAAGAAAGATGCCGATAAACAAAAGCTGCATGCGGAATGGGCGAAGGTGTTAGAGAGATCCTATTCTACACCTGTAGTTACCGAACGCGCATTGCGTTATGATCTCACGATTCCATTTGCGCGCTACGTGGTAATGAACCAGAATGACCTGGCCTTCCCGTTTCGCCGGTACCAGATGCAGCCTGTGTGGCGTGCAGACCGTCCTCAAAAAGGCCGCTACCGCGAGTTCTGGCAGTGCGATGCCGATGTGGTGGGTAGCACATCCCTAATAAATGAAGCGGAGCTGTTGTGCATTTACAGGAGTGCCTTCCACGAATTGAAACTGCCGCAGGTAGCTATAAAAGTAAATAGCCGTAAACTGCTGGCAGGACTAGCCGAAATATGCGGCATGCCCGAACTGATGATGGAAATAACCATTGCACTGGATAAACTGGATAAAATAGGCTGGGATGGTGTTACTAAAGAATTGAAAGAACGCGGCATCAATGATAACGGTATTGCGCAGATTGAAAAGGTGATAAATGTTACCGGTAATAATGAAGAAAAGCTGGCCGCGCTCGAAACTATTATGCAGCCGAGCGCCACTGGCTTAAAGGGTATTGAAGAATTAAGACAAACCCTCGCCTATCATAAAGAATTGGCTGATGCAGACTGGGAATCTGTGATAGAAGTGGACATAAGCCTGGCAAGAGGATTGAACTATTATACCGGTGTGATAGTAGAAGTAGTATGCCGCGCTGTAAAAATGGGTAGCATTGGCGGCGGCGGCCGTTATGATGATCTTACAGGTTTGTTTGGATTAAAGAACCTGTCTGGCGTAGGCGTATCGTTTGGTATAGACCGCATATACGATGTGATAGAAGAGCTGAACCTTTTCCCTGAAGTGCTGAGCAGTGGCGCAAATATTATGCTGGTAAATTTTGGAGGGGAGAATGAGAAATATGCACTGAGCATTTTGCACCAATTGCGCGCGAAAGGTATAGCTGCAGAGATATATCCTGATGCAGCCAAGTTTGACAAGCAGATGAAGTATGCCAATAAACGTGCTATAGCTTATGTAATGATGCCCGGCGATGAAGAGCGTGAAAAAGACATGGTGAGCTTAAAGAACTTTACCACAGGTGAACAAAAGATGGTGACGCTGGATGAAGCCATAGCGGCAGTAAAGTAGAAAGAAATTTATTTAGAGATCTCTTTAAAAAGATGTGTATCTAAATGATTCGTGGCTGTTAACAAAACTCGCCTTAAGCGTGTCACTTTGCTGCATCCACCAATCTAAAATTATTTCTTTTGCCTGGTGTGAAGCGCAAATATAAAGATCGCCGTTCTTTACGTAATATTGAAGTTGGCTGCCATTAGAAATGTAGCCGCCACCTGTCATGCGGTACAGGAAGGATGACAGACTAAATGGCTCTCGCTGGCTTATTTTTTGATGTTTATCCCACAGTTTCGAATCGAATAGCGCAGTGTCAATATGTATATGCGGCTTCCCTTTTATCTCATTTAAGGCCTCAATGGCCTGTCCGCTATAATCTATATTAAAATCAAAAAGGCTTGAATCCTTGTCTATTACCTTTAGCATAACAGAGTTAAACCGTTTAGGTATTTCCTGGTGCAACGGTATTTCGGGTATATCAGAAATACAGGCGTTTACTATGGGCCACATTTCGCCCTGGTAGGACTTTAGTATTTCCATATATGCAGGTATATCTGATTTCCATCTGTCCCGAATAAGCAATTCCATGATAAACGGCCGCAGCCTTTCATGTTTCAAAAGATGCAGCAGAGCCTTCCTTGCTTGCTCGTTTTTAAAATCTTCCTTAAACCTGCTTGCTACATGCTTATCTATTCCTATAAGGTGCAAAGTATATAATGCTGCTAGGCAGGCATCCTGATTTTCTGAACTGTCTGCAAAATTTACAAGCGCCGATATTGCATCATCCCCGTGTGCTGCTATAGAGAACATTAGGTCTGTATAGCCGATCCAGTACAATTTATAAGTAGGAATTAGCTCCCATCTGTCGTTTAGCTTAAGGATAAGTTCATTAAGCGGAGTAGCGGTGTCAACTACGGGAATGTAGGCTCCCCCTTCCAGTGGAATAGAATATTTTGCACTGGTAATGATGCGTTCAATAGAATCTGTATTACCTCTAAATACTAAATACAATCCATTTCCGCTGCTGCGGTGTTGTGCAGATGCATGCAGCGCAGAAAAAAACAGGAACATATAAGTAAATGCTTTTATTAACCTGGGCATACTTCAAATTAAGGTAAGTTTATGACGGATGAAATGGTTTCTTTTTTGACAATAAGATGTGTGTTCTTGTCGCATAAAAAATAAAGCGGCCATGCAGCCGCTTTATTTTTTTCTATACTTACTAAAATTTATTTGTAGATGAATGCAGGACATTTAGCTTGTTCGTAGCTGAACAGGTTGCCGAATGCTTTCAGGTAAACGGTAACAGTAAGACCACCATACCAGTACCAGTCGTTTGCTTTGCTATCGCCGCGCTGGTATTTATAGTTAGGGTAGTTACCATCCCATGTTTTCAATTCGTCTGTACGGTAAGATAATGCTACAGATTGCGCACCACGGTATGCTTTCAGCGTATCCAGGTTCACGTAAGATTTGCTTACATCATCCAGGTAGTCTGTATTTGTATAGCGGAAACCTATTTCTGTAGTTACAAAGAAGGCTTTACCGATAAATACTTTCAAACCACCACCTATAGGGAAAGACACATTGGTCAGTTTATATTCTTTACGGTCAGGATAGCCGGGGATATTTTGTCCTTCGGTACCCAGTTCACGCAGGTAAACTTTTTCATTGTTCATACCGCGTGTGTAAGGGTTGTAGTGGAAAATAGCAATGCCACCGAAGATATAAGGAGTGAATTTCCATTCGTCTTTTTCCAGCCTCATCAGGTTTAGTTCCAGTCCACCGGCTACTTCTGTGATATTAGAAGCAAAGCTCAGGTTACGTTCGCGTTTTACAGCTACTTCAGACAGGCTGTCGGCAGCTGTAATAGAGCCATACATGAGGCTGAAGCGCGCACCGAAGCGAGGGTTGAAGAAATATTTATATACAATGCCTCCCATAGGCTTGGTACCGTAATTAGGGAATACCTTATCCTGCAGGTCGCCAATATAACTGCTGACACCGGCAGTAAGTCCCAATTCATGGTGTGCCTGTGCCTGTACTAATAATGGTATAAACAGCGCTAAAGAGAGTACAAAACGTTTCAAAGCCAATTATTTTAAGTAACTATTAACGGATAGTTAGCGAAAGATAAAAACAATTTCTGAAAAACAAAACACCCATCTTACAATCATATGACGTAAAAAATATATTCATATGATACTTGTAATATATTTGTATCGTTTAGCCGCTTGTAAACCTTATTTTTGCCCACTTCTATAATTATAATACAATGAACCTGATAGCGGAACTTAGGGCAAGGAATTTGGTGCAGGATATAATGCCGGGCACGGAAGAGCAACTGAATAAAGAAACTACCTCTGTATATATAGGCTTTGACCCGACTGCAGACAGCCTGCATGTGGGCAGCCTGCTGCCTATAACCCTGCTTATGCGCCTGCAAAGGGCGGGGCACAAGCCTTATGCCCTTATTGGCGGGGCTACGGGTATGATCGGCGATCCTTCAGGCAAGTCGGCAGAACGTAACCTGCTGGATATGGAAACCCTTCAGAAAAACTGCGAAGGTCAGCGGAAACAGCTGGAAAAATTCCTGGATTTCGACCAAAACAAGCCCAACGGAGCCGTTATGGTGAATAACTATGACTGGCTGAAAGATTATACTTTCCTTGAGTTCATCCGCGATATAGGCAAGCATATTACCATCAGCTATATGATGTCGAAAGATTCTGTACAAAAGCGCCTGGAAACAGGGCTTTCGTTCACAGAATTTTCTTACCAGCTGATACAGGGTTTCGATTTCTACCACCTGTACAATAATAACAACGTAAAGGTACAAATGGGTGGTGCCGACCAGTGGGGCAATATAGTTACCGGAACGGAACTGATACGCCGTAAGGGTGGCGGTGAGGCCTTTGCCATGACAGCGCCGCTCATTACCAAAAGTGATGGCAGTAAGTTTGGTAAATCGGAAGGGGGCAATGTATGGCTGGATGCAACCCGTACATCGCCATACCAGTTCTACCAGTTTTGGCTGAAGCTGCCGGATGCAGATGCAGAACGTATGGTGTATTATTTCTCATTTCGCAGCGTAGAAGAAATAACAGATTTGGTGAAAGAACACCAGGCAGCGCCACACTTGCGTAAGCTGCAGAAATCATTGGCCGAAGAGCTTACTGTATTAGTACATAGCGAAGATGACCTCGCTTTTGCACAAAAAGCATCTGATATACTATTTGGCCAAAGCACAGTAGATGCATTACGCTCGCTCAGCGAAAAGCAATTACTGGAAGTAATGGAAGGCGTACCACAGGTAACGGCTTCTAAAGATGCTTTGCAGAATGAAGGATTGGATGTGTTGAACTTCCTGGCAGAGAGTGGTGTATTCCCTTCAAAAGGAGAAGCGCGGAAGATGGTACAGAACGGAGGTGTAAGCATTAATAAGGAAAAAGTGACAGGTATAGACCATAAGCTGAATTCTACGCATTTGCTGAATGACCGTTATATGCTGGTACAGCGCGGCAAATCAAACTATACACTGGCTATATTTAACTAACCGCATACTGTAAGGTTTGTGCTAAATTTGAACAGCATGACTCCCCGTAGTATACGTACTGTATTATTATCGCTCGGCTTCCTGGCATTAACTTTACCGGCATTTTTTTGCAACAGCCCGAAGAATGATGTACCTGCCGAAGGTGTAGAAACTTCCCTGTGGCGTAATGTATATGATACCAGTATACAGTATGTAGGCATGGAAAAATGCCGCACCTGCCATGAAGGTGTATACCAGACCTTTATTCAAACCGGGATGGGGCAGTCTTTTGATCACGCCACACGTCAAAAATCTGCTGCAGATTTTTCTCCCGCGCATGCATTGGTATACGATAAAGACCTCGATTTTTATTACAAACCATACTGGAATAATGATAGCCTGTATATTATGGAATACAGGCTGGAAGGAATGGATACGATACATAAACGTATCCAGAAGATAGATTATATCGTAGGCTCAGGGCAGCATACCAATTCGCATATTTTCAGCAGTAATGGGTATTTATATCAGGCGCCTATTACATTCTATACACAAAAAAAGCAGTGGGACCTTGCTCCTGGTTTTGAAAAGGGTGCCAGTAGCCGTTTTAGCAGGCTGATAGAGATTGAATGTATGAGTTGCCATAACGGCTACCCGAAGTTTGTAGACAATAGCCAGAATAAGTATGTAAGCCTGAAGACTGGAATAGATTGTGAGCGTTGCCATGGGCCCGGTGGCCTGCATGTACAGGAAAAAGAAGCTGGCCATATAGTTGATACATCGAAAGGGCCTGACTACAGCATCGTAAATCCCCGCAGGCTCTCTACCGAACTGCAGAATAATATTTGCCAGCGCTGCCACCTGCAAGGTATAGCCGTGCTGAACGATGGTAAAAACTTTTTCGATTTTCACCCGGGCATGAAATTGTCTGAAGTGATGAATGTATTTATGCCGCAATATGAAGGGGCTAGGGATAAGATGATCATGGCATCGCACGTAGAGCGGATGAAAAAAAGTAATTGCTATGTAAGCTCAGGTAAAATGAGCTGCATTACCTGTCACAACCCGCATGTGAGCGTGAAGTTTACACCCCGTGTGCAATACATAAATGCTTGTCAAAGTTGCCATGGCAGTACTTCACAGCCGCACTGTACAGAAAGCGAAGCGGTACGTGCTGCAAAAAATAATGATTGCGTTACCTGCCATATGCCACATAATGGCAGTATAGATATACCCCACGTAGCTGTTACCGATCACTATATACGTAAGCGGCCTATGGCTGATACTATGGAGAAAAAGATCACGGCGTTTTTAGGCCTGCAATGTTTCAATAATGACAAGGTGGATGCTATAACTACAGCACGTGCCTTCATGGAATTCTATGAGAGATATAACCCGAATAAAGGATTGCTGGATTCTGCATTGGCTTACTTAAACAGGCAAAAAGATGCAGAAGCATCTCAAAAGCAAAACCGTGATTACATACGCGTGTATTACCTGTTGAAAGATTATGGTAAGGTAACTCAATATGCAAATGATATAAAACCGGAAGCAATAAACGACGCCTGGACGGCCTATCGTATAGGTGAAAGTTACTACCAGTTGCAGCAACCGGCCAAGGCATTACCCTGGTACCAGAGAGCTACAGCTGTGTGGCCTTATGCGCTCGATTTCCAGAATAAATATGGTATTTGCTTACTGTCGCTCAATAAGATTTCCGAAGCACAAAAGGTGTTTAGTTTTATCGTGAGTGAAAATCCGGATTACGCCATTGCCAACACTAATCTCGGGTATATTTATCTGCAGCAGGGCAATGCAACGATGGCTTATGATTACCTGCGCAAGGCCAACAACCTGGACCCGGATAATGAACAGTCGCTGATAAACCTTGCTGTATGGTATCATGCAAATCATGCAGATGGAGAGGCTAAAAAATATTTGCTGCGCCTTTTGAAAAAGCATCCTGAAAATCAGCAAGCAAAGGCTATGTTGTTGGATATCCAATAGCTATATTCACAGAAAATCTTGTACCCTATGAAACGATTAACCCTTTTTATACTCGCAACTGTATTCTTTGTGTCTAATCAGGCGAATGCACAAAGCCACAAAAGCAGCCGTGCTGCACGCAATCAATATACTTGCCCTAAACTGTACCTTGGCCCCAGCCTAGGCATAGAAAACCCGGCAGGTTTTATCGGTTTCAATTTAGATGTACCCCTGGTTGAGCAGTTTTCATTAGGCGGCGGTTTCGGCTTGTCTACCTGGGGCTATAAAGCATTTGCTGAAGCGCGTTTTTATTTTGCTCAAAAATGTAACCGCGGATGGGCTATTGGTTCAGGTGTTACGCATAATACGGGCCTTACCAATTTCACAACTACGATGCCTACTGTAGGCTATGGCGACCAATCTGTAAACTTTGACCTGCAGCCCAAAACAAACATATTCGTTGCGGCTTACCATTTCTGGAATTTAGGACATAACGGGCACCGTATATATGTAGACCTTGGTTATTCCATCAGGCTGGATAATGATAACTATGTTATAAATAACGGCTATACACTTACCAGCGATGGCGAAACGGCAATGAACGTATTGGCGCCCGGCGGGTTAATGATAGGTGTAGGGTTCTCATTTGGTGTAGCAAGGTAAATTGCTACACCCTTTTAAAAGCGGAAGTTGACAAAGAAACGGTGGCTGATATTGCCCAGCTCAAAATCTGTAACACCATAGCTGGGGGCATTATCATATTTTATACTCTTGACAGATAATTGTGCAGCCTGCATTTCCAAGCCAATACAAAGACGGTTGAATTGCAGTTTGGCACCTATGCTGGGAGATACTCCAAGGTAAAACATATTGGCATTGCCCCTGCCTGCACCATAACCATATACGGCGCTATAGGTGGCAGATGGCATTTGAGGAGTGGAGGGTGTGGTGTATGTGTATGCCTTTTCAATGGAAGTATCTATGGTGCCGTTACCATATCCAACACGCATTTCTATGGCAGCAAAAAGGTATACCCGTTTGAAGAACCGGCGTTGCGCTTCTATACCTCCGCCAATAACACCAAGGCTTATATGGGTTTGCGCCCATTTGCTGACAGATGTATCTGATGATGCTCCCTGGTAAAATTTACTGCTTTTGAAATTATAATCGCTGTACGCTGCCAGGAAGCGCAGGCCCAGGTGTTCATTAGCCCATGTTTTATACTGGAGGCCGGCAAAATTCATGTCTTCGTTGCCATTTCCGTAAGGGTTGGTTTGGCCGAATACGCCCAGTTCATGTTTGCGGTCGATGATGGGTCTGGACAATGCCGGGGCTATATCTTGCTCGTCATCTGTTTGGGCAATAGCAGGGCAGGCTGATAAGGATGCTATAAGAAGGAATAAGACGGTACGCATAAAGTTTTAGTTTTCACATTAAAACGAAGGTGATTTAAAAATATTGTTTAAAAAAGAAAGAGCACGCATCCTTGCGTGCTCTTTATAAGAAAATTAAGAATAGTTAAGATCAGCGTGCTGCTTTATAGCGGCGATCTACTTCTTCCCAGTTTATCACATTCCAAATGGCAGAAAGATAATCGGGACGCTTATTCTGGTATTTTAAGTAATAGGCATGTTCCCACACATCCAGTCCCAGGATGGGATGGCCCTTTACGTCTGCAACATCCATCAGCGGGTTATCTTGGTTAGGTGTAGATGTTACTTCCAGTTTACCATCTTTTACTATCAGCCATGCCCAGCCGCTGCCAAAGCGTGTGATGCCGGCATTGTTCATTTTTTCTTTAAGACCATCTAATGAACCGAAAGCTTCGTTAATGGCATTGGCCAGGTCTCCCGAAGGTTGTCCACCATTTGGGCCCAGTACTTTCCAGAACAGCGTGTGGTTATAATGTCCGCCACCGTTATTACGTACTGCCATTGGATAGGCAGATATATTTGCCATCAGTTCTTCCAGCGTTTTATGTTCGCCATCAGTACCGGCCAGTGCCTTGTTCAGGTTGTCTACATAGGCCTGGTGGTGCTTGTCGTGGTGTATTTGCATGGTCTGTGCATCAATATGCGGTTCCAGTGCGTCAAACCCGTAATCTAATGCGGGAAGTGTATGTGCTGCCATAATTAATCTGTTTATATGATTTTGAAATGGAGTTCAAAGTTAACAGGCAATTGCAAAAGCCCAAAAACGAAGGCAGATTTCATAAAATTTTAAAATAGCGGTATAAGCTTTTTCAAAACTATTAGTGTAATCTGCTTTTATTACTGCCTTGCAATCAACAATATCTTTTTAAACAATTAAACTTCCATATTGTTTTTCAGTCTAACTGATGTTAAAACAACAATTGCCGGGCCCATGTAAACATCTAATACATAGACTACGCCGTATATTTGAACGAGATTTAAGAAATACCCCACTGCATGAGCCTACCCTCACTCTCCTTACGGAGACCTGTATTAGCGATCGTACTTAATATTATCATTATTGTATTCGGCTTTATCGGGTTCAATTTCCTGGGTGTACGCGATTATCCGTCTATTGATCCTCCTATCATTAACGTAAGAACATCTTACGCAGGCGCTAACCCGGATATTGTGGAATCGCAGATAACCGAGCCGCTGGAAAAATCCATCAATGGTATAGCCGGTATTAAAAGTATTTCTTCTACCAGCGCGCAGGGTAATAGCAATATTACTGTTGAGTTTGACCTGGGTATAGATCTCGAAGCTGCAGCGAATGATGTGCGTGATAAAGTTTCGCAGGCTATCCGCAACCTGCCGCAGGATATAGATGCTCCGCCTGTTGTATCTAAGGCTGATGCGAATGCCCAGCCGATCATATCTATGACGGTACAAAGTGATACCAAGAACCAGCTTGAACTATCGGAATATGCAGAGAACGTACTGGTGGAACGTTTGCAGACCATTCCCGGCGTAAGTAGTATCAATATATGGGGGCAAAAGCGCTATGCCATGCGGCTTTGGCTGGACCCCTTGAAAATGGCTGGGTATAATATCAGTTTCCAGGATGTAGAGGCGGCCTTGAATGCACAGAACGTAGAACTGCCATCCGGTAAACTATCCGGTGCCTATACCGACCTGTCTGTAAGGACCTTTGGCCGGTTGTTTACTGAAGAAGAGTTTAATGCGCTCATTATCAGGAATGTAAATGGTACAGATATTCACTTAAGCGATATTGGTGAGGCAGTGCTTGGTCCTGAAAATGAAGAGACTGTATTGAAGGAAAGCAGTGTGCCGATGATCGCCTTGGCCTTAACACCACAGCCGGGGTCTAACTATGTAGCCATAGCTGACGAATTCTATAAAAGATACGAGGCATTAAAGAAAGATATCCCTGCCGACTTTAAGGTTGCTATAGCTTTAGATACAACGGCATACATCAAAAAGTCCATCAGCGAGGTAGAGGAGACCTTGCTGATATCGTTTGCACTGGTAATATTAATTATCTACCTCTTTTTCCGCGATTGGCTGATCGCCCTTCGCCCCCTGATAGATATACCGGTAAGTTTGATAGGTGCCTTCTTCATTATGTATGTAATGGGCTTTACCATCAACATCCTTACCTTATTGGCCATAGTACTGGCTACTGGGCTGGTGGTAGATGATGGTATAGTGGTGACGGAAAATATATTTAAAAAGATAGAGCAGGGGATGGAGAAACACCGGGCTGCCAAAGAGGGCAGCGAGGAGATCTATTTCGCGGTTATTTCTACCTCCATCACCTTAGCTGTTGTATTTCTACCTATAGTATTCCTGCAGGGCTTTACCGGGCGCTTGTTCCGGGAGTTTGGTATAGTGGTGGCAGGTGCCGTGCTTATTTCTGCATTTGTATCGCTGTCTCTTACACCGGTACTGAACGTGCTGATGACACGGAAAGTACATAAACCTTCAAAATTCTATGTAAAGTCAGAACCTTTCTTCGTGGGGCTGGAACATGGCTACAAAAAAGGGTTGGTATGGATCATGCGGCGTAAATGGGTGGCTATAGCCGGTGTAGTGTTGAGTTTCGCACTGATATTCATACTGGGCCGTGGTTTGCAAAGTGAGCTTGCGCCGCTGGAAGACCGTGGGCGCTTCAGGGCTTCTATAACAGCACCGGAAGGTACTGCCTACGATGCTATGGATGCATATATGGACCAACTGGTAGGTATGGTCATGGATTCTGTATCGCCTAAGGAACGTGAAGTGATACTGTCTGTAACAGCCCCGGGTTTTACAGGTTCGGGAGCTGTAAATACCGGGTTCATCAATGTGAAACTTTCCGATCCTAAAGACCGCGACCGTTCTCAAAATGATATTGTACAGCAAATAAACAAAGCTTTCCAGAAATATAATTTCGGACGTGCTTTCGCCATACAGGAACAGACCATATCTGTGCAGCGTGGCGGTAGTGCTTTCCCTATTGTCTACATACTTCAGAATATCAATTTCGATAAGCTGGCCAAGGCTTTACCTGTATTCCTGGACGAAGCGAACCAGAGCAAGGTATTCCAGGGCGTAGATGTAGACCTTAAATTCAATAAGCCGGAATTAACTGTTTCGATCGATAGGGCTAAGGCCTCGCAGTTAGGTGTTTCTATCAATGATATATCACAAACATTGCAACTGGCTTTAAGTAACCGCAGATTCGGATATTTCACCAAAAATGGTAAGCAATACCAGGTATTGGGGCAGGTATCAAGAGAGAACCGGGAAGCACCCGCCGACTTGAAATCATTTTATGTACGAACCAGTGCAGGGCAGCTTATTTCTATAGACAACCTGATAAATGTAAACGAAACTACCAGCCCATCGCAGATATATCACTACAACCGTTATAAATCGGCAACAGTATCGGCTAACCTTGCTCCCGGGAAAACGATAGGTGATGGTATAGCAGAAATGGATCGTATATACAGGGAGATGCAAAACAAGAAAGTAATAGATGAAACATTCTCTACCTCGCTGGGTGGTTCATCTAAAGACTATGTGGAGAGCTCGTCTAATACATCCTTTGCCTTTTTACTGGCATTGGTGCTGATATACCTGATACTGGCAGCCCAGTTTGAAAGCTTTATAGATCCTCTGATCATTATGCTAACAGTGCCTTTGGCTATAGCAGGTGCTGTCTTGTCTTTATGGCTGTTCGGGCAAACGCTGAATATATTCTCGCAGATAGGTATGATCATGCTGATTGGGCTGGTGACCAAGAATGGTATCCTTATTGTAGAATATGCCAACCATATAAGAGATAAAGGCTCATCAAAAGTAGATGCGGCTATTTATGCTGCGTCCATGCGTTTGCGTCCTATATTGATGACCAGCCTGGCCATGATATTTGGTGCGTTACCGCTGGCCTTATCTTTGGGTGCAGCATCTACCAGCCGTATACCATTGGGTATAGTGATAGTAGGTGGGGTGTTGTTCTCCTTGTTATTGTCCTTGTTTATAGTGCCTGTAATTTATACTTTCCTGTCGCGCAGGCAAAAGCCTGTGGCAACAGCCATTGAAAAACTGAATGAATAATCATAAAAGCATGTTCAGACGACTGGTGATATTATCGTTGCTGGTGGCAAATACTGCCAGTGCGCAGGAACGCCTTACCCTGGAAGATGCCATTGCCAGGTCGCTGGAATATAATTTTGATATTAAAGTAGCGAGAAAGACTGCAGATATAGCGGCAGCAAACAATACGCCGGGTAATGCAGGTATGCTGCCCAATGTGAATGCAAATGCAGCGGTGACCACAGGTACTGCCAATACGCATATAGAGTTTGCAGACGGGCGTGTACAGGATGTGCCGAATGCAGGCAGCATATCTTATAACGGTGCGGTAACGCTCAACTGGACTTTGTTTGATGGTGGCAGGATGTTCCTGTTGAAGAAGGAATTGACTAAGCTGCAGCAGATAGGCGAAGTACAACTGAAAGCGCAGATACAAGCCACGGTGTCGCAGGTAATACAAGCCTATGCACAAGTGGTGTGGCAGCAGCAGCAGGGCGTAGCAATTGATACAGGTCTGGCCCTGGCTAAAATGCGTATGACCCTATCACAGGTGCAGTTTGAGACCGGTGCTTCTGCAAAAGTAGATTACCTGCAGGCAAGAGTAGATTATAATGCACGCCGTTCAGATTCACTCAACCAGGAGGCTTTTCTTACTACAGCAAGGGCCAATCTGAATGCTTTAATGGGAACAGATGCAGAGGTGAACTATATTGTAGATGACAGCCTGCAACTGAATATGAATATGCTGCCTGAAAATAAAGAGCGCTTGCAGGAAATAAACCTTAACCTAGACATTGCAAGGCGTAATGCGGAAGTGTCTAAGCTGAATGCACGTGTAGCAAAGACTTATCACCTGCCTACACTTGCGCTGAATGGCAGTTATAATTATACGCGCACTGAAAGTCAATCGGGTTTCTCTTTATTCAGCAGGAACTATGGGCCTTCAGGAGGGCTGGCGCTTAATCTTCCTTTATTTCAGGGGGGCAATATTCACCGTAATGCTAAAGTAGCCTCTTTGCAGGCAATGCGGGATGACCTGCTGTACCAAAAACAAAATACAGAACTCTCAAAGCAATACCGCACAGCCTGGCGCAATTATGAAGTATCCGTATCGGCATACAAGCTGGAACAGGAAAATGTAAGGTATGCCAAAGAGAACAGCGATATACAAAAGGCAAGGTTCAGGGTAGGTATAGCTAATACACTTGAAGCCCGCGAAGCCGAGAATAGTTATGTGACAGCATTGGTACGCTTATTTACTGCAGCATACAATCTTAAAGTAAATGAGACTATTGTACGCGAACTGGAAAACGATCTTGTGAAATGATCTAAGAAATAACATAAATAATAAAGCCCTCCTTGCAGAGGGCTTTATTATTTTAAATATGCTGTTTGAAATATTCCAATGTGCGTTTCAGACCTTCGTGGCGGTCTACCTTAGGTTCCCAGCCCAGCAGCTCTTTGGCTTTGGTAATATCCGGCTGGCGTTGTTTCGGATCATCCTGCGGCAGCGGTTCGTAAACAATTTTGGATTTAGAACCGGTAAGTTTAATTACCTCTTCGGCAAATTGCAGCAGAGTAATTTCTGACGGGTTACCAATATTCACCGGTTTGCTGTAGTCAGATAGCAGCAAACGGTAAATTCCATCTACCAGGTCATCTACATAGCAGAAAGAACGGGTCTGAGAACCGTCTCCATATACGGTTACATCTTCACCTCTTAATGCCTGGCTCATGAAAGTAGGCAATGCACGGCCGTCATCGAGGCGCATGCGCGGGCCATAAGTGTTAAATATGCGTATGATACGTGTTTCCAGGTTATGGAAAGTATGGTAAGCGGTAGTGATGCTTTCCATAAAACGTTTTGCTTCATCATACACGCCGCGCGGGCCTACCGGGTTTACGTTACCCCAATACTCTTCTTTCTGCGGGTGTACCAGCGGATCGCCATATACTTCAGAAGTGGAAGCCACCAGTATGCGTGCATTTTTAGCCTTAGCAAGCCCAAGCAGGTGGTGGGTACCCAATGCACCTACCTTCAATGTCTGGATAGGCATTTTCAGGTAATCAATGGGGCTGGCAGGAGAGGCAAAGTGCAGGATATAATCAATATGTCCAGGTACGTGTACAAATTTGGTAACATCGTGATGATAGAACTGGAATTCCTTTACAGGGAATAAGTGTTCTATGTTTTTAATGTTGCCGGTAAGGAGGTTATCCATACCTACTACATCATAGCCTTCTTTTAAGAAGCGGTCGCAAAGGTGAGAGCCCAGAAAGCCTGCTGCACCGGTAATGAGTATTCTTTTATTAGCCATTGAAAATGATATGCGATTGGTAAATTAATTAGTCGAGGTTGCCGCGTTCGCGAACGATCTCCCCGGTTGGTACATCTATTTTTTCGCGTACTTGTTCGTGTATGGTTTTACGCCCCATGCTTTCATAATAAAAGCCCAAGTCCTGCATTTTTTCCAATGCATACACGTTACGTCCGTCGAATATAGCCGGGTATTTTAGTTGTTCTGCAATACGGTTGAAATCAGGATTGCGGAATTCGCTCCATTCGGTAGCAATAATCAATGCGTCTGCGCCTGATAATGCATCATACTGGTCTTTTGCAAAATAAACATTGTCACCAACTAATCTTTGCACATTAGGCATAGCTTCAGGATCGTAAGTGCGGATAGCTGCGCCTGCACTTTGCAGTTCTTTTATCAATTCCAAAGCAGGCGCTTCGCGTATATCATCTGTTTCAGGTTTGAATGCCAGACCCCATATAGTGAAAGTGCGGCCTGAAAGATCATTACCGAAGCACTCTTTTACTTTTTTACCCAGTATGGTTTTCTGGCGGTCGTTTACATTCATTACTGTATTCACCAGGCGGAAATCATAATCCCATTCGCGTGCTGTTTGAGCTAATGCCTGCACGTCTTTAGGAAAACAGCTGCCGCCGTAACCTATGCCGGGGAACAGGAAGCGTTTGCCTATGCGGCTATCGCTGCCTATGCCTACGCGTACCCAGTCTACATTTGCACCGGCTTTTTCGCAAAGGTTGGCCATTTCATTCATGAAGGATATACGCATAGCCAGGTAGGCATTGGCTGCATACTTGGTCATTTCAGAGGAACGTTCATCCATAAAATAGATAGGATTGCCCTGGCGCAGGAATGGCTGGTACAATTCATCCATCAGTTTTTTGGCTTTTTCAGAAGTGGTACCAATTACCACGCGGTCTGGCTTCAGGAAGTCGTCTACAGCAACACCTTCCCTTAAAAATTCGGGATTAGAAACTACATCGAACAAGTCTTTATCCAGTTTTTGAGCCAGCACGGCGGCTACTTTTTCTGCTGTGCCTACCGGTACAGTGCTTTTATTTACAATTACCGTGTATTTGGTAATCATGGTGCTTAATTGTGCAGCTACGTCCAGTACGTATTGCAGGTCTGCTGCACCATCTTTGCCCGGAGGCGTAGGCAGCGCCAGGAAAATGATCTGGGCATTTTTAATGCCATCGGCCAGGGAGGTGGTAAAGTGAATGCGGTTTTCTTTGATGTTCCTTTCAAGTAGGGTATCCAGTCCGGGTTCGTATATAGGTGATTTACCTTCTTTCAAACGGGCAATTTTATCTTCGTTGATGTCTATACACATAACATCATTGCCTGTTTCTGCAAAGCAGGTACCTGTCACCAATCCTACATAGCCGGTTCCGATAATAGCGAGCTGCATAAATATGGAAAAAATTTTGCGCAAATGTAGTCAATATTCGGCTTCTAGGAGGCTACCGGGGGGCTGAGGCTAAAATAATGCAGATTTTTTTTAACGTGTCCTTAAACCATGAGGCAAATAAAGGGTCTTAAGGCTAAATTTTTAAGCCATGCGTACAACAGGAACAAGGAAAATAGCTGCATTGGCAGCCTGCGCCGCGGTACTCGTATTTACCGCCTGCAACCGCGAAAAAAACGATACAGTATCTGCAGATGCTACTGAAGATACCGGTTATGCTGATGATATGGCGAGGATGGAGCAAACCTTTGACGATGTGCAAAACCTGGCAGACCAGGCAGATGCAACAGGCGCTGTACAGCTAAAGGGTGGCTCAGTGCCGCTGAGCGGTTGTGCCAGTGTATTGAGAGATACGGTTTCTATACCACATACGATCACTATTGATTTTGGATCGGCCAACTGTACTTGCCTTGATGGGCGCACCAGGCGCGGGCAGATAATTGTCAGCTATATGGGGCGTTACCGGGATAGTGGTTATGTGCATACTATAGGGTTCAACAACTATTATGTGAATGATAATCATGTGCTTGGCACAAAATCGGTTACCAATATGGGCCATAATAGCGCAGGCCAGCTTTATTATAATATATCCATCAATGGTATGATGGTGCTGAATGCTACCGGCGATACCGTAAAACATACCGCGTCGCGCACACGTACCTGGGTTAACGGGGAGAGTACATCGCAGCTAAGTGATGATGCTTATCGCATCAGCGGCAGCGGTTCTATTACCAGGGCTACTGGCAAATTATTTAATATCTCTATCACCAGCCCATTGCTGGTGGCTATGAACTGCAAATGGATAGAAGAAGGCACTGTTGCAATAACACCACAAGGTGCCACTAATGCAAGAATACTGGATTATGGTAACGGAAGCTGCGATGACCAGGCCACCATAACTGTAAATGGCAAAAGCAAGACAATTATTCTGAGATAGCTATTAATGCGACAGGGGCATTAATAAAAGGCAGTCTTGTAAAAAGGGCTGCCTTTACCTTTTTATAATGAAGACAGGATGATATCGCAGGCTGTTTTTATTTCAGCTTCAGTTATAGTAAGCGGCGGAGCTATCCGTATACAATTGGCTGCAAACAGGAACCAGTCAGAAAAAAGCCCTTTCTCCAGGCAATGCGTAAGTGTATGCAGTACTTCATCCGGGCTTTCAAGTTTTACTGCTATCAGCAGGCCTTTGCTACGTACCGCTTTTATAGATGGATGCACCAGCAGTTCTCTAAACAAGCGTTCCTTCGCCTGAACAGCCTCTACCATGTGTTCTTCCAGCAATACCTGCATAGAAGCCATACCTGCAGCGCATGACACCGGGTGCCCGCCAAACGTGGTAATATGGCCTAACACCGGGTTGGCGGTAAATGACTGCATTTGGCTGTGCGAAGCAATGAAAGCGCCTAAAGGCATGCCTCCACCTAAGGCTTTACCCAGCATCAATACATCCGGGGTAATATTATAATGTTCAAACCCCCAGAGTTTGCCGGTACGGCCAAAACCACATTGTATCTCGTCAAATATCAATAATGTACCCGTTTCGGTACACCGGTTGCGGAGTTGCTGCAGCCATTGTTGCTGTGGTTCTATTACGCCGGCTTCTGCCTGCACCGTTTCTATTATTACACAGGCAGTATTTTGATTTATTGCGTCTATCAATTCGCTGCTGTTGTAATCGTAATGCCATACGCCGGGCAATAACGGCCTGAAGGCATTCCTCCAGTATTCATCACCCATCACGCTTAGTGCTCCCAGCGTAGCACCATGATAGCTGTTGTTACAGGCTATTATTTCGGTTCGGCCTGTGAGCCTGCGGGCCAGTTTTATTGCACCTTCAGTAGCCTCAGCACCCGAATTGGTAAAATATACACAATCCAGGTGGGCCGGCAGGTAGCTGGCCAGCAATTGCGCATAAGCTACCTGGGGACTTTGTACCAGTTCGCCATACACCATCACATGCAGGTAGGTTTCAGCCTGTTTTTTAATGGCGGCTACTACGCTGGGATGGCAATGGCCTGTATTACAAACACTTATGCCGCCGATGAGGTCCAGGTATTGCCTGCCGTCAGCTGCTGTTAAATAGTTGCCGGAGGCGGAGATTATCTCCAGGCCGATAGGCGCAGGCGAGGTTTGGGCTAAATACTGCTGGAAAAGCTGGCGGGTATTCATAATGCTGCAAAATTATCTTTTAGCAGGGATATAGTTGCCTGCTACTGTTAAGAATAAAAAAACGAAATAGCAACAATCCATGCCCCGTTTCGGCAGACTTAATATTCAGTTAACATAAGGTTCATGTTTGCGTAACATTCCCGTAAAGTGGTGGTAACATTCAGTTTGGACTTTTGCACTCAAATTGGCTTATTTTATGCGTATTATTTCAATGATGTTTGTATTGCTCGTCGCGGCAATGCAGGCTTTTGCCACAGGTAATATAACGGGCAAGGTTTCAGACGGCAAGAACGGGGAAGCAATAATTGGTGCTACCATAATGGTAAAAGGCACTACAAGAGGTACCCAAACAGATGTGGATGGTAATTTTACCCTGCCGATAGATGCAGGTACCTACACAATAGAAATTAAATATATCGGCTACCAGACCAAAGAAGTAGACGATATCAAGGTAACAGACAATAATACTGTTACAGTAAATACAACTATTACAGAAGCAAAAGCTACTGAGCTGCAGGAAGTGGTAGTTAAGTCTTCTCTTAAGAAAGAGAATATCAGCTCTCTTTACCTGATACAAAAGAATAGTGCTGCCATATCAGATGGTATTTCTGCCGATGTTATTAAGAAATCTCCTGACCGCAGTACAGGTGAGGTATTAAAGCGTGTTAGCGGTACTACGATACAGGATAATAAATTTGTTATTATCCGCGGGCTGAGCGACAGGTATAATACCGGCATGGTAGATAATGCTGTGCTGCCAAGTACAGAACCAAACCGTAAAGCATTCTCTTTCGATATTATACCAGCCGGAATGGTAGATAATATTATTATTACCAAGGCTGCTACACCAGATCTTCCCGGCGATTTTGCGGGCGGCGTTATCAATATCCTTACCAAAGAGATACCGGAGCAAAACTTCAATACTATTTCTTTAGGTACTTCTTATAATAGCGTGTCTACTTTCAAGGATTTTAAATCAGGCTATAGAAGCAGCACAGACTTTCTGGGTTTTGACGATGGTTCAAGAAAACTGCCGGAAGGTAACCTGCCATCTACAAAAGCAATTCAGTCTGGTCTTACTGAGCAGCAGAATGTAAATGCCATCAACCAATTAAATAATAATTATACTGTAAAAGAAAGGAAGGCACTGCCGGGCATCAACCTGCAGGCTACTTCCGGAATGGTATATTCTTTGAAAGGCAACAAGCGTATCGGTTTTATAGCTGGTGTGAACTATGCACATACTGAAACACGCGAACCGAACATGGATCGTATCTATAACGACTTTACCTACGGTGATAACGCATATAAATATTCATCTAACCTAGGTGGCTTACTCAATATTGGTTATTCTTCTGCAAAAAGTAAGATCGTATTGAAAACTATATACAACCAGATATTTGACGACTACTATTTGGAGCGCACAGGTATAAACGGTACCAGCAGCAAGTACATAAAATATACTGCCTACGACTTGTTACAAAAATCACTGTTCAAAACTTCATTGGAAGGAGAGCACAGAATGGGTGTAGGACAAAGTAAACTAGGTTGGTTGGTTACTTATAACAGGGTTACAAATGATCAGCCCGACCAAAGGAAACTGGTTTACAGTAAACCTATGGATGCTTCCAACGATCCATCTGTGCCTATGCTGGCAGAAGTTGGTACAAGCGGTAAATCGAATAACCGCCTGTATTCTAAACTGGGAGAAAATATCTATGCTGCTAATGTGAATTATACATTGCCATTGTCTTTTCTGAATAAGACGACTATTAAGGTGGGGGCTTTTGGTCAGTACAGGCAGCGTGATTTCAACGCACGTTTTCTCGGGTTGACACTCAATGAAATCAAATTGGATCCAACTGAAGCTGATGCGATAAAGTCACGTTCTGCTGAAACCTTATTTGGTAAAGATCTTGTAGATAAAAATTATTACACTCTGGTAGAAGGTACGCTTCCTTCTGATTCATATGATGCGAACTCAACAACTGCTGCCGGTTACCTGATGCTGGATAACAAGTTTACTGATAAATTGCGTCTGGTATGGGGTGCGCGTGTAGAATCTTTTAATGTAAAACTGAATTCGTTTGATGTAACAGGCAATCCGCTTCATGTAGATAAAACATGGGTAGATGTATTGCCATCAGCCAACCTGACCTATTCACTAACTGATAAGATAAACCTGCGCGGTTCTTACTACAAAACAGTAGCAAGGCCAGAGTTTAGGGAATTAGCACCATTTGCTTATTATGATTATGAATTGTCTGCGTTGTCTTACGGTAATCCTAACCTGGAACGCAGCCAGATACATAATGCAGACTTGAGGTTTGAATATTACCCTAAAGGCGGAGAGATACTTTCAGCATCTGTGTTTTACAAACACTTTAATAATACACTGGAAGCCATCGTAGACGCAACGAACAGCCAGTTAGAAATTTCTACCCAGAACTTTGCTGCTGCGCAAAACGTAGGTGCAGAGGTGGAGATAAGGAAAAACCTCGGTTTCATTGCAAAGAATAGCAACGTATTTAAAAACCTGACGTTCTATGCTAACCTCGCTTACATAAAATCAGAGGTAAAGAGTAGCTATGTAGACATTACCACTAACCAAACTGTAGAAACTAAACGCCCGTTGACGGGCCAGTCTAACTATGTGGTGAATACCAGCTTAGGATATGCCGCTATGCAGGGGAAGCTGAATTTCAATGTACTGTATAACCGTATTGGACCACGCATCTACCTCGTAGGTAATGCCAAAGGGGGCAATAATACATTGGGTAATGTCTGGGAAAATCCACGTAATGTATTGGATGGCCAGGTTTCTTATAACCTTAGTAAAAGGAGCGAGCTGCGCCTGAATGCAAAGGATATACTCAATGCCAAAATATTCATGTATTACGACCAGAACAGGAACGATAAGTTCGATAATCCTGCCATCTTTAATAAAGAGAGCACCAATCGCCCAACAAACCAGGATTACGTGCTTAAAGAATTCAAACCTGGTACTACTTTCTCTTTAACATACACGTATAAATTCTAAAACAGCGATACTTAACATATAGTTAATGCCGGCGTAACATGCCGGTTACACGCCACTGATAATTTCGCACCAAAATTAACAACCAAATGAAAAAAATTCTTGTACTCAGCCTTTCGCTTTTAGCTGTGTTCGCTTCTTGTAAAAAAGACAAAAATAATAACAACACTACCACAACAACATCAACAGGCACAGAAGAAGTATCTGGTGATATATCATCTGACCGTACTTTTTCTGCAGGTAAGAAATATTTGTTGAAAGGTTTCGTGTATGTAAAAAGTGGTGCTACCCTGAAAATTGAAGCTGGAGCTATCATCATGGGTGATAAAGCAACAAAAGGTACACTGATAGTTTCGCGTGGCGGTAAAATAGATGCGCAGGGTACTGCAAGCAATCCTATCATATTTACTTCTGCACAAGCTGCAGGTGCACGCAGCCAGGGTGATTGGGGTGGTGTTATACTTTTAGGCAAAGCGCCTATCAATCCAACTGGTGGTGAAGCCAAAATTGAAGGCGGCCTTACTCCAACAGCCGGTGGCGATGAAAAAACATATATCTATTATGGTGGTACAGATGCAAACGATAACTCAGGTATAATGAAATACGTGCGTATTGAATTTGCGGGTATAGCTTATTCTCCTGATAACGAGATCAATGGCCTTACAATGGGCGGTGTTGGTGCCGGTACAACAATCAGTTATGTACAGGTTTATCGTTCAGGTGACGATGCGTTTGAATGGTTTGGCGGTACAGTAAACTGCGATCACCTGGTAGCTACTTATAGCTGGGATGATGATTTTGATACTGATTTCGGTTTCTCTGGTAAAGTACAATTCGGTCTTGCACAGCGTGCTAAAACTATAGCTGACGTTTCAGGTTCTAATGGTTTTGAATCTGATAACGATGCGAATGGTTCTGACAACCTGCCTCAAACTAAAGCAATGTTCTCTAACATGACTATCGTAGGCCCGGTAACATCAGGCAGCTCTACTTCAGGTATCAATGCCAACTTTCAGCACGGCGCTCAGATCCGTCGTAACTCTTCAGAAAGTATCTTCAACTCAGTATTTGTAGGTTTCCCAATCGGCTGTTATATAGATGGTACCAAGGGTACTAAAACTATTAACAACGTTAAGAATGGCACTTTGAAATTTATGAACAATATCATAGCTGGTTGTGCTACTCCATGGAAGAGTGATGCTGCAGCTACTGCTGATTCAACATATTTCATAGCCCTGAAAGCATTGAACTCTGTTATCGCCAATGCAGAAGACATTAAAATGGTTGATCCTAATAAATATTCTGCTGCTGTTTCTGCAACTTCAGGTACGCCAAACTTCCTGTTGCAAGCTGCTTCTCCTGCGGTTTCAGGTGCAGACTTTACAGGCCTGAGTGGTTTCCAATCTGTTGCTTATCGTGGTGCGTTTGATGCGTCAAATGACTGGACTAAAGGTTGGACTAGCTGGGCTGCTGAATCTACTGCTTACTAATATTTGATATTCATAGATAAGCCAATCATGAATAAGCCTCCCGAAAGGGAGGCTTTCTCTTTTATATGCTTGAACGTTTTGTTATTGGGAGATGCCTAGTTCGGCAGCCTTCTGCAGCATAAAGGCATAGGCTGCATCGTAATCATTTGGTATAATGCCGTCAAGGATGGCTTCCCTGATAGCTGTTTTAAGTATGCCTACATTGCGGGATGGAGGAAGATTGAAGATGCGCATGATGTCTTCGCCGTCAATGGGTGGCTGCCAATTGCGGATACGGTCTTTCTCTTCTACTTCTTTCAGGCGTTCCTTTACCAAGGCAAAGTTCTCCAGGTAGCGCCGTACTTTTTGTTTATTCTTAGAAGTGATATCACTTTCGCAAAGCACCATCAGGTCTTCCAGGTCTTCTCCAGCATCAAACAACAGGCGGCGCATGGCCGAGTCTGTAATGTCCTCTTTACTAAGGCTAATGGGACGCAGATGTAAGGCTACCAGTTTAGCCACATATTTCATGCGGTCGTTTTGCGGCAGCTTTAGCTGTTTGAATATTTTGGGCACCATACGTTCTCCCACGGCATCGTGACCATGAAAAGTCCAGCCATGCCCGTTTTCAAAACGTTTGGTTGGAGGCTTACCAATATCATGTAATAAAGCTGCCCAGCGCAACCATAGGTCGTTACTGCGTGCGGCGACGTTGTCAACCACTTGCAATGTGTGATAAAAATTATCCTTGTGTCCTTTGCCCTCTATCATTTCCGTGCCTGCAAGGGCTACCAAAGCAGGAAAGAACTCGTGCAGCAATTCCGTACGGTATAAAAGGTCAAAACCAACAGAAGGTTTTGGTGCGAGCATAATCTTATTCAGCTCATCCGTTGTGCGCTCCTGCGATATGATCTTGATACGTTCTTTATTGCGCTTAATGGCATCATAGGTTTCCGTATAGATATTAAAACCTAATTGGGTGGCAAAGCGTATACCGCGCATCATTCGCAGAGGATCGTCTGAAAAAGTAATATCGGGACCTAAAGGGGTGCGTATCAATTTATCTTCGAGGTCTTTAATACCATTAAACGGGTCAACCAATTTGCCATAATCTGTTGCATTCAGGCTTATAGCCATCGCGTTGATAGTGAAATCACGCCGTTTCTGGTCATCTTCTAATGTACCGGGTTCTACATCTGGCTTGCGCGAATCGTTGCGGTAAGATTCCTTCCGGGCACCAACAAATTCCACGTCAAAACCCTCGTACCGGAAATGGGCAGTACCAAAATTTTTGAAAAAGCTCACATGTGGTTTGCCGGGATAAGTATCAGACACCGCATGCGCCAAGGAGATACCATCTCCGATGCAAACAATATCTACGTCCTTAGTAGGGCGGTTCAGCAATTTATCGCGCACAAAACCACCTACCAGGTAACATTCCACGCTGGTTTTAGCAGCAACGGCCCCTATTCTTTTAAATAAGTCCAGCTCATCCTGTGTACACGAAATATCCATACGGGCGCAAAGCTAATTCAAATAATTATGGGCGTATAATGGTAAGACTGCCGTCGTCCTGTATTTTAACCAACCTGGATGGTGCTGCAATAGAGTGATCATCCTGCCTGTACTTTACAATGTAGTCAACGCCGTTTTTTATAACGTCTGATACCTCAGTAAAAATAGCAGCCGTAGGACTGCCACTGACATTGGCAGAAGTAGATACAAGTGGTTTTTGCAGGCGTTTGATAAGTGCTTTGCAGAAAGGATCGTTTGTAACACGTATGGCAATGCTGCCGTCCTCATTGGTCACATTATCTGGAAACTCTAATGCGCCTTCATAAATTACAGTAGTAGGTCTGTCAAAGCTTTCCACCATGTCTATTATATCAGGATACGGTGCTGCTATATATTTTAAAATATCACGGGCATCGGCCAGTAGTACTATCAGGCTTTTTTCTTTGGGACGTTGCTTTAGGCTAAATACCTTTTCCACGGCTGCTCCGTCAAGAGCGTCGCAGCCAATACCCCATACTGTATCAGTAGGATACAGTATAGTTCCTCCCATGTTTAAAACCTTAATACAAGCCTTTATATCATCTTCAAAATCAAACATTGTAATAATAATTATATTGGTGATTGTTAACTAAAAAATGATGCAAAAAATATTTGCTGTTTAACAGCGGATTAACAAACCGAAGCGGCCCTTCAGGCGTCTTAGGTATAATAATTGTTTGTATCATTGTAAAAATTTATTGCAAAAATGAAAAAGATATTGCTCTCATTGAGTGTTGTGTTGATGGGCTCTTTGGCTGTTTATGCGCAAGATAAACACGAAAAGGTTGCACAAGCCCACCCTGTTGCTGTGGAGAAGATGGCTGTAGCTACAACTCCGGCGCCTGCCCAGGCAAGTTCACTGAAACCTGAAAACCTGGCATTTAAGACTGAAAGCCATGATTTCGGAACAGTTCCGGAAGGTCCTGCCGCTGAATACGAATTTACATTCAAGAATACAGGTAAGGAACCAATTTTATTGCAGGAAGTAAAAGCTTCTTGCGGCTGTACTACCCCGTCTTATTCAAAAGAACCGGTAAAACCTGGTCAGACAGGCTCTGTAAAAGCTTCTTTTGCAAGCGCCGGCCGTCCTGGTCCTTTTACCAAAACCATTACCGTTACTTCTAATGCAGGCGTAAAGGTACTGACTATTAAAGGTACTGTTGAAAAGGCACCTGAAAACTCAGTTCCGGAAAATACTTCAATGATAAAAACCCGATAATTGATTCTGGGATTTAATATGAAAGGGTTGTTTGTTTGGATCTGCCTGGTTTTGGTATCGGTTACAGGTGCATATGCACAGGATGCAGCCGCTATTAACCGGGAGGCTCCCCAGTTTAAATTTGCCGGGGGAGACATTCACGACTTTGGCACCATTAAAGAAGGCCCTGATGCCGTGTATGTATTTGTATTCACGAATACAGGCAAAGAACCTTTACGGATACACGATGTAAGTGCATCTTGTAGTTGTACAGTGCCAGACTGGTCTAAAAACCCTGTACTACCCGGCAAAACAGGCAAGATCACAGTCCATTATAAGACGGTCGGCCGTCCCGGTGTTTTTAACAGGGATATATTTATCATGTCGAATGCGTTGGTGCCTATGGGGCGCGAGCGTTATCAGTTGCAGATAAAAGGCACGGTGCTGGGAGATGGCTCAAAAACAAACCCGGTTGAATAATAAACTTTGTAACTTAGTAAGTCTTAAAAAGAAAAACGATAACATGAAACGTTTATTTGTAACACTACTTTGCACAGCTGTAACGGCATTAAGTGCATATGCGCAGGATGCGAAGCCCGCTAATCCTAACGCTCCGCAATTCAAATTCAAAAATGGCGATACGTACGACTTTGGTACTATTAAAGAAGGCCCCGTAGCAGAACACATATTTGAATTTACCAATGTTGGTAAGGAACCCCTGATCATACAAAATGCATCTGCATCTTGCGGATGTACTACGCCGGAATGGCCTAAAGAGCCAATCCTGCCGGGTAAAAAGAGCAAGATAACTGTTCGTTATAATACGCAGGGCAGGGTTAGTCCTTTCACAAAAGATATCTATATACAATCAAATGCTTATGTGCCAGATGGTAAAGAGCGTTATGAGCTGCACATAAAAGGTACGGTAGTAGCTGATGCTAAACCAGCTGAAAAAGCACCTGCTAAGAACTAAGTTGTTTTACAATTTCTGACTTGACAAATAACCGGCTGGTTTACAGCCGGTTATTTTTTTGATAGAAGCTATATAAATAAGGTGCGGGTTTTCTAATTTTGCGCCATGCCGGTAATATCTCATCGCGGTGCATTAATGCCGCCTTCCCCGATACGTAAATTGGTACCTTATGCAGAAGCTGCTAAAAAGCGGGGCACGAAGGTGTATCACCTGAATATAGGACAACCCGATATTGAAACCCCGCCAGCTATTATGGATGCAGTGCGCCATGTAGATATGAAGGTGTTGGAATATAGCCATAGTGCAGGTTTTGAAAGTTATCGCAAAAAGCTAGTAGAATACTACAGTCGCAATAATATCAACGTAAACAGCAACCAGATAATAGTAACAACCGGCGGTTCGGAAGCCATTGCCTTTGCAATAATGAGCTGTATGGACCCGGGAGATGAGATCATCATTCCTGAGCCATTTTATGCCAATTACAATGGTTTTTCTACCAGTGCAGGTGTAAAGATCGTTCCGATACCATCAGGAATAGAAGATGGTTTTGCGCTGCCTTCTATCGAAGCGTTTGAAAAAGCGGTGACCACCCGTACAAAAGCTATCATGATATGCAATCCAAACAACCCTACCGGTTATTTGTATAGCATGGAAGAACTGGAAGTACTGAAAGCCATATGCCTGAAGCATGACCTGTTCCTGTTTAGCGATGAAGCTTACCGTGAATTTTGTTACGATGGTCGTAAGCATATTTCTGCATTATCACTGCCAGGCCTCGAGGAGCATGCTATCCTGATGGATACCATTTCTAAACGTTATAGTGCCTGCGGCGGCCGCATAGGCGCATTTATTACACGCAACCAGCAGGTGCTGGATGCTGCTATGAAATTTGCACAGGCGCGCCTCAGCCCCCCATCGTTTGCACAAATACTGGGCGAGGCAGCAGTAGACCTGCCGGCCGATTATTTTAATGCAGTACATGCCGAATATACCTCGCGTCGCGACCTGCTGGTAAAAAGACTGCAAGCTATGCCAGGGGTAAAATGCCCGTTACCTGGCGGTGCTTTCTATGCTATGGCAGAACTGCCGGTAGATGATAGCGAAAAATTCTGCCAGTGGTTACTCGAGTCTTTCTCTCACAATGGTGCTACGGTAATGATGGCGCCTGCTTCCGGCTTTTATGCTACACCGGGTAAAGGTAAACACGAGGTAAGGCTGGCTTATGTGCTGAACAGCGATGACATAAACGCTGCTATGGATTGCCTGGAAGCAGCACTAAAAGAATACAAATAATAATTTTAATATTACTTCAGCAGCCTCTTCTTTCGAAGAGGCTGTTTTTATTTTTGAAGGGGTACAAATTCAAATTTGCTTCCGTCAAACAGCCCCTGGTCACTCAGCTTCAGGGCAGGTATGACCAGCAGAGCCATAAACGATAAAGTCATAAAGGGCGCTTTTAAAGAAGTGCCCAATGCTTTAGCCTGCGCATCGAGCCGGCTATATTGCCTGGCTACTTCATAGCCATCATCACCTGTCATCAACCCGGCTATAGGCAATGGCATACAATGCACTGTACCGTCTATTCCTGAAACAGATATGCCGCCTTTGGCATCTATAAGTGCATTGATGGCATTACATAATGAAATGTCGTCTACACCCACGGCTATGATGTTATGGCAATCGTGCGCAACGGTTGAAGCAATGGCGCCGGCGGTTAATTCAAAGTTCTTAATAAAGGCGATAGCCGGGGCCGCATCAGGATCATACCGGTTTACCACCACTATTTTCAATACATCATTTTCTGTGTTGCTGACAATAGCGCCATTTTCTATTTTGGCCGGCATCTCAATACAATTAGTGATGAGTTGCCCTTCAAGCGCTTCAATAACATTCAGCAGAGCATCAGGGCCATTTGCCGGTACAATAAGATCGGCAGGGGATTTATGCCTGGTATTGAAATTATTGATAGGGGCAGCAGTTGTATGCGGCAGTAGTGTGCGGCCATTTTCAGCTACAAGTACTCCGTTAATATATGTTTGCAGGATATTAAAATCCTGCGGGTTGTCGATGACGATGAGATCTGCCGGGTCGTTTACTCTTAATAGCCCCACCGGTATATTATAGTGCTCTGCAGGTTTTATACAGGCAGTATATAATACATCATATAGGTCATAGCCTTTTGTGAGTGCGCGTTTTACCAGTCCGTTTATATGATGAAATACCAATTCATCCGGGTGCTTGTCATCACTGCAAAACATGAGACTACCGGGATGTGCGCTAAATAAAGGGTGTAATGCCTCAAAGTTTTTAGCAGCACTGCCTTCCCGTATGATAATGTTCATGCCGGCAGCAATTTTATCCAGTGCTTCTTCCAGGGTAAAACATTCATGATCGGTAGTGATGCCTGCTGCTGCATAAGCTATGGCCTGTTCTCCTTTCAGTCCGGGGGCATGTCCATCAACCGGTTTGCCGCTTTGTTTTGCAGCATTTATCTTGGCCATTACTTCAGGGTCTTTATGCAGCACACCCGGGTAATTCATCATCTCAGCCAGGTACCAAATATCAGGGTTCTTCATCAGGTCCTCTATAGCCTTTGCATCGATATGAGCCCCGGCAGTTTCGAAAAAAGTAGCTGGAACACAGGAGGGAGCGCCAAAGAAGAATTTGAAAGGTGTTTGCTTACTATTGGCTATCATATACTCTACGCCTGCCACACCACATACGTTGGCAATTTCATGTGGGTCTGAAACTGTTGCAACGGTACCGTGCGTAACAGCTATCCGTGCAAACGCTGTAGGCGTAAGCATAGAACTTTCTATATGCACATGCGCGTCTATGAAGCCCGGCAGGATATATTGCAATGCGGCCTCTTGTGTTTCTTCAATAGCAGCAATCCTTCCATCAGCTATAGTAATAATAGCAGGATAGGTGCGCCTGCGGAATATATCTATATACCTGCCTGAAATGGTGAATGTGTGCATAGTCAAATTTAGAAAACAGTTTGCTGATACAGGCAATATTACAGGATAGTTTTCCCGTTCCTGGCCATTACTACCTTCATGCGTATGAGATGGATCATCAGTGCTGCACGTTTTTTCGCTTCTTCAGCCACTCCTCCTTCAAACAGGCTGTCTACTGTTTCGTTCCACAGGCTGGTCCACCTGTCGAAATGTAATTGTTGCAATGGAAGCTGCTTATCTATATCAATGTGTTTCTTAACGGGATTGCCTGCATAGCCTGTTTTATTAAACAAGACCATTTGCCAGAAAGCGTACATAACAGGCAGATGGTGAGACCAGTCTTCGCCTATAATGGTATGGAAGATATACCCGATAGTGTCGTCTGATTTTACTTTATTATAAAAAGTGTCTACCAAAACAACCACATCCTGTTCAGTAGAAATATCCTGTTTCATGCCCGGCTGTAAAATGGCAAAATTAAATGCATTATTTTACATGCTGTAGTACTATGCATTTCAGGCAGTTTTTCATATTGTTTTGTTGGTTGCCATTACTGGCTTATGGTCACTCGGTAAAAGACTCAACCGGGCTGCTGCATTACACGGTAGAAAATGGACTGCCAACCAATAATGTTTACAGTACTTTCCCTGATAAGTACGGCTATTTATGGTTTGCAACGGATAATGGTGCGGTAAGATATGATGGCTATAACTTTAAGGTATATAATACAACCAATGGCCTGCCGGCTAATGATGTATGGAGGGTAATGCCCGACAGCAGGGGCAGGGTATGGCTGTATACGCACGGATACAGCTTTGGATATATAGAGAATGATGTCTATAAAAATGTTGATCTGCGTACTGGTATACATAATATTAAGGTGACGGAGATAGAAGATTATGGAAACACGGTGTATGTGCTGCATAGCTTATTCAGTTCCAGCGGAGAGGTAACCAAGCTTGTAGGCATTGATACAAACGGAAACATTAGCTCAACAGTGCTTATTCCCAATATTTACAGAACATATCCATCATATATTGATACCAGTATCTATGTCGTTTTGCCTAACCGGAAAACTTTGAAATGTACCATGCATGATAATAAGCTGCAGGTACGTGTATTAGGGATATTGCCGATAGCGCTCTGGAAAAATATTAGTGCAAGGAAGTTTGTTCTTACAAAAGATGGCATGTACGCTTACCAGTTCAGGGGGAAAGAGCTTATGACTTATACTTATAAGTCAAATGCTTTTGAAATACGGCCAATAACATATTACGGAGCAACGGCAGATGAGAATATTTATATTGTCAGTTGCCTGATAGATTCTACATTAATGCACACGAATAAGTACATCTATACGCTAAACCGTGATTTTTCCCTGCGCAGGAGGTGGCGTCAAAAAAGTATACCTGAAAATGTGCAGGTGGCCAATTTTGTTTCAGATGCCTTTGGTAACAAGTGGTATACGACAAATACAGATGGGATATGGGCAGACGCAGGTATAAATAGCTTCTTTAAGACAGATAGCTCCCTGGATATGCTTATCGACTGCAAATGCTTAGGTACATCAGCTAATGGCAATTCATTTTGGTGGAATAAAAAATTATCGGTACTGTATAGCCTTAATGCAAACCTGCAACTCATTTCTGCTAAAAGAATGGATAATGAACTGCGCTATGTGTGTGTGCGGAATGATTCTTCTGTATTTCTGCTACAGGCAAATAGTTTATACATCTATAATTATTACACTGGCAGCCAGGAGCATTTTCTTGCAAGATCCGGGAAGCTAAGTTTTAAATATTTTAATGATCAGCCTGAAACGGTGTCAGACTCGCTGAAATACCTGTATGAAGCAAGTTTTTTCTCAATGCATCAATACAAACCATATAATTTCTGGACAACAACTTATAAGGGCGTAGTGAATATTACGAAGGACAGTAATGGTAACTATCGGTATCACCAGGCTACGCTGGACAGGCTTGTGAACCTGATGTTTGACTCTTTAACAAACAGGTACTGGTTCTATAGCAGATCAAGCATTATTGTACTCGATCCCGAAACGGACAGGCATGTTAACCTCAATGTTGATTTCCTTAACAGAATGCAGATACGGGGTATAGCAAATATAAAATGTGACAGGTTTTATAACATATATATACAAACGGATGATAAAATTGTAGTTTATAATACGAAAGAAAAGCGCATGTCATTTATATATGTGCCTGCTACCCTTTCCGGTACTTATATGGATGTAAACAGCGACAGGCTGGTGCTGGCTGGTAAATTTGGTATTGCCTACGCACATATACTGGGGCCATTGCATATAGGGCATATAAAAGTGGTGAAGAATATAAAGAAGAGCTGTTACAACCAGGTAAATGATTTTGTGATTAACGCTTATGGCCGCCTTATTGTAAATACAGACCAGGGCGTATTTACCCCGCATATCAACGAGCTGGCTGGCGCAAATTCTATGGATGTATCTGACAGGGGGAAGTTTATGCGGTTGGCCGTTTCTGTGCCGGGGTATAGCACTATAAGCAGCCCGGACACATTGCGCATGCCAAAGGATGTACAGAAAATATCCCTGGATCTTATCAATCCTTACGGGATAGGAGAGTGCATGTACAATTATAAACTTGGGAATGGTGATTGGCAGCAAAGCAATTCTGGTGAAGTGCTGGTAGGAGATGTTAAATCGGCTGTTTTTTATAAAGTCGAATGTGTTGCTACAGACGAAGTATGGAATAGTAAACCTTTTGTTTTTTATATTTATAAAGCTCCTTATTGGTACCAGACATCTACCTGGCAGATCGTGTTCTGGATAACCGGCATATTGCTGTTCTCCATGTTTGTAACCGGTATTATCCTGCTTACGCGCTATTATGTGGCGCGTAATACAGAGAAAAAGCGCCAGCTTACAGAATTGTCGCTCAGGGCATTGTATGCTCAGATCAACCCGCATTTTATATTCAACACACTCAGCGCTTCTCAATATTTTATCAGCAATAAAAAGTTTGATGAGGCATATATGCACGTAAACAAATTCTCACGTTTGCTGCGGGCCTATATAAAATCTTCCCAGGAACGGTATATCACCCTTTCTCGCGAAATTGAGATGTTGACTAACTATATTGAATTACAACAGATCAGGTTTGAAGAAAAGTTTGATTACCTGATAGAGGTGGACAACAAGATACCTGCCGACAGTGTACAAATACCTTCTCTTTTATTGCAGCCCCTGGTAGAGAATGCTATTAACCATGGCCTGTTTCATAAAAAGGAAAAAGGTTTTTTATATTTAAAGTTCGAGCAGGGGCAGTCAACAGATGAATTGGTATGTTTTATAGAAGACAATGGCGTAGGCAGGGTGCGCGCTAAAGAATTAAAGAAAGAAAGGGAAAGATCTTACGAATCAGAATCATTCGGTACCACCCTTACCAGGCAGCTCATTGATATTTTTAAAGAATATGAGCAGATGAATATTTATCTTGAGTATATTGATAAGCGTGAGCCGGAGACCGGGACAATTGTAAAACTTACTATCAGAAACCTTAAATATGTCGCCTGATATAAATTGTATTATCATTGACGATGAACCAAAGGCTATAGACCTGCTCGAAAAAAGGCTGGCGGTATTATTTCCTACACTGTATATAGCAGGGAAATATACCCAATGGAAAGACGGTATGGAAGCCGTACGTGAAAAAACGCCAGACATACTTTTCCTGGATATTTCCATGCCGGAAAAATCGGGTATCGACTTCCTTAAACTATTTCCGTCTATTCCTTTCCAGGTTATATTTATTACAGCTCACAGCGAATTTGCATTGCAGGCAATCAAATTTTCGGCAGCGGGTTATGTGCTAAAGCCTATTGATGATTACGAACTTTCATTTGCGGTAAATAAAGCATTGGAGCGTATTAAGGATAAGCCAGCTTCAAAAGAGCCAGCTTCACCAACCGGCAATAATCACAACCACAATGCCCGAAAAATAGGTATACCCAATATTAAAGGTGTCGATTACCTCAACCCTGATGATATATTATACTTCGAAAGTGTGAACAAGTATACTAAGGTAGTTACCCCGAACTATAGCATTATGAGTTCTTACAACCTGGGAGCTTACCGGAAGATATTAGATGAGCAGGTGTTCTATTCAGTGCACCGTTCGTACATAGCCAATATGAACCATATCAAAAGTTATCAAACCTCGGGTATGCTCATTATGGACGATAATATGCAGATACCTGTTGCCAGGTCTGTACGGGCCGATTTTCTCAGTGTTTTTAACCAGATAAGCCGTACTGCACGCAAAGAAAATGATAATTAATTTACCATTCGTCGAATGAAAGTTACCGTTCGTCGAATGAAATCGCCATTTGGGAGAATAGGACAAATTAATAGTGAAAACCTGTCGTTACTTTGTATAGTTGATGACAACGTAAATACTTGAACGTCAACATCAATTAATGCGTCCCAGCCCTTATGTGCCCTTAATTGATTGACCCACTTACTTGCTTATAGACCTTTTTTAAAATGCTGAGCATGATTCATTTCATGTTCAGCATTACCATTTTTAGGCATTTACATAAAAACAAAATACCTCGCCGGGGCCATGTACGCCAACTACCAGTGTCTTTTCAATATCTGCTGTACGGCTTGGGCCCGTGTTCAGATTTATCATAGAAGGCAGGTTATTGCCGTATTTTTTCTTCAGTACATTAAGGCTATCCTGTATATCATTTACTACCTGGCCTGCATAAGCCACAATGATATGTACCGGGTAAAACACGGGTGCTGTACGCCCCATATGTTGTTTGCTGCTCAGCAGCACAGAGCCTGTACGCGCTATCAGCAGTTCGCAGCCGGTGATACATGCGTCCGCTTTTTCAGCCGTTTCATCAGCGGGTTCTGCTATATTCAGTTTGTTATTACGCAAAAGATCCAGCAGTCGTTTTTCTGCGCAAAGCATTTGCTGCCAGCCGCGGCTTTCGTGCAGTGTAAATAGCTGTTCGAGTAATTGTTGTTCATTATCGCAAAAAATAAATTTGCCGCCCAGCTTAATGAAGCTTTCAGCAAAAGTCTCTTCAGCCGAAAGGCCGCTGTCGGCAAATACATCTTGCACCTGCTGCTTCTCTGCCTCGGGGAAAGGCATAGGCATAGCACCCTGGTTAAGCCCCTTCCGTATCTTGCTCAGTATATTTTCTTTCGCCTTCGAGGTTTTAAACGTTTGCATATTGGGGCAAAAGTAAAAAGTAAACAGGAAAAAACGCACCGGTCATTTGTATTGGCACCGTTTGCAGGTGGAGGCTTAATTTTCCCTCTATTAAACTATTCATAAGCAGGCTTGTTGTAAAAGAAAGAAAATAGGGTATTATGCTGGTACAGATCAATACAGACAATCATATAGACGGAAACCAGGGCTTCCGGTCTACTTTCGAAAACCTGATAACAGATGAATTGGGACGGTTCAGTGAGCAGCTAACCAGTATACAGGTGCATATAGGTGACGAGAACGGGCAAAAAGAAGGCGGCAATGACAAACGTTGTATGCTGGAGGCCAGGCTGAAGGGAATGGGACCAGTAGCGGTTACCAGCCATGCAGATACGCATTATAAAGCGGTGGAAGGCGCTATCGATAAATTAAAGTCGTCGCTGGACAGCGCAATAGGCAAGCTACGCAATCACTAAAACTATCTGAGACTATATTGAAAAAGGGGCTAACCGAATGGTTAGCCCCTTTTATGTATTAGCTCTTAAATTTATTAACCGTTATAAGTTTCAGAATTTACTGCACCGCTGGCAACCGGTGGTATACCTTCGTTTGGTGTCATGTCTTCAAACGGACGGTGGCCTATCAGGCGTTCCAGGTCGTCTTTATACAACACCTCTTTTTTCAGCAGTTCTTCTGCCAGTGCTTTCAGGCTGTCCATATGCTTACTCAGCAAGGCTTTAGTACGTTCATACTCTGTGGCTATCAATGTGCGCACTTCTTCATCTATCAGCTTTGCTGTTTCCTCAGAGTATGGCTTAGTAGTAGCGTACTCCTGTTGTGCATCGTGATAAGAGACATTGCCCACCTTGTTATTCATCCCGTAAATGGTAACCATAGAGTAAGCCATTTTGGTAATGCGTTCCAGGTCGTTTTGTGCACCCGTAGATATCTGCCCAAATATCAGGTCTTCAGCAGCGCGGCCACCGAACAGGGCTACCATCTGGTCGTTCATCTGTTCTATGGTGTACAGGTACTGCTCTTTAGGCAGGTATTGGGCATATCCTAACGCTGCAACACCACGCGGTACAATAGATACCTTGATAAGCGGGTGGGCATGTTCCAGGTACCAGCCGCATATAGCGTGGCCGGCCTCGTGGTAAGCAATTACTTTCTTCTCTTCCGGAGAGATGATCTTGTTCTTTTTCTCCAGGCCACCTATCACACGGTCAATAGCATCGTTGAAGTCGCTCATGTCTACTTCAGTTTTGCCTTTACGTGCAGCTATCAGTGCAGCCTCGTTACAAATATTGGCTATATCAGCACCGGCAAAGCCCGGGGTTTGTACTGCCAGTTTTTTGATGTCAAGGTCTTTTGATTTTTTAATAGGCTTCAGGTGTACATCAAATATTTTTTCACGGCCTTTAACATCCGGTATATCAATAGATATCTGCCTGTCGAAACGACCTGGGCGCAGCAGGGCAGAGTCCAGTACATCGGGGCGGTTGGTAGCCGCCAATACTATAATGCCTGTGTCGCCGCTGAAACCGTCCATTTCTACCAGCAGCTGGTTCAGTGTATTTTCACGCTCATCATTGCTCATCACCATGTTCTTGCCACGGGCACGTCCTATAGCATCTATTTCGTCAATGAACACGATACAAGGCGCTTTTTCACGTGCCTGCTTAAACAGGTCGCGTACACGGCTGGCGCCCACACCCACAAACAGTTCTACGAAATCAGAACCTGACATGGAGAAGAAGGGTACCTGTGCTTCGCCGGCAACTGCTTTTGCCAGCAAGGTTTTACCCGTACCCGGAGGGCCTACCAGCAAAGCACCTTTAGGTATTTTACCGCCTAGTGCCGTATATTTTTTAGGATTCTTCAGGAAGTCAACAATTTCCATCACTTCCACTTTAGCTTCGTCCAGGCCCGCTACATCGTTGAAGGTTATAGTAACACGTGTGCCTTTTTCAAAGAGCTGTGCTTTTGATTTACCTATGTTGAAGATACCGCCTGCACCTGCACCACCGCCTGCGCCGCCGCCCATCTTGCGCATTACGAAGAACCAGATGGCTATGATGAATAAGCCCGGCAACAGAAAATTGGTAAGAATATTATTTACCAGGCTGCCGCTTTGCCTGTACACTACGCTTACTTTCTGGTAGTCCGGTACATTTTGTTGGGCGTCTTTCAGGTTTTGTTCAAATTGTTCCACCGTACCTATACGGAAGGTGACTGCAGGGCTTTTTTCTGCAGAGCTGAAAGGCATTTTATTATCAGGTGTGGCAGTAGGTTGTTGCTGTTTTACATAAACTTCTACTTCGCTGTTGTTTATCACTACCAGCTTTTCCACTATGCCTTTATCCAGGTATTGCGTACGGAAATCCTGGAAGCTCATTTCTTTGGCAGCGCTGCCAAAGCCATTGCCCAGGAAATTGAGGCCAATGAGCAGAATGAACATGATACCGTATATCCAGTATATATTAAAGCGCGGGCCTTTTCGCTGTCCTTTATCATTCCCCGGTTTGCCGCCGGGGCGTTGTTTATTTTCTTCCATTGTTCTTTATAAGATCGTATGCTTCAATTGTGTTATTTGTCGTGGTGTTCCTGGCGCTCGGCGTCCTCCCAAAGGCTTTCCAGGTCGTAAAATTTACGTTGTTCACTGTGAAAGATATGTACAACCACGTTCACATAGTCTACCAGCGTCCAGTGGGCGCCGTGTTCCACATGATAGGGCTTTTCATCACAATCCAGTTCTACCTGCTCTATTACATTGTCTGCTATAGCCTTCATCTGTATGTTCGAATTCGCTTCGCATACGATAAAGAAATCCGCTACCGCTTCCTCTATTTTTTTTAAATCGAGCGATACTATGTCTTCTCCCTTCTTATCCTGTATGGCTTTAAGAATTGTCTTGAATAGTTTGCTGTTTCTTGTAAGGCGGACAGCAGATTTTTTGCGTCCTTGTAATGCAGTTATTATTTTATCCAAATCGCTATAAATCTGTTTTTGTTTGGCAATATCTTTACGGGCATTCAAAATTACAGAAACTTTGTCAGTAAACTTACAAGCCATATTGGACGCCCCAATCATTGCTTTAGATAGTATAGATAGTACCAATAACTATGCCATGCGCCTTGCAGATGCCGATACGGCACAGCCCGGCCTGACAATAACTGCCGCCTCGCAGACCGGCGGGAAAGGGCAAAGGGGTAAAACCTGGGCCGATGAACCCGGCCAAAGCCTCCTCATGAGCGTTATTACCAGCCCTGACTGTGGTTTAGACAGCCAATTCCTGTTTAATGCATGCGTTGCGACTGCCATAGCAGATGCATTACAGGCACTCGATGAGCATTGGGATGTACGTATTAAATGGCCTAATGATATAATAATCAATGACAAAAAGGCAGGGGGGGTGCTGATAGAGAATGTGCTGCGGGGCAATAAATGGGTATGGGCCATTGTAGGTTTAGGATTAAATGTGCTGCAAGACCATTTCCCTCCGGAACTACCTTACGCCACCTCCCTGAGAATAGCATCAGGGAGAAATTATCAGCTTGATGACCTGCTGGACCTGGTAAGGAAGAGAATATTGGAAAATACGGCTCAGATAAGTAACCCCGGTGCTATAATGGAACGGTACAATGCCAGTTTATTCAGGAAGGGCGAAATGCAGGAATTTTATAATGATGACCTGGTAGTAAATGCTACAGTCTTGCAGGCCATGCCGAACGGTCAATTAGAAGTAGCTTTGGAAGACGGAACGATCACTTACTATACACATGGTACTATAAACTGGAGATGGCTCTAAAACAGGAGAAAAGCATTTTTGAGAACAAGTGGCTGCATATAGCAATACTGCTTACAGCTACACTGCTGGTATACGGTAAGTTATTTCATGCCGGGTTTATGAGCTGGGATGATGCAGAATATGTATTGCAGAATAAAGACATCCGCACGCTGAATTCGGAGAATATCAGCAGGTGGTTCTCTGAATTTTATATTGGCAACTACCACCCCCTCACGCTCTTTTCTTATGCACTTGATTTTTTGATAGGCAAGCAAGAACCTTTTGTCTATCACACTACCAACATCCTACTGCACACAGTCAGTACTGTGGTTTTGTACAATTTTATTATCACTTTGAATAAAAACCCGCAGTTAGCATTTTTTACAGCACTGCTGTTTGCAATACATCCTGTGCAAACCGAAAGCGTGGCTTGGGTGGCAGAGCGCAAAAACGTATTGTATGGTTTTTTCTTTCTGTTGAGTGTATGGGCTTATGCGAGGTATACTGTAACAAGTAAAATGCAGTGGTTGCTGTATGTGCTGGTGGCAGGTATTGCAGCTATGTTGAGCAAGGCTACAGCAGTGGCTTTGCCGTTATGCCTGTTTGCAGTAGATATATGGCTGCAAAGGTCTTTGAAAGAAAAAAACACCCTGGTTGTAAAACTAATTTTACTTGTATTGGCTATACCAGTGGGTATAGTTGCTATCAGGGCGCAGGAGCAGGGTACATTCCTTAACCTGCATGCAGAATATAGCTGGCTGCAAAGAATAGTATTTGCAGGCTATGCATATACGCAATACATAGTGCAGGTGTTATTGCCCGTAAAACTATCAGTATTATATCCTTATCCTAAAGAAATAGGGATAATGCATATCCTGTACGCTATCATTGCACTGGTGCTTCTTTTGTTGACTGTTGTTAGTTACAAAAAACGCTGGACTGTATTATGTGGCGGGCTATTGTTTTATACGGTTAATATAATCTTTGTATTGCAGTTTGTACAGTTTGGCGAAGTCCTGATGGCTGACCGCTATCTGTATATTGCCTGCATTGGCATACTGTATCCTGTCATATATTATCTCTTTACCTGGTTCGTACAAAAGCAGCAGCAAGTTGTATCACTTATTGCGGCAACTGGCCTTTGCGTTGCGCTTGCAGGTGCTACCTATGTTCGCAATAACATCTGGTTATCTGAACTGAATTTCTGGAAAGCTATTGTAAATACATTTCCTAATTCATCTATTGCACAAAGCAGTATAGGTGGTGTGTACCTGAATACGGGGCAATACGATGAAGCTATGCAGCATCTTGATGAAGCCATCAGTACAGACAATGCCAACTACAAGGCGTGGTATAATAAAGGTGTTGTGCATCTGCGAAAGGGGCAGGTGGCTGAAGCATTGACTGCATTAAATACCTGTATTGCACTAAATGAATATCCCAAAGCTTTGTTTACGCGTGCATTGGTATTTCAGCAGGCGCAACAACCATTGCAGGCGCTTGCAGATATAGAAAAAGTGCTGCTGCAGGAGCC
>JANINW010000006.1:179717-201204 GCA_024508935.1 Flavipsychrobacter sp. | reverse complement strand
CCTGGTTTATAAAAGGCAATTGCCTGGAGCAACAGAACAGCTTGCCGGAAGCAGCCAATTGCTATACAAAAGCGATCGAAAACAGCGAAACAGAACCTTTGTTTTATATGCGCCGTGGTATAGTACGCCGCGCTATGGGACAAGGCGGGTGTGATGACCTGCAGCATGCAGTGCAGATGGGTTATAAGCCGGCTAAACAAGCTGCTGCACAGCTTTGTAGCCATTAGTACAATTCAGCCCAGTTTTTTAATAATTGCAGTCCCTGCGGAGTGCCGATAGACTCAGGATGGAACTGTATACCTGTGCATGGGAACTTGTTATGCTCAATAGCCATGATACAGCCATCTTCAAGAGTATGGGCTGTAACCGTTAAGCCTGTATTCTCCAGGTTGTCAATTATCAACGAGTGATAACGCATCACTGTAAAAGGCGAAGCGATATTATTAAAAATAGTGCTGTTGTTATGGACTACCTCGCTGGTCTTACCATGCATAGGATAAGGAGCATGTATCAATTTTGCGCCAAAGAACATGCCCAATGCCTGGTGCCCCAGGCACACACCCAATATTGGTATCCGGTCGTGGAATGCCTGTATAGCATCCATGCAAATGCCCGCCTGCAAAGGCGTTTCAGGGCCAGGAGAAATAATGAGCCGTGAAGGATTCAGGTTTTGCAATTCCTCAATACTTATCTCATCATTACGGTACACGGTGCATTCGTTACCTGTTTGCAGCAGGTAATCGTGCAGTATGTAAGTAAATGAATCATAATTATCGAGCAGTATCCACATGTTCGGGTATTTGTTGGTTTACATTTCCGAAAAATACTTCCAGATCTGCAAAAATATTCTTTACCATAGGCCATAGTGCACCTATCTTATTGAAGACCCACGGTGCTACCTGCGAAAGATAAGGATAGGTTTTTGACCCGGCTATTGTTTCAGGGCTTACCAGCTGCATCTGTGAGCCTATCCATAGGAAAGAACTCCATAAAATGGTAAGCATAAACGCATATAGCAAGCCTCCTATACCCCGGTTAACCCAACCCAGCATCACTGCATCAAAACTGCTTTCAACAGCTTTGGCTATGAGTCGTACTATAAATACTACCAGTACGAAAAGCAGGATATAACTAATAAGCTGGCCCCAGCCCGATGTGATGATACCATTGTCGTATAGGAATTTGGCTAAGCCGGATGAAAGCTTGAGTGAGCAGATAATGCCCAGTATAATAGCCAGCACAGAAAAAGCGGCTACAATGATACCTTTCATGTAGCCGCGTATAAAGAAAATAATGATCAGCGATATGCCAATGATATCCAGCACCATAAGCGGACTATGCGCCCTGCAGTAATTGTTTTACTGTTTCAGAGATCATTTTGCCGTCGGCCTTGCCGGCCAGTTGTTTGGTAGCAGTACCCATAACCTTGCCCATATCGGCAGGAGATGTAGCTCCAACCTGTGCAATGATCGCTTTCAGTTCTGCCTGTAGTTCTTCAGCACTCATTTGTTTAGGCAGGAACTTTTCTATGATGGCTAATTCCTCGCGTTCTTTTGCTGCAAGGTCTTCACGCTTCTGTGTTTCAAATATCTCTAACGAATCGCGGCGTTGCTTGGCGAGCTTCTGCAGCATTTTCAATTCATCAGCTTCGCTCATCGTATCGCTGCCGCCGGCAGATGTTTTTTCCAGCAATATGGCTGCTTTTATAGCACGAAGGGTGCGCAGTGCTGCCTCATCTTTAGAGCGCATAGCGTCTTTCATCTGCTCCATTACTTTTTGTTCAAGAGACATGATTTCAATTATTTAAGCGGTTAATTATTTACTTTCTCAGATGCTTCAAGCGCATCAGATGCTTTCTTCAGGAAGTCTTTGGCAAATTCCCTCAGCTCGTTCGATATTTCTGCATTTTTGGTAGCACGCAAGTATGTGTCTGCCATGCCAAATAAGGTCTGGTAAAAGAAATCATTCATTTCATCTACCATCATCTTCTTAGTCCAAAGGTCTATGCGCAGAGCCGATTTTTCATCCCCATCCCACAGGCCCAGCAATACAGCCTTGGCTTTTTGCATCTCATCAACACCACCACCGGGGGCATTCCATTCAATGGTATCCGGCATTTTGTCCTCGTCCAGTTCTACCTGGATATTGATATTTGATTTCATAATTTAATTCAAAAGTAAAAAGTAAAAATTCAAAACACGTGTTGAAATTATCTATAGCCCTAAAACGCGGGTTTCGCCCATTTGTTTAGCTGGTTTACACAGGCAGCTATGTCTTTCGGCAAAGGCGCTTGAATAGTAATTTCTGTGCCATCTTCTTTTTTAAACTCGAGCTTTGAAGCGTGCAGCGCTAACCGGCTCAATAGTGGCCTTTCAGTTTCTTCATTATCAGACAACCGGTATTTCTTTTTGATTGCAGAGAGAAAAAAAGGTTTACCATCGCCATACAGACTATCGCACACTATAGGGTGCCCTATAGACTGGCTGTGTACGCGTATCTGGTGCGTGCGGCCGGTATGTATACGGAACTGTACCAGCGAGTACAGCGGCCACTCTTCCAGTACCTTGTAATCTGTAACAGAAGCCTTACCTTTTTTAGCCGTTATCATTTTACCGCTTATGGCAGGGTGTTCTATTATGGGTTTATCTATCGTGCCTTCTGCAGGGGTTAGCCTGCCAACCACAAGGCCGGTATAATATTTCTTCATTTCGCGCTCCATAAACAGCTTAGAGAAATATTTATGTGCCTGTTCGTTTTTTGCAAAGCAGATAATCCCGCTTGTATCGCGGTCTATACGGTGTATCACCCATATCTGTTGTTTCAGCTTTGCTTCCAGCAGTTTATTAAGCGACGGCTGGTTGGTATCGTAGCGGTCCGGTATTACCAGCATACCCGACGGCTTGTTTACCGCAATAATATCGTCGTCTTCAAATAGTATGTCTAATTGCATCAGGCCACCGGTTTAAAATATTGTTTCAGGCATTGATCTTCTTTTTTACGCATTGCCTGTTTGTCTGTTTCTGTTTTGTCTTTATACCCACAAAGGTGCAATGCACCATGAAAGATTACCCTATGCAGCTCATCGGTATAAGAAGTGTTGAATTTAGCTGCATTTTCTACAACACGTTCAGTGCTGATATAGATCTCTCCTGTCAATACTTCTTCGTGCTCACTAAGGTTGAAGGTAATAATATCCGTAAGTGTATTATGGTTCAGGAACTGCCTGTTTATTTGCAATAAGTATTCATCATCGCAAAATATATATGTAAGCGACGATTTTTTCAGTTTTTTCAGGTGTTTATAGGTCAGCTCATCCAGAAAGGCAGACAGCTTTCGTTTGTCTTTCAGTTTTGCTTGTACATCTTGCTCGTAAAACCTGGCAGGCATGGGTAAATTTTTGCAAAGTTCGTACAATTTCGGGGGATAGCTGCATAAATGCGTAATTTTGCACTGCAATGGAAGGTGAAGAAAGAGTATTGCGCCTGTCGGACCTGCCGGCAGGTATGCGCGCTGTAATAAAGCGCCATGAACAAAGCGAATTTCAGCTGACGCTGATGGAAATGGGCTGTATACCCGGTGAGCCCGTATGGATACAGATGGTAGCTCCTTTAGGCGACCCGCTTGCTATACAAATAGCGGGTTACTACCTGAGCATCCGCAGGCAGGATGCGGAAAAGATATGGGTAAGTCAAAGTATTAATGAATAATAAATAAGGTTTACCTGTAGCCTGCTTATAAGCAAATAGGTATTTACCCTTTCTTCTTAATACCCCAATCCTTTACCTTTGCGCCATGCATATCGGGTTGTATTTCGGCAGTTTTAATCCTATACATATCGGCCATCTTATCATTGCAAACCACATAGTGGAAAATACAGGTATTGATAAAGTATGGTTTGTCATCTCTCCCCACAATCCGCTGAAGGATGCCCATACCCTGCTCAATGAATATGACCGCCTGCATTTGGTAGAGCTGGCTATTAAAGACAACCATAAGTTCCGGGCCAGCAATGTAGAATTTCATTTACCAAAGCCATCTTATACTATAGATACGCTCACCTATCTTACGGAAAAGTTCCCGCTGGAGCAGTTTTCTGTAATTATAGGCTCTGACAGTTTTCAGAATATACACCGCTGGAAGAACTATGAGCAACTGCTGGCCAATTATTCACTTATCGTGTATAAGCGCCCGGGCTTTGAAGTAAAGGAGACCTATGGCGCGAATCTTACTGTGCTGGATGCGCAATTGCTTGAGATATCTTCTACCTATATCCGTAAGCAGATTAAACAGGGCAAATCTGTCCGTTACCTGCTTCCTGACGCAGTTTGGGAATATGTAGAGCGCAACAGGTATTATAAATAGCTATTCCTGCTTGGTTGAAAACTCTACTCGGTATATTTTGATGAGCAGCAGCAAATAAGATAACAGTAACGGCCCGAAAATAAAGCCCATAAATCCAAATAGCGGTATACCTACAATAATGCCGAGCGCAGTGATTATAGGGTGTACATCTCCGAGTTTACGCAGTATAGTGAAACGCAGGATATTGTCAACCGTACCGGTAATAAGCAAGGAGTAAGCCACAAGCCCAAAGCATTCACCCGTTTTGCCTATAGCCAGCAGGTATACGCATATAGGCACCCATACCACGGCTGTACCAACTACAGGTACAATAGAAAATAGGCCGGTAATAACGCCCCACAATACATAAGATTCAATACCGAATATCCAATAACCGGCTATGGCTACGACAGCCTGGCAAATAGCCAGTACCGGTATCCCTATGGCATTAGATACCACCATCACACGGGTGGCTTCCCAGAGATTATCAATACTATTGTCTTTCAGCGGTATGTATTTGTGCAGGGTCAGTTCCATTTTACGCCCGTCTACCAGCATAAAGTATAAGATAAAGAATGCTATCACAGCGTTTGTAAGCATATTTGCCGTAGCTCCTAAAACTATAGGAATTGCCGAGGTTGCCTTTTGTACCAGGTTGTTTATCTGTTCCTTGTCTAGGTTGAGCCATGGAGCTACAGAACGTGCCTTATTTAGTGTCGTAGTCAGTACATTGGTGAGCTGATCAACATTGTCAAAATACTCTACAAACTTGGGTATGAGCAGGTTAGCCAGCCCCACCCATGGTAATACAAATACAACCAGGCCTCCTAATATAAATACTGCTGCAGCCCAGCCTTTTCTCCAGGTCTTTATAACTGTAAGTTTAAAGTAATATTGTCTTAATAATATATATAAAGTTACTGCACCTAACAGTCCTGGAAAGAATTCGAACAGTTGAGTGCCGATAACTATGGCCAGGGCTATAATGAGTGTAATAAGAAAATACTGCTTGATAGTATCGTTATTCATGTGTGTGTTTGCAGAGCATTATTTTAGTGGTAAATGCTTAAGCAAATATTAAATTAATAAAATCGTGCCGTACATTACCATGTGGCGGCATGATATTTAGTGTAATTTTGCTACATCAAACAGATTTTTCATCATCAAAACCAATTTGTTATGGCAAAGACAGGTAAAACAGTAGCTACCTTATTGATAGGTGCTGCGATAGGCGCCGCGGTAGGGTATATTCTTGCAACAGATAAAGATAAACGCCAGGAAGATATGGGCAGGATCAAAGACGGTCTTACCGGCCTTAAAGACAGGCTGGGCGACAGGCTTAGCAAGAAAACAGAAGACCTGGAACACGATATTTTCAAAGTTTAATTTCCTGACATGCTCGATTTTGTTGGAAAATGGAAGGATAAGATAGCTGACTATTTTGAAGCACGCATACAGATCATCAAGCTGGATGTAGTAGGCCGTACTTCCCAGGTACTCAGCTATCTTATTTTTACCATCGTTTGCCTGTTCCTGTTGCTGCCTGTACTCATTTTTTCAGGCATGGGAATGGGAGAGTATTTTGCTGAAATGCTCGATTCAAGGGGAGGTGGTTATCTTCTTACTGCCGGTGTATTTGTAGTGCTGCTGCTCATATTTATTGCAGCACGTAAAAGCATTGTCCGGTCGTTTACCAACATGTTTATCGGTGTGATGACAGACAGCGATGAGAATGATGAAGTAGATGATAAAGATGCATAGGTGTTATAACAGTTAAATCATCCCCTAATGAAACTTTATTACAAGCAACTACACAGCCTTGAAGAACTGAAGCGTGAAAAGAAAAAGCTGAAGAAGCGTATTGACAAGGAAAATGAAGAAGGCCTTTTTTCTTTCGGTGACGTAGTGGGTAAGGAAGAAGCTGTAAAGGATACCGGTAATTTATTGTCTATAGCGCAAGGGCTGCTACAATCATCATCTGTAAAAGAAGCAGCCGTAAGCCTGGGCCTGCCGTTGTTAAAAATGGCAGGAAGAAAGATAGGCCGAAATACAGTTACAGCTATCGGTAAAGAGGTATTGGGTGGTTATCTCAAATATAAACTGGCTGAAATGGGATATAAAAGCATCCGTCATTTCTGGAAAGCTCACAGGCAAAAACAAGCAGAGAGAAAAGCAGCCAATTCTTAATTTCCGCGTTTATTTTTCATGTAATGCAACTAATGGCACATGCGCTATGCGCGCCATGGCTTTGGTATGGCTTTTATGGAACAGCCCCTCGAAAAATGAATGTTTGTGCGGTACCACTACCAGCCAGTTCATGCCGTTTGCTGTTATAAAGTTTTGTATGCCTTGGTCTATATCCTCGCTATCGGCAAAATGATAGGTGGGATTGGCAGGTGCCAGTAAACGCTTTAGTAGTTCTGTATTTTGGGGTGGCTCGGTTGCAGCCGTGCCGGTTGTATGGATATTGAGCACATGCAGCTGTGCATTGTTCTGTAGGGCCAGGTCAATGAGTTCCTGGGCAGGCAGCTGTTCAGTAATATTCTTATAATCGCAGGCAAAGCATATATTCTTAACCGGTGTAAAACGGCTGGACTGCGGCACCGCTATAACGGTATAGGGCAGGTTGCGCAATTCGCTTAGTAAATTGCTGCCTGGCCAAAAGATGCTGTCTTCGCTGCTGCTATTGCCTACGATAATCAGATCGGGGCGAACTTCTTCTGTATATTCCTGCAGGCTATCGGTAATATCGCCGAAGGTGATATGCCCGGATATATCAATGCCGGGGTATTGTATTTTTAGCCCGTCCAGCAGCCGGTTCATTTGATCTTCTGCTATTTGCTTACCTTCTTCTATAGGCATAGCAGGCATAGGATTGTCGGTAAATGTAACAGGAATGATGAAAGAGTGTACGACTACCAGGTTGGCATTGCGTGCTTTAGCCAATCCGCAGGCATAATGCACGGCATTGGTTGCAACTTCTGAAAAATCGGTAGCGGTAATGATTAAAGACATATTCCCTGTTTTGAGCCTAAAAAGTTAAGTCAAAAACAGGGAATAAAAAAGTTTTTAAGAATATAGTAATACTAAGCGCTATCAGGCTTTCTTTTTGGTAATGCCTTCAAATGCCTTGGCAAAAACCTGTGCAAATGTTGTAAAGATGATTGTGATGTCCATCCATATACTGCGGTGCTTCAGGTAGTAAATGTCCCATTGTACACGTTTGCGCAGTTCGCGTTCCATGCTTATTTCGCCGATATATCCTTTTATCTGTGCCATACCGGTCATACCTGGTACTGCCTCGTGGCGCAGGTTGTAATAGGGTATGAACTGTGCATAATGGCGGGTATGATACAGCATATGCGGGCGCGGGCCTACTATGCTCATATCTCCCAGCAGTACATTGAAAAACTGGGGGGTCTCATCCAGGTGGGTTAGGCGAAGGAATTTGCCAACCGGGGTTATACGTTTATCACCATTCACTGCCTGCTTGGTATCTGCATCAGCATTCACATACATTGTACGGAATTTGAAGCAGTCAAATTCTACCCCTTTATAGCCTGTACGTTTTTGGATGAACAATACAGGACCTTTAGATGTTAGCTTTATCAGTAATGCAACAATAGGATAGACCCACGACATGATCAATAAAATGAATGTCATGGCAACAGTAACATCTATCACCCGTTTCATGGCGGCATAGTAAGATGTAGGCTGATAAACCATATAACGATGGTTTATATCGCGAAACATCTCACGAATTTCCGTAATGTCAGACTGTGGTGCAGCCTGCCGGGTGGGTTGTGTTACGGGAAACTTTATTACAAAAGGTTGTTCCATCTATCTTATTCGTCTACTGCGTTGGTTTACACTTTCTTATTTACAGCAAAAATCGTGTCAATTTTTCATTTTCGGGGAAAAAACTTAATATTTTTTAAAGTTTCTTAACCTTGCCGTAACGATTTGTTCATTTTCTGAGTATACACATACGCCCAAAAAATACATGATATAAATGAGTAATAAACAACTCCTGCCTGTGTTTGCAAGGATGCTTCCTGCATCATAAACAGGATGGCAGTGATATGAAAGATCAAAAAAACGCGGTTGTTAATTAAATCTTTTAAATATAAAAAAGGCGTAAATGTGATAAGGATAAAGCAGATCAACCCCAATATACCTACTGACATTAATGTTTGCAGGAACATATTATGAAGGTTTATGTTATAAAAAGGAGATCGGTTGACCTGGTCGGGCTGCATATTAATAAAATGATGTTCCGCCATTTTCCTGTTTTGCAGCTCTGTCACATCTCCGTTCCCCGCACCCTTTAGCCAAAGGTGGTGCTCCCTGATGTTTTCAAAGCCCATTCTCCATAGGAAGATGCGCAGGGTAAAATTGCTGAAATCTCCTTCAGATATACCGGTATAATCATCCAGCCAGGCTATTTCATAGCTTTGGGTGAAGAAGTTTTTATAGCGGTCTTTTATCGGGTTGTTGGTAAACAGCAGCAGTATAATGGTAACTACAGCGACAGATAAGCCAATTATTTTTATGTTTTTATTATACGTGCTTGTGTTAGCCAGCCTTACAGCATAGTAAGGTATTAAGAATAGAAAGAATATACCGATGAGCAAGCGGGAAGATAGCAACAGGAAAAACACCAGTTGCAGGATGAGTAACAGTATCTTCAGGTAACGTTGCTTCCCTTTAAAATAATACCGCCATTTAAAGAACAGCAGCAAGGTGAGGGATAATACGGTATACCAGGCTTCATATACTGCATTAGCGTCCACATTGCTGGTGAGCGAATGGTAAAAAAATACACTCGTGTCACGATTTTGATACCAGCTATAGCCAGCCTGGCATAAAAGATAAGTTGCTATAACCGAAACACCTGTGACAAACCCCAGGAAAATACGTTCGAGATTCTGAGCAGTCATGTCATTTCTGGTACCTATAACTATAGGGAACAGCAGCAGGCTGAATTTTGTCTGAAGGTCAAGTGCCGATAAATCTTTATTCTCGCTATAAGTATAGCTGATAGCAAAAAGCGCATACAAGAGTATCCAGGCAAGTAATATTTTTCGCTGCCACAGGTTCCTAACCACCTCCCTGGCATTTAGCTGAAGCAGCCATACAAGTGCCACCACACCTATGCCTATGGCACTAAAAATGAATGGAAAGGGTATGGTAAATGCCAGTATAGCCAGTAAATACCGGAATAGTTGTTGCATCCAAACCCCTTTTAGCATGATTGCAAAAGTAGCTGATTATATAGTAATTTTACAGCCATCATTAGACTTAATACCCCGTAGTGAGGCAAAACTTAATCAAGAATTTTTTTTCTTCTGGTCTTCAGGCTTTAGCGGTTCAGGTATTAGGGGTTACATTCTTTTTAATTATCTCATTTTATCTTCCTAAAGACGATTTTGGTATCATTAGCTGGGCCAATGCGGTATCTATGCTGCTGGCAACTGTGCTTAGCTTTGGGCTGGACCAGGTAGTGACACGCAGGATAGCTGCATCAGACCGGTCTGACTGGGCTGCTTCAGCTTTTCTTTTTCATGCATTAGCGGGCTCAATCATAGCATTACTGATACTGATCGGGCTATCGTGGTTCTTTGCGGATGATAAGGAAGCATACCGCTACCTGCCCTGGTTTTTTGCGGCACAGGCTGTTACTTATATAGCAGCTCCTCTAAAACAATACTTAAATGCCAAACAACGATTTGGCCCCTATGGTATAATAGCCCTATGTAGCAATTTATGTAAGATCATATTGGCATTTGTTTTTATAACCATCAAACAAATGACAATACATAAGGTGTATGTGATACTGATTATTTGTGCCGGAATTGAGTTCTTTTCATTGCTGTATTATGTTACTCAACGCACCAAATTCAAATTTGAATTCCGGTCGATAGCTTATTTTAAGTTATTGAGAGAGGCTGTACCGCAGTATATATCTGTTCTTTTCGATTCCAGTCTTTCAAGAATGGATTGGATATTGCTTGGGCTTATTGCAACCAACGCTGTCACAGCTGAGTATAGTTTCGCCTACCGTGCTTTTGAGCTGTCACGTTTACCCATTGCTATTATTGCACCCATAGTTTTAAACAGTTTTGCAAAAATGTTTGTGGGAGGTAAAAAACTTGACGAACAAAAGAAACAGGATATTTTCGGCTTGTTCACCATTGAAATGTTTTGTGCTATGCTGCTACCGCTGGTGCTGAATATTTTGTGGACGCCTGTGGTGGAATATGTTTTTAAAGGAAAATACGGCAGCGTGAATGCATTACAGTTTATGTTATTGTCTTTATGCATACCCATGCAGTTTTTTATCAACCTGTTATGGACCCTCAGCTTTGCCGGCAAAAAATATAAGGCCATTACTTTTGCTACAATAACCTCTGCTCTTGTCAATCTCGGGTTGAACCTGGTATTGATACCTGCTTTGGGTGGTGTGGGTGCAGCACTGGCCTACTTGATAACTACCCTGGTGCAATTGGTTATTTATTATAGCGTAGTGAAAAAGCACATAATGTCTTTCCCATTCCTGCCATTTGTTTTTTTTCTGGTGGTGGGACTGGCTGCTTATTATATAGCTACAAGTATTACAGGGGTGCTGGTATTGCAGTTGCTGGTGGCATTAAGTCTTTATGCTGTGGTATCTGTTATATTAAAGCAGGTACAGCAAAAACATCTCCATATCCTTAAACACTACATCGGGAAATGACCATTCTTTATTTATGTGATGAATATCCGCCGGGAAGGCATGGAGGTATTGGTACTGTGGTACAATTGCTGGCCCGCGAGATGGTGAAGCAGGGGCACAAAGTAATTGTTGCTGGGTTTTATGATTGGGGATATGGTGGTGAAGATGAGTTTGTGGATGAAGGTGTGAAAGTATACAGGTTTCGCAGGCAACTGGCGGCCCGTTTTTTTGAGAAACCTTTTTCATTGCCTGTACGTGCTGTCAATAAGGTTTTGAAAATGTCCGGGGTATTGGAAATGGACATTAGGAAAGGCCTGGTTAAATACCGTTTGTTTATTGAAGCGCTCATAAAAGAGCAAGGTATTGAGATAATAGAAATGCCGGACTATACTGATTATATGCGTTTTAGCAAAAGCTATATAACGTTCCCGCAATTTTCAGTGCCGGTGGTGGTTAAATTGCACGGTTCGCTAACGCATATGGCACGGGGTAATAATGAAACTGTGCCGGACAGGATATGGAAAATGGAGCGCGATCTTTTAGAACAGGCGGATGCAGTTTGCAGTGTGAGCAGGTATGCATCTGAAATGGCTATCGAGAATTTTGGTTATCAGCAAGAGATAACGACGTTGTATAATGGTATTGATACATCATTTGCGGCAGGCGATGTTGTGAAAGATGATAACCTGGTGGTTTTTACAGGTAGTCTTTCTATAAACAAAGGCATATACCAATTGATGAAAGCCTGGAATATAATTAAGGTTGAGATAGCCGGTGCCAAACTATACGTTTTTGGGAAAGGGCCAGTGCCAAAGATCAAAGCTCATTTATTGCCTGGGGTACAAGATAGTGTTTCGTTCCTGGGGCATGTGCCGCGGGAAGAACTAAGGAGTGTGCTTTCAAAAGCCAGTGTCGCTGTATTTCCTTCATACGCCGAGAATTTTGCAATGGCGCCCATGGAAGCTATGATAAATAAAGCAGCTGTTGTATATACTAAAAGAACTTCCGGTCCCGAATTGATTGAGGATGGTGTTGATGGCTTGCTGGCAGACCCTGATAATATTGAAGAAATTGCATCAAAAATTATTTATTTGCTGAAGCATAAGGATGCATGTAGAAGAATAGCTGAAAACGGCAAAGAGAAAATATTATCCAATTTCGACCTGAAAATAATAGCGCAAAAGCATGCTGCTTACTATAAGCGTATAATTTCCCGTGGTAAAAAAGTTAATGCTTTGTAAGACATATTAATGGAGCAAGTAGTTACAGATAAAAAAGCAAGAATAGATTGGCTGCTGCTGATCTTCCTCTTGCTGTTTACAAACCAGGCAATCTTCAGCGTCAAGCTGCTGGGCTTGCTGTTTATTTACCTGGCAAGGCCCAATTTAAGGTTTGGATTAAAAAAATCCAGGATGCCGCTGTTTTATTTGCTTATTGTTTTATCGGCTACCATCAACCAGGTTCTGTTCGTAAAAGATTATTCTACTGAGTATATATATGCCTTCCTGATAGGTAATTCATTCTGGATATTTTCTTTCCTTGCTTTTCACCAGGTGAAACTGAGCGTTGAAAAGTTTGGTGCGGGAAGCATGCATAAAACCATTAAAGCATACACGCTATTGCATTTTACTTTTTGTATAGGCCAGCTCCTGCATATAATTATTCTCACCGGTAAACTGAATCCCTACACAGGTTTGGGCTTCCCTTACGGCATGTCTACCGGGGATAATATCTATGGTACATTCATGCAGAATTCTTACTATAATATTATGGTAAGCTCCATGCTTACCCTATATTTTATCTATAAAAGAAATGTGTTGTTTACCCTGCTTGCTACCACATGTTTTGTTTTAGTTTTTGGCAATTTCGGTGTCTTTATCTTCTCCGGTGTTATTTTAGGAATGCTGGGTATCGGTGTGCTGAATAATTTATACAATGCCATGAATCGCCGCCCTGCCAAATGGTTGTCGCAGATAGCGCCTCCCGGCGCATATTGGTTGTACATACCCGGCATATTCATATTCATCTCTATTTTCTATATCGCATTGTCTCCTGACAATGCCGACTACGTGGTGCAAAAGGTAAAATCGAAGATCTATGAAGTAGCGACAACAGGGAAAAACAACTTCAAAACAATTATTGAAAACCAGAAATTTGACCCTGACGTTTTTAATCTATACTACAATAGTGAAGTAGATATCGCTTTAAGTGAGGGTAGGGAAAGCAAAAAACTATTATTCTCCGACCTCCTTCAAAAGTTGCAAAGCCCTAATACCAATGAACGGGTAGAACTAAAACGGGCCATGACGCAGGTATACATTCAGAAACTGCAGGGTAAGAACTTGTCTGTGCTCGAAACCCGCCAATTCCTGAAAACATCATTACATACATTCTTATTTGGTGCAGGTACTACCCGGTTCTCGTCTCTTACAGCCCAAAAAATGGCAGGGTACGATTCCAGCAAATTGTTTATGCAGGTGATACCTCATTTCTCGGCACCGGAGTATAATGAAAACCATAAATTGCTGATAGAAGAGCGTATCAAGGCTGAAGATGATGCTTTATTGTCTACGGCTAACTGGCCCGATAGCTTATATAACCAGCTGCTGGGAGAATATGGTGTTATAGGCGCTTTGTTGTTTTTGTTTTTTTACCTGGGATATTTTATAAAGCATATAGGTAAGTGGTCTTACAGCCTCTGGATACTTATACTACTTTTGCCATTCGCACACCTCAATTATATTTTCGATACATTATGTGTAATGCCGTTTTTTGAATGGTTATTGCTGACAAATATAGCGGAGGCTAAACAAGATTCGTAAATGAGTATTCCTGCCATAACCGTTCTTATGCCGGCTTACAATGCAGCCGATTATATTGCCGAGGCAATAGATAGTGTGTTGGCACAAAGCTTTAAAGATTTCGAGCTGTTGATAATAAATGATGGCTCTACTGATGATACCGAACGTATCATACGTTCGTATAACGATCCGCGTATTGTGCTGCATAACCAGGAGAACCAGGGTGTGATAGGTGCTTTAAATAAAGGGCTGGAACTGGCAAAGGCAAATCTTATAGCACGGTTTGATGCAGATGATGTGTGTTATCCGGAGCGGCTTGCTACGCAATATGAGTTCATGCAAAATAATCCTGACTATGTGCTGATAGGCAGTGCTTCGGACTATATAGATATGAACGGCAATTATCTTTTTAAATGGCATCCGCCTGCATATACTAACGAGGAATTGGAACAGGTTATCTATTCTGTATGTCCCCTCGATCATCCTACTATTATGTACCGTACCGGGGTAGCGCGTGAGTTAGGCGGTTATCCTGCCGGTGCTATTCATTTTGAAGATCATATTTTCTGGACACTGTTTTTTAAAAAGGGTAAGCTGTGCAATATGCACGAGTCGCTGATAAAGCACCGCTTCAATCCCGGCTCGGTTACTATTGATGAAAAATGGCGCGGGCCTGTCTTTAAAGAAATAAAATACCGTTCTATCAGGCAGGGATACCTTACGCCCGAAGATGCAGTTGCGCTGAAAGAATTGCTGAAAGAGCAGGATTTTAAGAAGTATAAGGATGCAGCTTATTACAGCATGATTGGAAAAAAATATCTCTGGAATTCGCACGATCCTAAAAAAGCGAGGGCTCATTTCAGGAAAGCCATATCTATAATGCCGGCAAAAGCAGAGCCCTACCTGCTGTACTTGTTTTCCTATTTCCCCGGCGCGTTTATTGAATTTATTTACAACAAGCTTAAAAGATAAACCGGTTACCGTTTCATGAAAGTGGCATTTATATCAAGGGCTACCTTATTTTCTTCTCCCGGCGGAGATACCCGGCAATTGGAGCAAACTGCGCATTACCTGCGCCAGAAGGGTGTAGATGTAGATGTATACCTGGCCAGTGCTGCAATAGATTATAAGCAATATGACCTCCTTCATTTCTTTAATATCATCCGCCCTGCAGATGTTATAAAACATATCCGCAAATCGGGTAAGCCTTATGTAGTGTCAACCATATTTGTAGAATATGATACCGTGAAGGATGAAACGCGTAAAGGTGTTACGGGTATGATTAAAAGCCTGTTTGGTAATGATGGGCTGGAATATATAAAAGCAATAGCACGTGCTGTTAAGAACGGTGAAAAAATAGTGAGTAAAGAATACCTGTATTGGGGGCATCATAAGTCAATGCTTTATGTAGCTAACCATGCAGCTATGCTGCTGCCTAACTCTGAAAGTGAGTACAGGCGTTTTTCAAATAAGTATCAACTGCAGCGCCCCTATAGAGTGGTGCCTAACGGGATCAATGAAGAACTAACGAAAGAAACATACCCAAGAAACGAAAAGTATAAAAATGCCATACTGTGCATGGGGCGTATTGAAACCCGCAAGAATCAGCTGAACCTGATCAAAGCACTTAACAATACCTCGTACAACCTATATATTCACGGCAAGCCATCTCCCAATAACATGGCTTATTACCAGCAGTGCCTGGATGCAGCTGCGCCGAATGTGCATATTGCCGGATGGCTGGAAGAACAGGAATTATATACAGCATACAATAATGCGAAAGTGCATGTGTTGCCCAGTTATTTTGAAACTACAGGTTTGTCTTCGCTTGAGGCGGCTGTAATGGGTTGTAATATTGTGGTAACTGACCTGGGCGATACGCGTGATTATTTCCATAACGATGCATGGTATTGCGATCCCGATGATCCATCATCTATAAAAGCAGCTATAGATGCCGCATATAACGCTCCTTATGATGAAAACTTCCGCCGCCGCATATTGCAGGAATATACTTGGGAGCGCGCCGCCGAAGAAACTTTGCAGGCATATAAGCAGGTATTGAAACTTTAATGTTCTTTTGCACTTTGAAATCTGCAGATGAACCGGGCATTGAAAATAGGCATATTAGGAACCAGGGGTATACCCAACCGCTATGGTGGGTTTGAGCAGTGTGCAGAATACCTGGCGTTAGGACTAGTCCAGAAAGGGCACCGCGTATGGGTGTATAACTCTCACAACCACGAATACCAGGAAAATGAATGGCAGGGTGTAAATATCATTCATTGTAACGATCCTGAACATAAATGGGGTACAGCCGGCCAGTTCATTTACGATCTTAACTGTATCAACGATGCCCGTAAAAGGCAGTTTGATGTTTTATTGCAGCTTGGCTATACCAGTAATAGTATCTGGTATTTTCGCTGGCCAAAATATTGCAGCAATGTAGTTAATATGGACGGGCTGGAATGGAAGCGCAGCAAATACAGCAAGCCGGTGCAGAAGTTTTTGAAATATGCTGAGCGCCTTGCAGCGCTGCACGGCGATGTATTGGTTGCAGATTCGCTGGGCATACAGCAATACCTGTTAGACACTTATAATAAGCCGTCTCATTTTATAGCATACGGAGCAGATGTGTTTGATACCCCTAATGAAAACATTCTGTCTAATTACGGATTGACCGCTTATGGCTATGATATGCTGATAGCCCGTATGGAGCCGGAAAATAATATAGAGCTGATACTGAAAGGGCATATTCAAAGCGAAGTGCAACGCCCTTTATTGGTAATAGGCAAGACGGACAATGCTTTCGGTACCTATCTTTCCAATACATATGGCGGACATCCGCGTATCAGCTTCCTGGGGGGTATATACGATACAGAGGTCATCAATAACCTGCGTTATTTCTCCAACCTCTATTTTCACGGGCATTCTGTAGGGGGTACTAACCCATCGTTGATCGAGGCTATGGGATGCTGTGCTTTGATAGCCGCTCACGATAACGTATTCAATAAAACGGTATTGGGTGAAGATGCATTTTACTTTTCTGATGAAACCCAGCTGGCAGGTATTATTCAAAAAGTGGGCAGTAAACAACAGTACGAGGTTCTTATTGAGCATAACCTCAAAAAAATACGCACCCAGTATAGCTGGGCGCGTATTGTAGATCGGTATGAAGCAGTACTGCTGGAAGCAGCTGCTACTACCTGATTATTTCGCTGTTCTGGCTTTGAATTTATTGATGGCATTGCGCGTGAAATCGCTCAGCACCAGGCGACCGCTGATAGCAGCACGGTCAGCGAGCAAGGTATCCCAATGCTCTGTGCCATGCCAGAAGGCTTTCTTTAACTGTGCCATAGCTTCAGGGCTGCTGAGTGCCAGCCGGTCTGCCAGGCTTTTAATGGCATCATCCATCTCTTCTACATTGCTATGCAGTTCCGCATACAGGCCGTGTTTTTTAGCCCATTCCGCAGAGCGCCATTCGCTGGCATCTATAGCCAGTTGAGAAAAGCAGGATAATCCAAGTTTTCTTTCTACGGCAGGGCCTACTACAAATGGTCCTATGCCTACAGCCAGCTCGCTCAGTTTTATAGAAGCGTCGTCCAGCGCAATGGCATAGTCTACTGCTGCTGCCAGGCCTACGCCGCCACCCACTGCTTTGCCATGAATGCGGCCAATGATGAACTTATGGCATTTGCGCATGGCATTAATAACGTTTGCAAAGCCGCTAAAGAACTTTTTGCCGTCTTCTTCGCTGCTTATGGCTACCAGCTCATCGAATGATGCGCCGGCACAAAAAGCTTTATCACCTGCACTGCGCAGTACAATAACTTTTACTCTTTCGTCTATACCTATGTCATTGATGGTTTTGGCAAGGTCTGTCAATATAGCGCCAGGCAGTGAATTACTTGCCGGGTGATAAAATTCGATAGTGGCGATGCCGTGGTCTATCTCACTACGTACGTAGCCTTCTGGGTGCTGCATGGGAATCTTTTAATTACACTGCAAATATATAGGCAAAACAGCCTATTTACGAACTGTAAACTTTTGTACAAGCGGTATTTCATTGGTGCCCATCCATACCATATAATTGCCATCCGGCATATTGGTGCTGTCCCAGTAATAAGTATAATGCCCGGCATCCAGGAATGTATTGGTTATTGGGTAAGACCTGCGCCCATCAATGCTTATAACTTCTAATACCAGGTTCCCTGCTTTTTGCAGGTCAAACGCTATCCTGATCCTGCCGGTTGCAGGGTTAGGGCTTACCGGGTATAGCTTATGCGGCAGCTTGCTGCCTCCGGCAACTGGCGATGTGCCGGTAAATATACCGGCACCGTATTTATACACAGTATGCCCGCCTGCAAATACATGGTTGCTATCCAATACGAACATGCGGTTGAAATCATAACCAAAACTGAGATGCTGCCATGTTTTACCACTGTCAACAGTTTCAAATATGCCGTTGTAATAACCACCCAGCCAGCCATGTGCAGGTGTTATAAAACCAATACCCTGTGTACCTATAGCGGCTGTGCGGGGAATACTGCCGGCATGCAATATCGTCCACGAATTACCACCATCGGCAGAGCGTATCATATTTACAGAGTCGGGGTAAAACAAAGGTTCTATAGAACCGACTATTAATTGATGCGTTAATGCCTGTAGTTTCCATATACGCCCGCCGAATACTGTATCAGAAAAAATGGTAGTCCAGGTACCGCCGCCATCGGTTGTTTTCAATACTACTGATGCGGTTTTTTTAGCACCCGAAATATAGCCGGTATCCTGCGATAGAAATATTATGTCCACGAGATTATTGACAAGGCTCGTATCCATATATTTGGTTTGCCACGTGACGCCTTTGTCTGTGCTTTTATAGAACCGTGCAGTGGTACTACCCCATGAACCTACAGCATAGAAGTTATCGCCGTAATGCGCTATGCCGCAAATGTTTTTCCTGGTAGCATTGGTAGTAGTGTCTGTAAGCTGCAGGGTATAATCCATCCATGTCTCGCCGCTGTCTTCTGTGCGCAGTAATTGTGCATTAAAGCCCAGTGAGCCGGCAATGCCATACTTGCCGCCATCCAGGAATTCTATGCTGCGGAATAAGGCTTCATTCAGTACATCGTTCTTCCTTTTCCAGTTGATGCCTCCATCGGTAGTTTTCAGCAACCTGCCCGGCAGCGATACGGCAAAGCCTGTAAGCGTATCTGTAAAATACACATCCTCCAGCCGGTAAGCGGAATCGGTTACGAGATTGCCTTTTACGAGATCATTGTTTGGCAGGTACATCCAATGGCTTTGTGCGAAAGCATATATACTCTGCGACAAGAGGAATATAATAAGTACGATAGGTTTACGCATAGCGGGCAGATTCTTGTATAAAAGTACATCGCCACCCTACCAAAAACATTATTCAGATTGTAATAAGTATGTAGAAAAATAAAGGGCAGCTATTCACTGCCCTTTTATACGTAATTGTAATGTCTATTCCTGGTTGCGTTTCTTTACCATCGTAAGAATGGTAGCGATAGCTACTGTTTCCCCGGTTTCATCATATACATCCACCAGCCATTTTACTATGCCTTTGGCAATATCATCTTCCGTCCTTTTTTCCTGGTCTGCTTTTTCTTTCACTGTGAGTTTTACGCCTATAGTCATGCCTGGGTAAACGGGTTTGGTAAAGCGTGCTTCGTCTATGCCGTAGTTCAACAATACCGGCCCTTTTTTAGGGTCTACAAAAAGACCTGCAGCTTTTGATAGTACAAAATAACCGTGTGCCACGCGCCCTTCAAAGATGGTGCCTTCCAGTGAAGTAGCATCCATGTGCGCATAGAAGTTGTCGCCGCTTACGTTGGCAAAGTTCGTGATGTCGGTCTCTGTAACTGTGTGCTTATGTGTAATAACTGTGTCGCCTACTCTCAGGTCTTCAAAATGTTTGCGGAATGGATGGACTTCTGTTTCTGTTTGTTTGCCGCCCTGCTGGTAAACATTGGTAATACGTGTAAGGGTAGTAGGTGAGCCTTGTATGGCTGTGCGCTGCAGGTAGTGCAATACGCCGCGCTTACCACCCATTTCTTCACCGCCACCTGCACGCCCCGGGCCGCCATGTACCAGCAACGGCATTGGAGAGCCGTGACCGGTACTTTCTTTTGCGCAATCGCTGTTCAGTACCAATATACGGCCATGCATGCTGGCTGCGCCTAATACAAATTCCTTAGCCACATCATCATCTGCCGTAACAATAGAACACACCAGTGAGCCTTTGCCCATCTTAGCCAATTCAATAGCCTCATCTATACTATTGTATGGCATGATGGTAGATACCGGGCCGAAAGCTTCAATATTGTGTACATCGGTGTTTTTGAAAGGAGCATCGTTGAAGAATACCAGTGGGGGCAGAAAAGCGCCTTTCTCTTTATCTGCACCTACTACTTCAAATTGCTCCAGGCTGCCTATCACTATTTGCTGGGTCTTTGCCAGTTCCTGTACCCGTTCGCGTACCTCGTTGCGTTGAGATAAGCCGGCTAAAGGCCCCATACGTACCCCTTCTATTGAAGGGTCTCCTACCGTTGTGCCTTGTATGCGTTTGCCCAAAGCTATCTGCACATCTTCTACCATATTGGCCGGTACCATCACACGACGGATGGCTGTACATTTTTGCCCCGCTTTGGTGGTTATTTCCCTGGTTACTTCTTTTATAAAAATATCGAACTCTGCAGAGCCTGTTTTTACATCCGGCCCAAGCACACAGCAGTTAAGCGAATCGGCTTCCAGGTTGAAAGGAACGCCTTCCGACACAATACGCGGGTGAGATTTCAACTGGCGGCCTGTTACTGCAGAGCCTGTAAAAGTTACCACATCCTGCGTTTCTATAGTATCCAGTATGCCACGTGCGCTGCCGCATATCAGTTGCAGGGAGCCTTCAGGCAATATGTTCGATTTAATGATCTCCTCAAATACCGCTTCTGTAAGATAAGAAGTGAGCGTAGCCGGTTTTACAATAGCCGGTACACCTGCCAGCAGGTTCACCGCAATTTTCTCCAGCATACCCCAAACCGGGAAGTTGAAAGCGTTGATATGTATAGCCACACCTTCGCGGGGTACCATGATATGGTGGCCTATGAAGGTGCCGTTCTTCGAAAGTTTTGCAGCTTCGCCATCTACATAGAAACGTTCATCAGGGAACTGGCGGCGCAAGCTTGCATTGGCAAACAGGTTGCCGATACCGCCTTCTATATCCACCCAGGAATCTGCGCGCGTAGCGCCGGTATAGCTACTTATTTTATAGAAATATTCTTTGCGCTCCATCAGGTGCATGGCTAGGGCTTTCAGCATACGGCCACGCTGGTGGAAGGTAAGCTTGCGCAGTGCAGGCCCGCCCACTTTACGTGCATAATCCATCATCGAACCGAAATCAAGTCCCTCGCTGCTGGCCGTAAAAATGGCATCTCCGGTGATCGCATTATGCAATACATAGCCCTCTTTTTTGGCAGTCACCCATTTACCTTCGGCATAGTTCTTCAGTTGTGTCAACGCCATATTTATATAGATATTGAAAAATTAATTGTAATGCTTTTTTCCAAGACAGGCTGCAATTTATAATATTTACAAGTAAATACGAGTTAGC
>JANINW010000006.1:0-179707 GCA_024508935.1 Flavipsychrobacter sp. | reverse complement strand
AATACACCCCCGGCTGCCCGCAACCGTCAAAAGCTTATTGATATATTTACCTGGAGCATCATTGCTTTGGGAATTGTTTTACGTATTGCTGTCTACCTGCAAAACCGCAACCTGTTTATAGATGAGGCTAACCTGGCCAGGAATATTTGTTACCGGGATTATACTCAGCTTACGCTGCCGCTAAGTTTTGAGCAATATGCCCCGCCCATCTTTTTATGGATATTGAAGTTTTTTACTTCAATATTGGGGTATAGCGAAATGGCTTTCAGAATATATCCCCTATTGACAGGTACGGTTGCCCTGTTAATGCTATATAAAGTGTTACGGGCGTTTGTTCCCGCGTACGCAGCATGGTACCCGCTATCTCTTATGGCCTTTTCCTATATTATGGTACGGTACTCCTCCGAACTGAAACAATATATGCCTGATGCCTTTATCACCCTGGGATTGCTATGGCTGGCTCTAAAAGTGGATATAAACCGATACAAACCGGGAGTCTTTACTTTGCTATGGTTAGTTGCAGGTTCGCTGGCCATATGGGCGTCTATGCCGGCTGTTTTTATATTGCCCGGTATCGGGTTGTATTATTTGTTACAGGCATTTAAGGGTAAGAAGTATAAATATGTAGCTGGTATTTGTTTTGCAGGATTATGCTGGGTCGCGCAGTTCACATATTATTATATTACCGTCCTTCAGCCCCAGGTAAATTCTCAATACCTGCAGGAGTTCCATAAACCTTTCTTCCTTTTGGGCATACCAAAAAACCTGGCAGATCTACAGCACAATATTGAGGTTCTAAATGGAGTGCTGGGTGAGGTAGCGGGATTTATTGCGCTAAGTTTAGGGTTTAATATTTTACTGATCTGCATAGGGCTTATTGTCTTTGCTGCGAGAGGTGTATTGAGATCGTTCCTGGTGTTGGTGCCATTAGCATTGGTAATACTTGCTGCTACGCTGAACAAATATTCTCTCATACCGAGAGTGGCAATATTCACCATGCCCTTAATGCTTATTGTGATAGGAAAAGGGTTTGATGTATTGCTGCACGCCAGGTATACTGCAATCAAATTTGCCGCTGTATTAATTGCCGTATTTTGTACTGTGAAACAGAATAACATAGCTATACTGTGGAAGCCTGTTGAAGTAGAGCAGATGACAGATGCGCTTACATTTTTGAAACAAAAAGGAATTAAATCCGGTAACCAGGTGTACGTACATAATGGTGCCCGTCCTGCATTTATTTATTACACGCAAATACATCCTGAAAGAGCACAATGGAAAGAGTATAATACCGCACATTTACTTTGGTGGAACAGCGGGTATGATGATCTGATGCGTGCCGGTATGAAAAATATTGCATTTATTGCTACGAGTATCAGCACTGCTGAGCTTAATGAAAGGCGGGAGACGATTTATACTTATTACCGGCCTGCCGATAGCTTAGAAAAACCGGGTTGTCATGTAATAATTGCCAGTAAATAATAAGCATTAACCAAAGCCTATTTTTAAGACGATATGTACCTTGATCAGGAAGCGAAAAAGCGAATAACCAACGGCACGATATGGGTAATAATTATTGCCGGTTTGCTGCTAAGGCTTGTTGTTTACCTGCAAAACCGCAACCTGATCATAGACGAGGCTAATGTTGTACGTAATTTGTACGAACGTGGCTTTGGCAGACTGGCATTACCACTACAATATGAACAATTTGCACCGCCGGTATTTTTATGGATAGAAAAGTTGAATGCTATCCTGTTCGGTTACCATGAATATGCACTCAGGTTATACCCGCTGTTGTGTGGCTTAGGCAGCCTGTTTTTAATGCGGGGTATTTTAAACAAACTACAGGTAATGGCGCAGGCTGCCTGGTACCCACTTTTACTGCTGGCTACATCTGCCATTTTTATCCGTTATTCCTCTGAGGTGAAACAATACATGCCGGATGTGTTTATTGCACTGGCCTTGGTATGGTACGCATTGAAATGGGATATAGTACAAGATAGAGGTAAGGCTTTAATATGGAAATGGGTACTAGCAGGCAGTATGGCCATATGGGCCAGCATGCCGGCTGTGTTTGTGTTGGCTGGTATAGGTGCTTACTATGGGGTAGAAGTGCTTTCTTCCAGGACATATAAAAAGATGCTGCCGCTAGTATTTATAGACATAGTGTGGCTGGCAGAATTTTTGTTTTATTACTTCAGCATTTTGCAGCCTCAAACAGAGATACCGGGTCTCGTAAGTTTTCACCAGGGTTATTTTTTAGACACTACTCCCGCAAATGCGCATGAATGGCGGGCCAATGGACAGATATTATTGAATATCTTCTGGCAATTCGGACAGATAGGAAAGGTTGCCACTGTATTGCATATAATGTTGTTCGCCGCAGGTGTATTTACATTGTTACGTCATAAATTTTCAAAGTCGGCGCTCTTATTGCTGCCAATAGTTGCGGTGCTGGTCGCTTCGGCTATAAATAAATATTCCCTCATAGAACGGTTGTGCTTGTTTTTTATACCACTTATTTTATTGGTGATAGCTTATGGTTTGCAGTTTATTATGGCAAGCTTGTCTTCCGGCATGAAATATGGGTTGATCGGTTTGCTGGCAGTTGTGGGTATATTGAATGCAGCACAGATGCTTAAAAATCCGTTTCGTTACGAACAGCTTACCGATGGGATACAATATGTAAAGGAGAGAAATATTGCTCCTAAAGATGTTTGCTTCTACCATTCATGCGGTGCTGCTTTGCACTATTACACTCAAATACACCCGGCAAAAAAGAAATGGAAAGATTTTGACGGTGCAGATGTCTTGCCCTGGTACACGAATTATGATTCTCTATCTTGGCAAATAAAGAACGTGTGGAAATTAGATCGTCCTGTTGCTTTCATCTTTACAAACGCAACTATGCAGGAATATCATGAACGGGATAGCGCATTACAGCATTATTTACACCCGGTGGCGCGGCTGGAAGATACGGGTGTGCGGGTAGTTGTTTATAAGGTCTATTAATGCTGTACGCCAAACTGCCTCAGGTGGTGCCAGGCATGTTTCTCCAGCAGTTGTACCCACATTTCATAGTTGAGTTCTCCAAAAAAAGGATTGGTGATCTTTTTGTCGGGGTCCTTGTCAAATACGTGGAAGAAGTATTCTATTTCGTTTTGTAATTCCAGCAGGGCAGCTTCTACAGATTCCTGTCTCGGCGTACCAGGTTCATCGGGCAGCAGCTGGTTGGGTGTATTTTCACGAAACGGTTTATCGCTCATCAGGAACTGCTGCATACGCGGCAGGTTCTCTTCGGGTGTTACAATAGTGTACAATTCTTTTCCGCTTGCCTGGCGCAACGAATAGCTCATGTGCTCTATCATCTGCTGCACATTCATTTTACCCCACATGGGTATAGTGCCGGGTTTTATTTCCCTCAGCTTGTTCACAAAATTGTTCCTGAGGAAGTATGCTTTTTGTGTAATGTTTTCCATTGTGTTGCTTCGGTTAGGTGAACAAATCTTCTACAACAATTGCCGTATCAATCCGTCCTGTGTTATGCCTTCTGCTTCTGCTTTATAATTGCGCACTATACGGTGGCGCAGCACCGGCATAGCCATTGCTTTTACATCCTCTATATCCGGGGAATATTTACCATTGAGCAAGGCGTGGCATTTGGCACCCAATACCAGGTATTGAGAGGCGCGGGGCCCTGCGCCATAAGCAATATATTGTTTAGCGGCATCGGGTGCGTTGGGCGATGACGGGCGCGTTTTATGTACCAGGCCCACAGCGTATTCCAGCACATTATCCGGCACCGGTACCCGGCGCACCAGGTCCTGGAAGTAAAGAATGCTTTGTGCATCCAGTACCTTATGCAGTTCCACATCTGTTGCACCTGTTGTATTACGCACTATAGATACTTCTTCTGCAAAACTCGGATAGTCCAGCGTTACCTGGAACATGAAACGGTCCAACTGGGCTTCTGGCAGGGGGTAGGTACCTTCCTGCTCTATGGGGTTTTGGGTAGCCAGCACAAAGAATGGTGCTGGCAGTTTATACTCCGTACCACCTACGGTTACATTGCGCTCCTGCATCGCTTCCAGCAGGGCAGCTTGTGTTTTGGGCGGTGTACGGTTTATTTCATCGGCCAGTATGATATTGGCAAAAACAGGCCCTTTTAAAAAACGGAAATGCCTTTGTTCGTCCAGTATCTCTGCACCGGTAATGTCGCTGGGCATCAGGTCTGGTGTGAACTGGATGCGTTTGAACGAAAGGTCTAAAACATCGGCCAGGGTCTTTACCAGCAGGGTTTTGGCAAGCCCCGGCACACCTACCAGCAGGCTATGGCCATTGCACAGAATAGAGATAGCCAGTTTGCTTACTACATCTTCCTGTCCTACTATTACCTTACCTATTGCTTTTCGCAGTGCTTCATATTTTTCTTTCAGGGCGTTGGCGGCGTCTATATCTGTTGAGAACATGCGTTAGGTCTGTTTACAATTGAGTTGAACCAAATTAACGGGAAAAGTTCTATTATTTTGTGAAAATTGGCAAAATAGATTTGCCGCAAGCAAGCACCGTCATAAATAATACCTGTAAAAAATGGACATTACCTTACGCGAAGCCCAGGAAAAAGTAGATACGTGGATACGCACTGTAGGAGTGCGCTACTATAACGAGCTTACCAACCTCGGTATACTTATGGAGGAGACCGGGGAGCTGGCCAGGATAATGGTAAGGCAGTATGGAGAGCAGTCTTTTAAAGAAAGTGATAAACAAAAAGACCTGGCAGATGAAATGGCCGATGTGCTTTGGGTATTGCTATGCCTGGCCAACCAAACAGGGGTAGACCTTACTGCCGCCTTGGAAAAGAATTTTGAAAAGAAAACCATGCGGGATAGGGAAAGACATGCAGGAAATAAAAAACTGAAATAAAGCTAAAATATTGATTATTTGAAATCATTGATATATATTTAGTTGCTGATTAGGAAGTCTTTTCACTTTAAAACTAAATACGCAATGAAAAAAATCTACACACTACTTGCAGTTCTTGCATTTGCATTGTCTGCCTCTGCGCAGATAGATCTGAAAACTGTAATGTCTAAACCGACAACAGGTACTACATGGGATGCAGGGCAATATTATCCATTTGAAATTTTAGTGACCGTCGTTTCGGGAAATGTTACACCAGCGGATACAGTTTTTTATACATTCACTGACGGCAGTAAAATTTATTTCCGTCTAGGGCTAACGAAGGGGCCTGGTGACACAATCCAGTATAAGAATAATATTGGTTACGGAACCGGGGTAACTCCAAAAAATAATTATAAATGGTGCTCATGGGCTTTTGTTCGTAAGGGCACTGTATACACAGATCCTGTGCATAGCAACGATACCTCTTGCACAACAATTAATATTACCAATACGACGGGTATAGGTAACGACCCTTCTGCCCAGATACAAGCAGAAGATGTAAGTCCGCAAATGGTTATTGTGCCTAATCCGGCATCGGGTATTATCCTCTTGGATTATACTTCCAGCAGCAATGCTACCGTTACAGCAAAAGTGATAGACATAACCGGCCGTGAAGTGATGAATGCAAACTTTAGTGCGTATAGTGGTCAAAAAGGCTACCAGTTGAACGTTGCGGCATTAACTCCAGGTATGTACTTTATAAAAGTAGGGCAGGAAGGCCGTTTTGCAACAGGCAAACTAATTAAAGAATAATTCAATGATATAAAGATTTGTAAAGGCTGGTCAGTTCTGTCCAGCCTTTTACTTGTTAAGCACTGTCATTATATTATCATCTTTTTGATCTCTTTTAATAAGCAGTTAAAAAGGGAGCTTAAAAGAAAATAAGCATCAGTAAAGGTTTTTGGTTTTTAAAGGAACTTATTTATCTTTAACCTTCACAATTAAAATATCTAAACATGAAGCGTATTTACTTACTGTTATTACTTTTTGTAGCTTTTGCCGGAAAGTCTTTTGCTCAAACTGACATCCAGATGTTGGCTCGTTTTGTAGGTGAGCCAGGTAATGTAGCTGCTGTATCCAACACTACGAAATTATTATATGATGCTGATCATCCTAAAAAATATGTATACATCTGGCAAATTAAAAATGCCGGTGGCGCTGCTATGGCTATAGGTGATACCGTAATGTGGAGGACTCCTTATTTCAACGGATATTTCTACAACGTACTGACCAAAGCTTTCAATGTAGGTGATACGCTGAACTATGTAGATACACTGGAACCAACACCAAACTCAAGCATTACTACATCTCAAACCAACAATTCTGTAAACTGGTGTGATTCTGCATTTGCAAGGAAAGCAGGCGCAGGCAGCTATAATACTGATGCTGTAATGTCAAACAACAAACTTTGTAACACTATATCTATCACATGGTGGGTTACTAGTGTTCAAAATGTAAACGAACAAAACAATGCGCTGAATGTATATCCTAACCCTGCTTCAGGCAAACTGAATGTTAAAGCTAACTTCAACAATGCTAATGCAACTGTGATTGTACGCGATATGCTGGGTAAAGCAGTTCTGCAAAAAGAACTGGGTAAAAACATCAATGGCGAAAAAGAATTTACTTTAGACATCAGCAACCTTCAGTCTGGTATCTACCTGGTAGAACTTAACGCTAACGATACTAAATCTGTAGTTAAAGTAACAGTTCAGTAATCGGTAATAATATTTTTTAGGCAGTGGGCAGATTCTTTATCTGCCCACTGTTTTTATGTAGCAGTCTTAGTATTTTTGCCTTATAGTTATCTGGTAATGGTTTTTTCATCGAAGTTGATAGAAGATGCGGTGGCGCAGTTTGCCAAACTGCCCGGGGTAGGTAAGAAAACGGCATTACGGATGGTGCTGCACCTTTTAAAGATGCAGCATGAAGATGTGGCTGCTTTTGCCGGTGCTTTTTCCAAAATGAAACAGGAAATAAAATTCTGTGCCGAATGTCATAACGTATCAGATAGTGATGTATGCCTTATCTGTGCTAGTCCTGGCAGGTTGCATACGCAGCTGTGTATAGTAGAAAGTATCAGGGACGTTATAGCTATTGAAAGCACGCAGCATTATAATGGTCTGTATCATGTACTGGGCGGCATCTTATCGCCACTGGATGGTATTGGACCTGAGCAATTGAACTTATCTAACCTGCGTAGCAGAGTTGCTACAAATGAGGTGGAAGAAATAATCATGGCGCTTAGCCCCACTATAGAGGGAGACACCACAGCTTATTATATTACTAAAGAATTAAAAGACCTGCCGGTGCGCGTTACCACCATAGCGCGTGGCATTGCATTTGGCGGTGAGCTGGAGTATACAGATGAGATGACATTAGGACGGTCTATAACAAAGAGACTTCCTATTGAGAACTACATGAGTGTTCAGGGCAAGAGCTAAAACTATTCGCACTACTTTTTTTCAATCTGTTTAACCTCTTTAGGGGTATTGGCATCCTGTTTTTGGCCAATGACGAGGTCTTGTGGGCTGGTATTATTTACTTGCCTTGCGCTTTGGTATTTGCTGTCATCAGCTGTATTGGCGGCAGCGCTTGTATTATTGCTGTTAGTAGTTGCTTCTTTAGACGAAGTACAACTATAAAGCGCAATCATAACTACAAATGCTAAAACAAACGATCTCATTATCATCAGAAATTAAAAAGTAAAATTAGGGCATTCGCGCCGAAAGCGGAGAATAAGTTTGTTAAACTTAAAGAATGATATCCCCTTCAAATACAAAAACAGCAGGCCCTTTCAGTACCACGTTTTTGGCTGTTGAAGATGTATCTTTTGTAAAAGATATCTCCAAACGCCCACCGGGGGTGAAAACAGGGATGGTGAAATTGCCTGTAGCATCTTTGGTAGCGGCAATAGCAGCAGCGGTAACACCGGTTCCGCAGCTCATGGTCTCATCTTCTACGCCACGTTCATAAGTACGTACTTTCAGGCCTCCATCTACCTGCTGCACAAAGTTGACGTTGATGCCGCCCGGCTGAAACTCCGGTAAATTACGCAGGCGTCTGCCTTCGTGAAATACATCTGCGTGGTCTGTATCACCTGTCCATAAAACATAGTGTGGAGAACCTGTATTCAATATGGCGTAAGTATCATAATGTTGTATAGCCTGTACTTCCTGTATTTGCAGGCTGATCGTACCATCGGGGTGAATAGACGCGGTATGTTTGCCATCTATGGCTATGAACGTGGTTGTGTCAGCAATAAGACCCAGGTGATGTGCGAATGCAGTGATACACCTGCCGCCATTACCGCACATGGTGCTTTCGCCTCCATCGCTGTTGTAGTACACCATCCTGAAATCGTAACCGGCTGCATTTTCCAGCAGCATCAGGCCGTCAGCACCAATACCATAGTGGCGGTGGCATAACAACGCTACCTGCTCTTTATTAAATGTTACAGGATTCTCACGGTTGTCGACCAGGATAAAATCATTGCCCGCACCATGGTATTTGTAAAAATGTAGTTTCATATCCGGAACTGCAAAATTAAACTATTACCGGCCAGCGGGAAAATATTGCTCTGCCCGTGAATTCGTACTGCCGGTATTGTTGGCACTCTGAATGTATAAAGTGCTGCGCCAGTTATTATTTCTCAGTTCGCCGATAACGGTACTGTGTAAAAGGCGGTAATCGTTTACCATATAACCTGGCCTGTAGAAAAGGAATAAACCTTGAGAACTTTGTCTTTCTGTTGAGTTATACTGCCATACCTCGTAGGGCAAAGCCCCGCTTTCATTTTCTACCACAACGCGTTCGGTAGGTTTGCCATATTTCAGGTATATAAAGCCGCGTTCTGTTTCATAACCCGGCAGGGCACTGTTGCCAAATAGTTTATTCACTTCCTTAACATTCACAGTATAGTCTTCCCAGGCTTTTTTAGGATCCTTTGCATTGCGCTCTTTCCAGAAATTGTAAATGAAGTAGCGCATATACATTTCTTCGGGCTTGCGCTGAAAGGCCCGTATAGCTTCTTTTTCTGTAGGCTTGCTGATGGGCAACAGCATTTTCATGACTGCCTTAAGCTGCGGGGCGGTAAACTTTGCTGCGAAAGTGCTGCCAATGTCAAATACGTTGACTTGCTCTATGCCTGTATCGGCAGCTTTTTCAGTGTTGGCGGCAGTCAAAGGATGCTTATTGCTGCGCTGGAAAAATATAGTATTGCCGGCAAGTGCTTTATTGCTTTTCCCGATCAGGCTGATATTAAGATAATAGTTGCCGGAAGGCAGGGTCGATATATCGAAATGCCCCATGAGTGGTATTATATCTTTACGACTTATCGTGTCTTTTATTTCAAGTCCATACACAGGGTTCTCGCGCATTTTTTTAGAGATATAGGCATATTGTACCAAAGGTTCTTCTTCTTTGCCCAGTGAACTTACATTATACAGCTCTGCGTAAAAATAGATATGGCTGCGGTCGTCGTTGTAGAAGTTAAGATTAAGCGGTATCTGAATATTGCCATTCTTGGAAAAAATATTCTCTTCAGGATATTTATAGGCAGTATCCAGCAGTTGCAGCCCGCTATAATAAGGTTGTTCCACCGGAGGGGCTATTACAAAAGAGTCCGTAAAATTGAAGGGATCTGCGTACCCGTTTTCAGTCAGGATAATATCCATTTTTATGTTGCCTGCCGGTAATACATAGCGGTGCAGGTCAATAAGCATCTGACTGCCGGCATGTATGCTATCTGTAGCCGGTGTATTCCAGTTGTATTTATCTTTCATTACAATGCCGGTATCGTTACTGAAAATGATATTGGCACTCAGCTGCGAAGACCATTGGCCGTTTTTGTCCCGGTTGTAATGTATGCTGGTAGGGTCTATCTGCCAGCTCACTTCGGCATAGGGCCTGGCAGGTGTATTGCCCTGGACAGGAATGTAAAAAATAGTATAGGATACTATTGCCTGAACTGCATAAATTTTTGTTGACAACAATAAAATCAATAGACAAAAGCCCGCCCTACGTAACATTTTCTGTATTTTTCGCAAAATAACTAAGTAATTGTGTTAATTAAGTTAATACGGCTGTGTAATAGAAATTGCCGTGCTTATTGACGCAGACCTGACAAGTGATGACTGATAGCAAACTCGTAACATCGTTTATTCCATTTCCTAATATATACTGGTGGTTACTGGCATCTTCCTGCCGATATGTAATATTTGACAATGCAGAGCATTTTCAGAAAATGAGTTACCGCAACAGGTATTACCTGTCGGGCTCAAACGGGCTTATCCAACTCAGCATTCCCCTTGTGGAAGGCCGTAACCAGCGTACGGCCATGGGCAATGTGCAGATATGTAATAAGCAGCGCTGGCAGGTGCAGCACTGGCGCACCATACATTCGGTGTACAAGCGCGCGCCCTATTTCGATTTTTATGAGCCATCCCTGCTGCCGTTGTTTGAGCAGCCATTTACTTCGCTTAGTGAGTTTTGCCTGGCAACTACCGATTGGCTGAAAGCGCAGTTAAAACTATCTTTTGAAGAGCTGTTTGCGGACGAATACGAAAAGCATTATGTGGCTATTGCCGATCTGCGTACCGGTTTTATGCCCGGTATTGAAAAAAAAACAGGCATACCTCAGCCATCGTACTATCAACTGTTTGAAGATAGAACAGGTTTCCTGCCTAATATGAGTATGCTGGATCTATTGTTTGTTCAGGGGCCATATGCTATGCAGTGGATGAAGGATAACCAGGAGCTCATACTGGAGCACTGGAGCTAAGAGCGCTCTTTACCAAAGCTGCGCATCTTCCATACGCCATACATAGCTTCTTCTACAATGCCTTTGGTCATTTTAGACTGGCCTTCAGTACGGTCTACAAACGTGATGGGCACTTCCTGTATTTTGAAGCCAAGGCGCCATGCGCGATATTTCATTTCTATCTGGAAGGCATAGCCTACAAACTTCACCTTATCCAGCGGTATAGTATCCAGCACATCACGGCGGTAACATATAAAACCAGCAGTGGGGTCTTTAACCGGCATCCAGGTGATCATGCGGGTATAGAAAGCGCCACCTTTTGAAATGAATATACGGTCCCAGGGCCAGTTAACCACCTTGCCACCCGGTACATAACGCGAACCAACGGCAACATCGGCGCCGGAAGCGCAGGCATGATAAAGGCGTTGCAGATCGTCAGGGTTATGCGAAAAATCTGCATCCATTTCAAAAATGTACTGGTATCCTTTCTTCAGCGCGTATTTAAAACCGGCAATATAAGCGGTACCGAGCCCTTGCTTGCCGGTGCGCTGTATGAGATGTACCTGCTCAGGGTAAAGCCCTTGTAAACGCTTTACTATATCAGCAGTACCGTCAGGAGAGCCGTCGTCTACTATCAATACATGAAAGCTGCCGGGCAGTGACAGTACTTTGAGGATAATACGCTCTATATTTTCCTTTTCGTTATAGGTAGGTATAATTACAAGTTTGTCCAAAACGGGCAAATTAAAGTCCAAAATAATAAATAATGCTTAACCAATTCGTTAAAACAAGGCTTTACCCCCTGCTGTTCAATTTTTTAAGCTTCATCCTGTTTAATATCTCTGATATCTTCTGCTTGGTATGTAACGAAAAATCGGCCTGCATCATCCAATCATAGTATTGAGGTTCCTGGGTGAAAACCTCTTCTACTTTACGGCCTTTGTATTTGCCAAAGTTGAAAACGGGATGACCGTCTTTCAGCACCATACGGCGGGCATAATCCACATATTCCTCGCCGCCGGTAAAGATATGTAATGTTTTTACATCCTGTGCCAGTTCTTTATACCTGTCCAGCTGAGACTCCAATACGTCAATTGTAGCATTTACATCTGCTTCGGCGCTGTGGGCATTCTCCAGTTCTTTATCGCAATAAAAACGGTAAGCAGCACTCAGCGTACGGGCTTCCATTTTAAAGAATATTTGCTGTACATCTATCAGGCTGCGCTCTGTAAAATCTATTTCAATGCCTGCACGCAGCAGTTCTTCTGCCAGCAGGGGTATGTCAAACTTATTTGAATTATACCCTGCAAGGTCGCAATTCTTCATCCAGTCGTATACCTGGTGGGCTATTTGCTTGAATAGGGGCGCATCTTTTACATCCTCATCGCTTATGCCATGTATGGCTACAACTTCCTGCGGAATAGGGATGCCGGGGTTTACACGACGTGTTAGCGTGTCCCGTTTGCCATCGGGGTGTATTTTGACCATTGCCAGCTCTACAATACGGTCTTTGGCATGGTCTACACCGGTAGCTTCCAGGTCAAAGAATATAATAGGGCGCTTCAGCGATAATTGTGCCATTTTCTATACTAATCGTTTTGCGAACATACACTATTCCAGTCAATTCCATCAAAAGTGCCCGAACTCATCAATAAAAGGCAAACCGGGGTGCTTGCTACCTTCAATATATCCTGGACTTTCTTTTCCAGTGCCTCTTTATTGTCAATAGCTACCAGGTCTTCCCGGTCAAAATATTTCTGTACGGTATCTGCTTTAAGGGTAGGAAGTCCTTTTAGTTGCAATGCGTGGTGGCTGAAGTAAACAAGCGCATTATCTGCAGCATCCATGCTGTGGCTATATTCTTTCAGGAATACTTCATTGAGGCTACTATAAGTGTGCAGTTCGAAGCAGGCTACCAGGGTATGATTAGGATAAGCTTCGCGTACTGCATCCAGTGTAGTTTTTAGTTTAGATGGGGCATGGGCAAAATCGCGGTAAGCTACCAGCCTATCTTTTTCCAGCAATTTCTCCAGCCTGCGAGCTGCACCCGTAAAGCTTGCTATGGCCATATAGCAGTCTGCCTCGCTGATACCAAGTTCCATACATACTGCAACTGCCGCCTGCATGTTCAGTAAATTATGCCTGCCAAAAACGGAAACAGTTACATCTCCTTCTTTAGTTTCTAAAATAGCTGTGCCGTTTTCATCATAATGGAACGCCGGCATATTGTAAGGAATGGCTTGTAAATGAGTGGCAGATGATTGTATCACTTTTTGTACTTCAGCATCCTCGTTATTGTAAAATACCGGTGAGCCATTCTCTATACCCTTTAAGTAGGTTTCAAACTGGCCCAGGTAATTTTCATAGGTAGGGAATACATTGATATGGTCCCATGCTATACCGCTCAATACTGAAATATGCGGATGGTAAAAGAATATTTTAGGTCGTTTTTCTATTACAGATGCCGGGTATTCATCACCTTCCAATACGATCAGTGGGGCATCACTCAACTGTACCGATTGGTCGAACCCCGCAACACGGGCACCTACCATATAATCGAATTGAATGCCCTGGTGCCGTAGTATATGCATGATCATAGAAGTGATGGTAGTTTTACCATGGCTGCCTGCTACCACTACCCGTTTTTTATTTTTACTTACCTCGTATATGTATTGAGGAAATGAATAAATAGGTATACCAAGCTCCTGCGCACGAAGCAGTTCCGGGTTGTCGGCTTTAGCATGCATACCCAATACGATCGCATCTAAAGAATTGTTAATTTTTTCAGGAAACCAGCCATATTGCTGCGGTAAAATACCGACTACTGCCAGGTTTGATTTCGCCGGATCATTGATTTCATCATCACTCCCGGTAATGATATGCCCCTGCCTTTTAAGGGCCAGTGCAAGCTGGTGCATAACGGCGCCACCTATAGCAATAAAGTGTATATGCTTCATGAATTTTTAGTAACTTCGTACAAATGTAAAAGAGCTTTTTTACTATATTTACAAAGACAGAAACTTATTATGCAATCAACTTTTTTATTACGTCGTATTGTACCATTGGTGGCTATTGTAGCAGTAGTGTTATTTGCATCTTGCTCAGGTGCTAATAAGAAGTATGGATGCCCCAATAAACTAAGCTCAGGTACAAGCTCAGTACGTTAAACAGCATCCGCAAATTGGAAAAATATTGGGTTGGTGGCACTGCTGCCAACCCAATCATCATTTAAGTATGTGTACAAATAAAAAGGGGACGGATATTCCGTCCCCTTTTTATTTTAAATATTAAAATTAAGTTACAGGAAAGAATAACCTACGCTCAATTGTATTGTTCTGGTTTTCCATTGGTTGGCTACAGACGAAGAGTTCATATCTGAAAGGCCAATGATATAGCGTGCGCCTGCACGGATGCCGGCCGGCAGGTTCAGTTGCAAGCCCAATACGGCAGCTACATCGCCCGATTTGAACAGGCCTTTGGTGTCTTTCAGCAAATTGCTTTTGTCATTAATATTGATGATGCCGCTATACTGAGGGCCTACCTGGAACCATAATGGCCCGGCAAGTTTTACGTTCAGCAATACCGGAATATTCACATAGCTAACTGCAAAATCTCCTTTCTTGGCAGAGTCGGCAGCATTATTATAATTGCTGGCCGCAGCGGTTCCGTTACGTTTGTAGAATTTCAGGCCATTGCCAGTGTATTTCACCTGGCTAAATAGTACTTCGGCAGTGCCACCAAAGCGTTTGCCGCTTACGCCACCAAAGATACCACCTACAAAACCCGGCTTATAACCGCTTTCCCATTCGTCGCCACCCATATTGGCAAAGTTGGCACCTACTTTAATGCCCAGGTCTACTTTAATGGGGAGTACTTTCCCTACTACCGGCTGGGCCAGTACAGATGTTGTAATGCCTGATAATAGAATAGCTAACAGTATGCTTATACGCTTCATATATATGTAGTTTTTAGTCGCGCAAATGTATGAACAAAAACTATGCCCATACTAAGAGGCATCTTCTATAACAAGAAATTCATTCTGCAGCGGCTGCATGGCATTATTCAATATGTCCAGGTAGCCGGGGCCATAAGCAATATACCAGTCAGCAAAATTTTCAATCCGTTCCTGCAACCCATTGCCCGGGAAAATGCTGTGCTTCAGCCGGGTGATGCGCGCCAGTTCAGTTTGTAGTTTGCGTTTCTCGGCCCGCAACATTTTCTTTTCCAAGACCTGCAGCTGGTATTTTATTTTAGTCAGTACTGCTTCTGCAGATCCTTTTAATGTTACATCGAGTGCCGTTGCTTTCAGTTTTAGAGCGGCCATTATTTTTTCTATAGTAGCACTTTCTTCGGTTGTCTGCCATTCATCGCCGGTATTGTTACTGATGAAATTGCGGATAAGCACTAATTCAGGTTTGAATATTTCGGGAATAGAAAGCCCAAGCTGTTTACGCAGCTTAGCCTGTGCGTCGTTTATCCACAGCACAGACTGACGCAAAAGTATTACCGGGTAAAAGACATGGTAATGTTCAAAAATAGCTTTCAGTTCCAGCCAGTAGGCCACTTCTGCCCCGCCGCCAATAAAAGCTACATCGGGCAGGATGCTTTCCTGGAATATGCCACGTAGTATAACGTTAGGACTAAAACGTTCAGGGTGCGCTTCCAGCTCTGCCATCAGTTCACTTTCCTGCCACTTGGTATCGCTGTTAAGCGTATGCCAGGTATCTCCGCGTTTTTCAATACGTTCGCGCAGGTTATCTTTTAAATAAAATAAGTTGATAGGCCGTGGATGTGCCTGTGCATTGTAATGCACTTCCAGTTTTTCAATTTCTGCTGATACAATTGAATAAGCAGTTTGATGCAACAGGTCGTCTTTTAAGACAGGAATAATAGCTTGTTTGAATGCAGCCTCATCAGGGTTCAAAACAATCAGGCCAAACCTTCCGAAAAGCTCATTCACCAGGTATTGGGTGGCTTCTGAAATATTTGCATGTCCTAAATAGGCTTTAGTGAGCAATTCTTTCAGCTCATCCGTATTTTTTCCGGGAGGTCCCAGTAGTTTAAATAATTCATCCAGCACAGGTTTTATGCTTTTTGTAAGCATACGGCCCACAGCGCCTGTTTGTCCTTGCGCCTCCCATACAAATTTCTTTCCGCCATAACGAAAAGTGCCCAGCTCTTCCAGGTCATTGTCTTCGCTGCCCATATAATAAACCGGAACAAATTTTTTGTCAGGGTATGCTGTATTTAATTCTTCGGCCAGTTTTATGGCATGTACGATCTTGTATATGAAATAGAGGTAACCTGTAAGCAGGTTGGGCTGGTGTGCCGTGCATACGGTAAATGTGTTTTCTTTTTGCAGCAGGGCTATATTTTCTAAAACACGGTCGTGGGGTTGGAGGCCTGCATATTGTTTCTGCAAAACCGTTACCAGTGTTTGCCTGTCTACAGGATATTGTTTCCTTTGTTCTATAGCGGCAGCTATGCCTTTGGCATCTGGGCTGAATGTATAAAAACCGGAAAGTTCAGGATGGCCTGAAAGGTAGTCTGTTGCTAATTGGGAGAAATACCCGGTATCGCTGTATGGTAAATAAGTAGTATTTATTGGCACGAACCCGTATTTAGAACAGCGAAGTTAGCAGGGATAAACCATAATAGTGCTATATAGAGATAAGGGAATTTGATAGCTTACCTGGGAAAACCTTTTTTCACGAAGATGCCTGTCACATTTATCCGTACTCTTTCGCCGGTATTTGTTTCTACAAATGATGATTTGGAAAATGTTCCCGGATGTCCACGCCCATCCAAATCTCCCTGTATGGTAGCAGTTTTGCCAGGCATGATGGGATCTTTTTCTTTGCACCAGGCGTAAAAGTTGCCGCCGCTATTTTTTACGGCCGTGATAATGACCGGCGACTTACTTATATTTTTAAATGTCCAGTAAAGATGGTAAACGGAATCTTCCGGTACTTGGCCTATATCTATTGTAGTATCGGAAAGGAAATGTATAGAGGGTTGCGCAGAGGTTTTGCTAAAAAGCAACAGGAAAAACAATAACATACAGTATCTCATATAAACAAGACACCTGAAGAAGTATTTTGGATAGATTAAATATCGAAATCAGTGTCGCTATCCGTAATAAGGATATTCATGAGTTGCTGTATTTCCTCTGCTTTCTGTTCTTCGCGTTTGTATTTAAAACACAAATTCAGTTCTTCCAGCATTTTAAAAATAATGCGTTTGGAAAGCTGTGGCACAAAGTACTCCTCTTTATTATGTGCATTTATTTTGCGCAGGTAGGTGTCTACATCTTTTTGTGTATACACCATCCCGTTCATCGGATCTACGAAGAACTGTATCTGCTGCACTCCCTCATCGGTATTATAAAAATGATGGAGTGTATCGATATAGGCAAAGACAAACTGCCTGGGTACATCTACGGCAAAAATGGGTATGTCCAGCAATTCGCATAATGCCAGGTATAATACCCCTAATGAATAAGCATTGCCCTGTTTGCTTTCCAGTACCTGGTTGATGAAAAAGTATTTAGGGTCACGTTCGGTAAGCTCATGCCCCTGCAGCTTATAATAGTTATAGAGTATGCTATTGAACACATTTACTTGCTCCAGTGGAGTCAGGTAATTGTTCAGTTCCAACCATATATTACGGCGTATCTGGTCAAATTGTGTAAGAATAGCAGGTACATTCAGGTCGGGGAACTGGTATTTAGCTACCAATATGGCGCCGCGTAACAATTCAGGTTGTTTTGAATGGCCCCATTCATAAAATTCCTCCTGCAGATCCTGGAAATGAACACGGTGAATTAGGTGTTCTATACGCTCCTGTACATTCTGGTCTATGGTTACCTCCCACAGCTGTTCCAGGTTTGGGATGATCTCCCTGCCATAGTGCAGCAGTTTTTCGGCAACCGTATCAAACACTTCATCATCCGGGTCGTCTATCAGGTGCAACAGCGCCTTTATTTCTTTGTTAGGCTGCATAATTTCTTATCTCCGCAATCATCAAGTTACAAAAAATTATGACTTGCCTTTCTTGGAACGGGCAGTTTTTTTAGGCGGATTGGCCTTCGCTTCTTCTATAATAGCTTTTACTTCTTCTATGGTCAGGTTTGCAGCAGTTTCTATACGCTCTTTAGGTATTTTGTAATTGCGCAGGCCTTGTTTTATATAAGGTCCGTACGGGCCTTTCAGTATCTTGATCTTTTCTTTTTCAAATATTTTTATGGTGCTCTCTGCCTGGGCCTTACGTTTTTCTTCTATCAGTGGCGCTACTTCCTCCAGTTCTACTGTATATGGATCCATCTCTTTTTTCAAAGAATAGAATTTACCGGCATGTTGTGCATAGGGTCCGAAACGGCCTATGTTCACCACTACATCTTCACCTTCAAAAACACCGATGTTGCGCGGTAGTTTGAAGAGCTCCATAGCTTCGTCCAGGGTGATGGTTTCTATACTCTGGTTGGCGCGCAGTTTTGCAAAACGCGGCTTTTCTTCATCTTCTGTGCTGCCTATCTGCACCATTGGTCCAAACCGGCCCAAACGCGCAACTACAGGTTTGCCGCTTACAGGGTCTGTGCCCAGTTCATGCTCGCCTTTTGCACGGCCCGCATGCTCCATGGTATGTTCCACACTTTCGTGGAATGGCTTATAAAAACCATCCAGCATTTTATTCCATTTCTGTTTGCCTTGTGCTATTTCATCAAATTCCTCTTCGATTTTGGCTGTAAAGCTGTAATCCATCACTTTGCCAAAATGCTCGCTGAGGAAGTCTGTTACAACCATACCAAGGTCGGTAGGGAAGAGCTTATTACGCTCTGCCCCTACGTTCTCGCTATCTTTTTTAGATGATATCTTATTGTCTTTAAGGCTTAGTATTTCGTACTCGCGTTTTACGCCTTCTTTTTCCCTTCTTTCCACATAGCCACGTGCCTGGATGGTACTGATGGTAGGTGCGTAAGTAGAAGGGCGGCCTATGCCCAGTTCTTCCAGTTTTTTTACCAATGAAGCCTCGGTGTACCTTGGTTGAGGACGGGTAAATTTCTGGGTTGCCAGCATTTCCTGCAGATCCAGTTGCTGGCCAACCGTTAATGGGGGCAGCATACCTTCATTTTCCTCATCGCCATCCTCTTCGTCGCGGCCTTCGGAATAAACCTTCAAAAAACCATCAAAACGTAGTACTTCACCTGTTGCAGTTAATGGGTCGGGCTGGGTAGAAACAGCTATTTTGGCAATAGTGCGTTCCAATTGGGCATCTGTCATCTGGCAGGCCATGGTACGTTTCCATATCAGGTCGTACAGGCGTTGTGTATCCGCATCGCCTGCAGCATTATTATTCATATCGGTAGGGCGTATCGCCTCGTGCGCTTCCTGTGCCGATTCATTCTTATTCTGAAATTTGCGTGCCTGGTAGTATTTATCGCCATACTGGTTGGTTACAGCATTGCGTATGCCTTCCTGCGCGGTGTCCGACAGGTTTACGGAGTCGGTACGCATATAGGTAATATGCCCGTTCTCATAGAGCTTTTGAGCCAGTAGCATAGTCTTGGAAACTGAATAGCCCAGTTTGCGGCTGGCCTCCTGCTGCAGGGTAGACGTGGTAAAAGGTGCTGCCGGCGATTTTTTGCCCGGTTTTACCTGTATGTCTTGTACTGTATAGCTGGCATTAATACACTTTTCAAGATAAGATTTTGCGGTACCGGAATCCTTCATCTTGTCCGGTCCTTCGGCTTTAAAAGTGACCTTCTTATTATTAATATCAGCAGCCTGGAAATAGGCATCCACCTTAAAGCTGCTTTCTGCAATAAACTTATTAATGGCACGCTCACGTTCTACGATAAGGCGTACCGCTACAGATTGTACCCGGCCGGCTGAGAGGTTATTGCGCATGCTCATTTTGCGCCACAGGATAGGGGATATTTCAAAACCTACAATACGATCCAGTACGCGGCGTGCCTGCTGTGCATTTACCAGGTCCATATTTACCGTACGTGGTGATTGTACGGCTTTTTGTATAGCAGGCTTTGTAATTTCATGAAAAACAATACGTTTGGTAACCGCAGGATCCAGATTCAGTACTTCGCACAAATGCCATGATATAGCCTCCCCTTCGCGGTCCTCATCCGTTGCCAGCCATACTTCTTCCGATTTTTTTGCCAGGCTTTTTAACTCCTTTACCACCTTTTCCTTGTCTTCGGAAACCATATATTTTGGTTTAAAGCCATTATTGATATCAATGCCCATATCTTCCTTTTCCAGGTCGCGGATATGGCCATAACAGGATTTAACTTCAAAGTCGGTGCCCAGTATCTTCTCAATCGTCTTCGCTTTGGCGGGCGACTCAACTATTAACAGGTTTTTTGCCATGCTTCAATATGATCTAGTTCACTTTAAAAAATAATATTCCAATCCCTCAAGGGTTTTTTGGGTGTGTGCAATAATAGGGGATTGTTTTGTAAAAAAGAAAAAGGGCAACATATGTTGCCCTTTTTCTTTATATAAGTTTTGTATATTTATTAGTGAGATACTACTACACGACCGGTTTCGCGTTGGCCATTAGCTTCTACAGTGTAGAAGTAAACGCCGTTAGCTAAACCTGAAGTTGGGAATACTGCAACACCATTGCTTGAAGAAGCGATAGATTTAGAACCAACCACCTGGCCAACTGTGTTAGTCAGTGTTACATTCACATCAGCAGCTTTGTTCAGGCGGAAAGAAACAGATACTTCAGTGCTTGCCGGGTTAGGATAAGCTTTAACCAGGTTGAAGTTATTATTTACTTTGCTTGCGCTCAGATCCCAACAAGTAGGGCAATTAACGTGGAAAGAGATGTCAATTGAGTTACCGTCGCTGTTATAAGCTATAGCCGGCAGCAATGTGTTGTGTCCTTGTGGCAGGAAAGAGCTTGTATCCTGGTATTTGTTCTGGCGAGTGTAAACCAGGCCAGATTCAACAGAACCAACGTTTTGTTTTGGAGAAGCGCCAGCGCCTGCGATATCAGCACTGTAGAAACGGCACCAGTTTGCACTGTTTGCGTTTGTACCCAGTGGATATTCTTTACCGCTTTTTACAGTAGCATACATGATAACGATATCACCTGCATTCATGCTAAGTGTAGAAGGCAATTGGATACCATTACCAGCCCAGTTGCTTAAACCGTTGGTAGCTGTATCTTTAAAGAAAGCATCATCCAGTACTTTTTTGATAACCATTTTAGAAGCAGAAGGAATGGAATCAGACATTCTTACAGTGGCTGTATCCATTACAACTGTACCAAAACCAGCTTTGCCATCAGGAGTTACGTCAAACAGTGTGCTGTAGTGGAATACGAAAGTACCTGCAGGACCAGTACCGGCTTTAGGCCTTTTTACCAGTTCGATATACAGGGTATCGTCATGTGTATTGTCGTTACGATGATATTTGAACGGGAAAGCAACGCTATCTATAGTATAAGCATTGAAATACTGTACTTTGAATGGAGGTATTTGTGTAGGGTCGCCTACAGAACCTGCACTCATCATACCATTATTATCACCACCAAAGAACGCGCTGTCTGTAGGGTCGAAAGACCTGCCGAAGCCGTGCTGGAAGATTGAGTTTGTACCGCTGCTGTAAGTATAGAATACTGTACTGTCTTGATACAGAACGTTATAGTATCCTTTACTGCTGGTACCGGTCATGATATTGTTATAGTTGAACCATGCGCCTGTTGTTGCAGTACCTTTGTTAGCAGAATTGTTAGCTTTTTTAGGCAGAACAATTGTAGATACCTCTCTTTGCGGAGCTTTCATCTCCTTGTTGAAAACAATGCTACCGTTAGCATTGGACTGTGCCATAACCGACCCCACCGAAACACTTGCTGTGAGTAGTAAAATAATTTTTTTCATTACGTTGATTTTAGTAAATACTTGAATGATTTGACGTAAAAATAAAGAAATCTGCTTATTGTAATGCAAATATTTTGCCAAAAAACCTTAAAGACCGTGCCAGTATTGTAGTTTATACAATACAGTGACAATCTTCCTGAAATTTCGTTTGGTAAGAATTCGCTGCTATTTTTGCACTGCTAAATCATTTTATGCTTCCTGAATTTGATAACACAGAGATAGCATTTCGCTATCGCGATAATAAAGAGCTTAAGCGCGCGCAGTTCCTTTTTTCTTCCATGTCTTCGCCCACGCTTACCAAAACGGGTATGGCGCTTACCAAATGGGCTATAGCATGGAACCTGCCGATCAAAAGCCTGATAAAGAACACGATATTCAAGCAGTTTTGTGGTGGTGAGACAATGAATGAGGCTGCTGATACTGCCGCCGCTTTAGGCGAGTATAATGTGGGTGTAATACTGGATTATGGTGTGGAAGGGAAGGAAGAGGAGCATGATTTTGATGCGGCGGTACCAGAATTCATTAAAGCAATAAAATACGCTGCATCTCAAAAAAACATCCCCTTCATTAGTGTAAAAATAACCGGCTTCGCAAGATTTGGCTTGCTGGAAAAATTACATTCCGGTGAAAAACTGACAACTGAAGAAAATGCAGAATGGGAAAGGGTGCAGGGCCGTATAGACCGTATTTGCAATGCAGCATGGAATGAAGGTACTATGGTACTGATAGACGCAGAAGATAGCTGGATACAACAACCGGTAGATGATGTGACGGATGTAATGATGGAGCGCTATAACAAGGATAAGGTGGTCATTTTCAATACGTTCCAGATGTACAGGCATGACAGGCTGGCGTTTTTAAAACAGTCTTTCCGCAAAGCAGAAGAAAAGGGCTATTTACTGGGGGCTAAGCTGGTGCGTGGAGCTTATATGGAAAAGGAACGCAACAGGGCAGCAGAAAAAGGATACCCATCTCCTATACAGCCCAATAAAGAAGCTACAGATAACGATTATGATGCAGGGGTTATTTTTTGCCTTGAGCACCTGGATAAACTAGCTTTATTTATTGGCACCCATAATGAAAAGAGTTGTTATGATGCTGCTAAGTATATGGATGAGCATAAAATTCCTCACAATTCGCCACGTGTATATTTTTCACAGTTGTATGGCATGAGCGATAATATTTCTTTCAACCTGGCGCATGCAGGGTATAATGTGGCCAAATATCTGCCCTACGGACCTGTAAAAGATGTATTGCCCTACCTGATGAGACGAGCACAAGAAAATACTTCTGTAGCTGGACAAACCAGCCGGGAACTATCGCTGATAAATAAAGAATTAAAACGCAGAAGCATCTAATATTTCAATTCAACTGTATTCAAATAAAAAACCTTCCGCTAAGCGGAAGGTTTTTTATTTAACCTTATTTTTTTTGTATTAATTTTTATCAATAATGTACAAGTCTTCATTGTCCCGTTTCATATTATAATGCTCGCGTGCAAACTGTTCCAGTCGCTGAGGGTCAGAACGTAAAGCTTCGGTTTCACGTTCCATAGAACCGATCTCCTTATGCAGGTAGGCGATATTATCTTTTATATCCTGCAGTTCTTTTTTCTTCTCACGCATAGAGTACCAATCGTTCTGGTCGAAATACAGCATCCAGGCACCAAATGCCAGGGTTGTAAGCAAGAACTTATTGGTAAGGACAGACAGTACTTTTTTCATAAGGATAAAGACTACAACTAAATTAATTCAAATAAGAGATTTAACCTAATTGCCTATTTGCCGAATTTCAGAGCTTTACCGGGATAGTATGCATTGTTGCCCAGTTCTTCTTCAATACGCAGCAGTTGGTTGTATTTAGCCATACGGTCGCTGCGGCTGGCAGAACCGGTTTTGATCTGTCCGCAGTTTAAGGCAACAGCAAGGTCGGCAATGGTATAATCTTCTGTTTCGCCGCTCCTGTGGCTCATTATTGTGTTATAGCGGTTGTGCTGTGCCATAGTTACCGCATCTATAGTTTCGCTTAGCGTGCCTATCTGGTTTACTTTTACCAGTAAGCCATTACCAATGCTTTCTTTAATGCCGCGTTCCAGGCGGGTTACATTAGTTACAAAAAGGTCGTCGCCTACCAGCTGCACTTTATTGCCCAACGCTTCTGTCAGCATTTTCCATCCTTTCCAGTCATCTTCGGCCATACCATCTTCAATGCTCACTATTGGATATTTTTTGCACCATTTTACCCAATATTCTACCAGTTGTTCGCTGCTCATTTTAGCACCGCTTGATTTATGGAAGACATATTTTTTGCTCTTCTCATCATACAGTTCGCTGTTAGCAGCATCCATAGCTATGGCTACCTGGTCGCCCGGTTTATAACCTGCTTTCTCTATTGCTTTCAAAACAGTTTCAATAGCTTCTTCGTTGCTCTGTATATTAGGAGCAAAGCCACCTTCATCGCCTACGTTGGTGCTGTAACCTTTGTCTTTTAATACCGTTTTCAGGCTATGGAATATTTCAACACCCCAACGCAGGCCTTCACTGAAACTTGATGCCCCTACAGGCATTACCATAAATTCCTGGAAGTCTATTTTATTGTCGGCATGGGCACCACCGTTCAATATGTTCATCATAGGCACAGGCAGTGTTTTTGCATTAGCCCCGCCTACATAGCGATAAAGGCTAAGGCCAGTGGCCTGTGCAGCAGCTTTAGCCGCAGCCATGCTCACCGCAAGTATAGCATTGGCCCCCAGTTTTGCTTTGTTGGCAGTACCGTCCATATCCAGCATTACCTGGTCTATGCCACGCTGGTCCGTTACATCCCAGCCATATAATTCTTCAGCTATTTTATCATTTACATTGGTTACCGCTTTCAGTACACCTTTGCCCAGGTATATTTTTTTGTTAGCATCACGCAGCTCTACTGCTTCGTGTTTGCCGGTGCTGGCACCTGAAGGTACAGCGGCACGGCCCATATGGCCATCGCTGGTGTGTACGTCAACTTCAACAGTAGGATTACCGCGGCTATCTAATACCTGGCGGGCAACAATGTTTGATATAAAGCTCATATTATCTTGTTTAAATGACGCCGCAAAGATAAATGATGCGTATGAAAAAAACGTGAAGTGAGCGTAAATGGCACCATTGTTGATAAGAAACTGTATACTCCATATATATGAGATATTTTCTGTACCTGGCCTTGTTCATATTGCCCAGCATAGCTGTGGCACAGCAAAACCATAACGAATTGGGTATGCATCTCGGCACATCGCTGGCATGGCAAAAACTTCCAGGCGATAATGAGTATTATTCAGAATCCGGCGGGGTAGTGTGGGGCGTATTTTACGAGCGCCGGTTCGACAAAAAGCAGAGAAGGGTATACCCGTCTGTTATAGCGTTGCTGAACGGCTGCAGCTTCGGTTTTGAAGAGGTTTATAAGAAAGAATATTTCGACAGCTCTATGAGTTATCCTGAAGTAAGGACAGATACCAGCCACGGGCAGATGCGTGTATTGTCGCTTGGGGTTGGGGCCGGACTGAATTTCGAATTGTTTCGCAAAAAGCACTTCGGTATGCGACTGGAAGCTACTGTGTTGCCTTTTGCTGAAACAGGGAACTTTGATGGCAGGTTTAAATTCAATATTGGCGGATCGATGGGTTGCCATTTTGAATTAGGGGATCATATTCTTGTAGGAATAAAGCTGCAGCAGATGTTCGATGGCTACTGGTCTGATCTGAAGAACGTCCCTGTGCAAACCAAGTATGTGCCAGGCAGTATGCTGCTGGACTTTCGCTACCGCTGGAAAGGTTAAGCAGGAAAATATAAACAAAACGTAGCTCCTTTATCTGTTTTGCCGGATGCTGTAATGGCCCCGCTGTGATTTTCCATTATCTTTTTACAAATAGCCAGTCCTATACCTGTACCGCTGTATTTTTTCGCTGCATTAAGCCTGTTGAACAAGTTGAAAATTTTCTCGTTATATGCATTGTCAAAGCCAATGCCATTATCGGTGAAACAAATTTTGTAATAGCTCTTTTGCGGCGAGAGGCTTTTTATTTTGGTATCGCTGCCCTTTATTTTTTCTGTTTCCAGTGTTATATGCAGTGGCTCATCTTCCCTGGCAAATTTTATAGCGTTGCTCAGCAGGTTTACAAACAACTGCCTTACCTGGAAAGGGATGGCAGTGATGGTAGGTAAGTTATCTTCTTCTATCATTACATTCCGCTCAAATATTTCTTCGGTATACTCGGTCTTTACGGCATTCCATTCTTCATTAAGATCGGTAGGTACAAAGCTCTTTTCCTTGTTGGCAATATTCGAATACAGCAATACATCCTCTATCAGCTCCTGCATGCGTTGTGCGGCAGCTTTCATCCGGTTTGCAGAGTCTGTTACCAGGTTGATGGCTTTTGCATTTTCATCGTCTAATATCCTCGATGCAAAGACCTGTATTTTTCTCAAAGGTTCTTTAAGGTCGTGTGTCGTTATCCAGTTGAAGTTTGCCAGTTCATTATTTGCCTGCAGCAATTCTTCACTTAGTTTGCGGTACTTGTCTTCCTCCTGCCCCAGGAAGTAAAGACTGAGTTGTTTATCGAATGCCTGTGCAAAATTGGATGCTGCATTTATTTCTGCATTACTCCAATGCAGGCTTTGCAATTTTACTATCTGTTTCCAAAGCGCAAATGATTTACGCGGCGATAGTTTTCCATCTGCTGCATTCTTAATAACAGCTTCGGCAGGGTTGCCACCCCAGTTAACGGTTTGTTCCACTTCTTTTCTGAACCATATAATACCGTCTCCGGGTTTGCCGCTTAAGGCATGATAAATAATACCGGCTGCCCGCGCACTTTTAGCGGCCGGTGGGTATACTTCTGATAATTTGTGTGTATGCAGTTTGCCGGAGGGCCTGTTTTCTGACAGCCATATAGCCAGGTTCAGTATTTCCTGCTTAGTTGGGGTTTCACCTGCATGCATAACCTTGCCCTGGTGTATAATAGCACATCCGTCTGCATTTACCAGTTTCAATAGTGCCGGTGCATTAATGATGTTTTTTACAAAACTACCATTGGTAAGCAACAGGTCTTGCAGGTCATTCAGGTAAGCATCGCTGGTGTGGGTAAGGTCATATTCTTCTGCTACCTCCCGTACATTTATTTGCGATGTAAGAAAATGGCCTTGTAACTGTGCTGCAAGGCGTGTATAGTGCGGTAGGTTGTGCGAAGCGTAGTGATGGCAGGAGATGAGCCCCCACAGTTTTTTATTATGAATAAGCGATATGGTAAGGGTGGCGCCAACACCCATGTTTTTCAGGTATTCTATATGTATTGGTGATACGCTTCTCAATACTGCATGACTCAGGTCTAATGTACGGTTGTCTGTGTCACCGGTAGTGGTAAGAATGGGAACCGGGTCATAGTTTACATCAGCTATCATACGCGAAAGATTGCGCATGTACAGTTCCCTTGCCTGCACGGGTATGTCTGTATGCGGGTAGTGCAGGCCCAGGAAAGCTTCCAGGTCATCACGTTTGCTTTCTGCAAATACTTCGCCGTTATAATCTGCGTCAAAGCGGTATATCATCACCCTGTCATAACCGGTCAGGTTCCTTGTCTCTTCAGCTACAGCCTGGCAAAGGGCGCGCAGTGTTTTGCATTGTTCAATGAATGCGGTGAATTTTTTTGTTTGAGTATAGAGGTTTGGTAGATGAAGTTTGCCGTCAGGGAATGGTTCAAATTCCAGTATCAATAAATTGCCACTTCTATTGATGGTAATATTGAAATCTGTATTGTTTATATGGGCAGTGGGTAATGCGGTATTATCTATAGCAGGGGCAGAAGCCGCTTGCAAAATGTTATTGCAATCATTGGTGGAAAATACCTGGTCCAGATTTTTATTCAGCAGGAATGCAGGCTCTATTCCTATATAATCTTTGGTATTGGCGCTGCAAAAAAGAATGGTATGTTCTTTCTCTGCTATGGCCAGCAGGCAGCCGTGCGGTTGTATGCTGCCCGGTATGTGTATGGGTTCACTTTCACAGTTGGTAAGGTTTACAATGTCCTTATTTACGATGTCCCTGATGTTCATGGTTTATGATTGTCTCCCTGATAGCCAGTTATCCATTGTTTTAAAGGTGGCGACCGCGCTATCAATGATCTCCTCCTGTTTGTTTTGTGTTACGGCATAGGTGGTAAGGGTATCAATAAAGGTGCGCCACATCATAGCAGTATTGCTGCCGTATGAAGTAAAATATTGCACCGGCACATCCAGTTTGCTTACGTGTTTTTGTATCACCATTCCGCCCATGGTAGAACCTTCCAGCACATACATGCTTCCCAGCGCAGCAGCTTCGTTAGCAATACTGAAATGATACTGTGGTATATTTTCTGTGTTGCTGCCCAGCATCTCCAGGTCATTTGACAGCAAATGGTGTTTCTGCCTGTTTGCCATATCTGTAACAATATGGGAGAGTTTTGGTTGAATATCTTGCTCAAAAGGCATGATGATCCCATACATTTTCTCCAGGTATATTTTATAGTCTTCTACTGTAACATCCGGGCTCATTAGCCTTTCGGAATACGGGTTTTGTTCAAGTGCTTTGTGATTGGCGTCAGTACGCGCTCTTAGTTCTTTAAGAAACGATTCTTTGTGTGCATTTATATCAGTCATGCACAATGATACTTAAATGATTTAAACTGCATTATAAAAATCGGGAAAATTATATGCGTTCCCAGTCACGCTCCAGGCAATGGCTGATGAGTTTTTTCAATCCTTTAAAGCTGGTAGGTTTTTGTACATACCAGTTAGCACCATTTTCATACGCCTTATCAATAGACTCCTGCGCATCTGATGTAGATAATACTACCACCGGTATTTTACGTAGTTCTTTTGCTGAGCGGATCTCCTCAAGGCATTCAAAGCCGTTCTTACCGGGCATATTTATATCCAGGAAAATAATATCGGGGCGGCGGGTGTCTTTGTGTAATGTGTCCATCAATACCAGCCCGTCTTCTGCGGTATTCAGCCTTATGTAGTCATTTACCTCATTCAGCGCTTCCTGGAAAAGATAACAATCATCGCTGTCGTCATCGGCCAGGTATATGTATTCAATTTGTTTCAAAACAGTGCTCTTATCCCCCTTAAATAATTGATATACTACAAGGTACACAATAAAGTGAAAAGCTTCTAATTTAGTTGTCAACAAATCAGCGCTATTTAACAATTAAATCATCCTTGTATTTACAATAAAAAAGGATAATCCTGTTATGTATCTGCCAGGGCCGTCATAATAGTTTGTTCAACAGGCTAATAATGAATACTTTAGTTCTGCGTACCATTTGTACTATGTATTGCAGGTGCAGTTGCCTGTTTTAGCTATATGTAATATGATTTACCGGTAATATAACAACCCACAAAAATGAACCCAGGGACAAGTATAAAGAATTGGGCAGAAGATGAACGCCCACGCGAGAAAATGCAGCAGAAAGGCGCTGCAGCACTAAGTGATGCGGAATTACTCGCTATCCTTATAGCGAGTGGCACCAAAGAAAAATCTGCATTGGACCTGGCGCGTGAAGTGCTTGCATTGGCCGCTAATAACCTGCATGAACTTGGCCGTTTGTCGGTAAACGAATTGAAGAAGACGAAGGGTATAGGTGAAGCGCGGGCTATAACCATAGCTGCGGCATTAGAGCTTGGCAGGAGACGCCAGATGGGCGAAGCCTTGCAGCGCGATACTATTGGCAGCAGTGCTGACATAGCAGAGATCGCTATTCCTCTTATGCGAGACCTGAACCATGAAGTGTTTTGTGTTTTTTACATCAACCAGGCCAATAGGTTGCTCCGGCATGAGCTGATAAGCAGTGGCGGCATGACAGGTACTGTCGCTGACATCCGCATTATCTTAAAAAATGCGTTGCTGTACAATGCCAATAAACTTATTATAGCGCACAACCACCCTTCGGGCAATACCCAGCCAAGCGGGGCAGATAAAGAGCTGACGAAGAAGTTGAAGCAGGCAGCAGAGTGGATGGATATCAGTTTATTAGACCACCTTATAGTGGCCGGTACAAAATACCTTAGCATGGCAGATGAAGGCATTATATAGTGGTCATTTATTGCTATCTTGCATCGCCAGCATTATATATAATGTTATTTACTATTTGCCAACCTGGGTAATACATGCTTAAAATAGGAGTTTTTGGGGCCGGCCATCTCGGCAAGATACATATACAGCAATGGAAACAGATTGATGGTGTTGAACTTATAGGGTTTTATGATCCTAATGACGACAATGCTGCCGGTGCTATAGCCGAATACCAGGTGCCGAGATATGATGATATGGATAGCCTGATAGAGGCTGCCGATGCATTGGATATAGTTTCTACCACTACCACTCACTACGAGATAGCGAAACGCTGCCTGCTGAGCAGCAAGCACCTGTTTATAGAAAAACCGCTGGCGCACAGCCTGGAGGAAGCGCGTGAACTGGTGAAGCTGGTAAAAGAAGCTAATGTAAAATGCCAGATAGGCCACGTAGAGCGTTACAACCCTGCTTACCTGGCCCTGGGTGAGCAGACACTACAACCAATGTTTATAGAGGCACACCGCCTGGCGCAATTCAACCCGCGCGGTACGGATGTCGCGGTGATACTGGACCTGATGATACACGATATAGATATTGTGATGCACCTGGTAAAATCGCCGGTGCGCAGGATATCTGCCAGCGGGGTAGCAGTAATAAGCGAAACCGCAGATATTGCCAATGCGCGCATAGAGTTTGATAACGGTTGTGTAGCTAATCTTACTTCCAGCCGTATTTCTCTCAAGAAAATGCGCAAGATGCGCCTGTTCCAGCGCGATGCCTATATTGGTATAGATTTCCTGGAGAAGAAAACAGAAGTGGTAAAGCTTAAAGATGGTACCGGCCAAAAAGGCATGCTGGATTTCCCTATTGAAATGGGTAATGGCGATCAGAAAGTTATATCTGTACAGTTGCCGGAGGTACAGCCCAGCAATGCCATACATGCAGAACTGAGTGAATTTGCTTCGGCTATTGTCAACGACCACCAGGTACGGGTAAGCGTCTATGATGGGTTCCAGGCGATGGATGTGGCACACCAGATATTAAGAAAAATGAGCTTGCACAACGAATTGCACAATATTTAACCAGTTTACAGCGTTTAACGAGCGGAAAGCATATTTATTTTAGATGATACGAATTTTTTTACCTGTTATATTGGGGTTGTTGATTTTCAGTTATGGTTGCAATGTAATTAACCCGGTAGAGAAGATCCCGACCTATTTAAAGATTGATTCATTTCAATTTGTAAATGCAGACCCTGCCAAAACCGGTACTGCTTCTCATAAAATAACCAGTGCCTGGGTTTACTACAATAACCAAACGGTTGGTGTGTTTGATCTGCCGGCGACCATTCCTATCATAGCCGACCAGCCGGGACAGATACAGGTAATACCCGGAATAACGCTTAGCGGTTTAAGTAGTTTCCAGACACGCTACGATTTTTATACAGTAGATACTTTTTCCATTACGCCGTCACCCGGCAATATCATCCCGCACAATTTTAAAACACAGTATGCTCAGGTAGCCACTTTCCCATGGATTGAGAACTTCGATTCAGGCAGTCCTTTTATCAAAGTGAATTCGGGCAATACAAACGATACTTCTATTACAAAAACAACAGACCCCGATAAAGTATTTGAAGGTACCGGCTCTGGTTATATATACCTTACTTCTGCCAAGCCTAATTGCGAGAACATCAATACCACGGATATTCCTATTTTGAAAGGCAATGCTTCTTACCTGGAATTGAACTACAAATGCAATGTAGATTTTGTGGTAGGCTTGCAAACAACCCAAAGCAACGGGGTGATACAGTTTGAATATATTATAGGCCTGAAGGCAACAGATAAATGGAATAAGGTATACATTGGTTTGCGCGATTTTGTTGAGAAATACAATACGCCCAAATTCCGTGTGATGATAAAATCTACATTGCCATCCGGCCAGTCCGATGGATATGTATTATTAGATAATTTAAAAGTTGTGTCTTACTAGGAGCTACGGTCATGCTTACCCCTGTTAAACAAAGAGCAATCCGTCAACTTGTTAGCCTCGATTATGTAGCCGCTGCTATTGCATGGCTGGCATTCTGGGCATACAGGCATGCTTTACTGGGGCAACTGAGCTTTTGGTCTTCTCTTAAATTGTTATTGCCGCGCGATTTTTTTTTCGGGCTTATCATTATTCCCGGCGGCTGGTTGTTCCTCTATTTGCTGTCAGGCACCTATTTCGATCTGTACCGTAAATCGAGGCTGAATGAGATAAACCGTACCCTTATCTCCTGCATATTGGGTACAGTGTTTATTTCGCTTATAGTTTTTGCCAACGATGCCAAAGACTATTCCTATTTCATACGCATGACGGGGCGTTACCTGTTCATACATACTGCCTGCACCTTGTTTGTGCGCATGCTCCTGCTCAATCATGTAAAGCACAATATTATTAAGGGTAAGGTGGGCTTCAATACGCTGATAATAGGCGGTAATGAAAAAGCCATCAATATATACAAGCAAATGAGCCAGAGCCCAAAGGCTTTAGGCAATATCTTCAAGGGCTTTATATATTCTAATCTCGAGGCTTCCAATGGTATGAGTAAATACCTCCCGCAACTGGGGCATCTTTCCGAACTGGAATCTATTATTGATAATCACCAGATAGAAGAGGTGATATTGGCGGTCGATTCGTATGAGCACCATTTGCTGGAAGATATTTTAATGAGGCTGAACTACAGGCCGGTTGTAGTAAAGGTATTGCCCGACCTGTACGACATCATATCGGGTTCGGTAAAAACAAGCAATGTGTACGATGCTGTGCTTATACATATTTACCCAGACCTGATGCCCGACTGGCAAAGGGTTTGCAAGCGTACCATAGATATCCTTTTTTCTGTCTTTGCTCTGATCATACTATCTCCTGTTTATGTATTTGCAGCCATACGTGTGAAGCTGTCTTCTCCCGGGCCCATTATTTACAAGCAAATAAGAATAGGGCTCTATGGCAGGCCATTCAATATCTATAAGTTCAGGTCTATGTATGTGAACGCGGAAGATATGGGCCCTGCATTATCCAGCAAGGAAGATCCTCGTATTACACCCTGGGGACGTTTTATGCGTAAATGGCGCATTGACGAATTGCCGCAGTTTGTAAATATTCTTAAAGGTGAAATGTCTTTGGTGGGGCCCAGGCCGGAACGCCAGCATTTTATAGATATTATCAGCTCTACACATCCTCATTATAAATACCTGCACAAGGTAAAGCCCGGGCTTACTTCATGGGGCATGGTGCAATATGGCTATGCAGAAAATGTAAGCGAAATGCTGGAGCGTATGAAGTATGACTTGTTATACATTGAGAACTGCTCACTGGTGCTCGATGTAAAGATCATGCTCTATACAATGATGGTATTATTCCAGGGCCGTGGGAAATAGCATCCCGTTATTTACATTCAGGTAAGTAATAGCCTCTCCCGTAATAAAAAAACTGCCGGTGATGAGTAAAACATCATTTTGCTGCATGGCATCACGCGCACTGCTTACAGCATCTGCTACCGATTCGTATACATTCCCTTCCAGTCCATAGTCTGCTGCCATCTTTTGAAGTTCGGCGGCCTGCAGCGCTCTTGGCATCTGGGCGTTGCAGAAATAATAAGTGTGGTCTTTAGGGAAAAGTGAGAGAGCTGTACTTACATCTTTGTCTTTCACAAAGCCCAGCACTATATGTTTACGCGCAGCTTCTACACGCTGCCATTGCTGTATTACTTCTTTTAGCCCCGCAGGGTTGTGGGCTACATCTGCTATTATAAGCGGGTGCGCCTGCAACACATCCCAGCGACCTTTAAGCCCTGTCAGTTTCTTTACTTTAGACAACGCCTGGAAGGCAGTTTCCAGCTGGATATTATAACCGAGGGCTATTAATAATTCTGTAGCTGCCAGCACTGTTTTGATATTGTGATACTGGTAAGCACCCTGCATATCGCTTGACAGGTCGAACATTTCGCGCTTTGCGCGGTGTATAGCTTTATAATGCTGGTGGGTGGCCGATTGTGAAGTCCTTACAAGGTCCCACATAGCATCAGCATAGTATAGTGTAGTTTGTTTATGTACGGCGTGCTCAAAGAACACACGGCTTGTTTCCTGGTTTTGTTCTCCTATCACCACCGGTATATTCTGTTTGATGATACCTGCTTTTTCTGTGGCTATCTCCGGCAGGGTATGCCCCAGCAGGTCTACGTGGTCGTAACTGATATTGGTAATGATAGACAATACCGGAGTGATCACATTAGTACTGTCCAGCCTGCCCCCTAGGCCGGTCTCTATTATTGCTATATCAACTCCTGCTTCTGCAAATGCTGCAAATGCCATAGCTACTGTTACTTCAAAGAATGAAGGCTCAATGATCTCAATGGTATCTTTGTGTTTGGTAACAAAGTCTATCACCCATTCTTTAGTAACCGGTTCGCCATCTATACGGATACGTTCGCGAAAATCAACCAGGTGCGGAGATGTATATAAACCTGTTTTATAGCCTGACTGCTGCATGATAGCAGATAGCATGTGGCTGGAGCTGCCCTTGCCATTAGTGCCGGCTATGTGTATGGATTTAAACTTGTCTTGCGGGTTGCCTATCGCCTCGCACAGTTTTATAGTATTGGTAAGGTCTTTTTTTATTGCTGCACTGCCCAGCCTCGAGAACATAGGCAGTTTATCATACAAATAATCAAGTGTCTTTTGATAGTCAGTCTGGACGTCCATAAGATGGGGCTAGGAGCGCGTTTTGAATACAAAGGTAATATTGCCAAACTGTTCTTCGGGTGCGTCATCGCTTTTATTGAAGCGCACTTTATCCACTTTTCTCAAAGCTATAGCCCTTAGTTCAGCATTGCTCGCAGATACAATTTGTTTATTTATGATATTGCCGGCTTTGTTTACGGTAATACGTATTACCACGCGGCCACCTTCTTTAAAATCTGCATCAGGTGCAGGGAAAGCTATGATATTGCGGTGCGCCAGGTTGTGACTGATACCTCCGTTTCCGTTGCCTGGTGTGCCTGTATAGTTGCTGGCACCCGGTGTGCCGCCGGGTACACCACGGTCGCCGTTGCCGGTAGTATTACCTTCGCTGCTGCCCGGTGCATTGGCGTCAGCACTGTTACCGCCACGGCCGGTGCCGCCATTGTACACATAGCGCGGGCGTTGTTGTTGCTGCGTACGTGCCGCAGGTGCTTGCGGTTGGCTGGTATTATTCCGGCTGCGGGTAGTTGCTTGCTCGTTGGTATGACTTGCCTGTTTATTAGTACTGGGTGTATTTTTAACGGCAGGCGCATCGGGGTCGTCCGTATTCAGCAGCTCTTTATTTTCCTGTGCCTGGCGCGTGGTGGTTCGGGCTGCTGAATTTGCTGCGGCTGCCGCAGGGTCTTCCACGTCCATTGGCTGGTCGGTACCGCTGCCATCATCACTGGTGCCCAGGTTCACTTCCATACCCATATCTACTACAGGTGCAGCCGTTGCGGGAACAGAATATTTGAAAAGAATGAACAGCAATAATAATACTACGTGTACACCTACGGTCCACGCGGCTGCTTTTACATTGAATGTCTGTTCGTTCTGCTGGTTCATCCTCTCGCTAAAATAATTAAACTATTGCTACAAATACGTTAATGTGCAAAGTCCGTTTCGAAGTTTTTCATGCGCTCTGCCGGCGGATTGTAATAACCGAATTTCACATTAGGGAACTCTTCGTGTATCAGGTCCATCAACTGCCGTACACCCAGGAATTCGCCCGTATCTGCCACATTGATCTTACCCAAATACCAGTCAGGATCAATATTAAAGTTGCGCCATTGTATCATGCTCAGGTCGGTGTATTTGATTACCTCTCGCAGGGCCTCGTATTCTGCTACGCTGTCTGTCATGCCGGGGAAGACGAAATAGTTGATAGAAGCCCAGCCGCCGCTTTGGCGTACAATGCGCAGGCTTTCAATAATATCCTCAAACTTGTAATTGTTTGGCAGGTAGTATTTGGTATATACTTCTGGCCGTACAGAATTGAGGCTTACACGTATGCTGTCCAGGCCGGCTTCTACCAGCTTAGCTACCGCATCGGGCTTGCTGCCATTGGTATTGATATTGATGCTGCCCTTTTGCGTATGCTTTCGTATTTCTATAATGGCTTCGCGTATGGTTTCCCACATCAGCAATGGTTCGCCTTCGCAGCCTTGCCCGAAGCTTACTATCGGGTAGGGTGCAGTCTCCAGGTGTGGTACTGTATATTCTACTATTTCTGCAGCAGTAGGCTTAAACGTAAGCCTGTCCTGTGATGAGAATATTTCTTCTGTTTCGGGCTGGAAAGAAATACAGCCGATACAATTGGCGTTGCATGCCGGTGATGATGGTATAGGGCATTCCCAACGGCCCATAAAATAATTGCGGGCAGCAGGACAGTGGTAGGTAAGTGCGCAGTTATTGGCCAGGTGCTGTACCAGCCTGTTGTGCGGGTAAGCTTCCAGCATATGCTCCACGCCTGCCTGTATTTTGGTGTCATTATAGCCACTGCATTCCTGGCGTATATCCCTTTCTATTCTTACGGCGGTTACATAAAATTTATTATCGTACCAGCCGGCAGCGGTATAGCAAAACAAGGGCAGCGTCTGTGCGTCGGGCAATGCTTCGAATGCGGCCATGTACAGGCCCGTATGTGCCGGCGGAATGAACGCCGCTACAGCCCAGCCTTTTTCGCAAATACGCATTTCACCCGTCTTCACATCAATGCCTATGCCACGCCTGTCAGGCAGTTCATATAAAGAGCCGCCTTCCGGCAATTCTATCCAGTCTGCTTCTTCTACAGGAAGCGCATCCCAGCCACTGCGGCCAACTGTATACAGGCTTGTGTCCTCAAAAATATTTCCTTTCCCGTCAGAGTATAACAAATATGGTCGCATACTAAAATCTATTACCGTTTATTTCTATTCGCAATTTATGTTTCGCGTGGGGCAAAAGCCCTTTAGGGGTTTAAGGTTACCAATTATTCTTGTCCCGCTTCGCTTTGCCCGCCTCTACCTGGCTGTTACAAAACCCTTCAAATGCTTCTTTATCAAAATTAGTACTTCCTATGGTCCATTGATACAGGCGGTTATCGCTGCAATTGACTGTTAAAGTGCCGTATTTGAATAGCACCTGGTCTATATCCGTCCAGTCTATAAAACGCCTGCGCGAAGCCAGGGGTAGTTTTATGCCTGTGGTATCTATAGTTACAAACTGGGCTGCGTTGGCACTCTGCTCCCAGAAAATAGCAAACAGTACCGCTGCGCTCAGTACGCCAAACATCACCGCAGGGGGCGTCCAGTGTTTCAGGTAGGTAAAGCCGCATAGTGCCAGTAATACAGCCAGCTCCAGGAACCTCAATATCCTGTTCACCCCGGGTCGTACGATCCATTTATTACGGAAGATAGCAGCAAGCAGTATAGCCAGCCCGGCTATGAACAAGGCTATGCTCCAGCTTTTGGCAGGTGGGTAAAATAAATAAAATAAGGCCCCGCTGCCTGTAAAAGCCAGTGCGGTCATCAGGTGTAAAGCAGTCACCTGGTGGGGCTTCACTTTTTCTTCTGCCAGGGGCAATTCAAAAATCATGGGCGCAAAGGTACGTAAAGAAGCCCCTCCAACCTTCCCCCCCAAGGGGAGGCTTATGGTTTTAATGTAATATTTATTGTTGCTGCGTTTCAGCAGAATCTGTAGTAGTTGCGTCGCTGGTAACAGTTTCTCCCGGTAGTTTTACTTCAAAATCCTTCAGGGTCTTGGTCACATCGCCCTGCAATTGCAGTGCACCGGCTTCTGCCAGTTTGCGCAGGCGCCAGCCAAGGTACAGGTCGCCGGTAGGTATTCCGAATTTGCTGATGGCCTGGTTAACAATTTTATGTGCTTTCTGGAATTGGTGGGAAGCGAAGCTTACCAATTGATTGTCGTAATAATTTTCTTGCTGCGAAGCCAGTTTTTTACCGCCCCCATGTGTGCGTATGGCAGCATCTTCGTTTACCAGCCTGCGCCATTCGTCACCATCTACCTCCACTTCGGCAGGGGTCACCAGGCGGGCCAGCCTGCGGGCTTTTACCAGCTCTTTAGGCAATATCTCGCTGATGCTTTTCGGGTAGAATACTTTCCCGTTCTCATCCAGGAAGGGCAGGTTGGCAATGTTCACTAAAAAGAAACGGCCCATATGCTTGGAGAGGTAGGGCAGCATCCAGTGGTAGGCGCATACATCTGCTGCTGCGGGCGCCATCCAGAACCATACCTGTGTTGTTGCATCGTCATACAGCTTTTTAGATATATCCAAAAGCCGCTCCATGTCCTTCACTTCAACCGGTTGTTTTTCATGTATCACTACCTCCTGCCAAAATGCACTGCGCAATTCGTCAAATGATTGCTCATGTCCTTTTTGCAAAGGGCCTACATGCAGTATGTCTTTCAGTACTACAACTTCTCCAAACATAGAAGGTTCGTTCATTACCGCTTCCTGCAGAGGCTGGGCAGCCATATCCCCAACAACTATATGATATATCATAGGCGCAAAAATAAATGTACCGCGCCATATTATCACCGTCATTGGCACCGGTGTGGGTAAGATGGTGATTATTCTCTTAAAGCGGCTTTGGCAATAAGTTACCGCTCAGCTGTTTTATAAATAGTATATATATGATAAGATAATAGGCCAGGTTAAAACGGTCTTCTACAGATGGGAAGAGCAATAGCCTTACGATAATGATAAGTATAGTAGCGATTATATATAAATGATCGGCGTTATTCATGACGCTTTTCGGCCTGCCAATTGCCAGGCTTATAAATGCCAGCAGGAAGAATATCATCGCATAAGAAAATTGCAGCCCGGTCAGTATGGCCGATTTAAGCAAAACGATATAACCCTTAGCAGAGCCCGTGTATTCAGCCCGGCTATGGTACCACCGGCCGGTAAAATCACCGACATAACTAAGGCTCCAGCCATATCGGCTTGCCAGGTAGCTAACTGCTACATAAATGACAGCCAGCACAACCAGCATCATAGTATATGCCTTTAGTTTTAGCTCTTTAACTATTGCCGGCACCAGCAGCAATATGGCGGCAGCTATAATATTGTCCATCCTTGCGGTAACGGATAATGCAAATAATATAAAAGCTTTCCAATGATTACCCCCTTGCAATAGATACATGCCGCAAAACAGCAGCAATGCCGACAGGCAATCCGGTGTAGCCAGTTTGGCCGACGAAATAAAAGGAGATGTGTACATAAAGAGCAAGGCAAGTATTATTGCCTTTGGGGCATCTGCGTATTTGGAAAGCCAGTGAAACAATAGCAGCCCGATCCCTAAAAATGCCAATATTGATGGCAGGAATACCGCTGTAACCAAATTGACACCCAGTTTGTAAAAAAGGTAGCAGCAGCCAATATATAATGGCTTCACTATATAAAAGGGCATAGCCTGCTGCAATGCTTTATAGTCTGTATGCATTTGGTGGCGCTGTGCATTTGACGGAAGCACCAGCAGCCTGTAGCTCTCACTGTCTGCATGCTGCCTGGCGGCATCATATACCATAGTATGCACTTCCTCAAAGTTCGGATGGTCGATATTGGCGGTCAGTGTCATATACGCCAGCATATCCCAGTTATAGGCAGGACGTTTATAGCAGTAAACTGCCATAGCCAGCAACAATAAAAAGAACAGGAGATATTGCTTTTTTGAAGGTGTCCTATGTGTAGTGCTGTGAAGCATGAAATAAATATATTCAATTTTTATAAGGTTAGCTGTTTGCCATTACTAATTACCTTTGCACTTCAAATCAAATAAGATATATGCCTATTATAGCGCCTTCTATTCTTTCTGCCGATTTCCTGAACCTCGGACGTGATATTGAAATGGTTAACAACAGTGAGGCTGACTGGTTTCACCTGGATGTAATGGACGGACGCTTTGTACCTAATATCAGCTATGGTATGTCCATCATTTCGCAAATGAAAAAGGCTGCGAAAAAGACATTTGATGTGCACCTGATGATCGTGGAGCCGGAGAAATATTTCGAGGAATTTAAAAAAGCCGGCGCCGATATACTTACGGTACATTATGAAGCCAGTACGCATTTGCACCGCAGCCTGCAGGCTATAAAAGCACTGGGCATGAAGGCGGGTGTATCGCTCAACCCTCATACCCCGGTGTCTGTGCTGGAAAATATCATAACCGAGATAGACCTGGTGCTGATAATGAGCGTAAATCCTGGTTTCGGCGGGCAGAAATTCATACCGCAGGCATTGGATAAAGTGCGTAAGGTAAAGCAGATGATTAATGAATCGGGCTCTAAGGCGCTGATAGAAGTGGATGGTGGCGTGACCCTTGAAAATGTTGGTGAACTGGTAGCAGCAGGTGTAGATGCACTGGTGGCAGGCAACACGGTTTTTTCATCGCCCGACCCGGTAGCAACCATAAAAAAGCTGAAGCAGGCGGGAAAATAAATGTAACTTATTCCCGTTATTTTTGGAGATATGCCGCTTAAACAACACGGATTTACCGCCATACTACTATTCACCGCCCTGTTTGTTCATGCACAAACCGCTACTATACGCGGCACGGTAAAAGACGACCGCAAGACTGCCCTTGAGCTGGCAGGTGTAGCTATAGAAGGTACATCTACCGGCGTTAATACAGATGCTAAAGGTAATTATACGCTTACCGTTCCGGCAGGTAAGGAGATCATTGTTGTTTTCAGCGCAGTGAGCCACGAAACACAAAAAAAGACGCTTACCCTATTGGAAGGCGAGACCAGGCAACTGGATATACGGCTGAAGAAAAATGCCAATACGCTGGAAGAAGTAGTGAAGAAAGGCACGCGCGGTGAAGGTGAGGCCGGTAATGTATATATGGATGTAAGCAAGGCGGGCTATATACCCAGTACGATTGGCGGCATTGAGGGCATGATAAAAACCTATGTCGGCACTAATAATGAGCTTACCTCTCAATATAACGTACGCGGTGGTAACTATGATGAGAACCTGGTGTATGTAAATGATTTCGAGATATACAGGCCCTTTCTTACGCGCTCCGGTCAGCAGGAAGGTTTGAGTTTCGTCAATTCAGACCTGGCGCAGGGTGTGAACTTTTCTGTCGGCGGTTTCCAGGCAAAATATGGCGACAAGATGTCGAGCGTGCTGGATGTAACGTACAAACACCCTAAGAAATTTGGCGGCCGGGTAATGGCCAGTATGCTCGGCGCCAGCCTGTCGCTGGAAGGCGCTACTAAAAATGAGAAACTTACTTACCTGGTAGGCGTAAGGCAAAAAAGCAATCAATACCTGCTGAAATCGCAGCCTACCAAAGGTGTTTATAATCCTTCGTTCACAGATGCGCAGGCCCTCGTTAATTACCGTTTCAGCAGTAAATGGGAAGTAGAGTTCATTGCCAACTATGCGCGTAACCGTTTCAATTTCATCCCTGAAGAATCTACCAGCAGTTTTGGCGTAGTGAACAAAGCATACCAGCTGCGAGTATTCTACGATGGTGCAGAAATAGACCAGTTCGACTCCCGCTTTGGCGGTATTTCTACTACATTCCGCCCGAATGAAAAGCTGAAACTAAAATTATTAGCATCCGGTTTCCAAACCAATGAAAGAGAAGCCTATGATATATCCGGTGAGTACCTGCTGGGCGAGCTGGAAACAGACCTTGGCAAGGAAAACTTCGGGCAGGTAAAAACATACTTAGGTACAGGTATCATACATAACTATGCACGCAACTATCTGCAGGTAAATGTGGGCAATCTTGCTCACCGCGGTTCTTATGACGCCCGCAAACATTTTATACAATGGGGTGTAGATGCTAATGTTGTAAACATCAGCGATAAGCTGCATGAATGGGAGCGCAGGGATTCTGCAGGCTTTACCCAGCCGTACCAACCGGATAATTTAGAGCTCACCAAATTTTATGCTTCAACTTCCGATTTCAATTATGTCCGCTATAGTGGTTTCGTACAGGACAATTTCCGGTTCAACGATTCGCTGGGCCTGACTGTGTCTGTAGGCGCGCGTTTCAATTACAGTACGCTCAATAGCGAATTGCTGGTAAGTCCGCGGGCGCAATTTTCATACAAGCCACACAACTGGAAACGTGATATGGTATTCAAACTGGCGGGCGGTCTGTACCAGCAACCACCATTCTACCGCGAGATGCGTGACCTGAATGGTAAAGTAAATACAGCCCTGCTGGCACAAAAATCATATCATATACTAGGCGGACTGGATTATAATTTCAAAGGATGGAACAGGCCGTTTAAGGTGACTGCCGAAGTATATTACAAAGGCCTTTGGGATGTTGTGCCTTATGAATATGATAATGTACGTATACGCTATTTTGGCAAGAACGATGCTAAAGGATATGTGTATGGCGGCGAGGTAAGGCTGTATGGAGATATAGTAAAAGACGCAACGTCGTGGGTGAGTATAGGTGTGATGAAGGCAATGGAGGATGTGACCGATGATAAGATCGTGTACAAAGGAGCTAATGGTGCCGATAGCGCAACCTTTACGCCGGGCTATGTGCCGCGCCCAACCGATCAGCGCTTTATGATAGGTATGTATTTTGAAGATTACCTGCCAAAATGGAAAAATTATAAAATGCACCTGAACCTGTTGTATGCTACCGGTCTGCCATTCGGTCCGCCGGATAACAACCGTTATGGTGATACATTGCGCCTGCCCGATTATAAGCGCGTAGATATCGGTTTCTCTGCGCTGCTGCTGAAAGGTGAGAAACACCAGGACAGCAAATTGCTGAGCAGCTTTAAGAATATATGGCTGAGCCTGGAGGTCTTTAACCTGCTGGGTATACAGAATACGCTTTCGTATACATGGATACAGGACCAGACAAGTGGCGGTACCTATGCTGTGCCTAACAGGCTTACATCGCGCTTGCTGAATGTTAAGCTGATCGTAGATTTCTGATAAACCGCCTGATTGATTAATTTGGCAACTGCACAGCTGCCATGAAAAATCTTTTTAAAGCCTACAATAGCTATACACGTACCGAAAGGATGGGTATTATAGCTTTACTGCTACTCCTGGTACTGCTTATTTTAGTGCGGTTTAGTATGCATTTCTGGGTACATCCCGATTTTAATACGGACGAAGGGCAAAAGATGTCTGCAGCCTGGGATGCCATACAAAGCGACAGCAATGCAGACCAGGCAAGCGCACCCGTGCAACTGCCAGGTGTATATGCAGATACCGTTAGCAAGCACGGGGATGGCGTTGAGCTGCCGGCAGCAAGCCTTTTTCCGTTCGACCCTAATACTTTGGATAGTGCCGGTTTCATTAAACTGGGCTTACGCGCTAAAACCGTCTCCATCCTGCTGCATTGGCGGGCAAAGGGAAAAAAGTTTTACAGGAAAGAGGACCTTCAGCCACTATATACACTCAGTGCAGAAGAATACGCACGCCTGGAGCCTTATATCCGTATATCTAATGCGATCTCGAAAAAGATAGACCTCAACAAAGCCGACTCATTGCAGCTTATAACGCTCAGGGGCATAGGTGCTAAACTGGCCCACCGGATATTAGAGCGCCGCCGGGCAGTAGGCCGTTTCGAACGGGTTGAGCAACTGCAGGATATATACCCCTTCCCCGATTCTACTATACAGCAACTGAAAGTGCAATTATATGTTGAGTAGAATCTATATATAAAAACGGTGAATAAGTGCTGCCACCAATTGATGAATGCGGAAAATTATCGTAAACTTGCGCAGAATTTACGTGCAAGAGACCTATGGATTTTAATTATACCGATACGCAAAACGAAATTGCGTCTATGGTGCGCGATTTTGCCAATAAGCATATCCGCCCTCAAATGATGGAATGGGATGAGACCCAGAAATTTCCTGTAGAAGTATTCCGCAAGCTGGGTGAACTGGGCCTTATGGGCGTACTGGTACCGCAGGAATATGGTGGTTCGGGCCTTGGCTATTTCGAATATGTGACCGTTATCAGCGAAGTGGCAAAAGTTTGCGGCTCTATCGGCCTTTCTGTTGCTGCGCACAACTCGCTGTGCACAGGCCATATCCTGTATTTCGGCAACGAAGAGCAAAAGAAAAAATATCTGCCTAAACTGGCTACCGGTGAATGGATAGGCGCATGGGGCCTTACAGAAGCTAATACAGGCAGTGATGCTGGTAATATGCGCTGCGTGGCTACCCGCGATGGCGATGACTGGATACTGAATGGTACCAAGAACTGGATCACGCATGGTATTAGCGGCGATGTAGCACTGGTGCTGGCGCGTACAGGTGAGCCACGTACAAAGAGCAATATCACTGCGTTTATAGTAGAGCGTGGTACCCCGGGCTTTAAAGCCGGTAAAAAAGAGAATAAACTGGGTATGCGTGCTTCTGAGACCGCAGAACTGGTATTTGATAATTGCCGCATTTCTGATGCGCAGCGTGTAGGCGAAGTAGGTGATGGTTTCCGCCAGGCTATGAAAGTACTGGATGGTGGCCGCATCTCTATCGCTTCACTGGCTTTGGGCATAGCTAAAGGCGCTTACGAAGCATCTTTGAAATACTCTAAAGAGCGTGAGCAATTCGATCAGCCGATCTCCAATTTCCAGGCTATCGCCTTTAAGCTGGCAGATATGGCTACTAAGATAGAAGTAGCGGAAATGCTTATTTACCAGGCTGCCGACCTGAAAAACCGTGGCGAGAAAATGACTAAGGAATCGGCTATGGCTAAATACTATGCTTCGGAAATATCTGTACAAATAGCTACAGATGCGGTACAGATATTCGGTGGTTATGGTTATACCAAAGACTTCCCGGTAGAAAAATATTACCGCGACAGCAAGCTGTGTACCATAGGCGAAGGAACATCAGAAATTCAAAAGCTGGTTATCTCGCGCGATATACTGACACAATAATTCATTGTATTGATATTGAAAAGGGCCTGCAATACAGGCCCTTTTTGTTTTTATCTCTTTCATAAAAAAGACAGCCGAATAGCTGCCTTTTTCTTATTGAGTACTTCCTTTTAGATTAATAATCTCCCAGCCCTGTAACAGGCAATTCTTTCAATGCCTGTTCCAGTTGTGCATCGCTTGGTGCAATGCCATGCCATTCGTGTGTACCTTCCATAAAGCTTACGCCGCTGCCCATATTGGTATGCATCAGTATGCATATAGGATTGCCGTTGCCGGTTTGTGCTTTTGCAGCTTCCAGCCCGTCAACTACAGCCTGCATATCATTACCCTTCTCTATCTCCATCACATGCCAGCCAAATGCTTCAAATTTGTCGCGCAGAGAACCCAAGCTCATTACTTTATTGGTAGGGCCGTCTATCTGTTGGCCGTTTACATCTATTGTAGAAATGAGGTTGTCTATTTTATGATGCGCTGCAAACATGATCGCTTCCCAGTTCTGCCCTTCCTGCAATTCGCCATCGCCGTGCAGTGAGTACACGATACGGTCGTCATTGTTCAGTTTCTTGCTGAGGGCAGCACCTGCTGCTACGCTCAGGCCTTGTCCTAAAGAGCCGCTGGCTATGCGCACACCCGGTAAGCCTTCGTGCGTAGTAGGGTGGCCTTGCAGGCGCGAGTTTATTTTACGGAAGGTAGCCAGTTCGCTGGTAGGGAAATAGCCACTGCGTGCCAGCACACTATAGAACACGGGCGATATATGGCCGTTTGACAGGAAGAATATATCCTCGCCAACACCATCCATTTTGAAGTCCGGGTTGTGTTTCATTATATGGAAATATAAGGCTACCATATATTCGGTGCAGCCGAGTGAGCCACCCGGGTGGCCGCTTTGAAAGGCATGTACCATGCGCACTATATCCCTGCGTACCTGTGTTGCTGTCTGCTTCAATTGTTGAATGTCCATCAATTACGGAAATTGTGCCGCAAAAGTAGGTTTTAAGCCTGAATTTTTAAGGAAAAATTAGGCAGATATGCGGGCTGGTGTAAATTGCAGGTGGATGGAAACGAAGAAAGCGGCAGGAACATTTTTTACAAAACAGCTTATGCACTGGCATAGTGCGCATAACAACCGCAGCCTGCCCTGGAAAGAAGAGAAAGAGCCGTATAAGATATGGCTGTCTGAAATAATATTACAGCAAACCCGGGCAGCACAGGGATTGCCTTATTACCTGCGCTTTACCGAAGCTTACCCCACCGTGCAGCATCTTGCTGCTGCGAACGATGAAGATGCATTCCGTTTATGGCAGGGCCTGGGTTATTACAACCGATGTAAGAATATGCTGGCCACGGCCCGCATTATAACCGGCGATCTTAATGGCTGTTTCCCTGTCACTTATGAAGGATTGCTTGCGCTGAAAGGTATAGGGCCATATACGGCCGCAGCTATTGCCTCCTTTGCCTATGGCCTGCCGCAGGCTGTGGTAGATGGTAATGTGTACCGGGTACTGGCGCGGTATTTTGGCATAGACACGCCTTTTGACACAACAGAAGGGAAAAAGGAATTTGCTACGCTAGCGCAGCAATTACTGGATGTTAACGACAGCGCTGGCTATAACCAGGCCATAATGGACCTCGGGGCCACGGTGTGCACGCCGGCTCTGCCAAAGTGCAGCGAATGCCCCTTGCAGGCCCAATGCACAGCTTTCAGGCAGGGTACGGTACAGTTGCTGCCGGTACGCAGTAAAAAGCAGGCAGTTCGCAACCGTTATTTCCATTACCTGCTGCTGGTCGATGGTGATGCAGTATGGATAAGAAAGCGGGATGGGAAGGATATATGGCAAAACCTGCATGAGCCATTCCTCATAGAGCATGATGCACCTATGGATGTGAAAATGCTGGCAAAGCATAATTCTTTTGGTGGCCTTGGGGTGAGGAAGGAGCCGGTGTTTGAGGGTATGCTAAAGCAAAAACTCACCCACCAGTTAATAGAAACTCGTTTTTTTACCCTGCCGGTGAAACTTGCTGTCAATAAGCATTTGGAAGGTGGTAATTGGGTTAAATTCAGCGACTTAAAAAAATTAGCCTTCCCTAAAACGATAGTTTCTTTTTTAGAAAAAAAACTTTACTTTTAGAATCAGTTAAGTTATAAAATTTATTAATTAATAAATTAAACTAAAATGAGAGGTGTTAACAGGGTAATGTTGATTGGCAATTTAGGACGCGACCCGGATCTACAGTATTTGGAAGGAAATATAGCAGTAGCAAAATTTCCCCTGGCCACTACCGAAACTTTTAAAGACAAATCAGGCAATCTTGTTTCGCAGACAGAATGGCACACCGTAGTTTTATGGCGCGGGTTGGCCGAACTGGCGCAAAAATACCTGCATAAAGGCAGCCTTGTATTTATAGAAGGCAGGCTGCGCACCCGTACCTGGGAAGATAAAGACAAGAACAGGCGCTTTAGCACAGAGATAGTGGGCGACAACCTGGTGATGCTGGATAAAAGAAAAGAGAATGGCGACTTTCAGCCAAGTGCTGATACGCAACACGACATCTCCAGTATACCTATACAAGATATTAGCTATGATGGGAATGTGAGTGCCCCGAAGGACGATCTGCCATTTTAAGAATTATATAATTTGATAAACAAAAAGGAAAGGATGTTGTTATTTCTTTCCTTTTTTTAATTTTGATATACCACCAAAAATAAAAGACTTGGAAAGCACAGAAGGAGAGACGAACACTTACGGATTATTTTTGCAGGCCGCCAGCGGCGTTTTTTCCGCGTCCAATGTTACCATTCTCGTAATCATTATACTGGTTTTATTGCTGATGACGGCTATCACTGCTGGTGCAGAGACTGCCTATTTTTCTCTTACAGCGCGCGATATTGATTATCTCAAAACCAAGGAGCAACCCAGCGCCCGGCAGGCTGTACGTTTGCTGGACCAGCCCAAGATGCTGCTGGCTACCATACTGGTTGCCAATAACTTTATAAATATAGCCATTGTTATTACTACCAATTTGCTGGTAGAAATGATATTGCCGCCCAATACCAGTGCTATACTTGCATTTGTGATACAGGTAATAGCTGTTACTTTCCTTTTGGTATTGTTTGGAGAGGTATTGCCTAAAGTATATGCCACGCAGAACAATGTGCGTATGGCCATTTTTTCTGCCCCGGTGCTCAAGATCATGAACAATCTTTTTAAGCCGGCCAGCAAAATGCTGGTATCGTCTACCACCTATATAGAAGACAAGCTGGGGACCAAGCAGACCAATGCCATTAGTAACGAAGATTTTGAACACGCTATTGAACTAACGGTAGGGCATAGTGCTACACGCGAGGAGGTGAACATCTTCAAAGGGATATTGAAATTCGGAAATATCACTGTACGCCAGATCATGCGCACGCGTATGGATGTAAGCGGTATAGATGAGGACCTGACTTTTCCAGAGGTGCAAAAGATGGCTATTGAAGTAGGTTACTCCCGCATGCCGGTGTACCGCGATACACTGGATAAGGTGACGGGTATGATACATACCAAGGACTTTTTGCCGCATACCGATGATGATAATTTTGCATGGCATAGCCTGATAAGGCCTGCATACTTTGTGCATGAAGGGAAAATGATTGAAGACCTGTTAAAGGAATTCCAGCAAAAACGGATTCACTTTGCCATAGTAGTTGATGAGTTTGGCGGCACTTCGGGTATAGTTACCCTCGAGGATATTATGGAAGAGATCATTGGTGATATAAAGGATGAGTTTGACGATGAAGACCTCCACTTCAAAAAAATAGATGATCACAATTTCATTTTTGAAGGTAAGACCCTTATCAACGATGTATGCCGTATGATAGGAGAGCCATCAGATACTTTCGATACCGTACGTGGAGAAAGTGATTCGCTGGCAGGCCTGATACTGGAGATAAGTGGTAAATTCCCGGCAGTGAATGAGACGATAAGTTATGAGCAGTACGACTTTACAGTGCTGAACATTGATAAGATGCGTATACAGCGGGTAAAGCTGACCATCAATGAACTGGATGGTGAAGACAACGAATAGCTGCAAAAAGACTTAATAAAGAAAGCCTGTTGAACATCAACAGGCTTTCTTATTTCAAATCGTTTTAAGTTTAGAATTCAGCATTTTTAGGCGTACGCGGGAAAGGTATCACGTCGCGGATATTGGTCATACCGGTAACGAACAATACAATACGCTCGAAGCCCAGTCCGAAACCTGCATGCGGCACTGTGCCGAAACGGCGGGTATCCAGGTACCATTGCATTTCTTCAACAGGTACGTGCATTTCTTCCATGCGCTGGGTTAGTTTGTCAAGACGTTCTTCTCTTTGCGAGCCACCCACTATCTCCCCTATGCCGGGCGCTAATATATCCATAGCAGCTACCGTCTTACCATCATCATTTTGGCGCATGTAGAAAGCCTTGATGTCTTTAGGATAATCCGTAACGATCACCGGTTTCTTAAAATGTTTTTCTACCAGGTAACGTTCATGCTCGCTTTGCATATCTATGCCCCATTTCACCTCGTACTGGAATTTCTTTTTCTTGTATGCGGGTGAATCCAGCAGTACGTCAATTGCCTGTGTGTAAGTAATGCGTTCGAATTGGTTATTCAGTACAAATTCCAGCTTTTCTATCAGCCCCATTTCGCTGCGCTCATTCTGCGGCTTCTGTTTTTCTTCATCGGCCAGGCGCTGTGCCAGGAATTCAAGGTCTTCGCGGTTACTATCCAGTGCATGCTTTATGATATACTTGATGAAATCTTCCGCCAGGTCCATATTATCGGTCAGGTCATTGAAGGCAACTTCGGGCTCTATCATCCAGAATTCAGCCAGGTGACGTGCTGTATTTGAGTTCTCTGCACGGAATGTAGGCCCGAATGTATAAACTTCACTGAAGGCCATAGCTCCCAGCTCTGCTTCCAGTTGCCCGCTAACCGTCAGGTTGGTTGATTTGCCAAAGAAGTCTTCTTTGAAATCGATACTGCCATCTTCGTTGCGTGGCGGATTATCGAACGGCAGGGTAGTAACCCTGAACATTTCACCCGCACCTTCCGCATCGCTGGCGGTAACGATAGGGGTATGCAGGTATACAAAACCACGGTCGTTGTAGAATTTATGAATAGCATACGCTAAAGCATGGCGTACGCGGAATACAGCCCCAAAAGTATTGGTGCGGAAACGCAGGTGCGCTATCTCGCGCAGGTATTCCAGGCTGGGGCGGTTCTTCAGCTGCAGCGGGTACTGCTCTGTATCGCATTCGCCCAGTATAGTCAGTTTTTCAACTTTTACTTCTACTTTCTGGCCTTTGCCCTGCGATGCTATCACCGTTCCGTCTATGCTAAGGGAAGCTCCGGTTGTAATTTTCTTAAGGGTTTCTTCGTCCAGGCTATTCAGTTCGGCAACTGCCTGCAGGTTGCTCATGCAAGAGCCGTCATTCAGTGCTATAAACTGGTTGTTGCGGAATGAGCGTACCCAGCCTTTTATATTTACAGGATAATCTGTCTTGTCGCTTAGTAAGATGTCTTTAATTCGTGTGCGTGACATAAAATTATTTATCGAAGAAGAGGTATTTAACAGCAATAATAATCATAAACACGGCAAATATCTTTTTTACCAGCATGGCATCGAGCCCCAAGACCACTTTGCTGCCCAGGTAACTGCCTAAAATGAAGGACAGGCATAATATTCCCGCTATTTTAAAATCTACATAGCCCTGCCGGTTGTAGTTGATAACAGCCAGTACACCTATAGGTGGCAGCATCATAGCCAGCGAGGTGCCCTGGGCCATTTTCTGGCTCAGCCCGAATAAGAGCACCAATGCCGGTACAATCACAATGCCGCCTCCAATGCCAACCAGGCTGCTCATCATACCGGCGGCCAGGCCTATCAGCAAAATGCCTATGATGGTTCCTGCTGTCATATTCATATTTGGTTAGTTTTTGGGTGAGCCAAATTTAGCCGTATAGTCATTGATGCTGTGCTGTAGTATCTTTTTGGCAATGCGCTGTCCCTGAAATTCCTCGATCTTTACCACCTTATTCTCCAGTTTCTTGTATTCTTCAAAGAAATGGCGCAGCTCTTCAATGAAGTATGAAGGTAGCTCACTTATATCATTTATATGGGCTACACTCATATCATTGGCGCACACTGCTATCAGCTTGTCATCTGCTTCTCCCTGGTCCAGCATGCGCATTACGCCAATTATCTTAGCTTCTACTAAACATAATGGCTGCATTTCTATCTGTGAAAGTACCAGTATATCCAGCGGGTCATTATCATCGCAGTAGGTGCGGGGTATAAAACCGTAATTGGCAGGGTAGTAAACAGAAGAATACAATACGCGGTCTAGTTTGAGCATGCCTGTTTCCTTGTCCAGTTCGTACTTTGCCCTCGAGTTTTTAGGTATTTCAATAACAGCATTTACTTTTTCGGGTACATTTTCTCCGTAACTAACAGAATGCCATGGGTTAAAATTCATCGTTCAATGTTTATTAATACAGGTTGTCAACAAAAGCGCAAAGGTAAATGTTAAAATTGCTAAGGGATTACAACGATTTGCAAAAAAGCAATAATTTCATCCCCCTGCCGTTGAATTGAAAACGGTGAAAACGCCCGAAAATATTGCTTGTCACGGCATTGTAAATGAGTATTAACTTTAAGAGAAAATTTAGAACCCCGGGTTGTTTTTTTGAACTGTACCTATATCTTTGCAACCACGCATAACCCCATATTAAAGAAAATTAAACTAAAACGCAAAAAACCAATAAAAATCTGAATTATGGCAGACGTTAAAACAGCCGCTAAGTCTTCTACATCGCAGGCAGGTAAACCAAAAAACTCAAACAACCTTTTACTGAATTTCCTGGTGGTTGTGGCCTGTGTTGTTGCAGGTATTGTTATTTATAAATTCGTTTTAGGCGCTCCGGGCAATTTCCAGGATGCTGAAAAACACAAGCCGGCTGGTATCCTTGGTCAAATGTACCTGGGTGGTTTCGTAGTACCTATCCTTATAGCTACTTTGCTGACGCTGTTATGCTTCGTTGTAGAGCGTGCACTGACAATCTTTAAAGCAAAAGGTAAAATGGATGCTGGTGAATTTGTACGTAAAGTACAGTATCACCTGGCTAATAAAAATATAGATGCTGCCCTGGCAGAATGCGATAAGCAAGCTGGTAGCGTAGGTAATGTAATGCGTGCCGGCCTGGTTAAATACCGCGAAATGGTAAGCAACTCTGAACTGGATACAGACCAGAAAGTACTGAGCATCCAGAAAGAGATCGAAGAAGCTACTGCATTGGAACTGCCAATGCTGGAAAAGAACCTGGTATTCATGTCTACTATCGCTTCAGTAGCTACCCTGTTGGGTCTGTTCGGTACGGTACTGGGTATGATCCGTTCATTCGCTGCGATGTCTCAGGCGGGTGCTCCTGATGCTTCTGCACTGGCTGCAGGTATCTCTGAGGCCCTGATCAATACAGCCCTCGGTATCGGTACTTCATTCCTGGCTATCGTGTCTTACAACTTCTATACTACACTGATAGACGGTATCACTTTCGCTATAGATGAAAGCGGTTTCACGCTGACACAAAGCTTTGCTTCTAACTACAGGTAATATCATAGCAGGGCAACCTGTTAAAAAAAGTGCGGTGTGATTTGTGGAAAGATGATGTTCTTGAGTCTTATTACTTAAACAGTTGAAGAAAAAATATAAGCGATGCCAAAATTAAAAATGCCCAGGAAAAGCACTTCCGTCGATATGACGGCGATGTGTGACGTGGCGTTCCTGTTGCTGACCTTCTTCATGTTGGCAACAAAATTTAAACCGGACGAACCCGTAATGGTTCGCACACCCAACTCAATATCTGAAATTCCTTTACCGGATGCGGATATCCTGATGATAACGATCGACCCTAAAGGCCGTTTGTTCTTCTCGATAGACAACCAGCTGAAACGTAAGGAACTGATAGACAATATTGACGAATACAAAAAACTGGGCCTTACAGAAGCGGAGAAAAAATCGTTTGCATTAGGTTCTTCTGTAGGTGTGTCTTTCAGCCAGCTGAAATCTTACCTGGCGGCACCGCCAGACCAGCAAAAGGAACTGGATAAAACAGCTCCGGGTATCCCTACCGATACTTTAGTAACATCTGATGCTAATGAGCTGGGTGCATGGATAAGGGTGGCAAGGAATACCAATCCTAAGTTGCGTATCACTATCAAGGCCGATGCGGATGCATCTTACCCTGATATCAAAAAAGTGATAAAAACACTGGAAGGCTGGAAGATATTTAAGTTCAACCTGATAACGGGTCTGAAAGCGGTTCCTCCGGGCACTGCAGCCTACCAGATCCAGAACCCGGGTATGAAGAAGTAAACAAAATTATTTTAACCAAATAAAAGCTTTTTTTCCATGGCTGAAATGGATACGTCGAGTAGCGGCGGACATAAGAAAGGCCCCGGGGTCAAAAAAGGTAAGAAACTTTCTACCAAAATAGACCTCACTCCAATGGTTGACCTAGGCTTCCTGTTGATTACATTCTTTATGTACACAACAACCATGTCTAAGCCTAAGACCATGGAGATAAATATGCCTTACAAGGATGAGAACCTGAAGGAAGAAGAGCAGAGCAAGATCAAAGCGAGCACTGCCCTTACCGTACTTCTCAGCAAAGAGCATCGTGTTTATTATTACGAAGGCCTTGCAGATGATCCTACAAAACCACCTGAACTGAAGGTAACTTACTTCAAAAGCAAGGATGGCATACGTGATGAGATCATTGATAAAAAGAAAAGGATCGAAGAACTGAAACAACAAGGTGCTTTAACAGCTAAAGACCAGCTGACGGTGCTGATAAAACCGGATACTACCAGTACTTACGATGACCTGGTAAACATCCTGGATGAAATGAGCATCAATGATGTGAGGACTTATGCCATTATTGACATTACAGATGTAGACAGGGAATTTATTACAGCTACTGAACAGGCCAATGGCCAGTAGTTATGGAATTTAACCGCTTTTGCATCTTATAATTACTAAAGATATTATCAGAAATGGATATCAATAAAATATTAAACAGCGACTACCTCGACATTTTGTTCGAGGGCCGTAACAAAAAATACGGTGGTTATGAGTTGCGCCGCAACTATCCTAAAAGGGTAGCCAGGTCTTTCCTGGTACTTATAGGTGTGGGCGTACTTACAGCCGGTTATGCTGTTGTGTCCAATATGGACTTTAATAAAAAAGAAAAGCCGGTGGCAATGATGAAGGAAGTAACACTTGCCGAGCCGCCGCCAATTGATCCTAAAAAGCCACCTCCACCACCTCCACCGCCGCCACCTCCACCGGTGAAACCGACGGTGAAATTCACACCTCCTGTTATTAAGAAGGATGAAGAGGTGAAGGAAGACGAAAAGCCACCAGAACAAAAAGAAATGGAGGATAAAAGTGCAGGTATCAAAACCCAGGAGGGCGATCCGAATGGTATAGATGCCGGGCTGGTTGACAAACCTGGTACCGGTGTGGTAGAAGCTCCTGCTGCTCCTGAAATTTACCGTTCAGTAGAACAAATGCCGGAAGCAGGGTATAGCATACCTGAATTTATCCAAAAGAACCTCAGGTACCCTGATGCTGCACGTGAAAATGGTATTGAAGGCCGCGTGGCTGTAGAGTTTGTAGTAAATGAAGATGGCAGTATCAGTAATGTACGTGTAGCCAAGAAACTGGGCGCAGGTTGTGATGAAGAAGCTGTTCGCGTAGTAAGCTCATTCCCTAAATGGAAACCGGGTAAACAAAACGGGCACCCTGTAAAGGTGTATTATACACAGGTTATAACATTCAGGTTAGAGTAGTATCAACCGAATGCAAAGAATACAAGAAAAGCTATCCATCAGGATAGCTTTTCTTTTTATGCCTAATACCAGCATTATTTTCGCAAATAAAGTATTACCGGCAAGTGATCGCTATAGCCGTTTATCCAATGTTTGCCGCCAAAAGAGCGGTGCGGATAGTCTTTGAACCTGCCACCTTGTGTAATAAGAAAAGGGCGGTCAAATATTTCTGCTCCGCTATATTTTAAATGCCCTGCAGGGGGTGTAATAAATGTGCCGGAGATAATAACCTGGTCGAAAAGATCGCGGTTGCGTATAAAGCCTTCTGACCCCCTGCCTGATTGGTAAATGTTTTGCCATGGATTGAACAGGCCATCGGGTTTTACATAGTCTTTGTTGCCTCCCGTGCCAAGCCCCAGTACTATATTCCGGTCAATAGGATTGTCATTCATATCTCCCATTACAATAATGCGCGGGTGAGGGTACTGCCTGCGAACAGAATCCATGATGCGCCGGTTGACCATTGCAGCAATAGCCCGTTTATCAGCACTTTCTCTTTCGCCTTCCCTGCGCGATGGCCAATGGTTTACCAGGATATGTACAGTATCGTCGGCCAATATGCCTTTTACATGAAGTACATCGCGCGTAAATATTTTGCCCCCTGTGCCGTCCAGTGCCACCTTTACGGGGTAAGCATTCAGTACTTTAAACAGGCGTGGGTTGTATAATAGGCCTACATTGATGCCACGCGGGTCTGGTCCCCTGAAGATGATATGTTTATACCCCTTGTTTTTTATTTCAGGTTGAGCAGCCAGGTCGGTCAGCACTTTGCTGTTCTCTACCTCGGCTACGCCAACCAGCGCTGCGCCATCGGCAGTACTGTCTGTAGCTAATTGTTTCAGCACATAAGCTATGTTATGCAGTTTCTTAGCGTATATATCCGTTGTATAATGGTAGTCGCCGTTGGGTGTAAATTCTTCGTCAAACTTTTCGGGGTCATCCTCGGTATCAAAGAGGTTCTCCATATTATAAAAAGCAACAGCATAGGCTTTGCCGCTTTTTTTCTGAGCTACAGAATGACAACTGATGATGCAGGCAGATACTAAAAAGAGCAGATATTTTTTATACACTTTTACAGATGAGGTTAAGGTTATCAGATAGCCAGTACTCTTATCATTTCCAGCATGTCTTTGCTTATCGGGGCATTTTCTTTTACCGCATTGGCAAAAGGTATAAAGGAGATATTGCCATTCACAACACCCGCCATTACCAGTGTTTGCCCTTCGATCAAAGCAGTTACAGCCGCATGGCCCAGCCTGCTGGCCAGTATACGGTCTGCACAGGTAGGCGAGCCGCCCCGCTGTATATGGCCCAGTATACAGGTGCGGGTGTCCAGTAAAGGAAAACGTTCTTTCACGCGTTTGTTCAATTCTTCAGCGCCGCCAAAATCATCGCCTTCGGCAACAACAATTATATGTACGGTTTTTTTGCGCCGTTCATCATTGTCTATCCTGTCCAGTACCTCATTGATATGCGTTAATGTTTCAGGTATCAGTATGTCTTCAGCACCGCAGGCAATGCCGCTGTATAAAGCTATGTAGCCGGCATCACGTCCCATTACTTCTATAATAAACAGGCGGTCGTGTGCTTCAGCGGTATCACGTATCTTGTCTATGGCTTCTACGGCTGTATTTACGGCAGTATCGAAGCCTATGGTAAAATCAGTACCTGCCAGGTCATTATCAATAGTGCCCGGCAAGCCCACTGCCGGAATGGTATATTGCTTAAAAAAAGCGGTGGCTCCGCGAAAGGTACCGTCGCCGCCTATCAATATCAATCCTTCTATACCATGAGATTGCAGTTGCTCATAAGCTTTCTTCATGCCTTCATCTGTCATGAACTCTTTACTGCGTGCAGTTTTCAGTACGGTGCCACCACGTTGTATGATATTGGCAACATCCTTTGCCTCCATACGGTATATATCTCCTTCGATCATGCCCTGGTAGCCCCTGCGTATGCCGTATATTTCTACGTCGTTATATATAGCAGTGCGTACGGCTGCACGAATAGCGGCATTCATGCCGGGGCTATCGCCGCCTGAGGTAAGGATGCCTATTTTTTTGATATTGCTGCTCATGTGTATCGTTATGGAAAATTACACAATTTGCTGATGGCAGGTAGCTACCAGCGTTTATTTAAGAACAGCTTAATCTTTCTTATGTTGACTGCAGGGCAAAAAATGGGGGCCGCAACACTACTAACGGCCCCGCCAGGTATTGTAGAAACAATGCCTGCACTATTTTTGAAACAGACTATGCAACGCGTAAATGGTTATCTTCTGCTACCGGTACGGAAATAATATGTTTCGTATCATAGAAGTTTACTTTGCCATTTGTGGTATCATATAATGCGGCCACAATACCCACTTTCCCCTTTTTTACAAGGTCATTTATAATTGGGCTCTGTGATAATATCTGCTCTACGGTATGCATGGCATTCAGCCGTGCTACTTCGTCTACAAATGTTTTATTATTACTGGTGCGGTCTTTGGTAACGGTTGTTTCTGCATGAATGGCAGGTTGTATCTTATCCAGCAGTCCTGTGAGGTGGCCCATTTCTACATGGTCGCATGCCCCTTTAATAGCGCCACAATTAGTATGTCCCAGCACCAGTATCAGGCGAGATCCGGCAACAGCTGTAGCATATTCCAGGCTGCCCAGCACATTCTCGCTTATAACATTGCCCGCTATACGTATGCTGAAGATATCTCCCAGACCCTGGTCAAATATCAGTTCGGCAGAAGTGCGGGAATCCATGCAGCTGAGTATAGCTGCAAAAGGCCATTGCCCGTCTTTGGTTTCATTCACCTGCTCCAGCAGGTCGCGGTTTATTTTCAGGTTATTGATAAACCTGAAATTGCCTTTTTTTAGCAGCTGCAAAGCTTCTTCAGGCGTAATGTCTTGAGGTATTGATTGATATTGTGTTCTCATAAAATCATTTTTTTAAATTGTTAACATGATGGTTCTATTCTTTTATCGATGCCAGTTGGCGCAGTAGTTTTTTATAACCGCCGGCAGAGCGTTTCGGCACTTCGTTGCCATCTACCAAGTCTGCGGTTACTTCTACTTCCGAAGCGGCAGCCGGTACCTTATACATATTGCGGAACCCGATCAAAGACATTTTGATGTTCTTCTCAGGAGCTTTTGTTTCATAGTAATCGCGTATCATATCCAGCACATCAAAATCAATGTATTCTGTCTGGCTTGCATCTATTATCACGGCTGTATTGCCCGGCAGGTTATTCAGTGTTTCTTTAATGCTGGCTTTGTTGAGGAAGGATACTTCTTGTGCAAGTGTTACTTTTATGAGCTCCCCGTTGCTGAAGCTGCTGCGCTGGTAGTAATATGGTATGCGCATATTCTGGCGCAGTATGTAAAAGATGCTGATGATAATACCGATGCCCACACCCTTTAGCAGGTCTAGCGATACTACAGCTATTGCAGTGGCTGCGAAAGGAATAAATTGGGTAACGCCCCCCTCCTTCCACATATGCTTGAACACAGCGGGTTTGCAAAGCCTGTACCCGGTAAATATCAATATGGCCGCTAAAGCTGATTTAGGTATCAGGTTCAGCACCATAGGTATGGATGCTACGCAAATAAGCAGCAGCGTGCCATGAAAGATCGTAGAGAGTTTTGTGCGTGCACCGGCGTTGATGTTCGCAGATGAGCGTACAATCACAGATGTCACAGGCAATCCGCCTAAAAAGCCGCTTACTATATTGCCTATGCCCTGGGCTTTCAGCTCGCGGTTAGTGGGGGTATATCTTTTCATCGGGTCCAGTTTATCGGTAGCTTCTACACACAATAGTGTTTCGATAGATGCTACGATAGCTATGACCACACCTGTTTGCCATACTTTAGGATTAGCAAATCCGGACAAGCTGGGCATGGTGAACTGGCCGAAAAACTCGGTGGCAGAGGAAGCTACAGGCAGGTTTACCAGGTGCGTGCTGTCGAGGAATAACGGTGAATTTGCGGCTTTTAAGATTTCATTGATGACGATTCCCAACACTACGACAATGAGCCCGCTGGGCAGCAGCTGCACTTTTTTGAAAGCCTTTGTTTGCCACAGCACGAGTATGGCCAGGCCCACTACTGCTATAATAACAGCGCCGGGTTGTATATGTCTCAGGGAATCGGTGATCGTATTGATAGTGAAACCGTCATCTGCATCTACCATCAGGTCGTGGTTGCGTTTTGTATAGCCTACAGCATCGGGTACCTGCTTAATGATAATGGTAAGGCCTATACCTGCCAGCATACCTTCTATCACGCTGTTGGGGAAGTAATTGGCTATTGAGCCGGCCTTTATCATGCCGAGCAATATTTGTACCCCACCGGCTACTATAACGGCGCAGAGAAAAATATCAAAGGCCCCCAGGTCGCCTATTGCTGTTAAAACTATGGCGGTAAGCCCGGCTGCAGGGCCCACCACACTTAGCTGTGAGCCGCTGAGAAAACCAATGACAATACCGCCAACGATACCGGCTACTATGCCGGAGAAAAGAGGAGCACCCGATGCCTGTGCTATACCCAGGCAAAGGGGCAGCGCAATGAGGAAGACGATAAGCCCCGCCGTTAAATCCTTCTTGAAGTATTTAAATAAACTTGTTTTTTGTTCCATAAATTTTTTGTGTGCCTGCGTAAGCGTACATAGGAGCGCTTAGCATAACAATCCTGAAAAAGCATTGAGAGATAGCTCCTCATTTTTGGGAGCAATAACCGGGAATGCAGTATAACTGCTTAGATGCAGTTTGGAGGAGGCGTCAGGATATCCGGAACATGTTGCCTTGGAAGGCGGTCAGAAAGATGAATAGCCGTGTTTACCGTGGTAGCAATGTATTGCATGATAGCAATATTCTCATGCTCCATCAGTTTAAAGAAATCACTGTCTTTTTTGAGCTTGGCAGAAGGGCCGTCGTCAGAAGAATGACCGGCTTCATGTATCTCTTCTGTCATTTGTGCTTTAAACAAAATCTTGCCTATCTCCTTGACAGGAAGCACCTGGAAGGAGAAAATGATAAGGAACACATATGCAAGAAAATGTCGCATTCGCAGACAAAATAAAGCTAAAAACATCAATTATGTTTCATTGGTTCAAATTAAGGATATGTTAAACTGCCCATCCTCTTACCGTACAACATATAAATGTTTGTGCCCGAATGCTGGAATTATCAGCAGTTTTGCGGTATTTTGCCACCTGTTATGAAACAAATCCTGTTTGTTTTTTCTATTGCGTTATCGGGTTTATTTATCACAAATGCGCATGCCCAAACTACTACCTGGCCATCGCCCGAGGTTGAGCAGATGTATAAGGATGCCCGCCAGTATTATTCGCAGGGAAATCTCAGGCAGGCTATAATTACCTACCAGCAGGCTATACAGATAGCACCCGAAATAATGATACTGCACCGCGACCTGGGGCAGGCATATTATATGGCCGGCGACTATGAGAATGCATTAAATACACTGGAACCTATTGTTAAGACCGGCGCAGGAGATGACCAATGTTACCAGGTAATAGCGGCCAGTTATGTGGGCTCGGGGGAGAATAAAAAAGCCCGGAATACCTTACAAAAAGGCATAGAGCGCCACCCTAAATCAGGGCTTTTGTACCATGAAATGGGTAAGATGTACGAAGATGAAAACGAATCGGTATACGCGCTGGAAAGCTGGCTGAATGGCATTGCTGCCGACCCTGCCTATCATGTAAACTATTATGAGGCTGCCCGGATGTATATGTATACCAATAAGCCGGTATGGGCCATATTATACGGTGAAATGTTTGTAAATATAGAACAGCAGACACCGCGCGCCAATGAAACGCGTACCATGATAATGGATGCTTATCGTAAACTATTTGGCAGCCTTGCAACAGGGGAACTGCCAAAATATGGTAATAAGAAGAGCAACCAGCCCGAAAATTTTGAAGAAGCAGTATATACTACCTACATTAAATTATCTCCGGTGGTAAGCGATGGCGTTACTGCCGAGAACCTTACCATGCTGCGCACCCGTTTCCTGATGGACTGGAGTATACAGTATGCCGCCAAATACCCCTTTACGCTTTTTACACGCCAGGACGAATTGCTGCGCAGCAGTATGTTCGATATATATAATGAATGGTTATTTGGCCGGTCTGAGAACCAGCAGTTTTTCGAAGCCTGGAAAAAATTCCACCCCGAGGCCATTCCTTCCCTTGAAACATGGCTGCAGCAGCACCCATACCGCCCCGCAGCTACAGATGCCTATAATAAAAAGGAGATAGACGATATATTCCCCAAACGCATTAAATAATATAAAAGTTAAAAATGTAGCAGCTTTACCTGTGTAGGGCTGAAAAGCTTACTTTTGCCAGCTATTAGCTATATAGTTTCCTGTATATCATGCCATATAAATCAAGTTTAGTTAGAAATACCCGCTTTTTACTGCTGGCGGTAATATGTTGCTTTTCTTTAAGTGCTACAGCCCAGCCCGCAGATAAAATACTTGCAGTTGTAGGCCGTAGCCGCATTATCCTCAATTCTGAATTGGAGAACAGCGTTGCCCAAATGAAACAAGGCGGTACTGATGTGGATGAGGAAATGAAATGTACCATGCTGCAGCAGATGATATTGCAGAAAATGCTGGTAGAACAAGCCGAGCGGGATAGCGTACTGGTAACAGACGAAGAAGTGGAAGGTACATTGGATAACCGTGTGCGTTATTTCATTAGCTTATATGGCTCTAAGGAAAAGCTGGAACAGGTATCCGGTAAAACAGTATACCAGCTGAAAGAAGATTACCGTGATGCGGTGCGCGAAACAATGATAGCTGAAAAAATGCAGGGACAGATATTGCAGCATGTAAAGATCACTCCTGCCGAGGTCAAGAACTTTTATGATAAAATACCTGCCGATAGCCTTCCTTTCTTCCCTGCAACTGTGGAGATGGGGCAGATAGTGATAGACCCGCCTGTTAGCCCCGAACTGGAGCAATATGCAAGGGAAAAACTTGAGAAAATACGTAAGGATATAGTAGAAGGTGGTGCCGATTTTGAATTGCAGGCAAACCTGAACAGCCAGGACCCCGGCAGCCGCGACAATGGGGGAGACCTGGGTGTAGTAAGCCGTAAGGACCTGGTACCGGAATTTTCTGCCGCTGCTTTCAAACTGCAGAACGGTGAGATATCGCAGATCGTAAAAACCAAGTACGGTTATCATATTATTCAAATGGTAAGGAGACAAGGTGAAGATGCCCACCTGCGCCATATACTTATTAAGCCTGAAATAACCACGGCTGATTTCCAGAAAGCCTTGCTGAAGCTGGACTCTGTGCGTGCAGAACTGATATCGGGAAAGATCACTTTCCAGGAGGCGGTAGGTAAATATGGTACAGATGAAATGTCTAAACGTACAGGTGGTATGATACCTGATCCGCAAACAGGCAGCACCCAATTAGAGGTTGAAAAATTGGACCCGACGCTTGCATTGATGATAGATACGCTTAAACCAGGTAGCTTTTCACAACCCCAAGTATTTGATGCCGGAAAAGGAGAGCGGTCTTGTCGTATTGTATATATGAAAAGTATTTCAAGCCCGCACAAAGCCAACCTGAAAGATGATTATGGCAAGATACAGGAAGTGGCCTTGCAGCAAAAAAAATCAAAAACAATGGATGAATGGCTGGCAGAAAAATCGCCGAGCTATTATATAAAAATTGACCCCGAATATAAAAGTTGCAGTGTACTGCAGGTATGGAAAGACAACGGGAGTAAATAACTGTATTTCGAATTTTAAAAAGGCTGCAAAATTTTGCAGCCTTTTTTATTTTGTCTGTATTTTCTCAAACCTATGCTTTAGTTGCAGGAATGGTTTTTCGAAATACCTGTAGCTGGCAAGAGCTACGACAATGCTTAACGCAAGCCCTAATATGTTATCGCCCAATACTACGCCCAGTACGTACTTATTAATACCCAAAATAGCATTCACTTTAATGGCCACCAGTAGCCCCAGGTAATGATAGCAGTACAGGCCATAGGTTATCTTGCCCAGTTCTGTAGGCAATTTATAATTACCTGTTTTAAAAAAAGAAGTGTCGAGATAAGTTTGGTCGAATATGATAAAGACGAAAAAGCAGGAAAACAAAACCCTTTCCAATGCCAGTAACGGCAGCGATTGTCTCCAGTAAGCATTGCTTGCTATTAGTATGATGCCTGCTACATAAGCTATCACAACATGCTTCTTTTTTAGTTGCAGTAAATGTGTAAAAAAACTGGGTTTGGTAAAAGCAGCCCATGCCAGCAGCCCACCCATAGCCATGTCGCTGATTACGCAGAGGGTGTTCATATATAGCTGGTGCTGGTCTTGCAGGTAATATATCCGTGAAAGGATGCTGAGGAGAATAATGCCGATAAATATCCAGGGGCTTTTGGCGGCATTAAAATACTTCACCAACCAGGGCCAGAACAGGTAAAATTGTTCCTCTATAGAGATAGACCATAGTATATACAAGCTTGGGTTTTGAGCCCCAAAATACAAGTTGCTGAAATTGCTGCTGAATAATAAGAACAAAGGAAGGTTAGCTGTTTCAGGGGTAGGGTGGTCTCCCAGCCATTGGCGGATGAAAGGGTAAATGACAAAGCCAATAAAAACCATTAGATAGAACAATGGCCATATCCGCAATATCCTGCGCATATAAAAGCTCCCTATGTTTATTTTCCCCGTAGCTTTTTGTTCTTCAAATAAAAGAGTGGTGATAAGGAAGCCGCTTAAAACAAAAAAGAAATTCACCCCCAGCGCACCGCTTCTCGTTAGCCCATGTGCTATGCGGTACAGCCAGTCGGATTTTATAGTATCATACGGGGTATAAAAACTATGGAACAGGAATACCGACAGGAAAGCGAAAAAGCGCAAGCCGTCAAGGTTCCTGAAATATAGTTTTTGCATACAGTTGTATTGCGCTCAAAGCTATACACTCGCAGATATTTATGCAAGTGTGTGTGCCTTAACTTAACAGGTAAGCTATGTCTTCTTTGGTAAGCCGTTTCAGGAAAGCATTATCATCTGATACCAGCTCGTTGGCCAGCGCACGCTTACGTTCCTGCAATACCAGCATTTTTTCCTCGATAGTGTCTTTACATATCAGGCGGTAGGCAAAAATGTTTTTGGTCTGTCCTATGCGGTGCGTACGGTCTATGGCCTGTTGCTCTACAGCCGGGTTCCACCATGGGTCTACTATATATACATAATCTGCAGCAGTAAGGTTCAAACCAATACCACCGGCTTTTAGTGATATAAGAAACACGCGGCAGGATTCATTATTCTGAAATTCCTGGATATTACGTTCCCTTTCTGCCGATGACGAACTGCCGTCAAAATAAGCATAGGGTATACCTTTCGCTTCCAGTTCTTTCCGTATCAGCGCCAGCATGCCCAGGAACTGGGAGAAGATAAGGGCCTTGTGGTTGCCTACATTTTCTGTTATCTCACGGGTTAGTTCATCCAGCTTAATGGAATAATTATGATAACGTTCCTCCTCATTGAGTATAGCCGGGGAATCGCATATCTGGCGCAGCTTTGTCAGGCCCTGCAATATATGCATGGTAGAGCGTTCTATGCCACGCTCATCTATCATGCCCATTATCTGCTCGCGGTACATGCTGCGGTAGGCATCGTATATCTTACGCTGGTCGGCACCCATTTCGCAAAATAGTACAGTCTCTGTTTTTTCAGGCAGGTCTTTGGCTACCTGCTCTTTGGTACGGCGCAGCAGGAATGGATAGGTGAGTTTGCGTAATTGCTGTTTCACCTCATCTTCCTGGAATTTATCAATAGGTGTTGCAAATTCATTCATAAAGAATTCCCTGCTGCCCAGCATGCCGGGGTTCAGGAAGTTCATTTGCGCAAACAGGTCGAATGTATTGTTCTGTACCGGCGTACCGCTCAGTGCCAGCCTGAATTTGGAATTGAGTAACAATGATGCTTTAGCTACCTGCGATTGCGGGTTTTTGATAGATTGCGATTCATCCAACACCACGTAATCTATCTCTATCTCCTTGATTATTTTAATATCGCTGCGCATGGTACCGTAGGTAGTAATAACAATATCATAATTGTCGAACAGCCGGGTATTGGCGCTGCGTTTAGGGCCGTGGTGAATAAAATGACGCAGTTCGGGTGCAAACTTCTTTATTTCATTCTCCCAGTTATACATCAGTGTAGTAGGACATACCACCAGGAATTTTGCATCAGGATGCTTTTGTTTGTAATACAGGAAGAAGGCCAGCGTCTGAACGGTTTTACCCAAACCCATATCATCGGCCAGTATACCACCCCATCCGGCTTCTTTCAGGAATATCAGCCATTGGAACCCGGTAAGCTGGTATGGCCTCAGCGTTGCTGTAAGGCCATCCGGCGCAGGTATTTCGCTGTAGTCGTTGTTGATGATGCCCGCAAGTTTTTCCTTCTTTTCTTCCAGCTCTTTTTGCAGCTCTTCTTCGTCTACATCAGACAATAATTCGTCTAATACACTGAAGTGGTATTTTTTTAACCTTAGCTGGCTGCCTTTGCCTTCGCCCATTTTTATGAGCAGGGCATATTTCTTCAGCCATTCTTCGGGTAGTAAACCTATAGAGCCGTCGTCCAGTTTTACAAAGTTCTGTTTTTGTGCCAGGGCTTTTTTTACCTCTATTATAGAAACAGTTTGTTCGCCAAACACTATTTCTACCGAAGCATCGAACCAGTCAATACCGCTGCTTACATGCACACGTGTATCGGGCTTGTGTGTGTTTACGCGCAGGTTCTTCAGTCCTTCAAAACCAAAAAGCTCCACCTTCCATTCGCGCATTGTTTCTACAAAACGGAAGAACCAGTTGTTGGCTAATACGGAAGTAGCAGGGAGGTAAAAGAAGTGATCGCGTGAATTAGTTTGTATATCAGAGTGCAGGTTACGGAGCATAGTTATATACTCCTGTTCTGCAGCCTCATTGCGGCGTACCACCTTTACCATGCCGTTGTGCGGCTCTATTACATCGCCGAAGAAGCCCCAGTTTATTTCTACTCCATTGTAAGAAAACACAGGTTTCAGTACCAGCATTTGCTCGCGCTCCTGCAGGTATAACCTGTAGTCTGGGTTTACCTTGTCTACATGCTCAATAAGCTCCCCTGCAAAATTCACATGCAAGGCATTGCTCCATTTCATAACCTTTTCTTCGAGGAAGGCAGGCCAGTCGGCAGCAGTTATTTTTATCTCGCCGTTAGGCATGAATTGCTCCGTAATATTCACATGCATCAGGTTGGCTACGGCATGAATGGTATAATCATGTAGCAGTAAGCCGGCATTGAGTTGTTTTACTTTATTGAAGGGTACATAAGTATCATCAATGGTCCAGGCAAGCGATGCCACAAAATCATTTCCCTCTTTGGTAACGCTTACCTGTGCATAGGCCGGCTTGCCGGAAAATGCCACAGGTTCGAGATTAGCAGAGGTAAAGCTTTTACCGGGTGTATGTACAAAACACAAATTGTGATTGCGGTAACGGTCCAGGAGCTTCTGGTATTTGGGCAATAAATACTCCCAAACCTGCTCGCGCGTTTCGTGCGGCGGTTCATCCTTCAGCACCTGGGTATAGTCATCCAGGAAATCGCCAAAGGGCAGATTTTTTCGCAGGTATTTCATTACCTCCTCCGGCATAAACTTACGTACAATAGGCAATAGCTCACGTTCGTCTTCGGTAAACTGCAAAGGGTTTACATATTGCTGCAATTCCAGTCTTTCTATGCCGTTGAGGTATTTTCTTTCTTCTTCGTCGGTAGCACCCGCTATCAGCGAAATATTTACAAACGGGTACCAGTTGACATTGGTGTCAATCACTATACCCAGTTTCTTCTTGTCTTTAACTTCCTGCTCTTCCTTTATAGCTGCTGCAGTTGTAGTATGGCTTAGTTGAGGTTGCCTGCTTTCTGTGGCGGCAGGGGCAGCTACTTTTTTAATAGTAGGGTCCAGTACACGTAGAAAAGGTTTACCATTATCATAAGTAAAGGCAAACTTATTGGTAAGGTCGTCCTTCAAACTATAACCGTACAGGCTAAGCAGTTTATTCTTTTGCTCATCCCAGTTGCGCATGGTTTGAAAGTATTGTGGGCCATAAGCTTTCAGTACATGCAGGAAAGCAGCAGCCTTATGCAGGCATAGCGGATGTTTGGTCTCATCGCAGCCGCAGGATGTATCAAAATACCGTTCATCATTCTGGCGGATAACAACTTTATAGGTGTTATCGCCATCAGCTACTTCCGCTTCAATATTCTCATTTTTGGCAGAGGTGATAAACACTTTATTGGTATTGGCCAGTCGTTCAGCAGCTTCTATTATTGGTTCAGAAGCAAATACGCGCAGCATTTGCGGTGCTACCTGGCGCATGCGCACCATGGTATGCTTCTGGTCGTAGGTAATATCTGTATTTTCAAAAAAGCCGCTCTGCAGTATGTCGTTCAGCTGGAACAAGGCAGCTACCTCATGCCTGCATATCTCGCCCAGGTTGTAAGGGCACTGGCAGCGGATAGAGATGTTTTTCGGATCGAGATATTTATTGATCGTAACCGTGTAGTAATTCTGGTAAATATCATTGCGCACACGGAAGCGGACCTGCCCTATAAGGTGGTCAACATCTAACATCTGAACCCCGGAAGTGTGGAATATCCTCTTTCCCCGGCGTATCACCTCTTCGGTGCCATGGTTATAGACGTGCTTTAAAAGCGGTGGTAATGACATTCAAATTAAACGCAGTTCTACAATAACTACCTTCCTGCAATTGCAAAAAGGCAATCTGCGAAGATAGCGAAAAACCTGTGTATTTGACTGTATTACAGGGTTAAATGTCTGTGAATGCCTAAATGAACATGCTGAAGATACCATAAACCAGGGCTGCCAGCAGTCCGCTCACAGGTATAGTCAGTATCCAGGCCCATAACAGGTTGATGGTAACACCCCAGCGTACAGCTGATAAGCGCTTGGTAGCACCTACCCCTATGATAGAACCGGTGATGGTATGCGTGGTACTTACCGGTATCTTCAGGTTTTCTGTAACAAAGAGTGTTATGGCACCGGCTGTTTCAGCCGCAACACCTTCAAACGGTGTTACTTTAGTAATGCGGGTACCCATTGTTTTAATGATCTTCCAGCCGCCGCTAAGTGTACCGGCAGATATGGCACAATAACAGGCCAGCGGTACCCAAACAGGCATTTGCTCAAAGCTGTCTATTTTGCCGCCGGCAATCAGTGCCGCGGTAATGATACCCATTACTTTCTGTGCATCGTTACCACCGTGGCCAATACTAAAGGCTGCAGAAGAAACCAGCTGCAGGCGTTTGAACCATTTGCCTGATTTAGCCACGTTCAGCGAGCTGAGGAACAGAGTAAAGACGCTCATGATCAAAAGTATCATGGCCAGCAGTACCCATTTGAAATTCTTTGAATCAAATATTACACGCAGGTAATAGTTGTCGAAACTGCTTTTCAGTTTTTCAGGGTCGGTCTGTAATACCTCGGCCAGCATAATAAATACCAGCATTATCACACCTAAAGAAACCAGCTTGGGCAGTATGCCTTTCCGGAATGAGTTGATGAACCATAGCGAGATGATAAAGGCAATGATCATACCTACCAGTGGCGCCAGCAGGATGAAACTTACGGTTTTAATAACCGGCTCGGGGTTTACGGAGTTAAAGCCTGCGTGGGCTATGGCTGCCCCGGCAAAACCACCTATCAGGGTATGCGAAGAGCTGGATGGTATACCGAACCACCAGGTTAAAAGGTTCCAGCTAATGGCGGCCATCAGTCCGGATATAATGACCGGCAGGGTAATAAATTCTTCTTTTACGGTTTTTGCTATAGAGTTGGCAACGCCGTGGTCTTTAAAAATGAAAAACGCAGCAAAGTTGAATACCGCCGCCCATATCACCGCCTGGAAAGGCGTCAATACCTTGGTGGAAACGATCGTTGCAATGGAATTAGCCGCATCATGAAAGCCATTGATATAATCGAATACCAATGCGAGTGCTATGATGACTATAAGAAATGTAGTCATAAAATATGTGTAACGGCTTTTATTAAGCGTATTTAATGATGATTGATTCTATAACATTAGCCGCATCTTCACATTTATCCGTTACTACTTCCAGCATCTGGTACAGGTCTTTCTTTTTTATCAGCTCTACCGCTGTCACATTTGTGCTGAACAGGTGCATCATGCCTTTGTCCAGCATATCGTCACCTTCATTCTCCAGGCTGTTGATGAGTACGCAGGCTTCCATTATAGTGCGCAGGTCTTTCATATCACGCAACTCATGCACCGCTTTGTTCAGCGCATGTACAGATTTTTTAATGATCTCGGCGAAACCCTGAGTAGTCTCGTCTATCTCTACTATATAGTAGTTCATCATCCTTTTGGCGCTGCCCCATATAAAATCGGCAATATCATCCAGTGATGTAGCCAGGTAGTGGATGTCCTCGCGATCGAACGGGGTAATGAAGTTGCTGCCCAGTTCTATGAATATTTTATGGGTTACTTCGTCGTTCTTATGCTCCCATTCTTCCAGGCTTTTCAATAATGCCTGGCGGTTGTCGATGTTTGTTTCATTTACGGCTTTATGAAAAATATCGCTCATCTGGATGAGGTTAGAGCTTACTTGTTCAAACAAGCCGTAGAAAACACGGTCCTTAGGCATGAAAATCTTTACGAAAGAGGCAAAACCCATAAAATTTGATTTAGTGAATGTAATTCAGGGGGCAAAAGTATCTTGCTTTCTTAGCCTGAAAAAGTGGTAACAGAAACTTAATAATTTCTTAACCTTGGATAGATGAAATAATATCTAATTCGTAATGTTCAGTTAATGAATAACCGGTATCGTCATTCTACCGTAAGCGCACCCGCGGGTCAAGCCAGCCATATAACAGATCTGTTGCAAGGCTAACTATAATGAAAATGAATGCAGTAAGCAGCACCGAGCCCATCACAAGCGGGAAGTCGAATTTGTCCAACGCATCAACGGTGAGTTTACCCACTCCCTTCCAGCCAAAAATGTATTCAATAAAGAAAGACCCCGCCAGCAATTCTGCCAGCCAGCCCGAAATGGCGGTAACTACAGGGTTCAGCGCATTGGGCAGGGCATGGCTGAATACTACGCGTGTTTTTGATAAGCCTTTGGCATAAGCCGTGCGTATATAATCCTGCGATAATACATCGAGCACGGCGCTGCGGGTGAGCTGGGTTATGATGGCCAGGGGGCGTATGCCCAGTGCTATGGCGGGCAAAATTAGGTTCTTTAAAACAATATGCCGGCCGGTAAATGGATCATATTCCCAAAGGGAGCCGGTCATGTTCAGCCCCGAAAAATTATGTAATAAGTACCCGAAGCAGTAGGCAATGATGAGGCCGGCAAAGAATGAGGGCATAGATATGCCGGCCACACTGGCCGCTATGGCAGAAGTGTCAAGCCAGGTATTTTTCTTAAGTGACGCCAGTACCCCCAGTAAGATGCCGAATAGGGTAGCCAGTGTCATAGCTGCCAGCGCTAATACGATAGTGCCGGGTAAGGCCTCGGTCAATACTGCATTTACCTCCCGTTTGGTACGGTAGGAACGCCCGAGGTAAGGCCATTTTAAGGCAAGTGTTTTGCTGCCCAGCGGCAGCAGGCTTATATAATGATATTTGGCTTGCGTAGCAGCATCTCTACTGTGTGTGCCTATGGGAGAAATATCATTCAGGTAAATAAGGTAGCGGGTAAGCAGGGGCTTATCCAGGTTCATTTCGCGGCGCACATTCTCCAGGGTAGAAAGGTCGCTGCGCTGACCCATAGTAAGCCTTGCAGGGTCTCCCGGCAATACATTGAACAGGAAAAAAACCACGGTAACTACCCCCAGCAGCACCAGCAGGCTATACCTAATGCGGCGTGCCAGGAAGCCTGCCATTATTTCAATTTCAGTTTGCCGTTTTCCAACACTACATCTTTAGGGTAATCGGCAGGTGCCCATTTGCCGCATATCACGCCTTGCTCCAGCAGCATAAGGCCGGGATTAGAACGCATAGCAGTTTTGGAAACTGTAACGTCCAGTATCAGGAAATAAGCTGCATCCAGTTTGTATTTTTTCTGGAAGGCTTCTGCCCGTTCTTTTTCGGCAGAGCACAATACATAGAATGGTATATTCAGTGCATTGGTCTTGGTAATAAGAGCGGGCAGGCGTTCTATATTTTTCAGGTCGGCTGTACCGGGGTCTTTTACAAAAAGTACAAAAGCATAGCCCGGGGCAGTCAATATCTCTTCTGTATGGTCGTTGCCATCGTAATCAGATATTACAAAATCCTTGATCTTAGCTTCAGCATTGCCTTTTTGTACCAGTTTGTCTTTACGGTCTACAAACTTCCAGGTAGTATCCTGCCAAGGATAGTTCTCCATTGTAAACTCTTTTTTCACCCCATCCTTCTCATAGATCATTACGCTTTCATACTTGTCGGGGATAGCGCCGGGAGGTATTTTGCGGTCTGTATTCACGTCAGTGCCTATTTTATAAGGCAGGCAGTCATGGAAGGGCAGGTGGTTCAGGGTATACCACTGTATGCCGAAGGCAAAGATCACGGTCAGTATCATCAAAGCGCTTCCAACGCCATTGCTGAAAATTGGCTGGATGCGCTTACGGTACAGGAACAGGATGAAGCCAAAAACAAGCAGGGCTACATCTTTATAGAAAGTTTCTTCATTGGTTATTTTGATACAATCGCCAAAGCAGCCGCATTCTTTGATCTTGCCCGAGAATAACACATAGGCTGTAAGGAAAGTAAAGAAAGTGATAAGCAGCAATAGCAGGAAAGAAAATATACGATAGGCATAGCCCAGCAGCAGTGCAATACCCGCTATTATTTCAAAAGCGATCATGGCTACCGACAATGCCAGTGAATATGGCATCATCCACGCCATATGCCATACTTCAAAAAATTCATTCATCTTATAGCTGAGGCCCAGTGGGTCGTTCGCTTTCACTAGTCCCGAAAAAATGAAAAGGAGACCTACAACTATTCTTAATATCCAAAGTATGTACTTCATATCGGTCGGTGGTTTATGCGTATATATGACGTGTGGTTTTAAAGATAGGCTTGAAAATATTTGTTAAAGCATTTTTTGCTCGCTGATCTTTATCAGGGCAAATATGGCATAGTTCACTATATCGCAAAAATTAGCATCCATGCCTTCTGAAACTATTGTTTTGCCATCGTTGGCCAGTATTTGCTTGATGCGCAGCAGTTTTACCAGTATCAGGTCTACAAACGATTGCTGCGACATATCTCTCCAGGCCTCGCCGTAGTCATGATTTTTTTGCAGCATCAGGTCTTCTATTTCCTGTGCTTTTTGCTCATACCATTGCTTAGCCTCTGCAGCGTTCAGTTCTGTTTCGGCACCATCGGGTATAGATTCCTGTATCAGGGCTATAATGCCATAGTTAACTATACCTACAAATTCGCTTTCTATGCTGTCGCCTATTTTTTGTTCGCCGGTCTCCTGTATCTGGCGGATACGCCATGCTTTAATATATATCTGGTCTACAATAGAAATGGGCCGCAGCACACGCCACGAAGTACCATAATCGCTGGCTTTTTTGGTATAAAGGTCTTTACACTGGTTAACTATAGAACGGTATTGTGAAATAGTATTTGTACCGGCCATGTTGGTGCTTAAGCTATCCTGCATTTTCTTTGTATAAGCAATGAGTTTCAAAAATACATTTTTACCCGTACAAACCACGCTGCAAAGCAGGGGCAGGATATTGGATATATCAAATCCGGTTGTAATGGGTATCCTAAATGCCACGCCCGATAGCTTTTATAATAAGGGGCGAGACAGCAGCCCTGATGCACTATTGGCAAATGCAGAAAAAATGCTGCGGGACGGGGCTGCCATACTGGATATAGGCGGTGCCAGTACTAAACCGGGTTCTGCACTTATCAACCCCGGCGAGGAACAAGACCGAATACTGCCGGTTGTAGCAGCCATAAACCAGCATTTTCCTGAAGCATGGCTGTCCGTAGATACCTACAATGCGTCGACTGCAAAAGCGGCTATTGAAGCAGGGGCATCAGTTATTAATGATATAAGTGCCGGCAAGTTTGATAAAGATATGCTGTCCACCGTGGCTGCATTGAAAGTGCCGTATATAGCCATGCATATACAAGGTACGCCCGAAACCATGCAGCAAGATCCTCAATACGATGATGTGGTAACGGAAGTGCGGCGCGAACTGGCGGCGATCAGTACCCAATGTGAGGGTGCCGGCATTGCCGATATCATCTTAGACCCTGGTTTTGGTTTTGGTAAAACCATCGGGCATAATTTTCAATTGCTCAATCATCTCGATACATTCAGGATATTAGGTAAACCTATACTGGCAGGCCTTTCCCGCAAATCTACCATTTGGAAGACTTTGGGAACTAATGCGGATGGCGCGCTCAATGGTACTACTACGCTGAACATGGTAGCCCTACAGCAAGGTGCTAATATACTAAGGGTGCATGATGTGAAAGAAGCGATGGAAGTGGTGAAGTTATTCCTGCAGCTTGCCTAATTTATTATCGGGTGGCGCTTAAATTCTTTGTTCCTGTCGAACAGGTAACGGAGCGTTTGCAGCTTACGGCTGCGGTAGGTGCCCAGGCTTTCGGCTATGTTCACCATCTTGGGGTTGAAATCGCCTATCCACTGCATTTCATAATCATCATACTTGCCTGATGGCTGAATGACATTTGCCCCTTCTATTATCATATAGCCATCTACCCCCTTTCCCTGGAACTCGGGGATAATACCAAACGCGAGCCCTACAAAACGGTTGCATTTGCCAAATTTCTTCATCCACAGGAAGCGCAGTTTTTGCCACAGCCCGAATTTTCCATCAAAATGCTTGAAAAACTGGTTAAGGTCGGGCAGGTTTACCCAAAAGCCTACCGGCTCGCCGTTGTGATATACAAACCAGGAGATATCCTCATCAATAATAGGCTTCATCACCTCGAACATTTTGCGGACAGTTTTTTGTTCCAGGGCTTTGCCTTCGCCATGTTTGGCCCAGGCCTTGTTGTAGATATAGGTGAAGTCTTGAGCAAATTTGTCCAGCTTATTTTTATATAACCTGGACGAAGTATAACCTCCTTTGGCTGTCAATTCATCGTGGCGATGATAAAATTTTTCCTGAGGTCGGTTCTGCACTTGCATTGCAAAACATAGCTGCTCAAAATAAACTTCAAAGCCATAATTTTTAAACAGTTGCTCATAATAGGGTGGGTTGTAATTCATGCAATACAGCGGTTCCTGGAAACCTTCTACTAATAGCCCCCACCAGCGCTCCCGCTCTCCAAAGTTTATGGGACCGTCCATGGCTTCCATTCCGCGTTCCTGCAGCCATTGTTTGCAATGGTCCAGCATATGATTGGCAGCGGCCTGGTCGTTTATGCATTCAAAAAAACCTACACCGCCGGTAGGCTGTTCCTGTTTATATTGTTTATTTACAAAGGCAGCTATACGGCCAATGGCACTCCCGCGATCATCTTTCAATATCCAGCGGGTACATTCACCTTTTTTGAAGAATTTATTGCGGGCAGGATCAAATACTTCTTCAATATCTTTATCCAGGGGGCGTATCCAGTTAGGGTTGTTTTTATAGAACCCTGCCGCCATATCTACAAACAATCTTTTATCTGCTGCTGTCTTTACTTCATGCATCTGCATAGCCTGCATAAATCTTATTCCGTTGCAAAATTAGTAAACACCGGATTTTGCAGATACAACAATATTATCCTTATATAGTTTGCTTTAAGTTATAATTAACTCGGGTATATGGTAATGACTTATCTTATTTAAGTTTTATTCTTTAGTTTGCGTTACACATGCAATGGCTTTATTGGTTTATAGCTATTATCCTATCGGCAGGTGCCGGGTACTGGGTGTACCGCAAGGATAAAAAGCGCGAAGTTCCTTATCCCTGGCTTACAGCTGCGTTACGCAGCATAGTAGTGCTGCTTACTTTGTTATTACTTTTAGCTCCTTACATTACCATCAGCAGGAATGAGACACAGAAGCCTGTTGTACTATTTCTGCAGGACAATTCTCAATCGGTAGCCCGGGCTTTGGATAAGGATACGGCAGCATACCAAAAGAATGCGCAGCAATTACTCGACAAATTATCCGGCACCTACAGGGTAGTGCGCTGGGGCTTTGGGCATAGTGTGCAGGCAGACAGCCTTTTTCAATACAGACAAACTTCAACAGATATAGCTGCTGCTTTAGCTAAGGCACAAGAGTTTTATGGTGCCCAAAACCTGGGCGCTGTTATACTGGCTACCGATGGCCGGTATAATGAAGGGAATAACCCTGCCTACCAGCAGCTATCTTTCCAGAACCCGGTATACACGGTTGGCCTTGGGGATAGTGCAGCGCAAAAGGACCTGCGTATAGCAAATGTGTATGCCAATAAAACAGTAGCACTTAACAGCCAGTTCGAAATACGGGCCGATGTGCTGGCGCAGCTTTGCAATGGATATAATAACAGTGCCCAATTATTGGAGAGCGGCAATGTGCTATCAGCAACGCCGGTTTCAGTGAATGCAGACAGGTTCGACAGGGCTGTTTCCTTTAGTGTTAAAGCTGCTGTTGCCGGTTTGCATCATTATGTGGTAAGCATACCTGTAGCTGACGGGGAGGCTAATATTACAAACAACCGTCGTGATGTGTTTGTAGAAGTGGTGGATGAAAAAAAGAATATACTGCTGGCAGCAGCTGCACCGCATCCTGATGTAAACGCGATAAGGGAGGCCTTGAGCGGTATGGATAATTTCAAACTCACTATCCGCACTGCCGATAACCTGCCGTCTTCTTTCGACGGTTATGACATGGTGATCCTGCACCAATTGCCGGGTCTCAGCGACAATGTATCGCAATTGGTAGCCGCATCGCATAAGCCGGTATGGTATATAGTGGGCACACAAAATAATTTTGGTGCATTAGCCTCGCTGCCTAAACCTGCTAACCTTAATATGAACCCCGGCGCGTTGCGCGATGTATTTGCAAGCTATAATACAGCGTTCAGCAGCTTTACTTTACCACAAAGCCTGCCGGCTGTATTAGACAAAATGCCGCCGTTAAATATGCCGGTGGGCAATGTAAAAGCATTGCCCAACACAGATGTATTGCTCCGGCAGCGTAGCGGGGAGCCTATGCCGCTGTGGATGCTGCAGCAAAGCAATGTGCCGGTAGCTATGCTTATTGGTGAAGGTATCTGGCGCTGGCGCTTATATGAATACAAGAACTTTGGCAAGCATGAAGTGATTGATGAATGCATTCGCCAAACAGTATCTTTTCTTACAGCAAATAATGCTGAGAAACCCTTCCGCGTAGTGCTGCCTAAATATGTGTGGAGCGACCAGGAAGCCATAACGCTGGATGCCTATTTGCTGAATGCCAATAACGAGCAGGTAAACACAGCAGATGTGCAATTGCGCATTGCAGATAGTGCCGGCAATAAACAGGCTTACAGCATGGAAAAAAACGGCAGTGCTTACCGCATTAATATCGGGGTGCGGGCAGGTGGAACTTATACCTATAACGCACAGGCTGCTTATAATGGCAAGACCTACACGGTAAGTGGCAGTTTTGTTGTAGAAAGCATGCCGTTGGAATTTATGGAAACAGGCGCTGATTTTCCTTTGCTGTATTCACTGGCTAAAAAATACAACGGGTCTTTTGTGCCGGCATCGGCTGTAGGCAGCCTCTACGACAGCATTTCTAAGAACACGAATATCAAACCGGTGATACAGACCAATGCGGAAACGGTACCACTGGTAGACTGGAAATGGTATTTCTTTTTGGTGCTGCTGTTTGCTGTGGCCGAATGGCTGCTGCGTAAATATTGGCTGGCGCAATAGCGGTATTTAGCTAAAGTGCAACACACTTATCAGGGTAAGTGCTGGCGTGCTTGTATATCAGGTTGCGTATATAGTCATTGTCCTGGTAGGGTTCCAGTTGCTGCTGTAACTTATCTACCGTTTCCGGCATTACACCGTCTGTGAGGTAGCCCATGCCATAAAAATTGCCTTTTTTCATCAGGATGCAGCTCTGCTCATTTTCGTTCATTCCTTTGTCTACCAGTGCAAAGGTTGGCAACTGGGCCTGCAGCCAGCTGATGGCTTCGTCTACACGTTCGTTATACTCTTCCACATCAGGCAGGTTGTATTCCGGGTCGGCAACCCTGGCAATGTTGCAAAGGCGGCTGCACAGCTCAAAAGAACTGACCATAGTACGCAATTGGTTTTGCCCTTCAATAAGTGTATTGAAAGTATGCACCGCTTTAAAATAGTGCTTGTTCTTTTCGATACCCAGGCGTTTATACCCTTGCTGGTCTTCGTATACAAACAGGCCGAATTTAGGCAGGTATCCCCGCTGGCTGCGGTTGTGCACCGGCCATATCTTGCGTATCTCTGTGCTCTCCAGTATGTGCGCCATCAGTTCGGTAGCACATTCTGTATAGCTGATACGGTGTATCTCGCGCAGGAAATCCTGCTTTTGTTTTCCTGCTTTGTTATTGCTGAAATGGCTGCGAATGCGTTTGGCAATATTTACCGCCTTGCCTATGTAAATGATCTTGCCGCTGCCATTGTAAAAATAATAGACACCCGGCGTGGTTGGCAGGTTGTCTACCTGCTCTACCGGTACATTGGGCGGCAGGTATTGCTCCAGGTTGCGGCCTTTCAGCATACCGGGTATTACGCCGTGCTTATCGTTTTGCACCAGCAGGCCAAACAGTTCGGCGGTGGCCAGTGCGTCGCCGCCGGCACGGTGATGGTTGGCAATACCGATACCGATATAATGACAAAGTTTACCAAGGCTATAGCTGGGATAACCCGGTAATATCTTGCGCGCCAGTCTTACGGTACAGAGCTTACGTGCTTCCAGTTCATATCCTACCGTTTGCAGCTGGTGCTTCAGAAAAGAATAATCGAAATTGACATTGTGTGCTACAAATACTTTGTTCTGCAGCAATTCGTGTATCTGCCCGGCCACTTCATGAAATGCAGGCGCGTGGGCTACCATACGGTCATTAATGCCGGTAAGCGATTGGATGAAGCGTGGAATGGGTTGCTGGGGATTGACCAGTGTCTCGTAATAATTGAGCACCTGTTTGCCATCATGTATCACAATAGCTATCTCCGTAATGCCGTTTGCTGCAGCATAACTCCCCGTCGTTTCAATATCTACAATAGCGTAAAGCATTATCCCCGGGTAAAGTTAAGGAGTTTCATTAAGCGCCGGTGTTTGGTTGAGGGGTTATGGATAAATTTTTATTTAAATTGATTTTCAGTTGTTTAGACTGTGTATTTTCTTTTTATGTGGATAGGGTACACAAAATTACCATTGTATTACCGCGCTTAAACATTTATAAATGGGCACCTGTTTTTGGTGTGAGAAACACGGGGGCTTCATTGTTAACTGTTAGGGGCATCCTTTTTATTAAAATAAGATCGTAAAACATTTTTGAAATGGAAACATCAGTAAGAAACAATGCAGGGCTCAGGTGGACAGTACTTATAGTTACTATTTTGGCTATAGCTTTTTGTAATATCACCCAGGTAGTGCCCATGGGCGGTGCAAAAAGTATTGTACAGGTAACCTATGAAAACCGCAGCCTGTTTGTACCTGCCGGTTATGCTTTCGCTATATGGGGCATTATATTCCTGGGCTTTATTATCTATGCTATTTACCAGGTACTGCCATCTCAGCGAAATGATGCCTTGTACGACAGGCTGGCTTATCCTTTTATGGCGGTAAATGTGCTGAATGCAGTATGGCAGGTGCTATTCCGGTTTGAGTATATAGGCTGGGCGCTGCTCATTATTATTGCCAATTTTATTTTCGGTTTAGTGCAGTTCCGCATTGTAAAGCCTGCAGTAAACAACCATCATCACAGCCAGTGGCTTACGGTTCCCTTCAGCATATTTATGGGCTGGATATCTGTGGCTACTATTGCCAATATATCTATTTACTGCGTGCACATAGGCTGGCATGGCGGGCCTATACCTGAGGTGACACTGGCTATGATAACCCTATTCATAGCTGTATTACTCGGTGCAATAATGAGTGTAGCCTACCGCGACTGGCTATACCCTGCAGTAGTGGCCTGGGCTACCATTGCCATATCTGTAGCCTACCGTGCAGATGTGCAGGATGTGTCTGATGCAGCATTGCTGGCGGGCATTGTTTCGGCCGCATGGTCCTTAGGTATGGCCATCCGCTACAGCCGCCTGAAGCAACCTTATCATAAAAAATTCTCAGAGAGGTAACCTGCCTTGGCATGGTTTTATTAAGTTCTCTATTACAAAATTGAAGAACATGAAAAGCAGGAATATCTCTTACTTCAGGAAAGAACAAGCAAGGAAAGTAATGCAACATCCCGCCTCTGTGGATTTGAGAACATTATTAAGCGCCGGCATTCAGCTGTGCAGCAGCAAGGTGGTAAAAAGGCATATAGCTATTTCGCTGCAGGAAATGGAAAACAGGTACAGGCTTACAGCGTAAGTACTGCCGTTTATTATAAATACGCAATATAAACATTCAAAAAAAGCAGCAATCATGACAACGAGCAACCACCCGCAAGAGCAGGACAACGAACTGGAACAAGACCCCCGCAGCACTACCGGATCATCTGCCGCAGAGCAAAATGAGCAGGAAGATGAACTGGATGAAACAGACGAAGATTTTGATGATGAAGAAGACCTTGATGCAGAAGACGAAACAGAAGAAGAGTAATTTTTTTTCGCTATCACTTTGACTTACTAATAAGCGCCAACCGGCTACCGGCTGGCGCTTATTTTTTAGAAATAGTTTTCTACCAATAGTCCATAAGTAAACAATAGATTCTCTTTCTGAGTGCGGCTTACCTTATTGTAGTCAAGTCCTGCATTCAGGCTCAGCCATTTTTTTATTTTGAATGATAGTGAGCTGCTGGATCTGATAATATGGTCGTCCCCATAGTTCAACGAGTTTTGAAGAAAATTATTGGTGTTGAAGCCTATAATCGTATTTATCTTCAGGTGTATGCGCAACCGCAATGAATTACGAAAAGTATTGTATACATCCCTGGCTGTGTCTCCAAGGTTAAGGTCGCTCCGTTCATACAGTATCCCATCGCTTATATTCAGCAAAAAACCGGGTTTGTCTATGATATTATAGGCAATACCTGTCCCAGCCTGTACCTGGTTGATGATCTTTAGCGAATAGCTGCTGGTATAGCTGCCCAATCCCCAATAATAGAAATGGGGCAGCGTTTTGTAGATATTAAAATCCAGTGTGGAAGTATAATCGTTATTCACCAGCCTGTCTTGCTGCGCGCCATATACCCAGGTGTTATTGCTGTTCAGTACTACGCTCTTCTTCTTTACACTGAATTTCAGGCCATTGTTCAATAGGTAGGTGGTGCCGTCGGTGGTTTTGGTCACCGAGCCATTAGCATTCAGGCTGAAATAATAAAACGTAGAGTCGTTGAATTGTGCTGTGGTGCTATTGCTGAAAATGATGCAAAGAAGTAGAAATGCCAGGCTTTTCATACATGCCTAACAAGAAGACCGCGCTAAAGTTTATTTGAAGTGCACCCTCAGGCCTACTTCATTTTTGGTAGATACCAGTTCCATCTGGGTATCATAAGAGCCGGCCCGTTTCACCGTTGTAGTAGTGGCAGCGTTTTTTCTTTTGTTATAGCTATTGCCTGCCAGTGAAATTGGAATGGAAACGCATATCATAGAACCGCCCACACTTGCCAGCGTCATATCAGGCTTGCCATTGCCAAATACCAATGGGGTAAGAGATGCAGCCACCAGGCCTGCGCCTGAAAATGCTATAACACCGGCGGTGAGTGTAAAGCCGTTTGCACGGGTGGTATAGCGGTCTTTTTTATGGAAGAAAGGGAAACGCAGGAAACTGCTGTGTATACGGTGCTCATTTACAGGCTTGCTTAAGTCTACGCTCGGCAGCGGTGCTGCAAACGTAGTCAGCGAGAGACAAACCAATAATATCAAAGATAAATACCGCACCGTTCCAATAATTGCTTTAGCGGCCGCAAAGATAAGGCATATCTAAAATGTAGCAAAGGATAATGTATAGTAATTCCTAATAGGACGATAGTTGTCAAAACAAAAAGGATAGCAATCGCTATCCTTTCCCATATCATTGATGTCAGCTATTAATGCTGGCCTTCTTTGAATTTTTTGATGGCAGCGGTAAGGCGTGGTACTACTTCTGCAGCATCGCCTACCACACCGTAATCTGCGGCTTTGAAGAACGGCGCCTCAGGGTCTTTGTTTATCACCACGATGGTTTTAGAACCATTTACACCTGCCAGGTGCTGTATAGCACCGCTGATGCCCACAGCTATATACAGGTTAGGACGTATGGTACCGCCTGTCTGGCCTACGTGCTCGTGGTGCGGGCGCCAGTGTGAATCGGCTACCGGGCGTGAACAGGCCAGGGCTGCACCCAGGCTGCCTGCCAGGTCTTCCAGTATACCCCAGTTCTCAGGGCCTTTCATACCACGGCCGCCGGATACTACCAGTTCCGCTTCGCTCAGCGGTACGGTACCGGTTACTTTGCTTACTTCTTTTACCTGCACAGCAAAATCTTTATCGTCAAAAGCTACATCCAGTTTTTCTATGCTCACACTACCTTCGCCTTTCTTTACCGGGAAGGTGTTAGGCATCAGGGTCACTACTTTTACATCGCTGGTGATGTTTACAAAAGCAAATGCTTTGCCCGAGAATACATTCTTTTTTACCACAAAGCCTTTAGACAGGTCGGGTTGCGAAACCGCACCGGCTACCATGCCTGCTTTCATTTTTGCCGCTACACGTGGCGCTACGGCTTTGCCGGTCACGTCATGAGAGCCAACAATTACTTTAGCGCCTTCTTTTTCAGCAGCGGCTATTATAGCCTTTGCATAGGCGGTTGCGCTCAGGTTGTCCAGGCGCGCATCTGCTACCTGCAATACTTTGTTGGCGCCATACTGGCCCAGTTGCTGCATCTCGCTGTCGCTGGCGTTGCCCAACACTATTGCCGTGGTAGTGGTGCCCAAGCTTTGAGCTATACCTGCAGCATATTGTACCGCTTCAAAACTCTTCTTTTTGAAGCTGCCTTGTTGATGTTCTGCTAATACTATTACTGACATTATAAATAAAGTAAAAAGTAAAATTAATAAGGTAAAAGACGTTCTTAAATAACCTTCGCTTCGTTATGCAGCAGGCTTACCAGTTCATCCATGTTTTCAGGATTGATAAGCTTTACGCCTGTTTTAGCAGGCGGCATTTCATAAGCAACAATTGTGCTCAGGGCATCGATAGCTGCGGCAGGTACCACTTTCAGCGGTTTAGTGCGGGCAGCCATAATACCGCGCATATTAGGTATACGGGCCTCGGCCATACCTTTCTGGCAGCTCACCACCAGTGGCAGCGGGCAAGTATCGGTTTCTTCCCCACCTTCTATTTCGCGCTTTACAGTAGCTACACCGCCGGCAATATCCAGGCCGGTAGCAAAACCTATAAAGCTCATATCCAGCAGGCCGGCTATCATAGCACCTACAGAGCCGTTATTGTAATCAATAGATTCTTTACCGCACAGTACCAGGTCATAGCCTTCTGTTTTAGCATATTCGGCTATTTGTGCAGCCACCACGTAAGGGTCATTGCTGTCTGTGTCTATACGGATAGCTTCGTCGCCACCTAATGCAAGGGCCTTACGTATCACAGGTTCTGCATCTGCTTTGCCTACTGTTACCAGGTTTACCGTATTGGCAACACCTGCTTCTTTCAGTTCCAGTGCGCGCACCAGTGCATACCATTCATCATACGGGTTGATAATGAAAGTAACGCCTTGTGTATTGAACTGGGAATTGTTATCGCTGAAGGCGATCTTTGTAGTAGTGTCAGGTACCTGACTGATACAAACTAATATCTTCATCAGAAGTAAAAATTTTATAGATATGTAGCGGGCATCTGCCCATTGAAATCGGATGCAAACCTAAGCAAAATGTTGCTTATGCCCTAAGATGTATTTACAGTACCGGGAAATATGATATAAATGAAAAAGGAGCCCTTAAGGCTCCTTTACATATAAATAGTGCAAATTATTTCAGTTTGCCCGATACTGTTTCGTTCAGGTCGGCATCAACCAGTATACGTCCGCAGTGTTCGCATACGATGATCTTTTTGTGCTGGCGGATTTCGCTCTGACGCTGTGGAGGTATTACGTTGAAGCAACCGCCGCATGAATCGCGGTGGATAGGTACTACCGCCAGGCCGTTGCTGTAGCTGCCGCGGATACGCTCGTAAGCGGCCAGCAGGCGTGGATCTACTTTTTCTTTAGCAGCGGCAGATTTGTCGGCCAGTACTGTTTCTTCTTTCTCTGTTTCGGCTATGATCTTTTCCAGTTCAGCTTTCTTGGCTTTCAAGGCGCCTTCTACGTCTTTTATCTTTTCTTCGGTCTTCAGGCGCTGGTTAGCACGCTCTTTCAGCTCGAAGTTGGCATCTTTAATATGCTTATCGTTCAGCTTTACTTCCAGTTCCTGCAGTTCTACTTCTTTATTAATAGCTTCGAACTCGCGGTTGTTCTTAACGTTGTCCTGCTGTTTTTCGTATTTTTTGATCAGGGCAGTAGCTTCTTTCTTCGCTTCGGTCTTAGCGTCGATGAAGGTATTGATGCTGGCTATTTCAGCATCAATGTTCTGGATACGGGTTTGAAGGCCTTCAATTTCATCTTCCAGGTCTTTTACTTCCATAGGAAGTTCGCCCTTCAGCGTTTTGATCTCGTCTATTTTAGAGTCGATCTTTTGCAATGTCAGGACCGCGGTCAGCTTCTCCTCAACTGAAAAGTCTTTTACAGTAGCCATATCAACAAAAATATTTTACAGGATTGGTATTTAAATTCGATAAAAGAATGGCAAAATTAGGAAATTTTTTCTTAAGTATCGCCTCGAATATTTCTACCGTAAATTGTTCGCTTTCGTAATGGCCAATATCGGCTATGACGATCCGGCCCTCGGCGTCGAAGAACTGGTGGTATTTAAAGTCGGCAGTAATAAATATATCGGCCCCGGCTGCAATAGCGTCTTTCAGCAAAAAGCTGCCGGAACCGCCACATATAGCTGCTTTATTAATGGGTTGCCCTTTGAGGGCGGTATGACGTATGCAATCAGCCTTCATGCGTTCTTTGACCAATGCCAGGAAGCTGCTTTCATCCATAGGAGTTTCTAAAGCGCCAACTATCCCTGCCCCAAGCTCCTGGTTGGCATTTTTTAGCTGCACCAGGTCGTAAGCTACCTCCTCGTAAGGGTGAGCCTCCACCAGCGCCTTCAAAATGGCTGCCTGGCTATGGGTCTCTACCAGCACTTCTATTTTTACCTCGTTCACATTTTCTCTTGGGCCACCGGCTTCGCCTATTACGGGGTGGGTATTTATTCCCGGTTTAAAGGTGCCGGTACCCTGGGCATTAAAACTGCATTCGCGGTAATTGCCAATGCTGCCGGCGCCTGCTGCAAACATAGCATCGCGTACCTTATCGGCGGCTTCGGCAGGTGCAAAAGTATAGAGCTTGGTAAGCGTACCGGGCATAGGGCTAAGAATGCGCGTGTTTTTTAGCCCCAGTTTTTCAGCAATTTTGGCATTCACCCCATTGTATACATTATCCAGGTTGGTATGTGCTGCGTATAAATGAATATCGTTCTTAATGGCCTTCTGTACTATGCGCTCTACATAAGTACGACCGGCTATGCGTTTCAGTCCGCTAAAAAGAAGGGGGTGATGGGCCACTATCATATTGCAACCACGGGCTATAGCTTCATCAACAATTGCTTCCGTAATATCCAGGCACAATAATACCCCTGTAGCTTCGCCTCGGGGATCACCTACCTGCAGGCCGCTGTTGTCATAATTTTCCTGGTAAACGGGCGGGGCATAGGCTTCTATTGCCGCTATTATATCACCAACAAGCATATCCAAATTTTAAGTTGAGCAAATTACAAAGTAAATATTTAACAGATTATTTCCTTTTGTGTTTAGTAACTTTGTAGACGATTTAGTGTCTTCATGCACTTTCTGACCAAACATATAGCCCGCATTTTTTGTCTGCTTTTTGCACTCAATGTTATGGCATTGGGAGTACAGGCACAGGATGATGGCGACGATGATGGGTTCTCTGTAGAACTGGACCCGGGCCAGGTCAATATCCACGCTACCGGTTATGATTCTCCTTACGATATGTTTCACAAGGCGGTCATGTTCCCGGAACATAAACACAGCAAAAAGTTCCAGTCTGTAAAGCACATTAATTTTAAAGTAATCGTACCGCAATTAATCATACCCGCGGTGCTTCCTGTATACGATGTGGCTATTAATACGCCTGTATTACCGCATCAGTATAAATTCCTTTTTTACCGGGAGATCAATCCACCCCCTCCCAAATCTTACAGGGCTTAACAGCCATATCTCCGTTTACGCATACGTGTAAGTATGCATGCCGGCCTTCATTCTAAGGCTTTCACAAGAACTAAATAATAAAATTGTAGAGCATGTTTAAAAAAATGCTGGTACAGTGCATAGGTATATGCGGCTGTATCTGCCTGGAGTCCTCCCGCACCGCACAGGCGCAATCTGCTACAGATACGCTTGGACTTACCATTCAGCAAGCAGAAAAGATATTTTTGGAGAAGAACCTGCAACTGCTGGCGCAGCATTATAATGTTGAAGCCAGCAAGGCGCTGATCATACAGGCTAAGTTGTGGGATAATCCTATACTCAATACCGACCAGAACGTATATTCCAATAACAAGTATTTCGAACACGGCACAAACCCCGATGGCTCTCCTTATGGCCAGTATTATATACAGGTACAGCAACTGATAAAGACCGCCGGGAAAAGAGGCAAGCAAATTCAGATAGCCCGTACCAATGCAGAGATAAGCGAATGGCAGTTTAAAGACGTGCTGCGCAACCTGAAATATGCATTGCACTCAGATTTTTATACGGTAGCCAAGCTGCTGGCCATGCAGCAATTGTATGATGAAGAACTGCAGCAGTTGCAGAAGCTATCAGATGGTATGAATGCCCAATATAAGCTGGGCAATATAGCCAGGAAAGACCTGCTGCGCGTGCATGCCCTGCAAATAGGCCTGCAGCAGGATGCTACGGAGAACGATAAGCAGTTGGATGATGCAGAGGCCGAACTGAAGTCTCTACTGCTGGTAAGCGGTGATACATTCATTAAGGCTATAACTGAAAGCATAACTGTTCCATCTATGCCTTCGGTTTCTGCATTGCAGTTGGTAGATCTTGCAAAGCAAAATAACACTACCTACCAACTGCAGCAACTGCAACTGAAATACCAGCAGCAAAATCTTTTTTACCAGAAAGCATTGGCTGTGCCGGACGTAACGCTCGGCCCCAATTTTGATAAGAACAGTAACTACACGCCCAACTATGTGGGGCTGGGTATATCATTGCCATTGCCCTTGCTGAACCGCAACCAGGGCAATATCAAATCGGCCCGCTGGCAGGTGAAGGCAGAAGAAGCCAATACGCAGTATGCTGAAGTAGAATTGTCGAACAATGTGATGAGTGCTTATAATAAACTGAAATATACATTGCAGCTCACCTCATCTATGCAGCAGGATTTCTATGATGATTACAATAAGCTATACGGCAATATAGTAGAGAGCTTTAAAAACCGCCAGATAAGCATGGTGGAATTTATAGACTACTTCGATGCATATAAAGACACAAGACAAAAACAACTGCAACAACAACTGAACCTGCAACTGGCCAAAGATGAGCTGAATATGCAGGTAGGTACGGATGTGGTTCAATAAAACTAAATACTGACTAATAAATTATTACCGATAAAATGAAAAAGTATATAGCACCGTCATTGATAGCCATGAGTTTGCTGGCGGCCTGCACCCATAAAGAAGAAAAACCCACAGATGCAAAATTTACCCTTAGTGATACGATGCAGCATATGATACGCATAGATACGGTGCAAACCTGCAATGTGTCTGATGAAGTATCGCTTAGCGGTGAGGTGAGTTTTAATGAAAACAATGTTGTAAAAGTGTTTCCGCGCAGCAGTGGACAAGTGATAGAAACAAAAGTTTCACTGGGAGATTATGTAAAACGCGGGCAGGTACTGGCCGTGATACGTAGTGCCGACGTAGCAGGGAATTTCAGTGACCTGAGTGGTGCTAACGCTGATCTGGCTATTGCGAAACGCCAGATGGAAAATACAGCATCACTGTACAAAAGCGGCATCAGCAGTGAACGGGAGTATACCGAGGCTAAACAGAACTATGAAAAAGCCCTGGCAGCACGCAGCAAGGTGCAGTCTGTAATAAATATCAACAGCGGCGGCAAAGCCAGCGCCGGTGGCGAGTATGCTATTACGGCGCCTATCGAGGGTTACCTGGTTGAGAAAAAGATCAGCACCGGTTCATTTATACGTCCTGATATGGGTGATAACCTGTTTACCATCTCTGACCTGAAAAATGTATGGGTGAATGCTAATGTTTATGAAGCCGATATAGCTAAAATAAAAGAGGGTAATGATGTAATAGTCATACCGCTTGCTTACCCCGATAAGCAACTGCCCGGCAAAATAGAAAAAGTAAGCCAGGTGCTGGACCCTCAAAGCAAAGCCATGCTGGTACGCATTACGCTGGATAATAAGGACATGATGCTGAAGCCTGACATGTTTGCCAAAGTGATAGTAAGCAGTGAAGAGGGCCATAAGGCCACCTGTATACCTACAGCAGCGCTGGTAGCACAAGACGGGAAGAACTACGTGGTGACTTACAATAGCAATAGTGATATGAACGTGGTAGAAGTAAATGTGATCAAAACCGTGGGAGAGAAAACATTTATCAGCAGCGACCTGAATCCCGGGCAAAAACTGATCACCCAAAGCCAGTTGTTCATTTTTAACCAATTGCTCAACGAATAACCTTTTTAAAGGCATGTTCTTAAAAATATTTCGATGAATAAGATCATAAAACAGATCATATACTTTTCACTAAGGCACCGGTACCTGGTGTTCTTTCTTACTGCCGTGCTGGCGGTAATAGGGTTTGTCAGTTATCGTAATACGCCTATTGAGACCTTCCCGGACGTAACCAATACGCAGATAGTTATCATTGCGCAATGGCCGGGCCGCAGTGCTGAAGAAGTGGAGAAGTTCGTTTCCATACCTATGGAAACAGCATTGAATTCGGTACAGAAGAAAACAAGCCTGCGTACCACATCCTCTTTCGGTCTCAGTTACATCCGTATCATATTTGATGATGATGTAGATGATGCATTTGCCCGCCAGCAGGTATTGAGCCGCCTTGGCAATGCCGACCTGCCGGAAGGTGTAAAGCCTGATGTGCAGCCACCTTATGGCCCCACAGGTGAAATATACCGCTATACACTGCATAGCAAAATAAAAGGCATACGTGAGCTTACTACTATACAGAACTGGGTGCTTGATCGTCAGTTCAAATCTATTCCCGGTGTGGCCGATGTGAACAGCTTTGGTGGAGAGGAAAAGATATACGAGATAAGTGTGAATCCGCAACTGCTTACCAAGTACAGCCTTACTTCATTAGACGTATACAATGCAGTAACTAAAAGTAATGTGAACGTAGGTGGCGACGTAATAGAACGTAATGGCCAGGCTTATGTAGTACGCGGTATCGGTATACTGAATAATATCAATGAGATAGAGAACATCATTATTACGAAAATAAATGGTGTGCCAATACTGGTAAAGCAGGTGGCAAATGTGCGTGAAGCCGGGAAGCCAAGACTGGGTTGGGTTTCGCGCGATGATGAACCGGATGTAATAGAAGGCATTGTTGTGATGCGGAAGGGCGAGAACCCTGCAGAGGTATTGGAGCGCATACAGGATAAGGTAAAAGACCTGAATGAAAATATACTACCAAAAGGCGTAAAGATCAGCACATTTTATGACCGTACGGTGCTTATGGATTATGCAACGCATACGGTATTGCATAACCTGGTAGAAGGCATTGTGCTGGTAACTGTTATCGTGCTCATCTTCATGGCCGACTGGCGCACTACACTTACGGTAGGGCTTATAGTACCGCTGGCTTTGCTCTTCGCATTTATGCTCATGCGCTTAAAAGGTATGTCTGCCAACCTGCTTTCTATGGGCGCGGTTGACTTCGGTATCATCATAGATGGTGCGGTGGTGATGGTGGAAGGGCTGTTTGTGGCGCTGGACCATAAGGCACACGAAGTGGGCATGGAGAAGTTTAATAAACTATCCAAACTAGGGCTGTTTAAAAATGTAGGTACTGAAATGGGTAAGGCTATTTTCTTTTCAAAGCTTATTATCCTTACCTGTCTTATCCCAATCTTCGCCTTCCAGAAGGTAGAAGGCAAAATGTTCTCCCCGTTGGCGTTTACTTTAGGTTTTGCCTTACTAGGTGCTTTGATCTATACCCTCACATTTGTACCGGCACTGTCCAGCGTACTGCTTAAAAAGAATGTAAAGGAGAAGCATAACATTGTGGTATCCTTCTTCGAGCGTAATATCGGTAAGGCTTTCAGGTGGGTGTACGGTCACCAGAAGTTAAGCCTGGGGGTAGCCATTGCATTCATGGCCATCACCTTTTTCTCTGCTAAATTCCTGGGTACAGAATTCCTCCCCGAGCTGGACGAGGGTGCACTGTGGGTGGAGAGCGAATTGCCCATGAGTGTTAGCCTGCCGCAGGCTAAGATCATCAGTGATAAGATGATACAGATCATCCGGAAGTTTCCTGAAGTAAAACAGACCCTTTCGCAAATAGGCCGTACCAACGACGGTACAGATCCTAAGGGTTTTTTCAATGTGCAGATACAGGTAGACCTGAAGCCTAAAGAGGAGTGGACGCGTAAAGTGACGGAAGAACAATTGATAGACCAGATGGACGAACAGTTGCGTAAAATACCGGGCGTAGTATTCAATTACTCCCAGCCTATACGCGATAACGTGGAAGAAGCCGTGGCCGGTGTGAATGCGGCATTGGCTGTAAAGATATTCGGACCTGATTTCAAGCAGCTGGATTCGATGGCAAGAAAGATAAAAGGTGTATTGAAAGATGTGCGCGGTATTGAAGATCTCGGTATCCTGAAAAACCTCGGTCAGCCGGAGTTTCGCATAGAGCTCGACCAGCAGAAGATGGCGCTGTATGGTATCAATATTGCCGATGCCAATGCTGTGATTGAAATGGCCTTGGGTGGTAAGGCTGCCACTGAATTGTATGAAGGCGAACGGAAATTTGATATTCGTATACGTTACGATAAAGACTACCGTACTACGCAGGAGGAGATAGAACAACTGAAAGTGCCTACACAGGACGGCAGCAAGATACCCATCAAGGAAATAGCTACTATCCGTACGCTTACAGGTCCGGCATTCATTTTCCGCGACAACAATGCACGTTATATAGCGGTGAAATTCTCTGTGCGTGAGCGCGACCTGGGCAGTACCATTGCCGAAGCGCAGAAAAAAGTAAATGCTGCCTTACAAATGCCTAAGGGCTACCGTATGACATGGAATGGTGAATTTGAGAACCAGCAGCGTGCATCCGGCACACTGGCAAGAGTGGTGCCGCTTTGCTTGTTGGGTATATTCCTTATCCTGTTTGTTGCTTTTGGCAATGTAAAGGATGCAGTGCTCACTATTATGAATGTGCCTTTTGCGTTGATAGGCGGTATCCTGGCGCTGCATATAACAGGGGTCAATTTCAGTATCAGTGCCGGTATTGGGTTTATAGCCTTGTTTGGTGTATGTATCCAAAACGGGGTGATACTCATCAGCGTGTTCCGGAAAAACCTGGATGCCAAGATGCCGTTGCGGCAAGCCATAGAGCAAGGGGTGATATCGCGTGTACGGCCCGTGGTTATGACAGCGCTGATGGCCGCTATAGGTCTTTTGCCTGCAGCTATCAGTACGGGTATAGGTTCAGAAACGCAAAAGCCTTTGGCAATAGTGGTAATTGGGGGGCTTGTTACATCTACGCTGCTTACCCTGCTTATTCTGCCGGTTATCTATTCTATTGTATATAATCTTATTCATAAACGTGAAAACCGCAAACTGCTTAAGAAGATAGGGGCGGTAAGCTAGTTTGATTTTAGTTGTGTATTTAGTTCTTATGTCTAGTGGCTGCCTTTCCAGGCAGCCTTTTTTCCTTGTGGCCAATGGCTTATCTTTGCGCCATGCAAATCCTTGACGGTGTTGCGGTATCCGCACATATAAAATCGCAGTTAAAGCAGGAAGTAGAGCAGCTGAAGGCAAACGGGGGCAAAACGCCACACCTGGCAGCTGTTTTGGTAGGTAATAACCCTGCCAGCGAGGCTTATGTAGGCTCTAAGGTGCGCACTTGCCAGGAATTGGGTTTTGACTCTACTTTACTGCGTTTTGATACGGATATTACCGAAGCACAATTGCTGGAGGAAGTTCAGAAGCTGAATAAGGATAAAAGCATAGATGGCATCCTGGTGCAGTTACCATTGCCTGACCACATCTCGCCAGATGTGGTTATCAATAATATAGACCCGTCTAAAGATGTGGATGGTTTCCACCCCATAACACAGGGTAAGATGCTGCTGGGACAGAAATCGTTTCTGCCGGCTACGCCTTATGGTATATTGCTGATGCTGGAACATTATAATATTGATGTAACCGGGAAGCACTGCGTGGTAATAGGCCGCAGCAATATAGTAGGTACGCCTATGACCATATTGCTGAGCCGTAATGCCAATCCCGGCAATGCTACGGTTACACTGTGTCATAGCAAAACAAAAAACCTGAAAGAGATCACCTTAACTGCCGATGTAATAGTAGCAGCAATAGGTCGTCCTAAATATGTAACTGCCGATATGGTGAAGGAAGGTGCTATCATCATAGATGTGGGCATCAACCGTATTGCAGATGCTACACGTAAAAGCGGCACGCGCCTGGTAGGTGATGTAGATTATGAAGATGTAGCACCTAAGAGCAGTTATATAACACCTGTGCCCGGTGGCGTGGGGCTGATGACTATTTGTGGATTGATGAAGAATACACTGGAGGCTGCGAAGCAGCATTAATATTTATAAGATTGCAAGTAAAAGAACAAGATACCGTATCATATCCTGTTATGGAGCATTTCTATACCCTGCAGGGTGAAGGTTTTCATAGCGGTAAAGCAGCCTATTTCATCCGCCTGGGCGGATGTGATGTAGGGTGCGTATGGTGCGATGTGAAGGAAAGCTGGGATGCAAATGCGCATCCCCTGATGAGAGTAGAAGATATAGCGCATATTGCCGCATCGCATCCCGGCCGCATAGCGGTAATAACCGGGGGCGAACCGGGCATGCATGATCTGAACCCAATTTGTGATACGCTGCATGAATCGGGCTTTGCAGTGCATATAGAGACTTCCGGTGCACATCCCTTAAGCGGCAGCCTGGACTGGGTTACGTTATCGCCCAAGAAATTTAAAGCACCGCTTGAGGAAAACCTGGCTAAAGCAGATGAATTGAAAATAGTGGTGTTCAATAAATCTGATTTCAGTTGGGCAGAAGCATATGAAACAAAAGTTGGCAGCAATTGCCGCTTGTATCTGCAGCCTGAGTGGAGCAAGAAAGAACAAATGACCCCGCTGATCATTGAATATATACAGCAGCACCCGCAGTGGCAGCTGTCTTTACAAACACATAAATACATCAATATCCCATAGCATGAATTTTTTCCAGTCTGTAATACTTGGCATTGTAGAAGGAGTAACTGAATTCTTACCTATATCCTCTACCGGCCATATGATATTGGCCAGCTATTTTATGGGTATTAACGAAGATGCTTTTACCAAGCTGTTTGAAATATGCATACAGTTAGGTGCCATACTTTCAGTAGTGGTATTGTACTGGCGAAAATTCCTTGATTTTTCGAAATGGCAGTTTTATGTGAAGCTGGCTATAGCAGTATTGCCGGCGCTGGTGCTGGGTTTCTTGTTCAATGATAAAATAGAAGACCTGCTGGAAAGCCCGCTTACCGTTTCCATTACTATGGTGCTTGGTGGTATTGTATTATTGTTCATTGATAAAGCTTTTAAAAATCAAACCATAACCGAAGAAAGCCAGGTGTCTGCAAAAAATGGTTTTTGGATTGGGGTATGGCAGTGTATATCTATGATACCAGGTGTTAGCCGCAGTGCAGCATCTATCATAGGTGGTATGCAGCAAAAACTTACCCGTTCGCTTGCTGCCGAATTTTCCTTTTTCCTGGCAGTGCCTACTATGGCTGCAGCTACCGGCTATTCGCTTGTGCTGAAACATTGGCAGGTAGATGGAACAGAAATGAAAGGCTATGAATTGCTGATGCAGAATAAAGATAACCTTGCCGTTTTCGGTGTGGGCACTGTCGTTTCTTTTGTGGTGGCTATGATAGCTATTAAAACCTTCATCAGCTTTTTGCAAAAGCATGGGTTCCGCGCATTTGGCATCTACCGTATTATAGCCGGTATTATTATGCTGATACTACTGGGGCTGAAAGCTTAGGCTTCTTCAGGTTTCCAGTTCTCGAACAGCAGGTTGAGATAATAATTCTCTTCTTTGGTAATTACATTATCTGCTTTAGTAAGCTGCAATGCGAAATCCAGCAGGCTGTTGCGTTCTGCTTCAGTAGCATCATCATAGAAATCATCCATGGCCTTGTGGAAGTGTTTTTCCCATTCGTCTGGCTTGAGATTGCTGATGATGGCCATTTCGCGGTCGAGATTTACACGAAACGGGAACTCATGTACCAGGTAAGACCGGATTACTTCGTCTTCTTTGGCACCTACGCGGAAATCTACTGCCGATAAGATCATCAGCAAATGATAGCCCGCTATTGTTTTGTTCATTCGATGGTTAGGCATAGCGTTTTTTGACTGGTGGTTATATGTCTGTCTTTTAGCTTTGCGTGGCTAGCAGCAAATCAAGATCAGTATATTTTAAGTTGAAACGTTTTGCAATGGGAGCATTGGTTATACAGCCTTTGTATAAATAAACGCCGTTTCTTATTCCGCCCTTGGCCATTATCAATCCTTCTATTCCACCCATGTCAGCAGACTGCTGTATGATAGGCATCAACACATTGCTGATAGCCCTTGATGCAGTACGGGATACACCTGAAGCTATATTGGGCACACAGTAGTGTATGACATCGTATTTCTTAAATATAGGGTGTTCGTGTGTAGTCACCTTAGATGTTTCAAAGCAGCCGCCGCGGTCTATGCTTACGTCGATTATCACAGATCCTGCCTTCATATTGCTTACCATGGCATCCGTTACTACAACGGGTGTTATGCCGTTTACCGGCTTCAATGCACCTACAGCTACATCTGCACTGGCCAGTTCTTCTGCAAGCGTTACGGGCTCCAGTACCGATGTAAAACAACGCCTGCTGATATTGTTCTGCAAGCGCATCATACGGTAGATGGAGTTGTCAAATATTTTTACAGAAGCACCCAGGCCTAAAGCAGCCCTTGCGGCAAATTCGCCCACTACACCGGCGCCTATTATCAATACATTGGCAGGCGGTACACCCGAGATACCTCCCAGCAATATGCCTTTGCCATTGTGTACATTGTTCAGGTATTTTGCAGCGGTGAGTATGGCAGAGTTGCCGGCTATTTCGCTCATGGAGCGCACAATAGGATAAGTACCGGAATCGTCCTTTATAGAATCAAATGCTATGGCTATTATCTTTTTGTTGATAAGCTGCTCCAGCATTTCGGCCTTTAACACAGGCATGTGTATAGGCGATATCACTACCTGGTTGGGTTGTAACAAAGCAACCTCTTCAGCAGCTATAGGTGCCGATTTTATTATAGTGGCAGCCTTATACAATTCGGCTTTATCGTAAATGATACGTGCACCTGCTTCGCTGTAGTCGCTATCGAAGTAGAAAGAACCTTCGCCTGCATTATGCTCTACCGCTACCTCGTGGCCATTGTTTACCAATACAGAAACTGCCTCGGGTGTCAGTGCTACACGGTTTTCCTGGAAAGACGTTTCTTTTGGGATACCTATAAAAAGTTGTTTCTTTTTTGGCTGAATCTCCAGCGTCTCTTCCAGCGGTACGTACGAAAAGGATGGTGAAATATATGGCCGTTTACTCATGCACGCTCACTTAAATCCATTTAGGGCAAGTAAAATACGAAACTCCTTTCGATAAAAGAAGCTTTAACGCTTAATTTATATGTTAACACAAAAATGTAAAAGGTTCTTAAATGGGGCAATACAGGCATGGTTTTGTCCCTTTAAATTCTATTTTTGTGACGTAAGAAGAATATATGCTCAGGCAGTCGCAGCACCAGAAATTATTACAAAAACTATCTCCCCAGCAAATACAGTTAATGAAATTGCTGCAGATACCTACTGCCAACCTGGAAGAGCGTATTAAGGAAGAATTGGAGGAAAATCCTGCCCTGGAGCAGGGGAATGAGCACGAAGATGCAAACAGTGAGTATGACCTGCAGGATAATGAAGATGATGATTTTGACGGAGAGGCAGATGATGTGGAATTGAGTAATGATACGGCTGAAAAAGTAGACCTGGACGATTTCCTGAGACATGAGGATGATGAGGGTGGAAGTGACTATAGTGATGATTATTACGGTTCAGGTGATAATGAACGGCCCGGTTCGCCGGTAAGGGTAGAAACCAGCTTTCACGATCACCTGCTGGACCAGTTAGGCATGCTGGAACTGGATGAACGTCGCCATATTATAGCTGAGCAAATAATAGGCAGTATGGATGAAGATGGCTACCTGCGTCGTGAAGTAACGGCCCTGGTAGACGACCTGGCTTTCGGGCAAAACATTCATACTACTGTAGAAGAAGTAAATGAACTGATAAAGCAGATTCAAGACCAGTTCGACCCTCCCGGCGCTTGTGCCTGGACATTGCAGGAATGCTTGTTATTGCAGCTAAAGCGTATGATGCCACAGTCTGCAGCGGTTAAGAATGCTATTAGTGTAATTGATAATTACTTCAACGAGTTCATCAAGAAGCACTACGACAAAATACAACGGCAGTTAGGGCTCAATAATGAAGACTTTAAAGAAGTCATAGGCATTATTATAAAGCTGAACCCTAAACCGGGCAACGCTTTTGCTATACTCAACAAAGCAGAGAGCTACATCATTCCTGATTTCTTTGTGTACAATAATAACGGGGTTATAGAATTATCGCTGAATGCCAAGAACGCGCCTGAATTGCGGGTGAGTGAAGGGTATAAAGAGATGATGCGTGCATATGACCGCAGCGAGAAAAAAGATAAGCGCCAGAAAGAAGCCCTGTTGTTCATCAAGCAAAAACTGGATGCTGCCAAATGGTTTATAGATGCTATCAAGCAGCGGCAACATACCTTGCTGCAAACCATGCAGGCTATCATAGACTTTCAAAGAGAATTTTTCCTAACCGGCGACGAAACTACCCTGAAACCTATGATATTGAAAGATATAGCGCAGGTTACGGCGCTCGATGTATCTACTGTTTCAAGAGTGGCCAACAGTAAGTTTGTACAGACAGAATTCGGTACTTATAAACTGAAATATTTCTTCTCTGAAGCCTTGCAAACGGAGAGTGGCGAAGAAGTATCTACCAGGGAAGTAAAAACTATTCTCAATGATATCATCAGCGGCGAGAACAAACGTAAGCCTTATTCTGATGAAAAGCTGACAGAGATGCTGCAGGAGAAAGGTTATAACATTGCACGCCGTACCGTAGCTAAATACCGCGAGCAACTGAATGTGCCTGTAGCCCGCCTGCGCAAAGAATTATAAACTTACTTGTCTTTTTTACCGGCGTATTTTTGCGCAACAGCATCCAGCGTATTGTAGAACTCTTCGCCGTATTTGCGTACCAGGGAAGTCTTAAGGAATTTATACACCGGCACTTTCAATTGCTTACCCAGCTTGCAGGCTGGTTTGCACATGGTTTTACGCGGCTCATAATTTACACCTTCATAGCCATCAAACTGTTTGATGCGTATAGGATAAAGATGGCATGAGATAGGCTTTTGAAAGTCTATCAGGCCTTCTTTCTGTGCTTTTTCAAAAGCGCATTTTACAATGCCGGCATCGTCGGTATAAGCATACACGCAAATACCGCCATTTACCGTAGGGGTCACATAGCCAAATTCATCGTCTATGGTATGCGTCCCCTGTTTTTCTATCTCGGCAATGTATTCAGGTTGTAAAAGGTGCTTAACCTTTGGGTAGGCTTTTGCAATGATCTTAGTTTCTTCCTTGGTAAGCGGGGCACCGCAATCGCCGTCTACACAGCAGCCGCCCTTGCAACTGGTCAGGTCGCATACAAATTGTTGCTCGATCACATCATCGCTCAACAGCACATTATCAATAGCAATCATCCGGTTCGTTTGGGAGGCAAAAATACTACATGTTGATATAATTCATCAGCATATTGTAACGGGACATTACATCTTCTTTCTCGCCCTGTTCTCCATACACTTCTTTCACCTTGTAGTTATGGCGCTCGAAAGATGAGGTTAAAGCATCAAGGTGGGTACGGTTAGTTTTTATCGTTACTTCCAACATACCAGTCAGCTTATTGCTGTACAACTGTGTGCTGATGATCAGTACTTCCTCAATTTCGCAAATACGCGCTATTTCATACAGGCTGTAATTGCGGGGTTCTATCTCCAGCACAATGATACCACCGGGGTTATCCAGGCCGCTTTTTTCGGCAAAATACCTGATCAGCTCACCGGCTGTAATAGCACCCATGTAAGTATTCTCATGGTCTATCACGGGGATGATACTCAGGTTTTGGTTGTGGGCAATACGCAACGCATCGTAAGGGTGGGCGGTTGCCAGCACCGCAGGCCTGTTATAAAGGAAATCAGCACTGCTTAAAGGGGTTTCGGGCATATTCCAGTCCATCACATCATTCTCCTGCACCAATGCCATATATTTATTCTCGGCTATTAAAGGAAGCTGGGTCAGATTATTTTCTTCCATCAGGAAGAGCGCTTTATTACCTGTGTCGGTTGGCATCAGGGTAGGCACGATAGGCGATATTAATTGTTCTATTACCATTTTATTTTACGCTTCAGAATCACGTCCAATTATATCTAATACAAATCTCACACCAAATTTGGCATAAACCTGTATTCTAACAAGTATATGACAAACATTAGCAATCTGTTTACAATTTATGTTTTGCCAGGAAACCGCTCAAAATCTGGTTAAATTCGCCCGGAACTTCCATCATAGGGGCATGGCCGCATTTATCTATCCAATGCAATTCTGAATTGGGTATCAGCGATTGAAACTCCTCTGCTACCATTGGAGGGGTGATTGTATCATTTTTTCCCCATATAAGACAAGTTGGCACCTTAATATCCTGCAATTCATCTCCCAGGTTATGACGGATAGCCGATTTGGCCAGGGTGATGACTTTTAGTGCTTTCAGGCGGTTATTAACTATAGAGTAAACTTCATCTACCAGCTCCTTAGTGGCTACTTTGGGGTCGTAGAAGGTCATTTCTGTTTTTTTACGTATAAAATCGTAATCGCCTCTTTTAGGGTAGGTTTCTCCCATGCCGTTCTCAAACAGGCCTGAACTGCCGGTAAGTGTTATGGTTTTTACCAGTTCCTGGTTTTTAAGCGTATATACCAGGCCCACGTGGCCGCCCAGTGAATTGCCCAGCAGGTGAACTTTAGTAAAACCACGTGCCTCTATAAATTTCTGAACATGCTTGGCTAGGCCGTTAACGGTTGTTTCAAGTATATTCAAGTCAAAAAGCGGCAGCATAGGTATCACTACCTTATGTGTAGATTTAAAATGATCAACGAGGTCTTTGAAATTGCTGAGGGCGCCAAACAAGCCATGAAGCAGTACTAATGGCTCTCCTTCTCCTTCCTCTACATATTTAAACTTGCCCAAGTGTTTGATTTCGTATTCCATCAGGCTATATATCTAAGCGCTAAAATACTATTGTTTCATATAAAAACATAGGTTTGGTAGCCCATCGTAACAATTTGTTCTTTTTATATAGCTATTTCACGTTCATTCCGCAAGCTATAGGGGGCTTATATTTTCACATTTTACATAACGCTATTCACCTAACTTTGCCCTGTATTTTTCAATCAATTCTATGTTGCAGCAATATTGCCGCTCCCTTACAGCATACCAGAGGCTAAAGACACGTGAAGTGAAGATAGGCGACCTGTTATTAGGTAACGGCCACCCTATACGTATACAAACGATGACTACCACCGATACAATGGATACGGCAGCCACCGTTGCCCAAACCATCAGGTGTATAGAAGCCGGTGCAGAACTGGTGCGTATTACTGCGCCCAGCAAAAAAGAAGCGGAGAACCTGCAACAAATAAAAGATGAACTGAGACGGCAGGGATACAATACCCCGCTGGTTGCCGATATACACTTTACCCCCAATGCCGCCGAAATAGCCGCACGCATCATAGAGAAAGTACGCGTGAACCCCGGTAATTATATCGATAAAAAGAAGTTTGATTTTATAGAATATACAGATGCGGAATATGGTGCGGAAATAGACCGTATACGCGAGCGTTTTAGCCCTTTGGTGAAAATATGCAGGGAGTACGGCACGGCTATGCGCATCGGTACCAATCACGGTTCTTTGAGCGACCGTATCATGAGCCGTTATGGCGATACGCCTATAGGTATGGTAGAGAGTGCAATGGAATTCCTGCGTATAGCGCGGGATGAAAATTACCACCAGGTGATACTGAGCATGAAATCAAGCAACCCTTTGGTAATGGTACAGGCATACCGCCTACTGATACAGCAGATGGATACGGAGTTTGGGGAATGCTATCCTTTGCACCTGGGTGTGACGGAAGCCGGGGACGGTGAGGATGGCCGTATAAAAAGTGCTATAGGCATAGGTACGCTATTGGAGGATGGCATTGGCGATACTATCCGTGTATCGCTTACAGAAGATCCCGAATTTGAGATACCTGTTTGCAAGGATATTGTAAACCGCTACCAGGGACGGGAGCAACATGCGTCGGTACAGGAGCTTAACCCTGCTGAGAAAATACATTTGCCGTACAATCCTTTTAGCTATAAAAGGCGCGATACAAAACTTACAGAACGCATTGGCGCAGGGCATGTGCCGGTAGTAGTGGCCGATTTTATGGAGCAGGAAAACATTGCTCCCGAAGACCTGCAGGCTATAGGATATAAGTACAATGAGCTTACGGATAAGTGGAATATAGGAGATGCGGCTGCCGATTTTATTTACACAGGTGACAAATTATTAGGCTTCGAATTGCCGGGTACCCTGGATGTTATATGCAACCATGCAGCCTGGCAGCAGGCGGGAGATAAATCGAAATACCATCCTTTCTTCCAGGCTACCGAATACCTGAACCCTGCAGGGAAAATGGACAAGCTTCATTTTGCAGGTGTAGATGCCAATGCAGACTGGCTAATACTGCAGCAGGTGATAGACAAAGCGAAAACTGATGATGATGTAGTGCTGTGTGTAACGAGCACAAATATGCACCGCATGGCCTCGATTCGCCGTTTTATGATAGAACTGATGCAGCAAGGCGTAACCTGCCCTGTTATACTTTGCGCAGAGAACAAAAACAAAACAGTTGATGAACAGCTGATAGACTTTGCCACCGATACGGGCGGACTTTTGCTGGATGGCTTTGGAGATGGGGTATGGCTATGGAATAATATGCAGCAGGTGCAAAATATTAAGATGAATGGCCGTACCTACCTGGAAGTAAAAAACAATCATCAATATCTGAATAATACTTCTTTCTCTATATTACAGGCTACGCGTACCCGTATCAGTAAAACAGAATACATCAGCTGCCCTAGCTGCGGGCGTACATTATTTGACCTGCAGGAAACCACAGCAAAGATCCGCAATGCTACGCACCATCTAAAAGGTGTTAAGATCGCTATTATGGGCTGTATAGTAAACGGCCCGGGTGAAATGGCTGATGCCGATTTTGGTTATGTAGGCAGCGGCCCGGGCAAGATCACTTTATACAAAGGCAAGGAAGTGGTAAAGAAAAATGTGCCCAGCGAAATAGCTGTGGATGAACTTATACAACTGCTGAAAGACAATGAAGCCTGGGTTGAACCCGAGCTTACGATGGCGTAACCGCTTCGTTGTTTTCCTGTTCCTGTTGCTTGCTTTTCCTGTCGAGGATAACTATTAATGCTATACTGAGGTAAAAGTATGCACCTACCTTATGGGTCTCTATCAGGTCTGAGAAGAAATTATTTACCCAACCTGCACCAAACATCATAGCGGCACCCAGCAGGCAGTATTTATAAAACCTGTCTTTAAAACGGTGGTAAGCACGCTGTGCGGTCACCAGTATTACATGTATCATGATGGCATAAATGATCATAGCGGGCCAGCCTTGCTCTACCAGTAGGTACAGGTAATAGTTATGCGTTGTTGAATGCTCGAAATTGCGGCTTACATAAGTGCGGAAAGAAGCTACCGCGTACGGCTTATAATAATAGTAAAATGTATTGGGGCCGAAACCTTTTACCGGTTCGTCCTGGCTCATGCGTACTGCTGCTATCCAGCGGTACAGGCGCTCCATTGAAGACATATCCTCGCCGCGAAAGGTGGCAATGATGTGGTCCGAAAAATCGCGGTGCATGAAGGTGTGCTGGTAGTCGGGGCGCAGGCTCATGAATTTATCATCGCGTATCATGAATGCCATAAATAATGCTATGGCACCGTAGAAAACAGGCATCATGATCTTTGTAAGCTTTAGCCGGATGGCAATACCTACTACAACTGCAAACAATACTGCCAGCAATGCTGCACGGGCATACGTGAGGTATATAGCGGGTAAAAGGAATAAAGCGATGAACACCATTGTCCAGCGGAAAACCGGGCTTTTCCCCTTACTGAGTGGTATAGCCACCAGCGCAAGGGGGAAGATCATAGATACAATGGTAGAATAATCTACGTGGTTAAAGTACAGGTCGCCGATGGCTTGCTCTATTTGCCTGAATGAGAAACCAAGCGCTGCGTGGCGCACCATAATAATACATACGGTAAGCAACACGGGCAGCAGCAATAACCAGAACGCTATCCTGAAATCTTTCTTTTCCCTGAAGATGAAGACCGGGATTATGAAGAACGATACCAGGAACCAGCTTTTAGCTATCATGAATTTAACAGAGATGAGGTGCATGTGCGAATAGAACACAGCTACCATCATCCATACAAATTGTAATGCTATAAGGAAAACGATAGGGTGCCTCAGCCATGATCTTTCTATCGTGCACCGCCTTGATGCAAGCAGTACGGGGAAAAGTAAAAGAAAGCCCCACATCAACGGTTCGTCAGGTGCTGATGTAGACAATGTATTGCCGGAAAAATACAGGTCTATTGAAACAGGTATACTGAGCAGCATCACCCAATAAGCTGTCTTCCAATTAACCGCTACCAGCAAAATATACAGGAAAACGAATGGCAGTCCAAGCATCAGTATATTGCCGGTATATATATACCCGCATACGCCGAATAATAGAATAGCCAGGCTGGCCAGCCAGCCAAATTTCTCTTCTAATGTTGCTTCTTTGATCAACGTTCTACAGCTACTAATGCCTTATAATAAGTGGTAATGAGTATGTATACAGACGTAAAGAAGAAGCCGATCATGCCTGCTACTATCAGGGTCAGTATCAGGCCGAGTCCTTTTGGTTTGCCTGGTACCTTTGCGTGAGATATAACGTGCATCAGGTGAACATTTTGAGTATCGATAGACGCAGCATATTGATTGCGCAATGAAAGATACTGTGCTTTATCTATTACCATTTTATCTTTAACAGCTTCCAGGTTTTGCACCAGTTCCAGGGCTTTGCCAAAATCGGCACTGCCATTACTTTTAATGGAAGTAGATACCAGGTTTTTCCTGTTGGGGCTTACCAGGTCGTAAATGCTATACCTGCTGCGTAATGACGCCAGTGAATCTGTAAGTGAATCTATATTGCTGTTCAGCTGCGAAATTTTTGTGTCGATAGAAGCGAGCGCTTTATTCCTTTGCCCCATATAATAGCTGGTAAAGATGGTTTCCATAGAGCTGACACATTGGTTAGCTACATTGGTAGCACGTTCCGGATCTATATCTGTATAGTATATAGTGCAGCTGTTGTATTCATTACGAACTGCTTTATAGTTGTCTTTGAACGTTTCCCTGAGCTTATGCGCCTGCTTCGGATTTGAGAGGTCAAGTCCCCATGCCGCATCCAGTTTTTGCTTTTTGGCTACATCGTAAATGATGGTATCAGATTCAGCCAGTGTCATCAGGCGGTCAACGTCATCGTCGCCTGCAAAATAATCTACGAACTGTATCTGACCGTCCTGGAAAAGGTTGCTACGGTCTGTATACAGCGGGTTAGACATCAGGAAAGTAGCCTCTGCCTTATAGTATTTCCTGCCAATGGCAAAAAATATACCACCCAACACGATGGTGACAACCGATACAATGATTAAAATACGTTGACGTTTCCGCAGTGTTTGTACTACATCAACAAGGTCGAAACGAGGAGTGCTCATTTATTTTATATGTTAGAATGTTTAATAGTGTTGTGGGACGGGTCACAAGTTAGCTAACTTTACATTACAGTTTCACCCGCCTGCATTTTTTCTGCGTTCTCTGCAAACTGCAGTGCATCCAGCATTTCCTGTATATCGCCATTCATAAATTCATCGAGGTTATACATGGTCATATTTATCCGGTGGTCGGTAATACGTCCCTGCGGAAAGTTGTAAGTACGGATCTTAGCTGAGCGGTCGCCCGTACTTACCAGGCTTTTACGCCTGCGGGCTATCTCGTCCTCATGTTTCCTTACCTGTTCTTCATATAGCCTGGTACGCATCATCATAGTAGCTTTTTCACGGTTGGCCAGTTGCGAGCGCTCTGTCTGGCAGGTAACCACCGTACCGGTAGGTACGTGGGTCAGTATTACTTTCGTTTCCACCTTGTTCACGTTTTGTCCGCCGGCGCCGCCGCTTCGGGCAGTTTCCATTTTCAGGTCGCTTTCCTTCAGTTCAAAGTCTATCTCTTCCGCTTCCGGCATCACTGCCACAGTAGCGGCGGATGTGTGTACACGCCCGCTGGCTTCAGTAGCCGGTACCCGCTGTACGCGATGCACACCGCTTTCAAATTTCAGCGTACCATATACGTCTTCACCTGTTACTTCAAGCTGTATCTCCTTATAGCCGCCAACCGTACCTTCCGTTTCAGATACAACGGCTACCTTCCAGCCTTTGCGTTCGCAATAGCGGAGGTACATACGCATCAGTTCCCCTGCAAAAAGGCTGGCTTCATCACCACCCGTACCTGCACGTACTTCTATAATGGCATTCTTTTCATCCTGCGGGTCTTTAGGTATCAGTAGCTGGCGTATCTGTTCTTCCAGTTCTTCCTTTTGCTTTTCCTGTTTTTCAAGGTCTTCTTTTGCCATGGCACGCAGGTCTTCGTCTGCTTCAGTTTCCAGCACCTCGCGGCCAAATTCAATACTGTCCAGGCAATTGCGGTATGCTTTGTATGCGTTCACAATGCCTTCCAGCTTGCGGTATTCACGGCTTGTCTGCGAAAACTTCTTGTTGTCGCTCACTATCTCGGGGTTGGTCAGTGCTACCCCTAGCTGGTCGAACCGTGCTTTTATCGCTTCGAGTTTATCAATCATAACAACTGCTTAATGCGTTATTTATTATCTTTTTTAAACACAATATTTTCAGAATCTACTTCACTTGCTTCAAAATATGCAGCAACGCTTTCAATAGGCTCGGTATTTCCTGCTGCATTAATGATATGCGGACGGTAGCCATACGCATTCAGCAATGCCTCTGCTTTTACATGCGGTGCGTTGGAGCGTGAAGCCGGCAGGTATTCCATTATCACTACAGGACTATATTTCTTCAGCAATCCTGCACTACCTGTAATCACTTTGTCCTCAGCACCTTCTGCGTCTATTTTGATAAAGCCAGGCGCTTTTAAAATGGTTTCTGCAAACAGGTCAAGTGTAACTGCACGCACACTCGTCTTTTCAGGTTTGTAAGATTTTATCCATGCTTCATGCTGAAACTGTTCTACGCTCATTGTATTGTATTCTGAGTACAGAACCGGGAACTCATAGAAACTGACAGTTTCTTCTTCATCCGACACAGCGTTATGTAAAGGAACAATATTAGCAGAGGGGGATACATTCTCTTTCAGTACACCAAACGTATGCTTTGCAGGTTCAAAAGCATATACCTTACCCTCATTCCCTGCCAATCTTGCTGCCAGTAATGTAAAGTACCCAAAGTGTGCTCCCACATCTACAAATACATCGCCCGGTTGAATGGAGCGGATCATATATCTAGCCAGGCGTATCTCAGAACTGTGTGTTTTACCACCTGTAAGATATATATCGGCAGCAGCAGGCAGCAATACCTGCATTTTGTTGCCGAAAAAGGTCTCTACCGTTTTAAGCGATGCTTTGCGGGTAATAGGGTAGAGCATCTTGGCAAAAGCCTGGGTCTGTATATAACGCAGCGGGTTATGCAAAAGCCTGGCCAGCTTGCCGGAACCGGCAAGTGCTTCCACTTTCAATAATTGCTGCATTAATTCGTTCATCAACAGCTATTGGGTTAAGCTACTTAAAACACAAACCGTTAACCCGGAGAACGGGTTAACGGTTTGGAGGATATTCTTATTACGCTACAAAGTGCGTTTTACTTCTACTTCTTCGAAGCCTTCTATGATATCGCCTATACGTACATCGTTATAGTTCTTTATCATGAGGCCGCATTCGTAGCCTGCATTTACTTCTTTCACGTCATCTTTAAAGCGTTTCAATGATGACAGCTCCCCTGTGTAGATAACGATACCATCGCGAACAAGGTTCAGCTTGGTATTGCGGGTCATCTTGCCATCCAGTACATAACAACCTGCAATGGTACCTACGCCGCCGATCTTGAATACCTCGCGTACCTCGATATTGCACACGGTCCTCTTCTCGATCTTCGGTTCCAGCAAGCCTTCCATAGCGCTCTTGATCTCTTCGATCGCATCATAGATGATAGAGTAGTTACGGATCTCGATGTTTTCCTGCTCGGCAAGACGAGCAGCCTGCATAGATGGGCGCACCTGGAAGCCAATGATGATGGCATCTGATGCGGTAGCCAGCAATACATCGCTTTCGGTGATCTGGCCTACGCCTTTATGTACCACATTTACAGCTACTTCTTCTGTACCCAGTTTCTGCAATGAGTCACTCAACGCTTCTACCGAACCGTCAAAGTCACCCTTGATGATAATACCCAGTTCTTTAAAGTTTCCGAGGGCAAGACGACGGCCTATTTCATCCAGCGTAATGTGCTTGCGGGTACGGATACCTTGTTCGCGCATGATCTGCGCACGGTGGTTAGCTATTTCTTTTGCTTCATCTTCATTTTCGTATACTTTGAACTTCTCACCAGCCTGTGGCGCACCGTTTAAGCCCAGTACCTGTACAGGGGCAGATGGTCCTGCTTTTTCTATACGCTGGCCACGTTCGTTGAACATAGCCTTGATCTTACCATAATATTGTCCGCAGGCGATCATATCACCTTGCTCTAGTGTGCCGTTTTGTACGAGGATAGTGCTTTGATAACCGCGTCCTTTATCCAGCGATGCTTCGATAACACTACCGGTAGCCAGGCGGTCAGGGTTGGCTTTAAGTTCCAGCAGTTCAGCTTCAAGGCCTATCTTTTCCAGTAACAGGTCTATATTCAGGCCTTTCTTGGCAGATATTTCCTGGCTTTGGTATTTGCCACCCCAGTCTTCCACCAGGATGTTCATGCCGGCCAGCTGCTCTTTTATTTTTTCAGGATTAGCTCCTTCTTTATCTATTTTGTTGATAGCAAATATCATTGGCAGGTTAGCCGCCTGTGCGTGCGATATCGCTTCTTTTGTCTGAGGCATGATCGCATCATCCGCAGCTACCACAATTACAGCTACGTCCGCAACCTTGGCACCACGGGCACGCATGGCCGTAAAGGCTTCGTGACCCGGCGTATCCAGGAAGGTAATACGTTTGCCGCTGCCGGTAACTACCTGGTATGCACCAATGTGCTGGGTGATACCACCGGCTTCACCTGCCACCACATTTGCACTGCGTATATAGTCGAGCAAAGATGTTTTACCGTGGTCAACGTGACCCATGATGGTAACGATTGGCGCACGCGGCACCATATCTTCCGGTGCATCTTCTTCTTCCTCTTCTATATCAGCTTCCTGCTCCAGGTTGATGAATTCAACATCGTAGCCAAATTCGCTCGATACCAGTTCAATTACTTCCGCATCCAGGCGCTGGTTGATAGACACCATGATGCCGAGGCTCATACATTTGCTGATAACATCAGCAAAGCTTACATCCAGCAGGTTGGCCAGTTCACTTACCGAAATGAACTCGGTAACCTGTATTACGTTGCTTTGTTCAGAATTTTCTGCAGCAGCGCGTTTTTCAGCCATTTCCTCGCGTTTGTTACGGCGGTATTTGGCTTTCAGGCTCTTACTGCGGGTGCCGCCGGCAAGCTTGGCCTGCGTCTGGCGTATTTTATCTTGTATTGCTTTTGCGTCTACTTCCTGTTGTTGTGGTGTGGCAGGAGGTGCATTGCGCGGGTTCCTGCGGTCTCCGCCACCACGACGGTCGCCACCCTGGCCGAAACCGGGTTGTCCGCCAGGCCTGCGGTCGCGATTAAAACCACCTTGACCTTGTCCCTGGCCTTGCTGGCCCGGATGCCCACCGCGACGGTCGCCACCCTGGCCAAAGCCTGGTCCGCCACTTCTGCGGTCTCCGCCTGCGCCACCCTGTCCCTGTTGGTCGGGGCGGAAGCTTTCGGGTTTTTTCTGAACAGGTATACGCTTACGGTTGCGTTTTTCCCTGTCGCCGGCGCTTGAACCCGGGTTGGATACCGGAAGTTCTATCCTGCCTATGATCTTCGGGCCTTCCAGTTTCGGGGCCCTCATTTCTATATGTTCCGGTTTATCATCTTCCGGTGCAGGTGCCGGTGTTGCAGGCTGAACCGGTGGTTCCGGTTTAACTTCTGCTACAGGTTCTTTAGCGGTTTTCTTAGGCTTAGGTGTTTCAGCAACCGGTGTTTCGGGTGCTTCTGCAGCCTTAGCAGGTTGTACTTCTTCTTCTTTGGTATCTTTTTTCTTCGCAGCACCTTTTTTAGGCCTTGAAGAAAGGTTCATTTCGTCCAGGTTGATCTTACCAAGGATGTTCGGGCCTTCCAGTTTCGGGGCTTTCACATCAATATGGCCACCGGGCTCTTCGGTATCTGCTGCCGCAACCGGCTCTTGTGGTTTTTCTTTAACAGGCTCAGGTTTTTCAGCAACAACCTCTTTTACGGGTGCAGGAGGTTCTGGTTTTTCAGCAACAACTTCTTTAACCGGTGCAGGAGGCTCAGGTTTTTCCGCAACAGGCTCCGGCACTGGTGCCGGTTCCGGCGCAGGCGTTTCTTTTGGCTTCTCTTCTTTCTTCTTCTCTGCTACAACAGGTTTTTCTTCTGCTGCCGCTTTCTTTTCTGCTTCTTCTTTTTCCTTTGCCTTTTTGCTATCCAACATCGACCCTTTAGGCAAAGCGATCTCATCACTCTTGCGTTTGGCTAGCTTGTCTTGTGCAAACTCAGCTTGCAAGGCATCGTACATCTCTTCGGTGATCTTGGTATTCGGATTACTGGCATTTATTTCAAAGCCTTTACCAGTAAGGAATTCCAAAAGGGTATCCTTACCAATATTGAACTCTTTGGCTGCCGCCAGTAATCGGGGTGTTTTTGTTGTTGCTGTTGCCATTCGGTTATTTAACTCAAAAAAATCGCTAAACTATTCTGTTTGCAGGCGTTTTTGTAATCTACAAACCTACGCCATTTTTCATGAAATGCAGTATTACTGCGTTTCGACAGGGTTATATATTAATTATATTATTGCTTATGCTTCGCTTTCAAACTCCTGCTTCAGGATGCGTTGAACATCTTTTACAGTTTCTTCTTCCAGGTCTGTACGGCGTACCAATTCTTCTACAGAAAGACCGATAACGCTCAGCGCGGTATCACATCCTATTTTCTTAAATTCATCAATTACCCATTCATCAATTTCATCTGAGAATTCGTCCAGGTCTATATCGTATTCCAGTTCTTCTTCCTGTGAATCGCGGTATACATCTATACTGTAGCCGGTTAATTCTTGTGCCAGTTTAATGTTCACACCTTTTTTACCGATAGCCAGCGATACTTGTTCCGGTTCCAGGTACACATCTGCATGATGTCCGTCATTATCCAGTTCCATACGGGTAATGCGGGCCGGAGTCAATGAACGCTGGATCAATAATTGGGTATTGGCGGTATAGTTGATGATGTCAATATTCTCATTGCGCAGTTCGCGAACGATACCGTGGATACGGCTACCTTTCATGCCTACGCAGGCACCTACCGGGTCTATACGGTCGTCGTAGCTTTCTACGGCTACTTTGGCGCGTTCTCCCGGTTCGCGAACGATCTTTTTCACTACTATAAGGCCGTCCATTATTTCAGGTACTTCAATTTCCAGCAGTTTCTCCAGGAAAGAAGGGTGCGTACGGCTCAGGATAATAACCGGTGAGTTGTTGCGCATTTCTACTTTCTTCACCACCGCGCGAACAGGTTCGCCTTTTTTAAAGAAATCGGTTGGTATCTGTTCAGATTTAGGCATGATCAGCTCATTGCCTTCATCATCCAGCAGTAATATTTCTTTTTTCCATATCTGGTACACCTCGCCGCTAATGATCTCACCTACGCGGTCGGCATATTTTTTCAATAAGTTGTTTTTCTTCAGGTCGCCGATACGTGCGGCCAGTGTTTGTTTGGCAGCCAGTATAGCACGGCGGCCAAAGTCGCGTACATCTACTTCTTCATAAACTTCTTCACCTACGCTATAGTCCGGCTCAATTTTAATGGCTTCGGAATAAGGTATCTGCAGGTTCTCATCTTCTACCATGTCGTCTTCCACTATCTCGCGGCGGCGGAATATTTCAAGGTCACCGGTCTGGTCGTTCACGATCACGTCGAAGTTCTCGTCCGTCACATATTTTTTGCGCAATAAGGTTTTGAATACGTCTTCAATAACCTTCATCAGGGTAGGCCGGTCTATATTTTCGGCATCCTTAAACTCCTGAAACGAATCAATCAGATTGATACTTGCCATGATTGTCACTTTTATACTCCTTTACGGAGCATTGTTAAAATTTAATTTGAACTACGGTTTTTTTTATGGTAGAGAGTGGTAATTCCACTATCGTTGTTTCTTTTTTCTTGGGTATTTTAACCTCGAGTACCAGGTGCTCTTCTGTCACATCTTTCAATAAACCCATTATATCAGCACCCTCAGTGGGGGTTACTAATACATTCCTGCCTATATTCTTTTTATACTGGCGGTTCGATACCAATGGCTCGTCCACACCCGGGCTGGATACTTCCAGGGAGAAATCGCCTTCGGGAAAGAAAGCCGCTTCTTCCAGCAGGTGGTAGAGCTTGCGGTTTATCTCGGCGCTGCGGCCTACAGATAGCCCGCTATCGGCATCTATATATAATTTTATATTGTTTATCGGTTTTATTTTCAGGTTGACGATAAACATATCAGAACCTTCCAATAAAGGCTCGGCTAACTGTCTGATTTTTTCTAATACGTCTGTCATGGGTAAAAAACAAGGGGACTATTATGTCCCCTTCTGTCAATTATTTCCAGATGCAAATGTAGAAAAAAAACGGATTATAGCCAAAACTACTATTGAACGAATTAGAATTATGTTTTCATTAACGGCGGGCTCATTGCCGTTCGCTAACTTTGCAGCTTATGTTATTTAGAATAATAATCTGGTCGATAGTTCTGACGATGGTGCTCCGTTTCCTGGCAAGAGTTGTATTGCCCATCTTTCATATCACCAGCATGACCCAGCAGAAAATGAAAGAGATGCAAAAGCAAATGGAGGAAATGCAACGGACAAATACCCAACCCAAAAAGAATACGCGCCAGGTAGAAGGTGATTATATAGATTACGAAGAGGTAAAATAAAAGCTATAAAATTTATTTATAAAGGTGCTGCAGGCTATGCAGCACCTTTTTTATATTGTATATTGTATAATGTTACAGTAATAGAGTAGTTCCCCCGTCCATTAAAACGTATTTCTACGCATAGCCGGGATGGTTCCCTATCCCAAATTTGTATTGTCAGAGCTATCATTTCTGCATTGTGATAGAATAAGAGAAAAATATGTTGCACTTTATAAAACAAACAAGCCTATGAAAAAAATGTACCTGGTTTTCTTAACGGGTATGACGGCTGCTGCAAGCGCGCATGCCCAAAGTGTGGGCCCCACCACACTGAATGCTACCGGGGGCACCGGTGCTACCGGTGGTAATACCTACGAATGGTCTGTTGGTGAAATGGTACTGGTACATACTGCGACATCTGCCAACCTGATTGTTACGCAAGGCCTTTTACAGCCCTCGCCTCCGCCTTCGGGCATTAAAAAAACGGAAACGCTACTCGCCGATGTAATGGTGTACCCCAATCCTGCACATGATATTATATACCTGCAACCAAAACTGACCGGGGCGTGCGTATTGCAATATGTTTTGCAGGATATAACCGGTAAAGTATTGAAGACCGGGACCGCGACATTGGTAAATGGGAATGAAAAGCAAACTATTACACTGGAAGGCTATGCTGCAGGCAGGTATATGCTTACTGTGCATTTCAGCCGGAACGAACAACAATATCAAAACAATTTTAAAATAGAAAAACTACATTAACGTACTTCAAATAACCCCATATTATATGAAAAAGATAATCACGCTTACACTCATACTGGCCGCATGGTTTAACTATGCCATTGCACAGGCTCCATTCAAGTTTAATTACCAGGGGATAGCACGCAATGCTACCGGGCAGCCATTGGCCAGCCAGAATCTTGGGATAAGGATCAGCATCCTGGACGGCACTCCAGGCGGAACAAATGTGTATACGGAAACCCATACGGTAACTACCAATGGTTATGGCCTGTACACCCTGCCCATAGGCGGAGGTACTGTAGTGAGCGGCGCCATGAATACTGTGCCATGGAACACCGGTGATAAATTTATTAAAGTAGAGATAGACCCTGCGGGCGGTACTACTTATGCAGATATGGGCACTACACAATTATTGAGTGTCCCTTATGCTTTGTCAGCAGGAGATGCTAAGCTTACGCTGCCTTATTCAGATGTGCAGGCCAATACCGCTTCTCTTTTTAAAATTGAGAACAGCGGTGATGGTGCCGGCATTGAAGGTATAAATAGCGGTACTACAGCAAATGCGGCCGCGGTAAAAGGTGTTATTAATAATACAAGCCCGGGCGGTTTTTCCAGCGGGGTACGTGGTATCAACAACAGCACTTCGGGGTTGGGTATAGGCGTATATGGTTCACAAGCCGGTAGCGGATGGGGCGTATATGGCACAACGCCTACGGGTATTGGGGTATATGGCAACGCAACTGGTGCAGGTATAGGCGTATATGCTGCAAGCAGCAGTGGTCTTGGCTTCAACGCTACCAGCTCAACCGGTTCAACTGCAAGCTTCCAGGTAACTAATAACGCGAATACATCTACAGCAGTTATAGTACAATCAAATGGTACAGGCAGGGGCATTTCCTTGTCACTTAGCAATGCTGCAAATGGTAACCGTGGACTGGAAGTAACCCATGCAGGCAGTGGACCGGCAATATTTGGTTCTTCTACTACAGGCTTTGGTGTATGGGGTATTTCCAGTTCCACCTCATCGGCCGGGGTGATCGGTGATAATACAACCGGTGAAGTAGTAGTAGGACGTGGTACTGCCGGCGGATCGGGTGTTGGCGCCGTTGTGGGCCGCCAGGATGGCCCCGGCGGATATGGTGTGCGTGGTTTTGTTACCAACAGCAGTACTGCAAGTATAGGCGTATTAGGCCAGGCAGGTATCAGCGGTGGTATAGGCTCTGCCGGACGTTTTGAGAACGTGAATGCATCCAATACTTCAGACGCTTTGCAGGTAAGTTCTAACGCTGCGTCTAACGGCGTGTATGCTTCGGTAGTAGGTAGTGGTTCAAAAGGTGCGGTATATGGAATCAGTACCGGTTCCAGCACAAATGGTGTAGTGGGGGAAGCCAATACAGGTGGCAGTGCTTATGGTATCTGGGGTAAATCTACCAGCGGTTATGCAGGTTATTTTTCCGGTAACGTATATGTAGCGGGTACATTAGGCAAATCGGCAGGTACTTTCAAAATAGACCACCCGGCCGATCCTGCCAATAAATATCTTATTCACAGCTTTGTTGAAAGCCCTGATATGATGAACGTGTATAACGGTAATATAACAACAGATGCTGCAGGTACAGCAGTAGTAGACCTGCCGGCTTATTTTGAAATTGAAAATATAGATTTTAAATACCAGCTCACCGTTATAGGCCAGTTTGCACAGGCTATTGTTTCAAAAGAAATAAGCAATAATAAGTTTGAAATTAAAACCAGCCTGCCCAATGTAAAAGTAAGCTGGCAGGTAACAGGGGTGCGTAACGACAGGTATGCACAGCAACACAGGGTAGTACCTGAAGTAGAGAAAACAGCCGACGAAAAAGGTTATTACCTGAACCCCGATGTGTATGGATTGCCTGAGAGCCAATCTATGCCTTATAGCAGGATGAGGGGAATGCAGGTAGAAGCTGCTAAGCCACTCGCACCTACCGGGGCAGAAAAAGTAAATACGGTATCTAACAAAAACCTTTCAGGAGAATAACAAAAATATAAAGCCACGCAGACGCGTGGCTTTATGTTTCAATAAACAGCAACAATAAAACCAAAGCTGTAATCTGTTATCGTATAATCCGTAATAACACTTCCTATAAAACGTATTTCTACGTGTATCCCTAACGTTCGCCTATCGCATCTTTGTATCCAGAAACGAACGTTTACCGAACTAAAAAATCTTAAATCACGTAAAAACCAAAGGTTATGAAAAGGAACTACATTCAAAAAATGCTCATGCTGGTGTTTGCATGGGCTATCTGCAACACAGCGTTTGCTCAAACACCACAAATGCTGAACTACCAAGGTATAGCACGCAATGCTTCAGGTCAGCCGCTTGCCAACCAAAAACTTGGGCTGCGCATTACATTGCAGGATGGGTCAAGCACTGCGTTGTATACAGAAACTGACACCGTAACCACCAATGCCTATGGCTTGTACAATATTATGATAGGTAATGGTACCGTGGTAACCGGCAGCATGACCGCAGTAAACTGGCTGAGTGGTGATCGCTTCATTAATGTAGAGATGGACCCAACAGGCGGCACCAGCTATGCTGCCTTAGGTACACCAACCAAATTATTGTCTGTGCCTTATGCCCTGGGTGCTAACTCAGTACAGGCTACCAGTGGTGGTGGCGCGGGCCTTATAGGTACCGGCACATCATCTTTGTGGTGGGGCTTTTACGAAGGCGGCCAGTACAGGGGATATTTAGGTAGCTACGCCGGTAAAAATGAAGACGTGGATTTTGGTACCGGTGCCAGTAATACATTGGGCAGCGTACACTTGTGCGTAGCTGCTGTACCTAAGCTAACTGTTGATTCTATTGGTAACGTTGGTATCGGTACCCGCTTCCCGCAAACCAACCTGCAGATCAGGTCTGCCGCCAACGATATTATTAACATAGGTAACATGAACGGCTGGACAGGCATTGGTATAGCCAATAGTGCTACAGGGCCGTATAATGCAATTGCTAACGGCGGTACTTATATGAGTTTTCTTTACAACGCCACACCTACTACCAGCATCTCTGCTACCAATTCTAAAATGCTGATGGATGGTACAACAAATACTTTCCGTCCTACCAATGATAATGTAATGTCATTGGGTGCAAATGGTAGCAGGTGGACAGCAGTATGGGCGGCCAACGGTACTATCCAAACTTCTGACGAGCGCTATAAAACAAATATCCAGCCATTAAGCGCCGGCCTGAATATGGTAATGGCATTGCATCCGATTGCTTACAACTGGAAAAATGAAAGCCTGAGATTGGGGACAGGTGTCAACTATGGTTTTTCTGCACAGGAACTGAGCAGCGTAGCACCAGACCTGGTGATACATAGCGCTTCTCCAATAGATAAAGAAACAGGAAGGTGCACTGCTGACTACCAGGATTCTTATGGTGTGAAATATGCTGAATTTACGCCGGTGCTGGTTAAAGCTATACAGGAGCAACAAGCAGTAATAGCCCAGCTGCAACAGCAAGTGGCCCAGCTGCAATCCCAGGTACAAAACCTGCAGAACAAATAATTTATCAGAATCTTTTAAACTGATTGTATGAAACATATATTTTTAACCGTAGCAGGCCTGGCATTTGTTCTTGGTGTGCATGCCCAAAGTGTAGGTCCCACTACGCTTAACGCGCAGGGTGGCTCTGCAACCGTCGGCGGTAATACTTATGAATGGTCCATTGCTGAAATGACGCTGGTAAGCACAGCAAGTGTTCCCAACATTGTAGTGACGCAGGGAGTATTGCAGCCTATGCCACCTTCAACTGGTGTAAAGGACAATAAGTACCTGGCTGAAAACCTGAAGGTGTACCCAATACCTACACAGGATATATTATACCTGGAGCCTTCCTTTTTGAATGGCGGTACACTTTCTTACCTGCTTATGGATGCAAACGGTAAAACAATTGCCCGGCACGAGGTAACCCTGAATACAGGGCATGAGCGCCAGTCTGTTGATATGAATGCATTTGCGGCCGGCAACTATATGCTGCAGGTGCAGTACAACGAGGGCGGCAATGTAAATACAAATACATTTAAAGTCCAGAAGCTGCACTAAGAAATATGCCTTATGTTATAAGTCCGCAGCTAATGGCTGCGGACTTATTTTATACTATTTTCTGCAGGAAAATATTGTTTTCTATAGTCATCCCTTTTTCAAGATAGATAGTTTGAATGCCCAGTTTTTTTGCTCCTTCTATATGTTGGGGGCTGTCATCTATGAACAGGGTATGTTCCGGTTTAAAGCCGGTATCATCCAGTATTCTCTGGAAGATTTCTGTATCCGGCTTGCGCATGCCTACCCTGTGCGAGAGGTACACCTTATCGAAAAACACACCTATGTTGGGAATGGAATGTGTATCCATCAGTATCTTATTAAAAGCAGCTTCGTGTATCTCGTTGGTGTTGCTCAGCAATATAAGATCATGATGCAGGCGCAGTTGCTGCAATATTTGCAGGCGCCTCAACGGGAAGTCCAGTAGCATTGCATTCCAGGCTCCGGTTAGCTGGTGGTGTTGCAGATCTTGCCCCGATATTTTTGCCAGTTCACTAAGGAAGTGTTCCGTGTCAATTTTGCCTGTCTCAAGATCATCGAACAGGCTGGTTTGCTTCAGCTGAGAATATAACTGTGGAAAATTTTCAATGCCAAGAGCTACGAAGCTTTGCTCAGTTAATGAATAATCTATATTTAATAATACCCCGCCCAGGTCGAATATGATGTGTTTGATACCGGTTATCATGGTTGCAAAAATAATATGAAACAAGTTTTTCCTTTTTTCAGAAAAACCAATACATTTGCAATCCAAATTTGGCAATACGCCAGGGTCCTATAGCTCAGTTGGTTAGAGCACCTGACTCATAATCAGGGGGTCCTAGGTTCAAGTCCTAGTGGGACCACAAGAAGAAGGCTTACGAATTAACGTAAGCCTTCTTTGTTTTCCAGGCTCTTATAGGCTTATTCTAAACATTTCCGCGTTTTCTCCTGTTTACCTGCTTTAGTATCATACAAAAAGTGGTTATGTTTTTGGCAATAAGCTTGGTAATACTGGCGTTTTGCAGCATGGAAGGCGTGGCATGGCTGGCTCATAAATATCTTATGCACGGGTGGCTCTGGCATTTGCATGCCGATCATCATAAGAAGGATGGATCTTCTTTTTTTGAAAAGAACGATTATTTCTTCCTCATATTTGCGCTGCCGGGCATAGCCTTGCTGGCATTAGGTTCATTTGTCGGTTCGCTATATTATTTACTATTTATAGGTATTGGTATTACAGCTTATGGTTTTACCTATTTCCTGGTGCATGATATTTTTATACACCAACGCTTTAAGTGGTTGCGAAATTCAAACAATGTATATCTGCGGGCGTTACGCAGGGCCCACAAAATGCATCACAAACATCTTGGCAAAGAGGATGGTGAATGTTTTGGCATGTTGCTGTTTCCGGCCAGGTATCTGAAAGAAGAAATGAAAAGAAACTAATGGATACACGCTATACATATACGTTGATAGATATAGCATGTATTATTGTTCCGTTCATTGCTTCGTTCTGGCCAAGGATACAGTTTTACAGGCAATGGCGGAATTTTCTGCTACCTTGTTTGTTGACTGCTTTATTTTTCATTGGCTGGGATATGGCTTTTACAGCGAGGGGAATATGGGGTTTTAATCCCCGCTATATATCTGGTGTCTATCTGGTTAATTTGCCGGTTGAAGAGATAGCTTTTTTTATTTGTATTCCTTATGCCTGTGTATTTACCTATTACTGTGTCCGGAAGTTCCTGCCAACCGATGGACTGGAGCGCCTTGCCGGGTATGTTGTGTGGATACTTGTTATCCTGCTGACTTCAGCAGCTATATGCAACATCGCCAGGTTGTATACTTCTGTTACGCTTTTATTGCTGGCAGCGGCACTACTATTAACGCGTGTATTCCAGGTGAATTACACGGCACCATTTATGGTTATGTATGTAATGGTATTTCTGCCTTTCCTGTTGTCAAACGGTGCGCTGACAGGTTCATTTACAGATGAGCCTATTGTTTGGTACAACAATAATTTTAACCTCTCTGTTCGCCTCTCTACTATTCCTGTAGAAGACTGCTTTTACGCTATGCTGATGATGCTGATGAATGTAGCCGGGTTTGAATACCTGCGCAGTAAAACAACACCGGTTAAGCACAGTCATATGGTATTGATCGGAGATGAACATCATTTTGTGTAAAATAATATCTTTGGTGCCCCGGCGCCAGCATGTAGAATCAATCCTATGAATATGGAAAATGCCGGTTCCAGCAAATCGATGAACAAATTTTCTATACGCGATATTGAAAATCTTACGGGCATAAAGGCTCATACATTGCGTATATGGGAATCGAGGTACGGTATTCTGCAACCTAAACGTACGGAAACCAATATCAGGTATTATAACGATATAGACCTGAAAAATGCACTCAGGGTATCGTTGCTTAATAACTATGGCTATAAGATATCGGCTATCAATAAGATGTCTGAGGGTGAAGCCAACCGGTTGATAGCTGAAATTGATGACACAGCATTTAAGGAACAGGCTTTGGTAAATGACTTGTTGCAGTATGCATTGTCTATGCAAACAGAGGCGCTGGAAAGCAGCCTTGATTTGTACATGCAGAAGCACGGTATTGACAAGACTGTTGAGCGGTTATTATTCAATTTCTTACAGCGGATAGGGCTTATGTGGATGACTGACCGCCTGTTCCCGGCGCAAGAGCATATAGTAAGCAATATTATCACCCGGAAGCTGTCTAATGCTATTGAGCAGTTACCTCGCAAAAACCTGGCATCAAAACCGGCAGTGCTTCTTTTCCTGCCGGAAGGAGAGATACATGATATAGGCCTCCTGTACATGCAATACCAGTTTTATAAAAATGGGAAGTATCCCATTTACCTGGGCAGCAATACACCACTGAAAGAAGTTATATATGTATGCCAGGTAAAAAAGCCCCGTGCTGTATATACTCATATTACCTCTGCTGCTGAGAATTTTGATTTCAAGTCATTTGTTCAGGAATTGCATAAAAAGTGCCCGTCGGTCAAAGTTTATATATCCGGCAATATGGTAGGGCGAATAGATTTTAAACTGCCTAAGCAGTTTTTCCTCGTCAAATCGCTTGCTGAAGCAAGAGATCTGGCTGCCAATATTTAATAGTTACACCATATTCATTATCAGCAGTTTGCTAAATACTATAACCGCATTATAGTTTTTGTTTAATTTTTAATAGATAAATATTAAACAAAATGTTCGTTTGGTTTGTATAATATTGTTTAATGTTTATAGTGTAAAAGTTAAACAATATGACTCAAGCTGATTTTAATTGTTTGTTGGTATCCAACCAGGGCGTATTAGTAGCTTACGCAACCACGCTTACCAAAGACTATGATGATGCGCACGATCTGATGCAGGAGACGATGATGCGGGCGCTGGTGAAAAGAGAAAAATTTGCCGTAGGGTCTAACATAAGGGCATGGCTTTATACTATGATGAAAAATATTTTCATCAATAACTATCGCAAACAAAGCAGCCACAGATTCATCAATAGCGACCTTTCTGAACCGCAAAATGAATATGCTGTTCCACGCGCGTATAATACAGGTATAAGCAGCCTGCATACCCGTGCAATAAAAAAATCTATGAGCGAACTGCCCGCATCGCACCGTACTGCCATTGAATTATACGCCCAGGGATACTTGTATAAAGAAATAGCAGAAATGCTGGATGAGCCCTTAGGTACTATAAAAAGCCGTATACACCTGGCCAGGAAAGCGCTTGCCTTGGCCTTAGCTAATTGAGAACAGAGCAGATTATGAATAAAGCAGTAATAATAGGTAGTGGTTTCGCTGGTTTATCTGCAGCATGTTTCCTTGCTAAAGCAGGGATGCACGTTACTGTATTGGAAAAGAATGAGCAACCAGGTGGGCGTGCCCGTAGTTTTACTGCAGAGGGGTTTAAGTTCGACATGGGTCCCAGCTGGTATTGGATGCCGGATGTGTTTGAACGGTTTTTCGAAAGTTTCAATTCAAGCTCGTCAGCATTTTACGATCTCAAACGACTGAACCCATCTTATAAGGTAGTATGGCAAGACGGTGAGGTGTGCATGCCGGCAGCATATAGCGAGCTAAGGCAGGTGTTTGAAACCATGGAAAAGGGTGCTGCCGAAAAACTGGATGCATTTCTTGCCGAAGCAGCTGAGAAATATAATATCAGTATGAATAGCCTGGTGTACAACCCCGGCCTTTCTATTACAGAGTTTATAAGCTGGGACGTGGCCAGGTCTCTTACGCGCATAGACCTGTTCACTTCTATGCATAGCCACATACGCAGGTACTTTCGTCATCCAAAGCTTATACAGCTTGCAGAATTTCCCATATTGTTTTTGGGTGCATTGCCTAAAAATACGCCGGCATTATATAGTATGATGAACTATGCCGACATGAAACTGGGTACCTGGTATCCTATGGGAGGCATGGTAGAAATTGTAAATGCCATGTATCAGCTGGCCGTTTCCCTGGGTGTCGAATTTAAAATGAATGAACCGGCAGAAGAGATCATCTCTAATGGCAGGGAAGTAACAGCACTTAAAACAATCAATGGATATTACGAAGCCGATTATTGCGTAGCAGCCTGCGACTATCATTACGCCGACCAGTATTTACTGCAGGAGCCATATAGGAACTATTCAAAAAAATATTGGGCTACCCGGAAGCTTTCTCCTTCATCGCTTATTTTTTATATAGGTGTAAACGGAAGACTTGATAACCTGGAACATCACAATTTGTTTTTTGACGCAGCTTTTGACGAGCATGCCAGCACGCTCTATGAAAAACCTGCCTGGCCCGATGATCCACTGATGTATGTATGCTGTCCGTCTAAAACAGATAATACGGTTGCACCGGAAGGCTGCGAAAACCTGTTTGTGCTTATACCAGTAGCGCCCGGCCTGCATGATACTGCTGCTAACAGGGATGTATACTTTGATAAGGTAATGCAGAAGCTGGAAGAAAAGACCGGGCGCAATATTCGCGACAATATATTGTATAAGCGCAGTTATGCACATAACGACTTTGAAGCAGATTATTTTTCGTTTAAAGGGAATGCTTACGGCTTGTCAAATACACTTATGCAAACAGCAATACTAAAGCCGTCAGTAAGGAATAAGAAACTGCCTAACCTGTATTACGCAGGACAACTGACGGTACCTGGCCCGGGCGTTCCGCCTGCGCTTATATCAGGAGAAATAGTTGCAAAAGAAATTATTAAAACGCTCAAACCAAACACTGTATTTATATGATGTCCTTATATCATGCTGTGTCTTTCCGGTGCAGTAAGCAAATTACAGAGCAATACAGTACTTCATTCTCAGGGGCCATAAAGCTATTGCACAAAGACCTGCGTAGGCCGGTTTACAATATCTACGGCTTTGTAAGGCTGGCCGATGAGATCGTTGATACATTTCATGCATACAATAAGGTTGAACTGCTTGATAAATTTGAACAGGATACCTGGGACGCTATAAAGTCTGGCATCAGTTTGAACCCGATATTACACAGTTTCCAGTCTGTAGTAAACCAATATAGTATACCGCATCATTTAATAAGGTCTTTTTTGCATAGCATGAGGATGGACTTGTACAAAACAGCTTATGTAAATGAACTGGAACTGGATGAGTATATCTATGGCTCGGCAGAAGTAGTAGGGTTGATGTGCCTATATGTTTTTTGTGAAGGTAATGCAGCGCAGTATGAATCGCTAAAGGATCATGCACGCCGGTTGGGCGCTGCTTTTCAGAAGATCAATTTCCTCCGGGATATAAAAGCAGACGTATTAGGCCTTAGCCGAAGTTATTTTCCGGGTGTGAATTTTCATGATTTTACAGATGCTGCGAAAATGCAGATAGCTGCATCCATAGAAGATGATTTTAGGGCCGGACTGGAAGGTATAAGGAAATTGCCATGGAAAGCAAAAATGGGGGTTTATACCGCATACAGGTATTATTACAAGCTGCACCTGAAGATCAAGGCAATGAAGCCCGCGGCCATATTGCAAAACCGGGTACGAGTACCCGATCTGCAGAAACTGCTGATCATTTTGCAGGCAGGTATGTATAATAAGTTGAACTGGATATAGAGAAAATATAATGGTTATTTTTTTGGGCACGATATACAGTGAAGGCAAAAGATTTGAGGTAATTATAGAAGCAAGGCGGGCGCACGAGGATTTTTATTCCGTAACGGTGGAAGGAAAGATGTATAGGCTGTACAGGAAGGGTGAAGCGTGGCAGGCAGAAGGCTTGCCAACGGGTTTGTGTACGAGACTAGGGAAATTATTGCCGGAATAAAAATGAAAGAAGGATACTTTCCAGTATCCTTCTTTTTATGCCTGTTTTTTTGGGGGAAGGTCAAACGCGGCGGCCTCATGTTCAAAATGCCCTTTGTGTGAACCGTCGCAGAATGGTTTATTGTTTGAAAGTCCGCATCGGCAAAAGGAAATAACTTCTCTTCCGTTCAGACCATAAACATTCCCGTTTTTATCTACTATCTCAAAATCGCCTTCTACCTTAAGAGATCCGTTGCTGTTAACTGTAATTTTCGTTGCTGCCATATTTTTATTTAATGGCGCAAAACTAAGTTATTACAGGTACTTCACCATATTGCGTCAGCTTAGGCCTTCTATCTCACCGTTTACCAGCTTTATACGATTGGCTTGCGGGTCGGGAGGTAGGCCCGGCATGCGCATGATCTCGCCGGCAATAGCTACAATAAAGCCGGCACCTGCATTTATTACCAGGTCGCGTATGTTGAATGTAAATCCTTCCGGTGCATTGATGCGCTTTGCATCGTCGCTGAAGGAGTACTGTGTTTTGGCAATACAAACCGGCAGGTTGCCCCAGCCCATTTTTTCATATTGCTTTAGCTTGGTAAAAGCGCTGCCGTTAAATATCACTTCGCCTGCGCGGTATATCTTTTGCGCTATTTTTTCAATTTTGGTTTGTATGCTATCTCCCAGGTTGTAGGTGAAGTTGATCTCTTTTGAAGGGTTGTTCTCTATCATGCCAACCACTTTTTGTGCAAGTTCTGCCGCGCCTTCTCCGCCCTTGGCGAACCCCAGATTGATGGCAAATGCCACTCCTTCATTTTCGCACCATTCTTTCAGGTAATTTACTTCTTCATCGGTATCGTAGCCAAAGCGATTGAAGGATACAATTACACTCTGCCCGAAATTTTTCATGTTCTGTATATGCCTCTGCAGGTTGGGCAGCCCGTCTTTTAAAGCTTCAAAATTGGGCTGGGTTATGTCTTTGTCTGACACACCACCGTGTAATTTAAGTGCGCCTGATGTTACCACTATCACCGTAGCTTTCGGCCTAAGGCCGGTAAGGCGGCATTTAATATCCAGGAATTTTTCAGCGCCCAGATCGCTGCCGAAGCCAGATTCGGTCACTACGTAATCGCATGTGCTGAGTGCCATTTTTGTAGCGAGCACTGAATTGCAGCCATGGGCAATATTTGCAAATGGACCGCCATGCACAAATGCTGTAGTATGTTCTGTAGTTTGCACCAGGTTGGGCATTATAGCGTCTTTTAGCAGCACGGTAATTGCTTCTGCTACACCCAGGTCTTTTACTGTGAATGGTTTTTTATCGAAAGTATAGCCGAGGACTATGCGTTCTATACGCTGGCGCAGATCATGCAGCCCTTCAGACAGGCAGAGCAATGCCATGATCTCTGATGCAGGTGTGATATCAAAACCCGCTTCAGTAGGTATACCATTGGCAGAGCCTCCAAGGCCGGTTACCATATTGCGCAGCGAGCGGTCATTTACATCCAGCACACGGCGCCATACGATGCGCTCGAGGGCATTGCCGGTATTGCGGTTCTGGTATTGGTAATTATCCAGCAGGGCTGATATCATATTATTGGCGCAGGTAATGGCATGAAAATCGCCGGTGAAGTGTAGGTTGATCTCTTCCATGGGTAGCACCTGTGAGTAACCACCGCCTGCCGCACCACCTTTCATGCCGAAGCATGGGCCCAGGCTAGGTTCGCGCAAGGCTACGGCAGCTTTCTTGCCAATATGATTCAATCCTAATGATAACGCCACGCTGGTAACCGTTTTGCCAACACCGGCTTTGGTAGGTGTCACAGCCGTAACGAGTATGAGGTTGCTTGTTCTTATTCTTTCCTCATCAAGGTAAGTAAGCGGCACCTTCGCTTTATACTTTCCATAGGGTATGATATCATCCGGTGTAATGCCCAGTTTTTGGGCTATTTCTGCTATAGGCTTCAATTGCGTAGCCCTTGATATTTCTATGTCTGAAAGCATAATGTAAATGGCTTTGACGTGAATAAATAAGACACTGAATATAGATAATAATCGCTTAATTGTATAACCTGCATAGTATTAGGGCTTTTTTAAGTACAAGGCCCTAACTTAGATAGGAAATAGCAGGAATGAGAAAAGCATCAGCCAGCCGTACAGACCGTATGCAAAGGTCGCCCAACTATAAGAACGGCGTATTTCAGAATCTTTCACCCACACCTACGCTGGCTGAAGATGCGTCGATGCTTAAAGTGCTTAAGGAAGCAGTGAGCCGCCCTAAAACGGTAAAGCCTGCGGCTGCGCTTCCTTCAGTGAATACTGATCTGAAGAAGCTGTATGCAGATGAACCCGTCATCGTCTGGTTTGGTCATTCATCTTACCTCGTACACGTAAAAGGGTTCAATATATTAGTAGATCCTGTTTTTAGCGGTAGCGCATCGCCGGTGCCTGTTATTGTAAAAGCATTTGCCGGGGCAGATGCTTATAGCGTTGCCGATATGCCGGATATTGACGTATTGCTTATTACGCATAATCATTACGATCACCTCGATCGCCGTACGGTAATGGAACTGATGCCCAAAGTAAAAGCAGTGTATACTTCATTAGGCGTTGGTGATGACCTTGAATGCTATAAAATACCGCAGGAGAAAATTACAGAGCTCGACTGGTGGGAAGGTGTAGAAGTAAGACGCGATATACAGTTGACTGCAACCCCTGCACGCCATTTTTCGGGCAGAGGGCTGAAAAGAGGGGGTACACTCTGGTCATCTTTTGTGCTCAATATTCATGGCTATAGTATATTCCTGGGCGGAGATTCAGGTTACGATTTTCATTTCAGGGATATAGGCAATAAATACGGCCCTTTCGATATAGCCATACTTGAGTGCGGGCAATACAATAAAGCATGGCCACACATCCATATGATGCCGGAAGAAACTGTGCAGGCTAGTATAGATTTAAAAGCAAAGGTGCTGTTTCCTGTACATTGGGGTAAGTTCACGCTGGCAAATCACCCTTGGAACGAACCTATAATGCGGGTTGTTACTGCCGCCGGTCACCAACAGGTAAAGATCACACATCCTATGATAGGAGAGCCTATAATGGTGAACAGGCATTACCCTGATAAGGTATGGTGGGATTTCTGATTTTATTAACGCGGGCAGTTGCTATATTTGTTAAGTACTAAATGAAATATTATGTCGCTATTGTCAAATGCCAATAATAAAAAGGATGGAAAGAAGGGCAAGAATGCTAAAAGCAACCTGCCCGGTGCCAAGTCTTTCATAAAGCCAGGTAAAGCAGCAGCCTTTTCTAAGAAACCCGTAAGAACAGGTGGTACAAGAGGCAGTTAATCTTTTAAAGGCGTTATAAGCGAATACACTACCGCATCAACAAATTTGTTGTTGTGGTAGTTGTAATCTTTAAAATAAGCATCCCGGCTGAAGCCTGCTTTTTCTACAAGTTTCCAGGACGCTATATTGTCAGGATGGATGACTGCTTCTATAGAGTTCAATTTCATTTCTCTAAAACCATAATCCAATACAGCTTGTAGTGCCTCATACATAAGTCCGGTGCGCCGGTAATCATGATGTAAGCTGTAACCTACTTCTGCACGTGCATTATCAGGCGATATGCGCACATACCCTATCATGCCGATCATTTTCCCACTCGTCTTGTCGGTCATTGCCCAGTTGATACGTTCCTTCGTTTCCAGCGAATTTAATACCATGTCCATTACGGGCAATACATCATCGGGTACTTGTGCCACCGGGCGAGGTATAAAGCGCATCGTGTCCGGGTTGGAGCGCATCTCGAAGAAATCCATCTTATCATCATAAGACGGTTTGCGCAATATCATTCTTTCGGTTTCCAGTTCAGGGAAAGGTGTAAAGTTGAGCGTGATCATGGTTGTAAATTATGTCAAAAAAATTTCATTACTGGAAAATGTGAATTGTGATTTTACCGTTCATTAAGTTTTTCTGCCCGTTCGTTTAGTTTTTTAAGAATCTCTCGTTTACAGAATTAGCTTAGCAGCATAACTAACATTTTAAACCAATAACCTAATTATGAAAAGGAATATATCCAAGGTGTTGACATGCGCTGCATTTTCTGTTTTATCTGTCAACAGCCTATATGCACAATGGTCCGGCAGTACATCCAGTACGCTTATTTCTGATGTTAATATTAATACCATGCAGTTTAGGCCTTCTTCAGGTTCAGGCTTTACTATAAAAGGTAATAATTCTTATGGACTCGGTATACATGCCACAGATGGCACATTTTCAGGCGGTACTTCCGGCCCGGGTCTTTATATGATGGGACATGCAGGATCGCCGGCGGATATGGTACGTTTCATTATACCGGGCACAAATTATCTGGATCATCCGACTAATAATATTCCAAACGATGACATAGCATTCGACATTCTCCAGTATAATAATCCTACAGGTAGTTTCGCTTATTATAATCCGTCCCTTACAATCAAGAAAAGTGGCCGTGTAGGTATTAATGCTTATCATTTTAATGACCATTTAACCGTTGGTGGTAATATAGGATTTGATAACGAAGGCGTTACTCCTGCAGTAAGAGCTATATACGGGCATGCACCTCAAGGTTCCCTAAGTCTTTATGCTGAAGATGGTGGTAACTCTGGCGCTGGTATAACAGTTACTGGTAACAGCAATACAGGTACGGAAGGCATGATACGTTTTGTTTCGGGTGGTGGTGCTAGCAATGCCAGGGCTTTTGATATACTACAGCGTGATAATGGATGGGCCCCATCAATGACCGTTTTGAAAAATGGTAAAGTGGTAATAGGTTCATGGCTTATTGCTAATATTACCAGCACGCCTACTTCATCTCCCGATGGATTTAAATTATTTGTAGAACAGGGTATCCTTACGGAGAAAATAAAAGTGGCTGTTAAAAATACGAATGATTGGTCTGATTATGTATTTGCAAATTCTTATAAATTAAAATCATTACATGAATTAGAAATATTTATTAGTGATAACCAACATTTACCCGATGTGCCTTCTGCTAAAGAAGTGGTAGAGAATGGTCTTGACTTAGCTAAAATGGATGCAAAGCTTTTGCAAAAAATAGAAGAACTCACTTTATATGTAATACAACAACAGAAGGAGATAGAGCAACTGAAAGAAGTGTTGACCAATAAATAGGTATTAATAATCTAAAAATGAACTACTATGAAAAAAATAGTATTAAAACTATTAATGCCTTCATTATTGATACTTTCCTCTTTAAAGGCTAAAGGACAAACCGGTGAATTTTTACCTGCAGGTATAGATCTTTGTCAACATGGAAATTGGCAATTGGTTCTTGATGAAGAATTCAATGGAAATTCGATAGATAATAGCAAATGGTTGACACATGATGAATGTTGGAATTGTTCGGGTGCATGTTGTCATGACTCAAGAAATGAACCATCTAAACCATGGTTTTTCTATTGGGATAATAATGTGACTGTGGCTAATGGTATATGCTCACTAGCACTAAAACAAGAACCTAATACAATCTGGAATTGTCCTGAGCATGGTAATGAAACGAAAGATTACACCGCTGGTATTTTAAAATTAAGAGATGATTATATGAGATTTAGTAGCGGTAAATTCGAAGCTATGGTTAAAATATGTGGAAAGCCTGATGCCTGGAGTACATTGTGGCTTTGGGGAGGGAGTAGTGGCGAAATAGATTTTGCAGAATCATGGGGGCCTAACACAGATGATGTTATGATGACTATACATCATGACGTGCCCGGTATCCAGCAAGGTCATTCGCAGCATTTATCTGGTTTAAATTATCCCGGATCTCCTGTTCATACGGATTTTTCAAACGAATGGATGAAATACACAGTTGAATGGGATAGGAATTTAATTAAATATTATATAGAAGGCGTTGGCGCTAGTCGTACATTCTATGAACCGCGTTTAAGTTTAACAAACATAACGTTACCGCCAGCTCCTTATCAACCTTGTTCAACAGTTGCTGGAAATTATATAGTTCGACCTGAGTACTTAGGTTCCAATGCTAATGCTACACTGATATTTAGTTTAGAATCGAGTTCTGGTTCACCTTCTGGGTTGCCGGGATATATGCAGATTGATTACGTTAAAGTGTGGAAAAGGGATGACTGTACGGACAACATTGTCATGCCTAATTCACACTTGTTCCAATTTCCTTATTTAAACGCCAACTCAATTGCAGTTGGGACAAACAATATAAACTACGGATGGGATAATTATTGCCCGCATGAATGGGGTGCCGCAAAGTACGAAGCCAATAAAATAGAGATATTACCCAATTATAAGTATGAGCCAGAATATTATGATCCAGATCCTAACAATGGCACAAGCAGTGATAATAAATGGGGGGCGTTTATTTTCGAAGCAAAACAATGCGGCGCACATAAGCCCTCTAAAGAAGCTAGTACTTCCGTAGCTATTGCTTCTGCTAATGCCAGCAATGCATTAACTGTAGATCATGCAAAAATTAAATTATACCCTAATCCTAATAAGGGAGATTTTATTGTTTATCTCGACGAAAACGGGGCCTATAATATGCAGGTTGTAAATAGTGTTGGAATGGTAATAGCGGAACAAGAAATAAAAGGTAATCAAAGAAATGAAATGTTACTTAGCAATATTCTTCCTCCTGGTAACTATACATTGCTGATTTCAAATTCAAAAGTTAAGTATGTTGAAAAACTGTCTGTGATCAAGTAAAAAAAACTTTCCATAAAGAAAAAGGCTGCCTTCTGGCAGCCTTTTTCTTTATGGAATAAATCTGTTACTTATATCTCCCTGTTCGGGTCAAATGCTTCCAGTTCATTGGCTACTGCGGTGAGGAAGCTGGCGCCCAGTGAACCATCAACAATACGATGGTCGTAGCTCAAGGACAAGTACATCATGTGGCGGATGGCAATTACATCACCTTCTTCCGTTTCCAATACCATAGGACGCTTTTTAATGCTGCCTACTGCCAGTATAGCTACCTGCGGCTGGTTGATGATAGGCGTGCCCATCAGGCTGCCGAACGTGCCTACGTTGGTCAGTGTAAAGGTGCCGCCTTGTGTATCGTCTGCTTTCAGCTTGTTGTTGCGCGCTGCATTCGCCAGGCCGTTTACATCGCGGCTCAGGCCCAACAAGTTCTTGGTATCAGCATTTTTTATAACCGGTACGATCAGGTTACCACTTGGTAATGCGGTAGCCATGCCTATATTGATATCTTTTTTCACGATGATCTTGTCGCCATCCAGGCTACTGTTTATCATTGGGAATTTGCGGATACAATTTACGATCGCTTCAATAAATATTGGTGTGAAAGTTATCTTCTCACCATATTTCTTTTCAAATTCTTTCTTAGCCCTGTCGCGCCATTTTACAATATTGGTCACGTCGCATTCTGTAAAGCTGGTAACGTGCGGAGACGTAGCTTTACTGCGCACCATATGGTCGGCTATCAGCTTACGCATACGGTCCATTTCAATGATTTCTACATTGCCGCCATAGTTGCCCGAAACTGCGGGAGCGCTAGCCGGTGCAGCAGCAACAGGTGCTACCTGCTGGGCAGGAGCAGGTTGCGGAGCAGGTGCAGCGACCTGCACAGCCGCCGGGGCTGCAGCACCGTTACCTCGGGTAGCAACATAGTTAAGTATATCTTTTTTGGTAACGCGGCCTTCATTGCCTGTACCGGCAATACGTTCCAGTTCGGCCATGCCAATGCCTTCTTTCGAGGCAATATTTAGTACCAGCGGAGAATAAAAACGATTTCCATCGCCTGAAGCTGCTATGGCAGGTGCAGCGGCAGGTGCCTGCTGTGGTATGGCAGCGGCCACAGGTTGCGGTGCAGGTGCGGGCTGTGGCGCCGCTACAGGCGCAGCGGCAGGTGCGGCTTGAACGGCAGCACCGCCCGCACTATCTATACGGGCTATCACGGTACCCACCGGTACCACATCATTTTCTTTAAACAGAATTTCGGTAATGGTGCCTGCAGCAGTAGACGGAACTTCACTGTCTACTTTATCAGTAGCTATCTCCAGTATAGTTTCATCCATCTTAACCGTATCTCCGGCTTGCTTATGCCATTTCAGCACCGTAGCTTCCATGATACTTTCACCCATCTTGGGCATTACCAAATCAACAATAGCCATAAATAGCGTTTAGTTATTATTTATTATTAGAAAACGGTACAAAAGTAATTAAATGACGCTCAAAAGTCTAATCTGCCTTTCCACATCATATCATTGAAAGCTAAATATAGTTCCCGTGCCGGGAAGTCTTTCTGATTTTTGCGTTATTTCTTCAATATTTGCATACTGTGGTGGTAAAGCGCATATTAGCATATACAGGCATTGTAGCCGGGCTGGCCGTTATGGCTATTTCCACATCGCATAAGGCTATGAACTGGTTGTCTGACCGCAACGAAATAGGCACATGGTGGGGGGCTATGCGGGGCGATAACGGTGATCTTGTTTATATGAGTTACCTGGACCAGGTGAAGAAGTTTTGCAGCCCCCGCATTTATGTTTTCAAGAAGGCTGCATACCAAGGTAAAAAAGGCATAGACCTGTATGCCTCGGGTGATAGTTATATATTCCTGGTGCCCGATTCGGCTTTTGCGGCTGTAGATAAGTATAAATTTTCGTGGCGGGCACAAAATCCGCTTCCGTATACGCTCGACTCAACTAAAAAAAATGTACTGCTGATAGAGACCACCGAAAGGTACATACGATCTATATTCAATGATACGAGCCTTATGCACAATGTGCATAGGGAGGAACCGCCAAAGACAGCACTAAACTTTTTAAGTCCTATAAAAAAACGAGCTCACTATGCGGCCCTGCCATTCATGCCACGAAGTTTAGAGGCTTTGTTTAATCCTTATATCAACCAGAATCTCGAATTCAATTTATTCAATTACAATTTTATCAACCCCATACGCGAGGCGAAAGGCGCATTTACTTATTATATGTTTTCGCGGGCATCGGGCAGTGTAGTAATATCTGATAACGGGCAGCAGCTTTTTTTAAAAGAAACTGTTTTGAAACACCACTCCGAAAGTTCTTACGCAAAAATTGATACGGCCGAGATATCGAAAATTATTTTTAATCTGAATGCGCTGTACCGACACTATAAAGCCGAGGGCTTTTATGATGTGTACCTTTCTATGATACCTAGTCCCGTAAGTATCTTACAGCCGGGAGATAGATACAATCATTTGCTGCCATTGATAGAAAATGATCCCAGGCTTGAAATGAAAACAATAAGCGTGTATAAAGAGTTTACCACTGCAAAGCAAAAAATATTCAGGCCGGGCGATACGCACTGGAATAATAATGGTATGCAGATATGGCTGAAAAAAGTAAATGAAAAATTAGCAGCACTAAATGAATTGCCTTAGTTGACAGCATCCCGGTAATCTCTCCTGCGTATCAATCTCAAATCCTGCAGCACAGAAGCTTTTACATTTATAGTGAAACTGAAGTTTTTATTGAACCCAAATGGGATAGTGCTCAAACGCATTTCCCAGCAATGCAGGTCGCGGTATATATCTATAGAAGTAAGGGTCAGTTGTTTCTGTGTAAAATTGTAACCGCTGCGTATAGCCAGCTTCCAGCGGGGTGTCAGGTTACAATCGCCCCCGAATGTGGCAGAGTGGTCTATAGTGATTGTGTCTTTTTTACCCGGTAATTCAGGTGCTTTCAGTATTTGCGATTTATTTACTTGTATCCGGTAATCTATATTCAGGTTCCAGGGTACATTGAAATCTACATAATCGTTATAGCGGCCAAACTGCATGGTACGCTTGAACTCATCTGTTTTCCCGGCGGCTTTATCGGTTGGTGCTGTTTTGGACTTGGCATGAAATGAACCACCCACACTTGCCGAAGCATTTACAAACCTGGCCAGCCCTTTGCCTGCATCCCACATCGTTTGTTTCAGTCGGATGCCTTTTTCGTAGTCAAAAGCATAGGGGTCGAAGTTGGCACCTGCCGTCATGTTTATTACATTGAATAACAGTGTGGCAAAGCTCATAGATATAGGGCTCCAGTTGAAAGAATCTGCAGCAAGGTTATAGGCACTTCCTATCCTGAAATTATCTATAAGACGTATATTTTTGAAACCTGTGGTATCATTCTCTGTACGCACTTTTACCTGCAGCTGGTTATCAATGCCAAAATTCACCAGGCTGCTGAATTTGCCGAACTGTGTAGATGGAATAGAAGGTACGTTGCCTTCATAAACAGATTGGTATTGCAAAGCGCCATTCCTGTCGAGGCGGGTCTGGTAGCCATAGTTAAATGGATAGGCTGCATAGTCTGGTGTATAGTTTAGTCCGGCACTGGGTATGAGTACGTGCCTGATACCGGCTATTTTACCATGCTTAAACATCTTCATGCCATAAATGCGGGTATTGAAATTGATGCCCGCATTGAAATCCCTGGCAGCAAAAAAGCCATGATATATATTAGTGTCCAGCCTGTCCTGCTGGTAGTCGTAAAACTTGTACATCCTACGCGTCAGCCAGTATTCTTTGTAGTTGACGTTGAAGCTCATGTTTAGGTGCCTCAGTACATTATAAGTAGCCGATATGGGAATGGTGTGCACCATACCATTATTGAAATCAGTCAGGGCCAGTTTGTCGAAACTGAACAGGCTGTCATAAAATGAAGTCTGGTTAACTGCATTGAAGGTATAAGACATGGTGATCTTATCGTACCAATGTGTGCCTACGCTGTTTTTACGCTGGAAGGGGTTGAACTGCGCCAGGAAAAAACTAATCTCGGGTAAGGTCACATCCACCCTGCGGGTTTGTGTGTTTTGGCTATGGCGGGCTGCTATAGTCAGGGAATAGGGTTTGTTCTGCCATGCCTTGGTATAGGCAATATTAGAGGTGTACTGGTTTTGCAGTATCTGGTTTACGCTATAAGTATTGAACGCGTTGTAGGTAGAAGTACCTGCCTCTACTGCAGCATTAAAGCTTACACCCGGCCGCGATTTTGGATCAGAGCGGTGTGTCCACTGTACCCTGAAATCTTTTTGTATCGAACCATTGGGGTCGTAAGATTCACCTGTTTTGTTGTAAGCGTAGTTGAAATTCAACGTGCCGCTATAATGGTATTTGTTTACATAATTGGAAAGGAAGCCTGCACTCCAGCTTCCTTTAGAATATATATTGCTTTGTACAGCGAGGTCTACATAATCATTCAGATATAAATAATAGCCGCCGTTCAGCAGGCCGAGGCCCCTTACTTCTTCTATAGTATAAGTAGGCAGTATGAAACCTGAACGGTGTCCCTGGGTAATAGGGAATAGCCCGAATGGGAGAAAGAGTGGAGTAGGGACATTTTGTATAGCAATATTGGCAGGACCTGAAGCAACAACGCGTCCCGGTATCACTTTTATTTTGCGTGCAGTGATACCAAAATGCGGTGTGTCTAAAGCACAAGTAGTATATACATTGTGCAGGCCATATATCGATTGGTCAGGATTTCGTTTCACCTGTTCACTATACACAAACCCCTCGCCATACTGCGAACGGGTATTGCGTACTATAGCGCGTTTGCTTTTAAAATTGTATTGCAGGGAATCGTAAGTGAACTTTTCCTGACCCTGGGCAAATGACGGGCGTCCCTGTGCTGCTTCCACACTGTCCTGCGATGGTGCTGCGGTAACAATGTTTTCTGCCTGGCTATAGCTTACAATGCCTGCGTTCAATTGCATATCTTCATAGTTCACCTTGGCTTTGCCATACAGGTAGAAGCGGTTATTATGCATGTCTATCACCGCAGAATCGGCAGCTTCTGCAGTGACAATAGAAGGTAAGGTATTTTTCGAAATGCGGATGCCCAATGAATCCTCCATGCGTTTTTCCGCAATCGTGTCTCTACGTACAGTATCTCTCAGTGCCAGTGAGTCAGCATATAGGGCAACGGAGTCTGCAGTCAGGGTGTCGGTATGCACAGAATCTGCTGCATTTTTTATGGATTTAAGGCCACCAAAGGTTTTTTTATTTTCCTGGGCTAATCCTTTAGTAAATGTTATAAATATGAAAATCACTGCCATAAGTATAAAAAGGCAGTGAAATGATTGAATTTTTGAAATAATTTTACCGCTCGGGTTCATCAACGTGTGCAAAAATAGTTAAATGGTATCTTACGTTCATGAATTTGTCTGTTTTTACTCATTGCAAGTCAAATAAACATATGTATATAAGGCTGTTATTGGTTTTTACGATTCTTATATCCCTACCTAATATAGTAACCGCTAACGGTAAAAAGATCACAAAAATTGTGCTGGATGCAGGCCACGGGGGCCATGATATAGGTGCCAGGGGGCAATTTTCTATGGAAAAGAACCTGACACTGGATGTGGTAATGCGTTTAGGGAAGATCATTAATGATAGTATGAAGGGCGTACAGGTAATCTATACCCGTACAACCGACGACTATCCCCAACTGGCTGAGCGGCATGAAATAGCCAATAAGGCCAATGCAGATGTGTTTATTTCTGTGCACGTAAACTCTACTGCCGACAGGATAGAGCGCCAGCTGACCGGCTACAGGATGGTGAAGAAGGGCAAAAAGCGCATGAAGCAACCCGTATACAGGGTGGTAAGGCATCATGAAAACTATACGGCCACTGGCACGGAAACCTATGTGCTAGGGCTGCACCGCAATTCGCAAAAAGAAAATGCAATAGGTGAATATAGCGAAGCAGTTACCGAAGAACCGGGTATGCTGAACGAGAATGACCCGGAAACGGCTATTATTATAGCCCAGTATTCACAGGCATTTCTTAGCCGCAGCGTATCACTGGGAACAAAAATACAACAGGAGTTTGCCAACCAGGGCCGTGATGATAAAGGTGTGAAGCAAAAAGGCCTGGAAGTACTGGCTGGCAGCGCCATGCCGGGTGTACTTGTAGAAATCGGGTTTATTAATAATCCGAATGAAGAGACTTACCTGAACTCCGATAAAGGACAGATGGATGTGGCTATGGCTATATACCGCGGTATAAAAGCCTATAAAATGGAAGTAGAGCGTTAAATAATTTTCTTTAAACGCTTTGGGATTAATTAAATATTAAAGCCATCTTTCCGCTTAGAAGGGCTTTGACAACAGATATACGGATAAATTTTTCTGTCAGTTGCATTTTAAAATTGTTTCGTTTATCTTTAAGCTTCGATAAAACCATTGGTTAATGAAAGCCCGTATTAAAACTATTATTCTTTCAGCGTTGGGTGCTATTGCTGCGTTTTCAGCAATAACTTATAGTTCGTGCAATAATGATAAATGCAAGGCCATTGCCTGTGCTTATGGCGGTGTTTGTAAAGACGGTAACTGTGTATGCCCCAGCGGATACGAAGGTGCCCAGTGTGAAACCATTACAAGGGATAAATATGTAGGCGTGTGGACGGTATTTGAAAAAGGTACTGTTACACAGTCTAATTCATATGACGTGACATTTAAATATGGAGTTGGTATGACTGATATGCAGATCACCAATTTCTACAACCTGCTGAAATCTCCGGTAAGTGTACGTTTGAAAGCGGATACTATATATATACCGCTGCAAACTGTTGACGGCTATGAAATACAAGGTACCGGTGTACTGGACAGGGATGCATATTATGCAAAACACGGTATGCTTACTATCCGCTATTCTATAAAGAATACACAGTCTGGCCTGGTAAACGATTTTGGCTATAATATAGGTGAGCCGTCTGTTTGGAACCGCTAATCATTTCTTCCCGATAAATAACAAAGCCTGCTTTTTAACAGCAGGCTTTGTTATTTATATCCAGCGAGTTACGACAAATTGTATGCCTTTCCCGCCAAGGAAATCCGCCTATTTCAGTCTGCACCAATTTTACAATAAATGTTGTAACAATATAAAGTTGTATGTATATTTACATTCCCAATTGAAATTTTTATGCCTCCAAAAGCAAACCATATCAAAGACGTCAAACCTCTTCAGCTAAAGCAGGCAGCAGCCATTTTGATGAAGCGCAGGAATATTGGCACAAAAGGTGAAATGGCTGAAAAAATAAAAGTTACTCCCTATTACTATTCTAAAGTGATAAACGGAGAAACTCCCCTTACACAGGCATTCCTCACAAAGTTTCTGAAATATGCGCGGGCCAATAGTGTAAACGAAATACTGCTGTCGAAGAAGCCGCCTAAGAATATGTACGAGGTAATAGCTGAAGGTTTGCAAAATTATATGGAGCTCCGGAGGGTAACGCAGGCAGAACTTGCAGTGCATTTAAAGACCGATCAGCAAATACTCAGCCGCATACTCCATTGCAAAAAGAAACTGTTTACGCCCGACATGCTGTTGGAAATTTTGCGAATTATTAAGTATAAACTGTAATCCTAACTATATTTCTTTAAAGCCTGCTTCTTAACTTAGCAGGCTTTCTTTTTTTAACTGATTTTTTGACGAGATATGATCAAGGCCAGATTTTTACCGGTATATAGCCTTTTGACGGCATTATGTGTTTTGTTATGCCTGAATGCCTGTAAAAACCGTACAGAAACGAGTGAAACAACTGCCCCGGCAGATAGCAGTAGCAACAACACTGCAAGTGCGCCCGCCGTTATCAGCTACCAGATAGTCAATGAATTTCCACATGACCCTACAGCATTTACCGAGGGCTTGCAGTTTGTAGATGGATACATGTATGAAAGCACAGGTCAATATGGCAAATCCGACTTGCGGAAAACTGACCTTAAAACAGGTAAGGTGTTGCAGCAGCACAAACTGGATAATCGCTATTTCGGCGAGGGGATTGCGGTGCTGAACGGGAAAATATACCAACTTACTTACAGGGAAAAGACCGGCTTTATATACGATAAAGCAACCCTGAAACAATTGGGTACATTCAGTTTTACCGCCAATGAAGGCTGGGGAATGACCACCGATGGAACACACCTCATTTACAGTGATGGTTCTGACATCATTTATTTTATAGACCCTGCTACCTTTAAAGAAGTGAAGCATATTAGTGCAACCGACCAATACGGTAAAGTGAGCAATATCAATGAACTGGAATTTATTAACGGCAGTATTTATGCCAACCAGTGGCAGGCTAATAATATTTTAAAAATAGACCCTGCTACAGGTAAGGTGATTGGCCAGGCCGACCTGCAAAGCTTACGCAGCCGTACAGGTATACCAGAGCCTGACCCGAATAATGAAAATGCCCCTGAAGTAATGAATGGTATTGCATATGATGCGCAGAACAACCGCATTTTCATTACAGGTAAAAACTGGCCCAAGCTCATAGAAATAAAACTGGATAACTAAATGTGCCTGCCGGAAATAATCAACCGTCTTTATACTTATATTCATCCGTATAATAATAGTATTACAATGAAGAATACAATACTTACATTAATTTTGGCCGGTACTGCAAGTGCAGCATCTTTTGCGCAGGAAACAATACTGGATAGTGTTGATACCAAAGGATTCCAGGGTGTGCAAGCTGTGCAGCAAAATATATTTTACAGCACAGCCTATGCTGTAAGGACTTCCCGCAAAGATTCCTTCGATATAAAACTGGTACAATTGAACCCCAGTATGCAAACTATATTCGATGCCAGGCTGAGGGTGAAAGATGGTACAGAATTAGGTGCTTATTGCAATGGGGATCTGGGCTCATTGTTGTTTCTCAATAACAGGTCTAAGAAAACACGCACGATTGTTTTAATAGACCGTATGGGGAATGTGATGAAAAAGAAAACCGAAGAAGGGCTTGCTGCCGCAGATTTCCTGCCAGAAAACGCACCGAGAATATTTCCAGCTATGAGCGAAGGATTTATAGTGCTTTCGGCAGTAAATGGCAAGCAGAAAGGGTATGAATTCAAGGCGCTTGATAAAGACCTGAATACTAAGTGGAAGAAAGCATTTGTGCCTGAAAAAGGTTCATGGACTGTTCTTAGTGCCAAAGCAATTATGGACCGGGTAATGCTGGTGCGCAAATGGGAGCATGATGATGCGTCTATTTATTCCATACAAACCATACAGGTAATGCAGGGCGATGCTGAACCTACGCCGGATATGATAGATGGAGAGGATGCATTTCGTTTCAGTACCATTAATGAACATGAAGGGAATATGACAACTGTTTGCGGTTTGTACTACAAAGGTGTAAAACTGAAGGCAGAAGAGGCTGGGGTATTTATAGCGCCATTAGACCCCAGCGGCCACAGCATGCGTACTATAAAAATACCTTTTAGCAAACTGTACGAGCATAATAAGGTAGAAGCAGTAAGGCTGCTGGCGCAAGGTAAGCTTAGAGTGCAGCCGGTAGATGCCATGCATAATATGGAAGGCGGCTATACATTGGTACTGGAGTGCTACATGCCGGCTGCCGATGAAGAAATAAAAGATGCAGCTAAGAAAGGTGCCGGCTATGTTTCTACTGATTTCATATTTCTTAGGCTTAGTGAAGAAGGAGAAATAACGGCTGTAGACCAGGCGTCAAAGCCATCGAGAATAGCCATTGTGGCTAATAAGCCGGCTACTATGCCAGACGCACAGGTAGCAGATTGGCTGGCTGGCCAGCATTTCTTTAGCTACAGGGGCATGACCCAGGCTGGTAATAAGAATTATGTTTATTACAAAAGCTATAAAGACGAATACCCCAAGCTTGCTTTTGAGGCCGTTGGCCTTACCGCCCCTATGCCGCCTGTTGATATGAATGTTCACCCCTCAGCAGATGCGCCTAAAAGCAGCAAGATCGTGTACCTGGATATGGCCGATAATGCAATAATGCAGGACAAAAGCGACCTGTACAACGACATTCTGCCTGCGAATCAAAGAGGGCAGGCGGCCATTTACCAGTTGTCAGACAATAAGCTGATCTTATCGAAACATATAGTTGCGGAATAAACGTATTATTTGTATTCGCTTGATTATCAAAAATATAGAAGCCACCCAAAAGGGTGGCATTCTTTATCAAACAAAACAAACAAACTTCTTTATTAACAGCCTTACGGCAATAATGACTATAATTGGTAAGTATAAATTTAATCAGCAGGGCTGTAAAATTAGAATAATCACCCTCTAAATTTTGTTATTGAATTGTTATTGACAATTATAAGCGGATTAAATACATAGCAATATTGTATAAAAAATGATGTTAGTTTTTTTATATTTATGCCATTATTCCGTATAATTGTACTGAAAAACAAAGACATAGTTCATTCCATAAGGCGAAATCTCAATTATCATGCCCTGGTAATTGGTTTTTAAATCAGGTTTCGGGTGAGTGTGATTTTCCCATTTCTTTAATGGTAGCTTGCTTTTCTGAAGCAATATTAAATACGAACCAAGATCTTATCCTCTATATGTATGTTGTGGCCCCGGTTCTCCGGGGCCTTTTTTATTGCAGCAGTATAAGTTGATTACTGGGTAACAGGCGGTAATACCATTTGCCTGAAGAGTTTTGCCAACATCTCAGCGGCATTGGTACAAAAACCGGGGTGTACTTTGGAGGTTTGCACGATAGTGCTGCGTGTAGCCGTAAGCCACCGGAAGCGTTCGGGCATGGAGAGTTTTGCAATGGGCCCACCGTCAGGCTCGCCTGCACAGATGCGTTCGAATGCGCACAAGTATTCTTTGATCTCCTCAATATCCAGCCTGTCTGAAAATAGCTTCAGGCGCTCTTCATCCAGTTGGAATTTTACCTGCAGAAATTTTTGAGCAGCACAATAAAGCACAACACCGGCATTGAGAAATTCTTCACGTTCTACCTGCGGCACCACGCGTATCACAGCATACTCAAATAAGTGTTGCTCTTGCATCTTGTGCTGCTTTTACAAAGGTTTCGGAATGTGCCACGCGTATTTCAAGAAAATGCGCATAGGCGTTGCGGTGTGCTTCTTTTGATGCAAATATACCATCCTCGTCCAGCCATTCATCAGGTATCAGCCCGACTATTGATCTGATCTGTTCCGGAGTAAGTATTTCTTTAAATGCCTTATCTACCTTCTCAAGTTCGCTTGCCTGTGGCAGCAGTACATGGTCTTTTGCCTGGGTGAACGGCAATTGCGCTTTTTCTTCCCAGTTTTGCCATGAATGATGGAAATATAGGCTGGCACCGTGGTCTATCAGCCACACATCTTTATACCACAGCAGCATATTGGTATTACGGCAGGTGCGGTCTACATTCATCAGCAGGCAATCGAGCCATACGATACGTGAGGCGAGGTCTGTGTCAACCATTGTCACCGCGGGGTCGAAAGTAATAGAGCCCGACAGGTAGTGCAATGCCAGGTTAAGTCCTACACTGGCTTTAAGCAGGTCTTGTATTTCTTCATCCGGTTCGCTTCTGCCGAAAGCAGTATCCAGGTTGGCAAAAACAATTTCGGGCACCCGCAGTCCTAAAGTGCGGGCTATTTCACCACCTACCAGTTCAGCAATGAGCGCTTTTTTACCCTGCCCTGCGCCACGGAATTTTAGTACATACAAAAAATCATCATCGGCCTCAGCAATGGCCGGCATAGAACCACCTTCCCGCAGGGGGGTCACATACCGGGTCACGTTTACCGTTCTTATTTCGCGCTGGGCTGATGACATAACGATGGATAACCGTGTTACGGAAGTTTAAAATGAGGATTGCTGATAATGCCGAAAATATTGCCCCAAGGGTCTTTTACTGCAGCTACCACTATGCCGTCGCCTACATCTGAAGGTTGTTCAAAAGCAGTGGCACCGGCTGCAAGCAGGTCGCTGAACGCAGACGATACATCATCGACACCCCAATAGGTGATAACGCTTGTGCCCTTTGGCTCAATACTTTCGTCCGGTTGCAGGCCCAGTTCATAGCCCGCTACATTGTAGCCTACATAAAAAGGCTGGTCGAAATAAGGTTGTATACCTAACACACGGCTATACCACTCCTTTGCCTGCACTATATCCGCAACACGGTATATAGCGGTACGGATACCTTGCAATTTCTGATGCATATATTTTCAGGGAGATTATTCTGCTTGCTTACTTGCTTCCCACTGCCTTCTGCCTTCGCCTGCTATCACATGGCGTTCACTATGATAAGAAGAACGTACCAGTGGACCACTTTCTACATAGTCCAGCCCCATTTTATAACCTTCTTCGCGGTAGAAAGCAAATTCATCAGGGTGCACAAACCGTACAACAGGTAAGTGTTTTTGTGTGGGCTGCAGGTACTGGCCCAGTGTTACTACATCGCAGCCATTATCTTTCAGATCCTGCAGGCTTTGCAATACTTCTTCCTTAGTTTCTCCAAGGCCCAGCATAATGCCGCTCTTGGTACGCATACCGCCATCTTTCAGGCGACGTATCACTTCCAGGCTGCGGTGGTATTTAGCTTGTATGCGCACTTTACGTGTCATACGTTCTACTGTTTCCAGGTTGTGAGAAACTACTTCTGGTGCCACTTCTATAATGCGTTCCAGGTTTTCCCACTGGCCGCGAAAATCAGGTATCAGTGTTTCCAGTGTTGTTTCAGGATTTAAAGCCCGTACGGCTTTTATTGTATTGGCCCAAATGATAGAGCCGCCATCTTTTAGTTCGTCGCGGTCTACCGATGTGATCACGGCATGTTTCACCTTCATCAGGTAAATGGCTTCAGCCACGCGTTGGGGCTCATCCCAATCCACAGGTTCGGGCCTGCCGGTAGCTACCGCGCAAAAACCGCAGGAGCGGGTGCATATATTGCCCAGTATCATGAACGTAGCCGTACCTTCTCCCCAGCATTCGCCCATATTCGGGCAATTGCCGCTTTCGCAAATAGTATGGAGTTTGTGCGTATCTACGAGGTTGCGCACATGACGATAACCTTCGCCTGTTGGCAGCTTTACACGCAGCCAATTTGGTTTCTTTACTCTGGTCTCGGTTCCTATTTCTGCTGAACTAATTACTGGCAATTCTTGCATAACAGTGTGCAAATTACAACCATCACTTGCGTCTGCCAAATTGTAGCGACGCATAAACATTAACCATATATGGCTGTGCCTTCTGGTTGGCCATAATTTCTACTTTTTTAGCATAAAATTCGGCATTGATACCGGTTTCTATAGCCAGTTTGGCGTGTTTGGTCGAGGCAAAGTCGAAATGAAGCGCTGTTTTCAGGTGTATACCCGGAATGATCTTTATTTCGCCTATACCTTTGGTGAAACCGGAACTGCCCAGGATGTTTTGCTTGGAAAGGAAAGGCCCTTTTGTAGAGTCTGAGTATTTGATAGATTCCTGTCCAAGGGTACCAAACTGGTCGACCGGAACATAAGCTTCCAGGTAGTATGGTTTCAGTAAGCCTACAGACAAACCGCCCAGGTATACCCAGTGTACGGAAATAGTACCGGTTTCTGGTTTTCCTGCTATTAGTTTGCGTCTGCCATAGCCCAGCTTTAAAGCGTAAAAATTATTGATCTTGCCGTAAATGAATGGGCGCGATTTATCGTTGCTGATATTATTGGTGGTATTGGAGCGCTTTATCTCCATGGGATGTTTGTGTTCGCCAAATTCAAGCTGCATCAGTTTTATATTATAAAACAAATCGCTGAATTTCTCCTCACTTTGCACTGTACCCCTGTCTGCAAACAGGCTCCAGCCGTCTGTGTTCAGCCGGAAACCCACGCTGAATTCTTTGCTCAACGGTTTCGGGCGTTTAGGCATGATGCGGGGTGGAGCTGGTTTAGCCACAGGGTTTATTTTTGTGGTGTCTGACGGCCTGCCCATTGTTTGGGCGTTTGCTGAAAATGCAAACATGCTGCCGGCCACTGCTATAGAAAATATTTTCGCGATCAATTTCATAAAACGCAACACTGTTAATGCAGGCTGAGCATAGCAGCCCGGTATAAATATCAATATACGACTATTTGATACATAGGTAGCCGCAGTATCGTAAATTTAGGCAAAATTACCAGAAGTGACCTCAAAAGTTGTATATAACGGCGACCTCCGCTCAACAGCCACCCATTTACGTTCAGGCTCTGAAATAGAAACCGATGCACCGGTTGATAACCAGGGCAAAGGCGAACGTTTTTCACCCACAGACCTGGTAGCCACAGCGCTGGCCGCCTGCATCGTTACCACTATGGGTATTGCAGGCAATACCCATAGTATCAATATTGATGGAACGGAATGTGAAGTGGAGAAAATAATGGCAGCAGATCCGCGCCGGATAGGGGAGATCAAGATCAATATTTACATGCCCAAGGACAGGGAGTATACTGATAAAGAAAAGACCATTATGGAGCGCGCTGCTCATACCTGCCCGGTAGCCAAAAGCCTGCACCCCGACCTGAAGCAAACGCTTAGTTTCTTTTGGGGATAGATTTTAATATTAGTTTTTCAAAATACTCAACCCTATACTACATTCCAGGCAGCGTTTTTGGGTGCAGTACTGGTTGTATAATTGTATCATAGCCTGTGCCTGCGATGCATTGGCTGGCTTCCAGCCTATGTCCTGCCATTGATTGATAATATTGTTTTTCTCCGCGGGTACGGAATCCAGCAGTTGCAGTGCTTTGTCCTGCTGTTTCGATGAGCCTTGCTCGCCTGCATACAGGAACTGGATAGGGGCAATGGTGTTAATGATAATATTGAGTACAGAAGATTTTCCCAGGTGCTTTTTTGATGCAATGTCGGCTGGTTCATCGAAGGTGTAATGGTCATCCCAATAGCTACTTGCAGTCACATCTATAAGTGGTTCTATTTCTTTTACCGTATACACTTCAATTATTTGCGAGAAAAGGTGGAGCGATCTATGCACTAGTGCAGCAAATTGTGCTATGCGTATAGTGGGGAAATTAGCAGGTCTCAGGCGAAGGAATTTCCAAAGGTGTGCAGGGACAGGATCCAGTTTGTATTTAACCTTCAGGTAATCATATTCCTTTTTCAGGGCATTAGGGTAATCGTCTTTAAATGTTCCATTCAGCATTCCTGCCTGCCCAAACAATAGCGCTTCCACCTGCTGCAGGTTTTCTCGGTGCTTTGCCAGTATATTCAATGGCAGTGATTGTGCCAGCATCAGGAAGGGAGTAGCGTTTACCTTAAACCCAAAATTGGCAGCCGTACGCCAGTACATAAGGCTACGCCAGTCGCCCGCAGACTGCTCCAGCAGTTCATGCCAGGTTTGCAGCTTTTCTTCCCAGCGTTCGGCCAGCAAGCGGCTTAGCCAGCTTTCTTTAGTAATGTCTTTTACAGTATGCAGTTGCCTGGAGCAGGGGATGCGTTCTGGTGTATTTTCTAATGATGCATAACCCGAAAGCACCGTTGCAGGAATATGTTTTTTGAGTTCCAGTACCGGGATATGATCGGCTACTTTTGGTGCATCATCGGTATGTACCACATGCAGGATGATATTTTTATAAGCATCATCGTGCTGATGACCGTGTTTGTGCCAGTCACCCGTATTTACGTGCAGCTCTATATGCCCGGCGAGCATAGTATTGCCCACACGTATTTTAGCTTCTAAGAAATCGGGGCCGGCATCGGTATTATAGCGTCCGGGGGAAATAATAGTTAAAGGCTCTCCGTCAGTAGTTTCCAGGTTGGCAGGATTATACAGGCTATGTTGCCAGATGAACTGCAACAGTTTTTCTTGCATAGGGGACAATTGATGATTTAAAAATAAAAACTTAAAAGGTAAAAAAACACCTCTTTAATGTTTACCTCACCTTAACTGCTGATCCTTGCAATTATAAATAAGCAGCCATTTGCTGCTGGTAAGCTTTCGCTGCTTCGCCGGCACGTTCAGCAAAATCCTGCCCCTCGCTTACATATATCACGCCGCGGGAAACGTTTATAAGAATACCGCCATCTTTATTCATAGCATTTTGGCATACAGTATCTACATCGCCGCCCTGCGCACCTACGCCTGGCACTAAAAAGAAATGATCGGGCAGGATGGTGCGTATATGTTTCAGTTGCTCCATGCGGGTAGCGCCTATTACAAACATCAGGTTGCCCGGGTTGCCCCAGCCGGCTACTGTCTTCAATACTTTTTCGTACAGCAATTCATCACCGCATTGCTGTAATTGGAAATCAGCACTGCCTGCGTTTGAAGTCAGCCCCAATACAATCGCCCAGTTACCTTCAAACTGCAAAAATGGTTTTACACTATCAGAACCCATGTATGGCGCCACCGTTACACTGTCGAAAGGGTAGGTATTAAAAAAGGTAAGTGCATATTGCTCAGCCGTATTGCCTATATCACCCCGTTTGGCATCGGCAATAGTAAATATGTCTTTCGGAATGTAGTCAAGGGTCTTGCCCAGGCTTATCCAGCCCTTGATGCCTTGCGCCTCGTAGAATGCCGTATTTATTTTATAAGCTACCGTATAATCTTTTGTAGCATCTATAATAGCCTTATTAAAAGCAAATACGGGGTCTTCTTCTGCAAAAAGATGTTTGGGTATTTTGGTAGTGTCCGTGTCCAGTCCTACACATAATACAGATTTCTTTTCCCTGATGGCATTTACCAGTTGCGTGCGGTTCATAACAATTCCTATTGGGCTGCAAAGGTAATTATTTGTACTTGCCTATTTTATCGTCAATAGCCATGTCTTTTTCAAAGCTGCGGTGTAGCTTCATATTGATAAGGATAGAGCTTGCCCCTGCGGTGCGGCATGTATCCTGTATTTCGTCCACCAGTTTCATCACTTGATCATAAGGGCCTTCTATTACTGTTTCGAAAGGGCAAACCAAGTATTTCAGGCCAGACCTGTTGATACAGGCGATGGCCTCGTCTATAATGGCATACGCTTCCTGCTGGTCTTTATGTAATGGTAGTACCTGTATGGCTAAATTGATTGTATGATCCATGAAAATATGTTTGAGGGCTGCAAGTTAAATAGCATTCTGTTTTAAACGGGCTATTTATAAAATCTTTAGGCCCTATAGATAATAACTTTTGTGTAGCTACATGAAACCTATATTTTTGTGTCTCGCAAAATCACACAACATATGAAACAAGTATTACTTGCATTAGCATTGTTCTTTTCTGTAGCCGATGCTTCTGCACAACTGAAATTACCTGCACTGAGCCCAGGCGCTAAGATCAGCCAGGATTTTTCTACCTCAAGTATAGAGATCACTTACAGCCGTCCTTCTATGCGCGGCCGTAAAATATTTGGCGACCTGGTGCCTTATGGCAATGTATGGCGCACCGGGGCTAACTCTGCCACAAAAATAAAATTCGGCGAGGATGTGATCATCAATAATACCTTGTTCAAAGCAGGTGAATACGCTTTATATACAATTCCGGGTAAAGAAGACTGGGAAGTTATATTCAATAAAGGTACAGGTAACTGGGGTACAGCCGGTTATGACAAAGCAGATGATATAACCCGCTTTAAAGTAAAAGCAAGGACGCAGGAAAAACTGACCAATACCTTTACGATCAATATTGGCAATATCACTTTCAATAGCTGCAATATAGAACTGGTTTGGGAGAAAACTAAGGTTGTAATACCTGTAAAAGCTGATAATGAAGAGCGCCTGAATAAATCTATCGACCAGGCTATCAACAATCCTTCTATACCTTACTACCAGGCAGCCAGCTACTATTTTGAAACAAACCAGAACCTGGATAAAGCATACAGCTATGTAAACAAAGCGGTAGAGCAAAATCCTAAGGCTTTCTATATGTGGATGCTGAAAGCACGTATAGCTCAGAAACTGGGTAAAAAGCAGGATGCTATCACTGCAGCTAAAACTTCTATGGAAACTGCTAAAGGTTCTGCTTTTGAAGCAGACTATGTAAGCCAGGGGCAGAAAATAATTGATGCTGCAAACAAAATGTAAGCATGTAAAAACTTATAAAAACCTAAAACCCACGGCTATTAACGCTGTGGGTTTATTTTTACAGATATCATGAAGAAAATACTACTGGCACTGGCAGCATTGGCTGCATATCAACACACTACCGCACAACAGGTAAGGCCTGCCAACTCGGCGCAGATATACCATGAAATAGCGCAGCTTAAGAACCTGACCAATGTACTCTATTTCGCTGCCCACCCCGATGATGAAAATACTCGTTTGCTGGCATGGCTGGTAAATGAAAAAAATATCCGTACTGCTTACTTCTCACTTACACGAGGTGATGGAGGGCAGAATATATTGGGCACAGAACAAGGTGCCGCCCTTGGATTGATACGTACCCACGAACTGATAGAAGCGCGTAAACTGGATGGCGCCGAACAATATTTTTCGCGCGCGGTAGATTTTGGTTTTTCTAAAAACTACAATGAAACATTTAAGCACTGGAATGCACAATGGCTGACAGAAGATGCTGTATGGGTCATACGCAAGTTCAGGCCCGATGTGATCATCTGTCGCTTTCCGCCTAATGAACAGGCAGGCCATGGGCAACATGCCGCTTCGGCGATTATAGCAGAAAAAGCATTTAAAGCTGCAGGCGATAAAACCCAATTTACCGACCAGCTGGCCTATGTTAAACCGTGGAGCCCGAAAAGCCTGGTATGGAATACCTTCAAATTTGGTGACCGCAATACGACTGCTGAGAACCAGTTGAAACTACCTGTTGGGCAATACAGCCCTTTGTCAGGCATGGGCTCGGGTGAATTGGCCGGTATTAGCCGCAGCATACATCGCAGCCAGGGTGCTGGCACGCCAAGTGTACCGGGTGTGCAAACAGAATACTTTAAGTACGTGGACGGAGATTCATTATCTGAATCGCTGTTTGATGGTATAGATATCACCTGGAACCGTGTAGACAGGCCAGAGATAGGCGATGCTATCAGGCAAATATTGAAGACATATAATTTCAGGCATCCCGAAGAAAGCCTGGAATCGTTGATGGCGCTCCGTAAACAAATAGAGACTGTAGAGAATGCCTACTGGCGTACGCAGAAGCTTGCAGAGCTAGATGAAATTATTTTGCACTGCGCCGGTATAATGGCAGAGCTGACCACTAAACAGCCCGAGGCTACAGCCGGCAGTAAAATGCCATTTACGTTGCGTATGATAGCCCGTGCAGGTATGCCGGTGAGGGTAAAATCTATCAAATGGCCGGATGCTGATACAACTACTAATATCAGGCTGAGTGAAGACACTTTGTTTACGCTTGACCATAATATAACGATACCTGCCAATACACCGGTTACAGAACCATATTGGCTATCGCAGGTTGGCCCGGCAAATGACCATTATACACCCGGCAACGCAATGCAAAGAGGTTATCCAGAAGCACCTAATACTTTAGCTGCTACCGTGCGTGTAAAGATCGGAAGCAATTATTTCGATATGCAGGTGCCATTGTCGTATAAAAAATTGGATCCTACACATGGCGATATGATAGAGCCGCTACGTATTGTTCCACCAGCGTCTTTGGATTTTACTTCAGGAAACCTGCTGGTGATGCAGCCGGATGGCAGCATTAAGGCAGAGGTGCATATCCGTGCATTTAAAGATATTCATAACGGACGCCTGAGAGTATATGGCAATATGCAATCTGCTGTAGCCGATAATCTGAATCTTCCTAAAGGAGATACGACTATTACATTAACGATACCGGCAGAAAAGACTAAAAACATCAACAGCGACTTCACACTGTATGCAGACCTGTCTTCAGATGCAGATTATGCAAACAGGAAGCAAAACCTCATACAGTATGAGCATATACCCACGCTGCAATATTTTACACGGACTGCTATCAAGGTGTTGAAGCCAAATTGGAAAACCACGGCTAAACGCATAGGTTATATCCCGGGCGCTGGAGATCTGACAGGCAATATCCTGTCGCTAACCGGTTTGCAGGTAGATGTTTTGAAAGCGGAAGACATGCACGCCGACAAACTGAAGAAATACGATGCAGTATTAGTTGGGGTGCGCGCTGTAAACACTGAAAAGCGTATGGCATTGTGGATGCACCCGCTGCTAGAATATGTACATAATGGCGGAACGCTTGTAATGCAGTATAATACCCTGCAGGATATGTCTACAACCAATATAGGACCTTATCCGCTGACGCTTACTTCGCAGAGAACCACTGAAGAAGATGCTAAAGTAGATTTTCTTTTGCCGAAGCATAAACTGATGAGCTATCCAAACGTCATTACCAATGACGACTTCAGTGACTGGGTGCAGGAGCGTGGTTTATACTATCCTATAAAGTATGATGAGAAATACCAGGCGCTCTTCAGTATGCACGATACCGGCGAACAGCCGCTTACCGGCAGTACACTGTATGCACCGTATGGTAAAGGACATTATATCTATACCTCTTTATCTTTCTTCCGCCAGTTGCCGGCAGGTAATAAAGGGGCAATAAGGCTGATGATGAATATGCTGAGCATAGGAAAATAAAGTATGCGGCTGCAAAAAGAAAAATGGAATAAATGGTATGCAGCAGTACTGGCAGTACTGCTGCTTCAAATTGTTTTATACTACCTGTTTACCCAATACTGGGCATGAGCGCTATAGACTGGATCATATTATTTGCTACACTTTTAGGCATCATCAGCTACGGCGTGTATAAAGGTCGTGGTCAGCATGGTGCTGATACTTACCTGCTAGCAGATAAGAATATGCCCTGGTATATAGTGTTGCTGGGTATTATGGCTACGCAAGCCAGTGCAATAACATTTTTATCGGCACCGGGGCAGGCGTATACCGATGGTATGCGCTTTGTGCAATATTATTTCGGTTTACCCATTGCAATGGTGGTCATCTGCATCACCTTCATACCCATTTTCAAAAAACTGAATGTATATACCGCCTACGAATATCTCGAGCAGCGCTTCGACCGAAAAACGAGATTGCTGACCGCCATATTATTCCTGCTCTCGAGGGGATTGTCTACCGGCATTAGTATCTACGCACCTTCCATCATCCTGTCTTCCATTATGGGCTGGAATATTTACGTTACCAATATTATAACCGGCGGCTTGCTGATGGTATATACCTTTAGCGGAGGTGCTAAAGCTATTGCGCATACGCAGAAACTTCAATTCCTAATTATTCTTGCATCTATGGGTATTGCAGGTTATTTGGTAGTGAAGAATCTGCCTGCAGGTATAGGGTTTTCAGATGCCCTGTATGTAGCCGGTAAATCGGGTAAGCTAAATGTGATCACCACAAGTTTCAACTGGCAGGATAAATACAATATATGGAGTGGTGTGATAGGAGGGTTTTTCCTGGCGCTATCGTATTTCGGTACCGATAACAGCCAGGTAGGCAGGTATATAAGCGGCAAGGATGAAAAGGAGAGTAAGCTGGGTTTACTGATTAACGGTATTGTAAAAATACCTATGCAGTTCTCTATTTTGCTGATAGGCGCCTTGCTGTTTGCCTATTATTGTTTCTATCCTGCACCGCTATACTTTAATGACGGCGCTTATCATGCCATGAAGCAGGAAAGGATGCAGGAAACGAAAGAGATAGAGCAGCAGTACAATGCTTTGCACCAGCAATACAGGATACAAACAGCTGCATTGGTACAGGCAAAAGAAGGAGGGCAGGTTGTATCGCCGGGTTTAATCGATCAGTTCCGGGAAACCCAAGGCCAATTAAGCCGGTTGCACGACAGCGTGCGCCGCAAGGTTACCGCATACGGGTATAGTTCTGATACGAATGATACCAATTATATTTTCCTGTACTTCATCAAGCATACACTTCCAAAGGGATTGGTAGGCTTGTTATTTGCTGTTATTTTCCTGGCTTCCTGGGGCTCTATTTCTGCAGCGATCAATTCGCTCGCAGCCTCATCTATGATGGATATACATTTGCTAAAGCATCCATATCTCAATGAAAAACAGCAATTGTTTTATGGGCGTGCGCATACGCTGGGCTGGGGTGTGTTTTGCATTGCCGTGGCCATGTTCGCTACAAAAATGGGTTCGCTGATAGAAGCGGTTAATATTCTCGGGTCATTATTTTATGGCACGATATTGGGTATATTCCTTACAGCATTCTACATAAAAAAGGCGCATGCAAACGGTGTTTTTTTTGCAGCAATTATTACAGAGATATGCGTGATTGTCATTTACAATCTTAATATTGTATCGTTTTTATGGCTGAATGTGATAGGTGCATTAATGGTTGTATTAATAAGCACTTTGACTATTAAAACAAAAGAAACCGGATACAAATAAACAAACAATGAGGATTGCTTTTACAAAGGAACAGGCAGAGGAAATATGTGAGGATTTCGAAGACCTGATAGATACGGAGGTAGTGATACGTACCGATCTTACAGCTGTACGTTGCGTGATAGACCACGTTACAATGGCCCCGCATGATGAGGCGGAACTGGAACGCTTTATTAGTACTTACAGCAAGAACAAAAAATTATCGGAAGCACTGGCACAGTGCAAGGATGATGCTTATGACGTAGTAATACTTGCCTGTAATATAGATGACGGAGACGAAGTGATCGCGCAGCCTATAAGGGAATATATTGCGGCCAATGGCGTCACCTATAACCTGCCGTCTTAGGTTTGAGCTTTCTTTTTTTATGGTAGGCTTTTAAGGTTATTATGAGGATGTTGAACAGTAAAGAAAAGCTATTGGTTATTATCAATGGCCAGTCCTTTATCAGGTAGCCATAGCATATCCATAATATCAGCCCGCCTAATAAAATGAGCAGCATAGAAATAGATACATCATCTCCGTGCTTTTCTTTTACGATCTTTACAAGTTGTGGTATGAGCGAAATTGCAGTAAATACGCCTGCTGCAATGCCTATTAGTCTTTTGTACATAGCCATCAGCAATAAAAAACTCATACGCTCCTTTTTATCTAAATGATTAAAAACCATACCAATAAAAAAGACACCTTAAAGGGTGGCTTTTTTATTACACTTGAAGACCTTAGTTTTTTTCTGCCAGTTCTTCTTGTAAAGAAACTGTTACAACTGCGTGGTAGTTTGGGAACAGCTTTTTGAATTTCTTGTTTCTGCGCGCATGGATCAGCCCTATCATTGGCCCAATGAATATATACACCACCCAGGCGGGTATAAGAAATGCACCACCCAAAAAGGCAAAGCAAACCGACAATACTGCCAGGGCAGTTATGCCCGCAAAGCGGTACAGGTAAGTTTTTACTTCAAAGCTTTCTTCGTCCGATAGTCCCAATAGCAATCTTCTCCTGAGGGCATTCAGGTACATGAGTGTAAATAGTAGATAGATGAAAGCAAAGCCGCCACTGTAGATATAGAATAAAGTTTTTGCTTCTTCTTCGCCGTTTAATTTAAATGTATTGTCTGGTGAGAATATGCCTGCAAAAAGAAATTTCAGCGGGTACATGAAGAAAAGCACTGTAAACAGCAAGATGCCATTTAATATATGTGTCCATTCATCGTGCAGGCCAAACCGGCGAAAGAACAGGTTCTGCGCCAGCCATATCTGGAAGACTATGATAAAGCATATGGCAAACGGGATAAAGAAATGCATGCTGTGCATGAGCTCTTCATACGTTTCGGGTACTTCCAGTGCTACAATAAGCAAGGTAATGGCAAATGCAAATACAGCATCGCTAAAGGCCTCCATACGGGTTACTTCATGCCCTCTCCATTTAATAATATCTTTATTCTCTTTCGTTTTAGCGGTAAATATTTTGCGCAGCATACAGGTGAGGTTTGAGACAAGATACTTCACCCACCTTAAATAAAAAATCCCTTACGCGACGGTAAGGGATTTTTTATAGTAAGCGTATTGTTGTTACTTAAGTACTTCGGCAAGTTTTGCGGCAAGGTCTTCACCACGCAGGTCCTTGGCCAGTATATTGCCATCAGGGTCTACCAGGAAGTTGGCTGGGATGGACTGTATATTATATGTTCTGGCAGCAACGCTTTCCCAGCCTTTCAGGTCGCTTACATGTGTCCATGGCAGGCCATCTTTTTCTATTGCTGATTGCCATTTTTCTTTATCATCATCCAGGGATACGCCCAGTATGGTAAAGTTCTTATCCTTGAATTTGTTGTAAGCTGCAAGTACATTAGGGTTTTCCTTACGGCAAGGCCCGCACCATGATGCCCAGAAATCTACCAGTACATATTTGCCTTTGAACGAAGACAAGGTAACCGCTTTGCCATCTATAGTGTTCAGTGATATTTCAGGTGCGGCGCCGCCAATTTGCGGTCCTGCATTTTCTGCAGCCTGCTGCTGGTTTTGCTGGGTCACCATCTGGCTGTATTTAGCACTGAAGTCTTTAGCCAGTTTAGATTTAGGGAAGCGGCCGGCAATGCTCTGTACAAATACGGCCAGGTAATCTTTTTCTGCAGGCGCATTCAGCATTTGTACGGCAAAAAGCGCATTGGGCAGGTACTGGGTAGTATCTGCATATTGCTCTATGTAGCGGGTAAATTCCATATTCAGGTTCTTCATATCTGCCTGTGCAGATGCCAGCATACTATCATTGCCGCGAGCGGTCATAGAGTCTATTACTATGCCCATTGTCTGGAAATCGCGCATGGTGTTTCTTACCGTGCTCAGGAAACCGCGCAGGCTTTCAGATGACGGCGATCCGGCTACTTTATAGTTTTCCAGCTCGTTCCAGTCGGCAGTCAGCTTTACAGTGCCTTTGTCTATAGATAGTAATACAAATTTGCCTTGTTCAAAACGGAGACGGTATAAGCCGGTTTCAGGAGCCTTGCCGTTCAGGTCGAAGCTTCCTTTTTTATCCGATTTTACGGAATCCAATACCACCAGGTCGTTAATGTTCATTTCTTCCAGGTACACCCATTGCTCCGGCATATTGCTGATATTGCCCGAAACAGTAAATTTATTCTCGCTGCCGGTACAGGCTGCCAGGAATAATAGCGGCAATAGAAGGAAACGTATTTGTTTGATTTGCATTTATGGATCAGTTTTTCCGCTGCAAACCTAAAAAATTATTCCTGTTATTAGCCCGATTATCATCCTGAGGTTATATTATGGGTGAATTTTTAACATATTACAAGAGCATGACAATGACCCTTCGATATTTGAAGGTATCTGTGGATATTTGCAGAGTAATGAAGAAATTTTTATTTTCTGCTACAATTGCTTTAGCCCTAGGCGTCTTTTTCAGTTCTTGTGAGAAAAAAGAACAACCCGTACGACTACCCGCAGATATTGGTGCCCAGCAGGTTACCATAAACATGGGTGGTTCAGACCGTACCGACCAGGTATTTTACAATATGGTAAAAAATCAGGTGGTATTCAGCAGCAAAATAAATGGCTGGGACCTGGCTTTTGATGCCTCAGCCAGTGGTTATCATGTTTTTATAAATGGTGGTAAACAGATGGGCGTATATAGGACGGGTAAAACAAGCATGGACCAGGTAACCGTTGTACCCAACCTGAAGGATAATGAATGGCAGTTTGACGCCGATTGCGGTTTGCCTGATTCTACTGCGGTAGGCGACTGGAGAATAAACCCTGGTGAGGTTTACATAGTGAAAACAATTGCCGATAGCCAAAAGGCATATAAGAAGGTAATGTTCCTGTACAGTGATGATAAGGAGTACAAGATATCTTATGCCGATATAGAAAGCCCGACAGGCACTATCATTACATTAACTAAAGATCCCCGCTTCAATTTTATTTATTTCTCTTACGATGCCAAAGGCCAGGTAGAAATGGAGCCGGCTAAAGATACCTGGGATATAGTATTTACACGCTACCAGCATATTTATCATGAACTGGAAAATATGCCTTATGGCGTGACAGGTGTATTGCTGAATCCCTATAAAACTACTGCTGTAAAAGATGATACTACCGGTTTCGAGAATATTAATATCAACAGCATCACGTCTATGAACTTCTCTAATTTCAGGGATGTGATAGGTTTTGATTGGAAATATTACGACCTGGGTAAGACCAATCGTTATATTGTAGATCAGAAAAAGACCTTTGTAGTAAAAACGCAGAACGGCGATTTTGTAAAAATGCACTTCCTGAGTTTTGAAAGCAACGGTGTACCCGGTTATCCAAGTTTCGAGATACAAAATTTATACTAGTACTATACAAAGATTATAGCCTCGGGCAATATAGCGGTGCTTGCATTTTCTGTAAGCACCGCTTCTTTTTCGCGCCGGCTGATAAGCCCTTTTGCAGTCCATAGGCGTTTCATGCTCCGGAGCTGGGCGGCGATACCTGCTAAGTCTCCCTTGGCTACCAGCGGCACTATGGCTTTCATTTCCTTGCGCTTGTCGGTATCGTTTATCAATGGTCCCCGGTTGTAAACCAGGGAGAGTAGCGCTCCTTGCGCATCGGGCGGCAGTTTTTGCACCCCGGGGAATGCCTTACGCGTATCTTTTGCACAAGCGGGCAGCACAGTATGGTAAAATACTTGTATAACCTTATCGTAGCTGATCTTAACCGATTTGCAGCCAGCCAGTGCCTTGTGAGCTTTCTCTCCCTTCAGGCCTATTACAGGCAACAATGTCTGCATATCTGCTGCGCTTAGCAGCCCTCCCCATGTTTCGGTAAACGCCTGTTTGCTCATATAGCCCAAGTCATAGCCAATGCCTATGGTCACTCCGCTTTCGCCACCGGGCCATACCGGACTTTGGTACAAGCGGGTATAGGTTTCTTTCGAACTTACTTCTGATTCCAGGATTAACTCCAGTGAACGTTGCGATACCATCATGGAAGCGCCTGCCGGTATAGGCGGCAATTTGGTGGCTATTAACGCTTCTATACGGGATACGGTTATCGGGCCCACCAGTCCGTCATCATCTATATGCAGGCCGCGCTGTATGTTCTTGATATGGGTATTAAGATTATTACTGTTTACCACAACAGATAGCTGCTGTTCCAGCTCCAGGCAGGTAGGCATATCTATTATCCCTGTTCCCGGAACTGATAATTGCTTTTGTATAGATTTTATACGCGTGCTGAGATCTGTTGGCATGGCTGGAGGTTTTGATGTAGTGAAAATAGTAATTATTTTGGGGCGATACTATTGTTCCTATGCGGCTGTGTTTTATTATTTCTGCACTATTATTATATAGCATCTCAACCCTTGGATTTGTTCAGGATACCTCTCAATACTACATCAATTCAAAATCAGAAAAGTGTAAGGCTAAAGATGCTGTTCTGATTCGCAGGGAGGTTAATGATGGCATTTTACATTTTATAAAAGACTATTACATTCAATCAGGAACATTGCAAATGGAAGGGGCGTATTCAGATACTAACAGGCAAATAGCCGAAGGTTTCTTTTATTGGTACCATCCCAATCGCCATCTGTCTCAAAAAGGTAGGTATGTTCATGGTAAAAAAGTGGGCATATGGAAAAGCTATTCTGAAAATGACGTAATAATAGATTCATCATACTATCTTAATGGGATGCCATACATGTCATCTCACCGATGGAGCGAGGATGGCAAACTCGTCTTCAAAGGTGAATATGATAAAGATGGGAAAGGCACGGGATATGAAACCGAATATTACTTAGATGGTGCCATGGCGTCTTTCGGCAAATACGCAGACGGACATCAAAAAGATAGCGTGTGGACTTTTTTTTATGTAAACCAAAAGCCCGCAAGTAAACTAATTTTTGAAAAAGGGAAGGTGCTCAAGATGGATTGTTATGATGAAAATGGAAATATTTTAAATAGCTGTGATAGTTTTAATCTCACACTAGTTAAAAGTAATCTGGGAAAGTTGGCCTCAAATAATTTGCATTATCCTGATGATGCGCGTGAAAGTGGAGCAGAGGGAATTGTGCTGATACATTGTATTATTAACGATGATGGAACAATAACGGGGGTGAAAGCGTATGGCTGGAGTCCTACAGTTACCCAAAGTTGTATTAATGAAGCTGTAAATGCCATAACCAGTATTCCTAAAATAGAACCTGTAAGAGTATATAACAGACCTATCACATATGAAACATTTATACCTTTGAGTTTTCGGTTAGAATAGTTTTTGAACATATTATGTTCAAGTGTTTTATATAGCGGGCAGATATGATATGTCTATTCTTGCAAAATGATGACCCTATATATAATAATACCCGTCACATTTTTTGAATTTTAGCACCCTTAGTCTTACCTTTGCGCCAAATTTCAAGAAACAATATTATTTTATAAATAAGTATTATGCCAAACGTTGGTAAAATCAAGCAAATCATCGGTCCGGTAGTGGACGTGTACTTTAGTGCAGAAAACAAGCTGCCGGAAATCTATAACGCGTTGGAACTGACTCGTCCGAACGGCGATAAGCTGGTATTGGAAGTGCAGCAGCACCTGGGTGAAGATAGCGTTCGTACAGTAGCGATGGACGGTACAGAAGGCCTGGTGCGCGGTATGGAAGTAGTAGATACAGGAAAGGCGATCGCTATGCCTATCGGCGAGCAGATACACGGCCGCCTGTTCAACGTAACCGGTGATGCAATTGATGGTTTGCCACAAACTTCTAAAGCGAATGGCCGCCCGATACACGCAAAACCGCCGAAATTCGAAAACCTGAGCACGGCTTCTGAGATCCTGTTCACAGGTATCAAAGTTATTGACCTGATCGAGCCTTATGCAAAAGGTGGTAAGATCGGTTTGTTTGGTGGTGCGGGTGTAGGTAAAACCGTATTGATCCAGGAGCTGATAAACAACATCGCAAAGGCATACGCCGGTCTGTCAGTATTTGCCGGTGTGGGTGAGCGTACACGTGAAGGTAATGACCTGATGCGTGAAATGATCGAAGCAGGTATCGTTAAATATGGCGATAAGTTCAAACACAGCATGGAAGAAGGCGGATGGGATCTGTCTTCAGTGAACCTGGATGAGCTGAAAGATTCTAAAGCAACTTTCGTATTCGGACAGATGAACGAACCACCGGGCGCCCGTGCACGTGTGGCCCTGTCTGGTCTTACTATGGCGGAATACTTCCGTGATGGCGATGGTACAGGTAAAGGGAAAGACATCCTGTTCTTCGTAGATAATATCTTCCGTTTCACACAGGCCGGTTCTGAGGTATCAGCCCTGCTGGGCCGTATGCCATCAGCGGTGGGTTACCAGCCTACACTGGCTACAGAAATGGGTCTGATGCAGGAGCGCATCACTTCAACTAAAAACGGTTCTATCACTTCCGTACAGGCGGTTTACGTACCTGCGGATGACTTGACCGATCCGGCGCCGGCAACAACCTTTGCCCACCTGGATGCTACAACCGTACTGAGCCGTAAAATTGCGGATCTGGGTATCTATCCTGCGGTTGATCCGCTGGATTCTACATCACGTATCCTTACTCCAATGATCGTAGGTGATGCACACTACAATTGTGCTAACCGCGTGAAACTGATACTGCAGCGCTATAAAGAACTGCAGGACATCATCGCCATCCTGGGTATGGATGAATTGAGCGAAGAAGATAAACAAACTGTATTCCGTGCACGTAAAGTACAGCGTTTCCTGTCTCAGCCATTCCACGTGGCAGAACAGTTTACCGGTCTGAAAGGTGTACTGGTACCGATCGAAGAAACGATCCGTGGTTTCAACATGATCATGGACGGTGAAGTGGATGAATATCCTGAAGCAGCATTCAACCTGGTAGGTACTATCGATGATGCTATCGCTAAGGGTAAGAAACTAATGGAACAAGCTAAGAACTAATAGCTTCACCGGTCAGCAGGATTTTTGAATTTTGACTTTTTAATTTGCAATATGCAATTAGATATATTAACACCCGAGCACAAAGTTTATAGCGGTAATGTTTACGGTATACAGTTACCGGGCATAGAAGGTTCTTTCGAGATATTGGAGAACCACGCCCCTATGATAGCTACGCTGGGCAAGGGTAAGATGAAGATCATAAAAGATAAGAACACTACCGAGCAGTACGAAATTTCGGGCGGCTTTGTAGAGATACTGAACAACAAGGCCAGCGTGCTGATAGAAAGCGCAACGGCCCTGGACTAAGTAACACAGGGTTTTGATACGAATTAAGGGATTACCGCCAGGTAGTCCCTTAATATTTTAAGCCCTGCTTTAGTTTTGAAGTTTTATTTTTGAAACCATAGTGAACCTGCCTTTTTTCATAGCCCGCCGATACCTGCTCCGCCGCAAGGGAGGGTTTTCGTCATTCATCATCCGGCTGGCTATTATAGCCACTGCGCTCAGCGTGGCTACTATGATCGCTTCAGCAGCCTTTGTTACAGGTTTCAAATACGAGATACGGGAAAAGTTATTCAGCTTCTGGGGGCATGTGCATATATCACCCTTCACTCCCAATTCAGCTACCATCATTACGCCCACACCTATCCGGCGCGATCTGCAGTTGGAGCAAAAAGTGATCCATACGCCACATGTGCTCACTATAGCGCCTTTTGCTGTGCGGCCGGCTATACTCAATGCCAATAAGCTGATGGAAGGGCTACAGTTAAAAGGAGTGAATAATGAATACCAATTACCGGCTAATATCGAATTGAATGGAAAATGGATAGACTATAGTGATAGTGCTTATTCGAAACAGATCATCCTTTCGCAAACTACGGCCGACCGTATGGATGTAAAACCGGGCGATGAGGTGCAGATGTATTTCCTGGAACCGGGTAATTCATTTCCGCGGGTGCGTAAGCTGCTTGTTGCCGGTATATTCCATACCGGTATGGAAGAGGTGGACAAGGAATACGCCATTTGCGATCTGCGTTTGTTGCAGCGCATCAACGGCTGGGATGCCGATGATATTAACGGGTACCAGCTGAGCCTGGATGAAGAAAAAAATGCAGATAGCGTAGCGGAGTATATACGGCTCAATTATTTAGAGCTGCCACAAACTACCTACACCATGCAGGATATCTTCCCTAATATATTTGACTGGCTGCAATTGCAGGATGTGAATACAAGGGTCATTATGATCATCATGAGTATTGTGGCTATCATTAACCTGGCTGTGGCGTTGTTGATACTGATAGTAGAGCAGGCACGTATGGTGGGGCTGTTAAAAGCACAGGGTATGGCCCCGGCTGCCATGCGGCAGATATTTTTATACCATGCTGCCCTTATTGCGGGCATAGGCATTGTGGCCGGCAATATTATGGGCATCGGCTTTTGCCTGCTGCAAAAGAAAACAGGCTTTCTCCAGTTATCAGAGTCAACGTATTATATGAAGTATGTGCCGGTGCGTATTGAATGGTGGCAGCCCATTACCATCGATATTGTGACACTGGTATTGTGTATACTTTGTATGTGGCTGCCTACGTTGTATATTCGTCGCATACAACCTGCAAGGGTGCTACAATTCAAATAATATTGACCAATAAAGAACAGTACCGGAAACTTTGCAACGAGCAAAATGATCTGCCGCTTTTTCATAAAGACTGGTGGTTGGATACTGTTTGCGAAGATTGGGATGTAGCTATAGCCAGGAACGGTGATCATATTTCAGGTGTATGGCCATATAGTATAGAGCGAAAAATAGGCGTAACTATTTACCGCACTCCCGTTTTAACGCCTTATCTCGGCCCGTATATCTTTTATCCGACCGACCTGAAAAAAACCAAGCGCGATAATTTTGAACATGAAACAGTAAATGCCTTGCTCGAACAAATGCAGGCTGCGCAGGTCATGGCTATTGCGCTGTCACCGGGGCATAAGCAGGCAGGACTTTACAGGTCAAAAGGCTTTGGCATTAACCCGCGGCAGACTTTCCTGATGCCTTTGCAGGAAGATGAGCATGCTATTTTTTCAAGGCTGCACGAAGACTACCGGCGTAATATACGCAAGGCAGAAGCTGAATTGGAAATTGCCACCGATGCTTCCGCTTTACCCCAGTTATGGGAATACCAAAAGGCGACACTGGACAGGAAAGGTCTGGGTGTGCATTTTAGCCAGGCAAAGCTGCAGGCGCTTTTTGATGCCTGCAAGGCAAACTTGCGTTGCTATCTTTGGGTAGCCTGTAAAGATGGGGTTATACAGGCAATTCTCTGGCATGTTTGGGACAATGAACGCGCTTATTACCTGGCTGGGGCAAAGAACCCAAATGCAAAAGACAATCGTGCTATGACCGCCCTTATCTGGAAAGCTATCAGTGAATCGAAAAAAATGGGCAAGCAGTATTTCGATTTTGAAGGTAGTATGGACCCTGGGGTGGAGAAGTTTTTCAGGAACTTCGGCGGCGAAAGGGAATTGTATCTCACCATACAAAAAAACAGCTCCCTTTTGTGGAAGCTGAAAACTATGCTAAGAGGCTAAGGCCTATTCCAATTCATATTCCAGTCTCACCGTAATAGTAGCGGTTTTGTCTTTGCTGGCTGTATTAAATGCACCTCCGTAACTGAAATCCTCATTGCTATGCTGCCCGGTTATCTGGAACACACCCATAGACGCTTTGCGAAGATGCCCCAGTTCGCCATGGGCGTTGGTAGCCACCGTATTGGCACGAGTATAGGCATCGGCAGCAGCTTTGGCCAGCAGGCTTATTTTCAGGTCAGACAATTTTGTATAATAGTACTGCGGTTCTTCAGAGCTAAGCTCCATACCCGATTCCAGTAGTTCAGTTATCTCCCGCGATATCTTTTCTGTTTTCTCAATATTCTTTGATTCAATTTTTACCGTCTGCCGGAGCTGGTAGCCGGTAAATGTGGAGCCTGTCTGGCGGCCATTCTGGTCATAGTTGTAGCTGAATTGCTTTTCTATCACTACAGAAGAAAAAATGACCTCGTTATCGGAAATGCCCCGGTTCTTTAAATACTCCCGTACTAATTTTTCGTCTGTTTTCAGGTTGGCATAAGCATCTTTCAATTCCATAGAGGTACGGGTATAGGTACCCGACCATACTACCAGGTCGGCAGTAAAATCGTGCGCCGAACTACCCACCACATTAATGATGTTACGGGTGCGGAATTTGTAATTAAGTGCTTTCCCTGCTATCCAGGCGGTGATGATCAAGCCTAAGGCGAGGCTTATGGCTGCTGCGGTGTTTTTCATTGATTTCTATCTGTTAGTTCAAGTTACATAAACAAATTGGCAATATGAAGCAAAAATATGCGACATTTTGTCCCACAAATAATGATGGCAAAATAATTGAACATACTTTTGCACGATGTTTTTCAAAAAGAAGAAACAAATGGGTGACAATTTAATGGACAAAGAAAATCAAACCGGCGACAATTTGGCGGAAGACGCTAACCTGGATGAAGCATTGGCAAATGAGCTGAACACGGATGACAGCGTGAGCGGCATGCAGCACCTGGATGACGAAGTGGCCACGGAAGATGAACTGGAGAAACTGCGTGAAGAATTGGCTGATTATAAAGATAAATACCTGAGGCTGGTGGCTGAATTTGATAATTTCCGCAAGCGTAATGCCAAGGAAAGGGTAGAATTGATACAAACAGCCGGAAAAGATGTAGTACAATCGCTGCTGGATGTGCTGGATGATAGTGTGCGTGCGCAGAAACAAATGGATAGTACCGATGATGTAAAGATCATCAAAGAAGGTGTATCACTGGTCTTCAATAAATTGCAGCACACGCTGCAGCAGCAGGGCTTAAAGGTTATGGAAAGTGTTAACCAGCCTTTTGATGCAGACCTGCATGAGGCTATTACTGAAATTCCGGCCCCGTCTGAAGATATGGTTGGTAAGATAATAGACGTAGTACAGCCGGGCTATTACCTGAACGACAAGCTGATACGGTACGCAAAAGTGGTGGTGGGTAAATAAGATTAATTATTAAAGAAGTCCCCGTGGGGATTTATATATGGCAAAAAGAGATTATTACGAGGTATTAGGAGTATCGAAAAGCGCAAGTGCCGACGAGATAAAGAAGGCGTACCGCAAGATAGCCATGCAGTACCACCCCGACCGTAACCCGGGCGATAAAGCAGCCGAAGAGAAATTTAAGGAAGCTGCTGAAGCCTATGATGTGTTGAGCAGTGCGGATAAAAAAGCACAGTACGACCGGTTTGGCCATGCGGGTATGGGTAGCGGCGGTGGCAACTACGGTGGCGGTCCCGGAGGTATGCGTATGGAAGATATCTTCCAGAATTTTGGCGACATATTCGGCGACGATATGTTTGGCAGCTTTTTCGGCGGTGGCGGCGGAAGGCAAGGCGGCGGCCGCAGGCAAGGTACACGTGGTGCCAACCTGCGCGTAAAGCTGAAAATGGATTATGCTGAAATAGCCCATGGTGCCAATAAGAAAATAAAGGTGAAGAAGTATGTACCCTGCAATACTTGTAGCGGCAGTGGTGCAAAAGATAAAAGCTCTATACAAACCTGCGGCAGCTGCGGTGGCAGTGGCCAGGTGCGCCGCGTGACCAATACCTTTCTGGGGCAGATGCAAACAGTTACTACCTGCCCTACCTGTAATGGTGAGGGTACGCAGATAACTGCTAAATGTGGCTCTTGTAAAGGAGAAGGACGTGTATACGGTGAAGAAACACTAAGCCTGGATATACCTGCAGGCGTGCAGGATGGTATGCAGCTAAGCATGAACGGCGCCGGTAATGCCGGCGAACGTGGTGGCCCTGCCGGAGACCTCTTGATACTTATAGAAGAAGAAAAGCACCCGCACCTGATAAGGAAAGACCTGGATGTGATACATGAATTGCACCTGTCGTTCCCCGATGCGGTTTTAGGTACACAGGTAGAAGTGCCTACTATCGATGGCAAGGCTAAAATAAAAATACCTGCCGGTACACAAAGCGGTAAAATATTCAGGCTGAAGGGTAAAGGTTTTCCTGCGTTCCAGTCTTATGAAAAAGGAGATGAGCTGGTGGAGGTAAACGTATGGTCGCCGCAGAACCTGAGCAATGAAGAAAAAGAAATGCTGGAAAAACTGAAACGCTCACCCAATTTTGTTCCCGGCCCGGAGGCTAAGAGTATGAAGGAAGACCGCAGTTTTTTTGATAAAATAAAAGATGCTTTCGGGGGTTGATTTTCAACCCCCTTTTTTTGCTTATTCTATACCTTTCGTATGTTTTTTCAGGTGGTTATCCCTTGCTTCGTCCAGCGAGTGTGTGGTAAACAGGCTTTTTTCCTGTTCTGCCAATTCCGATAGTTCTATATAGAATTGCTTAATAGCCACAAGCTCGTCCTCCGTAAGATCTTCTATATCTACCAGGCGGTTACTGGCTGTTTTGGTTGCGGCTATCAGCTCATTCAGTTTCAGGTGCAGGGCCATCGTATCTTTATTCTGCGATTGCTGTATCACGAATACCATTAAAAACGTAATGATGGTGGTGCCGGTGTTAATAACCAATTGCCATGTATCGGAAAAGCCGAATAACGGCCCGCTAACGGCCCAGATAATTATCACCAGCGAAGCAATAATAAATGCGTACGGGCTGCCGGTTGCTTTGGTAACTTTATTTGAAAACGTATCGAAGAACTTCCTGAGCTCTGATTTGTTTTTTGACATGATGATGCTATTTTTTATAAATATCAGAAGTAAATTTCACTATTTGCATAAGGTTCAGCGACTTACTATATAACATTGTGCCATTGATGTTTTAATAACAATTAAGAACTGCATAAAATTGACACCTGAGAATATTGCACTAAAATGGTTCGAAGCTTTTAATGAGCATGACCTGGAAAAGCTGTTATCATTATATGATGATAATGCCGCACACTATAGTCCTAAGCTGAAGCTGAGACAACCGCAAACAAACGGTTATGTAAAAGGCAAACAGGCGCTGCGCGATTGGTGGCGTGATGCATTCGATAGATTGCCAAGTCTGCATTATAATGTTACCCTGCTGACAGCCAATAATGAAAGAGTATTTATGGAATATGTGCGACAGGTAGATGGAGAGCCGGATATGCTGGTGGCAGAAGTGCTGGAATTGAACGATGCCGGAAATATTAAAGCTTCAAGGGTATACCATGGGTAAGGCCTTGAAGCTTGTATAAAATTATGGATGCAGTCTAGTCTAATAATACCATCAGGTCTACGATGGCTTCCTGTGCTGCTGTCATAACTACGATGTTTTTAACCTCTTGTACCATATATGTTTGTTGTTTGTGTGTTATAATGCTAAAGTAGGACGAGGTCTAAAATCCATACGCATCAAAAGCGCTCATTAACAACGCATTTACAATTGGATAACAGATGGTTAAGAAATGAGGGAGGTGTAAATTGTTGATTTTCAATGCCGATTACAGGCGTAGTAAACCATATCTATACAGGCCGTTAATCGGTTTGTTATCCCAGAAGAGCTCAAAATCTTCCAGGCCGGCAGCATCATAATCTGCTTTTATTTCCTGCATGGTGGCTATTTTGCCATCTCCAAGGCTTATCTTTTTTAGTATCCCGGCCAGCCATTCACCCTGTGCCTTGTCTACTTTTATCTCCAGGCTATCTTGCCTGCTTTGAAAGGTGAGTGAGGCTATTTCCCACTGTGCGCCTTTCTTCGATTTTGTGACAATTTCCAGGGTAGGTATTTTCCCCAACCATACTATTTTAGCAGTTGGCTTGTATGTAGCAAATTCATCTTCTTTCAATGCATTCATTACATAGTCTGGTGCAATGGATGTTTTAGGTGTTTTAAAATCAAACCATTTATGCAAGGGCATGTCAAAACAGGCGCCATGCATATAATTGAGCAATGATTTTTTCAATCCATAACTAAAAGCCTCATGATCGGCACCGGTTGGGTCGCGGTGTACGATATCGTTGTTGGCAAAGCTGCCGGGAATGCCTGTTTCTTTCTCTACGCTAAAGGTTTCGGGGTGCAAACCTACAGGGCTGTGGGCTGTCATGGCAAACTGGTGCCAGAAAGCGGACTGTAATATGCCGGCAGCAAACATTTGCCGCACCATTTCCAGTGAGTCGATTGTTTCTTGTGCCGTTTGTGTTGGGAAACCATACATCAGGTAGGCATGTACCATGATGCCGGCCTCGGTGAAGTTGCGGTTCACCCTGGCTACCTGCGCTACGGTAATACCTTTCTGTATTAGTTGCAGTAACCGGTCGGATGCCACTTCCAGCCCGCCTGACACAGCAATACAGCCTGAGGCCTTCAACAGAAGGCACAGGTCACGCGTGAAGCTTTTTTCAAACCGTACATTCGTCCACCAGCTTACTACCAGTTTACGGCGGAGTATCTCCAATGCAAGCTCCCGCATCAAAGCCGGCGGTGCTGCTTCATCTACAAAGTGAAAACCATTTTGCCCGGTCTGGGCTATAATTTCTTCCATCCTGTCGCACAGCAACTGTGCGCTTACTGGTTCGTAATTTTTTATATAGTCCAGCGATATATCGCAGAAGGTACATTTACCCCAATAGCAGCCATGTGCCATAGTAAGTTTGTTCCAGCGGCCATCGCTCCACAGGCTGTGCATGGGGTTTACTACTTCAATAGCAGAGATGTATTTATCCAGCCAAAAATCGCTGTAGTCAGGCGTGCCCACCTGTCCCTGCCTGTAATCGGTACAAGCCTGGTTATTGATATATATAACATTTCCATTGATAAGCGTGAACGTTCTTTTCAATGCCTCGACAGGTAGTTTGCCATCAATATGCTGCACCAGGTTTTCAATCGGTGCTTCTCCGTCATCCAGCGTTATAAAATCAAAAAATTCAAACACGCGGGCATCTGAAAGTGAGCGCAACTCTGTGTTAGGGAAACCGCCACCCATTGTCACTTTTACGCCGGGGCAGTTTTGTTTTATCCATTGTGCACAGCGGAAGGCCGAATAAAGATTGCCGGGAAATGGTACAGATATAGCCACCATACGTGGTTGTACCATTGCCATTCGTTCTTTCAGTATGTCGGCCAGTATTTTATCTACGAAAGTGTACTCCTGTTGCAATGCAGTGTACAATTCATCGAACGTACTGGCAGAGCGGCCTAACCTTTCAGCGTAACGGCTGAAACCGAAATGGTCATCCACGCATTCCTTTACCAGGTCCGACAAGTCTTCGAGGTACATAGTAGCCAGGTGTTTGGCTTTATCCTGCGTGCCCATACTGCCAAAGGCCCAGTGCAGGTCATCCAGTTGTGCAAAGCGGCTGGCTTCCGGCAGGAAATTCCTTTTGCAGATGAGGTGCGCCAGCGTAGGGTTCTTACCTTGCAGGAATAGTATTACATCATCTATCGTTTGTATATAGTCGTCGCGCAGGGTTATGATCCTGCGTATATTATCTGAATAATCTTTGTTTGGGTTTATATGTGCAAAAAGGCGCTCTAAGCCAGCGTTTGAGAATAGTGCCAGCGTAACTTCAATACCAAGGTCGGCCTGGAAAGAGGAGATATTCCGGGTATTCAGAAAACCTTTCAGGTAGGCAGTAGCCGGGTAGGGGGTATTCAGTTGTGTAAACGGAGGTGTTAGCAGGAACACTGTAGCACTCAAATCAACAAAATTTAATAGGCAAAGGTACGCGTATAGCGTATATATCAGCGTTTAATTATTACTGCTTTCAGGAAGATGAACCCTGCAATACCTGCTATAAAAGATGCTGCAATAATGGCCACCTTTGCAATGAGCTGTACTTCGGGTATTTCAAAAGCAAGTGTTGCCATAAAAATAGACATGGTAAAGCCTATGCCGGCTATCATGCCCATACCCAGCAACTGTTTACGGTGCATGCCCTCTGGCAGCGATGCTATTTTCAGGCGCACAGAGGCCATACTGAAAAGGTAGATACCAATGGGTTTTCCCAGTATCAAGCCGCAGATGATGCCATAGGTAACAGGTGAGGAGAAAATAAGATTAAAATCGGCAGGCAGCGTAATGGCTGTGTTAGCTAATGCAAATAAGGGAAGTATAATAAAGTTAACGGGGTCGTGCAGGGCATGTTCCAGTTCTTCTATTTTATGAAGGGGTATTGTAAATGCCAGCAAAACGCCAGCTATGGTTGCGTGTACACCCGAATTGAATACAAAGTACCATAAGAAAATGCCGAAAATAAGGTAGATATAATAGCGCTTTACTTTTGCGAGGTTAAGCATGCCTAAGAAAAATAAGAGTGCTGCGGCAAAAAACAGGTAGCTCCAGTTTATCTCACCGGCATAAAAAATAGCTATGGCTAATATGCCGCCCAGGTCATCTATTATAGCCAATGCAGTAAGAAATATTCTTAATGAGAGCGGTGCGCGTTTGCCCAGCAATGATAATACGCCAAGGGAGAACGCAATATCTGTAGCCATGGGTATGCCCCAGCCTTTGCTAAAAGGAGTACCCCCGCACCACAGCAGGTAAATAATAGCAGGCACAGCCATACCTCCTATGGCTGCTATTATGGGTAAGATCGATTTTTTTATACTGGCCAACTCACCAACTAATAGCTCGCGTTTTATCTCCAGGCCCACCAGGAAGAAGAACACAGCCATTAAGGCGTCATTGATAAGGTGCAATACAGTGTGCGGCAGGTGAACGCCTTCTGCCGGCATTTTTAGTTCCGTTTGCCAAAAGCTTGCATATGATTCTGTGAAAGGGCTGTTGGCCAGCACCATAGATAGGATGGTGCAGCATATCAGTACTATGCCCACAGCACGGCTATCGTGAATGAATTCTTTTACGGGAGATATAATAAACCTTTTCAGGTACTGGCCCGGAGTAGGTGCATTAGGCATTGCTCAAAAATAATCAATACAGAATTAACGTGCGGGCGCAGCTACAGTCCGTATTTTTGTCTATTCATGCAAAAGTTAAAAGGAATAATATGGTTGATGTCAGTCTGCTTTATAATAAGCTGCCATAAACACTATTATCCCGTTGCATATACATCAAAGTCTTACGCCATTGATACTGCGCGTGTTGCAGACAGTGCTTATGTAAGAATGCTGCAACCGTACCGGCAGCGTATGGAAGAACAAATGCAGGTAGTGATAGGTTTTACCGATACCTTGCTTGCAAAGGGCCGCCCGGAAGGAGCTTTAGGGAATTTTACTGCAGACGCCATGCTGCAGGAAGCAAAGCGCATCAACCCGGCTGTAGCAATAGCGGTGGCCAATAGCGGCGGTATACGCATCAGCCAGTTAGCACCGGGTAATATAACCTTAGGCAAAGTATATGAATGGATGCCTTATGATAATGCACTGGTAATAGTAAGCATACCGGGAAGTGTATTGCTCCAGTTTTGCGGGCATATGGCTGTGAATGGCGGGTGGCCGGTAAGCGGCCTCAGCTATAAAATAAAAGATAAGCAGGCTATAGACATTAAAGTCGGTGGACTGCCATTGAAAGAGAAGGAAGTATATGTTTTGGCTACAAATGATTACTTATTGTATGGCGGTGATAACTGTAGTTTCCTTACCTCATTAAAGAGCGAGACTACCAACCGATTTATACGGGATATATTGATAGACGAAATAAGAAACCTGGCAAAACAAAACAAGCCGGTGCATGCATATATTGAAAAAAGAGTGAGCTATGCAGAATAGGCGAAAGTTCATACAGCAATCATTATACGGCGGGGCATTGCTGCTGGCCGGTTCATTTCCATTTGAATCTATGGCCGGCGAACGCAGGCGCAAACTCACTATACTACATACCAATGATACCCATAGCCGGTTGGATCCTTTTCCGCAGGATGGCGGAAAGTTTGCCGGATGTGGTGGTATAGCAGCGCGGGCCCAACTGATAGAACAAATACGGGCAGAGGAGGAAAATGTATTGCTGCTGGACGCGGGGGATATTTTTCAGGGTACCAATTATTTCAATATTTACAAAGGCGAACCGGAAATAAAAGCCATGAGTATGATGGGCTATGACGCCTGCACCATGGGTAACCATGATTTTGACGCGGGTGTAGAAGGTTTTGCCAATCAGCTGCCTCATGCTAAGTTCCCTGTACTGGTAGCAAATTATGATTTCACACATACAGCACTGGAGAACAAGATCCCGCCCTATACCATCATTAAAAAAAATGGGTTGAAAATTGGGCTGTTTGGACTGGGTATTGAGCTGGAGGGTTTAGTAGCAGCCGGAGCGTATCAGCAAACAAAATATATAGACCCTTTACCTGTGGCAAATGCAGTGTCTGAAAGATTAAAAAAAGAGGAGAAATGCGATATGGTCATTTGCTTGTCACACCTGGGGTATAGTTATGATACGCCTAAGGTAAGTGACAAGGTGCTGGCACAGGAAACCCATTATATAGACCTGATAATAGGCGGGCATACACATACGTTTTTAGATAATCCGGTAGCAGTTGTAAATAAAAGCGGAGAGAAGACTTTGATAAACCAGGTAGGCTGGGGCGGAATAAAATTAGGACGGCTGGATTTTGAATTTTCGGGCAAAAAAACTAATGAATTTTTGAATGCCCAATCTGTAATCGTAGGTAAACAAACAAGGGGTTAGAAATTTTTTTTTTACACAAATTGTTAGCAATTTCGTCCTCCTGCTAAAGAAACCCGTAGCAGTAAGTTTTACTAGTGCAGAAAGGAAATCGAAGCGTCGGAATTTAACATTTTTAATTTAGGTAAGTCAGGAGATAGCTCCCTTAAAATGAATAATATTTTCTGGGATAAAAATTTCGTCTCCCTAATATTACCGGATTTGAAAATTTGGTATTAACTTGATGAACTGAGCGACCCAAATGAGCAACAATTTTTACAACAATAATATCAACACTAATATAAATAATGACGCTGAGGCTGCCTGGGATAAATGCCTGGGTATTATAAAGGATAATGTCAACTGGCGTACCTACCAGACATGGTTTGAACCGATCAAGGCGGTACTGCTTGAAAAGAACATCCTTACGCTCCAGGTTCCAAGCCAGTTCTTTTATGAATGGCTGGAAGAGCATTATGTTGAGTTGCTTGGGAAGACCATAAAGCGTATCTTAGGGAAAGAAGGCCGGCTGGAATACCGCATACTTATGGAGAATAACAGTTCGCAAAGAACTCCTGCCTCTATAAATATGCCGGGTAGCACCTACACAAAGCCGCCTAAGGAAAATAACTATGTGGATATGCCGATGAAATGGGACGACCCGCATAATATTAAAACGCCTTATGCTATACCGGGCCTGAAGCGCATGCAGATAGACCCGCAGCTGAACGCGAACTACACCTTCGAAAACTATGTAGAAGGTGATTGTAACCGTGTTGCCCGTTCAGCAGGTTTGCATGTTGCGCAAAAACCCGGTGCTACCTCTTTCAATCCATTGGTGATATTTGGTGGTGTAGGCTGGGGCAAGACCCACCTGGTACAGGCCATAGGCAACGAAGTACGCCGCCTGCATCCTAATAAAGCAGTGCTGTATGTAAGTGCCGAAAAATTCATCAACCAGTTTATAGAGCATTCCAAGAATAACGAGATAAATGACTTCATCCACTTCTATCAGCTGATAGATGTATTGATACTGGATGATATTCATTTGTTTGTACCTGCTGCTAAAACACAGGATGTATTCTTTGCTATATTCAACCACCTGCACCAAAGTGGCAAGCAGATAATTCTTACCAGCGATACGCCTCCCAAAGACCTGGATGGTATGCAGGAGCGTTTGCTGAGCCGTTTCCGCTGGGGCCTGAATACCGATATACAGCCGCCTGATTTTGAAACACGCCAGCAGATACTGCAGGTGAAGATGAGGCAGGAAGGCCTGGAGATACCGGAAGAAGTAGTGAAGTATGTAGCCTATAATGTGCAAAGCAATGTGCGCGAACTGGAAGGTGCGCTGATAGCTTTGTTTGCACAGGCTACCCTTAATAAGAAAGAAATAGATATAGACCTGGCTAAGCGTGTGATGAAGAACTTTGTGAAGACGGCAGCGCGTGAGCTGACCATAGAGAATATCCAGAAAATGGTGTGTGATTATTTCCACCTGCCTTACGACCGCCTGCTGGCTAAAACCCGCAAACGCGAAGTAGTACAGGCACGCCAGATAACCATGTACCTGGCTAAGAAGTTTACCAAGAGCTCATTGAAGAATATAGGCGAGCACTTTGGGGGCTTCGATCACACAACAGTTATCCACTCCTGCCAAACGGTAGAAAACCTGATGGATACAGATACAGAGTACAAAGAGCACCTGCTGGAACTGCAGCAGAAAGTACAGCTGGCCAGCATTTAAGAGAATTATTTAGTAAGTGGAATAAACAAAATGCCTTAGTGAAAGCTAAGGCATTTTTATGTGTGTATTATTTTACAAAGGTCATTACCCAATAGCCTGGGTCGTAATCATCGGGCTGAAAAATGAATTGGTAAGTATGCCCGTGATAAAAGATGCCTGAACCCTGTGTAGCGGCTGCCATTACCCCGCCAGGAGTAAGATTGGCGTTGAAAAGATAATTGTATATATCAGTTATCACCTGCAGCTCCCCGCTGATGCGCTGATAAACTACTACCTTTCTTTTTGGGGCAGCGGGGTTGTCATCAGCAGCATACATCGAATATTTATAATCCAGGCGCAGGGTAGCGTTCTTTTCTGTTTTGTATACAAAACGTATGGAAGGCTTATTCTCTTCGTCGATAAATGCAAGTTGATAACCGGCAGCCACTTGTGCCACCATTTCGTTAAACCGGTGCGCTACCTGTATGCTGGTGTCAAGCGCCAGGATACGGGGAGTGAGTAATTCATCATCAGACTCTGTTTGCGCCACAGCCCGTGAAAAACAGGAAAGAACCAATAAAAAACCAAGTAAAAACCGCATTGGCTTTGTATTTAGCTCACTAATATAAAAAATAGTAGGCGAATACAGGCATTATTTGTCTGCCGGTGGCGGGGTTATTTCAAATTCCGCCTTGTATTTGCGGTAAATAGCCAGCTCCGCTTCAAATAGCTTTACGTCAAAACGGGGGTAAAAATCTTTAATATGCTGTATCTCATCGGCAGCTGCCGATATGGTATAGTCATATATTTCCCGGTTGTCTCGTACTGCCTGGCGGGCATCGTTCAGTTGCCGTTGCAGCCGTATAATATATCCGCCGAGCTGGAATGCTATGCGGCTTAAAGAACGAAAAGAATCGATCTGCGGCAGGGTAGAGCGCTGGGCCAGTATCACATTTTCCTTCCAGCTAAATGTATCGATAGACGACTTCAGTTGGGCAGCACACATTAAAGGGCTGGCCATTAGGGCTGCCAATATCCATTTCCTCATAATGATGTATGTTATGTATGTTCTCAATCAGCTGGTTAGCGCCCGTGTAAAAGAGCTGTTAATGGTAGCCGTTTGCCTTATCTGGTAGCTATGTTATAACAATATTTGCACCTGGAAAAATTCCCTTATCACATTAACAAAAAAGAAACATGCAGAAACTTATTGCCTTTGCCGCCTTGCTTAGTTGCCTGGTAGCCGCATTATTGATGTAACCTGTTGATACAAAAAAGAGCGCTTACTGCAGTAAGCGCTCTTTTTTGTCTTTAAAATATTTCTATCTACCGTACAATAGAAAACTGCTTGGTAATATGCCCGGCTTCACCTTTTATGCTAACAAAATAATTGCCTGCGGGTAATGACGAAACATCTATTGATTTAGTGTATTGACCTGTTGAATTATCGTGCCATTGCTGAAGTATGCTGCCTTTTGTATCGAACAATGCTATGTTAAAAGAAGCAGCACTATTGGTGTTGAAAGTAATAGAAATATTGTCGCGGGCGGGTACAGGGTATAGTTTCAGTTCCATAGCATCGGTGCCATTGAAATTATTAACTATAGTAGGTGCATAGTATTCGTAATAAAAATGCATTTCCTCGTCGGCAGCAGTATGTATCCAGGCGCTGTTATTATTATCCCATGACGATGTAGTAATAACAGTTGCCTGGTTGTAGCTATTATAGGTATAGGAAGTAAGTAATGCATTCACAAAACTGCCGCTACCTGCATCCCAGCTTTCACGTGTTTCTGTCAGCCTGTTATGGTTATTGTCGTATGTGTAGGTATTTCTCAAAGCATTTACCCATGTACCACCATTCCATGTTTGCTTTACGGCATCTTTTACATCATTACCGGTATAAGTATATGTCCAGTATTCTGAATTGGTCCATTTAGCGGCCGATGCATCCCATTTTTCAAGCTGGTAAGTGGCAATATTAGTGCCTGTATAGGTGTAATTTTTTCTTTCATTTTTCACCAGGCTGCTGGATGCATGATCCCACACCTCATCGGTCATGGTAAGCAGGTTATTATTATTGTCATAAACAAAGTCAACAGTATAGTTGGCAGAGTTCATAGACGTAATATTGTTATTATTGTCGTAGTTAATGATAGACTCACCATGGTCAGACCAGAAACCTCCGTACCAAATCTGGTAGTTCGACTTGCTCATTTTATGGTTAGCGCTATTGTATTCATACACATACCGTGCTGTATCTTTCCAGCCGGTACTGCGCCAGTTGCCATAGGTAAGCCTGGTTACTTTTTCATAAGAATCAAAAGCCTGTGTACGGTGCGTAAGATTGTCGTATGCCGAAGCGGCTATATTAAATGCATAAGTATAGCTCTCATCAAAGCTCAATAACTGGTCGTCGTTGGGTTGTTCTATATCTGTAAAGCCACCACGGCCTGCACTATAAGTGTAGGTATTCGAATCAACAGCTACAAATTTGCTATTGCTATATTTAAGATAGGTTTTAGCTATCAGCCTCGAATTGGAATTGGCCAGTACTGATGATTGGCCATTGAAATGAGGGAAGGCGCCATTTACATAGATGCCTGTTGCAAATGCATCGGCGGTGCCTTTTGCATGTGCAATTACCTGGCTTAATACCAGGGCCGGTATAAGAAAGTATAGCTGTCTCATAATTTGGCGGCGGTTTTTAATGTTTATTATTTCAATCCTGCGTTATAAATCTAACATATCTTTTTTGTAATGTTTGGATAGCATACAGCGATATGACCGTATTTTGACAACTACATTACAATTCCTTTCGTCCCAATGACAGAATTGTTGCCGTTATTAACTATTGGTTTTAGATTAAAACAGTTAATTCAAGTTACGAATTTTAGCTTCACAGAAATCAATTGTCATGAAAATAATTGCTCCAAGCCTTAATGTTTAACCGTAAAATAGTCGGCCAGTTCTCCCTTTTTACCTGTGATAACTATGGCATATTTTCCATCGGGTAGTTGGGCCACATCCACACTTTTCTGATAGCTGGTACGAACCTGCTCGTCCCATTCTTTTACCAGCGTATTGGTGCTGTCATATATAGCCACCCGGAAGGTTTGCGGTTCTTTCCAGTCAACATACACATTCATATAGGTTTTGGCAGGGTTAGGGTAGAGGTCCAGTTTACCCGCCTGGTTGGAACGATTGATTTTGATACCTGCATGCACAGTTGCAGTGCTTGTTGCCTGGGCAAACACGTTTGCAGAGCTTAGGATGCTGAATAACAATAGGACGTATATGGCTTTCATAATAAAGTTGAATTAACTGTATTAAAGATAATGTATATAAAAATCATACCCCACGAAAGCGTGGGGTATGAAGCATATGTTTGAGGTAAAAACTAATCTTTCAGGTCCCCTGGGTCAGGCTCCTGGAGTTCTACTGTTTTATCCGAACGTTTGCGCAATTGCATGTTCAGCAATTCTACTGCAAAGGAGAAGGCCATTGCAAAATAAACATACCCTTTAGGTATGTGTTGGCCGTGCACTGGTTCAAATCCTTCGAAAAATAAGGTAAACCCTACCATTACCAGGAACGATAGTGCCAGCATTTTAAGGGTGGGATGTTTATGTATGAAGGCTGCAATTTTTGCGCTGAACAGGAACATGATGAACATAGCTATAACCACTGCAATGATCATTACCTGTATATGCCTGGCCAGGCCTACCGCTGTTATCATACTATCAAAAGAAAAGACCAGGTCTATCAGCATGATCTGTACCACAGCATTGCCCAGTGTAGTGCCCATTTTCTTTGTCGTCGATGCTTCGCGTTCTGCTTCATTGCCTTCCAGCTTTTCGTGTATTTCCTTTACCGTTTTTACAATCAGGAAAAGGCCGCCTGCCAGCATTACGAAATTACCCAGTTCAAAACGGTAACCGGCTACCATAAATTCAAGCGGATTATTCACCAGCCAGGTAAGGCCTATCAGCAATAATACCCGTATAGCTATGCCGGTAAACATCCAGATACGGCGGGCCTTGGGTTGCTGGTTGGCCGGCAGCTTACCCATTACTATCGATACAAATATTACATTGTCTATGCCCAGTACTATTTCCAGCAGGGTGAGGGTAATGAGGCTTATAATGCCGTCTGCAGAAAGTATTTCGTTCATTGCGATTATTTATTGTGCTGTAGTATGCCTTTACAGATGTTTTTTGCAATAGCAGGCCCTTCATATACAAAACCCGTATACACTTGTACTAGTACGGCACCGGCCTGCAGTTTTTCGATGGCGTCGGCAGCTGTAAATATGCCACCTACGGCTATAATAGGTATTTGTCCATTGCTTTTTTTGTGCAGGTAGCTGATCACTTCTGTGGCTCTTTTGGTTAAAGGTTTGCCACTCAGCCCTCCTGCTCCAATCTCTTCTACTGCCGTTTTCGAAGTTTGGAGATTGCTGCGGTCTATAGTTGTATTGGTAGCTACCAGCCCATCTATTTTAGTGGCCTTAACTATTTCTACAATATCATCCAGTTGCTCATTGGTAAGGTCCGGCGCTATTTTCAGCAGCAATGGTTTGGGGCTGCCCATGTCATGGTTCAGCTTTTGCAAAGTGCCCAGCAATTGCATCAGTGGCTCTTTGTCCTGCAGGGCGCGCAGGCCGGGGGTATTGGGGCTGCTTACATTTACCACAAAATAATCTACCACTTCATACAGGTCTTTGAAGCAGGCTATATAATCGCTGGTGGCATTTTCATTGGCCGTATCCTTATTCTTACCAATATTGCCGCCTATTATCAGTTTTTCTTTGCGGTGTTTCAGTCTTTCCGCAGCAGCTTTTGCACCATCATTATTAAAGCCCATGCGGTTTATGAGGGCTTTATCCTGCGGCAAACGAAATAGCCTTGGCCGTGGATTGCCAGGCTGGGGGCGCGGGGTTACCGTACCTATCTCTACAAAACCGAAACCAAGACTTGCCAAGGCATCCGTATACTTTGCATCTTTATCAAAACCTGCAGCCAGGCCTACCGGATTGGGAAATTTAATGCCCCAAAGTTCCCGCTCAAGGCCGGAAGACCGGATGCTAAACAGAGATTTTATTAATCCGCGAAACGGCGTTTTGTAAGCTGTGTTCAGGGCATTCATCACCAGGTAGTGTACCTTCTCCGGGTTAATGCTGAACAATAATTTGCGTATGATACTGTACATGCGGGGCAAAGATACAATGGGTGTACGTATGTTTTTTAACAAAATGAAACCCTCGTGATACGCCCTAAATCTTATCTTTAGTCCAAGATTTATGCGCGCTTATATTTTCCCGGTTATCCTATTGTTCAGTGCACTGCTCTCCAGTACAGTTTCGGCGCAAACTATACAAGGACAGATAGTTACTATGGATGGCGGGCAGATCCTACCAGGGGTTACGGTGCATAATATCTATACCGGCGAAACCCTTAACAGTGATGAAAAGGGTAACTTTTCTATCACTGCCAGCCAGGGTCAGCTGGTAGAATTCAGCAAACCGGGCTATCGTATACAACGGGTACGCATACCACAGGGACACCTTCCCGTATTTAAAGTAAACCTGGAAACCATGATAGCCCCTGTTACTGCCGTTACCGGTGCTGCCCCTGATTATGAGACCGACAGCCAGCGCTACTACCAGCTTTATAAGCATGAACTGGAATTTGAAAAACTTACAGGACTGAAGGCAATACAGCACCCATTTAGCGCCCTCAGCAAGCGCAACCAGGAAATATGGGCCTTCCAGGATAATTTCAAATCATCCCAGCAGCAGAAATACATAGACTATAATTTTAATACTAAGCTTGTTGCACAGCTTACAGGGCTGCAGGGCGATAGCGCAGATGCGTATGTGCGCATGTTCAGGCCTACTTACGAGCAGCTGCGCAGCATGAATGAATATACGCGTTTGCTATATGTTAAGCGTACGGTGGCCATTTATCGTGAAAGAGGTATCCGTGCCCGTATGGCGCCAAGCCGCAGTGCCCGCTAATACAGCATTCCATCCATTTTTCTCCATTTTACCCCTCTTTTACTTGTTAAGCGTTGGTTAACCGTTTGCAAAAACGGGGTTAACAGGGCCTGAATATTTCTACGGGCTGTAGCGCCGCTGCATCTTTGTGTCATCAAACGAACAAACAACAACAAACAACAAACAAAATGAAAAAGGTAATCGCAATCGCAGCAGTTTTAGTTTCTTTCAGTATAGCAGCTAACGCACAGGCCAACTCAACAGGCCAGCAAACAGTAAACCTTGCCCTTACAGATGCCATCGAGCTGACCTTCACCGGTAGTGGTACTGCCACAGGTGCAGCTGTAACCCTGCCATTTACAACCGTTAATGATTACGCAAACGGCGTTACTTCGGCAGCACAAGCCCTGAAAGTACGTTCTAATAAAAACTTTACCGTAGCGGTGAAATCTAACGCTACCAATTTTACTTATGTAGGTTCTACTACACCAGTACCTGTAATGCCGGTAAGTGGTGTACTGGATGTAAAAGTGAGCACCAATGGTACAGGCGGTACTATAGCAGGCTCTTTTGCTAACTATGCAGATATCACAGCTACTAACCAAAGCCTGATCACCAACGGTACACGTGGTGGCAACCAGACTTTCTCTGTACAATACCAGGCTACACCGGGCTTCAGCTATCCTGCAGGTAACTACTCGGTAGATGTAGTATATACTGCCACCCAGTTGTAAAAACAAAACAAAGAAAACTCAAAATAATTAACACCTAAATCTCAGAAAAATGGAAGCTATGATCGCGAAGAAGTTGTATGATAACAAGTACCGTAAGCTTATCAGCTTTGAAAGTTATTCTGAATTGCTGGAGAAAGGTTTACAGCTGATCACGCAAAACAGGATGAACAAGACCTGCAAAAGCAATGAGTTGAAGGCATTGGAGATAGCACTTGAATATACTACTGAAGCTACCCTGGCCCATTTATAAAAAGGAAGTTGTTAATTATTTATACAAAGTGCTGCATATCCTGCAGCACTTTTTTATTGTCTCACAGTTTTACAAACATCGATCGGCCCTTTCTCTGGTTGCAAAAATCAACCTCTACTATATAGGTATCGTTGGGGAAGCTTTGTATATCTATTACGTTCTGTTGTGCATCTTGTGAATGTGCTTCATACATTACGATGCCGTGCATGTCCATTATTTTAATGGCTGAGATCTGTTCGGTAGCGAATACAGTCAGCTCATTACCGGTAGATATAGGATATACGGTTAGGTTCTTTTCCATCGGTACGGTTTGGACATATAAAATTCCAAACTGCACCTGCTTTATTCCATACCCTGTAAAAGGTATTTGTATATCCGTACTGGTGGGTATGCAGTTTAATGAGAGTATTTATGACGTTTTGCGTAGCGCCTGTGGATGGCTGCGTAAGCCTGTTTCCTGGTTTGACGTTTCTGTTTTAGCTTATCCAGGTATATTAGCACAAATGCAAACCCAAGGTACACGCGCAGCAAAATAGCTACAGGCAGGAGTAATACAGATTTCATGTTTGTGTGTTTTTATTTTTTGTTTTCAAAAAGGGTTACCACACAAAAATTGAGTTTATAATAAAGTCAATGAAATTTATGCCCTGCTTTAACGAGTGTTTTATCAGCGCTTAACTATTAGCGTTTATAATGGTTAACCAACCATTAAGAAAACGGATAGCGTATATATTGGCTGGTTTTGTTAAACACTTTGCAGGTAGGCGTTTCAGCGTATTCTTTATCGTAATGGAGAAGCCTGTTTCCTAACGCTTCGTTAACCGGTTACTAATATGAGGTTAAGAAGGCATTAAAATTTCCCTGTGGTGATATGCTGCTGCATCTTTGTGTCATCAAAGGAAAAAACAAACAAAATTTTAAAATCATACAAACAAACAACAAAATGAAAAAGATCA
>JANINW010000005.1 GCA_024508935.1 Flavipsychrobacter sp. | reverse complement strand
CGATGCGCCAGGCCAGCCACAGCAATCATAAAAATCATTAAACTAAGATCGTCCCGCTATTGGCGGGACGATTGCATTAGAGAATATGCTTAATTTGAAACTATGGTTAAATGGTTGCGGTATTTGCTATTATTCTCCGGTACAGGCATAGTTTGGTATTACGCCATGCAGCTATTTTTTGTATGGAGCGGCGCGCAAAGCTTATTGGCTAACCCACAATACCAGGGCGATAAATTCATTAAGAATTTTATTGAGTATGAGCCACTGCCGTATATGGCGTTTGATAAATGGTTTGTGCTGAAAGGCCTTGTATTTGTTGGCGCGCTATCTGCTATTGCATTTGTGCTATTGGGCCAGTACATAAAAGGCGGCAGGATAATAAGAGGATTGAAATTTGGCCTCGTGCACTGGTTACTGATGACGCCCTGGTTTGAATTTTACTTGCCTTATAATGTCATGCACGAACCGGTTATGCTGGTATTACTGGAATGTGTTTTGTGGTTATGCGTAGCTATTATTATAGGAATGTATATGAGCCTGGTAGCTCCCGGGGGAAAAACGTATATTAGACCAGTTTAATAATCCTTTTATGAGAATAATTTTCGGCTTTGGTTACATGGCTGCTTACCTTGGCTGGATTATTTACCGCCTGGTACTAAGGCGGGATCTGAAACAGCATTTTACAGATTTTTATGCCCTTAGTTTTCTGATCTTCGTCTGGGTTATAATATATATGTGCCTATATGCTTAGAACAAATCATACCTTTTTAATTATCGTATATAAGCCATATAGTAGCATGTAAATAATCCCGGTATACAGTGAACCTGTTATCAGTATTTCAACTATTGTTTGGGCAAGTGTATACGGTACTGAAGGGCTATCATATTTATAGTCGTATGCAAATGCCAGTGTTGTAAGCAATACAGAAAGACTAAGCAGCAAAACATTATGCTTTTTCATAGCTACATTTAAAAGATAATTCCCAATGCCACTCCTGTATTATGCTGGTGCAATACAGGGTTGCCGGTTTTTTGGCTGTAGATAGCACTGGCATCGTACAGGCTGTAATTGTAAAACGCACGGACCATGTACTTGTCTTTCCAGGTATACGTAAGTTGTGTTTTTAGCCCCGTGTCAAACGCGTACAGGTTGATATATTTATGCGCAGCAGGGTTTTTAGCATTGGCCTGTATCAATCCTATTTTAGGGTCATAGCTATAGTTGCTTTCATTCACATAATCTCCATGAGCATAAAAAGTGCGGGTGTAAATAGCCTTCGCAGCCACCATAAAGCCATAATTTAAGCCTGCCCCCAGCCACAATTTATTTTCTCCCCATTGCTTTAAGCGGAAGGACAGCTGGAGCGGTATAGTTATATAATGATGTATTTCCCGCGCGCTGAATTCATCCTTGTACCAGCGATCTGTATATGAGCTATCTGCCCTGAACCCGCGTTTCTCATACCCCAGGCCTGTTTCAAATATAAACCTGCTGCCCAGCGGTACTAACAGGGATAGCCCGGCATTTATACCGGCTATAGGTTTGTAATGGCCGTTTATATGTTTTTTTGATACGAATGAGAACCCGCTGCCTGCGCCCAGCATAATATGTGTACGCTGCCCGTAGCTGGTACAGTATATAATGCACAGTAAAACGATAAGGCTATAGCGCATGGTAGAAGTATAACGCTATACAATTTAAGATATTATGTCCTCAGCAAGCTATAAAGCCCATTAAATTTCTACATGCAGCCTCAGGGAAAAGATATGTACCGGCCCGCGGTCTTCAGCATATCCTGGATGCATGCAAAACTGATAATCGCCTGTAAACCATATGCCTTGCTTTAGCGGCCTAAAGCTGTAGTATAATTCTGTAATGGCTTCCGGGGCGTAATTCAATCTCCCATCGCCAACAATAAATCCTACACCACGGTAATACAAATAGTCACGATGTGGACGGGAAAGACCATTGCCTACAAAGGCAATACCGCAATTGTCATTAGGACGGCCCCATACCTTGCCATTGGCTACCAGGCCTAAGGATAAGGTTTTGTCTATTTCTGTAAAGCACCATGTTTCATTTTCGCCATCATTCCAGCCAAGGCGGCCAAATATGCCAAAAGTATTACTGATCTCCTGGTCGAAATTGATACCAATACCATATTTAGTATTGCCAAACGAGCGCACACGTGTTATATCTGCTATCCCATTTTGCCTTAGCATAATGGCAGCGTTATAATTACCCATGTTGGCAGAATTATAAAACCCCAGTAAGCGTATATTTCCCGGCCTGCGGGAAATACTTATAGAGCGGCTTATTTCTGCATTAATAGCATAGGCCTGGCCAAGATCCGTATTCAGCTCAGGGCCGTTAGCTACTTTGGGTAGTGTAGCTATACCGGCTTTATAATTCATTTTGCCCAATTGCAGTTCGCTTACAAATGCATAGGTATAACCGCGTGTATTGGCTGCATAATCCCAGGCCCCGTTATTCATCAGTGCCCAGTTCATAAACTGTGTACGCGGCGAATTGCTGTATTCATTATTATCAAACAGGTCGCCCAGTGAGAATTTTCCGGCATAAAAACGCAGGTAGTTCTTCGGCTCATAACCCGCCAGCTGGTTAGCATCGCTTTCTACTTGTTCTGTATTCAGCTCGGCACGCAGCCGGGCTGCTTTATTTCCCAGCGTGAATGTTTGCTGTATAAATGCACGGCCAAGATATAAGGCCGGGGCAGGGTTGCCCACACGAAAGGTTTCACCGTTTGAAGACCCGCCCATACCTAATGCGCCGCTCAGGCCACTGCCACCGGCCAGTTCCGGGTTTACATAGGCCTGCGCACCCTTCCACAGCCGCGCCCCAAGGTATAAGGTAGCGGTTAAAGAGTTCTGTGTTTCTTCTGCACTATCCAGGCTATTGGTGCCCTGGTAAGTAGCATGAAAAGCCGGTTTATATTGGTAGATATAGGTGGTCTGGAAATGTATATTGAAACGCTCTATGCCGTCGACATCGCTTTTGGCAGGTGTCTCCGGTTCTATCACACGCAGCCCTTTGGTAGAGAAATTATAATCTTGTGCCAGGGCCGGCAATGTGCAGGTGGCAATGAGTGATAGTAGCAGCGTTTTCTTCATAGCGGACAAAAATACGGTTATCGGGTAAAAAATAAACCGTAACTGCTGTTACGGTTTATTTTTTTGTTTTATTCGTTTTAGCCAGAGATAGTTTAGTTGGCATATTCACTCAGGAACTTGATGCGCATCATCTGCAGTTGCTCAATGGTCACATCCCTGTCTTTAAATTCTTCGTAAGCATTATCCAGGTTATCATCATGGCTGCCACGGAAGTAATCGAATATATCTTCCTGTTCATATTCATCCAGTTCCTGTTCCAGGCAATAATCAAGATTCAGCTTGGTGCCACTGGCAACAATGGTCTCCATTTCTACCAGCAGGTCTTGCAGGCTCAGGTCTTTGTTGCGGGCAATGGTCTCAAGCGGTATTTTTTTATCAATGTTCTGGATAATGAACACTTTCATGCCGCTCTTATTCACCACGCTCTTCATTACAAAGTCGTCCGGCTTCACTATCTCATTTTCCTCAACATATTTACCTATCAGGTCTACAAACTTGCGACCGTAGCGCATAGCCTTACCCTTGCTTACACCCTGTATCTTTTCCAGTTCCTCCAGTGTAGTAGGATAATTGATAGACATATCCTCCAGAGAGTTTTCAAGGAATATTACAAACGGTGGCAGGTTTTTCTCTTTGGCTACCTGCTTACGCAGATCCTTCAGCATATCGAACAGGACAGGATCTGCGGCGGCGGTGCCACCTGCTGCACTTACTTCGTCATCGTCTCCATCAGCATCTTCATAATTATGGTTCAGCACCACCATTATAGAGAACGGCTTCTTAAGGAATTTATGTCCTTTCTCTGTTATTTTCAGCAAGCCATATTCTTCAATATCCTTACGCACCAACCCTTCCAGCATCATCTGGCGGATGAGCGAGTACCAGAAATTAGGTTCCATACCCATTACCAGGCCGCTGCCGAATGATTTCAGTTTATCGTGGCGGAAGGTTTTTATTTGGGGATTGGCCTTGCCAAGTATCACGTTCACAACATAATCAATATTGAAGCGCTCATCCAGTTCGTTGAGCGTATCTAATACTATTTTAGAGCTGTCGCGTACTTCCAGTTTCTCTTTCGGATTGAGGCAGTTATCGCAATTGCCGCAATTGTCCTGGTTCAACTGTTCGCCAAAATAATGCAGCAGCAGTTTCCTGCGGCATACACCGCTTTCGGCATAAGCAACTGTTTCTGAAATAAGCTGTGCACCCATTTCACGTTCGCTCAGTGGCTTGTCGCGCATCAGGTGTTCCAGTTTCTGTACATCTTTGTGCGAATAATACAGCAGGCATTTACCTTCAAGGCCATCGCGGCCCGCACGGCCTGTTTCCTGGTAGTAGTTCTCTAAAGACTTAGGGATATTATAGTGGATCACAAAACGTACATCCGGCTTGTCAATACCCATGCCAAATGCAATAGTGGCTACTATTACATCTACTTCCTCCATCAAAAACTGGTCTTGCCTTTGTGCACGTAATGGCCCTTCCAGGCCTGCGTGATAAGCTACTGCCGATACACCATTGGCTACCAGTGTTTGTGCCAGTTCCTCAGTGGTTTTGCGGTTGAGCGTATAAATGATGCCGCTCTTTCCTTTCATAGAGTGAACAAATTTTACAATGCTCTTCAGCACATTGTCTTTATTCCCCTTAGGCACAATCTCATAATAAAGGTTAGGGCGGTTGAATGAAGAAATATATATTTCAGGCTCACGCAGTGCAAGGTTCTTCACAATATCATCCTGCACTTTGGGCGTAGCCGTAGCGGTGAGTGCTATTATAGGCAGGTTCGGGTTGATCTCTTCGATCATATCCCGCAGCTTACGGTATTCCGGGCGGAAGTCGTGTCCCCATTCCGAAATACAGTGTGCTTCATCCACCGCTACAAAAGATATATTCATATCGGCGAAGAAATCAATGTTTTCCTGCTTGGTCAATGTTTCCGGTGCTACATAAAGCATTTTGGTATGCCCCGACAGCAGATCGGATTTGACTTTCTTTTGCTGTGCTTTGGTAAGCGTCGAGTTAAGAAAATGCGCAACATGGTCTTTGCTGCTATAGCCACGTATAAGGTCTACCTGGTTTTTCATCAGGGCTATCAGCGGCGAAACGATCAGCGCTACGCCCTCGCTCAGCAGGGCTGGCAGTTGGTAACAAAGAGATTTACCACCACCTGTAGGCATGATAACAAAGGTATCCCTGCCTGCAAGTACACTTTTTATAATTTTTTCCTGGTCTCCTTTAAATCCTTCAAAACCGAAATGGTCCTGAAGTTCTTTCTTAAGATTCAGCTTGGAGGTAACGGCCATATATCACAATTTTTTACCTGAGGTAAATGTCACTTCATCCTATAATAAATATTATATGAGGTTTAAGAGGAGCAGACACCTTCCTGAAAAGGTGCGCGAATTTAACGAATATCAAGTTAACAAAATCTAAAGAATAATGCAAGTACTTATAGGGAATGTTGATAATAACTGGTTATTAAAGCCTTGTTATGCCCTGTATTCGGTTACCGGCAAAGGGTCGGGGCAATCTGCCAACAGGCCGGATATGGTTTTGTTTAATACCGGATGAAGAAACCGGGGTGCTATTTCATTTAAAGGCACCAGGGCAAACCTGCGTAATTGTACAGCAGGATGGGGAATTGTCAGTTCGGGGATGTTGATAATATGTTGGCCAAAGAAAAGAATATCTATATCAAGGGTCCGTTGTCCCCATTTCAGGGTCCGTTGCCGTCCCAGGTTTTGTTCTATATTATGAATAGACTTCAGCAGTTCTATAGGTTGCAGGGGTGTATCTATCACAATGGCCATATTAAGGAAATCAGGCTGTTCTTCCAGTCCCCATGCTGCTGTTTCGTACATGTGCGACTGCCCAATGATCTTACCGCAGGTTTTGCTTATCTGTTCTATACCTTCCTGCATCAGCCCAAGCCTGTCACCTTCATTACTGCCTAACAATAGATATGCTTTAGTCAAAATACCCGCTTTAATACCCTTTTACAAAGATACTAAGGGTTTAAAGATGCCTCTAATTCTTTTTGCGACAGGTATTTGTTATCAATAAAAACGCCTTCTACCTGTGTCACGGCATGGAGATCTTCCAAAGGGTTGGCAGCAAGTAATACAAGGTTAGCTTGTTTTCCTGTTTCTACAGTGCCCCAATCTTTATCCTGTTTCATATACTTTGCGGCATTGACGGTTGCGCATTGCAATATATGGTAGTTGTTAAGCCCGGCTTCTTTGAATATATTCATTTCGTCTATCATGGTAAATCCCGGTACCATATAATCCTCACCGCCATCAGCACCAATTAGCAGCATAATATTTATGACAGACATTTGCCCGATGATATCAATTTTTGTGCGGTGGATCTGTGCATATTTTTCACGCATAGCTGTTAACGCAGAATCACCCATTTTGGCACGCGTATCTGCAATGTTTTTATCCCATTGAGCTTTTATGGTATCATGTATGTACTGTAATCCTGCCCGTTGTTTCAATGCCGTTTCATCTACCTGCTGGTTATATACAGAGTACCAGTCTTCTGTAGGGCACTGGTATATATGATTAACTTTGGTGAGTGCCAGGATATTATTTAAATATGCCTGTCCTTCTTTAGCTGCATCTACATATCCGCCCATGTGTTCTATGGTACTATACCCGTTGTTCAGCAAGCATTCCAGGCTCAGGTTGTATAACATGTGACCGCAAACAGGCAGTTTGTACCTGCGCGCATATTTCATAAGGGTAATGAAAGAAACAGAGTCCTTAATGTCTAATACTTTAATGAAATCATAGCCGGCGGTGCTGTAGGCATGCATAATACTGTCTGCACTTTTTTCATCGAGTGGGGTGAAGCGGGTGATAATGGGTGCACCCAGGTACATATGTGGTATAGGGTATCCTTGAGGTTTTCTTAGATCCAGGTGCTGGGGTTTACCGCGCATAGAGCGTACTGTAGTAACGCCCCCCATCAGGCTAAGTGTGAAAAATTTCTTTTGTTCTTCGGGCGGCGGCAGGTGTACATGCATCTCGGCCATACCCGGCATCAGGTAACCCCCATTGGCATCTATTATTTGTGCACTGGTTTGTAGTTCAGCGTTCTGCTTATCGGGGCCTATATAGGTTATCCTGTTCTTGCTGATGCATACCAGCCTGTCTGTAAGCGGCAGGCTGTCTTGCATGGTTATTACATTGGTATGGCGTATAATGATGTCGGCATTTTTGAGTTGTTTGCCGGTTTGTGCTGTGGCATGGAGTGTGGTGCCCAGCAAGATAAGGGCAGGTAGCAGTTTGTGCATAGTGTGCGTTTATTATAATACACTTTTGCCTACCTGTCGGAAGTGAAGAAAATGTTAAAGTGCTAATTTGTTCAGTGCAGTTTAGCTCCGTTTGGCACTGCCTTATCCACTGTAGCAAGTATGATGTCCCCGCTTTCATCAGCAAAGCCGGTGACCAGGCATTGCGACATAAAATTAGCAATCTGCTTCTCCGGGAAATTCACAACTGCCACAATTTGACGCCCAATGAGTTCTTCCCTGGTATAATGTTTGGTTATTTGAGCGCTGCTCCACCTCGTACCTATTTCAGCACCAAAATCTATATGAAGTTTATATGCCGGCTTACGTGCATTAGGAAAATCCTGCACTTCTATTATGGTGCCTGCACGCAGTTCTACTTTTTCAAAATCATTCCATGTAATTGTTTGTGTCATAGACTCCTCGTGGTTTATGTAATTCTTAACGAACAAATATATAGTAAGGAGTATGGTTATTTTTAAATGATTAAATTCAATGCCAATTGCATTGAAAGCTATGAAAATAGGCTATGTTTTATCGGGTGGCGGCGCAAGGGGATTTGCCCACCTGGGAGTGATTAAATTCTTGGAAGAATTGGGCATATATCCCTATGCTATTTCAGGGACAAGTGCCGGTGCTATAGTAGGGGCCTTATATGCATCAGGCAAGAGTCCTGATGATATTATGAATATATTCAGGAACAACAGGTTTTTTGGATTGAGCAGTTTAGCATGGAGGAAAGAAGGCTTTTTTTCAATGGAAGTATTGAGGGCTTTACTAAAACAAACATTTAAAGAGGATGATTTCGCGGCATTGAAAACAAAATTGTTTGTTGTTGCTACCGATTTGGTAGAGGGCAGGGCCGTAATATTTTCAACCGGCCAGCTTATTGATGCCATCATCGCTTCAGCATCTGTACCGGTAGTGTTTGAACCTGTAATAGCGGCAGACAAAATACTTGTGGATGGAGGCGTTTTAAATGATTTCCCCGTAGAACCTTTAAGCGGTATTTGTGATGCAATCATCGGCTCGTTCGTTAATAAGATAGAAAAAGGCGTAGGTAAGAACTCATTTTTTAAGACCTTCAATATAGCTGAAAGGTGTTTTCACCTGGCAATAGCTAATTCAGCCTATTCCAAAATAAATAATTGCGATGTTTTTATTGAAGTGCCCTTACATCATTATGATATGTACGATGTAAAGCATGCCGATGAGATATTTAAACTAGGGTATGATACTGCATTACTGCATAAAGAGCAATTGTTATCGTTAAAGGAAAAATCAAAAATTGTGCAACAGTAATAGCAAATGCCCGACCTTGCTTATTCGCGTTCTGCAACATAAAACAAATAATCCCCTTCGTCATTTTCATAGCGGGCTATGATATCGTTTATTTCCCCCGTCTCTATATCATGGCTCAACTGTATCAGGCCGGCAGCCACCTCTTTAGGATCGGCAAATACCGTAAATGAAGAGGCCCCATTTCTCACTTCGGGGATGAGATAGTTTTCCGGTTTATGCTTGTTAGCGTAGAGAAACTGGTCTTGTAAATCGTCCTGTACAAAATACTTTTCTGTTTCAACGAGGTTGAAGCCTGCTTCGTACAGCCATTGTTCTACGGCATCTATGCCCGGCAGCAAAGCTGTAGAGCGCTCCATCATATCGGGGAAATAGTGGAACAGCCAATAGCCATGCATCTGTTCAGGTGTAAAGCTCAGGAAGACTGCTCTTGCCTTAGGTTTAAGCACCCTGGCTATTTCTGTTAGCCCTTTTATTTTATCATCCCAATGGTGCATGGTAAAATTGCCCATGGCGCCATCAAAGAAGGCATCGGGCAGGGGTATATGCTCAACTTTAGCATTTATCAGGGTAGCACCATGGTTTTTAGACCGTGCCACTTCCAGCATTGTTTCGCTCGGGTCTATACCATAGAATTGCAATCCCATTTCCGTCAGGGCCGTGAGGTAATTACCGGTACCACAACCTACATCCAGGTATATGCCTCCCGGTTTAGGCACTATATGTGTGTACATGCGCGAGGCCAGGTAGGGGTCTGCCTTGCGGACGGCGTTATAGCCTATACCGGCCTTATTATAAACAGGTTCGCTCATTATTCTCCTGCTCTTTTCTTAGCTGCATCAAATGTATTTTCCAGCATAGCAGCCAGTTTGTTTTCGCCTAGGGCACGCAGGTTGTTGGCCAGTACTTGTATGCTTTCGTCGCGGCCTTCAATATCTGTGAGAAAATTCATGAGCGCTTGCTGGTCTGCTTTTTTCCATTTGCTTACCTCGCTGGCAAACTCGGCGGTATATGCAACAGATAGGTCTAAAGACATATTCTGCAATTGACCGGTTATATCGCCTGCACCTACCATGTCTTTACCTATGCCTATACCTTTTATCATTACTTCCCGTGGATATACCTTGCTTAGGGCTATCAGGGTTTCCATGTAAATGACACGGTCATCGTATAGCTGTTCACGGTTGGCCGGGAGAAATACCTCAAGAAATGCTTCTTTTGTGCCGGGGTAATTATTGATGAAGTTTACCTGGTTTTGTGCTGCGTTGGTATTGGTAAGATAGATGCGGTAAGCCTCTTTTATTTTCTCAGCATTTGGTGTCAGTTCTTCTGCAAAGGAAGTAACGGCTAGCAGGGAGAGCAATAGTGTATAAACGTATTTCATAAAATAGTATTAGGATGCCTAAAAGTATTAAACTTTGCGTCGTTTTAAAACAGGAACAGGAATATAACTGTAACACTAATTAACGTTTATACAGGCTGCCCGAGTAATAAAGATGACGGGTACTCCCGTATATTTGCAGTGTTATTAATATAACAACCACAAACTTTTACTGATGAAACAATTTTTTAAGATGTTTTTCGCCTCGCTGTTAGCCATGATCGTAGCGGGCGTTATTGTATTTGGCGTGATCATAGGATTGATTATTAATGCGGTGTCGAAATCTACCAGCGAACCAAAAGTACAGGTGGCTGCCAATAGCGTATTGGTAATAGATATGAATAAGCGCATTCATGAGCAAGGCGAAAGCAATTCGCTGGCTGTACTGAATGATGATGATGCTTATGTAGCAGGTATATATGATATTACCAAAGCTATAGACCATGCAAAGACGGATAATAATATAAAGGGTATCCTTATAAAGCTGTCTGGCACACCTAATGGTTGGGCTACATTACAGCAATTGCGCAGTGCCGTGAAGAATTTCAGGGGCAGTGACAAATTCGTGTATGCTTATGGTGAAGGTATCACCCAGGGAGCCTATTATGTAGGTTCTGCTGCTGACAGTATCTTCCTGAATCCAGTAGGAGACCTTGAGTTGAAAGGGTTTGCCACTGTGCTGGCTTTCTTTAAAGGTACACTGGATAAGTTGGAATTGCAGCCGGAGATATTTTATGCTGGTAAATTTAAAAGTGCAACCGAACCGTTCCGTGCAGAAAAAATAAGTGATCCTAACCGCCTGCAGATAGCTGAATTTCAGCACGATTTCTGGGCTGAATTTCTTATGGCAGCAGCAGAGCATACGCATATGGATACTGCGGGCGTACACCAGCTGGCTGCCAGTGGTGCTATCGAGTTCCCGGAAGATGCGCTTTCTCACAAGCTGGTAGATGGCCTGATGTATTGGGACCAGGTAGAAGACCGCCTGAAGGCTAAAACAGGTACAGGCGAGAAGGAAAAAATAAAATACCAGGACCTGAACGAATATGCACGCAGTATAAAAGACGGTATTAAAGGAGATAATCGTGTAGCTGTATTGTTTGCAGAAGGCAATATTGCAGATGGAGAAAGCGATGACAACCACATGATAGCATCTGAGACCATTTGTGATGATATACGCAAGTTGCGCCAGAATGATAAAGTAAAGGCAGTGGTATTGCGCGTCAACTCACCGGGTGGTAGTGCATTAGCTTCGGAAGTGATATTGCGCGAATTGCAATTACTGAAAGCTAAAAAGCCGCTGGTAGTATCTATGGGCGACTATGCCGCGTCGGGTGGCTATTATATCTCTTGCCAGGCCGATAGTATTTTTGCCTTACCTAATACTATTACCGGTAGTATTGGCGTGTTCTCTATGATGTTCAACAGCGAGAACCTGCTAAAGAATAAACTGGGCGTAACCTTTGACGAAGTGAAGAACGCACCTTATGCCGACTTCCCAACAGGTGTTCGTGCCTTAACCCCGGATGAAACTGCCCGCATGCAGAAAAGTGTAGACAATATCTACGCCATCTTTAAAAGCCGTGTGGTAAAAGGCCGCAAGCTGGATGCTGCTATGGTAGATAGCATAGCCCAGGGCCGTGTGTGGACAGGTACAGATGCATTGGGTAACGGCCTGGTAGATGGCATTGGTGACCTGAATCGTGCTATAGAAAGTGCATCAAGACTGGCAAAGCTCAAAACTTATGATGTAGTAACCTATCCTGAACCAAGTGATAAGTTTGAAATGATGCTGAAGCGCTTTAAAGGTAACTCCGGGGCATCTATGATAATGAAAGCTATGCTGGAAAAGGAAATGGGTGCAGATTATGAGTATTATAAAAAAATAAAAGAACTGCGTACAATGAATGGCAGGAACATGATGCTGATGCCATTTACCCTGAGCGTACAATAGCTACTACAATACATTATAATAAAAAAGCAGGCGGTATACCGCCTGCTTTTTTATTATGCCCTGCGGCAAATTCAATTGGTAAGAAATTTTTTCCCATTTTTTTTCTGATTGCGGAAAACCAAAAAGGAAAACCAGCCGTAAGTATTATTGAAACACATTTTCTAACCAAAACAATCATTTTATGAAACGTATTTTTTTGATTCCTGTAATGGCAGTAGCAATGCTGGCTGCAATCGGTACAACACAAAGTTTTGCTAGAGGCGAAAAAACAGTAATGGTAGGCGGAGCCCCTATGTACCCTTCTAAAGACATAGTAGACAATGCCGTAAACTCAAAAGACCATACTACATTGGTTGCAGCGGTGAAAGCGGCAGGCCTGGTGGAAACATTGAAAAGCGACGGGCCTTTTACCGTATTTGCGCCCACCAATGCAGCTTTTGATATGATGCCTAAAGGTACGGTAGATAACCTGCTGAAACCTGAAAGTAAAGGTACCCTAACAAGCGTGCTCACTTACCATGTAGTAGCGGGCAACTGGGATGCTGCCAGCCTGATGAAAATGGTAAAAGACGGTAATGGTAAAGCAATGGTAAAAACCGTGCAAGGCGAAGAATTGACTATTATGGAAAAAGGTAATGCGTTGTGGGTAAAAGATGCCAAAGGCGGCGTTGCCAAAGTAACCATCAAGGATGTTCGCCAGAAGAACGGTGTGATACATGTAATAGACCATGTGCTGATGCCATAATAAAGGAAAGGTTAAATGCCTGAAAGTTTCTTGGCTTCATAGTATCTTTAGGGGGAAATTCTTTTCCCCCTTTTTCAATTTAAGCAACAGGTGAACAAAGAGACAATATCTGTATTCGACATATTTAAGATAGGCGTTGGTCCAAGCAGCTCACATACATTAGGCCCCTGGCGTGCAGCATTGCGTTTTGTAGATACGATACGGCAGCATGGTATAGACAAGGTAGCATCAGTGAAAGTACTGCTGTATGGCTCGCTGGCTAAGACCGGTAAAGGCCATGGTACGGATGTGGCCGTGATACTGGGCCTGAATGGGGAAGATCCTGTGACTTTTGACGTGAACCAGATAACGCCCCGTATTCAAAGTATTGGAGAGAACCGCAAGCTGGTACTGGGGCTGGAAAAACAGATAAGCTTTAATCCTGAAACAGATGTTGTTTTCCTGATGGATGAGAGTTTGCCTTTTCACCCCAATGCGGTGACCTTTCTGTGCTCATTTACCGACGGTGCAGAGATAGCGGAAACATTTTACTCTATTGGTGGTGGTTTTGTTGTGAAAGAAGGGGAAGATGGTTCAGGTGCTAATACTGTAGAATTACCGTTTCCTATTGACAAGGCCGATGACCTGCTGCACTGGTGCAGGAAGACCGGCTTAAGCATATCAGAAGTGGTAATGGAAAATGAGCATGCCTGGCGTAGTGAAGAAGATACTAAACGAGGTGTGTTACGTATATGGGAAACTATGCGCGACTGCATATACAGGGGCTGCCATATAACAGGTGAGCTGCCGGGCGGTTTGCATGTGACACGCCGTGCTGCAGCACTCAATAAAAGATTATTAAATGGTAAAACATATAATAACCATGCTGAATGGGTGGAAGCCATACGCAGTGGGGGACAGCATTTTCAGTACACGCTTGATTGGGTAAGCTGTTTTGCGCTGGCAGTAAATGAGGAGAATGCTTCTTTTAGCAGGGTTGTGACAGCGCCTACAAACGGTGCTGCAGGTGTAGTACCCGCAGTATTGCAATACTATATTGCCTTCTGCGATGGGTTTGATGATGAAAAGATCATACAGTTCCTGCTTACGGCCTCTGAAATAGGCAGTATATTCAAAAAAGGGGCTACGCTGTCGGCTGCTATGGGGGGCTGCCAGGCAGAAATAGGCGTATCATCGGCAATGGCGGCAGCTGCGCTTACCGAATGCCTTGGCGGGAATGCACGCCAGTGTATGATGGCCGCCGAAATTGCTATGGAACACCACCTGGGTCTTACCTGCGACCCTGTAGGCGGCTTAGTGCAGGTGCCCTGTATAGAGCGCAATACTATGGGCGCTATCAAGGCTATCACCGCCTCGCAACTGGCACTGCAAAGCAACCCGGATAATGCCCGTGTATCGTTAGATCACGTGGTAAAAACCATGTGGAATACAGCACTGGACATGAACCACAAGTACAAAGAAACAGCAGAAGGCGGTCTTGCATTGCATATACCTATTAGCCTGCCTGAATGCTAGTGTATAGTATCTATTATCTTTGCATCATGAATCGTGATTTTTTAGAAGTTTTATTTAAAGAACAAAATATAAATAAAGATAATTTCTTTCTGATGGCGGGGCCATGTGTGGTAGAAGGGGAAGAGATATTAATGCGTACTGCGGAAAGGGTAATAGATATCAGCAAGCGACTGGAAATACCGCTTATATTCAAATCCTCTTACCGCAAGGCCAACCGCACGCGGCTAGACAGTTTCACCGGTATTGGGGATGAAGCAGCGCTGAAACTGCTGAAGAAAGTACGCGATACCTATAATGTTCCTGTAGTTACAGATATACATGCTGCTGAGGAAGCAGCTATGGCGGCTGAATATGTAGATGTATTGCAAATACCTGCTTTCCTTTGCAGGCAAACAGACATACTGGTTGCTGCAGCAAAAACAGGTAAAGTGGTGAATGTAAAAAAGGGACAATTCCTGAGTCCGGAAGCAATGCAGTTTGCCGTAACCAAATTGCAGGAAAGCGGTAATAATAGAATTGCCCTTACCGACCGTGGCACAACCTTTGGCTACCACGACCTGATAGTAGACTATAGGGGCATACCTACCATGCGTGCCATGGGCGTACCGGTAGTAATGGATTGTACCCATTCTTTGCAGCAGCCTAATCAAAGCAGCGGTGTTACAGGTGGTAATCCTCAAATGATAGAAACAATAGCTAGGGCTGCAATAGCAGTGGGTGCCGATGGTTTATTTATAGAAACCCATCCCGACCCCTCCTGCGCTAAATCAGACGGTGCCAACATGCTGAAACTTGATCTGCTGGAACCTTTGATGGAGAAACTTGTGAAACTACGCACGGTAGTTAATACACTCAATTAGGCAGTATATCATAACCTATATGCCTGTAAGCGGTTGGTGTATATAGTGCAGTATTGCTTAGGTCAACCGGGTTGCCGTGAAATAAAGTATTGTAGTGCCTTACTGCGGCGGCAGATGCAGGCGGCCGGCCATGCACATTCAGGAAGTTGCTGTGATTCTCACCGCAAAGCGTACTGAAATTGATATAGTGGACATTATCGCATTCAGCATTTTTGAGTGCTCCGCCTAACTGTATCTGTTTGCTGGCAAGATATGCTCCTCCAAGCGTTCTATCTTCGGGGTTGTAGTGAACGTAGATGTTTTTGGCAAAGCCTATTTTCTCAAGCCATACTTTATGGTGCCGGTTGGGTACGCAAGGAGCATTCAATATAAGATTGTCTACCCACTGCCTGTCGTTTATCATCCTCAATTCACCATTCTTTACCATATTGCGTACCACATAGTTGCCCATGCTATGAAATATCATAGACAATTTACCATTGCCCATTTTATGCTTTACGCGCAGGTCTTCGATGGTGTACATAGCAGGGATGAAATATTTGTAGGCATTTTTTGCATTGCCTATGGCAAAGAAATAATTACCGAATTGCCCTTTTTCGGATGTAATACTCGGATAGTCGAACATGATAACATTTACATGATACATACCGTTTACAATGAATGCACGGTCGGCATCGGTAGTAAATTGTTTGCCCATGCCTTCTGTATACAATAGCCAGTCCTTGTTAATATCGGGCATATAGTTTACAGCCTCTTCTATACTTTTTGTTTCCAGAACATGCCATTTATTTTTCCATGCATAGATATACAGGTAATGCAGGCGTTCTTCATCTACAGCATCTCCCAGGAACCTGAGTTTATCACCTGTGTATTTCCTGTTGCTGATCATTATAAATGCAGAATCTGGGCGGGTAGTCTCCGGCTTTGTGTCTATTTGAAATTTCCCCCAGAAATCGGGGGTGTTAAAATATTCAAACTGGGCATTTACAGTTAGGTTACTTACAATGAGGATGAGTGTGATAAGTATGCGCATATGCTTAATAAACGGCAAATAGCCGTAAAAGGTTTTCAAATTTAGGGTCTAACCCTATTAGGGGCATCACTTTTTAACGAATTATGAATAATTTCAGCCGTCTTTATTAAAGTCATTTTAATACATAAGAATGTTTATAAACAACAAGGCCTGTATATTGCTGGCAGGCGTTTCGCTGATGGCTAATGCTGTCGTGGCACAGAAAAAGCAATTTACCATAGCGGAAGCAACAAATGGTATGAGTACTACGCTGGCACTCCGGAATATCAAACAGCCAAGCTGGGAGCCTAATACACACCGCATGTACCAGGTAGTAAAAACTGGCGATGGCAGCTACGCATGGATATACACTACGTATCCTACAGACCGTACAGATACTGTGGTGCGCCTGAAAGACCTGAACCAAAAGTTGTATAGCAAGAACAAGTTGAAAGCAATGCCGGAACTTACCTGGCTAGACGAAGGGCTTATATATTTTGCAGATGGAAATGAACTAAAAAAAGGTACGCTTACCGCCGGTGGTATGACCTGGGAGAACTGGATGACACTGCCCGAAAAAGCAGATAGCATAGCTGTGCATAAAAGCGGCAATGTAGCTTATACAATAGATAATAATCTGTGGCTGATGACCAGGGATAAAAGAAGTATAGCTCTGACCAATGATGCAAACAAAGATATAGTGAATGGTATGCCGGTGCACCGCAATGAGTTCGGTATTACCAGGGGTAAATTCTTTTCACCTGATGGCAATTACCTGGCCTACTACCGCATGGATCAAACCATGGTGGCCGATTATCCTGTTGTCAACTGGACAGAGATACCGGCGAAGAATACGAACATAAAATATCCTATGGCCGGCGGTAAATCGCACCAGGTAACGGTACAGGTGTATAATATAACTACAGGCCGTACCGTGCAATTACAAACAGAGGCCCCGAAAGACCAATACCTCACCTGTGTAACCTGGAGTCCTGATGAAAAGTATGTTTTTATAGCCGTTCTCAACCGCGACCAGAACCATATGTGGCTGAACCAGTACGATATACAAACCGGCAAGAAAGTGCGTACGCTGTTTGAAGAAAAGAGTGAGAAATATGTAGAGCCGCAGCATGAACTTAATTTTATACCCGGCAGCAATGATAAATTTGTTTGGTGGAGCCAGCGCGATGGCTATATGCACCTGTACCTGTACAATACGGAAGGTAAACTGCTGAAACAGCTAACAAAAGGCAAATGGGTAGTAAATGAAATACTGGGGCAAGATGCAGACGATGAAGCATTTATCATTGCTGCTTCTAAAGAGTCGGCCATGGAAAAGCATACCTATGCTGTAAACTGGAACACCGGTAAAATGCGCCGATTAGATAGCGAACCGGGAACACATACGGTTTATCCTTCTTCAGATGGTAAATACGTATACGATGTGTATAGCGGTGCCGGAGTACCACGTCGCGGGATTGTATGCAGCACGCATGATAAATATAGCACCGTGGTACTGGAAGCACCTAATACGCTGGCAGACTATGACCGTCCTGAAATTAAGAACATAACATTGAAGGCCGATGATGGCACGCCCTTGTATGGTAAACTAATATTGCCCACCAATTTTAGTTCGTCTAAAAAATACCCGGCAGTTGTGTACCTGTATAATGGTCCGCACGTGCAATTAGTAAAGAACTCATTCCCTGAGAGCAATAACCTGTGGTATGAATATATGGCCCAGCGCGGATACGTTGTATTTACCATGGATGGCCGTGGCAGCGGTAATCGTGGCCTTGCATTTGAACAGGCTACCTTCCGCCAATTGGGTACGGTAGAAATGAATGACCAGTTGAAGGGTGTAGAATACCTTAAATCTTTACCGTATGTCGATGCAGATCGTATGGGTGTACATGGCTGGAGCTTTGGTGGTTTTATGACCACTTCATTGATGCTGCGCCATCCCGGTGTATTTAAATGTGCGGTAGCAGGCGGCCCTGTGATGGACTGGAGTATGTATGAAATAATGTATACCGAGCGTTATATGGACAGGCCGGAACAAAACCCTGAAGGATATGCGAATAATAACCTTTTCAGCAAAGTGAAGAACCTGCAGGGCAAGCTGTTATTGATACATGGTACGGACGATCCTACGGTAGTGTGGCAGCATTCTATTTACTTCCTGAAAAAATGCGTGGACGAAAATGTACAGGTAGACTATTTCGTGTATCCCGGTTACGAACATAATGTACGAGGTAAAGACAGGGTGCACCTGATGCAAAAGGTGAGCGATTATTTCGATCTTTACCTGAAACCATAAACTAAAAGCCCTGCATTGCAGGGCTTTTAGTTTACATTCTTCTTATACCCAGCACATCCTGCATCGTAAAAATGCCCTGCTTTCCTACAATGAACTCGGCAGCCAGTACAGCTCCAAGTGCAAAGCCTTTTCGGCTATGAGCGGTGTGAATGATCTCAATATCGTCTATTTCAGAGCTGTATTTTACATTGTGCGTACCCGGCACGTTTTCGGTGCGGTGTGCGACGATAGGAAAAGCTTCCGCGTTATCTGTATTGTCTTTAGTCCAGTGTTTTTTGCGCGGCAGATTTTCTAATATTTGTTCTGCGAGGGTAATGGCGGTACCACTGGGAGCATCCTTCTTTTGGGTATGGTGCGTTTCTTCTATGCTTACGTTGTAAGAAGGCTGGTCGTTCATTAACGATGCCAGCAGTTTATTTACTTCAAAAAATATATTCACGCCCACGCTGAAATTCGATGTTTGCAGGAATGCGGTTTTGTTGTCGAGTGTGCGCATTTTGGCATGGTCCAACCCTTCGTTCCACCCGGTGGTGCCACATACTACTGGCACGCCCGTATTCAGCACAGTGCTTACATTATCACGGGCAGCTTCCGGATTGGTAAACTCTATTGCCACATCTGCATTTTGTAAATGGGCCTTGTCCATTTCGTGCCTGTTAGCAGAAGTGATACGCAGTACAATATTGTGCCCGCGTTCGAGCGCTATTTCTTCAATGGCTTTACCCATTTTGCCATAGCCTATCAATGCAATATTCATTGTGCTTATGATAATAAAAGTGAAATAATGGTAAATACGGCAAAGATAATGCTGGCATACCCATTGGTATTGGCAAACGCCATATTTACCTTGCTCAGGTCATTGGGTTTTACCAACATGTGCTGGTATATCAGCAGCCCGCAGTACACGGATGCGCCTATCCAGTATATGATATTGAACGAACCAACAAACCCTGCAGCAATGATGAATTGCGATGAAAGTACATGCAAAATATTAGATACCCACAGCGCATTGGTAGTACCTAAAGCAGCCGGTATGCTGTGTAGTTTCTGGCTACGGTCGAATGCTTCGTCCTGCAGGGCATAGATTATATCAAAGCCCGCAACCCATGTAAGTACGGCCAGTGAGAACAATACCGGCAGTAGTTTAAAATAACCTGTCACAGCAAGGAAAGCACCCAGTGGTGAAAGCGAAAGCCCAACACCCAACACAAGATGGCATAACGCAGTAAAACGCTTGGTATAGCTGTAAAACAGGATAACGAATAATGCTACTATAGATAAGTAGAACACGGTCATGTTGATGAATAGGGTAGTGACCACGAACAAAACAGAATTAAGGATAGTAAACCATAAAGCATGTTCCGGTTTGATAACACCGGCAGGTATCTCCCGTTGCGCCGTGCGCGGGTTCAGTGCATCAAAGCGACGGTCAAGATAGCGGTTGAATGCCATAGCGGCCGTGCGCGCAAACACCATGCACAACAGCATTTTTACGAACAGATGCCATTCAAAGCTTTTTTGTTCTTTTACTACCGCTAGTGTAAAACCTATCAGGGCAAATGGCAAAGCAAATACTGTATGGCTGAATTTTATCAGCGACAAGTATTGCTTTACCCGCTGGAAAAAAGGTACTATTATCGTACTCATTATATTATTTAACTACTTCTGCTTCAAAACCTATAGACATCGCTTCTTCCTGGGCATTAGAATAGATCATCACATTCTTGGTCTGGTGCCCTTCCTTGCCTTTGCTATTAAATTCCACTTCAATACTGCCGTCTCCGCCGGGTGCAATAGGCTCTTTAGGAAACGACGGAACCGTACATCCGCAGGAAGCCGATACATTGGATATTAACAAAGGATTATTTCCAATGTTTTTGAAATGGTAAGCATATTTTACCTTATCGCCTTCTTTTATGGTGCCGAAATTATGTTTCGTAGTATCGAATTGTATAGTGGTCTTCGGCATATCATGCATTTGCTTCGTGCGGTGGGCCACGCTATCCGGCATAAGAGGGCTCCCACCACTGCTTTCGCCTATGCCATATTTATTAAACAAAGCTGTGTTGCTTACGCCGCTTAGCTCTACCAATGCTATGGCAAAGCAGGATAATGTAAGTACGGTAAGTAATACTGTTTTTATCTGTGGATTCATTTTCTATCGGTTTTACTTTTTATTTTTTTTTGTTTATGCCTTTTCTTCCCATACCTGTGCCAGGTGTACCAGCATTTCTACAGCTTTTTCCATGTCCTGTACGCTCACATACTCCTGTTTGGAATGTATGCCCATTTCGCCGGTAAACAGGTTAGGGCAGGGCAATCCCATAAATGACAAGCGTGAGCCATCTGTACCGCCGCGTACACTCATCCGTACGGCCTTCATGCCGGCGCGTTTGTAGGCTTCTTCAGCATTATCCATTACAAACGGTACGGTGTCCAATACTTCTTTCATATTGCGGTACTGTTCTTTGATAACAAATTCAGTGCCTATACCGGGAAATTCTTTTGCTGTTTCTGTTACTAAAGCGCGCAGGCGTTCTTCGTGCGTAGCCAGCATGGCCGAATTGAAATCGCGGATGATGAACTGTACAGTTGCCTTCTCTATAGTACCTTCAATACTTACCGGATGTACAAAGCCTTCCATGCCTTCGGTGGTTTCGGGGCACCATTCGTGGCGTGGCAGTTTGCTTACAAAAGCAGATGCTGCCTTAATAGCACTCACCATTTTATTTTTTGCATAACCGGGGTGAGCGCTTACGCCGTTAAATGTTACAGTAACGCCGTCGGCCGAGAAGGTCTCTCCTTCCAGGTGGCCGCGTTCACCTCCATCTAATGTATAGCCAAAGTTTGCACCCAGCTTTTGCATATCTACTTTGTTCACACCACGTCCTACTTCTTCATCCGGTGTAAACAGGATACGTATTTTGCCGTGTGGTATCTCAGGATGTTCGATCAGGTATTGAGCCAGGTCCATTATTATGGCTACACCGGCTTTATCATCGGCACCCAGCAGGGTGGTACCCGATGCGGTAATAATGTTGTCCCCTATACGTTCTTTCAGGTATGGGTGGTTATGGGTACTGATAACTACTGTCGGGTCATCCGGCAGCACAATATCACTTCCGTCGAATTTTTCATGCAAAATGGGTTTTACGCCTGCGCCGCTGCAATCAGGGGCAGTGTCCACATGCGAGCAATAACAAAGCACCGGTACCTGTTTTTCGGTAGTAGCAGGAATGGTACCATATACATAGCCATGCTCGTCCAGTTCTGCATCAGCAACGCCTATTAATTGCAGTTCCTTTACCAGCATACGGCTCAGGTCTTTCTGCTTCATAGTGCTGGGTTGGGTAGGAGATGCAGGATCGCTTTGTGTATCTACCTGCACATAGCGCATAAAACGTTCAGCTGCGGTGTGCTTATAATTGGAAATGCCCATTATGTGTGTTTTGAGGCCGTAAAAATAGGTAATCCTTGCCCCATTTTTAAACTATTGTAACTTTACAGGCTATGCAGTCTTTAGGACCCGTAAATATTTCAGAAATTGTTACTTTGTCTTTTACCCTTTTTGCGGTAATAGATATGCTGGGTTCGGTGCCTGTATTGCTTTCCCTGCGCAAGACCATGGGCGAGATCAGCAGCCTGCGCGCTACCCTGGTTTCTGGTGCACTTATGCTCCTTTTTTTCTACGTAGGCGAGCAGGCGCTGAATTTTATGGGCCTTGATATACATTCTTTTGCCATTGCGGGCTCGATAGTCATATTTGTGCTGGGGCTGGAAATGGTATTAGGGCTGGAAATCTTCCGCAACGAAAAGGATAGCAAAGCCGGTACTGTGGTACCCATCGCCTTCCCGCTGATAGCAGGGTCAGGTACTCTTACTACCATTATGTCTTTAAAAGCCAATTACCAGGCAGCCAATATACTGGTGGCTATATTTATCAACCTGGTTGTTATCTACATTACCCTTCGCTCACTTAATCTCATTGAAAGAGTGCTTGGGCCATCAGGTATATTGGTAGTTCGTAAGTTTTTTGGCGTTATACTCCTGGCTATTGCAGTTAAGATATTCAGGAATAATGTAGGGGTGTAATAGATTTAGATTTATTGTTCCCCATTTCGCAGTATTACATCTTTGCCCGATGGCGGCATCCAGTTACCTTGCGCCGTGCCCATGCCAATATTCAAAATGATATTGGTAGCTGGCGCCATTTCCATCACCAGTTGCTCCGTTTCTGCGGCACGGCTATATGCTTCAAAATTTACTTTTAGGAATGGATGTTCGGGAATGCCGGTTTTTATATAGTAATCATCATCTCCCTGCAGGTAATAGGGCTCAGGTTTAAAGTAAATTACCTGCTTTCGTCCTCTAATCCGGTCGGAATAAATAGGCACCATAGTGGTAATGAATATAATGACATTGGCGATCAGCATAAAAAAGCCTAGGCTGACCAGCACGATAAAGAGGACAGCAAGACCCAGGGTCCATTTGGGATGATACAGGTAGTATTGCCAGCCTTCGTTGCCTTGTACTGTGTTGATTACCAGGTTTATAAGCCAGCCCAGTGTGCCGGCAGCGCCAAATGGCAATAAAAGGCTTTTCCACAGGCGTTTGATAGCTGCCAGCCAGCGCCCCGGTATCAATTGCCGCAACATCTGCTTGTCGGCAGCATTGAAACGGGTGTATGCTATGGAAAGGATCACAGGCAGGTATTTATAAATAAATATAATACAGCTATCTTTAATATCGCAGCTTAAAATATACTGCAATGCGTAATTTTGTTGTAACAAATATTGCAATAGCGTTATGAAGATAGAAGAAGCGATAAAACAAGGAAAAGAGTTTGCAGATAGTTATGAAAGAACAGCCGTGAATATCATTTTTACGGCTAACTGGTTGCGCGATATTCAAAATGCCCTGCTGAAGGAGCACGACCTGCTCATACAGCATTATAATGTACTGCGTATCATTAACGGCCGCTCACCGGGTGCCATATCTCCCGGCGAAATAAAAGAAGTGGTACTGGATAAGGCGAATGACCTTACCCGCCTCCTCGATAAATTAGTAAACAAGGGTTTAGTAAACCGCAGTCTTTGCGAAGAGAACCGCCGCCGCATGGATATAACCATCACGCCTAAGGGGAAAAAATTGTTGGAAAGACTAAATGTCCAGATGGGTGACATTAAGGCAACTATGAAGGCTAATATTACTGACAAAGAGGCTGATCAATTGAACCGTTTGCTGAATAAACTAAGGGGTTAAAAATTTTGCACAAAATTTGTTGTAACAAATATAGTTTTAACATTTAAAAGGGAACTTCAATGAACTATAAAACTGTAAAGCACCAGGTAAGCAACGCACCCACTCATATGGTAGGTGATGGCTTCAGGGTGGCTAATTATATACCAGGACCAAAAAATTATAGCCAGGAAACCAGCCCGTTCTTTTTGCTGGACTATAACGCACCGCACCAGTTTCCGCCTACACCACATCGTAAAGGAGTAGGGTCACACCCGCACCGTGGATTTGAAACCGTAACGGTTGTGTTTGACGGTTATGTAGAACACCGCGATTCATCTGGCGGCGGCGGAGTAATAGGCCCCGGCGACATACAATGGATGACCGCAGCATCGGGTGTGCTGCATGATGAGTTCCAGACACAGGAATTTTCTGAAAAAGGCGGTTTGCAGCATATGATGCAGATATGGGTGAACCTGCCTGCCAGGCATAAAATGTCTGCACCGAAATACCAATCTATAACAGATGCGCAGATAAACCGCTATACAATAGATGATAACGGAAGCATGGCCCGTGTCATTGCCGGTGAGTTAAATGGCGTAAAAGGTGCTGCTACAACCTTTACCCCGGTAGAGATGTATGATATACGCCTGGTGCAGGATGGCGAAATAACTATCAATATCCCGGTAAGCCACAACACCATGTTGCTCGTTACCAAAGGTACGGTTACAATAAACGGAAGCACCAGGGCAGCAGCGAAAGATTTTATACTGTTTGCTCATGATAATGAGCGCATTAGTATTAAAGCAAGCGAAGATAGCAGCGTGTTTGTGATGGCAGGCGAGCCGCTGAATGAGCCAATAGCTGCTTACGGACCGTTTGTAATGAACACGCAACAGGAGATCATACAAGCTATTGATGATTTCAATAGCGGGAAATTTGGGAGATTAGATTAATAAAATTTAAAAAAGGAAAGAAAATGAATAAACAAGTTTTGATCGTATCAAAAACCATAAATGAAACCATCCAAAGCTGGATGAATAAAAATAAGCACTACGATTTTACGGTAGTGCATTCAGATGAGGCTGCTATAAATCATATATTCAGGATGGAGTTTGACAGGGTGATAGTAAATGGCGATAATGAAGCGGTGAACATGAAAAAATTGGCGGCCTTGCTGAATATGCAGCAACCGGATGCAGTGGTACTGCAGTATGCAGGTGAAGACCTGGATGGAATAATTGCGAGGTTAAAAGAAATGGTAGCCACAAAACACAGAGGTGCCAACAGGGTGGTTATCAGTGATACACTCAATCCGCAAAACCTGGCTAATATGATCAGTGTTTACCCAATATTAAATTAACCTGGAGAACCGGCGCTTTAAGCCTGGTTCTTTTTAATTTTATACAAGATGAAAAAGGCTATAGAACATATACTGCACGGAAAGGAAAAACATATTACCGACGAAGAGACTGTATTACAGCCATTACCGCATATAGAGTTTCGTTTTGCCAACCCGTTTATAGTACTGCACCACGCAGGACCTAAAGTTATATTGCCGGGCAGTAAATCGCGTATATATCCCCATCCGCACAGGGGATTTTCACCGGTTACCTTTATAATACAGGGTGAGGGGTTTCACAAAGACAATGCAGGACATGATGAGACCGTGAAGGAAGGAGATGCACAATGGATGTTTGCAGGAAAGGGACTGCTGCACAGTGAAGGGCCAACAGATCATATACTGAATACGGGTGGTATACAGGAATTTATACAGATATGGGTAAATGCTCCTAAAGCCAATAAATGGGATGAACCATTTTATAAGGCTGCCCGGAAAGCAGAACAACCGCAAGTGTTGGAGCAGGAAGGTGTAAGTCTACGCCTGGTAAGCGGCAATTATGACGGTAAGACCGGTGTGCTGCAGAGCTTTACACCGGTTATATCTGTAATAGGGGAGATAAGCGAAGGAAAAGAAGTGCGCTTTAGTGCAACACCCGGCTACTGGACGCTGTTGTATATTATTGCCGGCGATGTAGTTATAAACGGGGAACAGGAAGTGGAAATGCACAATCTCATTGTTTTTGAAAAAGGCAATGACGAATTTGCGGTAAAAGCAAAAAAGGATACAAAAGTATTGTTCCTTTCTGCCGAACCTATTGATGAACCTGTAGCTGCAAAGGATAATTTTGTTATGAACACGCCTGAAGAGATTGAACAGGCATTTGCCGATTATAAAAACGGCGTATTCGGAACACTGGACTATTAAAACATAATGTATGAACGAAGCATATAAAGACTTGCCACTGATAGATAATGCTGCTAAAGGCCGTTTTGAAATGACTGTTGATGGTCATATGGCCATAATAGAATACGCGCAGAAAGGAGACGTGATATTTTTAACCCATACCGAAGTACCCTCAGCGCTGGAAGGCAAAGGTGTAGGGGCAGCTATTGTAGAAAAAGCATTGAGCTTTATCGAAGACAATAATTACAAATTGGTACCTTATTGTCCTTTTGTAGTGTCTTATCTTAAACGCCACCCGGAATGGAAACGGGTATTAAGAGATGCAAATAGTCTTGAAGAATAAAATATGCCGGAAGAAAACTTCCGGCATATTTTTTAGCTATTACCACATCCCTCAATCTCCTTCGTCAAATAGCCCTGCCACATCCTGTACGTTGCCCCCGGCTGCTTTTACCAGCTGCAGGTATTCTGCCCTATAGCCGTTTGCGTCTTCGCCCAGACTGTTTTTTGCCAATGCCAGTGTTTTACTATAGCTGCTGGTTCCTTTATACTGAGAATTTTTCAATAACATGCCAAACATAGCAACTGATGTGGCAAATCTTGCGTTGTTGCTGGCAGTCTGTATACTGTGTACATTGTTGTGTATCACCTGCACTATTTCTTTGCTATTCTTACCATTTGGTTTTTTATACCTGAATTTGATAGTAGCCAGTTCTCCGCCATCGTTTTTCAGGTAAGGATGGTAGATGCTGTTATATTCATCATCGTTATTCCTTTGCTGGTATTTCAAATCTGTAATACGGCGTACCTGTTTGCTGTTGGTACCGGTTGGGATAAGCTCGTATATAATGGTTACCGTATGTCCTGAGCCCATATCCCCTGCATCTTTCTTATCGTCTTTAAAATCTTCTTCGTTCAGCAGGCGGTTCTCATATCCTACCAGCCGGTAGCCTTGAACATAAGCAGGATTGAATTCTATCTGTGCTTTTACATCTTTGGCAACCGTGAATAATGTGCCGCCAAATTCATTCACCAATGTTTTTTGTGCTTCGCGTATATTGTCTATATAGGCGTAGTTACCGTTGCCTTTGTCTGCAAGCACTTCCATTTTGCTGTCTTTGTAATTGCCCATGCCAAAGCCAAGGCAGGTAAGATAAACACCTTTTTGCCTTTCACGGGTTATCAGTTCTTCCAGTTCATTATCACCACTTACGCCCACATTAAAGTCGCCGTCGGTGGCAAGTATCACACGGTTATTGCCATTATGTACAAAGTTTTCCGCTGCAACTTTATATGCCAATTGTATGCCCGCACCGCCAGCGGTTGAGCCACCTGCCTGTAACCTGTCGAGCGCTGCGTAGATAGTTTTTTTCTGGTTGCCGGGTGTGACAGGCAGTACCAGGCCGGCATTGCCCGCATATACTACAATGCTTAGCTTATCTTCAGAGCGCAGGTTGTTGACCAGCATTTTTAAAGCGGATTTTACGAGGGGTAATTTGTTTTCTGTTTCCATAGAGCCGGATACATCAATAAGGAAAACAAGATTAGATGGTGGCAGGCTTTCTGTAGATATGTTCTTTGCTTGCATGCCTATGTGTAAAAGTTTGTGCCCGGCCTGCCAGGGACAATCGGTCAGTTCTGTAACTATTGCAATAGGGTCGTCACCATCAGGTTGAGGATAATCATAGTCAAAATAATTGATCATTTCTTCCACGCGCACAGCATCGGCTGGTGGCAGTTGTCCCGCGGTAAGAAAGCGACGCACATTGCTGTAAGAAGCCCTGTCTACGTCTACGCTCATGGTAGAAAGCGGATTGGCATAAACATTCATGAAATCATTTTCCTGCTCCTTTTTATAGCTCTCATTACCAGGATGGTAATAAGAAGGCTGGGGTGGTGGTGTATTGTATACGTATTGGGTTTCTGCTTTACGACGTTTTCTTCCGGAGCCCGCAGGTATAGCTTTTATTTCCTGCATAGAGGGGCTGGCTGTTCTTTCAATCTGTTCATGTGTGATAGTCGTCGCGGAGCCGGGGGAGTATTTGTCAATAAGAGGGACTTTATAAGATCTTACTTCTACTTCGTCTAGTTCTTTGGAGTTTACCTGCATAGTGATATTTACACCTGTGGTCTTGCTGCCGGTAACTACTACGTTTTTTATCAGGAATGTTCTATATCCGGTGTAAGTGGCTTCTATATCATATTTACCCGGCTTAAGTTTTGTTATGGTATAGTTGCCATTTATATCAGTAGCTGCGCTACCAACCATTCGACCCTGCTGTAAAGCCTTGACCGTTACACCGATAAGTGTTTCCTTTTTAGAGTCTACTATAACACCCGCGATAGCCCCCAATTGGGCAAATGCATGTGTGCCTAAGCACACAAATAGAATGAATAATACCGTTACCTGTTTCATAAGGTCTGTGTTTTAAAGGTTCAGTTTTCCGCTTGTCTTTTATGAGATGCAAGCTTTTTTCGTTTTCCATAAATGCTTAAAATAATTTTTAGAATTAATTCTAAGCTAAAGTTAGAATGGTACTACATCGCCGTATTATAATAAGAAGCCTTGCCAAACCGGCAAGGCTATAGACAATGAATTTGACTTTAATGTGTCAATGCGATGAAAGCGTCTATTGACGATGAAAAAGCCGGAAGAAAAATGACCGCTGTTTATCTGGAAAGCTACGATAAAAAAAATCGGGATCTTCTACAAGCATGAAATTCGTGTGTACTTTTCCGCCACAAGATGTGTACACGTTGGTTCTTTTGTATGTACAATAACCGGAATAACTAATTTCTATATCATGGGACCCGGGCAGTGTAATGAGTGCGAAATTGCCATCTGAATCTGTTGCCGTGATCTGTTGCAATAAACCATGTTGATATACTTTTATTGTTGCACCAATGAGCACTTGCTCTTTATTATCACGAACTATACCTGATATCAAACAACTATCATTAGAAATGACCGGTAGACGAACCGGCTTTGTTAGACTATCCATACTTATGGCCTGGGCATTTAGTCGCGATATCGTGCACAACATTAAGAAGTATAGTATAATGGATTTCATATCACAATAAAGGTAGCGTACTTCTACGTCACCTAATAGTCAAATAAAAAATGCCGGGTGAGAGCACCCGGCATTATAGTTATGATTATGCTTATTGAATCTTACCAAACTTTGGCCCTTTCATTTTCAGGACGGTACATTTTGTCTCCAGGCTGAATATTGAAGGCTTTGTAGAACTCTTCCATATTGCTCAGCGGGCTGTTACAGCGCCACAGGTTAGGAGAGTGCGGATCGGTCTTGATACGTGAAGCCAGTTCTTCAGGCGTTGTATTGGCCCTCCAAACCTGCGCCCAGCTCAGGAAGAAACGTTGGTCAGGAGTGAAACCATCGATCTTCTCGTTGCTTTGTCCTTGCTTTGTTTTCTTGAATGCTTCATAAGATATAGCAATACCGCCCAGGTCGGCCAGGTTTTCACCCAGTGTCAGTTGGCCATTTACGTGTACACTATCCAAAACTGTGTAACCATTAAATTGGTTGATAACAACATTGGTTTTTTCTGTGAATTTTTTGGCGTCTTCCGGTGTCCACCAGTCGTGCAGGTTGCCATCAGCATCGTATTGGCGGCCCTGGTCGTCAAAGCCGTGCGTCATTTCGTGGCCTATTACACCACCTATGCCGCCATAGTTCACAGCGTCGTCTGCATCCATATCAAAGAAAGGATATTGCAGGATACCGGCAGGAAAAACGATCTCGTTGAAGGCAGGGTTGTAATATGCATTTACCGTAGGAGGTGTCATGCCCCATTCAGTTTTATCAACCGGTTTGCCCAGTTTGTTGATCATATAGTCGTACTCGAAAGCAGAAGCAGCAGCGATATTCTTCACATAGTCGTTGCCTTTTATTTCCAGCTTGCTGTAATCTCTCCATTTGTCAGGATAGCCAATTTTTTTGATGAATGTATTCAGTTTAGCCAAAGCTTTTTGTTTGGTAACATCGCTCATCCAGTCCAGGCGCTTAATGCGTTCAGCATAAGTGTCCTGCAGGTTTTTCAGCAGTTCCAGCATACGTTGTTTAGCTTCCGGTTTGAAGTTCTTCTCAACATACATTTGTCCCAGCAGTTCGCCTACAGAGCCATCTACAACACCCAGCACACGCTGCCAGCGTGGTTTTTGTGCTTTCTGGCCACGTACTGTACGACCGTAGAAGTCAAAACGGGCATCAGCGATATTGCTGCTCAGGTAAGGAGCCATATCGTTAACGGTATGGAATTTCAGGTATTTCTTCCATACATCTATTGGCGTAGCCTTCAGCTGTTTGCTCACTTCTGTAAAGAATTTTGGCATACCTACGATGCAGGAATCCTGCCCGTTTATTTTCATCGTAGTGAACATGTTTTTCCAGTCTATGCCCGGAGTCAGCTTGCTGAAACCATCTACGCTGAATTTATTATACAGTTTGTATGGGTCGCGCATTTCAACACGCGTCATAGAAGCACCCGCCAGTTTTTCTTCCAGGCCATAAATGTCAGCAGCGTCTTTCTTTGCTGCTGCATCGTCTTCGCCCATCAGGCCCAGCAGCTTCACCTGGTATACTTTATAAGCATCACGTATTTTGCTGGTACGTTCGTCTTTGTCAAAGTAGTAGTCACGGTCAGGCATACCCAGGCCACCCTGTGCAAACTGGCATATCTGCTTTGTTACATCCTTATCATCAGGGCTTACGTAGAATGCAAATACCTGGCCATTGCCTTGTGCGTATGCACTTGCTATATAGTTCATCAGGCTGTTGGCATCTGTAATAGCATCTATCTTAGCCAGTTCAGCATTCAGCGGAGTAATGCCTGCCTTATCGATAGTTGCGCTATCCATACCACTGCGGTATAGGTCGCCAACTTTCTGGTCTGCACTGCCTGCAGCCGCATTTTTATTATTAGCTGCTGCATCCAGCAATTCGTGCAGGGCTTTGTAGTTATTTTCCTGCAATTCGTTAAAGCTGCCCCAGCGGGTTTGGTCTCCAGGTATCGGGTTGTTTTTCAGCCAGGTACCGTTAGCATACAAGAAGAAGTTATCTCCCGGGCGAACAGTAGTATCCATGTTGGCCGGGTCCAGCAGTTTGCGGGCTTCTTTTTTCTCTTCGCCTTTCTTGCCCGATTCCTGGCAAGATGCCAAGCCTATTATAGCAGCGCCGGCTAGTAATGTGTGTTTGAAATTCATTTTCATTTTTTTAGCGGAAACAAATGTACAAATAAACCTATCTGTTTGATAAGTATGTTTTATTATATAAAGGGTGAAAAACGGGGGATTATGCTATCAGGCGCCTGTCGCGTCTCACATGCTTTACTTCTATGATGCCCGGAAACAGGTATACCCTGCGGTTTACCACATCGCGGCAACGGCTGCGGGTGCGTAGCTGCTCCAGCTTTTCGTATATACGCCCGTCTTCCGATTCAAACCATTGTCCTTCTTCCAGGTCGTCTACCAGTTTATAGCCGGGTTTCTGCTCATCGTAGCGGTATAATGATTTGTAGAGGTCAGGGTCAGTGCAGGTACTGGCGGCGGGGTTCTGCAAGTATGCTTTCAGCGCGCGCTCCACATCATAAGGGAAGATGCGTTTGCCTAAAAAAGGTATCAGCATATGTCTGAACTGGGTTTTCCATTCCTTGCCGTGCGGCTGTGCCTGTTTAAAATGCACACAGGTATGTAAATGCGCCAGTTCGTGTATAAGCGTAATGAGAAAACTATATGGGTTGAGATTAATGTTCAGGCTGATCCGGTGATACGGTTGTTCCTTCGTAGGTTCACGGTAATCGCCCAGCACGCTTTTACGTTCGTGGGTAAGCGTAAGGTGTATGGCATGCGTCCTGAAATAGGGAGCGACAAGGTCAAAGGTATTGGGCGGTAAAAAACGCTCCAGCATATAGAGCGAGGTCTCCTTCTTTCTCATATTTATTTTGTGCCTCTTGCCATTTTAGATAATAAAGTCGTTTCCACTATAGAGTATGCTGCATAAATGCCCATCAGTACAAATATTGTTGGCTTATGTATCTCTTTCCGGTTCATCACTACATATACCAGCAGTGCGGCCATGCATACCATCAGCTTCAGCAAAGATGCACTATAAACACCACGTACAAATGCTTCGGGTCTGTTATCAATTTGTTTCGTCACCAGGAAAAAACTGGCTATCGATAAAACTGCCATTACTACATTACCCGTCATCATTACATTGAACTTGTACTCCGGAGCGTTTTGTTTAAGGACAAAAAAAACTGCGCTCAGCAGTACAAACAATATTACGATAGCAGGTATAAAAAATCGCTTCATCTACTTCGGTTTGTTGAATTCCTTAATGAGCTGCCACAGGGAAATGAACAACGCCACAAGGGGAAACGAAATTAAGAATAAAGGGAACTTCATTCCAAGCAATTTATCCAATTTTATTCCACCCCAAACAGCTACCAGCATAAGGGCCATCATTTGGGTACCCAGGCCCATATAGCGCATCATATTACTGTTTTTGCCGGTAGGTTTGTCACTCATGAGATTTTTGTTATTTGTTTTGCTTGCGGTTATCCCGTTTTACGGCCTCAATGGCATCTTTCTTTATCACATCTGTTGCCGGCAGCATATTTTTCATATCCTCCTGGCGTACCCTGCTCATATCCAGTCTTTGGGTATCCAGCTTCAATTCTACATTACCGTTTATAACCCTTCGCATGTTTTCTTCATATTTCTGCTGTTGCAGTGCCACATCATTCAGAGAATCTACCTGCCGTTTCAGTCGTATAACCTGGCCGCGGGTTTTATCGCTGCCATAGCCCGGTATGTAATATTTAAGGGGGGTAATTAGTAATATACTAACCGTAATGAACACAAGCACTACAAATATAGTGCTGAGTAATATGTATAGTTTCCGCATGGTAAGCCGGAAGGAGGCCACCTCTTCCAGGCTCTCGTCGTCTATAAATACGAGGCGGTAATGGGTGTTCAGCCGTTTAAATACATCCCTGCGTCTTGGTGTGCGCTGCTTCATCTTATGCTTACAATATTACACTTTTGAGACAAAGAAATACAGCCTTGTCAGCGGCTATCTCTGTTAATAATGCACCCTATATTTTCACATATTATTATTTCTTTTTTTGGCTATTTTTGAATGATTGCCATTCCTGCCCCTATCTTGCTGAAATGGCGGTGTAAACAAAATATTTTTTACATAATCCAGTTATTATATCATTGCAGCAAAAGCAGACGAATACTTTGAGATTTAAGGTTTTATTTATATATCTTTTTTTATTGATTGCCGGGTGTTTCACTTGGGAATACATTTATGCGCAAAAAGCCGATAAAGGCAAAAAAACTACCCAGTCTGCAAATGCTGTCCGTAAAGCCAGCGCCGATAGTGCGGCCAAAGCCCGCCAGGCGGCGATAGATACCCGTAAAAAGGAGCAGCAAAGGGTGCTGGATAGTACAAAGACGGTACGCCAGCACAGCTTGGATAGCATTAAAACCATACGGAAAAGGAGCAGTGACAGCCTCGCCGCCATACGTAAATACAAGGAAAGCAGGCATTATAAAGACAGTGTTACCAAATCGAGAGAGGCTAAAACAACTGCCTTACAGGCAAAGCGAAAGGCTTTTACAGATTCTGTTACGGCTGCCCGTAAAAAAGTGACGGATAGTGCTATGGCATCGCGTAAGCGCATTACTGATAGTACCCGAGCTATACAAAAACACCGTACAGACAGCCTGGCCGCCCGCCGCAAATACCGCGAGAGCAAACGCTATAGCGATAGCGTGGCAGTAGTGCGCAAGCTGAAACTGGATAGTGTTAAGGTTGTCCGCAAGCGGTTCAGCGACAGCCTTACCAAAATGCGTAAGGTGAAGAACGATAGCATAGCTAATGCGCGAAAAGTAAAGACGGATAGCATAGCTGCGGTCAGAAAGAACCGTACAGATAGCATATCTGCGATACGAAAAAGCAGAACGGACAGCCTTGCTAAAGTTAAGGAGCGAAAGACTAACGAACAGAAGCAGCGGGCGAAGGAAAAAGAACAAAAGACACAACTGGCGCTGGAGCTTAAAATAAAAAAGAAGCACCAGGCATGGAGCAATGAGAAAATGCTGAAGAAGCGATGGTCTGTGCCGCGGCAGGTAGTGCAAAACACCTTTACCCGGTATAACTATTATTTCAATGCGGATAAAAAAATGGATGAGGCGCTGCTAAACATGCAGCGGGGGCGCAAAGAGAATTTCGATTCTTTGCTGGCCCTGTACCCGTTTGATCCGGACAGGGACTCCAGCCTGCTGGCTTCAGATATGGATAGTATCATCCAGAAAGCCTCTGTAGGCATACAGATACACGACCCACGTACCAAATGGGGCGATGATTTGTACCTGTTACTAGGACAAGCCTATTACTACAAGGGTAATTACAACGATGCATCAACTGCATTCCGTTATATTTTAAGCCTGCGAGATAAAAACCAGAAAAAGCAAAAGAAGCAGGCAGCCCAAAGTGCTGCCGACCGCAAGGCAGGGAAAGGGCCGTCTATAGCCGAGGCTGATAAAAAGGGGATGCTCGAATTTCTGAAACACCGGAGTGTACATAATGAAGCATTATTGTGGTTATCGCGTACTTATACCGAATCGCACCAGGAAGGAAATGCAGAATCGGTGATAGACATATTAGAAACAGACCCCAATTTCCCCGAGAACCTGAAAGGCCGCCTTGCGTTGGAAAAAGCATACATCTACCTCAGCCAGAAAGATGACCTGGCCGCTATACAGCAACTGACAATAGTGGCTGCGGATAATAACCTGCCTGATTGGGTGCGTATGCGTGCGGCATATATCAATGGCCAGCTATTGGAGCAAAGAGCAAAATATGCCGACGCTGCAAAAAACTTTCAGCAGGTAGTGGATATGAGCCCTAAAATAGACATGGACTTTTATGCCCGCAAAAACCTTGCTTATAATATGATGCTGGCGGGCAGTAACCAGGAAGAAGCAGTTGCTTCCTTAAGAAAGATACTGGGCGACGGTAAATATGCCCCTTATTATGAACAGGTGTATTATGTAATGGGCCGCCTGGCGGCTAATACCGGTAAATACGATGATGCTGTCAATTACTACAAAAAAGGTATAGGGTCTGCTAAATCCACCAAGAAACAAAAAGCATTGTCTTATGCTTCGCTGGGAGATGTGTACTATGCTACCGGCAATTATACGATAGCCAAGCAGGCTTATGACAGTGCCTCTTTATTGGCTGCAGCTGCGCCTAATGACAGCGTAATTGTAAATGCTATCCGCCGCAGTGCTGTGTTGGTAGAGGTGACCGGGCCTTTAAATACCATCCATGATAATGATAGCCTGCTTAACCTCTCAACGCTCAGTGACCGCGACCAGCGCCTTGCTGCGCGTGCATACATTCGCAAGATGGAGCAGGCAAAGGCTGACAGTGCTTTCCGTGCAGAGAATGCTGGGCTGAACAATGCTTTGCAAAACAATAATAATACCGATATGAGCCAGAACAGCGGCGGCTCCTATACAAACTGGTATTTTTCTAATCCTGTGCTGATGCAGCAAGGGGTAAATGATTTTAAACGCAAATGGGGTAACCGCACGCTGGCAGACAACTGGCGCCGTAGTGCCGCCGGAGGTGCTATTACTAATAGCGGTAATAACAATAACAATGCGCCAACGGATGATGATGGTAATGCCATATTTGACGAGAATGGGCTGCCAACAGAAGAAAGCTTACTAGCGTATATACCTGCTACAGAGGAGAAGAAAGATCAATTGCAAACCCGCACACGCAGGGCTTATGTAGACCTTGCTACTGCTTATATAAAAGACCTGGAAGATTATCCGCCGGCCATTCGCACGCTGGATACATTGGATAGCCGTTACCCAGACCATGAGCATAAGGCCGAAGTACTTTACCTGAGGTACCTTGCCGCGTTGCGCCAGAACAGGCTGCCGGATGCACAAAAATATAGCGCAGCCCTGCTGCAGGGCTATAACGATACGAAATGGGCAGACCTTGTGCGCCCTACCGAAAGCGGTACCCCGTTGGGAGATATAACCGTAGCACAGTTTTATGATGAGGTATATGACCTGGTAATGCAAAGGCAGTACACCACATCATTGCAAAAGGTAAAAGAGGGCCAGCGCCGTTTTCCCGATCCGAAATATGCTCATCGTTTTACAATACTGGAGGGAGCATCATTAGTAGGAGTAGGCAATTTTGATAAAGCAGATACATTACTGAATAATTTTATTGCAGATAACCCTGCTGATACATTGCGCCGCTGGGCAGATGCCTTACTGGCTTATATAAAGACAAATCGCCCGCCACCTGCACCTGCTGTTCAACCACAGGCGCCAAGGTCAGCTGCAGACAGTGCTGCAGCAGGTATTGTGCCTGGAGATGTGCCGCCAAAGCCAAACCAGCCACAAGCATTGCCAACCAATGCACCTGTGCCACCTCCGCCTTCAACAGCGTCTTCCATACCGGCTTCGTACACATACAAACCTAAAGAAGAGCATTTTGCTGTGTTTGCATTCAGAATGGTCGAAGCTCGTACAATGGGTATGAAAGCAGCTATTAACGATTTCAATACATTTAAGTTTAACGGGCAGGGGCTTGTGTCGAATCTTGAAATGCTGCGAGACCAGGAAGGCATGATCGTAACCCGGAAATTTAAAACAGCCGGGGAAGCGCGTATCTACCTCAATGAATTGAGGTCGAACGGGCAGGTATTCAGGGAATATAAACAGGGTGAATATGACCTGTTCATTATTTCGGCCGAAAACTATGCCAAATTGCTGCACGACCGCGATATGAAATCGTACCTGAACTTTTACAGGAGCAAATATTAAAAACGAACTTGTTTTAGCTGATACCGGCATTTTTTGCCGGTATCTGTAAGCAGTGTGCTAAAGCTGATTGCCATATCAATTAAACCAATTGTAAATCAAAAGCAGCAAATCTTAAATCTGGGAGTAATTTTGTAAATTACGATGAAGGAATAGTTATGGAGACCGTCGAGATACCACAACCATATAATAAGAACGAAGAAGAAGAGAAGAAGCTCATACTCAGGGAATACAGGGCACTGTTGCGTGCATTGAAACAACGCATAAAAAAAGGAGATAAGAATCTCATCCGTCGTGCTTTCGAAATTTCTGTAGATGCACACAAGGATATGCGCCGTAAAAGTGGTGAACCTTATATACTCCATCCATTGGCCGTAGCCCGGATAGTAGTAGAGGAGATAGGCCTTGGTGTTACTTCATCTATATGCGCGTTACTGCACGATGTAGTAGAAGATACAGAGATAACGCTGGAAGATATAACCCGCGAATTTGGTGAGAAATATGCCAAGATAATTGATGGCCTTACCAAAATAAGTAACGTAGTAGATCTAAAAGCGGATACTACGGTGCAGGCCGAGAACTTCCGTAAAATATTGCTAACCCTTGCAGACGATCCGCGGGTTATTCTCATTAAGCTGGCAGACAGGCTGCATAATATGCGCACGCTGGAAAGCATGAGCCGGGAAAAACAATTGAAAATATCTTCGGAAACGACTTATATCTATTCTCCGCTGGCACACCGCCTCGGTTTGTACGAGATAAAATCGGAGCTCGAAGACCTGGCACTGAAGTACACACAACCCGAAGTGTATTGGGATATAGCCCGTGGCCTGAAAGAAACCAAACGGGAGCGCAGTCGCTATATAAACGAATTCATCAAGCCGATAAAAGAAGAACTGCAGCAGAACGATTTTGATTTTGAGATATACGGACGCCCAAAAGCCATACATTCCATATGGAATAAAATGCGCACCAAACATGTTACGTTCGATGAAGTGTACGATCTGTTTGCTATCCGTATCCTGCTCAATTCATCGCCCGAGCGCGAAAAAGAAGATTGCTGGAAAGTATATTCAATAGTCACCAATTTTTATAAACCCAGTCCCGAACGGCTACGCGATTGGATAAGCGTGCCGAAAGGTAATGGCTACGAGGCCCTGCATACTACGGTAATGGGCCCGGGTGGCCGCTGGGTAGAGGTGCAGATACGAAGTGACCGTATGAACGAGATCGCCGAGAAAGGGCTTGCTGCACACTGGAAATATAAAGAAGGCGCACCCAGCCCGCAGGAAAGTAAGCTGGACAGCTGGCTGCAGCACCTGCGCGATATCCTGAGCAACCCGGATACAGATACGCTCGATTTCCTGCAGGATTTCAAACTTGACCTTTTTACAGAGGAGATCTATATCTATACACCGAAAGGAGAAATGCGGGTACTGCCGAAAGGGGCTACTGCGCTTGACTTTGCTTTTGATATACACTCTGAATTGGGCGCGCGTTGTATTGGCGCTAAAGTAAACTATCGCCTGGTGCCCCTGAGTCACGAATTGAAAAGCGGCGACCAGGTAGAGGTGATCACTTCTTCCAAACAAAAACCTTCTGAAGACTGGCTGCATTTTGTAACTACGGCGAAAGCAAAATCGCGTATCAAATACTATCTCAAAGAAGAAAAACGTAAGATAGCGGAAGACGGTAAAGAAATGCTGCAGCGTAAGCTGGAGCATATGGGCGCATCCATGTCGCAGTACAATATGAATGAGCTGTGCATGTTCTTCAAGAAGCCATCTCCTTTGGATGTGTTCTATGGTGTGGCTGTAGGCAGCATAGACCTCAAAGACCTGAAAGAATTTACGGTAACCGGCGATAAGCTGGTACAACCTGCCAAAGAAGTAAAACTGGATACCAAGATGCTGGTATCTGAAGAGGAAGCAAATAAGCAAAAGCCCGCAAAAGGTGCTGAGCTTATCATATTTGGTGAGAGTTCAGACAAGATACTTTATAAACTGGCCCAATGCTGCCAGCCTATACCGGGTGATGATGTATTTGGTTTTGTGACTTCTGGCGAAGGTTTGAAGATACACCGTACCGATTGTCCTAATGCGGCACAATTGCTGGCACACTACGGCCATCGTATTGTGAAGACCAAATGGGCGAAAAACAAAGAGATATCCTTCCTTAGCGGCGTACGCATATTGGGGCTGGATGATGTGGGCGTGATACAGAAAATAACCAATATCATTTCGGGTGAACTGAAGATGAACATGCGTTCCATAAGTATAGATACCAGCGATGGTATTTTTGATGGCACGATCATGGTGTATGTGCACGACCGCGAAGAACTGGACAATCTATGCCAGCGCCTTGTATCGCTGGATGGTATCAATTCGGTGCAACGCCTCGACGCAAAAGAAGAATAATAACATTAATCATAGTTTACCACTACTATAAAGAATGGCACAGGAACGATCAAGCCGGGAGTTATACGAAGCATATAAAGAAACCGCACAGAAAGCAGCAGACCTGGGTAATGCAGCAGCCGTACTCGGCTGGGACCAGGAAACTTATATGCCGCAAAAAGGTTTTGAGTTTAGGGGCAGGCAGCTTGCTACACTGACGTCTATGGCCCACGAGCTTACCACATCAGATGACTACGGTGATGTACTTCATACGCTTAGCGCCGGCAATGGGCTGGACGATACGGAAAAACAGAATATCCGTCTAAGTGTTGAAGACTATGAAAAGAACAAAAAATTACCACCGGCATTTGTTGAGCAACTAACAATGCAGACCAGTGCCAGTTATAATGCATGGTTAAAGGCGCGGAAGGAAAATAACTATAGTATTTATGCACCCGAATTGGAGAAAATGATCGCCCTGCAGAAGCAGATGGCCGATATGCTCGGGTATGAAGGTCATCCGTATGATGCTTTGCTGAACGAATATGAAAGAGGGGCTACCGTAGCTATGCTGGACCCTGTATTTGCAGAGGTGAAAGAGCAATTGCCGCCATTACTGGGTAAAATAAAACAGGCGCACCAGGTAGATGATAGTTTCTTCTACCGCCATTACCCCAAACAACAGCAATGGGATTTTTCATTGCATGTGCTGCATAAGATGGGATATGATTTCGATGCAGGGAGGCAGGATATTTCAGAACATCCTTTTACAACTTCTTTCGCGCCTACTGATGTACGGGTAACTACGCGGGTAGATGAGGATAATTTTGCATCACTGCTTTGGAGCAGTATACATGAAGGCGGGCATGCCTTGTATGAGCAAGGCTTACCGCATGACCAATATGGCTTGCCGCTGGGCGCTGCCGCTTCTCTTGCTGTACATGAATCGCAGTCGAGGCTATGGGAAAACTGTATAGGACGCAGCCTGGGGGCATGGAAGTATTTCTACCCTGTACTGCAACAAAGCTTTAAAGAGCAGCTTGCTGATGTTTCGCTAGACGCTTTTTACAAAGGTATGAACAAGGTGGAACCGTCCCTGGTGCGGACAGAAGCAGATGAGGTGACCTACCATTTTCATGTGCTGATACGGTATGAAATAGAGAAAGGACTGATATCGGGCACTTTGTCACCTAAAGACCTGCGCGACGCATGGAATACGGCTTACCAAAAATACCTGGGCGTTACACCGCCGGACGATAAGCAGGGAGTATTGCAGGATGTACACTGGAGCCATGGCAGCTTTGGTTATTTTCCTACCTATTCACTGGGTAGCTTTTATGCTGCTCAATATTTCGCGCAGGCAAAAAAGGATATACCCGGCCTGGCGCAGCAAGTGGAGCAGGGTGAGTTTGCACAGTTGCTGCAATGGCTCAGGACTAATATACACCAATATGGCCGTCGATATAAAGCCGATGAACTTTGCAAAAAGGTGACGGGCGAAGGATTGAATTTCTCAGTGTTCATGCAATATGCTACCGAGAAATATACCGGTATATATGGTTAAAAACACAGAAGATGCAGCAACTGCAGCTATACCGTTATAATGAACCGCTGGTGCCTGAAGAGCTTTCATTTCTCCGGCGTAAGGAAGTGCGCGAGCGTCAGCAGTTCAAAAAAGTAATACGGATATTTGCTGTTGTAAGCTGCATTATACCTTTAGGGGCCTGCTGGGTGCCCGATGAACCTTTTAACCGCCTCGATCAGCATTATCATTTTTCCCTGCTGCATTATTTTGCTGGCTTACTGTTTATGTGCTGCTTTGCAGGTGCGGTAATCTATATATCTTATCGCCGTACCTTGTTTAGAGTACAGGAAGACCTGAAGTATCAAACCAAGACCATTGAGCGAACACATATAACGCGCAAGCAATACATGCCGCTCAATAACACATACTATTTCTACCTTAATTCTCCCAATAAGCTAAGCATAGAAGTGGGGCAAAATGACTATCAAACTATGGACCAGGGAGATGAACTGAATATAGAATATACCACCTATTCCAAGCTATACCTGGGGTATTTCTAAGTTTCTCCCACCCCCTCTTTTCCAGTACCCAACACTTTAAGAAAAGTTAAAGTGTGTCTGCTTGTTTCTTTTACAAGATCGTTTGTTTGAACTTAACAGGCGTATGCGGGTATAAGTAAATACTTAAGGATATGAACATGAAATTTAATCTCTTAGCAATACTTTGCTTACTATCGGTATCAGCGTTCGCTCAAAAAGCAGAACCTGTTCCCGGGTACAGCCGCGTGCAATATCCCGTGCAATGGTATAAGGACCAGTCTGCAGCCTGGAAGAAGCTGGTTGATAAAAATGACAAAGACGCCACGGCCTGGTATAATTACTACAAAGCCAACCGCATGCTGGCGTTTCACGATACCTCTGATAAACGTAGCGAGGAAGAAAAGAATAAAACTATAATAAAGATCATAGACGACATGGGTAATGCCATACCAAATACTTACGAATACAACCTAAGCAAGTATATGGCTGGTGGAGGAGACAATAAATTATGGCCTTACCTTAAAAAGGCTGCCGAATTGGGAACTGGTCGCACAGAGCACTATGATTACATGATCAACTGGGGTGAAACCACGCAGGATATTTCTATACGGGATGAATACTCAAAGAAAAAGTATGACGCAGGCCAGGTTTCAGCCGGTATGATGTATTACAACTATAACGTAATGATGGGGGCAGAACCTAATGCAATATTGATTGCGGTAGGTGATAATGATACTTACCCGGTATGGGTACTGCAATCATTGGGCATTCGCCGCGATATCCATCTTATAAACCTGAGTCTTATACTGATAGATGATTACAGGGCCAAATTATTTAAAGAACTAGGCATAGAACCCTGGGATATACACTGGGATGCTGCCAGGGAAACGGAAGAGCGCAGGCGTTTTGAAAATAGCTTCATCAAAAATATTGCTGAGAACAAAATGCACTTTCCCACTTATATAACACTAACGGCCGCCGGCTATAAAGAGGCGCTGAAGAGTATAGAAGACAATTTATACCTCACCGGGCTGGCATATAAATACAGCAAAGCCCCTATGGATAATATGGCTGTTATGAAGAAAAACTTTGAGCAGATGTACGCGCTGGATTATATCAGTAAGCCATTTTACAAAGATATTTCTGCAGAACTGGTAAAGCTCATCAATACCAATTATATCGTGCCTATGCTGAAACTATATGACCACTATAAAACCAGCGGCGATGTGCAAAGGCAGGAATGGATAAAGGAAAAGCTATTGAATATAAGCAAAGACAGTGAAAGCGAGCAAGACGTAAAAGAACACCTGGCAAGAAAATAAAAACAGTGCTCGGGTTCAACAAGATATCAGATAATACGCCTGATGAACTGTTAATGAAGTTCATTGCTAAGGGAGACCGAAAATCTTTCGAAATGCTTTACAACAGGTATTTTGAAAAACTAACATGGTATGCCTATGGCTTTGTAGCTGAACAGCAGCGGGCAGAAGATATAGTACAGGATGTATTTGTAAAGGTGATAGAAAGGCCACAGATGTTTGATGAAACAAGAAAGTTTTCTACCTGGGTGTATACTGTTACGGCTAATGCATGTCGTAATTCCATACGGGATGAGCAAAATCGTTCCAGACTTATGCGGGAGCACATAATGCCGCATCATTCTGCGCAGGTAGATATACATCACAGGGCAGACTACCGTATCCTTAAGGATTGCATCAGTTCCATTTTTGCAGAACTGAACGAAAAAGAGAAAAATATTTACCTGCTGCGTTTTGAGCAGGAACTGAGTATAAAAGAAGTAGCAGCAGTAATGAATATACCCGAAGGTTCTGTAAAATCGGGCATTTATTACCTGCTGCGCAAATTTGCTTACCATTTAAAAGATTTCACTAATGGAAAATAGTGCTGAAAAAATACCTGTGCATGTGTACGACTGGATACAGCAATATAGTTTTGAAGAGCTGGATATTAGTAAGCAACAGGAAGTGTTGCAATACATGAACCGGGAGGTCTATGCCGAAATGCATGATGCCTGCAATGATATAATGGACGTGGCAAAAGGCAGTCGGGTGCCCAATAACCATGCACGTAAACAAATATTGCTGGATCATTTCGATAAACGATATCCACCGAAGAAAATAATCTCTTTCAATGCCAGCCCCTTGACCCTATGGAAAGCAGCTGCAGTGCTGTTATTGTGTCTTTCGTCGGGCCTGGCTTATAGCCTGCTGAGCCCTAAACGCTTAAACGATTTGAGCCTGGCCTCGAGGGATACGGTGTACGTCACCAGGCAGGTTGCATCCGCGCCGAAAACCCTTCATGATACGGTGTATCTTGAAGGGAAAGCACAGCCGGATGGCAGTAAGCAAAAGCAGGGCAGAGCATCAGCCATCGAAGCAATAGTACAGCGCAGCGCTCATGCTAATGTGCCGGCTATGGATGTAAATATATTGTCGGTAAAAGAAATGGGAGCCACACCCAACCAAACAAGACATAATAGTATGAGGGACGATACAATAGCTGGCAAATATGCTTTCGTATCTTTATAATGTCCCCTCAAAAAAACAAAAAAGGCTTACGAATCGTAAGCCTTTTTTGTTTAATTTTTATTCTTTAGAATATTATTGGCATTATCAAGAAATGCAATTTCTTCCTTACCCGGTTCCGATTTAGGATATCCCAATGAACCTAAAGCCGATATATTGAATTTATTGGTCGCCTTGTCTTTGTCCATATTAAATATCCAGATAGTAGGGAAACCAGGTACCTTAAAGAACTGTTGCAGGTCATTATTCTGGCGGGCCAGGTCTTCGGGCAATTGTTTATTGCGGGGAAAATCAAGCTCCAGCAATATCACATTTTTCTTCGCCCAATCCTTAAAACCAGCCTTGTCAAAAACATTATGTTCCAGCCTGTGGCACCATCCGCACCAATCACTGCCGGTAAAGAATGCGAATATGGGTTTCTTTACTTTCTTAGATAATTCGTAGGCCTGGTTGATATTAGTATACCAGGTTAGGCCATTCTTTACCTCCTGTGCCTGCGCCTTACTGTTCAACAGCATCAGAATGGCAATTGCAGGCAATATCATCTTATACAAACGCTTCATTTGTTCTTAATTATTATGGTAAAAGAAGGGGTAATTCAATACGCTAATATAGGATAAATTATGAGCGGACTTTTATATGTAAATAATTATTAACCCTGCTTTAACGGATTGGGTGCGTGGGTATTGAGGTGATAATGGTCAGTTTTCTATATGACCGGCAACAGATTTGTTTTAACTTGGTTTTGCCAGATTGCAGTTGATTTATGATGGAAGGATTAAGCACTGAAGAAGCCGGGAAAAGGCTAAAACAGCATGGGTATAACGAACTACCTGCCGAAAAGAGCCGTAACCTGTGGCAGATAGCTATAGAGGTGGTAAAAGAGCCTATGTTCATTTTGCTGCTCGCAGGCGGATTGCTGTATATTTTGCTGGGCAATTACCAGGAAGGGATCATCCTTTTTTCCAGTATCCTCATCATTATTTTTATCACTTTCTACCAATCGCAGAAGACAGAGCATGCATTGAGTGCCCTGAAAAAGCTCTCTTCACCAAAAGTATTGCTCATTCGCGATGGGATACAGGCACGCGTACCCGGCCGCGAAATAGTGCCGGGTGATATAATGATACTGAACGAAGGGGACAGGGTAGCAGCTGATGCTATTGTGCTGGATTGTTTGAACCTGAAAATGGATGAGTCTTTACTAACAGGCGAGTCTATGGCAGTGGCTAAAGAAGCAAAAACGGGAGATGCAGCGCATCACAATAAGATATTTAATGGTACCCTGGTTATACAGGGCAGGGGACTGGCTGAAGTAATAGCTACGGGTATTGCTACTGAAATGGGCAAGATCGGCGTGTCTTTGCAAACCATAACGCAGGAAGAGACCCGCCTTCAGAAAGAAATGAAGGTGCTGGTGCGCAATCTTTTTATTATCGGTGCCTTAATTAGTGTGGGTATTGTTTTTGCCTTTTATTTCACCCGCGGTCATTTCATACAGTCTTTGCTTAATGGTATAGCAGCATCTATAGCTATATTGCCTGAAGAGTTCCCGGTGGTATTGACAGTCTTCCTGGCTTTGGGTTCCTGGCGCTTGTCTAAGAAAAATGTACTTACCCGGAAGGACGCTGCAATAGAAGCCCTCGGTGCCACAACAGTATTGTGTGCGGATAAAACAGGTACCATTACGCAGAACAAAATGGAAATAGCTGCCATATACAATGGCAGCGAATTGTTTTACAAGAATACCTTTTCAGAAAAGCAGGGCCATTTATCAGAACTTATGACGGCTGCCAGCAGGGCATCGGCACAAGATTCTGTAGACCCGATGGAGAAGGCCATTGACCACGCTTACAAAACGGTTTTCCTGTATGGCGATGATGATTACAGGCTTATAAAAGAATACCCGCTGAGCCGTGAGTTGCTGGCTATGACGCGTGTGACAGAGAATGAAGAGAACATCATTTCTGTATCCGCAAAAGGTGCGCCTGAGGCTATTTTTAAATTGTGTGATATACAAGGAAGCCAATTGGACGCATGTATGTCTGTAGTACGGCAGATGGGTGATGAAGGCTACCGGGTGATAGCCGTGGCCAATGCGCCAACGGGCGGTAACGAGTTGCCGGAAAAACAACATCATTTTAATTTTAATTTTCTTGGGCTTATAGCATTGGAAGACCCTATACGGCCGGAAGTGCCGGCCGCAGTACAGCAATGTAAAGATGCAGGTATCAGGCTTATAATGATAACCGGCGATTTTCCGGCTACGGCAAGGAGTATTGCCACGCAGATAGGGCTCGAGCCTTCTGGGAAGCTGGTTACAGGGGCAGAGCTGGAAGAAATGAGCGAAGAGGACTTAAGAAAAGAAATACCCCACATCAACATCTTTGCCCGGGTTGTACCAGACCAGAAACTGCGCATTGTGCAAGCCCTGAAAGCTAATAATGAGATAGTGGCCATGACGGGTGATGGCGTGAATGATGCTCCTGCTTTGAAGGCTGCGCATATTGGCATAGCTATGGGTAATAAGGGTACAGATGTAGCCCGTGAAGCGTCATCAATGGTATTGCTGGACGATAATTTTGCTTCAATAGTAGCAGCTATACGCTCTGGCAGACGCATATTTGATAACCTGCAAAAGGCCATGACCTACATAATGGCCATCCATATCCCTATTATTGGTCTCACATTATTACCGGCATTTTTCCCCGGTCTGCCGCTTTTGCTCATGCCGCTACATATTGTGTTTATGGAGTTGATTATTGACCCTATTTGTTCAGTGGCATTCGAATCGGAGCAGGAAGAAAAGAATATAATGAAACGCCCGCCGCGTGCTACAGACCATAAGTTTTTCGGCACCGGCCGCATTCTCAACAGTATATTTGAAGGCGCTATGCTGCTATTCATGGTGCTAGTTGTTTACTTTTTGTCTTTGCAGGAGCATCATACGGAAGGGGAGGTGCGGGCTATTGCTTTTTCATCGCTGGTTATTGGCAATGTGTTTCTCATTCTTACCAACCTGTCTAAAACCAGGAGTTTTGCTTCCATTATTACTGGCAGAAACTGGGCGGCTATTTTAATGTTGTCCGTAGCATTGCTTATGCTGTTTATTATGATTGCCCTGCCGGCCATGCAGCGAGTGTTCAGCCTTGAATTTCCTGGCTACAAACATTTTTTATCAGCGGTAATTGCGGCAGGAAGCATGCTGGTTGTGCTGGAAGCGATCAAATATACCCGCTTCAAAAGACATATTGCGTGGCTAAAAAAGAATGAGGCCGGTCTGTAATTGAGATACAGGTATTGTTTTGATATATCATTGAAAAATGATTAATTCGCGATATGCATGAAAACGAACAGATAAACCAGGCAGCATGTGCCACTTGTAAACAACCCCTGCACGGTAAGTTCTGCAGTCATTGCGGCGAAAAAGTATTAAATAAGAAAGACAAAAGCATTTTTCATTTTTTCGGCGAGTTGTTTCATATGCTTACCCATGCAGATGGCAAATTCCTGAAATCGTTCAAATACTTGTTTACCAAACCTGGCCATCTTACACGTGAATACCTGGATGGCAGAAGAAAACCTTACACAGCGCCTTTGTCCCTGTTTTTTATAGCCAACGTTATCTATTTCCTGTTTCCTGCAGTAGATACGCTTAACAGTCATTTTGACTCACAGGTTGGTGGGCAGGTATACTCACGTAGTATAGCACCACAGGTGGCTGCCAAAATGGAAAAGCGGAAATGGACCGAGAGCGAAATGGCTTATCATTATAATGCAGAATCCGCCCATATTTCTAAAATGCTGCTGATATTGGTTGTTTTTCTTTTTTCTATTCCCGTCAGCATTATCTTTTTCAGCCCTAAAAATTATTATTTCGACCACCTGATCTTTGCAACGGAGTTCATCAATTTTATTATCTATGGCTTGTTGCTGATAGGGCCGACATTATTATTCGCAACAATGGTGCTCTTAACAGGTGTATTCGGTCATAATATTGATCTCAATATTAATTCAACGCCTGTCACGGTTACTATCATGGCTATTATGTGGGCTTTCCTGCTGGTAGCTGCGAGGAGAGTATACAGGCGCAGCTGGTTCTATACTATCTCGGCAACACTGCTCATAACACTCAGCATGGTCTTTGTCATTGTTGCATACAGGTACCTGCTGTTCCAGGTAACGATGCTCTCTCTGTAAGCAGTTTGGTATTAGGTAGTTTTATATGCGTAAGCGCTTGCTGCTTATTGCAAAGCCAGCCTGTTGATAATAGGTGTATATTGTCCCTTGTAATTTTTGTTACCTCAAAATTAAATCTGCGTTAATAATTATATTTTTACGCAGTTTTCTAAATCAATAATGCCGGGCAATAACAGAGCAAGAACCATGACAAGATTTGTTTTTCGTAACCGAATCACAGCTATTATAGAATCGTGGAAGGAAGAGTGGAAAGACAAAATGTTCAAGCTGAAGGTACTGCTCACACCCGGGTTGTTTTTCATATATTCTGCTATTACGCAGCATTTAGGCAATTATGTAGAGCTGCGCAAGGGAGTAAGGCTGGAAGATAAACTGCTTTCTATCTTTCCGAGCCTTGATTTTTCAATGCCCATTTTTATACTTCTGTATGCTTCTTTATCTGTTTTGGTATTAACACACCTTAGCAAGCCCAGGGTTATACTGCGTATAATGGAAATGCACTTACTGGTGGCCATAGTACGCCAGGCTTGTATTTTAATGGTAGCCCTGGAGCCGCCTGCAAATATCATTGTCTTGCGCGATGTGTTTCTTGAAAACACCTTCTATCCGCATCATACTCCCCTTACTAAAGACCTGTTTTTCAGCGGGCATGTGGCCAGTATCTGGTTGTATTTTTTATGTGCCCAGAGAAAGTATCTGAAAGTATACCTGGCAATAGCCACTTGTTTAATGAGCTTTATGGTGCTGAGCATGCGCATACATTATACCTATGATGTTTACGGTGCAGTATTCTTTACCTCGCTCATCTATTTTGCTCCCACCTCGGTACGCAACTATTATGTAAAAGTGAGGGAACAGGTTTCCTGATTATTCCGTTTCTTAGGTTAGGTTTAACGATATGATATAGGTCAGACTATAGGTTGACCTGTGTCACAGCTTTCTGGCGCGGTACTGCGTAAGTTTATATTCAAATAAACGTGTAGTCATGCGTAACCTGAAAAGAGTTTTAATCGCATTGTTCTGTTTATGCGCTTCATTATTAAATAAGAAGGACGTTAATGCCCAACCGGCTGAATATGTTTCGATACAAACATTCTACGACGACCTGGCCCCTTATGGTGTTTGGATGAATGACCCCCGGTATGGTTATGTATGGGTGCCGGATGTACCGGTTGATTTTCATCCCTACAGTACGAACGGCTACTGGGTGATGACAAGCTATGGCAATACCTGGATATCCCTGTATCCCTGGGGCTGGGCGCCATTCCACTACGGCCGGTGGACTTACGATCCCTATTATGGCTGGATATGGATACCTGGCTATGAATGGGGGCCTGCATGGGTATGCTGGCGCTGGGGTGTAGGGTATTATGGCTGGACACCTTTGGGGCCGGGCGTAGTTGTCGGCATGTCTTTAGCCTATTATCAATGTCCTGAAAGCTGGTGGATATTCATTCCGTCCGGGCATATACACGATCGTCGTTTCCACTCCTACATTTATGGTCCGCGCAGGATAAAAAGGATCATAAACAGTACGGCTATAATAGACAATATAAAAGAGAACCCGTACAATCGCACCAGGTATCCGGTGGGCCCCGATCCTTTCGAAATAAAAAGAGAAACCGGGCAGGATGCAGGTATCTACCAGCTGGAACCTGCCGGCAGGCCGGGAACAATACAATCCGAAGGCAACACAATAAAAATGTATCAGCCCATGTCCGTAAACCGGGATAAACAATTAGCACCAGCGGGCGTAATAAATGCACCGCAACCTGTTAAAGAGCCACAGCAGGTAGATAGGAATAGCAGGGACCTGTTTCATATTAATGAAGGGCCAGGGCAGCGAGATGCAGAACAGCCTGCATTACCTGCAGAACCGCGAAACCGGGAAACAACAAGGCCTGTGCAGGTACCGGACAGGTCTCCTGTGCAGCCGCCCGCCAGGCAGCCTGAAAGAATACCACAGCAGCCATCAGCACCGGTACGTACGCCACAGGCGCAACCACCTGCCAGGCCGCAACAGCAGCCTTCCGCCCCTGCGCGGTCGCCACAAATGCAGCCGGCACGGCCACAGCAGGTTCAGCCACCAAGGCAAACGCAGCCTTCCAACAGGAATGCGACCCAAAGGGGATTGAATAATTAAAAAGAAAAAATTTACCTGCAATTTTCTTCAGTCCTTGTCCAAATTGAGTAAGTACAGTTGTTATGATTGTAAATAAACATTCCTGACAATTTTAAAACTCAATTAGACAATGGAACAAAGGATCAATGCTTTCGAAAAAGGATTTAACGGCATGAAAGGGCTTTTTGTGCTGGGCGCTTATCTCCGTCATTCCACCATCGAAGAATCGCTGCTGAATCTTATAGACTATCGCGTGTCGCAAATAAACGGCTGTGCCTATTGCCTGGATATGCATGCTAAAGATATGCGTGCAAATGGTGAGCCGGAGCAACGCATCTATATGGTAAGCGCCTGGCGCGAGGCCCCGGTGTACACGGATCGTGAACGTGCAGCGCTGGCGTGGGCAGAAGCGGTGACAGAATTACGCGACCGCAATGTGCCGGACGAAGTATATAATGAAGCACGCACACAGTTTTCTGAGCAGGAGCTGATAGACCTTACGCTGGGAATCATTACTATCAATAGTTTCAATCGTCTGAATATCGCCTTCCGCACTCCCGCCGGTACATACGAGCCAGGACAACATGCTGCACTCATAAGCTAACAGTGAAGGCCCCGTTCACAGCGGGGCTTTATTTGCTGCCAGCATATTTATTGTTGCCCGCGGGCAAATACGAGAAAGTCATTATAGTCGTCGCGTATAAAATGATATTTTTCTGGTATTTCTGTGAGGTCGAATAGTGTTATTGTTCCTTGTGCCGCCTGCTGAAAACTACGCAGCACATCATCTTTCATATAAGAGATCCAACTATTATCACCTGTCCCGTAACTGTTCGCTTCTGCTTTGCAATCTTCGCAATAAAGGTGTGTTATCAGTATCCTGTCTTTAAAAATGGAAGTTTCATTCAGCAGGTAAACAGTCGTTTTTGAAAGCCCGTCTTTTTTGCGGCGTGTATGTGCGGTGCCCAGGTTTAGAAAATATATTTCCCCGGGCGCAGGTGTGCCAACATCCATAAGTAGGTGTTCTGCCATGTTTTTATTTCTATTGTCGAAATATGTTGAAGGCTTGGGGTCACTCATAAGATAGCGGAAATCGCTGTAAGCGCCTCTTAATAATGGTTTGAATAAGTTGCTGTCCCGCTGAAAATTATCGCGTTGTGCTTCATAAAACTGCACAAACTTATTCCTGCTAAGCTGCAGGTATGATGAATCCTGGAAATAGGGAGCCAGTTTATACAAGGCAGCACGTTTATCATTATCCACGCTATCCAGCAATAACCCAAGCGTTTTATGGAAGCCACTGGGGCGCTCAAAGTCTATGCCCCTGTAAGTAAAATGTGCTCGGTCAAATAATTTTCTTTCTGCTTCGTAATACCGTAATGAGAACGGGCTGGCATTTTTGAAAAAATCCTTCGCAGGTTGATGACTACAGTAGAAAAGCTCGTCTTCAACGTTCCAGGAACGTGCTGATTCATGAAAATAAAATTTTAGCCCATGGCTTGCTAGGTATTCTGCAAACATATAAGCCAGGTAGGCATTCAGGTGCAGCATATGGCTAAAACCGTCACCATATACAAGCAGGCGTTTACTTTCCAGTTGTTTGTCTAACAGCTTGGGTATAGAATCATTGGGGAAAACGGTGCTGCTATCCGGTAATTGTTTTATCATGTAGCGATGCGTGGCGAGATAGGCATCTAATACAGGGTCGGTTTGAGAAAATGCAGGTTGTGTGCAAATGAGCAAAAGGAAGATTAGATAGCGCATAGGGTATGGCTGTTTCATAATAAAAATATAAAAACGCACTTAACTAACCCATATTGCGTGAATCCTCCTTTTAATATTTATTGTTTAGTTGGCTTGCTTTTGCATATACTCTATCCAGTTCTTTTTGCAACTGGTCTTTGGTTTTAAAACGTACCCTGGTAATATACAGTGTATCTACGGGCTTGAATCCGCAAAATTTGAGAATGGCATTCTTAAGCATATGTGTTCCGGCAGACCGGTAGGCAAGGGCATACCATACCAACGGGGCATCCATCGTGGTGATGATCGTTGCACTCCTGCCTTTCAATAATTTATCCCATAACGGGTCTTTTTCATGGTATTTATAAGCAAAGCCTGAATATAGAGCCCGGTCAAACAATCCCTTTAACAATGCAGGCATCCCTCCCCACCACGTAGGGTACGCTATTACAAAATGATCGGCCCATAAAATTTTCTCCTGGAAGCTTTTCAGATCCGGCTCAAATGCCTGTTCGCTATGGTAGCCCTCGTGCAGTATCGGGTCAAATTTCATTTCGCCTATTTGCAGGAGTTGCACAGTATGTCCTGCCAGCTTTGCACCATTGATATAAGCCTCACATATGCCTGCTGTCAGGCTGTTTCTTTCACTATTCCCGTTCAGTACCAGTACTTTCATTCGTGCAAAATGCGTAAGATATTTTCCCTGTTATATAATCATACTCATTGCTGAAAGTGATTGTAGTCAGGGTACAGTAGTCATATTGCTATGCCTGAAATCTAAATAATATACCTTTGCACCCGATGATAAGAATAGGTAAAATAGTGGCTACCCATGGTTTGCAGGGCGCTGTAGTCTGCACGCATATCGTAGGCAGCAGTAATTGGCTTAATAAGGGAGATGTGCTGTTTGTGGAGCTGCGCAAGGAAAGTTATATACCATTCTTTGTATCGTCAGTAAAGGTGGCCAATGATGAGGAGTTCATCCTGAATGTAGAAGATATAGATAGCATGGAAGCGGCCAAAAAATTGGTAGGTAAGCAGGTATACGTGAAGGAAGACATACTGGCCGATGCCGGTAGCGATTCACCACTGCTATGGATCGGCTTCAATATGGTAGATAAAGAAAAAGGGTCTTTAGGGGCCATAGAAGACGTGTACCTGGCCGGGGCACAATGGCTGGCTCGCCTTACCATGGAAGGGAAAGAAGTGCTGGTGCCGTTGGTAGATGATATAATCATACAAGTGAACGTTAAGAACAAATTTGTACGGGTAGACCTGCCACCCGGCCTTATAGATGTTTACCTGGAATAGTCTTAGCTGTTTTAATTTTACCCTTTACATTTTATAATGCGTATAGATATAATAACCGTAGTGCCCGATCTGCTGGAAAGCCCTTTCAGTCATTCTATCATGAAACGGGCACAAAGCAAGGGTTTGTTGGATGTGCAGGTGCATAACCTGCGCGACTATACCCCTTACAAGCAAGCCCAGGTAGATGATTACCAGTTTGGAGGGGGAGCAGGTATGGTCATGATGCCGGAACCTTTGGCATTATTACTGGACAAGCTGAAATCGGAAAGAAATTACGATGAGATCATATATATGACACCTGATGGTCCTGTTTTTAACCAGAGAACGGCCAATATGCTTTCGCTGAAGGGAAACCTGGTTATTATATGCGGTCATTATAAAGGTATCGACGAGCGTATCCGGGAACACTATGTGACCCGTGAAATATCCATCGGAGATTATGTGCTCAGCGGGGGGGAACTGGCTGCTGCAGTAGTGGTGGATGCCATAGGCCGTTTGCTACCCGGTGTACTCAACGATGAGACCTCCGCCTTGTTCGATTCCTTCCAGGATGGCCTGCTGGCCCCGCCGGTTTATACGCGCCCTGCCGATTTCAGGGGCTGGAAGGTGCCGGAAGTGCTGTTGAGCGGCGACCCGAAAAAAGTAGAGGAGTGGCGCCATGAGCAGTCCCTGAAGCGTACGGCCGAGCGCCGGCCCGATCTGCTGGAAGATGCGGAAGGGTAGTTGATTTTCCGTATCTTTGCAGAACCAAAGGACATTTCAAGGAATTTTTTAAATGAATTTGTCCTTTTAATATTATTCTATTACCTTTGCAATCCCAAAATCTTACTAAAATGGATGCTTTAGCATTTGTACACGAGCAGCTGACAGGGAAAAAAGAGTTTCCGAAATTCAAAGCCGGCGATAACGTAACGGTTAACTATAAAATTATTGAAGGTACTAAAGAGCGTATCCAGTCATTCAAAGGTGATGTACTGAAACGCCAGGGCCAGGGTGCTACCCAAACTTTTACCGTTCGTAAAATATCTGACGGTGTAGGTGTTGAGCGTCTGTTCCCGCTGTATTCTCCAAACATCGAATCGATCACTGTTAATAAAACAGGCCGTGTTCGTCGTTCTAAACTGTTCTACCTGCGCGAACGCTCTGGTAAATCAGCTCGTATCAAAGAAAAGAAACACATCGCTACAACTGCTTAATACAGTTGACGTGTATCATATTGAAGCCCCTTGCTTTGCGAGGGGCTTTTCTTATGCCTTGTTGAATAATTCGTCTATTTTGATACGGCGGTATTTAAAAATATGCTCCAGCCTGTTTTTTACCAGCAGCGGGTGCATCCATTCGCCCAATATGCCCAGCGGCAATTGATAATATACCGTATCGGTCATTAATACACCATCCGGCGTTTCCTCGAACACATGCTCATGGCGCCACAATTTATAAGGCCCTTTTCGCTGCTCATCTACAAAAGAATGCGGTTCATTCACTGCTGTTATCTCTGTTACCCATGTCATTGGTATTCCGAATAACGGGGATACTTTGTAGCGGATAATCTGCCCCGGAAATATTTTTTCGGGCAGTTGACCTGGCAGTATACGGAAATTCATATCCTGCGGTGTTATTACCGACAGGTTTTTTGCGCTCGAAAAAAACGCCCATAGTTCGGCTATGGACGTTTTTATTAATTGTTGTTTTGTAAGTGTATACGTTTTTGCCATTTGTGGCAAATATAGCAGGTCTTCCTATCGCTCTATTTTGAATTTAATGATATGGCTATCAGTGTTATCTTTTATTCTCAGTATATAAGTGCCGCTAGCCAAATGCTGCACATTCACTTGTTCATTCAATTCCTTATTCTTAGGTA
>JANINW010000004.1:36334-58447 GCA_024508935.1 Flavipsychrobacter sp. | reverse complement strand
GACGGTCGCTTTACGATAGAAGCAAAAGGCATCGCCAATAAAGAAGTAACGATAGGAATAACCAACGCCATAGGACAAACCGTGCATCAGCAAAAAGCAAACACCGCCAAAGGCATACTGCACGAGACCATCAGCACCAATAACCTTGCCGCCGGCATCTACCTGCTAAAACTGCACGATGGGGATGCGGTAGCGACGCTACGCTTAGTCGTTAGGTATTAGGCTTTAGGCGTTAGTCCGCGAGATAATTTTTAAGCGCAGCTTTGGCTGCGCTTTTTTTGTTGTGTTGTGGATTTCCTTGCGAATATCCCTGATTACGCGAGACTGCTTCGTCGTGGCCTCCTCGCAGTGACGGAGGGGAGGCCACGACGATGAACGGTGCGACGCAATCCCGAACCTTCGGGACTGTATAGTGAGACAATAGCCGGCTACAAAAGAAAATTAAAAGTGAAAAAGGAAAAAAACCTGGGGCGATAAAAATTAGTTGTTGGTTAAAATGAACCGCATGCATGCGCTATTCTTTGCGGGGTGGCGTATCTTGCAGTATGCGTTTACGTTTTTTGTTTTGCCTGTGGCTGGTGCTCAGTACAGTTGTATGCCATGCTATGTTTCCCAAAGATGGTGCGGTGCTGCATTACCGCATGATCGGTTTCCGGTTCGATGCCTACAAAGGCGCTACCGGCTATCGTTTGGAGGTTTACAATTTCAATAACGACCCCAGTGCCAATGCACTGGGTACACCTATCATACGCATTGACGGCGGCCGTAAAATAATAGCTACTGTGCCGGCCTTCGGGCGCAGGTATATGTGGCGCGTGCTGTATATGAACGGCAGCAAGGTGCTGTACACCAGTACGCTTTATTTCTTTACGGTAAAAAAAAATCCATTTAGTAACGATACGGTAGCGCGCGTGCTGGTAACAGACAGTGCCACGAAGTATAGCGATATGCTGGTGTTCTTCGACAATACGCGCACGCTGTATAATATGCGCGGCGAGGCGCTGTGGTATGTGCCGGAAATACCGGGCGTAAGCGATAGCAGCGCCGGTGTGCTGCGCGATATAAAGCTAAGCCCCGCAGGTACCATCACCTTCCTTACCAAGAAGAACGTACACGAGATAGACTATAACGGCCACGTACTGTGGAGCGGCCCCAACGATGGTAAGGTGAGCGGCAATGCAGTGGAAGATTATCACCACGAGTTTACACGCCTGCACAACGGCCACTATATGGTGATAGGCAATAAGTTTGTGCCCGATAAAACAGCAGGCAGCGATAGCAGCGGCAATGTAAGAAAAACCAGTTGCGGCTGCGTGATAGAATACAACAGCAAGGGGCAGGTGGTATGGCTGTGGAACAGTTGCGACCATATAGGCCTGGGCGACCCTACCACGCATTTCAACAGCTTTTACCTGGACGAAAAACGCAAGCTGCTGTACACCAGCTACCGCAATATAAGCCGCATAGTAAAAGCTGCCTACCCGGGCGGCAAGGTGCTGGCGCAGTATGGCCAGGTAACCAGGGCAGGCAGCGGCATACAGGGTAACGATATGTTTTACGCGCAGCACAACTGCGGGGTGAACAGCGATGGCAACCTCACCTTATTCAATAACAATTTTAAAATGGACCTGCCGAAAGAGCAACGCAACGAAAGCAACTGCATGCCCACGGTGCTGGTGCTGAAGGAGCCCACCAGGCCCGGCGATACGGTGCGCAAACTATGGGAATACCCCTGCGGTACCGATGTGCTGACGGATTTCATATCGTCGAGCGGAGGCACGATATGGGAGCTGGACAAGGGCGATTACCTAGTATGCCAGGGCCTGCCGGGCAGGAGCTTTATTGTAAGCAAAGACAAAAAGATACTGTGGAAGACCATCAGCCAGCAAAACGAAGGCGGCACCTGGAAGCCTTACAGTATCTACCGTATAAGCCCCGTACGCAAGGCGCAGGTAAGCAGGCTGGTGTTTGGGGGCTAAGTGCAGGCATTACTTTAGACAGACTGCTATGCTTAATATAGGACTTCTTCTAGATCCAATTTAAGCTGACCAATCTTAGTATCCAGCCTCTTTTTTTCACAATCTGAGCCAGCAAATCAAGCTTTTGCAATATAGCGTGGTTAATGAAATGGTATCGTTCTTTCTCTGGTTTACAAAAAAAATTCTCCTCAGTTACAACAACAGGTATACCGATTGATCTCTCTTTGGCTCGATACTGCTCTATTTCTGGCAAATTATGCAACTCGACAGGAAGCGGATTTATATAAAATTGAAATAAAATGATTCTCAAATCTTTCCCATAATCTTCATTTCGAAATCTGCTCAATACACTGCTAATACCCTTGTTACCCCATATATAATTACGAAATAATTTTCCTTGTTGCAGAGATTGTTCTTTTACTAGTTTATCGGCGTCATGATACAGGGCGGGGCCTGAAACAAGGCAACCTAAAAACTTATCTTTCTCTTCCATACTGTCAATGCATGCTTTTATTTAATAGCCATTTAAAATAACAAGATCTCTCTTATTAAAAAAACCTACAGGTACAGTAAGACACAGTGATTATACTGTGGCCTTATCTTATTCAGCATGAAACTTTTCTACTCTGCTACTATCTTTTGCCGGTAGTGCTGGCCATCCAGCAGCAGGTCTATTATATATTGCCCGCGGGGCAATTGCTGCAGGGGTATTATTGCCGTATTGCCGGCAAGGGTTTGCTGCCATACACTGCGACCATATATATCATATACAACTGCACCGGCGGTGTTATATATCTTTTGCAGCGATATTGTAATATTGTCATGCGCAGGATTGGGATAGATACTAATGCCTGCTTCAGCATTTACCTGCGGTACGCCATCTGGCTGCGGGTCATCCAGCGACCACAATTCATCGCCTGTAGAATCGAAATTGGCCACCATAAATAATTTACCCGCATATACATATGCATTGAAAAAGCCGGTAACAGGGCTGGGCTGGGTGGCACCCGGCGGTGCCAGGCTCACTGTACCCGCAGCCGTGCCATTGCTGCGCCACAGCAGCTTATTACCGCTATTATTTTTTGCACCGAAATAAATGCAGTTTTTATACGGGGTGATACGTATGATGTCACTATTGGGCGTACCGCTTACAAGGTCTACTACCAGGTGGGTACCGGCGGTTGTACCATCGCTCACCCATAGCTCGCGGCCATGTACGCCGTCTTCGGCCACAAAATAGAGTTTATGGTTTAGTACGGTAAAACCCGATGGCTCGCTCCCCAGGCTGCCGGGGTATATATCAGCCACCTGCACGGTGCCGGGCAGCGTACCATCACTTACCCATAGCTCTTCGCCGCCGGCGGCCGTCTTACCTACAAAGTATAGTTTGCCATCCATGTCTATACCTGCTGTGGGGTGCAGACCGTTGAAATTGCCGGGGTAAATATCTTTTACCATATGCGTACCCGCCGTTGTGCCATCTGTTACCCATAGCTCGAAACCCAGGCTGCCATCATCGGCACCAAAGTATAGCTGGTTGCCAACCGGTATATACCCGATCGATTGCGAAGTAGTAGACGTGCCTTTGTCAGAGCCATGCGTACCGGGGCTTATATCCATAAGCAACTGCGTACCGGATGCAGTGCCGTCTGTTACCCAGGGCTCCAGGCCATGCACCATATCATCGGCAAAAAAACATACACGGCTATTGACAGCTGTGAGCGCACGCGGCCCTACCCAGTTAAGGCCGGGTGTAATATTTTTCAGCAGTTGTGTACCCGCCGCTGTGCCATTGCTTACAAACAATTCATTTCCCTCTATAGAATCTGTTGCTGTAAACAGCAGTTTACCATTATCTACCTGCAAATAGCTGGGTGCAGATGGCATGTAGCCCGGCCATATATCGGCCACCATATGTGCGCCCGCTGCCGTTTGGTCTGTCACCCACAATTCGGTGCCATGTATACCATCCTGTGAACGAAAATACACGGAACCATTGTACCCTGTATAGCCTTGAGCAAAACTATTGGCGGCAGAAGAAGGAGAAGTATTGATATCGAGGTGTATTGTGCCCGCAGGCGTGCCGTTAGAAATATATGGCTCTATACCTCCAGCTCCCTCGGCAGTAAAATAAAGTGTGCCATTTATGGTAGCAAAACTTGACGCGTGACTGGAAGCATTGCCGGGGTTGAGATTGAAATTGGCAAATACCAAAGACGACTGTGCGTAAACGCCTGTGGCAAATGCGCAGCATAGGGATAGCAATGACCGCTTCATAGGTTGAGCTGTTTAAGGTTTGTAATAAAGCTACAAAAAACACAGCTAATAATGGCCGGTACGGTATGCCTAAAAAACAAAGCCGCAGGCATAAACCTGCGGCTTGTCGTTTTGCATGGAAAATGATGCTGTATAAAACTTATACAACATCTTTTTCTTCTGCCTGTGGCTCTTCCTGGCGGCGCGTTGTTTCTTCGGTATCCTGCTCTTGTTCCTGCGGGCGGCGTTCGGTTTGTTGCTGCTGCTGCTGCTGGTCTTGCTGCTGGTTGTCTTGTTCTTGCTGCGGTGTTTCTTGCTGCTGCTGATTTTGCTGTGCCATAATAATTATGTTTTAAAGGAAATTCCTGAATTAGAATATCTCTGCATAAACTGAATTAATACCATGCCAGCAGTTGTTATTTTATTAAGTCGTAAGTCATAAGTCTTGGTTGTAAGTTATCTTTGAAGAATATGAACCGCCGGTATGCCCTGCTTATATTACTGCTATGCTGTGCGCAGCCCGCGTATGCAGCAGGGCTGCCTTATATTGCGCCTATCGTCATCCTGCTTACGCTGGGCGTGCTGGCCTTCAACAGTGTGCTGCTGGGCATCTTCAGCGCTTATAACAAACCTGTAACACGTATACTGGCAGCACTGCTGGCGCTTGCCGATATAGCCTGGACGGGTATGCTGGCCTATACCATCTACGATACCGCGCCCGATTCGCCGGTGCTTATTTTCATTGCCATCATATTGGCTGCACTGCTGCTATTTGCAGTACGCAGGGCATGGCGCTTGTTCAGCCGCTAAGCAACATAGCCACCACCCGGTGTAGAGAAATATAAGCATTGTAACTTGCAGGCCTGTTATGGAAATGAGTTTTGACCTGCCGGTAATGTACAAAGGCGAAGAGAGGACATACCCCACCCGTGCCGTGTTATACGGTTATGCTTACCGCTTTTATGTGCTGGTAGATGGTGCCGAACTGCTGTTTGAAAAAGATGATGAACAGCAATTCAGGGTACTGCAGGAAAACCCGTCAGCCACTCCGCCGGATGCAGCATTGCTCAGTGCTATTGTACACAGCCTGGAGCAGCTAAGCCATACTTAGCAGCCCTGCTGCATACCCAGCCAAACGGCTATGGCTATCAGCACAAACGACAGGTAATAGTAGGGCACCAGCCGGTCGTAATGGCGGGACAGGCGGTACACCTGCACATCGGGGTAAGCAGGGTCTAAGCGGTAGCGGTGGTGAAATGCCAGTAAGCGCAGGGGGTAAAATATCTTATCCGCAGGTTTCTGTTCCAGTTTTGTTTCCAGCTGCAGGCGCAGGTATATCATATAACCGTGCAGCAATGCTATGGCCAATACCAATATCCATGCTGCTATTTCGCAAGTATGCATCTCTATATGTATGTATTCAATAAACGGTGCAGTTGCTGCTATATTATAACGCAGCAAATGCAGTTCACGGTGAAAAGGTTTCTCTTTCGCCAAGATAAAATAACTATGGCGATTGCCAAAGCCACACGGCATGATATAGCAGTAAAATGACATGGCAACCCTACCCTGCAACAAGTGCTTTTAATGCCGAGTTAATGGTTGATTAATACTGTTTTAACGCTGCCTTAATACCTGTTTAATTTTATAGTAAACCTGCTGTTAAGCAGGCCCGTAGCGCTTTGCAGGCTTTGTACAGAGGACAATCTTTGCCTTATCAAACGCAAACAAACCGCCAAATGAAAAAGATCATCACTGCCGCCTTATTCTTTTTGTACTGCTGCACTGCTGCGCAGGCACAATCTGTAAATGCCGTGCAATCTGTTATGCTGAGCATGGAAGATCATATAGAACTGTCGTTTGTAGCTACGGGTGGCGAAACGGGCAATATGGTAAGCCTGCCTTTCACCACCATTGCCAACTATGCCAATGGCGTATCGTCTGCAGCACAATCGCTGAAGGTGCGTTCTAACCGCAATTTTGTGGTAAAGGTGAAAACCAATGCAGGCAATTTCTCTTACAGCGGCAGCACATCGCCCGCACCTGCCATGCCGGTAGATGGCATATTGAAAGTAAAAGTAACCGCCAACAGTACCGGCGGCACCATAGCTGCACCCTTCAGCAATTTTGCTACGCTGAAAGCTACCAGCCAAAACCTGATAGCCAATGGCACCCGCGGCGGCAACCAAACCTTCTCTGTAAAATATAAAGGCACGCCCGGCTTCGACTACCCTGCCGGCAGCTATACCGTAGATGTGATCTATACTGCTACGCAGATATAATATTCCCGCCAAATCAGCACAGGGCGTTCCTCATTGCGGGGAGCGCTTTTTTATAATAACATTATACAAAACAAGAATATTAAATAAATGCAGCTTATCTTCACAAGCACGTTACACCAGGTAATGAGGCAATTACATATAGATTTTTATTCTTAACAACAAACCCCTTTTTTATGCATCTGCGTACTATTATCCCTGCTCTTGCGCTGCTGTGCAGCAGTACAGCTATGGCCCAGCCATCGCTGCCGGTATTACAATCCGAATGTCTTTGGTGGACGGTGAACGGCACCAAGCCGCTCAGCCCTTACGATTCGCTGGTGTATAGCCATAGCGGCAGCCGCAACAGCTTTGCCGTGCCACCCATAGGCGGCTGCATGGGCATGTGGCTGGACCTGCCCAATGGCAATGTCTATGGTTTAGACCCATCGGGCATATACCTGTACGATAGCTGCCAGGGCTATACCTGGTCTACCGCCCAAACATGGAACAAATCTTTCCGCTACGAACAGGACATTAACAGCAACGGGCAGGTGATACAATACCTGCGCAAAACCTACGATGTGGTTTCGGGCACATGGATCAATAATATCAAAGAAGTGTATAGTTACAATGCCGACGGTACACTCGATCTCAAAAACACATTCGTGTATAATACAGCAGGCTCAAGCTGGGTACCCAACTGGCATATCAGTTACCGCTATGCGCCGGGTAAGTTATATGCCGGTCGCACCAGGGAGCAATGGAACACATCGGGTTCTACCTGGATATTCCAGGGTGCAGACTCGCTGACCTATGACGGCAACGGCAGGCGTATAAGGTATGTAAGCCGCGACCCGGGCGGGCAGTTATACCGTGTTGAATATACATTCGGCACAGGAGCGGCTGCATTGTCTGACACGGTTTATGCCAACACCGTACTGGACCGTTATGAGACCTATAGCTACAATGGCGATGGCACCATGCAGGCATGCTCTACCTTCATATACATGGGCAGCGGTAACTGGAAACCTACAGAGCGTACCACCTACACCTATACCACAACAGGCAAACTGCTGAACTATGTAATAGGCACCTGGAATGCATCTACCAGCACCTATACGCCAAAGGAGCAGATGAACTATACTTACAACAGCACCGACCAGATAACTTCTTTCAACAACAACACTTTCTGGCGCAAATTCTACTACGGTGCTGCTACCGGCCATGCAGCCAACGTGCCCGATGCAAATGGCATGAAACTATTCCCGGTACCGGCAGTAGCGTATGTAAACCTGGAAGCAGAACTGGGCGCGCAGCAGGACATTAGTATTATGATAACCGACATGACCGGGCGCTGCGTGAAGCAGTTTAAAGAGAATGCCGCAGGCCATTATAAAAAGTTCATCCCGCTGATGGAATTGCCCGCAGGTACCTATACCATCACCCTCACCGGCAAAGCCACCAGCAGTCAACAGTTTAGCGTAGTGCACTAAGAACGTTTTTATCCATAGCAAATAACCCCGCGTGTAATACATGCGGGGTTATTCGTTTTTTATCCCTTGTCAAATCTTTTACTAAAGCGGGACAAACAAACAGGCTACGTTTTTTATCTTTAAAAGACAATTAGCTGCTAAATGAATACCCGTTACCTGTTTTTTCTATACTACCTGTTATTATGCGGCAGTGCTTTCGCCAAAGAAAAAAACGATATGCTTTTCTCTATAGTAAGCGATGGCAAATGGGGATATATTGATAATAATGGTACGGAAGTGATACCCCCCGTTTTCTTATCTGCCGGCAATTTTAGCGAGGGGCTGGCACCTGCCAGGCTCAATGGCAATTATGGCTATATCGATGCATCGGGCAAATTTGTTATAGCCGAAGCATACGATTATGCAAGGCCCTTCAGCAACGGACTGGCGTTGGTGTATAAAAACGGGAAACCTTTTTTTATAGACCATAATGGCAAAAAAGCATTTGACCTGCCCTATGCAGCTGTAACTGATTTTAAATACCACTGCGCCATTGTTACAACTACAAGCGAACGGCAAGGTATCATAAATACGAAAGGTGCACTGGTGCTGGACACTGCCTACTATTGCGCCGACAGCTTCAGGAACGGTGTACTCATTGTGAACAAAGCCCGGGAAGTCCCACTGTTCAACACACCCGATTACGGGCTGGTAGATTCGGACGGGCACTGGCTGGTAAAAACCGGCAAGTACAGAGAAATGATGTATGCAGGTAACGGCCTTTATCGTGTATCTACTAAAGATGAAACCTGGACCGGGTTTATAAATAATCAAGGGGAAAAGATAGCAGGATGCAGTGATGCCCAACATTATCGTACCGGGTATGCTTTTAGCGAAGGCCTGTTCCTTGTTTACAATAACATTATTAATGTGCCGGAGACTTTTGCAGGATGGGCGGATGCAAAAGGAAAAATAGTTATCAGCAACCCAAGCTATATAGACGGTACAGATTTTAAAAACAACCGCGCTTTTGCGAAGATCAGCATTAAAGGTTATCCCGGTGTGGCTTACCTGCTGATAGATAAACATGGCAGGCGCATTACAGATAGTACCTACGATGCTGTAGAAGATGATTTTGTAAACGGTTATACATTGGTGAAAAAGAACAATAAATGGGGTGTAATTGACACCAACGGAAACTATATCATAACGCCTCAGTTCGGACAACTTGATGCAAGGGGTATAACCGGCAATTATCTGGTAACGCTATCGGGGCAAGATAACGCTTCGTGGATGATCCAGCCTAAATATACGCTTACTGCCGTACCCGGCAACAAAACAATCCTCACCAACATGGACTACATAAGCTGGGATGGATTTGAGAATGGTTTGCTGGCCTGCGTAAAAGACGGTGTAGTACAGTACGTAGATACAACAGGACGTGTGGTATGGAAAGGAATGGCGCAAAGCAAGGCCTTACAGAAACTGAACATAGACTACAGGCAATACCGTAGTACGTACGGTCGCACACTGCCTGCTTATAATACATCTTTAAGCAGTATACCCAAAGGAAAACTAAGCCTGCTGATAGACTCAGTAAGCCGCGATACCTTCAACAGCCTATATTACGGAATGCGTGCGCGGGTGGTAAACGAAAGTAAATGGGATTTGGAACTAAAGGTAGCCTTTGCTTATCCCATATATGTTGAAGCGCTGGATGCTGACGGTGAATGGAAAGCACTAACAGGCTATTACGATAATGAGTTTATTTGCGGCAATAGCTTTACAGATGAACGGCTGCCCGTAGGACAAAACTGGTCTTTTATTTTGCCGGTGTACGAAGGCGCATATAAAACAAAAATGCGGGTGAGGTTTGGAGATGAGGAACCTGTTTACAGCCGGGAATTTGAAGGAAGCATTAACCCGGGACAATTCTGGAGACAGTTGAAAGATTTTCCCTTCGGCATTAGCTTTCCGCGCTAATGGAAGCAATCGGTGGAAATTACTACAAATAAAAAAGCCGACCTGAGAACAGGCCAGCCCCTATAAACCCTATCAGGAGTAAAAGTAGGAAGCCTGTTTGAAATAAAAAAGTGAAAAAACTCTTAAAATGGCTTTTTTTTAAAAAAAAATTTCAGGAGACGATATAAAGATGCTATACAAGCATAGAAGCCCGCATGTATGCACATGCGTATTTTATTATTTCCGGCTGAAAGTGAAAGCTCAGTGGGCGTGGTGCGCTACTTGTTTTACTTTCTCGGTCACGTCATTTTTTACGGTCTTCATTTTCTTCGATGCCTTATTGCGCAGGCGCAGGCTGAAGTTCTCGGCAAGTAAACCGGCTATGATGCCGGCGGCGGCATAGGCTATCAATCTTCCTGTTTTCATCATTGCATGTTTTGTACCCTATACACGCACAAAAATTATGCCCTGCATACTGCACTGCCAAAAAAAAGGCTGCCCTTTGCGGGGCAGCCTTGTGCTCACTGTATACAGCAGGCATTATTGTACCGCTGCCGGCTTGCGCAGCGCATTGATGGCCATACGCCATTCCTGTGCTTTGCTTTCCAGTTCCTTCATAGCCAGCGCACTATCTTCTGCCTCGCTGTAAAAGCTGATGTCTAAATGCGGGCCGTTGGCGGTATGCAATTGCAGCTGTATGCCATTTACATGCACCTTAGCCTGCATCTTTCCTTTTTTGCCTTTCTCCAGGTACTGGCTGCCGGCTTCCACCACTTCACAGCTCTTTACCATATCCAGGTCTATGAGGTCGTAGCGGGTATGGTTGTCTTCCAGCCGTATATACAGCAATACACGCTCTGCGGTGTCCATAGCTATAATACGGTTGCGGAAGGTTTCTTTCCAGTCGATGCTGAGCTGCTGGCGGGCCACTGCCCGGTTCAGCTCGTCCTGCAGCAGCAATTGCTGCCTGCGTGTTGTTTTGCGTGCCTGCATTACCAATGCAGCAACGATCAGTGCCATACATAATAGTATCAGCACCGCTATCCATATAGTCTGGTCCATTATTATTGTTCTTGTTTGAAAAAATGTAAAAAGCTGCCGGCTATCGCATCAGCGCGACAGCAGACAGTATAAAAATGTACAGTGCTTATTGCAGCGTGCGGCTCACCAGAACCAGTGCTTGGGAAACAGCAGCAGGCGTACCAGCGGCGTAAAATGCTGCACGGCAGCCACAGCGGCCATAACAGGCGCAGCAGGTGCCAATGCCTTTACTGCAGGTATATAAGATGCAAAGAAGGGCGGCAGGCTATTGCCCCTGCCCGTATGATGTTTGGCTAATGTTTTGTGCGCGGAGTAACCCTGCGGTATGCCCTGCTCCCCGTCTGTATTAAAACGGTAGCCACCATGTGCCGATACTACCCCACCCTGCACAGCAGCAACAGTAGCGGGTACAGGAACAGGTACACCGCCACCCTGCAGCATAGTGCCCATTGCCAGCAGCAACAGGGCCCATACACAGCTTATATATATACGCAGGCGCATGGCGCAAAGGTACGCCTTATTTATGGCATGGCATGGAAAGCAGCCATATCAGGGCTGCGGCTGAAAAAAGTCAGGATTGATAAGAAAGCCGCAGCACAGATATTTTGCCGGTATCATCAATGAATTTACCAAAATAAATGCCGGGTTGCATAAAGCCGGGTAACTGCAATACTGCTTTACTTTTAGTGATGGCATATTGTGCGACTAACCGGCCCTGCATATCGTACAAGTATAACTTACCCGGCACGGGCGTCTCAACCGTAAAGTGCCCGCTCGTGGGATTAGGATACAAAAGTAAGCCTGTTACTTTGTTTACTGCAGAAACGGACGTAGGCATGCAGGCAGGGTCGCCGGGGTATCGGCAGCCACTGCTGTCAGTAAGTACGATCCAGGTAATGATGCCATTCATGTCGAACACACCGGGTATATGTGCTCCAGCTACGCTGCCCACCATAAGATATTGCTCGTAGGGAGTAACATAAAAGCTTTGCAAAACCTGGGTAGGAGTATAATATTTTTGCGACCAGTTATAGACATGTTGGATAATCCGATACCAAATTATGTTACCATTTGTATCGATCTTGATTAGCGCTGGAGTGTGATAACCATTTTCAGCCTTTAGCAATAAATGCTGATGATCGTTTGACCATTCGATTTGATATGCTGAACACCTGTATAAACTATCCTGGAAGCTTCTTGTCCATATCGTGTCTCCCTGCTCATTTAATTTGCCGTAATACACTATGCTGCCCTGTGGCACACCACCAATATCCGGAAGTGTAGAGAATGACCCAGCAAAATAATAACCTCCAGTTGGATTAGTTACTATATCCATGTCATTAACAGACAAAAAACTTCTATTAAGTTTTTTAAACCAGATTTCATTCCCATTAGTGTCAACCTTTAACATTCCTGAACAAGGCAAAAATGGCTGCGCAATAGTATCTTTTAACTCCCCAACTATCACGTAAGACTTTTTGTCTGCAGAAAGAACAATCCTCTCTGCCCTAGGGGCAACTGGATTGGCAAAATTAAAATATCTCTTTTCCCAAAGTAGTTTTCCCAAAGTATCATATCTACATATCCATAAATGGTACCCAAAGGTAGGATCCGCGGCTTCGCGGCATTCTGCTGTGATAAAGGAATTGCGGTCTATGAGAAAAGAGTTAACAGTCCTCAATTTAAAAGAGTCGACTATTGCGTGGTATCTTATGCTATCACCATCTCTGGTGAAAATGTATAGGTAGGGGTACCATACAACGTTCGGAGCATTGACGCTTGGATCCATTACCAGGCCAAAAGTAGCTAACCTGGAAGAATCAAGGCTTTGTATACCTAAGTAGGTACACGAATTGTTTCTACCAGCTGGCGTGAAAATTTTCCTTGTCCAAACTACATTGCCAGAATAATCCAGGCTACTCAGATACCCATGTTCGGGTTGCGAAATTGAGGCTGTTCTGGTTATTCCGAATATAAACAACCTGTTAGAATCTGCATAACATGAAAAAGCTGCACTCTGTGTATCCGGGTCGGTGCAAAAATCTTTAACAATGTCAAACCTGCCTTGCCCACACACGTAAGTCCAGCCGCATAGCAGTATGCAGATAAACGATAGGCGTATAGCAGCAGGGCGACACATATTTATTATTAAATATAGCAAATATGTATCTAATGCTTACGCGCTTTTTAGTCCAGCGCTAGTGCCAGGTTGGTAATGCTTACGCTGCGCGTATCGCGGTACTCGTATACATTGTACACAAATTGCCGCAGCTGCTGCCTTACGCTTGCCGGTTCCTGTAGTTCTTGTGTGGATTGTTCCGGCTGTGGTGGTTCATTAGCCGGTTCTGCGCCATCGCCCCTCATGCAGGCGCGCAGTATGCTCCCCATGTTTAATACTCTCATATATGTATGTGTGTTTCACGGTTCTCTATATGCTGCCGGTTGTGAACGGCAAAAAATATCGGGTTTATGGTAAGGGGTTAGTCATTTGAAAATACCCAAAAAACCAAAGACCGCAAAACCTTTTTACAAGAAGCGCATTACCATGCACTAAAGCATTAAAAAACTATATAAAATATAATAAACGGCTGTTGCAGCACGTTTTGATTCTGCTTATATTTAATGCACTACACTCTAGCTATGCGGCAGCTTATATCGTTCTCCTTTTTTCTGCTCATTACATATACTGCTTTAGCGCAGGACAAGCTGTGCATATACAGCGGCAGGCAGGCCGCTACCCTTGCTTTTGATGCCGTACAGGTAAATAAGCTGATGCACCTGGATGCCTACAAGGGCGTATTCTTTGGCGAGCAGCACAATAACAACTTTGACCCGCAGATAAAATACTGTTTCATAGCTACCATGAGCCAGTCGCTGGGACTGCGCCATGTGTTTATAGAACTGGGTGCTGCGGCGGCATGGCGTTTCAACCAATACCTGCAAACAGGCGATACAAGCTGGCTGTACGATGTACCGATGCCTATGACACGCGAGGGCTACCGGCGCTTCTGGCAGCGGCTGTACGATTACAACAAAATATTACCTCTAAATAAAAAACTTGTTATACACGGATTGGACTTCGAGCGTACGGAAGTATTCCTTACCCTGCTGCAGCTGATGCCGGAAGGACAGGCCATACCACCATCGCTACAGGCACTGGCAGATACCCTGAAAATACATAGTGTCGATAAGCCGCTGGGCATGTACACCGTAGCAGGTGGCAAGATGACCGCTATTAATGACAACAGCGCCTTTATACACACGCTGGAATATGTACAGGAAACATTACAGGCACACGAGGCCGATGCAAAAACATGCTACGGCAGTAATTACCCCGTGGTGGAAGCCATCGCTACCAATCCCAATAAAGTGACCGTAAAACCCGTGCAGCGCAATAAGAGCATGTACAAGGTGCTGGAAAAAACCATAGCGCAGGAGCATATAGATAAGTTCATCGGTTTCTTCGGTAATATGCACACCGCCTACAATGTAGGCTCATCGCTATCCAACGCGGCGGCAGACCTGCCCGGCATGAAGCCTGCCGATATACTGAATGTAAGCGTATACGTAAATGATATGTACGACCCGGCAGAAATGCGCAAGCGTATAAAAGACCTGGATATGCTGCTGCGCATGAATGGCAACTGCCGCGCATCTATCATACCCGTAGCCCTGGTACCCTCTTACCGCAAAGAGGCCGATTTCATCATCATAGCCGATAACGACCAATAAAACGCAGCATCTGCCTGCATCATTTTCCCGTTTATTAAGTATTCCTGCCCGTTCATTAGGTTTATTTGGGTTACGCCTTTCCATGCCTGTATATTTAGATACCATCCCTTATACCAATCCCGTTCAAAAAGATCATGAAACACGCACCTGCTTTTCTCTTCTCTATTGCATACCCTTCCGGGTGCACCGCTATCTGCTTTTCCTGTACTCATTTCTATTTTCACCAAACACCATATAACTATGAAACAAGACTTAGTACGCAGCCCGCCATGCAGGGGCAAGCAATGAAAGCAGGAAAAGACATATAGATTTTTCAACCTAAACCAAAAAACAATGAGAGAAAAAATATTAAGCAGGCATATGCTGTCAAGACACTGTGCCATAAGCGCGCGTAATTTATGTGCCGCTGTATTTGCATCGGCAATGGTGCTGCACGCCCATGCGCAGGAATACGATGTTACCAATCTTATCAACAATGATGTAAAGTCTTATTCGGTAACAGAACAAACCGATATAGTAGGCGTAACAGGGCACCCGGTACTGGAAGCCGGAACGCTGTACAACTACCCTAACCCCAATTGGGCGCAGGTGCATTTTCTGAATTTAGATGATGCGGGCAACGTGAACTTCAGCCAGCAATATGGCCCGGCGGGCTATACACAGGCCAGGGCTGTAAGCATAATAGGCGATGGCAGCCTGGGCGTACCGGGCAGTGCTACTTATTATATCATATCGCAGATACGGCCATTCAACGGCGCTGACGACCAGATACGCATACAGCCTATAGACTACAGTGGCACAGCTATATCGGGTGCACACTATATTGCTTCTACCAACGGTATCAACCCGGGCGGACTGGTACCGCTTAACGCAGTGTATAACAGCTATAATGGCCTTATCTATATCTGCGGTTATCACTATACCGATCCTTCAGCGCGTTACCCGGGCAGCCCTTCTTACCTGAGCCCCAAACAAGGTTTCGTGCTGAGCTTCGACCCTGTAACACGGGCTACCAATATAAAACTGATCGAGACCAGCATTGCTCCTGCCTTGCCCAAGGTGCCTAATGATTATGATATAGCTATGCGCGTATCGGTGCTCACCGGCGGTGATATTCATGTGACCGGCAGTGTGAATGCGATTAAATCGGACGGGCATGGTGGTTTTGGCTGCTTTAGTGCAACCATGAATATTCATTTCACGCCTACTTTAACCGTGGTGACCGATGACCATTTCACCAGGGCCGGCACCGGCGATTTCGGCGTGACCAATGAATATGGTATTGGTTTTGTAGAGGGCTTTTACGGCAATTATATTTTGGGCAATCGTTTCTGGCTGAATGCCGGTTCTCTTGGCGGCGGTACTACAGGTTTTGCTACATCGCCCAGCTTTATGTTTGTAAACTGGATAGACCCCATGGTATTCAATCCAGGTACGCTTGCCCGCCGCCACCCGCTGATGGCTGTAGATTTTAATGTATGGGGACTGCAATTATTGAAAAGCAGCAGCACCAGGCCGGGTTACGATAATTTGCGCATCGTAGGACAGCAGGACTATGAAGTATGTGGCACCGGCGCCGGTCCTGCAACTATTAATAATGTATTGCCATTTATAACCGATATTGATATAACGACCACACTCGGTGGTTTGTCAACTACCAACAACCAGTGGATGACCTATGAGAACCTGAGCGGCACAGGCACCACGCCAGGGCCTAATGCCTATCCAAACCTGGGATGCGCCCTGGACGTGATGGGCTGGAACTGTACCAACGCCACAAGAAATGCCAACAGGATGGTTTTAACAGCGCCTAAATGGGATGCAGCCAACCTGAATTTTAAAACTTTAAGGGTAAATGATGCAACCCTGGCAGCAGACCCCAACTGCTCGTCCAGCGCAGTGTCTCAATGTTTCCCCGCTACGACCGATGAAACAGTAACTACTAATTTGAGTGCCGGTGGCTACATCATTACCAAAATATACCTCCCCACCGGGCTTTCACTTGGCTACCACTCTCTCCCCGAAAGCCCTATCGGCTCTTCCATCAGAACCTGCAGCGGCTCTGACTACAAAAACCCTGCATTGGGTGTAGCGGGCGCACAAGTAAAAAGTGCATCGGCTATATACCCCAATCCTGCATCGGGTTATATCCATGTAATGCTTGCCGATAATATACAAGGAGCCACAGAGCTGGAAGTAACCCTGGTAAACATGAACGGGCAGCAGGTGGCAACCCTGTACACCGGCTCTGCTGCAGACCTCCGCAACAAAAATAAATTGCCATTGCCGGAAGTAGCAAAAGGCATGTACCATGTGCAAATAGCCGGCGGAAATAAAATATTATTTACAGAAAAACTCTCTATACAATAATTCGTTCATTGTTTAGAACAAGTAAAAGAGCCGCAGTTAGTGCGGCTCTTTTTTTTACTGTTAACGGGGTAAACATCCTTGTAAAAGAAATAGCGCTAATTAAAACTAAGTATTTTTTGAGCTGGCAGGGCGCGATAGCTTTAGCGTATCAAAACCTGCTTGTATGAAACTAAAGCTTACTTTTCTTGCATCTCTATGGGCTATGGCTGCGTGTGCACAGGCACCTTTGCAGTTCACCGGTTATGACCTCAACCCCGGCAGCGCTGCATCATCGCCCACCGGCCTCACGGTTGTGGGCAATAAAATGGTATTTGCCGCTATAGATGCTGCCAACGGTACCGAGCTTTGGGTATCTGACGGCACTACTGCAGGCACACAACTGCTGAAAGATATTTACCCTGGCGCAGGCAATAGCAGCTACCCCGTATACTTTATGGCGGCGGGCAGTAAGGTTTTCTTTGCTGCTACCGATGCTGCCAATGGCACCGAGCTATGGGTAACAGATGGCACTACAGCGGGCACGCAACTGGTGAAGGATATAAACACCGGCACTGGCAGTGCAGGCATCACCATCAGCAATATGACCATGCTGAACGGCAAACTTATTTTTACCGCTACTGATGGCACCAACGGGCTGGAGCCCTGGATATCAGACGGTACGCCGGGTGGTACACAAATGCTGAAAGATATTTATCCCGGCACTACGCCTTCCCTGCCATCGCAGTATACCGTGTGTAATGGCAGGGCTTATTTCCAGGCTACTACTGCTGCCGAGGGCGCAGAGTTATGGGCCACCGATGGCACACCCGCCGGCACCGTGCTGGTGATGGATGTTTCCCCAGGTGCTGTCGGTTCTTTCCCGGCTGCTTTTACCGCGCTGAATAATATACTCATATTCTCTGCCAACGACGGCACCAATGGCTACGAGCCCTGGATAACAGATGGTACAGGCAGCGGCACCATGCTGCTAAAAGATGTAAGGGCAGGCAACCCTAACAGCTTTCAAAGCGGGCCGGGTACGGTGTATAATGGCAAAGCCTATTTCAATTTGAACGATGGCAATGGTTACGCGCTATGGGCATCAGATGGCACGACTGCTGGTACTAACATCGTAAAAGATTTGGCATCGGGCGGCCCCGGTGCGGCCTACCTGTTTATAGAATACAAGAATAAACTGTACTTCCGCGGGGCTGATGCAAATGGTTTTGAGCTATGGGTGACAGACGGTACAGCAGGCGGCACCCAGTTGGTAAAAGACCTGTTGCCGGGCGGCATAGGCAGTGCACCGCAGCATTTTGTGGTGTACAGGAACAGCCTGTACTTTACTGCCACTGCACCTACCGGCAGCGATAATCAATGGTTTAGAAGCGATGGCACTGCTGCGGGTACCAATATGGTAAAGCCATCCATATCTACGGGGCTGGCGCCGGTGCCTACCAATGTAGAATTTGCTGTTTTTGATTCGGCGCTGTACTTCCGTGCCAGTTACGATGCCGCCACCGGCCAGGAACTATGGGCCATGAAAGATACCAGCACTACGCCGCCACCCAATGCCGTGAGCAACATAACCAATACAGGAGGATTCGAGTTTTATCCTAATCCTAATGATGGCAATTTTACAATAAAAACAGCAGCAGCCACTACCGGTACTATCACGGTATACGATGCGGGTGGCAGGATGACCTATACCGGCACCATACAAGGCGGCACAGCAAGCGTACACATGCCCGCACATGCGCGCGGCTTCTACTTTATACAACTGCAAACAGCCGACACACTAATTACCAAAAAACTATGGATGGAATAAAGGCGATTATCCAAAGTAAATAAGGCCCCGTTTTGCCGGGGCTTTATTTTTATATACCCGCAGTTAAAAAAATAATAAACCCAATTTTAACTAATTATTTACTCAAATAACGTATCTTTACGTTACAAGAGTAAGAAATTAGCTATGAGAGTATTGACGAAAGCAGAGGAACAGATCATGCAGGTCATCTGGCAAAAGGAAAAATGCCTGGTGCGCGATATTGCCGAAGCACTGGATATGACCATACCGCAAACCACTATATCGTCGGTAGTGCGCATACTGGAGCGCAAAGGTTTTGTAGGGCATAAGGCCTATGGCAAGACCTATGAATACTTTCCGCTGGTAGACAGGCAGGACTTTACCAAAAGCAGCATTAAGAACTGGATCAATAAATACTTTGAAGGTTCACCCAAACAACTGGTATCCTTCCTGGTAACAGAAGATGAACTGAAACTGGAAGAACTGGACGCACTGCGCAAACAACTGGAAGGCGTAAAGAAGAAGAAAGCAAAGAAATAGCAGTCATTAACACTTATTAAAACACCCGGTTATGACAACCTATCTATTCAAACTAACCATTGCCTGGACAGCCTTCCTGCTGCTGTTCGAACTGTTTTTTAAACACAACGGCAGGTTTACCGCCAACCGCCTGTACCTGCTGCTGGCCATGGCTGCGGGTGTAGTGCTGCCGCTCATTACCCTGCCGGCAAGCACGCCGGTGCTGGTAAGCAAGGCACAAACTTTTTATACCACGGCCGTTATGCCCGTGCAGCAACAGGTAACGGCTGCAGCCGCACCTGTAACTGCTGTTGCAGATACCCATGCGCCGGATATAGCTTATATACTGCGCATACTATACTATACAGGCCTGGCAGTGTTGCTTATAAAGAGCATAACAGAACTGGCTAAAATTGTATGGCTCATAAATAAAAAACCGGCACAACAACTCTATGACCGGCAGGTAATTATCACCGGCAAAGTGCATTCTCCTTATTCATTTATGGGCCGCATTTTTATTACCGGTACCGATGCGTATTCACCCAAAGAACTGGAATACATTATACAACACGAGGCCGCCCACAATGCCCGCAAACACTGGGCAGACCTGTGGCTGGCACAACTGGCATGCACAGTTTTCTGGTTTCACCCGCTGGCATGGCGCTACCGTTTCCTGCTGCTGATGCAGCACGAGTATGAAGCCGATGCCATTGCCGCCGGTACAGACCGCTATAACTATGGCCACTTCCTGCTGCAGCAAACTATGCTTACCGGCGTACCGCTGCTCTCACATTCTTTCCACTTTTCACCTATAAAAAAACGGATCTATATGCTTACCAAAAAACAAAATAAAGGCAGGGCTAACTGGAAGTACCTGCTGATGGCACCGGCACTGTTTAGCTGCCTGCTATTGATGGCGAAGACAACTGCTAACGAAAACACCAGCCCTTCGCCCAATGCAAGAGTATTCAACGGCAATACATTTATAGTACACGATGTAGATACGTTCCACGACTACCAGCAAAAAGCAGTTACCAAACAGATAGTAACAGCCATGAACGGCGAGACCGTGTACAATAACACTGAACTGAAAAACAAAGCACAGTTTGGCAAAAACGAAAACGGTTATCTTGATTATGTGTATGCTTCCTTCAATGAGATGGTGAAACACTGTCCCGATAGCCTGGGCGCCGTGAACATAAACAGCCTGGTGATAGATAAAGACGGGAAGGTGGTGTATTACGATGCTACTTTCTTCAGGCGTAAAAGTTCTTTAGACGCAGAAAAAATGATCTACCCTTTTCCTAAACCTGAGCCGCTATTCAACAGCTTTATGGAGAAAATACTAAAAGCCGGCCCCGCCTGGAAACCCGCCCGTATCAACGGCCAGCGTGTGAACAGTTTTGTCATGTTCCGCGGTGGGTGCTAAACATAGTTATACTGCAAAAACCAAAAGAAAGAAGACCACCGCGAGGTGGTTTTTTTGTTTTATACTGCCGTCACTGCGAGGAGGTACGACAAAGCAGTTTCGCGAGACTGCATCGCATTCGTTCGCAGTGACGGGGTAATAAATTACATATAAAACACATTGAACTTATTACCATCGGGGTCGGCAAAGGTGAAACCGTAATAATCGTCACCAAATGTTTCCGGTTTGGAAATAAGCTGGCCGCCTGCTGCTGCCACTTCTTTCGCCCAGTTGTCAACTTCTTCTTTTGTTTCGGCAGACAGTGTAAAGATCAAACCATTAGCCAGTTGCGGACCGGATATAGCTGTTTGAATATTGGCTGCCAGCACATCCTTCAAAAAGAAGTGTATAATAAAATGATCATCGCTGAAAAGAAAACTGGTGAGGTCTTTATTAGGCTTGCCGTTAGGCTTAAATCCTAATGCAGTATAAAATTGCGTTGTCCTTTCGAGGTTGCTAACCGCCAGGTTGGCCCATATATTTTTTGGTGTCATAGTGCTTATGTTTTGTTCACTATACAAAAGTACTTTGAACCATTTCATTATTACATGCGTAGATACGACATTCTAAGAGGGTGATTGCGACATGGGTGATAATAGGCAGATGCTCACCTCACCAGCGTCACATCTCCTTTTCGTGTAAAGCTCCTGCTGCCGCGGCATTTGGCGGTGAGTATATAAAAATAAGTGCCGGGCTCACAGGGCTTACCTTTATAGCTGCCATCCCAGCGATAAGATGCTTCGGTAGAAATAAATACCTGGTTGCCCCAGCGGTTGTACACCATCATAAACACATCAGTCACATCCTGTCCCAGTATGCTGAAATAATCGTTGCGCCCATCGTTGTTGGGAGTAAATGCAGAAGGTATATAAGCACAGCCGTTGCAGCCGGATGTTATATTAAATGTATCGGTAACGCTGCCGCAGAAGCCGCTGGAGATAACGGTATAGTTGCCGGCCTTCGTCACATCTATGCTATCGTCCCAGCTACCTGTATTCCAGCTATAGGCACTAAAGCCGGGGCGCCCGTGCAGGGTGATGCTGTGCGTTTTGTCAAAGCAGACAAGGCTATCGCTGATAGTGCCCGCATCTCCGCCCAGGCTCTGGCGGCTGTATACCTGGTTGCCAAAGCCCAGTTGAAAATGTACACTATCCGGCACGGTAAACAGCAGGTCGCGCACATCGCAGGCATTTCCTTTCAGGTTTGGTTTATCTATATAATGCAAATTATTGTTATTGAATCCGCACACATAGATACGGCCGTCAGG
>JANINW010000004.1:0-36324 GCA_024508935.1 Flavipsychrobacter sp. | reverse complement strand
ACCTATACGCATACCACTCCAGGTAGAAGCCGGCCCTACTTCGGTGGCCGACTTCCGTACAGCAGCCGTATCCGGCAGCAGCGACAGGTCATACTGAAAGAGCGGTAAGTTCTTAGCGCCTACACCATCCATCACGCCAAAGTATAGCTTACTGCCATCGGGCGAAAAGCTGGTACCGTACAGGTAACCTGTATCTCTTTTGTACAGGCTGGCAGCATTACTTAATATACCAGTACTGTTATCAAAACGAAAAAGTTCTGCGGCAAGCGGCCTGCCACCCACGCAAACCAGCCATTCCTGGTTGGGCGATACTTTTATTTCACCACCCATATAATCCCATTTCCCCCCCAGCTGCGATGCAGGGATGCTGCTGGCAAAAGAAGAAACAGCCGCCCCCACCCCGTTATCGCTTACTTTATAGCTGCGGAATTCATTGCTGCCCCACTGGTGTGTTACCACCCAGAAAAAACAACCACTGCCTTTGGCCACGGTCATCTTCTCGCTTTTAAAACTGTCTACAACAATATTCTTTTGCCCGGCAACTACATCACCCAGCCCGCCGTTGAGGCTCATATCTACTACCGAATAGCGCAGGTAGCCTGCATAATATGGTGTGATCGATTCGGCACAATCGAGCGTGAAGAGGTAGTATTTATTTACATCGGCAGGGAAGGGTACGATGGCCACCCCCTGCGTAGACGAGCCATATTGCGTTGCCCATCCCCCGGTATTGCCCAGCAGGCCGGTGCCATTGGGTGTAAGGTTTTGGTTGCGGTCCCATACATGATTGCCATCGCTGTAAAACAGCAGTTGCCCGTCAGGCCCGCATACCGTAGCGCTACCCTCGCTGGTGGCCGATTTTGATATAAAAAATTGCGGTGTACCGGAATTGAAATCGAGCCCTGCGTTAATACCGAAAGCCCATACATTATTCTCGCCCTGTGCATGGCAGTAAAGCGGGATGATACATAGACAACATAAGGTGTATAGCAAGTGCCTTATAGCACTAATAGGAAAGGTTATGGTAAATAAACGGGGCTGCATAGGTTATTACATAAGCTTAGGTAAAATGTAGCTACATAAAGATACGGCATCAAATGCTATGCCGAATATCCTTGCGCGTACATCGCATCATTTTTACAATAAAAAAGCAAGGAGAAATAATTGGCTGGAACGCTTTATTTACAGGCAATCAGCATCTTGCCGCAGGATGTAAATGACAAAGGCAACCACAGTCATTAACAATTTAAATTTTGGTAATTCGAAAAATAGTTTTTTAGTTTGCATCAATAGCAGCACAAAAACTATGATTCAAAATCTGCATATGCATCAACATCATCATCTTATCCTTCACAGGGTAGGCCTGGATGATATTGTGCATGGGCAGTAGACCATACTATCAATTTCTCACAGGGGCTTACCTAACGGTAAGCCCCTTTTTTTATTTCTAAAAATTATGAAACTAAAGATCGCAGTACAAAAATCAGGACGCCTGCACGATGATTCCATCGGCCTGCTGAAGGAATGCGGCATAGAAGTAAGCAATGGGGTGAACAGCCTGAAGGTAACAGCAGGCAACTTCCCGCTGGAAGTGCTGTACCTGCGCGATGACGATATACCGCAGTACGTAGAAGACGGCGTGGCCGATATTGGCATTGTGGGTGAGAATGTAGTGCTGGAAAAACAAAAGCCCATCACCACCCTGCTGCCCCTGGGTTTTGGCAAATGCCGCCTGTCGGTAGCTGTACCAAAGGGCAGTGCTTATAAAAGCATAGCCTGTCTATCGGGCAGGCGTATCGCCACCAGCTACCCGGTGATACTCAATGCCTTTTTGCAGGACAATGGTGTGAGTGCCGAGATACACGAAATAAGCGGATCGGTAGAGATAGCACCGAATATAGGTTTGGCAGATGCCATTTGCGACCTGGTAAGTTCCGGCAGCACACTCTTCCTCAACAACCTGGAAGAAACAGAAGTGATACTGCGGTCTGAAGCCGTACTGGTACAAGGCCCCGTGCTGGCGGCAGAAAAGCAGCGCATACTCGACCAGTTGCTGTTCCGCATAGAAGCCGTGAAGCGCTCGAAGAAGTATAAATACATACTGCTGAATGCACCGGACGAGAATTTAGAGAACATTATCCGCATTATACCCGGCATGAAAAGTCCTACCATACTCCCGCTGGCTACCGAAGGCTGGAGCTCTGTGCACTCGGTAGTGCAGGAAGATGATTTCTGGAACATTATAGAAAGCCTGCGCAGGGAAGGCGCGCAGGGCATATTGGTAACTGCTATAGAAAAGATGATCGTATGATGCGCGTGTTCAAATACCCTGCAGCACAGGAACTGCAGCAACTACTACAGCGGCCGGCTAATAGCGAAGAACAATTATACGCTACGGTGAAAGAAATTGCCATGAACATAAAAACAAATGGCGATGCTGCACTGCTGGACTATTGCCGCCGCTTTGATGGCCTTACCGGCAGCAGTATAGTACTGAATGAGGCAACATGGTCTGCTGCTGCTGATACTATATCACCGGAACTGAAAGCAGCTATTAACACTGCAGCAAAGAATATTGAGACCTTTCACCGTGCCTGCACAAACGACAGCAGCCCTGTAGTCACCACTATGCCGGGTGTACAGTGCTGGCGCAAAAGTATAGCCATAGATACGGTCGGCATTTATATACCCGGTGGTACAGCACCTTTATTCTCATCGCTGCTGATGGCTGCCATACCGGCTAAAATAGCCGGTTGTAAAAACATAATTGTGTGCACACCTGCTGCATCACCGGCAGAGATATACCCTGCTATCCTGTACGCTGCAAAGCTTACCGGTGTAACGGCTGTATACGCTGTGGGTGGTGCGCAGGCTATTGCAGCTATGGCCTTCGGTACGGAAACCATACCCAAAGTGCAGAAGATATTCGGCCCCGGTAACCGCTATGTGATGGCCGCCAAACTACTGGTGCAAAGCATGGGCGTGGCCATAGACCTGCCCGCAGGCCCTTCGGAGGTAGCGATACTGGCCGACGATAGCTGCGAGCCTGCTTTTGTTGCAGCAGACCTATTGGCGCAGGCCGAACATGGTGCAGATTCGCAGGTACTGCTGGTAACCGACAGCATTGCTGTAACGGATGCGGTAAATGCAGAACTGGAAAAACAACTGGCATTACTGCCACGCAAAGACATAGCCGCAGCCGCATTGCAAAACAGCGTAGCCATCATCACCACTTCGCTGCAAGCGGGTATGAACATCATCAACAGTTATGCGCCGGAGCACCTCATCATAGCCGGCAAAGAGGCCGATGCGCTGGCTGGCATGGTGGTGAATGCAGGTTCTGTATTCCTCGGCAACTATACACCGGAGAGTGCAGGCGACTATGCATCGGGCACCAACCACACGCTGCCTACCAATGGATATGCGGCAGCCTACAGTGGTGTGTCAGTAGACAGTTTTGTAAAAAAGGTCACGTTCCAGTCTATTTCCCCCGAAGGGTTAAATGCACTGGGCAATACCATAGAGACGATGGCTATGGCCGAAGGGCTGGATGCACACGCCGCTTCTGTTTCTGTAAGACTTAAAAAAATAAATGAGCAATGAGCAATTTTAATCTTGATAACCTGGTACGCGATAATATCCGCAGCCTGGCGCCCTATGCCTCTGCACGTTCCGAATATTCGGGGCAGGATGTAATATATCTCGATGCCAACGAGAATAGCCTGTGCAGCCTGTACAACCGCTACCCCGACCCTTTGCAGCAGCAATTGAAAACAGCTATCGCTGCTATAAAAAATGTACGCAAAGAATGTATATACCTGGGCAATGGCAGCGATGAGCCCATAGACCTGCTGATACGCTCTTTCTGCAACCCCGGCAGAGATAATATTCTTGTCTTCCCGCCTACCTACGGCATGTACGAAGTATCGGCACAGATAAATGATGTGGCGGTGAAAAAAGTAAACCTTACCGCAGATTTTCAGTTAGACCTGCCTGCAATAATGCAAGCCATAGATGCGCAGACCAAACTTATATTTATCTGCTCGCCCAACAACCCTACGGGCAATCTCATTGATGCCGGCAGCATACAGCAGCTGCTGGAGCAGTTCAGCGGCCTGGTGGTGCTGGATGAAGCCTATATAGATTTCAATGCATCGTATTCATTTTTGCAGCAGTTGGATACATATCCGAACCTCGTCATCCTGCAAACTTTTTCCAAGGCATGGGGCATGGCGGGGCTTAGGTTGGGCATGGCCTTTGCATCGCCGCAGATCATTTCTGTACTCAATAAGGTGAAGGCGCCATACAATATCAATGCCGCCGTGCAGCAATTAGCTGCGCAAATGATAACGGGCAATACAACCGTAGCAGAGACCACGCAGCAGCTGATAGCAGCACGTACAGCGCTGTCAGCAGCATTGCAGGCATTGCCATCTGTAAAAAAAGTTTATCCCTCTGATGCCAATTTTTTACTGGTGCAGGTAGACGATGCAAATGCGCTGCACGCTTACCTCAAAAGCAAAGGCATCATTGTGCGCAACCGTTCGGGCATGGTGCTGTGCGATAACTGCCTGCGTATTACTATTGGCACCGCCGGTGAGAACAGATCATTGATAACCGCATTAAATGCTTACACCTATGCGTAAGAAAATATTATTTATAGACCGCGACGGCACGCTGATACAGGAACCGCCCGTTACCTTCCAGGTAGATGATCTAAGCCAGCTGAGCTTGCTGCCCGGTGCTATACGCAACCTGTACAAAATATGCACGGAGATGGACTATATACCCGTGATGGTTACCAACCAGGACGGCCTTGGAACGGATAAATACCCGCAGGCAAATTTCGATACTGTGCAAAATAAAATGCTGGAGATACTCGGTAATGAAGGCATCCGCTTTTATGCTATCCATATAGACCGCTCTTTCCCCGGAGACAACCTGCCTACACGCAAACCGGGTACAGCTATGCTGATGCCGTATATGAACGGCGAGTATGACCTCGCTAATTCATTTGTAATAGGCGACCGCAATACCGATGTACAACTGGCACAGAATTTAGGTTGCAAAGCCATCTTCCTTCAAAACTATGAAGCACCGGCTCAAAGCGATGCGCTGGCTGCGCAAACCAATAGCTGGGATGAGATATACGAATACCTGCGTGGCCAATACCGCACAGCAGCTATACGAAGAAGCACTACCGAAACACAGATAGACATACGCCTGCAACTGGATGGCAGTGGCCGCTATGCGATAGATACAGGCATTGCTTTCTTCAACCACATGCTGGAACAACTGGCACGCCACAGCGGCATAGACTTGTTAATAACAGCCAAAGGCGATCTGCATATCGATGAACACCACACGATAGAAGATGTGGCAATAGCACTGGGCAGCGCCTTCAGCGAAGCACTGGGCAAAAAAGCGGGCATCAACCGCTATGGCTTCTGCCTGCCTATGGACGATTGCCTGGCGCAGGTGGCTATAGACTTTGGCGGCCGACCCTGGCTGGTATGGGATGCAGATTTTACACGTGAAAAGATAGGCGATATGCCGGCAGAAATGTTTTACCATTTTTTCAAATCGTTCTCTGACGGTGCACGCTGCAACCTGAACATAAAGGCAGAAGGCAATAACGAACACCACAAAGCAGAAGCTATTTTCAAAGCGCTGGCCAAAAGCATTAAGATGGCCATAAAGAAAGAAACAACTGAAATGACCATACCCTCAACCAAAGGCATATTATGAAACTGGTTATTGTAGACTATAGTGCGGGCAATACATGCTCGGTAATATTTGCCCTCAACCGGCTGGGTATAGCACCCGTCATCAGTGCAGATGCAGCAGAGATACGTGCGGCAGACAAAGTAATACTGCCGGGCGTAGGTGCTGCAGGCAGTGCCATGCTATCCTTGCAGCAGAACGGGCTGGATAATGTACTGCGCAGCTTGCAGCAGCCTATGCTGGGTATATGCCTGGGTATGCAATTGCTCTGTACAGCGTCTGACGAAGATGACGCATCCTGCCTGGATATACTTGGCGGGCAGGTGCAAAAACTGGACGCACCCAAAATACCGCATATTGGCTGGAACGATGTGTACGACCTGCGCGGCGACTTGTTTAAAGGGCTGCCCGAAAACAGCTACTTGTATTTTGTACACAGCTATGGCGTGCCTGTAAGTCGTGCTACAATAGCTACAGCAGCTTATGGCCAAAGCTTTAGCGCAGCGGTGCAGAAAGATAATTTTTACGGCGTACAGTTTCACCCGGAGAAATCGGGAGACAATGGTTTGCTCATCCTTAAAAACTTTTTAAACTTATAATGGAACTCATTCCCGCCATAGACATTATAGCCGGCCGGTGTGTACGCCTCACGCAAGGCGACTACCAGCGCAAGACCGTGTACGATAATGACCCGGTAGCAGTGGCGCGGCGCTTTGAAGCAATGGGCTGCACACGCCTGCACCTCGTAGACCTTGACGGCGCACGAAGCGGCACCCTGCAAAACATACAGGTGCTGCGCGATATAGCCAATGCCACTACCCTCCGCATAGACTACAGCGGTGGTATACGTACCGGCGCCGATGCAGAAACGGCCATTGCCGCCGGTGCCACATGGGTATGCATTGGCAGCATGGCTTATAAGCAGCCGCAAACCGTGTACGACTGGGGCACGGCATACGGCCATGAGCGCTTTATCATTAGTGCCGATATGCGCGATGGCATACTGCTGGTAAATGCCTGGCAGGAAACGACAGATAAACGTATCACCGATTTCATCAGCGACTATTTCATCCGGGGTTTCAGGCAGTTTTGCTGCACCAATGTAAGCCGCGACGGCATGATGAGCGGCATAGATGCTACAGTGTACAGCAGGCTGCTGGAGGAGATACCGGGTATATCGCTGATAGCATCGGGCGGCGTATCATCGCCGGCAGACATAGCAGCCGCCAAAGCCGCAGGGTGCACAGGCGTCATCACCGGCAAGGCTGTTTACGAAGACCACACTTTCCTGCAAACTGCTTTAAAATATGCATAAGCCATGCCACTGACCAAACGCATCATACCCTGCCTGGATGTAAAAGACGGCAAAGTAGTAAAAGGCACTGCTTTTGTAAACCTGCGCGATATGGGCGACCCGGTAGCACTGGCTGCCCGCTATGCTGCGCAGGGTGCCGATGAATTACTGTTCCTGGACATAACCGCTACGATACAGGAAAGGAAAATATTTTTGTCATTGATAAAATCAGTAGCCCGGCAGGTGAATATTCCTTTTACCGTGGGTGGCGGCATCAGCAGCGAGGCGGATGCCTACAACCTGCTCAGTGCCGGTGCTGATAAAATATCGGTAAACAGTGCAGCGGTAAAAGAACCTGCGCTGGTAAGCAAACTGGCCAAACGTTTTGGCAGCCAGTGCGTAGTACTGGCCGCCGATGCGGGTATGCAGGCTGATGGCAACTGGCAGGTATATGTGAATGGCGGAAGGAAAAACACGGGCATCAGCGTGCTGTGCTGGATAGAACAAGCCGTGCAGATGGGTGCGGGCGAAATATTGCTCACCTCTATCAATAACGATGGTGGCAGGAAGGGCTTTGCATTGTCTTTATTGCAGGAGGTAACCGCACGCGTGCAGGTGCCTGTTATAGCCAGCGGTGGTGCAGGCAGCCTGCAGCATTTTGCCGATGTATTTGAGCAGACCGGTGCCGATGCTGCACTGGCTGCAGGTATCTTCCACGAAGAAAGCATCACCATACCCCAAGTGAAACAATATCTCTACAAACAAAAAATACCTGTACGCTTATGAACACGCCGCTATTTGAAAAATATCCTGACGGGCTGGTACCCGCTATTGTACAGCACGCTACCACCGGCCAGGTGCTGATGCTGGGCTATATGAACCAAGCTGCCTGGCAGCAAACACAGCAAACAAAGCTGGTAACCTTCTACAGCCGTTCGCGGCAGGCTATATGGGTGAAGGGAGAAAGCTCCGGCAATTTCCTGCACCTGGACAGTATGGCTACCGACTGCGACCGCGATGCACTGCTGGTGCAAGCGCTGCCTGCCGGGCCTGTATGCCACACCGGTGACGATACTTGTTTTGGCACCACCGGGCAAACAGGCTATTATTTTCTCTCTGTACTGGAGCAATTGATCGCAGCGCGTAAAGAGCAAATGCCTGAAGGCTCTTATACCACCAGCCTCTTCAGCAAAGGCATAGGTAAGATAGCGCAGAAAGTAGGCGAAGAAGCCGTAGAACTGGTAATAGAAGCACTGGGCAATGATGACCAACTCTTCACTAACGAAGCAGCCGACCTGGTCTTTCACCTGCTGATATTATTGCAGGCCAAAGGCAGCAGCCTGTCAGCCATAGCCGCGCACCTCAGCGAAAGGCATACAGCTGCAACCGGTAATCATTAGTGCAGTAATGCCTGGCTCAGCTACCTGCGAAAAGATGCTTCCTCTTTTCTTTATATAAACGTATACTGTCTGCGGGCCAATCTTTGGTATAGATCTCTATGATGTCTTTGCCGTAAGGCGGGTTAATGAATATCTTCTTTATCTTACGGCTACGCAGTACATACACCTTCATGGATGCTATAGTACTATCAGGAATGCTGCGATTCAATTCAAATAATCTTAGTTCTGTTTTATAGCGATTATAGACTTTGCCATCAACAATAAATATGATGCTGTCTATATTGCTTTGCCATGAATCATACCATACATTATCTATCAATAGGAGAATCTGCCCGGTAGGTGTGGAACAATGTATTTTTAGGCGTGTGGTATCCTGTGCTGCGCATGCCTGTGCGGTAAATAGGCTTATGTACAATAATAATATCCGCAGTTGCATCTACTAAGATATTTGATTTGTAATTGCTGTATGTCACCGTAATGTGATAGCTATGATATACGCGGTTTTATTTTGTAATTTAGTTTATCTCAAAGCCGTGCCTTATGAAGTATGCTGCATTCATTATTATGCTGGTCGGTATTGCACTGCTGGGCAGCAGTTGCAAAAACACCGCCTCGTATGCGCTGGATAAAGAGCCTGTGCCTGGACTTCAAAACGATCAGGTAATGGGCCGCTGGAAATTTGAAGAAGATACCAATTTCCGCAATTTCTATGAAGTATATAAGGCCGATAGCAGCATCTCTAACCAGTACCATATCAGGTTTTGGAACCGTGGCGGTGCCAACCCCAGCTACGAAGCAAATGGTTTTTTCTCCGTTGTTGCAGGTCATACTTTTTTCAATGTACCCTACTTTGAGAAAGGACTTACCAACTTTGGTTATGGCTTTTTAAAATTGATAAACATAGACCCTGGTTTTACCAGCATAACCGCCGCGGTAGTGGGTGATGAAACCATGCGCAGCCTGGCAAGCGAGGCTGAGGTGCGTAAATATGTAACAGCACATGTAAACGACCCCGCTTTTTATTCCGATACCATCCATCTTTTTAAATTTATCGACTTCCCTTATCGTGGTAAACATTAAAACAGCCCGCACACTGGCACTGGCTTTTGACGAGGTGATTGAAGCACCGCATTTCGAGCTTACATCTTTCCGGGTAGGGAAGAAAGTATATGCCACCATGAACGAAAAAGAAAAACGCATGACGGTGCGCCTGTCGCCCATAGACCAGGATGTGTTTTGCAGCTTTGACAAGAACGTGATACATGCGGTGCCCAATGCCTGGGGCAAACATGGCTGGACCAATGTGCACCTGCCGCTGATACGCAAAGAAATGCTGCAGGATATACTTACTGTGGCTTATTGCACGGTAGCACCCAAGAAACTGGCCGAAAAATATAAAATTGAATAACAGCTAACTGGCACAATATTTGGATTGGTTTATATACAATCACACCGTATGAAAGCTGCGCTCTTTTTCCTGTTTATAGTGTTAGTGGCCCTGGCCGTATTAAATTCTTCCTGCAATAAGAATTTTACCTGCACCTGTACCGATACTGTTACCAAAACAGTAGTGTACCGTGGTTCGCTCAGCTCTTACAGCAAGCATACCGGCCAGCCGCAGTGCGATGCCAAAGGCGCCAGTGAAAAAGTGGTTTGCGAACTGAATTAGCCAATAGCTACTTTAATGTCCCAATAAAAAAGCCTGCACAAGGCAGGCTTTAAAAAAATATCATCTCACAGGCTTACAACTCATGACTTACGAATCATGACTTATTTCGTATCGTACGCCCATTTTATATAAGTAGCACCCCAGGTGAAACCGCCACCAAAGGCAGCCAGTACTATATTATCACCTTTATGCAATTGCTTTTCGTATTCCCACAGGCACAGTGGCAGTGTACCATTGGTCGTATTGCCATAGCGTTCTATGTTCAGCATCACCTTCGATTCGGGCAGGCCCATACGCTCTGATGTAGCTGCTATGATACGCTTATTGGCCTGGTGGGGTACCAGCCATGCCACGTTATCAGAAGTAAGCCCGTTGCGCTCCATTATCTGGGCAGCTACATCGGCCATATTCTTTACAGCAAATTTGAAAACCGTTTGTCCTTCCTGGTACACAAAATGTTCACGGTTCATTACTGTTTCTACCGTAGCCGGTTTTACCGAGCCGCCTGCTTTCTGGTGCAGGTGTGCACGGCCTGCGCCATCGCTTTTCAGCACGCTGTCTATAATGCCCAGGTCTTCGGTATTCGGCTCCAGCAATACACAACCGCCGCCATCGCCAAATATGATGCAGGTGGTACGGTCTTCATAGTTCAGTATAGAGCTCATTTTGTCTACACCCACTACTATTACTTTTTTGTAGCGGCCGGTCTCTATAAACTGGGCACCAGTATTGAGGGCAAACAAAAAGCCGCTGCATGCGGCATTTACATCATATCCAAAAGCATTTACCAGGCCAAACTTGTCCGTAATAACATTGGCCGTAGCCGGGAACTGGAAATCGGGCGTAGTAGTGGCACAGATCAGCAGGTCTATATCTTCTTTCTTCAGCTCAGGACGTTTGCGGAAGAGGTCTTCGAGTGCACCAACTGCCAGGTCTGATGATCCTTTGCCTTCGCCTTTCAGTATCCGGCGTTCTTTAATACCGGTACGGGTGGTTATCCATTCGTCTGTAGTGTCTACGATCGTCTCCAGCTCTTTATTCGTCATTACGTAGTCGGGAACGTATCCGCCTACCGCTGTTATAGCAGCATGAATCTTCTGCATTTATGGTCTTTTAAAGGAAAGTGCAAAATTAAGTATTTAATTGCTCAATTGCTGAATGGCTTAATTGCTCAATAGATACCCCGCGAATGACAACACAGCTATAAATCACTGTATTACATTGAGTTATTGAGCTATTAAGCCATTGAGCCATTATTATGTGCACATAGCACCGCAGGCGTTGATGACCTGGCCGCTTACATACGAGCTCATATCGCTGGCCAGGAACAGGGCTACGTTAGCTATCTCTTCCGGCTTGCCGAAGCGTGCCAGCGGTATTTTTTCAAACCATTTCTCTGCACCACCATCTTTCAGGTAATGCGTCATATCTGTTTCTATAAAGCCCGGGGCTATGGCATTGCAGCGTATGTTGCGGCTGCCCAGCTCCTGTGCTATACTTTTTGTAAAACCTATGATACCAGCTTTAGAGGCTGCATAGCTGCTTTGCCCGCCATTGCCTTCCACACCTACTACGCTGCTCATATTGATGATGCTGCCGCTGCGGGCTTTCATCATCGGTTTTATCACCTGGCGGGTAAGGTTGTATACGCTTTTCAGGTTGGCCTGTATCACATCGTCCCACTGCTCGGGCGTAAGGCGCAGCAGCAGGTTGTCTTTCGATATACCTGCGTTGTTCACACATATATCTATAGTACCAAAATCTTTTATCACATCGTTGGCCAGCTGCTCTGCCGCTGCATAATCGGCAGCATTGCTTTTGTAGGCTTTTGCTTTTACACCAAAGGCTGCCAGTTTCTCTTCCAGTGCTTTGGCTTTTTCATCAGATGAAAGGTAGGTGAAGGCTACATTGGCACCCTGCTCGGCAAATTTGAGGGCTATGGCCTCTCCTATTCCCCTGCTGGCGCCTGTAACTAAGGCTGTTTTGTTCTCCAGTAATTTCATTAAACCTTATTTGGGCTGCTAAATTAGTAATTTTTATCGGCCAAAGGGAAAGGCAAAAAATTATAGGAAAAAGATAAAATCTATCTATTTACTTAACAAACCAGGGGACTGTAATAGTTAAGGGAAAATATAAAAGGTAAAATGCAAGCCATTTTACCTTTTATAACGCTGTGTTTTTATTATTCCAATCAATTCACATCGGGCTGCGGGGTGTAACGCAGGTAAGGTTTTACAATGCGCAGGCCTTTGGGGAATTTCTTTTCTGCATCTTCTGTGCTAACTGCCGGTACTACTATTACATCTTCACCATGCTTCCAGTCGGCGGGGGTGGCTACGCTGTGGTTGGCGGTCAGTTGCAGGGAATCTATCACGCGCAGCACTTCCAAAAAGTTGCGGCCGGTAGATGCCGGGTATGTAATGGTAAGCTTTACTTTTTTATCGGGGCCAATGACAAACAATGAACGTACTGTTTGAGTAAGGCTGGCCTCGGGATGTATCATATCGTACAGGGTAGCCACGGTACGGTTCTCATCGGCTATAATAGGAAAGTTCACCTCGGTGTTCTGTGTCTCATTGATATCGTTGACCCAGCCATGGTGTTTATCCAGGGGATCTACGCTTACGGCCAGCACTTTCACATTGCGCTTGTCAAATTCGTTTTTGAGCTGTGCTGTGCGGCCCAGTTCGGTAGTACATACGGGTGTATAATCGGCGGGGTGCGAAAAAAGTATGCCCCAGCTATTGCCTAAATAATCATGAAAATCGAGCTCACCGGCGGTAGTGCTTGCTTTAAAATTAGGGGCTTCGTCGCCCAGACGTAATGCCATAATAGAAGATGTTTAAACGGTTTAGAAATTAAGGAAAGACCCAAATTTAGGGGTTTGAGCTTTGCAGAATGTTAAAGAAAATCTATTAGTCATTAAAAACCGGCAATGGTTTAGAGGCAACATACTGTATCTTCGCAGGCATTCGTTATATTTACCAAACGAGCCAGATGCGTTTACGCCTTTTTTGCACCATATTGCTTTTCCTGTTATTCGGCCAGGCTACATATGCCCAAAGCTATATACAGAACATGCCGGAGCACGATGCCAAAGCCTATTATTTTGGTATCACCTTCGGGCTTAATTTCTCCAGCTACCGCGTACGCTATACCAAATCGTTTGCCGAGACCGATACTTTCAAGTCCATACAACCAAAATTCAGCCCCGGCTTCAACCTGGGACTTATGGGCAACCTGCGGGTGACGAGCTTCCTCGACCTCCGTTTCGTACCTTCTCTTTCGTTTGCCGAAAAACGTATGGTCATCACCATGCGCAATTCTATAGGGGGAGATGACAGTGTTTCTGACCGCTCTATAGAGTCTATATACATGCACCTGCCACTGCAAATGAAGTTTAAGAGCGACCGTATCGGCAATTTCCGCTTTTACGGCATGGTGGGGTATAAATTTGATATAGACCTGGCAGCCAATGCCCGCTCGCGCAGGCGCGATGAGTTTCTGAAGGTAAAGCCTATAGATATGGGCTATGAACTGGGTGCAGGTTTCGAGTTCTACTACCCTAACTTCATTTTCTCGCCCGAAATAAAACTGAGCCAGGGGCTCATGAACCAGCAGTTTAAAGACCCGGCCATACCGCTGAGCAATGCGATAGACCAGATAAACACCCGGATGATCGTTATCTCCATTCACCTCGAAGGATAATCTCTTTTTTTAAGGACATAATAAAAGCCGGCTTGAAGAAGCCGGCTTTTTACCTATATGTATGTTGCAGGATAATTTATGCTGCCTTAGCGCATTCTGTTACAGAATTGCTGATGATATCGCGAAGCTCTTGTGTAAAGCGCTCCATATCTATCTCCGCATTCTCTTTTACTTTCTTGATAAGCCGTATTGCAGAAGCCATCAATGATACGTTCACAACCTGCATGTTATTAATGAGTTGTCCTACATAATCGTAGGAGTTTGCTTGCCGGGTGTTCTTCAACTGCCTGCTGACAACGAGCTTCGCCATGCGGGAAAACGCTGCCAGGGAATTTTGGTGGTTCATACTGATGTGTGTTAGTGTGTGTTAAGGTATATATGTTAAATATTGCGTGATATAAAGATTAAAAGATTAGCCGGCCGATAAAAGTGATATTGCTCACGTTAACCCATCGTTTACAACTGGTTAACAACTCATTAACGAAGACAATATGTATTAATAAGACAGCCACCGGCACAAAAAAGGCGGGCTATAAAGCCCACCTTCTGTGTTATATTCAATTTAAGCTATCCTTATTTTTTGCGGATGTTTATCTGCCTTTTCTTTTGTTTGATATCGAAGAACAGGTCTTTGGTATTGTTGTTTACCAGGTCGGCAGGCTGTGCAAACTGCGTAGGCTGGAAGTTCTCATCAAATGCACCTTCGCTCAGTGTAATGATATAGTTGCCGGAAGGCAGGTTGAAATAGAACTCACCTTCTTCATCGGTAATAGTAGAGAAGGTAGACAATGAGTCTTTGCTCGAAGCCGTTACTTTGATATTGGCCAGGCTGAATTTCGTATTAGAATTAGAGTCTACATGCAGTACCAGTTTGCCCTGCAATACCTTACTCATTTTATAAGGTACATAAATAAGCTCGTTGCCCCTTACTGCAAACTGCTGCCTGGTACCATCGTTTGGTATCCAGCCTTTCATTTTGCTGCTCAGGCCAAAGTCTGCATTGAAATCGCCTTTATCAATATTCTTGAATATCACGTAGCCGCGCTCGTCACTTACAAAGTTGTTGCCGTTCAGCGATACCATTTGTCCGCTTATAGGCTGCTCACCTGCATCCATTATACCGTTGCTGTTGGCATCTTTAAACAGGATCATTTTCAGCTGGTAGTATTTGCGGATAGGTACAAACGGTGTATGCAGGCGTACACGCACTGATGCACTTATATACGGAGTGGTCCTGCCTTGCTGGTTGAGCGGTACAATGCTGCTGAGGAACACATCGAAACCATGGGCGGCATTGGCATACACGATATTGGTCAGCAGGCTGGAGTTCTCTACATTATCCGGTTTGCTCTTTGCATAGTTAAACTGTGCACGAATGCTCAGCGCACTTCTAAACAGGTTCACATCGGCAAACGGGCTGAATATGATACGCTCGTACTGCTGCGGTGTTTTTGCATAGGCTATATACTCGTGGTAGTAATAAGGGCCCCTGTCGTAGCGCAGCGATACACCCGCAAAGCGGTACTGTATATTGCCCTGGTTACTCATGATGAACGAGGTAGGCGCTGTTTGTTTTTCCTGTATAGAACCCTGGCCGAAATAAGAATTGGTAGTGATAGACAGGCGCTTGAACAGCAGTACGGCCAGGTTCAGGTTCACATAATCGAACCGGTAGTGCTGGAACATGCCTGAGTCTGTTTGTATCTGTAACTGGCGGCCGGCAGACAATACAAAGTTGCTGCCTTTGTAGCTCATACCCGTACGCGCACCGTAGTTCTCTGTCTGCAGGTTGAACACATCGGAGAACAAAGTAGTATCCACGTACATGTTCTGCTTGCGGAAGTTGTAATCGTAGAAACCACCTACAAATATATTCCTGAACACTACTCTTGCATCGTGGTTCTGCATACGCTGGCCTTTGAAGATGCCGGGATATGAATTGCTGTTGTACAATACATTCGACATTACATTGAAGCGCTTATTGCCCCACTGGAAATTATAACCGAATGAAGTACCCGTCATGCTGCGCTTGGTGCCTTCGGTCAGCTTGGCATAGCTTTGTTCCATACCTACACCACCTACTACCGACAACCTGCCTGTTTCGCTAAAGCGGTAGTCGGCAGCTTGTTTGAATATATAGCCGTTCAGTTTTTTATCTACATCAAAATTGGCAGTAGCGCTTTCTGTCATCTTCACCTGGTCTGTTACACCTATATGCACATTACCACCTACCAGCTTGCTATCGCCTATGCGGCTCAGGCCCATACCATATAGTTCTGCCTTGTTGCGCTCATCCCATTTGTAGCCCAGCTTGGCACCGTAGCCATCCATTACAAAATCTGTAAGCTCCTGCACCGTACCGGCCACGGCCATCCATTTGGCGCCGGTATATTCGCCGCGCAATATCATATTATTGGCTACCTGCCCTTTCGAGTAGGTATTGCTGCGCAAGTCAAGTGCCAGGTGGTCTTGCGGGGTCAGGTCCAGGCTGCCGTGCAGTGCACCATAATATTGAAAATCTTCACCACCCTGGTAGGTACTACCCGCTTCCAGTTGTAATGGCATATCCAGGTAAGCTGATGCATGGTCTTTTAAAAGGTAGCCTATTTTAGATAATTCCTGTATGAGGTTGATAGTCTCGCCGTTAGGCCCTGTAACTAATACTTTTATCTGCTCTTTGCGCAGCAGGCCCCATTGTCCTTCAGTAAGGCGCAGTGGTATGCGGTACACGGTATCCTGGTTGGGGTTCAGGCGCAATACTGTTTTATAATCCAGCTGCAGCAGGTGGTTGGTATAATGAATGGTATAGTCACCCGCTGTATTGCCCGAGTTCTTTACATATACCGGGAAAGAAAGCGTTTTCTGGTAAGCGGGCAATGCCATAGTAGATGCCGGCAGGTATGCTTTGTACCTGATAAATTCCGCTACCCTTACGCGAAAGGTATCGGTAACGGTTTCTATACCACTGTTGAGGCGGTAATCTATTTTTACTTTCTGCCAATCTGCTGTTTTTGAATTGGCAGGCAGCAGGCGTACGTTTATCGTAGTATTCTCGTTGGCCTCCAGTGTATAGGTAGTAATGTTCTGGGTAATGAGCTGCCATCCCGGCGGCACTTGTATGTTCACCAGCACACTTATCTTATCAGAGGTAAGGTTGGTGATGGTAATATTGTTGTAGAGGAAATCTTTATTGCTGGAAGCCACCAATGTATCGTACATCAGGGTGGTCTTGTATATCCTTTTGCTCTGCTGCGCCTGTGCTGCCATGGTGGCCAGCATCAGCAGGATAAAAAGGTATCCCTTAAAATATGCTCTATATGTATTAAAACGGTACATAAATTCTCTCCTATATGTTTGCTATCCTGGAACAGCCCCTTCTATTACTGCGGTATCCTCTCTTTACCGTCCGCGAAAAATAGAAAAAACGGGGTGTATCTCATAGCGTTTCATCATAATAGGTTTGTTTGTTTTATCTGTTTAAAATAGGTTTTTCTCTTTCTCAGGCACAAAGATGGGATGAGCAACCGGGTAGCAAGCAAGAATATGGCCCCCTTAACGCTGGTTTAGCAAGTAGTTAACAAGCGGTTAACAAATGTGTGGTAAGCCATAAGTGATAAGCCGTAAGTCTGCTGGCACACTATGGCCTGAAAGCAGCCATGGAAATGGGCTCGGGGCTATTTTTCATCTTAGCAAACCAATAGCTCTTCAACAGGCCGGGAGGCGGGGCAAAAAACGGCGCTTAAACCTTTCCCATTTAAAAATCCCAGCTGCCAACATAAGCCTGGCCACCGGTACCGATGTAGAAATAGCTTTGCCTGCCGTTAGGCGCCGGCAGGAATACTTTATATAATCCCCCGGCTACATCATAATCATTGCTTCCGGCAAAGTGCTTATAAAAGGCGGGTGTAATGACCTGTAAGGTTATATCATTCAGCAACGGGCTGCCGTGGCGGTCTACCAGCTTACCATTACCCAGCAGGAAGAGGCCATCTTCGTAATAGTTTTTTATATCCTGCTTAAAGCTCACTTCACTGTACTGCACCCTGCCATCAAAATCTATAACACCGGTGCGCCCCTGTTTGTCTTTTACTATAAAATATTTGCTATCGCGGTAGCCGGTATAGGGCATAGCCGGTGATATGTTTATATAAGGCTCAAACTGCGGGGGCACTTTACCATCGGCCCCAATAAACATATAACCGCGATTGCTGCTCAGGTCATTGGCCGGGCCGTAATTGCTTACTAGTACGTAAGGTTTGCCGTTATGCACTATATAATTGTGCCCGTCTACCGGGTATTTCTGAAAAGCAATAACCTGTTTCATATTGGTATCGGCCAGGCCATACAAGTCGCCTTCTTGTATATAGGCCATCAGCGATATGCTGCTGAACTTAGGTATCTGCCATTGTGTAAGCGGGCTGGCCAGGCTAAAATCTTCATGTACAAGGGTATTGCCCAGCAGCTTTTTCGTGCCGGCATCATAAATAGCTGCGGGGGTATAAGCTGTGTATACATCACGGTCGTACTGACCCAGGTCTATGATATATTTTCCTTTCTGGTACACGGGGTGACCATCTGCATACAATACTTTATCTACCGGAATGATATTATTGTTGCGGTTGGCTTCGTTTTCCTGCCGGGTTTCCGAATGCTCTGCTTGCTGCCGGGTGTAGCGTTCAATTTCCGATACCTCCGTAGGTTTCATCTTCGGAGCCCGCTGCAGTGCTGCCGGGTCCAGGTAAGCATGTTCGTACCGTGCCCGGGGATCTTTGTTGGCCAGCAGGCTGTTCTCTGCAATTATTACTTTCCCCCGCAGGTATAGCTGGTCGTACAAGGGTTTCAGGAGCTCCTTACCGTTGGTATCTATCAGCCCATAATGTGCACCTTGTTTAACCATTATCCACCCCCTGCTGTCTTCGTCATCCAAAATAATATCGTCGTAGGGCAGTTGCTTGGGCGTGCCATTAGGATAGTCCTTCCAGTAAAAGACTTTCTTATTATCTCTCAGCAAAATAGCGTTGGTATACCTGCTAAGCCGTTTTACCAGGTGCGCATAGCTACCTTTCTCAAACATATAGATGATGCGTTGCGTAGTATCAATCAGCACTACCGTATCCAAACTTATATAGGCATAAAAAGTAGGAGGGTTCGATGTATAGCAATCAGGGATAACACGATAGGTTGCGGGCAATACTTCTACGCCGCTCTCGTTTACCATGCCTTCTTTTCCATTGCGCAGCACAGATGTAAACAACCTGTTGCCGCAATTGTGGTAACGCACGTTATTCCCCCTGTCGTACCGGAAAGGTATTTTTACTATGCCGTTGGTATCTATCATACCGCCCTTGCCATCGTTGCCATAAGCATTCAGATTCCCGCGCCTGTCCCATTCGCCGTTCCAGTGAAAAGATGGTGGTATGATATATTTACCTGTCTCATCAATAATGCATACGATCTTCCCGTTGCCCCACTTATCCTGTGCGGTATCTATGGTTACCACTGCTTTGTTGCCGGTAAAAAGTTCCGCAGCATCCCATTGGGGCTGTATCAGCACCTTGCCATCCTTATCGCAGTAGCCCCATTTCTTACCATCGCGGTAAGGTATAAGCAAGGGCTGTGCCCCTACAACAATACTGCAAAAAATAAAAACAAACGCCAAACAGTGTTTCATATCCTTAACGCGGTTGAAATATTTCCACATCAATAAATCCTTTATTCCAGTCTACTGTAATACCCGCTTCTGTATCAAACGGGCGGCCATTGCACAGGGGGGCTTCCCAGCCTGTCATACGGCGCAGTGCTATGCCCACAGCCTTATCAAAAGGCTTGTACCCATGATCTTTAATATGGGTCACTTCTCCCCTGCAGTTGACGGCAAACCTGAAACTGGCATGATAGTAGTCCTGCAAGGGCACAAAATCCTTCAAGGCGTTTTTAAAATACGCTACAGCATCGCCCGGGTATACAGGTTTTGCATTGATTATACAACTGAGGCTGGTACTGGTATTGCATAGCTCCGGCTCGGTTATATTATCCCGGCCTATTGTATGCATCACAAGGCTATTGGCGGTGAGCTTATCTATACGGTTGTAAATAGCCAGTGTATCATCGTAGTCGGCTTTGAAGGCATAGATCATACTATCGTTCGATATACGCCAGTGCCAGGTAGTTTTATACACAGAATCGCCCACCTGGTAGTAGCGCAGCATGGTATGGTCGGCATTATAAAGCATGGTGTTGCTTCCTTTCCTGCCGAGTGCCGCCTTAGGGATGGGCACCATTTCTGCTGCTGCGGCAGGCGCACCAGCAGGCTGTTCTACCTGTTGTGCCGGTACCGGCAGATAACCCCAACTGCCTGCCACCAGGGCTTCTTTTGCTTTATCATCACCGGTAGCCTCGCCCTCACCATAGCATACCTGCACCTTATGGTTGCGGCTGGCGGCGGCTTCGCTGCTTTTATACTGCTGTGGCTCCAGGCTGCCGCTTTTTATACGCCGGGCGGCATCCATGCGCAGCAGGTTGATGAGTGCGCGGGTCTCGCCTTCTGCATACTGAAACCGGTCCCCTCTTATACAAACAAAACTTTCCGTTGGCTTAGGGTTCTTCACCGTACTGAATTGCAGCAGGAGCACTGAATCATTCAGCAATTCGGGGTAGCATGTTTTCAGATCCTTTTTTTCAGGGTACTGTTCCTGTATTTTTTTTACAAAGCCGGATATATGTACAAAATGTTTCCCGCCATCGCTGCTGTAAAATGTTTTCAGCACCAGCACCTGTTTATTTATCTGCGCTACTATATCACAGTTCTTAAAATCATCCTGCTTGTCACCACCTACCGTTGAGCTGATAAGCAACTTAGGCTTATTTGCATTTTTGCCGCTTATGTCAAACAGCTTTGCCTCTGCTATATAATCGTCGGTAAGCCCCTGTATATGGGCATCTTCCAGGGTCACCTTCAGTATGGCATCTGTAGTACGGAACGTACAAGGTGCATTTTGCGCTATACTGTTTTTACAAAAAGCAAGCAGGAAAACAAAGGGCAGAAAGAGTCTTAGACGCATTAGCAAAGCTTATAAGAATAAAAATAAGAAATTAACGCTGCCTGCTATAATCAACAGTTCAATTAAAACTTACTTTAAAACTTATTCCTTCACTATTTTCTGCGTACGTAAAACATGGCCGTTGCTGTCTTTCAATTGCAGCAGGTAAAGCCCCGGCATTAATTGCTTCGTAAGTATTGTACTGCCGGTCGATGCTGAAATGGCTACCCTGCCATCCACCGTATATAATACAGCTGTAAGCGGCACTGCGCTTTCTATATGCAATACATCGCCCACAGGCACCGGGTATACAGCTACCTGCAGGTTATAAGTAGCTGTTTCTACATGTACAGTTGAGACGGTTACCGGTGCAGCAGTATCTGTACAGCCATGACTGCTGGTCACTATTACCGCGTAGCTTCCATTACTGTCTGCAATGTATTGTCTGCCGGTAGCACCGGGTATAGGTTTGCCATTATACAGCCATTGGTAGGTGCTGAAAGTGTCGGTTGTTTGCAGGCTATCATTACTCTGTGCTATCACAGGCAACGGCAATGGCCACACGGTCACTTTTATAGTATCGGACACGGCAATATTGGTGGCCAGGCAGGTATCATCACTATGTACATAGCAAATGATCTTATCACCGTTATGCAGCTTGCTGGTAGTAAATGTATTGGATTGAGTAACCGCTGCGGAATAGCCATTGATATACCAGTCGTATGCTATGCCATGAACGGCATTAACTGCTGTAGCAGTAAAGGTACGTGAACTGCCTGCACAGAATGCGGTGTCGGGTGCGATACTGATACTTACACGTGGAGTATCTATACCTGCACAATTGTAATTAGACACTTTTCCCAGGAATGCATCATACAGGCTGCCTGTATGATTATTTTGAAAACCATTCTTAGCAATATTGGTAAAGCTGTACGTGATACCCGCCACATACAGGTTAGTGAATGAATCTACGCTGACACAATGGATCCCATCATCACCTGTACCACCATAGTAGGTAGCCCATATGCGGTTGCCACCGGTATTGAATTTTGCAATGAACCCATCTCCATAAACGCTGCCGGTGCTTAAATTACCACCATATGTATTTTGAAAACCGTCCTGGCCAATGTTGTTGGGACTGAGCGTGGTACCGGCGAGGTAGACATTATTATTTTTATCTGTGGTGCATGAAAACCCGCGGTCGTAATTACTGCCGCCATAGTAGGTAGCCCATTGCCTGTTGCCGGCGGCATCCATTTTCACCAGGAAAGCATCCCCACGATAATAGCCATCGCCGCCATAGGTATTTTGAAAACCATTCCATGCTATGTTCGAACTTTCTGCAAAACCGCACAGGTATACGTTCCCCAGTTTATCAATAGCACAATCAGCTCCCCAGTCACTCAGTGCACCGCCAAAGAATGTGCCCCATTTACGATTGCCCAGGCTATCGAACTTCACTATATATGCATCTGTATATCCGCCGTTGTTGTTTTGGAAGCCTCCTGCACCCATTATATCACTGCTGACCGTAGCGCCTGCTATATATACATGGCCTGAATCATCTGTATGGCAGCTATAGGTAAAATCATCTCCGTCGCCGCCATAATAAGTACCCCATATACGATTACCTGCGCCGCTAAACTTAACAAGAAAAGCGTCGTAGCCTGCGTGCAATACATTTTGATAGCCACTGTGCGCTATGCTATCTGTACTCTCCGTTCTGCCTGCCAGGTACACATTGCCCTGTTTATCTGTAGCGCAGGCTAATGCCTGGTCATCGAGGCTGCCACCGCAGTAAGTACCCCAAATGCGTTCGCCACGGGCGTTGAATTTTACAAGGAAGCCATCATAATCCCAATAATTATTACCTGTGGTAAAGTGCTCCTGGTGTGCATTTGGGCTGCCTATCACATCTGCACTATTAGTATACCCTGAAAGATATACATTGCCGGAATCGTCACAGGCGCTCGTCCCCAGCCATTCTTCTTCCGAGCCGCCATAATAAGTGGCCCATAAGCGTTGCCCCAGGCTGTTGAATTTGACCAGGAAGCAATCTGTATGTGTCATATACCCATTCTGGTACCCGCTGTCGGCAATGCCTGTCCAGCTGCTGGTACTGCCCGATAAATAGACATTGCTCTGCTTGTCTATTTGTGTACTGGTGCCGTCATCCACACCATCGCCACCATAATAAGTAGCCCAGATAATGCTGGGGTCTATAACAAGGTCTTGCTGCGTATTGTACCGGCCAATAACAAAACCCAGCTTATTGCCATCCAGTGCAAACCGGCTGTCAACCACAGCCTCTCCCTGGTAGCTATATGGTTTATGCTCTGTAATACTGCCCAGCATATTCTTCACTTCGAGGTTACCATTATTATCTATACCCATTCCGCTTGCATGATCGTATACCAATTGTATATCACCGGGATTGCCACCGGGGTGAACCACCAGGTCGTATTCTATGCTGCTGCCTTTGCTATACAATACCCAGTCTATATGAGGATACAAATCTTTTACTACGATACGTTCGCAGGTACGCACCCCGGTAATGCCATTGCGGCATCCCGGCAGGTAATAATTTTCGAAATAGCTGTTGATCGCGGTTGCTTCTACTTCAGCAGCCGGGTTGGCACCCACGAAGCGCATGTCGGTACGGTAGGTAGCCATAGTGGTAGCACGTGTATCACCCCGCATACTGCCGGGTGATACTGTTGCATTACCTACTGCTGTGGCCCGTGTAAACTGGTAGGAAATAAATGAGCGGCCTACAAATACCTGCACCTCATTACTGTGGGCAGTAAATAGTATATCATCCCTTTTATGTCCTTTTTTATCTGTTACCTGGCCTTTGTTCTCTGCAAATAAAATAGTGTTGCTATGGAGGCTGGTATTTGATTGTGCAAAGGCTTGCGCAACTGCCAGGCAGGCAATAACAATAGCAGATAGTGTCTTATACATTTTAGCCGGGTTTAAGGTTAGGTTAGCCGTAAACCTTAAAATTACAGATTTCAGGTATGATTTGTATATACCGTAGCTGTTAATATAGCCGGATCGGGGGCATGTTATATCCTATCTTATGCGGCACATCCCTTTTCTTGCGCCATAGCATTATGGCAAGCACCGTTGCCCACAGCATAAAGCTATAAATATTGAGACGTTCTACTATACCCATGCCGGGTGTCGGTTGATTGGCTGCAACTTTGCCGCCATACATAGCAGCAATACCACCACCCGCCAGCAGCAGTATAATGGTAATGATGGAATACACACGGAAAGTTCGCCCGAAGCAAGCTGCGCCAAACCCTGTAGCCAGGAAAAGTGATAATACTTCGATAGCGGTAAAGCTGATATGCATTGTGTCGGTAAGCGTGCCCGCACCCGCCATGCCGCGCGAATGCATAGGGAACAGGGTACCTCCTATAAAACCGGATAATGCATGCAGTAATAAGAAGATTGCTGTAAAGCGTAGAAAGCGCTTATTTCGGGAATACGCAGCAGACAGCCATACGCCCGATGAACATGCAATAACCAGCAGGTTGTAAGGGATACCTATAGCCATCACCATCAGGCTTCGGGTGGGTGCTTCAATCGCTGTCAGTTCGCTGAATGCCTGGTCTGTAAATCGGTATGTTTCCCAACTACAAGATGCAATGATATCTACCACAACAAACAATACCGACGATACGATGCCGCAGGCAAGTAAAGTTTTTCTCAGTGCATCCTGCTGTTTCATTTTTACACGTTTTGCAGGCTTGGTGCAAGCGCCGGTTGCAGCGCAGCCATTATTTTATCGGTCATGTTTTTTCTGTCAGCACCGGTTATGTGGTATTTCATTGTGTCATTGCGCGTAGGCTTTGGTACCTGTGGCAACAGGCTTGCGATATGAAGGTCTACAAGTGCAACCGGCTTTCTGCCCATCCTGCTTTGCAGCTCATCGGCCAACTTGATATTATCACCATCGGCGCCACCGCTGATAGATACAAATGCATACTTACATGGTTTGTCTTTAAGCTGCTTGAAATAGGTACGCAATGGTGTAGCTATACGACCCAGCCATACAGGTGCTATAAATATTACCAGGTCATCATTATGTATATCTATTGCAGCAGGGCTTACCCGCGGTATGCGATTCAGCAGCAGGTCGAAGAAGATAGCAGGCATCGTTTTTTTGCCGGCCGTTGATACCTGTATATGTTGTGCGCCCAATGCAGCGGCAAGGCTTTTGGCCACAGCATCGTTATTGCCGGTAAGCGAATAGGAAATGATCTTTATGTTCATGAGAATTAAACTTATTAAGTGAACGAAATTAGCTGTTGCACTGCTCGCCAAAGATGACCTGCATCATATTCTGCACAGCAATAGCATTTATTACAACCCCGTGGCAGTGATACCTGTCAACCTCCGCTATGAGCATGGTCATGAGGGAGCCGGGCATGACATGCTATTTTCGTAACTGCTAAAATACACGCATGAAAAACCTTGAAAATAAAATAGCCATTGTTACCGGTGCCGGCTCGGGACTGGGCAAGGCCATAGCCATACTTTATGCCGCTAATGGCGCCAAAGTAGTAGCTGCCGATGTGAATGAAGCGACGCTGGCTGAGCTTGAGAAGGAAGTAACGGCTGCGGGCGGTATCATTAAAACTGTGAAAGCGAATATGGCCGTAAGCGAGGATATAGAGGCTATGGTAAAGACTGCTGTAGATAGCTACGGCACAGTAGATATATTGGTGAACAATGCCGGTGTGATGGACGATTTCAGCCCGGTAGCAGATGTTACAGATGCACTGTGGGACCGCGTAATGAAAATCAATGTGGATGGCCCAATGAAGGCCATGCGCAGTGTGCTGAAAATAATGCTGTCTAAAAAAACAGGCGTTATCATAAATATATCTTCTATAGGCGGGCTTTTTGGTGCCAGGGCAGGTGCGGCATATACGGCCAGTAAACATGCGCTGATAGGGCTTACCAAAAACACGGGCTATATGTATGCCAAAGCAGGTATACGCTGCAATGCTATAGCACCGGGGCAAATGAATACCAATATAGGCAATACGATAGATTTTGAACACCTGCCTGCATTGGCATTGGTAAATGAACGGATAATGCCGGGTATGGCGCTGAACCCGCGTGGCAGCGACCCGATGGAGGTTGCTAAAGTAGCGCTGTTCCTGGCATCGGAAGATGCAAGCTTTGTGAACGGTGCAGTCATCACGGCTGATGGTGGCTGGACTGCCTATTGATATTTGCTTACTATCCGTTTCCTATAAAAAACAAGCCGCCCCTTTAACGGACGGCTTTGTTGTATATATAGGTTTACGTTTAGGCTGCGGGTATATAAATATCGAAAGTAGCACCAGCACCGGGTATGCCATGTGCGGTAATGATGCCATTATGGTTTTCCACTATCTTCTTTACAATGGCCAGGCCTATGCCGGTGCCAGGGTATTCGCTACGGCCATGCAGGCGCTGGAACAGTTCGAATATCTTATTGCTGTATTCCTGCTCAAAGCCTATGCCGTTATCTGCTACGCGAATATGCAGATAATCATTGCCGGGGCGCGGTACTTCATAATCAAGTGCGGCACCTTTTTCTATTTTGCTGCTGATGGTGATATGCGGTGCGCGGCCGGGGTCTACAAATTTCAGCGCATTGGCTATCAGGTTTTGCAGCAGCTGCCTGAACTGGAAAGGGATAACATTTATCACACAGTTTTCCGTTATTTCTATGGTTGCTTTTTTGCGTACTATCTCTTCGTTCAGGTCGTCTTTTACATCCTCCACTATCCTGCGGAAATCTGTTTGTTCGAATTTCTTTTCCGCATTGCTGGTGCGTGAATAAGCCAGCAGGTCGTCTATCAGCAACTGCATACGTTCTGCTGCCAGCTGCATTCTCCTGAAATGTTCCTTGCCACGGTCGGTAAGGTTGTCGTGCTCGCTTTTTAAAAGGAAGGTAGAGAAGGTTTGTATCTTGCGCAGCGGTTCCTGCAGGTCGTGGCTGGATATATAGGCGAAGGATTGTAATTCCTTATTCATCTGTTCCAGCTCGCTGTTTTTTTGTTCCAGCTCTTTGGTGCGCTCGTTCACTTCTTTTTCCAGTTCTTCCGAAAAAGTTTTTTGTTCCTGTATATCGGTACTGGAGCCTACCCACATCTGGATATTGCCATCCTCGTCGCGCTGCGGCAGGGCACGGCTCAGCTGCCAGCGGTATTCACCGGTGTATTTGCGGAAACGGTGTTCCAGCAGGAAATCTTCACCGGTGTGCAGGGCTTTTGTCCATGCAGTAATGCTTGACTGCTTATCGTCGGGATGCACTATCTGCAGCCATCCGCCTTCGGGTACCTGCTGCGGTTGCAGGCCGCTATAGTCCAACAGCGAACGGTTAAAATAATTAAGCGTCCCCTGTGCATCTGCCGTCCATATATGCTGTGGCATAGAGTCTGCCAGCAAGCGGAATTTCTTTTCACTTTCCTCTATCTTCAACCTGGCCCGCACTTTCTCCGTCACATCTATCGCGGTGATCTTTATGCCCGATATGGTTTTGTCTGCTTCTATCAGCGGGGCAAATTCAAAATCCACATAAAACTGTTCGGTATCATTACTGCCTTTAATGATCAGTTCAGCCTCGTTCTCTGTCCATTTTTCGCCCGAGTTGTACACGCTGTCCAGTATCTCAGCATAAGACTGTTCTTTCAGCTCAGGAAATACCTCCAGCAACGCTTTGCCTACCACCTCGTCTTCTTCCCGTTTCCATATTTTTTTCAGCAGGGCATCGTTGGCCATTTCTACTATATGGTTCTTGCCCCGCAGTATAGCTTTAGGCACAGGAGACTGCATAATGAGGTTGCGGAAGTGCAGGCTGCTGTTCTCTATTTTATGGCGGGCTTCCACTCTTTCCGTAACATCATGCACGGTAGCTATCACACCCGCTATTTTTTCATCCGGCCCCAGCAGGGGTACGTATTCAAAATCTACATAAGAAGTATGAGGAGTGTCGCTGTCTTGTATAAATGAAACAGAATCTGTTTCCTGGTACGGCTGGCCGGTGGTGTATACCCTGTCCAGCAGTGTGATGTATGACTGAAGCCCTGTGCCCGGGAAAACATCTGCAAGCTTTTTGCCGGTTAAAAGCTCTGCCGGTTTTTTCCAGCGCTTCAGCATGGCGTTGTTCACAATATCTATCACATGCTCGGGGCCTTTCAGTACTACCATAGGTATAGGCCATTGTGCTACCAGGTCGCGAAAGCGGTTGTCGCTTTCTTCCAACTGTTTTTGCATCGCCACCTTGCCGGTAGTTTCGGTGCAGGTAACCAATACGCCGGCTGTATGGCCATCATCACCCGGCGCAGGACTATAGCTGAATGTCCAGTACACATCTTCCATACGTCCATTGCGGTATATGGGTACCAGCATATCTTCAAAATACATAGATGCCCCCTCGTCCAATACTTTATCTATCAGCGGCTTTATCGTATCCCATATTTCGGGCCAGGCATCTTTTGCCGGCATGCCCAGTATAGAAGGGTGTTTGCCATTATTGCCCAGGCTGGGGCGGTAGGCATCGTTATAAAAGCAAATAAGCTCCGGCCCCCACCACAGGAACATGGGGAAGCTCGACCTGAGCATTAGGGACAGCGTGGTCTTAAGGCTGGCCGGCCATTGCTCCGGGTCTCCGAGGGATGTCTGGCTCCAGTCGGTTGTGCGCATCAGGGCGGCCATTTCCCCGGTTCCAGATATAAATTGTAAGTTACTATGTAAGGTTTTAGTACTCATTGTGGTGTGTGTCACAGCAAGCTTTTCCAACTTAGCTGGTATAAATATAAGACATTAACAAATTCCGGGTTTTTAAACAAAAACAATCATACAGCAAAAATCGTTCGCTGTACCGGCCGCTTTTTTTAAAAACCCGCAGGCAAATAGGTAGCTGCCGGGTATAACACGGCCGGCTATGTATTATAAACTTCCCTACATCATTTTAGGTATGGTACCGGCTGAATGTATATAATAGTTTAGCTGTTTAAATTTCCTACCGTATGCAAATAAGAAAGAGCCTGCTGTTTACACTCCTCGGTGTATTGCTGCTGATTGCGGCCTGTAAAAAGCATAAGAATGAGCCTGTGGGCAGTAGCGGAGGCGGCAGTGGTGCGGAAGGTGAACAGATAATGCAACTGGTAGATGTGCTATCGTCTTCGCAAACCCAGTTTTATACTATCAATGCGGCCATCGGAGGCAATCCTCAAATGTCCGTGCTGCAATTGAGGGACTGGCTGAATAGCAAGGATAATGTAGCGAGCACTATTCTGAGGGACGATACCTTGGGGATATATATAGAAACCAAGGCCGGGCTTCCCACTATTTTCAGTGTAATGTCTATGAATGATGACGGCATACCTTATACCCGCGGCGGTGCGCGCACCACCGGCCTGCAGGTGCTGGGCTCAAACGGCAGCTGCTCGCACCCGGTAGACAATAAAAAGATATTGATATGGGCAGCTGAGGGTACAAAGGGCGGCGGCTACTCCGACCAGGGTTTTTATAATGCAGGTGAGCTTGCAGCACTCTCAAGAAAAATAACCGACAATACAGCCGGCACAAAAGTGACCATTATAGAGAACAAAGCCTGCACACCTAAAACAATCAGCCAGTTTGCCGACTATGGCATGGTGATAATGGACACGCATGGACTGGAGATAGGCTTTTTTGCAGGCAACAGGGTATCTATAAGTGAAACTACAAAAGATACTGCCGTACTGAAGAAAGCTATACTGGACCAGCTTGGACAGGAAGACTATAAAAACGTGCTGAATAAAAAACTGCTGGTTGCAGATGTGGTATGGGTGGACAAGAAGAAAGGGCTTAACTGGCAGGAAGCTTTAGGAGATCATAGCTACCATGTCTTCATTACCTCGGCCTATGTACAGGACAATATGCCATCGCTTAGCAAGACCATCCTGTATGGCAATATGTGCTATTCCGGCGCTACCCTGAACAATTCGTACTGGCCGGGCGACCCCATCAAAACAGCTATAGTAGCGCGCAACCCGGCAGTGTATTACAGCTATGCATTTACTACCGGCAAATCAAAGATCGTTTCCAACGACTTTGCCATAGCTATGGAAGACTCTATCATCAAGCGCCTGTTCATCAATAAAGACAGTACCGGTATCAGCAACCTGAAACAGGATAATACCTCCGAATATTCCGACTGGCTGTCTACGCCCAACCCGCCCTACCTGTTCTTTACACGCTATGGCGCAGATAATTATTGCTATGCCTGCGGTGCCAACCTGGTAGACGACCGCGATGGTGAAGTATACAAAACAGTATGCATAGGCAGGCAGGTATGGATGGCAGAGAACCTGCGGTATAATGCAGCCGGCAGCGTGGCCTATGGTCCTGCGTCTTATGGCCGCTTGTACACCGTGCAGCAAATAATGGATGGCGCAGGATTCTCTTCTTTATCACCCAGCGGCGTAAGAGGCATTTGTCCTAAAGGCTGGCATGTACCGAGCAGTATCGAATTTTCTTCGCTGATAAGTTCCCTGGGTGGTGACCAGGAGGCAGGCGCCAAACTTAAAAAAGCGGGCGCCTGGCCAACTGCTGCCAATGCTACCGGCGAATCGGGCTTCGATGCATTGCCCGCAGGCAGCTATTCTGTAGGTAAAGGTTATGTGGGCGGCACCCTCACCTTCTTCCGCAGCACCACGCAGGGCAGCGGCAACGGCGTACTTACATTATATCTCCACGATTTTACCAAAGCAGTTACGCAGCCCGCCTACTCACAGTTCGATTCTTCCGGCATATACCCCTGGATGGTGAGCTGCCGGTGCGTGCAGGATTAAAATCTTCATAAGGCGAACAAACAAAAAAGCCGCTCCAGGGAGCGGCTTTTTTGTTTGAAAATTATATGAATTTGGAATGAACATTTAAAGTACATAGATTTTGAAGGCACTTGCTTCGTACTTTTATATTAAAGGCATTTAAAGTATGAAAGTATATGTAACTGGTTTTAACAAGAGGCTGCTGGAAGACAAAAATTCTGAGAATAAGGTCATGCTGCATTTCAAAGTAGATTGTCCTATGCTGGCGAATAACTATACTGAAATTCAAGAGGTTGTCCTACCCTTTAGTTTAACAGCAAAGCTGGCATATACACCTTTTCACTATGAAAAAAAGACGATAGCTTGCTGTTCGCGTTGTTCTCGGATGCAATTCCCCGAGATTATTACTATGGCGATGGATGAGGATCAACTATTGCAAGAGCGGCAAATGAAAGAAAAGGCTATTGAGCTTGCAAAGCGTAGGTTAGGCTTATAAACGACTATGTTAAGAATGAAAATTTCAGAGTATACTTTAAAACACTTATCAAAAGCGGTATGCGGTGATGCTGGTTATACGCCATACGTTCGAGGCTATGACCTGGTTATATATTTTAATAAATATGGCTCTAACGATACTTATGATGCAGGATTTCCTTCGCGATGGAAATACACTGAAGATAAACTTCGAGAATTAAATGGTACTGATGCGATTAGACAGATTATTGAAGATATCGTCGATCCACGTCGTTATCACGGATTGAATATGAATGTTGATGATGCAGCCAAAGAAATAAATGAGATAATAAAATTTGACAAAATTGAATTAAAAAAAAGTGGGGATTTTTATAAAGTTGCAAGTCTAAATGGTGTTCTTATACAACCAGAAACCGTAAAACAAATAAACCATGATTTTATAAATGAGCAAATACAAAAATGCCAAAAAAAGATAACTGAAGACGATTTTAATGGAGCTATTACAAATGCGCGTTCTTTGTTAGAAGCTGTATTTATTGAAATTATAGAAAGAAATGATGCGGAAGAGGTGAAAAATGATGGTGACGTTGAAAATCTTTGGAAAAGAGTTAAGAAGATAATGAAATTAGAGATTGATAAAGCCACATTACCTGACTATGTTTTTCAAATCTTGTCTGGTGTCGACACGGCTATAAAAGGGTTGGCTGGATTAAGTAATAATGCAGGAGATAGACATGCAACCAAATTTAATACCAAAAAACATCATGCAAAATTGGCTGTTAATTTGGCAATGACAATATCTGATTTTTTAATCGATAGCTGGCAATATCAAGCGACTAAAACCACTATGCCTAACGCCTAACTACGCCTTATCTACATTCGCCAATTGTCCGCAGGCGGCATCTATATCTTTACCACGGCTGCGACGCAGGCGGGCATTTACACGTTTGCTTTCCAGGTAGCGCATAAACTCGTCGGTCACTTCTTCATCGGGTTTGCTGAACTGTGCTTTTTCTATCGGGTTATACTCTATGATATTCACCAGGTCTACCGGCACACGGCGGTATAGTTTCACCAGCTCGTCGGCATCGCGCTGGCCATCGTTAAAGTCTTTAAAGAGGATGTATTCGAATGTTATCTCGTTCTTCGTTTTCTGGTAGAAATAATTCAATGCATCTACCAGGTCGTCCAGGTTGCTGGTCTCGTTGATGGGCATGATCTGGTCGCGCTTTTTATCATTGGCAGCGTGCAGCGACAGTGCCAGTTTAAAACGTACCTCATCATCACCCAGTTGGCGTATCATTTTTGCTATGCCAGCGGTAGACACCGTAATGCGCCTCGGGCTCATACCCAGCCCGTCGGGGGAAGTTATTTTGTCTATCGCCTTCAGCACGTTCTTATAGTTCAGCAAAGGCTCGCCCATACCCATGAACACGATATTGGTAATGCCCTTGCCATAATGTTGCAGGGCCTGTTCGTTGGCCAGGGTCACCTCGTCCACTATCTCGTCAAAATCCATATTGCGCTTGCGCGGCAGGAAGCCGGTAGCGCAGAATTTGCAGGCCAGCGAGCAGCCCACCTGCGACGATACACATACCGTCAGCCGTTTTTCGGTAGGTATCAGCACGCTTTCTACAAAATGGCCGTCGTGCAGCTGCAGGCGGTTCTTTATAGTGCCGTCGCTGCTGAACTGGCTATGGTGTACTTTTACTTTAGGTATCTCGTATTGTTCCGAAAGGCGTTCGCGCAGGTTTTTAGAGAGATTGCTCATTTCGGCAATGCTGCCGGCATGTTTCTGCCATATCCACTCATATACCTGTTTGGCATGAAAAGCAGGCTCTCCCATCTCCTTCATCAACGCTTGCAGATCCTCGGGGCTGCTGTGCCTCAAATTTTTCATGGCGCAAAGGTACTGCCTGTGCGTTAATTTAGCGGCAAACTGCTTTTAGTTATAACAGAATTTTTATATTTTTCACCAAAACACCTCCATATGAAAAAGTTTCTCCGTTTTTTACTCATCCTTATACTGGTACTGGTAGTAGGATATTTACTACTCTGCCTTGTGGGTCCTAAAGAAATGACCGTAGAAAGCAAGGCTACCATCAATGCGCCCAAAGCCGTGGTATGGGAGCAAATCGTGAAATTCAACAACTGGCTCAACTGGAGCTCCTTCAAAGAAATGGACTCGACCATTACCGTAACCGTATCGGGCACCGATGGACAGCCCGGCAGCAGCTACCACTATAAGGGAGAGCGCAGCGGCGAGGGTATTACCAAAAATGTAGGCGTAAGCGATGGCGAGATGAAATATGAAATGGAATTTATTGAGCCATTTGCCGGTGCGGCCGATGGTTATTTTCGCGTGGCAGAAAATAACGGGGCTACCAATGTTACCTGGTATTTCCACGAGAACCTGCCTTTCAAATATCGCGGTATGATGATGGTAATGGGCGGCGGCAAAATGCTGAAAAAAATGTTTGACCGCGGCCTGGAGCTGATGAAAAATTATTGCGAAGCGCACAAAGGCGATATGAGCGGTGCTGCCCTCAGCGTGCAGGAAGTACCCTTTGCACAGCACTACTATGCCGGCATCCGCAAGACCGTTGCCTTTGCCGAAATGGACACTTTCTATAAAAACAGCTATGGTGCACTGGGCAAAGCACTGGGCCCGCGCATTATAGGTCCTGCGGGAGACCTTATTTATATGTGGGATGCCAAAAACCAGAAAGCCGATGTAATGGCCGTGTTCCCGGTGGCGGATGATAAGACCGTAGAAGGCGCTACCATAGTACAGGTGCCTGCCGGCAATGCCTATATGGTGAAGTATGTAGGCGGCTACAACGGCATAGGCCGTGCGCACGATGCCATTGCCAAACACCTTACCGAAACCAACAAGCAAAGCGGACTGGTGATACAGGAGTATACCAAAGGCCCCGAAGCCACGCCCGACAGCAACCAGTACGAGACCAATGTATACTATATGCTGAAATAGGCATAGCCTCCATATATTTTTAAAGGGCAGCCTGCACAATGTTGCAGGCTGCTTTTTCGTTATTAGGCATTACGAGCTATATTCGCAAACTCAACTACGGCGCTGCATACTGGCATGAAGCTATCTGTTATTATTGTAAACTATAATGTTAAGTACTTCCTGGAGGTATGCCTGCATTCTGTAAGCCGTGCTATTGCGCAGCTCGATGCAGAGATCATAGTAGCCGATAATAACAGTACCGATGGCAGCTGCGATATGGTGCGCCGCAAGTTTCCGCAGGTGGTGCTGATAGAGAACAAAGACAATAAAGGTTTCTCTAAGGCCAATAACCAGGGTGTAGCCATTGCCAAAGGCGAATACATCCTTTTCCTGAACCCCGATACGGTGATGCCCGAAGACTTCTTCAGCAGGCTGATACCCTATATGGATGCCAACCCCACGGTGGGCAGCATAGGCCCGCGGCTGATAGACGGCAAAGGCGTATTTGCCCCCGATGGCAAGAAATCATTCCCCAGCCTGTCGGTAGCTATATTCAAAACCACGGGCATCAACAAAATATTCAGCCGTTCGCCCTATTTCAATAAATACTACGCCGTGCACATAGGCGAGCACCAGACCGCCGAGGTAGACGTGCTGAGCGGCTGCTGCATGATAGTGCGCGCATCGGTACTGCCGGTAATAGGCGGCGCCTTCGACGAAGATTATTTTATGTACTGCGAGGATGTAGACCTTGCCTACCGCATACAGAAAGCAGGGTATAAGAATATCTACTACCCCGAGGCCACCCTTGTGCACTACAAAGGCGAGAGTACCCGCAAGGCCACCCTCAGCTATGTGCGCATCTTCAACGAGGCGCTCTCCACATTTGTAAAAAAACACTATAGCAAGGGCAATGCCCGCCTGTTCATACTCTTTATAAACATAGGCATCATACTGCGCGCCATAATGGGTGCGGTAAAGCAGGTGCTCAAAGTGCTGCGCATGCCCCTGTTCGATGCGCTGGTGCTGCTGGGCACCCTCGCCTTTATGAAGGAATTCTGGGTAGAGCATGTAAAGAACATACAGCCCATACCCCTCAGCTCGGTCATAGCCACCTTCCCCGTATATATACTGCTGTGGATAGGCAGCCTGTACATCAACGGCGCTTACGACCAGAGCTACCGTGCCCTGCGCGTCATTCGCGGCATGGTGATAGGCACGGTGGTGATACTGGCCTACTATGGTTTGCTGCAGCCGGGGCTGCGCTACTCGCGCGCCATCATCGTCTTCAGCGGGTTTATAGGCACGGTAGGACTGCTGGGCCTGCACGAGCTGTTGTACCGCCTGGGCATCTTCAAGTTCATACCCTACGACAAGCTGCCGCACAAGGCCATAATAGTAGCCGAGCGCACCGCTTATAACGAAACCGCCGCCACCCTGCAAAAAGTGCACTACGCACCCGAGCTGGTAGGCCGCGTAAGCACCGGCACCAAAGAAGTAGATACCATGGCCGATATGCAGGGCATGAAGCCCCTGCTGTACACCGCCGGCATCAACGAAGTGATATTTTGCGTGAACGGACTCAGCTATGGCGAGATACTGCAGCAAATGCAGCACTGCGGCCCGCAGTACGAATACAAGATACACATACCCGGCAGCCACAGCTTTGTAGGCAGCAACAGCAGCCATACCTCGGGCGACCTCTATACCATAGACCGCCGCTACAACCTCTCGCAGTTTGCACAGTTGCGCAACAAGCGCATACTCGATGTAGTGCTGGCCATAGGCTTCCTGCTGCTGCTGCCCCTGCTGGTATTTGTGGTAAAGCAGCCCGGCACATTCATAGCCAATATATTCCGTACCCTGGGTGGCAGTGCTACCTGGGTAGGGTACACCGGTGCAGCCGCTACCTGGCAATACCTGCCCGCCATACGCAAAGGCATACTGCCGCCGTACAATATTATAGATGGCTATATGCCCGAAGGCGAAGTGCTGGAATGGATGAATGCAGAATATGCGCGCCAGTACAGTGCAGGCCTCGATGTCAACCTGATACTTAAGAATTTAAAATATTTGGGCAGAGCGTAAAAAAGATTTTGTCAAAAACAGAAAACGATTATTTTTGCAATCCCAATTGACACTCCTCCTTAGCTCAGTTGGTTAGAGCACCTGACTGTTAATCAGGGGGTCTCAGGTTCAAGTCCTGAAGGGGGAGCA
>JANINW010000003.1 GCA_024508935.1 Flavipsychrobacter sp. | reverse complement strand
ATTTTAAAATTTTGTTTGTTTTTCCTTTGATGACACAAAGATGCGGCGGTATATCACCACAAGGAAATTTTAATGCCGTTTTAACCCCGGCTTGACAAACGCTTAACCAGCGATTAACAAACAGATCTTAACCTAAAACGCCCAAACACTTTACAGCAGCGCATTTCAAGAAGGGCAAATAAAAAGCCCCGTACATATTGTACGAGGCTTTCGTGCTTTGTGTGTTTATTAATTATTTCAGCTTGAATGCTTTCTTAACCTTAGCTACATAATCCAGCTTTTCCCATGTAAACAGTTCTACTTTTACTGTTTTGGTCTTACCATCAGCAGCTTTAAATGTTTTGGTCACATTTTGTGGTTCACGGCCCATATGTCCGTAAGCAGCACATTCGCTATACATAGGCTGGCGCAGTTTCAGGCGTTGCTCAATGAAGTAAGGACGCATATCGAATACTTCTTCAACGATCTTAGCTATCTGGCCATCGTTCATTTTTACTTTAGCAGTACCATAAGTATTTACATAGATACCCATTGGTTTTGCAACACCAATAGCATAAGAAACCTGTACCAGTACTTCATCGCATACACCTGCAGCTACCAGGTTTTTAGCAATATGGCGGGTAGCATAAGCTGCTGAACGGTCTACCTTGCTTGGATCTTTACCGCTGAATGCACCACCACCGTGTGCACCTTTACCACCATACGTATCTACGATGATCTTACGGCCGGTTAAACCAGTATCGCCGTGAGGACCACCGATAACGAATTTACCGGTAGGGTTTACGTGATATTTTATTTTATCGTTGAACAAGTGCTTGTTCTGCGGCATGCTTTTGATAACGCGTGGTATCAGGATGTTCTTTACATCTTTTGTAATAGTTTCCTGCATTTTCTTCTCGTCAGCAAAATCATCGTGCTGCGTGCTGATAACGATCGTATCGATACGAACAGGTTTGTTATCATCATTATATTCCAGTGTTACCTGGCTTTTAGCATCAGGGCGCAGGTATTTCATTTGTTTGCCCTCACGGCGTATAGCACTCAGTTCGCGCAGCAGCAAATGAGCCATATCCAATGCCAGCGGCATGTAACTTGCAGTTTCGTTGGTTGCATAACCAAACATCATACCCTGGTCACCTGCACCTTGTTCTTCTTTTTTCTTTTTATCTACACCCTGGTTGATATCAGGAGATTGTTCGTGGATAGCAGACAGCACACCGCAAGAATTTGCTTCGAACATATACTCGCTTTTAGTGTAGCCTATTTTTGCTATCACATCGCGTGCTATGCTTTGTACGTCTATATAAGTATTACATTTTACTTCACCCGCCAATACTACCTGCCCGGTTGTTACCAGTGTTTCGCAGGCTATTTTTGAATTAGCATCCCAAGCAAGAAAATTGTCAACGAGGGCATCTGAGATCTGGTCGGCTACTTTATCAGGGTGTCCTTCTGACACAGATTCCGAAGTAAATAAATAAGGCATTTTAAATTGTGATTTATGATATTTACGTTATATAATTTATGAATTGCGCCAAATTAGCGCAATAAACTTAATTACCCAATTATTCAATTAACATTATTCCACTGTGACAGATTTGGCCAGATTACGGGGCTGGTCAACATTGCAGCCACGTAAAATAGCTATGTGGTACGCCAGCAATTGCAGCGGCACAATAGTGATCAGCGGAGAAAGCACTTCTTCTGTTTCCGGTACTTCTATTATATGGTCGGCTAATGCACGTATTTGTGTATCCCCTTTATTTACTACAGCAATGATCTTGCCTTTGCGGGCTTTCACTTCCTGCACGTTTGATACGATCTTCTCATAAGCACTCTGGTTCGTAGCCAGGAATACTACCGGCATCTCTTCATCTATCAATGCAATAGGTCCGTGCTTCATTTCAGCTGCAGGATATCCTTCTGCATGTATATAAGATATCTCTTTCAGTTTCAAAGCACCTTCCAGGGCCACCGGGAAATTGTAGCCACGGCCCAGGTACAGGAAATTGGAAGCGTCTTTATAAATAGCAGCCAGTTCTTTTATCTGTGCATCCAGCTTTAATACTTCTTCTATTTTGCTAGGAATGTTCTCCAGCTCGTATAATATCTCGCGCAGCTTGGAAGTAGATATAGTTCCTTTTTGCTGTGCTATCTGTAGAGCGATCAGTGTAAGGATACATATCTGCGTAGAAAATGCCTTGGTAGAAGCCACCCCTATTTCAGGCCCTGCATGAGTATAAGAGCCTGCGTGAGAAGCACGGGCTATGGAAGAACCGATAACATTACAAATACCATATATCAATGCACGGCGTTCCTTTGCTAATTCAATAGCGGCTAATGTATCTGCAGTCTCTCCCGATTGCGAAATAGCTATAACCACATCCTTCTCGTCTATAATAGGATTCCGGTAACGGAACTCAGAAGCATACTCTACCTCTACCGATACGCGTGCCAGGTCTTCTATCAGGTATTCGCCTATCAGGCCCGAATGCCATGAAGTACCACATGCTGTTACCACAAAACGGTCAGCTTTATCTATACGGTTGATGTACTCACTTAAACCACCCAGTTTTATCCAACCCTGTGAAGCGCTCATCCTGCCGCGCAGGCTGTCTGCTATCACTTTAGGCTGTTCATAGATCTCTTTCAGCATGAAATGCTCAAAACCACCTTTTTCGATGGTTTCCAGGCTCATTTCCAGCTTTTGAATGGCAGGAGATTTCTGAACGTTGCCGAGGGTCTTCACTGTAAACTCGCCATTGCGCCTTACTACTGCATATTCCTGGTCATCCAGGTACACCACATTTTTAGTGTATTCAATAATAGGGGTGGCATCAGAAGCCACGTAAAATTCTCCTTCGCCTATGCCTATCACCAATGGGCTGCCTTTACGGGCCGCCACCAGGTAATCAGGATTGGCTTTATCTAATACTACAATTGCATACGCACCTACTACTTCATTCAAAGCAATACGCACTGCATCTTCTAATGAAGATTTTTCCTGCTTTCTTACTTCTTCAATAAGATTTACCAGTACTTCGGTATCTGTATCAGAATGGAAAGTATATCCGCGTTTTTGTAATTCTGCTTTTATAGAAGCATAGTTCTCTATAATGCCATTGTGTATGATGGCCAGGTTGCCTGATTGCGAAAGATGCGGGTGGGCATTGGTATCATTAGGCTCACCATGCGTAGCCCAGCGTGTATGGCCTATGCCTATAGTAGCATAAGTAGGTTTGCCGTCTGTAACTTTTTCCAGTTCGCTTACCTTACCTGCCTTTTTATATACACTCAGGTCGCCGTTAAGCAGCGCTATGCCGGCGCTGTCGTATCCCCTGTACTCCAGTCTTTTAAGACCTTTAATCAGTATCGGGAAGGCTTCTCTATTACCAATATAGCCAACGATGCCGCACATATGTTTTCCAGTTTACTTTAGTTTAGAATAGGTGATGTTTAATGCTGCCTGGTACATACTGCGCTTACCGCCTGCTACAAGCCGGTAGGCACCGGGGAATGTAGTGGTACCATTTATACGCAAATGTAAGGTATCCGTTTTGTTTACAATAGCACGCTGCACTTCGCGCGGTATATTGATCACATACTGCGTAATATCCATACCATTCACAGTAATTGTACGTTTACTGCCATCTACAAAATCCAGGCTGCTCTGTGTTACCAGGCTGCCGCCGGCATCCAGTACATCGGTAGTAGCGCCGCTGGCATCTATAACATATGGGAATAAACGTGCAGGCTCAAATAATTTGTATTTCCCCGTGGTCATATCCGCTTCAGGGTCGTTGGCAATACTGATCTTAGTGAAGACCAGTTCTGCTTTATTTACTACGGAAACAGGCAATGAACCCAAATTAGGGATCTTAATGTCTATAGCTGCACCCGGTTCGTTTTGCACCAATAATATGGAATCTACATCTTTGTTAATATAGTTATTGGCGGGTGCAGATGTATAGTTGCGCTGGATATAATTATAATGGGCACAATCTGCTGTTACAAAACTGAAGGAAGCAGATTTAACGCTGTCAGGATCGGTGCTGGTAATATGATAATAAAAGATAACACCCGCACGTGAATAATCCGCAGAACCATCAAGATAGAAGAATGGTACCAATCTGCCGTTTGTTGTATTTGACGCAACATATATACCCGGCACCTTGCTTACATAATCAGCATTGCTGGTACTACCCGCAGCCTGGGACAACATTTTGTTGATAAAGTCCTGCGTCAGTTTTATCCTTAAATGTGGACCACGGTTTAAACCTGCCACCTTAACTGAATCTTTAATTAAACGAGAAATATTTACATTAGACGCTGTACCGACAGGGGTTGCATTGTAATTCTTTACTGTTTTACTATAATACGTAGCACTTACACTCATGGTGTCGGTTACTTCGTAAACTACATAGTTTTGGGTTGCTGTGGCATCTGCTGTATCTCCCCAGCGGAAACCTGAATAAGGCAACACTAATACGGCAGAATCGCAATTTTGAGGCAACGCAAAATTAGCAGCGCTGGGTGCTACCTGCAAGTACGCGCCCCATTGGGTTTGACCAAAGAAACCATCATTGATATTGCCGACACCCGCAAGTACAGGTAAACCTGAAATAACCTTACTGGTAATAACAGAATCGTCAAATACAGTTTTACAGTTAAAGGGCATACTGGTGGCTATAACGTTCACCCCGTCTACTCCGGGGGCAACCTTAGCCTTTATAATAGTATCTTCCTTACAGCCTGTGAGAGATAGGAACAATGCCATACCCCAAAAGGCAGCAATTAAGTTGTGAAAGCGGTGTTTCAAATGAAAATATTTTCAGCGAAAGTGATAAAAGAAATTCTAAGACTCTGTTAAGCTTTTATAGAGGTCCAGCAGCTGCGTTACATCTTCTTTCCATGCCTCGTCATACTTCACCACTTTTTTGTAGCGGCTTGGTTTTATCTCCTCCACTAAAGCTTTCTCCGGCTTTTCAGAGCCCATTATAACTACATCTGCACATTTGCTTGCCCCCAATGTCAAAGCAAGATTGGTGCCATCTTTAAACGCATCCATATCCTTCTCCTTTATCTCGTTGCTGATAAGGGCTTTCTTAATAAAGTTGGGATTGAGCTTTTCGCTGAACTGGCTATCCTGGGCCGTGTATATAACTTTAGAATAGTTGAAAACAGGTTCTTTTTTATAAGCAGTCTTGAGGTACAGCGGGATCAAAGAGGTCATCCAGCCATGACAGTGTATCACATGCGGAGGCCATCCAAACTTCTTAACGGTTTCCAGGGCGCTTTTGCAGAAGAATATCATACGCTCTGCATTATCGTCAAAGAAATTATCCTGGTCGTCGCGGAATACCTGCTTGCGTTTGAAATAATCGTCATTGTCCATGAAATACACCTGTAAGCGTGCATTTGGCAGGGAAGCGACTTTTATTATCAGCGGGTAGTCGTCTTTATCTATGATTACGTTGATACCTGACAGCCGCACTACTTCGTGCAGGCGGTGGCGGCGTTCATTAATAAGCCCGAAACGGGGCATAATAACACGCACTTCCAATCCTGAATCGAACGTTTTAACAGCGAGTTTGTTAAGTATATGAGCGAAATCTGTAAACTCTATATAAGGAGAAAGCTCGTTGGCAACAATTAATACGCGTTTTTTGTCTGCAGACATGCTGTTGTTTTAGATTAAAACAAGGAAAACAATTATACTTGTCGGAAAATTGTCTGCAAAATTACGAAAATAATAAATTCCAAACTTTTTACTTTGTACATCCTTCAATATAATTATATCAAATGGTAATTTTTAAATATATAGAAGACGTAAAATATTACCTTGAAAACAAAAGGGAAGAAGGTTTTCGTATCGCCTTCATTCCTACAATGGGTGCATTACACAACGGGCATATATCCCTTATTAACGAGGCTAAGCAGGCAAAACCTGCTGGTTATAATAGCGCCATAGCAATACCCGCTAAAAAATTAACCGTAGCCAGCATTTTTGTAAACCCCACCCAGTTTAATGACAAAGAAGATTTTGAAAAATACCCCGTTTCGGGTGAAAATGACATTCAAATGCTGGCAGAAGCAGGTTGCGATGTGCTTTTCATGCCGCAGGTAACGGAAATATACCCCGGCGGACCTGACAATATACCTACATTCGAATTTGGATACCTGGAGACGGTATTAGAAGGCGCGCAGCGGCCGGGACATTTTAAAGGTGTAGGACAGGTAGTAGCCCGCCTGCTGGATATTGTGCAACCGGATGAACTATACCTGGGGCAAAAAGACTACCAGCAATGCATGGTATTGAAAGATCTCATCCGCCAATTGGGTAAGGAAGACACCATAAACCTTCATATCTCATCTACTCAACGCGAACCGGACGGGCTGGCTATGAGTAGCCGCAACAGGAGGCTTACTGAGCCGCAACGGGCTATTGCTGCACTTATTTATCAATGCCTGGTATCTATCCAGGCCAAACAATCGACCGATAAGTTTGAATTGGTGCAAAAGGAATGCAATGACCTGCTGGAAGAAAAAGGTTTTTCTCCAGAATACATATCCCTGGCTGATGCAAATAACCTTGAATTGCTCACAGATTTCGACAGTAACCGCAAAATGATAGTACTGATCGCCGCCAAACTCGGCAATGTGCGGCTGATAGATAATATGCTGCTGAACTAAAGCCTGAAAGAAAGAATATTTTTATAGATAGGATTGTGCTTATAATAAATGAGCACAAGTGCCATGCTATAGAACGGCAGGCAGGGTATACGATAACGGGAAAGCGTACCGAAATTACCAGACGATATACCCACGGCAAAAGCAAACACAATAGCAAATATCAGGCAGAATTGTATGGTGGGGTCATCCGAGATCGTTTTCCATGCCCGCCTCGGCCCGATTGATAATAATATCTTTATCGTTACCCATAAAAACAGCGTGGCTTCTATGGCGTTCAGCAACTGGATAGGTTTGCGCGTTTCCCATATATATGGACGAAACAGGCTCACATTTACCGCCAGCGGAAATTTTTTCAGCATCCCTCCCAAAGACGGGTCTAATCCCCCACCCAGGTCGTACCCGGAGCCTTGGTCACCTGATACAGACTGGATATAGGAGCTGGTGGTATAGGATGTCTTTGCTACATTTTCCAGTGAATACTTGCCCAATTCGGTGGCAAATTTTTGAGAGAATACCAGGAAACCACCGACGGAAGCACCTACCACAACCAGCTTTAGCATGAAACGGGTGAACCGGCTTTGTATCTTATGAGAATAGGTAAACAGTATCCATAATATCATTGCAGGAATAAAGGCCAATAAGATATATACCTTAATAGCGCCTACCAGGTAAAAGCTCACAATGGTCATTATGATGATCCTGGGACGGAAATCCCTGTTGATAAGCAGGCGGAAGGCACCATAAGTGAGCCAGCCTACGCCAAACATACAAATGCTGTCTTTAAAAATGCCCGACCCCCACATGATAGTGCTGGGGATGAACAATACAGACATAGCTACATATTTAATATACGCAGGATATTTAGTAGCAAAAGTGCGGAACAATGCCCAGATACCCGTGTAAGCTATACTGGCCAGCAATACCGATGTTGGCAGGTAGGTAGTGAACGTAAATATGCCCAGGAAAGCGGTAATACAACACACTATATATTCTGTAGGGGCATCATACCACCATAGTTTGCTTATATATTCAGAATAAGCACCTTCATACCAGGGCTGTAGGTGAAGGATGAGGTTAAACCATTTTTCGGGCGATTCGCCGAATGAACTGTTGATGACCTGCGCATGGTAAAAATAGTTGGCGGTATCTCCCCCGCCGTAATAATACTGGTAGATAAAACCAATAAACAACGCTCCTAGTATCTTGGCAGTAAGGCCGGGAAGAAAATACGGCCGCCATGGATGGCCTACCGGGTATTGGTGGTTGCGTATAGTAGTAGCAATGACATAAATAATTACTAAATAAAACGGCAGAAGAAAATAGTCGAGTAATGTTATAAATTCGTACATAGAAACGTCCTGTTAATCAATCTCCATCTACCGTTCAATGTGTGGTATATCGGGCTATTATGCCTTCAATAACAACGCAACACCTAATCTCGCAAAAATAGAACAAACCACGCAGAAAATGTTTTTGCGTGGCCCCGATTGCGGTAATGTTTACAGAGATGCCAAGGTAGCCCTGGGGCACAGGCGTTTATCTATTATAGATACTTCTACAGGTGCCATGCAGCCTATGGCCGATAAGAGCAGCAGGTACCAGATCGTTTTCAATGGCGAAATATTCAATTTTCAGCAACTTTCTGAACAATATCTTCCTGCTGTATGGAAACGAATAGACGGACCTGCTACTACATCTGACACAGAAGTACTGCTATACCTGCTGATTGAATATGGCCCTAAGTGCCTCGAATGGCTAAGCGGTTTCTTTGCTTTTGCTTTTTACGATAAGGAAACAGGCACATTGATATTGGCCCGCGACCGCTACGGTAAGAAGCCGCTGCTGTATCATGCCACAGAAGACCACATCGCATTTGCTTCAGAGATGAAGGCATTGCTTGAATGGGGTATCCCCAAAGAGCTGGACTATTCTGTGCTGCATCAATACCTGCAACTCAATTATATACCACAGCCGCAAAGCATGCTGAAAGGCGTAGCCAAGCTGAAACCGGCGCATTATATGATATGCACACCCTGGGGTATACAGGAATGCAAACCATATTACCAATTGCGCACGCACCCGGGGTCTTACGAACAATACGACTACGAAACAGCTAAAGAACAGTTGGTAGTACATATGGATACTGCCGTGCAGGAACGTATGATAGCAGATGTACCCCTGGGCGCATTCCTTAGTGGCGGCATAGATTCATCTGTAATTGTAGCACTGGCCAGCAGGCACACATCGCAGCTCAACACTTTCTCAATTGGCTACAAAGACAATGCTTTTTTTGACGAAACGCATTATGCCAAACTGGTGGCTGATAAGTATAAGACCAATCACACGGTATTTTCTTTAAGCAACAACGATTTCCTGGAGCATGTATATGATGTGCTGGACTATATCGATGAGCCATTTGCAGATTCATCGGCCATACCGGAATACATCCTCTGCAAACACACCAGGAAATATGTGACCGTAGCATTGAGCGGCGATGGAGGAGACGAAGTATTTGCAGGCTATAATAAGCATGCTGCCGAATGGCGGGTGCGTAAACAATCGCTGGCAAATGCATTGGTAAAGGCCGGCTTACCTGTTTGGAATGCCCTGCCCCGCAGCCGTAATAATAAAATAACCAACAAATTCCGCCAGCTGCACCGCTTTGCAGAAGGCGCCAGTCTTTCCACAAAAGAACGCTATTGGCGCTGGGCTTCTTTCAACAATACACAAAGCGTAAACAATTTACTAAGCCCTGCATCACAGCAGCAAGTAAACGCCCCATTGATTGAAAAAGAAAAACAGCAACTGCTGCAGTTTTTGCACTCGGGCGATTTTAATGAAGTGCTGCTGACAGACATGAACCTGGTACTACTGAGCGATATGCTGGTAAAAGTAGACCTGATGAGCATGGCCAACAGCCTGGAAGTGCGCAGCCCTTTCCTGGATAATAAAGTGGTTGATTTTGCCTTTGGTTTGCCAGTGCGCTATAAGATAGACAGCACCTTAAAGAAGAAAATAGTTCAGGATGCCTTCCGTCCTATGCTGCCGGAAGCTATTTATAACCGTCCTAAGCATGGCTTTGAGATACCGCTACTTGATTGGTTTCGCAAAGAACTATGGGGACTGATAAATGACGACCTGCTGCAAAAAGATTTCGTAGCCCAACAAGGCATATTTAACGTAGCGGCCATAGAAAACCTGAAAAAGAAACTGCACAGCAGCAACCCGGAAGATAGCCATGCTACCATATGGGCGCTGATCGTATTCCAGTACTGGTGGAAGAAGTACTATTTGTAGCACCATTTGACATAGCCCTTTATCTATTGTATTTTTGACCTAACATATCACTCATGCCCCGCGTACTGCGTATACTGAACAGACTTATCATTGGCGGCCCTGCCATCAATGCCACTTACCTCACCAAATATATGGCCCCGGAGTTTGAGACCATGCTGGTAATTGGCGGCAAAGATGACCATGAGCAGGATGCAGACCACCTGAGCGTAGACCTGGGTATAGAACCGATAGTTATCCCGGAAATGAAACGGGATATACAACCTATGAATGACGGTATGGCCTACCGCAAAGTGAAAAAGCTCATTGAAAAATTTAAACCGGACATAGTACATACACATGCTGCAAAATCAGGCGTAATAGGCCGCCTGGCTGCAGATGCCTGCCGTGTACCGGTTATTGTGCATACATTTCACGGCCATATCTTCCACAGTTATTTCAGCAAGTGGAAGACCAATACATTTATACAAATAGAACGCTACCTGGCAAGACGTTCTACAGGTATCATTGCTATAAGTGAAAGCCAGAAAAATGAACTGGCACATACCTACGAGATTTGCAATGAAGATAAAATTAAGATCATACCACTTGGTCTCGACCTTGATAAATTCCAGCAAAAGCAGGATATAAAACGCGGCATATTCCGCAAACGCTACCGCTTGCTGGACGATGATATAGCCATTGGTATCATTGGCAGGATAGTACCGGTAAAAAACCACAGCCTGTTTGTTGCTGCTGCTAAACGAGTATTGGAACAAACATCGCAACACGTAAAATTTGTGGTGATAGGCGATGGCGATATGCGCGAGCAAATGGAAGCGGAGTTTCGGGAAGCAGGCATTGACTATGCGTACATCCCTGCGGACAACCGAGAAGCAACGGCTATATGTACTTCCTGGCAAACAGAAATGGATACGGTATTGGCGGGATTAGATATTGTAGCACTTACCAGCCATAACGAAGGTACTCCGGTTTCTCTCATAGAAGCACAGGCAGCAGCAAAACCGGTAGTTTCTACCAACGTAGGTGGCGTTGCCGATGTAGTAAGAGATAATCAATGCGGTTTTATTACAGAGCCTAATGATATAGACATATTTGCGGAAGCCCTGCTACAGTTAATAAACAAACCGGAGCTCAGAACTTATTTTGGCACCCAGGGCCGCAATTTTGTTCAGAGCAAATATTCTTACCAGCGCCTGGTAGGTGATATGAGCGAGTATTATTACTCCCTGCTCGACCGTAAGAATGTAGACTACCGCAGCAGGCGTGGAAGACCTGTGCCTGTTTTTCTTGAAGAATAATTATCAGGCATGCATCGCCCTGAAGAATGACACCGTTTCCTCCAGGCCTTGGGCAAAGCGCTGTGTAGGCTCGTATCCCAGTAATGATTTTGCTTTAGAAATATCAGCCAGCGAATTACGTACATCCCCTGCACGTGCTTCGCGATAAGTAGCCTGGTGCTCTTTGCCCAACAGGTCGCGGATAGCTGTATACAGGAAATTAACGGAGAAGTTCTCGCCTACAGCTACGTTATATACTTCACCAAAAGCAGTATCATTCTCAGCAAGCATACCCCTTATGTTTGCCTGCACTGCATTATCAACAAAAGTAAAATCGCGTGTTTGCTCACCGTCACCATTAATATAAACAGCAGTATTATTCAATATGCCGCTTACAAACAAGGGAATAACGGCAGCATAAGGACCGTTAGGGTCCTGGCGCGGGCCGAATACGTTGAAATAACGGAAGCCACAGAGCTTCATCCCGTACAGTTTCGAGAAGACATCAGCATACAGTTCATTCGCCTTTTTAGTAACTGCATATGGAGATAAGGGGTTGCCGGTTTTTACTTCGCGCTTAGGCAATTCAGGATCATCCCCGTATACAGATGAAGAAGAAGCATACACGAATGTTTTCACTCCGGCATCTTTTGCTGCCGTAAGCATATTTACAAAGCCACCTACATTCACATCATTGCTGGTAATAGGGTCTGCAATAGAACGCGGTACAGAGCCTAATGCTGCCTGGTGGCTTACATAGTCTATACCCTCGCATGCCTGCCGGCAAACAGCAGCATCACGTATATCCCCATTCATAAATTCAAAAGCAGGATTATCCTTAAACAAGTCAATATTGCTTTGCAATCCTGTAGCCAGGTTATCCAACACACGCACTTTTCCGGCGCCCTGTTTCAGCAGGTATTCAACAATATGCGAACCAATAAATCCAGCTCCGCCTGTAACCAGGAAAGAAAGTTTATGAATGTCTTTAGTATGAAACTGCTGCATATTGTCTTGTAAAATCTGCGCAAACTTAGAGGAAATATGATAAATATCACCTCTTATCTTTACTATTGAATCGTTAATACCATAAACATAAACGCCGCCCTGTAAGGCGGCGCATCTGCTACTGAAATTCGTTTATGCTTTCTTTTCAGTTTTTGCGGCTTTCTTTGCAACTTTTGCAGGACGGACCTTACCGAAACTGCCCATTGATATTTTACCGCGCTTAGTGCGTTTATCGCCTCTGCCCATAGTTAAAAAGTATTTAGGGTGCAAAAATAAAAAAAAGCAGGAACATTTCGGCCCCTGCTTTCAATGTGTTTCATAAGAAAATTATTTCTTACCGCTGCTGATTTTTGTAGAAAACTCTTTACCAGCTTTGAACTTAGGCACTTTACGTGCTTTGATCTTGATAACTTCACCTGTTTGCGGGTTGCGGCCATTACGGGCAGCACGTTCAGATACAGAGAATGTACCGAAGCCTACCAGTGTAACGCGGTCTCCTTTTTTCAGAGAAGCAACTACAGCATTAGTGAAAGAATCCAGTGCGTCATTAGCTTGTGTTTTAGTAACGCCGGCATCTTTTGCGATCTTATCGATCAGTTCAGCTTTGTTCATAGCTTTTTTGCGTGTTTGGTTGTGAAAAATATTTTTTCAGTGGAATAAGCAAATATACTCAGCTTTACTGCACTTCCAAATATCCTCAAAATCTTTTTTACCCTGCCAAACCCTTGCCTGTAGCAGCTTTCCACAGTTTATCAACATTTTTGCACATTCGCGGTAAATGAAAAATATGCGCAAACCCTTTACCATAAAGGATTTGCGCATATTGGCAAGAAATTTGCTCTCAGCAAAACCCGCTAAAATCAAGGCCCGGCGGGTATTTTAAAATATTTTTAAGAAACCACCTCCATTACGGTACGAAATGCTATAAACCGGTTGCCAAAGCGATTAAACCCTTTTTCTCGCATCAGCGGTGCATGGTCGGCTATATAAGCATTATACGCTGCTATGTCTTTACAAAAATATTGCGCCACATAGGTTATCCCTTCCATTTCGTCCTGCTCCAGCAGCCTGCATAGCTTATATTCGGTAAACAGGCCTGTGGTCAGCAATTCAGGCATATGCTCTTCTTTCATCCATTGCTCCCACTCGGCTGCAATACCCGGCTCTGTTTTTACGGTTACGTTATATATGATCATGAATTAATTATTACTTACCATTTCTTTTCAATACTATCCAATATGGTACGGTAGCTTACATACCTGTCGGCAGAAATAGAGCCGTCATTCACACCCTCTTTTACTGCACATCCCGGCTCATCGCAATGCAGGCAGTTATTGAACTTGCAATTATTCAGTACTGCCCGCATCTCGGGGAAATATTGAGACAATTCTTCGCGCTCAAAATCTATAAGTCCAAACTCCTTTACGCCCGGTGTATCTATGATCCTGCCTCCGGTAGGAATGTCAAACATTTCAGCAAACGTGGTAGTATGCTGCCCCTTACCGCTCCAGCCGGATACATCCTGTGTCCTGAGATCAGAACCGGGGATCAGCTGGTTGATGAGTGTACTTTTTCCTACACCCGAATGCCCACTGAACAGTGTAGTGATATTGTGCAACCTCGCCGATAGTGCTGCAATAGATGCCGGCTCCAATGCAATAACAGGGTACACTTCATAACCGGCCGCTTCGTACATGTCCTGCCAATGCTCCAGTTGTTCCTTATGTTTAGGCTTCAGCAGGTCTATTTTATTAATGACTATAATAGCCGGTATATGGTAGGCTTCTGCAGTAATCAGAAACCGGTCTATAAAGCCCTGCGATGTGCGGGGCTCTGCTATTGTTGCCATTACCAAAGCAGCATCCAGGTTGGCCGCTACAATATGTTTCTGGTTCCTGTTGTGGGGAGATACGCGCACGATATAATTATTACGCTGCGCTACATCTTTTATGGTACCTATATGGCCTGTTTCATCTTCCGCGTCAAACAATACAGTATCGCCTACTGCTATAGGATTGGTAGAAGATATATCTTCATCTATTTTGAGTTTTCCTCGTACGCGCAGGTTCCACACAGTACCTTCTTCGTCCTTCACCGTGTACCAGCTACCGGTAGATTTATAAACCAGTCCTTTCTTATCACTCATAACGCAAAGCTACAATAGGATCTAGTTTAGAGGCTTTAATGGCAGGGTATATACCGGAAATGATACCTACAACAGCACACAGCCCTACCCCGGTACCTATCCATACCCAGGGCACTATAAATCCTGTTTTAAATATAAGGCTGAATATATTACCTACCAGCATACCAAGGATTACTCCTACAATCCCCCCAAACAAGCTTATCAATACCGATTCAGTAAGAAACTGTTGCCGTATTACCGTTGGTTTGGCGCCCAGCGCCTTAGTTACGCCTATTTCGCGGGTACGCTCTGCAACAGACACCAGCATAATATTCATTAAACCGATAACGGAACCCAGCAAGGTGATAATACCTATCACCAGGGCCGCTATACCTATGTACTGTATACTGTCAATAAGCATAGTAGCCAGGTTGTCGTTTTGCTGAATGGTAAAATCATTTTCTGTTCCTGCTGGTACTTTGCGTATCACACGGAAAAGACCTTCCGCCTCTTCTGCTGCTATTGCTTTCTGGGCAATGTCTTTCACCATCACGTTTATTACAAAACGCTCATTATTGCCATATACGATACGTGCATTGGTAAGCGGCACGAATACAGTATTATCCATATTCATCATCATACTGCCGCCTTTGGCTTCGGCTATACCTTCAATATGATATTTTATATCGCCGATGGATACTACCGTACCAACCGCCTGTTTATATTTTGTGCCGAACAGCTTTTTAGCAATACTGTTACCCAATATGCATACATAACTGCCAAATTCCTGTTCGTAGGCAGAAAAACTACGGCCTGCTTCCAGTTTGGTATCTGAGATGTTCAGGTAATTCTCATCAATACCCATAACACTGATGTTGGGATTGGTTTTTACGGAACCATACCGTACCGTTGCGATACCGCTTCCTGACATAGAAAGCCCTACCATGGCGGGGAATTTATACCTTTCTTTAAAGGCCTTTGCTTCTTCGTATTTTATGATCTTTCCGTCAGTAATACTGATGTTCACTCCTCCTCTCCTTCTGTTCTTTTTCTTTATCACATCACTGGTAACCTGGAATGTATTTGACCCCATACTGCTGAAGTTGGAATACACACTGGCCTTCATCACTTCTATAGAAGTAAGGATACCGACCAGCGCCATGATACCCAGGCCTATAATGGCTACAGTTAGTACCGTCCGCAAACGGTTGGTGCGTATAGCACGAAAAGCAAGACTAAGATTAAAAAGTATCTGCGACATCTATTGTTTCACAAAACTACGAGTCATTATGGATTTCCCGTTTTCCTGTGTTGCTTTTAAATAATAATTGCCTGCAGGTAATGAAGCAATATTGAACCGGATACGGTTCTGGCCATATTTGCAGCGTTGCTGCAAAACTTTATCTACCAGTATCCCGGCGCTGTTATAAATGGCAAAACTCAGCACCTGCTGTTCATCTGTTTCAAAATCAAACTGGATATATTCCATGGCAGGATTAGGATACAATACTGCAGCCGGTTGCTCAATTTTCATATTCTTTACATCCAGCAGCGGCGAATTTAACCTGGCCATCCAGTTGCCATAGTTTTTATCCCTACGCCCATATATACCTTCTATCCATACTGCACCATAGGCGTTCCAATCAGGCTGTGCACCGCTGTAATCTCCCCAGCGCTGCTGTTTGCCTGCCAGTACTTTAATACTGCTATCACCTGTTTTCACCTGCAGCAGATCAGAATATTGTGCACCATCAAATGTAATGGCGCCAAGGCCCGGATAAGTACTTGGACCTGTATAGTTGAACGAAATAATAGATTGGTTCAGCCCCCATGGGTTGCCGCAGAAGGTAATATTAGGATAGCCAAAATCAAGTGTGTCTATCGAGAATATCTGCGCGTGTGAAATTGACGGACTGGTTTTGTAATTAGCTATACGGCCATGAAATATGCCGGAAGCACCTGTCGGTGTATTGATAGATGTGCTGACAAATTGTATTTCATCATCTATGGCATATGCACCCAGTATACGGCCATCGTTGGTGGCCAGTGTTGCAGATGTATCGGGCTGCCTGCCATCTAATGGCACACCATAGCTTACCGGCGATTTCAATACAGTAATGCTAAGGTTTTTATTACCGCTGCTGATAACATCCGGTACTTTCACCAGGAATATGGTATCGTTTTGCGCATCAAAATTCCGGTTAGATAAAAAGTATTGTTCGGGGCCATTCATATTCCAGCCGCTTTTTACGGGGAATAGATTACGTATAGGTTTGCCATCATAAGTTATACCATCCCATACCTGGTAGCCCAGGTTAGCACTGCTGTCATATCCATCCTGCTTTTTAAGCTGGTAAATAACGGTTTCGGTAAACCCTGTCTGCCAGCTTGAGCTGTATTTGATCTTATTGCCGGTAAAGAAAAATTCATCTTTGGTGATAGCAATAGCAGGATAATCGAACCAGGTGCTGTCGTTTTTGTAATTACCCTGGAATTTATAAAAGTTCCAGCGACCAGCGGGGTCATTGGTTTGCGAGAAGCCTACTACTATATAATTGAACTGGTTGGTACCGTTCAGCATTATACTGATATATTTATCTGCTACAGGATCGTAAATGATCTTAGGGTCGTACCTGTAGTCATTATATATATTGTTCAGTCCTACTACTGCTGAATAGGTTTTAAGATTTTTGCGGTATGCCATCGACCCATTTTGCCCATCCAGTACAGCTATATTACTGTTGATGACAGACACAGCTTTATTCTGTTTGGAAATTGCCATATCATTATCCGGCGGCACGCCAGGAAAGGAATCTGCTACAAAGCCTATAGTAACAACCGGCTGCGGTACAGCCGTAGCCTTTTTCTGCGGTACAGCAGCTTTTCTATACGGGTATAGTTTTGCAGAGGCTTCTTTTAACTGGCGCAGGCGTTTTTTTTCAGCGCTTGCATCCGGGTTAGGCATTTCCAGGTTTACTACCTGGGCATTGTATTTATCTTCTGCAGCTTTCATATCTACAGAGCCCATAAATGCCGCAGTAAACTGGTGCACCTGCTGCGCCCGGGCAGTAAAAACCATAAAACAGGTAGCAGACGCAAAGAGTAGCTTTTTCATTGAAACCATTTTATTAAAAATAAGAAAACCGCTGCAATGTAGGCAGCGGTTTTACAAAAAGCATAATTATTTATTAGCCTTGCAAAGCAGCAGCACCACTTACTATTTCTGTAAGTTCTGTAGTAATGGCTGCCTGGCGGGCACGGTTGTAGCTGATCTTCAGGTTCCTCAGCAGTTCGTTGGCATTCTCGCTCGCCTTATCCATTGCCGTCATACGTGCACCGTGTTCAGATGCGTTAGCATCCAGTACAGCTTTATAAACCTGTGTATTCAATATTTTAGGCATTAATTCCAGCAGCAATGTTTCTTTAGATGGCTCATAGATGAAATCCGAATTTTTATTGCTGTCACCTGTTTTTTCCACCTTTGGTATAGGCAGGTAAGGTTCACTTACAAATACCTGTGTAGCCGCATTTTTAAACTGGCTGTAAACTATTTCTACCCTGTCAAATTCTTTATTCAGGAAAGCTTTTTGAGCATGTACCGCTGCTGTGCGTACATTATCAAAATTCAGGTCAGAGAAAATGGTCCAGTAATTGTCTATCACTTTATATCCTAAACGCGTAAAATATTCATAACCTTTCTTACCGATCGGCATTACAGTAACATTACCCTTTGCCTGCTGGGCTGCATATTTCTCTGCTATTACCTGGCGGGTTGCCTTTATAACGTTGGTGTTATAGGCACCGCACAATCCACGGTCGCTGGTAATAGGAATGAGCAATACACGCTCTACAGCGCGTTCATCAGCCAACGGCAATTCCATATCGCCCGATGCGCTGCTTACGATATTGCTAAGCATTTCCTGCAATTTCTGCGCATACGGACGCATTTGTAAAATGGCATCCTGCGCACGGCGCAATTTGGCAGCACTCACCATTTTCATGGCTTTAGTTATCTGCTGTGTAGAGGTAACTGATTTTATACGGTTGCGAACTTCTTTAAGCTGTCCCGACATATTAAAAAGAGATCAATTGTAAAACTGGGCGCAAAGGTACAGCATGAAAACGACATTCTCAAAAGACATTCAGTATAAAATGAGCCGAATTTATCATATATAAAATTACCTGTTGGGAACGGTTTTTACGGTTATAATTCAATAATACTGAAATCATTTACAATTGGGGCAAACAAGTGTAATTTGCGCCCGAACTTGTTTATATATGCTGCATAAGACCAAAATAATAGCAACTGTAGGACCTGCCTGCAATACTTATGAAAAACTGTTGGCCCTGGTACAGGAAGGCGTCAATGTTTTCAGGCTGAATTTTTCGCACGGCACACATGAACAGCATAAAGATGTAATAAAACATATAAAGCGGATCAATGCCGATTTCCCCTTTAATATTGCCATCCTGGCCGACCTGCAAGGCCCGAAACTGAGGGTGGGCGACCTGGAAAATGGTGCAATAGAACTTGAAAAGGATGATGTTTTTTATTTCACCAACGAAAAAAGGGTTGGCGATAAGGACGGCATCTATATATCCTATCCTAATTTTTATAAAGATGTGCGGATAGGTGAAAAGATATTGCTGGATGACGGCAAGATAGAGGTAATGGTGACTGAGATAACCGAGGACAAAAAAGTAAGAGTGCAGGTGCTGAATGCAGGCACCTTATTGCCACGCAAAGGAGTGAACCTTCCTGACACGCAAATATCCTTGCCTTCCCTGTCTGAAAAAGACCTGGCCGACCTTGATTTCATCATCAGCCAGGATATAGATTGGGTAGCCTTGTCTTTTGTGCGCAAACCAGAAGATGTACATAACCTGCGTGCTATTATCAAAGAAAAGAACAGCAATGCCAAGATCATTTCTAAAATAGAAAAACCGGAAGCTTTACAGCATATACGCGAGATCATATTGGCCTCTGATGCCGTAATGGTTGCCCGTGGCGACCTGGGTGTAGAATTACCGTTGGAACAGATACCTATGATACAGAAGAACATCATCAGGAAATGTATACACCGTGCCAAGCCGGTGATTATTGCCACACAGATGATGGAAAGTATGATAGACCGTACCCGCCCCAACCGGAGCGAGATAACAGACGTTGCCAACGCCGTGCTGGAAGGTGCCGATGCTGTAATGCTGAGTGGAGAGACCGCCATGGGCAAGTATCCTGAGCTGGTAATAAAAACTATGGTAAGCATTATTGGAGAGGTAGAAAAAGAAGAGATCGTTTATAACCGCAACCTGGTACCACAGCCCCACTCTCCTTCTTTTATGAGCGATGCACTGTGTTACAATGCCTGTGAGATAGCCAAGGATATTAAAGCAAATGCATTGATAGGTATGACGCAATCAGGCTACACAGGGTTTATGCTTTCCAGCTACCGCCCCCGCTCGCCGCTATATGTATTTACCAAAACACATACACTGGTAAACCAATTAAGCCTTAGCTGGGGCGTGCAGGCATTTTATTATGATAAAGAAGAGAGCCTGGATGCTATCATAGCTGACCAGATAAGTTTCCTGAAAGAAAAGGGCTTGCTAAAAACGGACGATATAGTGGTAAACACCGGCAGCACGCCTATACATGAACACCTGCCTACCAATACCCTGAAAATAACAAAGGTTGTTTAGGCTGGCTCAAACCTTTTTGAGCTGTGCTTCGTTTATCAATGTAAGTAACACCTACAAATATGCGGTACTACATTTCTGCCTTGTGCATGCTAATGATATTAAATACGGCACAGGCACAACACCTGGATAAACCTTCGTTCGATGAATTGCATGCGCTCAAATGCAAAACCAATAGAACAGGCATGAGTGTATTGGGTGGATGGGCAGCCGTAAACATAGCAGGTGGCGCTGTTGGTTATTTCACTGCCAAAGACCAGGAGTGGAAAGCTTTCCACGGAATGAACGTAATATGGGGAGTGGTGAACCTGGGATTTGCAGGCTTTGGCTATTGGGGCGCAGCAAAGGAAAGACAACTAAACCTTTCCTGCGATGATATGCTGCACAAGTATGAAAGCACTAAAAGGCTTTTTTTATTAAATGCCGGGCTGGATGGCCTGTACATCGGCACAGGCCTGGTATTGAATGCCTATGCCGGTGATATGAAAAACCCCGCGCAAATGCATGGGTTTGGCAAATCTATAGCACTACAAGGCATAGGCTTATTACTATTCGACGGTACTATGTACGCCATGCACCAGAAACAAGATAAGAAATGGTACAAGCTGATGCAGGGTATCTGCTTTACCGGCAACGGCATAGGCTATCGCTACGCATTTAATTAAAAAAAGGAAAGGAGTATATGCCCCTTTCCCTTTCGACATCATCGTATGTTTCTTTTAGTATGATGCTAACTGGTCATCATCGGCATGCTTGTCATATTTACCATTCACATCATAAGCTTTTATTTTCCTGAAAGCCGGTTTCTCAACGTCTATGTATATCTTTTTCACAGGAATGTTGTCATCATCTGCAGTAACGGGTATAGGCTCTATAATATCTTCTGCCAGTAAAGCTTTTTCTTCATACACCCAGCCATCGTCTGTTGCCTCACAGCAATTGCATTGGTCTTCTTTTGTGTAACGGGCATATACTTTTACTTTCAGTCTTGCTTCTCCGGCGCGTTCTACAGGTTTTACTACTTCGCGTATGACTACACGTTCCTGTGGTGCATTGGCATAATAAAATGCATTACCGCATTCAGACATGAAATATAGATCTGGATTACCATTGGCAGCCTTTACCCTCCAGCATTTTACAGATGTCTGGTTGGGTATAGCTATCATGCAATATTGATAATTATTACCACCATTGCCCAACATACCGATAGCACCAAAAGGCACCTCGGTAGCCGTAAGGTCTTCAGTCCCAAAAGCGGGATCATTCACTCCGCTGTAACCCATACTTACAAACAAACTATTGATCTCGTTTTTATAGCGGCCGTTGTTGCCCAACTCTTTAAAATTATGCAACATCACGTCCCTGTCCGACACCCGTCGCAATGACTGAAACTGGGGATCAGTGCCCAGCTTTGTTACCACCTTAGGCGTGCCGGTAGCCGGCATTTTATAGATATTATGATTACGGTTCCAGTTCTGTGCTGAAGCCGCTACGCAGATCATCAAAAAAGCGCAAGTAAATACGAACTGTTTCATAACTATAGTTTTATATATACATAAAATTACATGAAATGCATGTATAAAAATTGTAGTAATAATATTGTGCCATAAAAAAGAAAAGCTGCCCGTTGGACAGCTTTTCTTTTTTAAAACGTATATCGAGTTTACTCCTTGGTCAGTTTGATGGTTTCAGTGTGGGCATCATCACTGTATTTCAGGATGTATACACCTGATGATAAGCCATTCATATTGATCTCGGTCTTGTCTGCACTTACTGCTATGGTACGTACCACTTTACCCGTGATATCGCTTACCGTCAACTGTGCATTGTTCGAACGGATACCCTGCATATTTACCGTCAGCACTTCTTTTACCGGGTTTGGATAAGCCATCAATCCTATGCTGCTACCACTTACATTTTCTACACCCGTTGCCCAGGTCTTGAACGAGATCGTTGACCAGCCTGACTGGTTGTACATCGTATTACAGTTAGAGCGTACATGCGCATAATACGTAGTACCGGGGGCTAGATAAGCTGCCAATATAGATGTATTGGTGGTTGGTGTACCATTTGCCGGTGGGTTAGCGTCAGTGTTTATTGCCCAGTCATACCCTACTGCTGTTTTAACGGTTGCCCAATAGACCACTGCCTGCTTGTTATCCAGGTACGACAGTTTCAGGTCAGGTGCATGGCAGCTGATGATCGTATGGAAGGAATCTACAGCCCAGCCTGAGGTATCGTTTGGTCCGCAGATGGTGCGTACATAAATATAGTAGGTGGTATCTTCTACAAGGCCTGTAAGCGGTGCACTGTTGCTGGTCACAAAATAAGACCCTGTACCGCTGGTTGGTGTGCCTTTGGTTAATTTATAGATATACTGGTAACCTATCGGTGCAAATACCGCATCCCAGGTTTCTGTAGCTGAGAAAGCCGTTACCGCTGAACTCTGAAGACCACTTGGTGCTACTACGCAGCGGATACCGATACGGCCGTTCTCTACACCGGTGAATTTAGATGGCATACTGTCTAAGAAGGCGGCGGTGGTCATCGTATTAAGGATCGTATCGGTAATACCATTGGTATAGTTATATCCTTGCCATGATGCACCATTGCTTGATTTGGCTATACGCGCATTCGTTTCAGAACTGATATCGCCCAGCCATGGGTTCTTGTAATACGGTACTGCCTTATAGCTATACACGCCCAGCGGGGTGCTTACATCGTTGTAGAAATACATCTTGCCAAAACCGGCAGGCATACCCGTTGCCTGTATACCTGTATACTGCCTTACTGTGGCAGACGTAGGAACAGAAGCACCCCAGTTGATTACACATACGGTATCCTCACCAAATGTGAACGCCTGTGGTGTGCTCGCTACAGGGCTTGCAGGAGTAGCTACCGCTGCTGGTGGTGTAGTCGTTGGTACAAATTCATACGCACCCAGATCCGGTACCCCCTGGAAACGGGTCTTCGCGCGTGTTACACCCAGGATATCCATGGTATCGCCGGCAAAGTGGTTGCCACGGCCATTTACAGACCATGCATTCACATTACTGGCATTTGGCCTGAAATCATAGTTCGCAGGATCAACCATTCCCGGGTCATACGTCAATGAGTTCAGATCTTGTTTAGTGGCACTGCGCCATGCCTGCAATGCAGATGTAGTAATGGCAGGGCTACCACATTGATAATTGTGTACTGAACCGCCTGAATAATACAGGTTATAATCAAGCCTTGAACGAACAGTATCACCAATATAAACGGCCGTACCATTATTGTTCAGTCGAGAGAAAATATTATTACTCAAGTAAGCTTTACCATTATAGGTAGTGCTACCTGCCGCATTGTATAACAGGTAGTTGGTAGTACCGGTACTGTTACTGTGAAAAGTATTATTATAGAATTTATTATCGCCGTAAAATCCGCTCGGATTGTAATAGAGATAGCTGGTACCGGTAGTAGTATTAGCAAAGATGTTGTTTATAAAAGTGTTGTCTTTCGAATACTGGCCATAAAAACCATATACACTACCACCAGATGAGCTGCGGGCATCAAAAACATTGCCATTGAAATTACCGCCTGCATAAGAGGTAGTACCGTATACATAAGCGCTGTAAATAGTACCGGTAGTACTGTTCAAATTGAACTTATTGTTCGCAAACAATGCACCGTCAGGATAATAGAAATAATTATAAATAGTGCCGGATGTAGTGTTCCAGTTAAAAACATTATTACGGTTTATGCCTATTGTATAATATTTGTTTGATGATATACCGGCAGGTGCTGTAAGATTGAATGTATTGTTCTCGTTCGTATCAGTACTTCCTGAATAACACATGTAGTATAATGCTTGTGCAGAGCCGCTGGCAGAGGTAGCATTGAATGTATTATTCCTGTTGCTGGAACCTGTGCAGCTATACATTAAATAATACGGAGAATACAATGAGCCGCTGGAGGAAGCAGTAGCATTGAAGGTATTATCATAAATGCGGGTACCGGTTGTAGCATAATTGATCATATAAGTGTATGCACCACCGGTTGTAACTGAAGCGTTGAAGGTATTATTATGCACTGTTGAACCTGTATTACAGCCATATGCCGCATAATAAGGGCAATAAATGGTAGCTGAAGTACCTGTAAATGTAAACGTGTTATTAGCAAACTCCAGGTTATAGTTATAAGGCATGTAGTGACTATACTTCGTACCACTTGTAGTGGTCATTGTCACATTATTATTGGTAAATATAGTTTGCCCTGCCACGTAGTAGTTGCTATAGTAAAGGTAAAACATATACTGGCCGGAATAGGTAGAAGTTACGTTGACATTATTATTTGAGAATGTCAGGCCATTGCCGGTATAGTACATATAAAACCCGTAAGCCAATCCATTACTTGTGCTGGTCACAGTATTGTTTGAGATATTAAAATTACCTCCGTAATAAGAGTACAAGAGATAATAATACGCACCTGTCAAAAGGCTGTTGGTAATTGTGTGCCCTTGTGTCAGGTTTGAAGTGCTGGAACCATAGGCCCAGTAAGAGGTGCTACCATTTTGAAAGGTATCATTATCAAACACAAGATTACCACCGGTAAAAGAGCCGCCTGAATAACCCGCCTGCACTACAGCCATATCTGTAGAGCTGGAGGTAGTGGTTGGAGAGGTCAGTTTACAGTTTAAAACGTTGTTATTGGAAGCAGTACCGGTAAAACGAAGCACATTGCCATAGGTAGTACTGGTATTCGTTATCGAAAGATTTTTAATAGTAACATAACTGGCACTTGTAAAGCCAATTACATATTTGGCCGTGGATGTACCTGCAGAACTTATACTCACTGTTCCCGGCCCGTTCTGTGCCTGGATAGTAATGGTATTAGTAGCACTGGCACCCGTTACATTAGTTATTTCCCCTTTCCAGTTGGTACCGGAATAAGTACCGGGTAGTATATTAAATACTACTGGACCGGTTATACCAAGATTAAGGTCAGAGATAGCGTCGGCCAGAGTGGTATAATTACCTCCTGAACCGACCGTATAGGTACCTCCGCTTAATGCCCAGGCGCCCTGGCAGGCCCCTGCCACTACAGCTAACGATAAGGCTGTCTTTTTTAACATGGAAAAGTATCTCATAAACAAAAATTTACCTGTTTTACAATATGTTCCTTTGTAATTATTTTAACATTAAATAATTACAATTTTCTGCATATCATAAAGATACTTGCATGCGAAAACGCTACCGTTAAAAGAGCATTAAAACGACATTAATGAGGCATTATAATAAAATTAAAACGAGATTAAAAATAACAATTAAATATGTAAACAAATATTTTTAGCAATCTTAAATCCTTACTCCTTGGTCAGTTTAATGGTTTCAGTGTGGGCATCATCACTGTATTTCAGGATGTATACACCTGATGATAAGCCATTCATATTGATCTCGGTCTTGTCTGCACTTACTGCTATGGTACGTACCACTTTACCCGTGATATCGCTTACCGTCAACTGTGCATTGTTCGAACGGATACCCTGCATATTTACCGTCAGCACTTCTTTTACCGGGTTTGGATAAGCCATCAATCCTATGCTGCTACCACTTACATTTTCTACACCCGTTGCCCAGGTCTTGAACGAGATCGTTGACCAGCCTGACTGGTTGTACATCGTATTACAGTTAGAGCGTACATGCGCATAATACGTAGTACCGGGGGCTAGATAAGCTGCCAATATAGATGTATTGGTGGTTGGTGTACCATTTGCCGGTGGGTTAGCGTCAGTGTTTATTGCCCAGTCATACCCTACTGCTGTTTTAACGGTTGCCCAATAGACCACTGCCTGCTTGTTATCCAGGTACGACAGTTTCAGGTCAGGTGCATGGCAGCTGATGATCGTATGGAAGGAATCTACAGCCCAGCCTGAGGTATCGTTTGGTCCGCAGATGGTGCGTACATAAATATAGTAGGTGGTATCTTCTACAAGGCCTGTAAGCGGTGCACTGTTGCTGGTCACAAAATAAGACCCTGTACCGCTGGTTGGTGTGCCTTTGGTTAATTTATAGATATACTGGTAACCTATCGGTGCAAATACCGCATCCCAGGTTTCTGTAGCTGAGAAAGCCGTTACCGCTGAACTCTGAAGACCACTTGGTGCTACTACGCAGCGGATACCGATACGGCCGTTCTCTACACCGGTGAATTTAGATGGCATACTGTCTAAGAAGGCGGCGGTGGTCATCGTATTAAGGATCGTATCGGTAATACCATTGGTATAGTTATATCCTTGCCATGATGCACCATTGCTTGATTTGGCTATACGCGCATTCGTTTCAGAACTGATATCGCCCAGCCATGGGTTCTTGTAATACGGTACTGCCTTATAGCTATACACGCCCAGCGGGGTGCTTACATCGTTGTAGAAATACATCTTGCCAAAACCGGCAGGCATACCCGTTGCCTGTATACCTGTATACTGCCTTACTGTGGCAGACGTAGGAACAGAAGCACCCCAGTTGATTACACATACGGTATCCTCACCAAATGTGAACGCCTGTGGTGTGCTCGCTACAGGGCTTGCAGGAGTAGCTACCGCTGCTGGTGGTGTAGTCGTTGGTACAAATTCATACGCACCCAGATCCGGCACTCCCTGGAAACGGGTCTTCGCGCGTGTTACACCGTTAATGTCCATGGTATCACCATCTAAATGAGTACCTCTTCCGTTCACCGACCAAGCGTTTACATTAGTTGCATCCGGTTCAAAATTAAATGCTGCTGGGTCTTTAAATCCCGGATCATAACTCAATGAGTTCATGTCCTGGTGCGTAGCCGTGCGCCAGCTTTGCAATGCAGTAGCAGTAACAGCAGGATTGGCGCATTGATAGGTATGTGCCGCACCACCTGAATAGTAGAGATTATAATCGCTTTTAAAATAGACGGTATCAGCAATGTAAACAGCAGTACCGTTATTGTTCAGTCGCGAAAAAATATTGTTATTCAGGTAGGCTTTACCACTGTACGTAGAGGAACCACCCGAAGAATGGTATATTAAATAGTTAGTGGCACCGGTGCTATTACTGTGGAACGTATTGTTATAGAATTTATTGTCGCCATAGTACCCGTTAGGCTTATAATACAAATAACTAGACCCCGACGTTTGCGTTGTTATCACATTATTGAGGAGTATATTGCCTTTTGAATACTGCCCGTAAAAACCATAGATAGTCCCTGAAGTACTACGCGCATCGAAAATATTATTTGAAAAAACACCGCCCATGTACGAAGACGAACCATAGACGTACATAGAATTAATAGTACCCCCGGTGCTTGATAGATTAAACGTATTGTCTGTGATCAAACCACCATTGGGGTAATAGAAATAATTGTTTAAAGTACCATTACCCGTAGACATATTGAAGGTGTTATTGCGGGTCAGGTTACTGGTGTAATATTTATAAGACGAAATTCCACCAGGGGTATTAACATTGAAAGTATTGTTTTCTACAGTATCGTTAGATCCTGAATAATTCAGGTAATAACAAAAACTGGAAGCGCTGCCGGTTGTGGCAGTTGAATTAAAAACATTATTCCTTATACTGGTACCGTTGGAACTATACTGCAGGTAATATGGCGAATTGGGGCTACCACTTGTAGTATTCGCGTTGAATGTATTGTTGTGTGCCGAAGACCCTGCATTCCAGCCATAGGCCAGGTAATATGGGTTATATATGGTGGCAGAAGTACCGGTATAGGTAAATGTATTGTTGGCAAATTCTACATTCTGATTGTATGGCAGATAAGTAGCATATTTAGTACCGCTGGTAGTTGCTACATTGATATTATTATTGGTAAATATAGTCTGTCCTGTAACGTAATAGTTACTATAATACAGGTAAAAAGTATAATGGCCTGAATAGTTTGAATTGATATTTACATCATTATTAGAGAAAGTAAGCCCATTACCGGTATAATACATCATAAAGCCGCGATAAAGCCCTGAGCTGTTGCTGATAAATGTGTTATTACTAATGTTGAAATCGCCGGCATAATAACTATACAATAAGTAATAGTAAGCTCCCGTTGCATAGCAATTTGTAATCTTATGCCCTTGGGTCAGGTTCGATGTGCTCGAACCGTATGTCCAATAAGAGGCACTACCATTTTGAAATGTATCATTGTCAAACACAAGATTACCCCCTGTAAAAGAGCCACCTGAATAACCCGCTAAAACAACTGCCATGTTCTGCGAACTGGAAGAAGTGCTGGGAGAAGATAATTTACAACCCAGCACACTATCATAAGATGCTGTTCCGGTGAAACGTATCACATTTCCATAAGAAGTGCTTGTATTGGAAATCGTAAGATTTTTGATACTCACATAATTAGCACTGCTCAGGCCTATTACATAATTATCAGACGAAGAGCCTGCCGCACTGATAGATACTGTACCCGGGCCATTTTGTGCCTGTATAGTAATTGTATTGGTAGAGCTGGCACCCGTAACATTAGTGATCTCTGCTTTCCAGTTGGTACCGGAATAGCTGCCGGGAAGTATATTAAATACTACAGGGCCGGTAATACCCAGGTTAAGGTCAGACACAGCATCGGCAAGGTTGGTATAGTTACCACCGGAGCCTATGGTATAAGTACCACCACCAAGCGCCAATGCAGCCTGGCTCAGCACTAAACAGGAGAACGATAAGAATGCAGCTTTCGCATTGTAAATAAGCTTCATGATAAACTGCTTTAAATGTTTATGATATACCTTTTATTGTATTATTAATATGAACAAAATAGCTTTATTCACATATCATAAAAGTAACCAAGCAGCTATTCCGCAGTCTTAAAAGCCAGTTAATGACCGATTAAATTGCATTAAACAATTGATTAAACAGAGTTAAACATTCCATTAAACAGGAATTAAATACACTTACATAATTAAGAACAAGTTAATTATATCAAATTCACATCACAGCTAATAAATAACACAAAAAAAAGCCGGCTTTAGCCGGCTTTCAATTATATAAAAACACAATTATTCCTTGGTCACTTTTATTGTTTCAGTATGTGCATCGTCACTATACTTCAGTATATAAACGCCTGATGATAAACCATTCATATTGATTTCTGTTTTATCGGCAGCAACATTCATCATGCGTAATACTTTACCGGTAATGTCACTTACTGTAAGCTGAGCATTGTTGGCGCGAATACCTTTCATATCTATGGTCAATACTTCTTTTACAGGGTTTGGATAAGCCATCAGTCCCATTGTACCACCGCTTACATTATCCACACCTGTAGCCCATGTCTTGAAAGAAAGCGTAGACCAGCCTGACTGGCTATATACTGTGTTACAATTTGAGCGTACGTGTGCATAATAAGTAGTACCAGGAGCAAGATACGCTGCCAGTATAGAAGTATTTGCAGTTGGGGTACCATTTGCAGGCGGATTAGCATCTGTACTAATTGCCCACTCATAACCTACTGCAGTTTTAATAGGCGCCCAATAAACAACAGCCTGTTTGCTATCCAAATAAGACAGTTTCAGATCTGGTGCATGGCAGCTGATAATAGTATGGAAAGAATCCAAAGCCCAGCCAGATGTATCGTTAGGGCCGCATATAGTACGTACATATATATAGTAAGTAGTATCTTCTGTCAGACCAGTTAATGCCGCACTGTTAGATGTTACGAAGTAAGCGCCGGCACCACTTGTAGGGGTACCTTTCTTTGTCTTGTAAATATATTGGTAGCCGATAGGTGAGAACACAGCATCCCAGGTTTCTGTTGCAGTATACGCAGTCACAGCATTGCTCTTGAGGCCTGAAGGTGCTACTACGCAACGTATACCGATACGTGCATTTTCAACACCGGTAAACTGCGAAGGCATACTATCTAAAAATGCTGCTGTCGTCATTGTATTACGGTTAGTATCTGTAATACCATTGGTATAGTTATATCCTGCCCAAGCAGCACCGTTGCTTGATTTAGCGATACGCGCATTTGTTTCTGAGCTGATATCGCCCAGCCATGGGTTCTTATAATATGGCACTGCTTTATAGCTGTATACGCCCAATGTAGTAGCTACATCATTATAGAAGTACATTTTGCCTACGCCGGTTGGTATGCCAGCAGCTTGTGTACCTGTATACTGCCTTACAGTAGCTGAAGCAGGCACTACAGCGCCCCAGTTGATAACACAAACTGTATCTTCACCAAAAGTGAAAGCCTGTGGTGCACTGGCTACAGGAGCAGCCGGATTAGCTATTGCTGCAGGTGGCGTGCTGGTTGGCACAAATTCATAAGCCCCAAGGTCTGGTACACCCTGGAAGCGGTTTTTAGCACGTGCTACACCTAAGATATCAGCAGTATCATTTGCAAAATGGTTACCACGGCCGTTTACAGACCAAGCATTGGCATTAGCCGCATTCGGCCTGAAATCATAAGTAGACGGACTGGTCAGACCCGGGTCATAAGAAAGTGAGTTCAGATCTTGTTTAGTTGCACCACGCCATGTATTTAATGATGTAGTTGTTAAAGCCGGAGATGCGCACTGGTAAGTATGTGCTGCGCCACCTGAATAATACAAGTTATAGTCCAATTTTGAGTAAGCAGTGTCTCCCAGGTAAACAGCATTACCGTTATTGTTCAAACGGGAGAAGATGTTGTTACTCAGAATAGCTTTACCCAAATAAGTGGTGTTACCGGCGCTATTATACAGCAGGTAGTTAACTGTACCGGTGCTGTTGCTATGGAAGGTATTATTGTAAAATTTATTATCGCCGTAATAACCGCTTGGGTTGTAATAGAGGTAGCTTGTACCTGCTGTAGTATTCGCGAAAATATTATTTATGAACGTATTGTCTTTTGAATACTGGCCATAGAACCCGTACACAGTGCCGCTTGATGTACTGCGGGCGTCAAATACGTTGTTGATGAAGTTACCACCGGCATAAGACGTAGTACCATATACATAGGCACCATAAATAAGGCCTGAAGTACTGGTCAAATTAAACTTATTGCCAGAGAACAGGCATCCATCAGGATAGTAGAAGTAATTGTTCAACGTACCTGATGTTACATTCCAGTTAAAAGTATTATTGCGGTTTACACCAACCATATAATACTTGTATGAAGTAATACCACCTGGCGCCGTCATGTTGAAGGTATTGTTATCAACTGTATCAGAGCTACCATTATAGTTCATATAATACAGGCTCGTACCCGAACCTGAAGCAGTGGTGGCATTGAAGGTATTATTGCTGGTGCTTGAAGAAGTAGCACCATACATTGTATAGTAAGGACTATATACCGTACCACTACCCGATGCATTTGCATTGAACGTATTATTGACAACACGTGTACCGGTTGTATAGTAATTTATGATGTAGTTGTATGCACCACCTGTTGTTACAGAAGTATTGAACACGTTGTTAGATGCCACAGATCCCGCATTCCAGTAATAAGCCATGTAATACGGGTTGTAGCAAGTACCTGTGGTACCCGATACGCTAAACGTATTATTAGTCATGGTTGTATTGTAGTTGTAAAGGAAATAGGTACCGTATATTGTATTACTGGTTGAGTTTACGGTAGAGGTATTATTGGCAAATGTTGTAATACCCTGCTGCCCGCTGTTATAGTTGATATATGCGAAATAGAAAGCATAGTGACCTGAATAAGTGGTAGTGGTATTAATAACATTATTCCTGAACTCGTAGTTATTACCTACATAGTAGCTGTAAAACCCGTAGTTCATGCCAGAGCTGTTAGCGGTATATGAGTTGTTAGCCACTTTTGCATTACCTACATAATACAGGTACATGTAACAGTAATATGGATTGGTGATTACATTACCATCAAATGTATGATTTGAAGTAAGTGCACTTGGGCCGTAAGCCCAATACGCTGCACTACCGTTTTGGAAGGTATCTGATTTAAATACTAAGTCTCCACCCGGGAAAGTAGCGCTTGAGCTACCCGCCTGCACTACTGCCACGTCTGCACTAGTTGAAGAAACAACCGGGCTGGACATTTTACAACCTACTACACTATCAAATGTAGATGTACCTGTAAACCTGATGACGTTACCATAGGTAGTACTGGTATTACTTAAAGTAAGATTTTTAATAGTTACATAACTGGCACCATTTAAACCAAAGACATAGTTGGCAGACGATGTACCAGCAAAACTAATGCTAACTGTACCCGGACCATTCTGGGATTTGAATGTAATGGTATTGGTAGCACTTGCACCGGTAACATTACCGATAAGACCTTGCCAGCCTGTACCCGAATAGGTACCGGGAAGGATGTTAAATACCACAGGGCCGGTAATACCGAGGTTAAGATCAGATACAGCGGCAGCCAGGGTAGTATAGTTACCTCCCGAACCGATTGTATAAGTTCCTCCGGCAAGCGCCCAGGCCGATTGATAGGATACCAGCGACAACAGTACAGGCATCATTAATTTGAAAATGTTAAAATGCTTCATTTCCGGCGTTTTTTTAAAGTAATTGGAGTAAACCAGTTTGTTTATTAATAAATTTTTAATCAAGTTAACTTTTTTAATCAATATTTAATAATTTTTTTACCTTATTTTAAGGCTGGCCAGCAGTTTAAACCATATATAAAAAAGCGCAAAGGCCTCATAATGAGGCCTTTGCGCTTTTTTATATGAAAAAACTATAATTCTATTCTTTTGTAATCTTAGTCATTTCAGTATGGGCATCGTCACTGTATTTTAATATATATACACCAGAAGAGAGCCCATTCATATTGATCTCATTCTTATCTGAAACTACAGCCATACTACGTACTATTTTGCCCGTAATATCAATTATAGTCAACTGTGCATTGTTAGCCCGCACACCCTGCATATTTACGGTAAGTACTTCTTTTACAGGATTTGGATAGGCTATTAGACCTATTGCACTTCCGCTCACATTATCTACACCTGTTGTCCAGGTTTTGAATGAAATAGTTGACCAGCCCGATTGACTGTAAATAGTACTGCACCTTGAACGAACGTGTGCGTAATAAGTAGTGCCCGGTGCCAGGTAAGCAGCCAATAATGAAGTACTTGCTGTTGGCGTGCCGTTGGCAGGCGGATTAGCATCTGTAGTCACAGCCCAGTCATAACCTACTGCAGTTTTTATAGGCGCCCAGTATATAACAGCCTGTTTGCTGTCCATATAAGAAAGCTTCAGGTCAGGCGCATGACAACTGATGATGGTATGGAAAGAGTCCAGTGCCCAGCCCGATGTATCGCCGGGACCGCAGATTGTGCGTACATAGATATAGTATGTCGTATCTTCTGTAAGGCCGGTTAATGGTGCACTATTAGAACTAACAAAATAAGCAGGCGTACCTGTGACAGGTGTACCTTTTACATTCTTATAAACATATTGGTAACCGATAGGAGAAAATACAGCATCCCATGTTTCGGTTGCAGTAAATGCTGTCACACCATTGCTTTTTAAACCTGTTGGTGCTATTACACAACGTATACCTATACGTGCATTCTCAACACCTGTAAAACGTGATGGCATACTATCCAGGAAAGCGGCAGTAGTCATGGTGTTGCGATTTATATCTGTTATACCATTGGTATAATTATACCCGGCCCATGAAGCACCGTTGCTTGATTTTGCAATACGTGCATTAGGCTCAGTACTGATATCTCCTATCCACGGATCTTTATAATATGGTACTGCTTTATAGCTATATACGCCAAGTGTAGTGGCTACATCATTATAGAAGAACATTTTTCCTACACCGGCTGGTATACCTGTAGCTTGTACCCCGGTATATTGTTTAACAGTAGCAGTTGCAGGCACCGTAGCTCCCCAGTTTATCACACATACCGTATCCTGTCCAAAAGTAAATGTCTGGGCAGTATTTGCAGCAGGCGTAGCAGGCGTAGCTATTGCATCTGGTGGTGTACTGGTTGGAGTAAATTCGTATGCTCCCAAATCAGGCACACCCTGCAGTTTGGTACGGGCGCGTGCATTACCGGCTATGTCCATTGTATCATTGGCAAGATGCGTACCGCGGCCATTTACAGACCAGGCATTCGCATTACCAGCACTTGGGCGGAAATCATAAGTAGCAGGTGATACAAAGCCAGGATCATAGGTTAGTGAATTCATATCGAAACCACGTGTACTTGTGCGCCATGTTTGCAAAGAAGTCGTGGTAATTGCAGGGCTACCACATTGGAAAGTCTGCACCCCACCACCTGAATAATACAGGTTATAGTCTGCCCTGTTGTAAGTAGTATCGCCGCGGTAAACAGCAGTACCATTATTATTAATTCTTGAGAAAATATTATTGGTAAGGATGTATTTGCCGGGATAAGTAGAGCTGCCGGCAGGGGTGTATACAAGATAGTTGACAGTACCTGTACTGTTGCTGTGGAATGTGTTGTGTATAAATTTCATATCAGCCCCAGGGTTGGCTGTTGGATACAACAGGTAAGATGTACCCGATGTGTTTGTAGTAAACAGATTGCTTACGTATTCAGCCCCTGCTACCGGAGTACCAGCATTGTAATAAGCATATACAGTACCACCAGACGAGCTTCTTGCATCGAATGTATTGTATGCAATAGTGCTTACTGCCGTATTGCTGCTGTAATAGTTGTAATCGTAACATCCGTAAATGGTACCTGTAGTACTATTCATCTTGATGGTATTGTTACGGAAGTTAGCAGCATTCATGTAATAGAAATAATTGTAGATAGTACCTGACGTGGAGTTAAGGTTGAAAGTATTATTACGTGTCAGGCCCGTTTCTCCGTATTTGTAACTATAACAAGAACCGGATGTTGTAGTTGCATTGAATGTATTGTTCTCTACCGTGTCGCTTGTACCGTATGCGTTCAGGTAATAGCCCGCATGAGCAGCACCTGAACCTGTTGCGGTAGCATTGAATGTATTATTTCTAACAGCAGTACCGCTTGCTCCGGCACAAACGCCATTCACATAAGCAGTACCAGTAGTTACAGTAACATTGATTGTATTGTTTTTTGCTACAGAACCGGCATTCCAATAATAGGCCATGTAATACGGTGCATAAATAGTACCTGAGGTACCATTGAAATTGTACGTATTGTTTTGCATGGTCATATTATAGTTATAATAGTGATACATGCCGTAAACCGTATTTGAAGTAGAGTTTACGTTGATGGTATTATACGCATTGGTAGTAGTACCCTGAACGCCGGAAGTATAGTTTACGTTATACCAATAGAATGTATAGTGCCCTGAATAGGTAGTAGTAATATTAGCAGTGTTATTCGTAAAGCTTACACCATTACCCGGATAGTAGAAATAAAAACCATAGTTAAGACCGGAACTGTTGGCTGTAAAAGAGCAACCAGATACATTGATATTACCTGTATAATAGCAATACAACAAACTATAATACGGGTTATTTATCTGGCAGTTGGTTATTGTATGGTTCATAGTCAGATTGGTAGAAGCACTACCGTAAGACCAGTAAGCCGCACTACCATTCTGGAAAGTATCATTCTGGCAGGTTATATCACTACCAGTAAACACGTTGCCAGACTGCCCGGCCCATACAACTGCAAGATCGGCACTTGATGAGCTGACAGAAGGTCCTACAAGACGGCAACCTGCAATTGTATTGAATGAAGCAGTGCCCATCATGCGAACAACATTACCATAAGAAGTATTGGTGTTTGCCAGCGTCAGGTTGCGTATAGTTACATACCGCGCACTATTCAATCCAAACACATAGTTAGCGGTAGATGTACCTGCAAAACTAATGCTTGCAGTACCAGGCCCGTTTTGTGCCTGGAAGGTAATTGTATTGGTGGAGCTTGCCCCGGTAACGTTACCAATAAGCCCCTGCCAGCCCGTACCAGAATAAGTACCGGGCAGTACGTTAAACACAACAGGCCCTGTTATACCCAGGTTAAGATCAGACACCGCAGCGGCAAGGTTGGAATAGTTTCCACCTGCACCGATCGTGTAAGTGCCCCCGGCAAGGGCCCAGGCGGACTGGTAAGATCCCAGCGCCAGCAATAAGGGCATAAACAATTTGAGAATGTTGAATTGTTTCATTTATATGTATTTAGAACGTTACGCATTTATCAAATTCGTAGTTAATCCTTTTTAAAATCGTATTAAAATTGTTAAAAACAAGATTAAATATGAATGAAAATTCCATTAAAAAACTGTTATGCCAAACTCAATAATGCTGAAACGGGATAATTGGGAAATGAAACGGATTAAAAAAAGGAACAGCCCCTCGATCAGGGGCTGTTCCTTTTTATTTTTTAATTAAGAATTATTAAAATGGCTGATATTAATTATTGCTTAATAACACGCTGAGATTCAGTATGCTCACCATCCTTGTAGGTGACAATGTATAGCCCCGCCGGTAATTTATCCATGTTTACCTCGCATTCATTTTTATTCATTGCAACTTTCTTTACCAGTTGTCCATCCAGGTTATAAACAGAAACACTTTGAACATTATTCGTATTATAAGTCACTTTTACAGCCAATATGCTTTTTACCGGGTTAGGAGACAGTTGCATACCAGGTGCAATACCTGCAGCCAATCCTGCAATGCCGGTAGGAGGCAAGGTATGGAACTCTACCAGCGCCCATGGCGATGTGGTATTTATATTATGATCGGTACACATAGCTCTAGCATGTAAATAATAGGTTTCATCGGCAGCGAGGGGGTTGGCATGAAAATACGGACTGGCTAATGGTGTGCCTAATGGTGGCGTAGCTTGTGATTGGTCTAATACATACTCATAACCCATAGCCGTATTTATAGAAGGCCAATAAATCACTGCATCATGATTGCTAACGGTTGTAGTAGCAAGCGCAGGCGTTTTACAAGATAACGGTGTATGGAATGGGAACAGTACCCAGGCAGAACTATCATTGCCCGCGCACAAACTTCTTGCGTGTACATAATAATCTACTCCTGAATTAAGCGCGGTAAGGTTCATACCATTTGTGGTGGTTGATTGCACATTAGTAAGATCGGGCGGTATAAGAACATTGCTGTTATCTACAATATACTGGTAAGGACTGGCTGCTGGTACAGGCGTCCAGTATATGACAGCCGAATTAGAATCTACATTGTTAGCTTGCACATTTTGCGGTTCTGTACAATCAGGTCTTGTCTGGAAGGATAATGTTTCCCATTTAGAAATATTAGAAGCACTGCATTTATTGCGGACATGTATGTAATAAGCAGTACTTGGAATAAGCCCTCCGACCGTAGCGCTGTTACCTGTTGTAGGTGTACCTGCTGTAGCAGGAGAACCTGAATTCTTATCAACTACATATTCATACCCTGCAGAACCGGTAATGGCCGGCCAATCGAAAGTCACACCTTTTGAATTGAAATTAGTGATGTTAATAGGTGTAGGTTTAGGACAAGGCGCACCGGGGTCCCATTCATAACTTTGCCCGGTAACCGGCAGGCTACTTAAGGTGCCGGTATATGTTGTAGATGAAGATACAGGTGCAGATGTAACATCTGTCAGCACCTGCCAGTCGGTAGCACTGTTTGATATACCAATTGATGCTCCGCCGCTTGAATTAACAGCTACAGATCCTGCTTCTTGTTTATAAATACACTCAATCTTATTAGTTGTTTCATACAATTTTACCTGGAAGGTTACACTGGGGTTTGAGGCAGCGTAATCCCAAAGCCAGTCCCTCCATTCCATTGTAAACACCCTGTTGGGAGAAGTACCGGTTACTACATAGTTTGCAGAACCTGAAGCGCCGCTCACATCTTCATATAACGCAAACACCGCAGGTTCTATACCAGACCCGGGAGAAGCATTAAAGTTCCAGTTGGCACTGGCTGTACCTACACCGGTACCAAACCTTAACCACCCGTTTGAACACACACAAACATCCGTATAGTCTACACCACAGAATGTAAATGTAAATCCGATGGGAAGGTTTGCCCAATTGTCATCCGTTTCAATGGCAGACACAGATGTACCTCCTGTTACATAGTTAAATGTTTTTGAGCTAGCTGTAAAAATGTATCCGGAAGCAATTACGGATTGAGCGTTGGCCTGGTTAAGGTTGCAAACAATAGCTAATGCAAGCAGGCACCATGTTTTTAGTAGTGGTAGAAAGGAGCGCATAGTCTTGGGTTTAAAATAAATCTTGGCAATTCTCTCAAATTGCAATAGAAAATTACATATATTTTACATGGTATGCAATTAAAAAAATATTAATTGCCTTGATAATAATTGCTTTTAGTTAATAAGTAAAAAAGGCTGCCAATTGGCAGCCTTTTCATAACAAATTGATTATATTAAGCTAACGTAATTGAGCTATCAAGATATACATCCTGGATAGTATTCAGCAGGCTTATACCTTCAGTCATTGGTTTTTGGAATGCTTTACGGCCACTGATCAAACCCATACCACCTGCACGCTTGTTCACAACTGCGGTCATTACAGCTTCCGCCATATCAGATGCGCCTTTCGATTCGCCACCTGAGTTGATAAGACCTACACGGCCCATGTAGCAATTAGCTACCTGGTAGCGGCAAAGGTCTATCGGGTGTTCGCTAGTCAGCTCTTCGTACACTTTCTTATGTGTTTTACCAAAGTTCAGTGCATTGTAACCACCATTACCTACCGGTAATTTTTGTTTAATGATATCTGCCTGTATGGTAACACCCAGGTGATTGGCTTGTGCAGTAAGGTCGGCAGCAGTATGATAGTCTACACCATCTTTCTTAAATGCAGGGTTGCGCAGGTAGCACCACAATACCGTAGCCATACCTAATTCGTGTGCATATTCAAAAGCTTTAGCTACTTCTACTATCTGGCGTGCGCTCTCGTCGCTGCCAAAATAAATAGTAGCACCTACCGCTACAGCACCCATATTCCATGCATCTTTAATTGTGCCGAACATGATCTGGTCGAAACGGTTAGGATAAGAAATGAATTCATTATGGTTGATCTTTACAATGAACGGTATTTTATGCGCGTATTTACGTGCAACAGCACCTAAAACACCATAAGTTGAAGCAACCGCGTTACAACCACCTTCTATAGCCAGTTTTACGATATTTTCCGGGTCGAAATAAATCGGGTTCGGAGCAAAAGAAGCGCCGGCGCTGTGTTCTATACCCTGATCTACAGGCAGTATAGATACATAACCTGTATTGGCCAGGCGGCCATTGCCCATCAAAGCCTGTATGCTGCGGATGGTTGGAATGTTACGGTTTGAAACAGACCATACATCATCCACTGCATTAGCAGCAGGAGCGTGCAGTACCGATTTATCAATTGTTTTGGACACGTGATTCAGATAATACTCAGCCTTGTCGCCCAGTAATTCCTGTATTTTGTTTGATGCCATAGAATGGTGTAATTTTTTAAAAAGTGGTGCAAAGGTAAGAATTATAGGAATTTACATTATATAGCTGTGGAAAAATCTCTATTCTGCCAGTACAGCTATTTTCCAGCCCCCTGCTTCCTTAACAGGAAAGGCTTTCCCCGCCTCGTCTTTCAGCAAAACAGTATCGCCGGCAGTATAATAATAGTATTTTATGCCATACCTGCGTATCTCCTTCAGTAGTTCATTATCCGGCACATTCACATAAGGCATATTATAATATGGATTGCCTGTAAAGAAACCTATGCGTTGCAGTTGTATTAAGGATTGATTGCCAAACGAGGCACGGGCAGTAAAGCTGCCATTTATCCCCGCCTGCTTTATCTCTTGAGCAGACAAATATTCCGCTTTGCCCTCATTCCATATCGTTTTAAAATCGTACAATGGCCAAATGATATAGGCAACAGCAAACAAGCCGGTAAGTACATTTTCCCTGCCGGGAAATCTAATCGCGGTCATGCGTTGCAATACCAGCGAACCGGCAACCATACTAAGCGGCAATGTATACCATATATACCGTGCTTCGAAATTGATGAGCAGGAACGGTAAAGGGAAAAGAATAAATGAATACATGAGCACATAGCTCTTTGCATCGGCATAATAGGTGCGCCGCTTTAGCACGGCTATCAAAGACAGGAACCATACAGGCAAGTACCATACTGCTATCTGCAGCCCGCTCAGCAAAAACCTGAGTTCATTCAGCACCAGCTTTGCTATTTGCCTTATAAAAAGGCTAAGCGAATTCCAGAAATAAGGCGTTGCACCATTTACCATCCAGGGGTCTTCCCAGTAAGAGGGTGAATCGGGATAAACAGGAGGCAGCAGGTGCGCTATGCTCTCCTTCCAGTATGGGTGCCCCACCACATACCACGACATATTGAGCTTACCTGCTGTAGAGGTCATCCATTGCCCGTATTTGGCGTGCAGCAAATACAACCAGGGGCTGCTGCAGAAGATCATGGTACCTATAGCTACTCCGCAAATGGTCAGCCATTGCCTGCGTGCATTTCTTTGCCATCCTTTAGTTATCAATAATGAAGCGGTAACAAAATGCAGTACAAAGAACGGGAATGCATAAGCTTTTGAGAAATAAGCCAGGCTGCCCAACACACCGGCACCCACCCACAACAATGGTTTACGGCTGAAGTCATCTCTTAACAGCAGGTATAATACACTCAGCAAAAAGAAACACTCCCACAGGTCATCGAACAACTGGAAATAGACCGCATAGGAAAGAAAAATGACCAACGCGGCACATAAAGCCCATTGGAGCTTCCGGTTTATATCAAACATCAACAGGTATACCTGTGTAATAAACAAAAAGCCAATGCCAGCTATGGTATTAGCGATAACCGCACCTGCCATTTCATCCCAGCCTGCTTTGATGAATAAGGCAGTAAGCCAGCAACTCCAGGGGCTCCAGTACCCGTTTACCGCTTTTGCAATATCACCTGCAGCGTACCTGCGTGCAATGGTAAGATACGCAGTTGTATCAGGGTCTATATAATGACGGCAGTAAGGAAACAGCAACGCAATCGCAGCAACCAATAATATAGCAGCCAGCAGAAATGGATAATATGTCTTTAGTTTCTGCATCAGCTTATAGCCTTTATTTTTTTATTACTACGTTCTTTATAAAACTGGAAACCCATGACAGCACAGCCAATGGCAATTAATGATACCGGTATAAAATAACGCGGACTGCCAATAGGGCCGGTCAGCAATATGAAATAAGCCACCAGGCCACCAATGAACAACCTTATTATAACTGCAGTTCTGCTATTACCCAGGAAATATACAAGGCCTGCCAGTCGTAAGATATTAAACATCAGAATAGCAATAGCGATAAAAAGCACCGGATTGGCTGTTATATATTTTTTCAATGCCTTGGCATCTCCTTGTTTCAGCATCTCAGAAAAGCTTTTCGTTTTATGCTTATAGAGAATATCCAGCGTGAGTCTGTTCCTGAACATATCCAATTCGCCTTTACCTGGGTCTATCAACAGCTTAGCACTATGCTTTAAGTGAAAGGGTATGTATGCTGCGGCGTTATCTTTAAGCAACTGCATCCCGCGCTGGTTGGCATAATCATACTGTTGCGAAAAACCGGGCAGCGCCACTATTTTAGCGCGTTCTTTTTCCAGAAATGATTTACCTGCCTGCTCATCTTCCCGCGCCGAAAAGAAGTACTGGTAGTAGAATATGGCATTGAAAGACTGGATGCTGGAAAAATGATATTTGCCGGTGCGGTGGTAATTCCAGCCACTGTACAGGCACACCGCCAGCAGCGGCAATAACATTGCAGCCAACAGCTTTTGAAATTTCAGTTTACTGCTTATGGCTACTACTATCAATACTATGATGTGAATATATACAAACGGGTATAGCACAGGTTTTACAAATAACCCAACTATCAATGCCACAGCCATCAGGTAGGCGTTACTTATTTTTTTATCAAGCACGAGTGCAATAAAATGCCTGGTATAAAGCAATACAAACGTCTGCAGCAGTATATCGGGTGCAATTAGGTTAGCATTGATAAACTGTGATGGATACGCAATAATAAACAATACCAGTAACCAATCGTACCGCGTATCATAGCCCAACCTTTGCATGGTATGGCGCAGCATATAGGTGTTAACTATCGAGATAAGGTTCTGCAAAAACAGGACTACCCAGTTATTTACAGCGAACATATATACAGCCAACAGGAATAATGGGTAACCCGGCGGACGCAATGTGAGATAATCTATATTGACAGGCAAAACGGGGTTGCCGCTATAAAACCATCCGCTATGCTTTATATTCAGCGCCATATAAATATACTCGGCCGAATCACCGTTATAAATGCGCTTGTAATGCAGCGCCAGTAAAAAAAAGACAGCATGAGCTATAAACATAGCCAGCAAAAATCGCCTGTCTGACTGCCGGGTATTTTTAAACACTTAGAAATTTGTAGTATAAAGTCAAAGATAGAGATATACGGCAAATGCCTGCTTCAGTACCTATTGACCTGGTGCTTAATTTATAAACTGCATTTTTTTAGATTGCTGCTGTTTACCATCTACCACCAAGGTATAAATATAAGTACCGGCCATATTATACCCGTGGTCGTACAACACTTCGTTTACACCGGGTTTTAAAACAATAGGTATACGCTTTACTTCCTTGCCGGCAATATCTGTAATACTTATAAATGCTTCTTTATAGCTGAAAAAATTATTGACCTTAACAGAGATGATAGTTGCCTCATCAGCCGGGTTAGGCCTGTTCTGCAGCAGGTCGAGGTTTTGCTGTGCCGCTGTTTTATCAACACCGGTCACTACCATCCACTCCCTCGAAAAAAGGCTTTCCACACCTTTATCATCTACCGATGCTACACTGATTATATAAGGGCCTGTGGCAACTGGTATGCTGAGACTATAGCCTCCGTTAATGGTATATACCGAATCCCAATCATTAGAAGTAGTACGCACGCCTACCCTGTAGCTATTGTACTGTTTCTGGTCGGTGATCTGCACATCAACACGGTTAGGGTTCCAGCCGTTTACCACAAAATCCGGTGTTACAGGGCTCAATGCTATCATAGCGGCAGCATTACCGTTGATAACTGTATTCCGCGCCAGGTAATTAAAGTCTACAAAAAAACTATCCAGTATGGTATCGCCATCGGTATCCACACCCAGCACATCAGCAGATGTATGCTGGCGGTCGTCATAACCTGCGGCCGTTACATTCGCATCGCCATGTTCGTTGGCCGATGTAAAACGCATGGCGGGGTAACCGAATTGCCTGAACGGAATATGATCGCCACTGCGGCCGGTGCGGTCTTCTGCAGACATAATTGTAACAGTCATAGGCACAGCAGCATGCGGGAATATCATCTCTTTGTATTCCAGCTTAATATAACGCGATAAACCTTTATGGAATGAATTAAAGCCGCCAAAAGAGAACAGGCGCACCTGGGTACTGTCTATATTATTGAGGCCCGGGCAGCTGGGTGGTGAGGAAGTTTTACCGCAGATAATACCGCCAATCACGTCATTATTCAGCGCAGCTTTTACTTTTATTCCTTTTTGCTGTACGTATTTGGCAAAGGCAATAGATCCATCCAGTCCTTGTTCTTCAGCAGTTACCGTTGTGAATACAATAGTATGGTTAAAACTATATTTACTCATCACCCTGGCCAGTTCCATTACCAGGGCCGTACCGCTGCCATTATCTTCCATGCCCTCTGCCAGGCAGGCGGTATCACAAACATCGGCACAGCGGCTGTCCATATGGGCTTCTATTATTATGATAGATTTATCTGCCGTATCCGTACCCGGTAACACAGCCATCACATTTTTATGCCTGCCCATGGTACATATAGCCTGGTCGAATTGGAGGTAGGATGCTAATAGCCTATTTTCGTTCTGGCTACTGAATTGCTGGAACTTAGAATAGATCCAGCTGCGGGCGGCACCTATACCCCTGGTAGCAGACATGGTATCTGAAGCTGAGTTGCGATTCTTGAATGTACGCAATACTTCCAGGTATGCATGCAGCGAATCGGGCGATACCCTGGCAAGTATATCATTGCTGATGACCGTGGGGTCTTTAATTACTACACTGGCCTGGTAAGCAGCCGGGGCATAATTGCCCTGCATTACCAGTTCTGCGGCAGCATTGGTAGACAGGATATTTGTTTGTGAAAAAGCACAGGAAACCGTGAAGTTCACAAAACAAAAAACCAGCAGTAGTTGTTTCTTCATAGCGCAATGATTGTTACACCTAAAATTAGTTAAATAGCCAGTAAATTAGTGTATGCTCAGTTTCGATGATAATGGTATTTATTGCAAACAGGCCAATGTATATATAGACCCATGGAAGCCGGTAGATAAAGCCATCATAACCCATGCCCATTCAGACCACGCCCGCTGGGGCATGAAGCACTACCTGGCGGTGCACAATACCATCCCTGTGTTACGTTACCGCCTGGGGCAGGACATCAGCATACAGGGTGTGGATTACGGGGAATTATTCGAAATGAACGGCGTACGTATCAGCCTGCACCCGGCGGGGCATATATGGGGTTCTGCACAGGTAAGACTGGAATACAAAAGTGAGGTATGGGTAGTGAGTGGTGATTACAAACTGCAAAACGACCACATCTCTACTCCTTTCGAACTGGTACCCTGCCATCATTTTATTACTGAAAGCACTTTTGGCCTTCCCATATACAATTTCCCGGATGTAGATACCGTACACGATGATATAAATGCCTGGTGGCGGCAAAATAAAGAGGAAGGGAAGAATTCGGTTATCCTGGCCTATGCACTCGGCAAGGCGCAACGTGTCATAAACAAACTGGATGTTTCCATAGGCGATATATATACACATGGCGCTGTAGATAATATCAACAAACTGTATGAACAACAAATAGGAAAGCTGCCACTTGCAAAAAGAATTGATGCTTCGATAAATACTAAGGATATACAAGGCGCTATGATCATTGCCCCGCCTTCTGCCGATAATACACCCTGGCTGAAAAAGCTGTCTCCTTACAAATTAGCCATATGCAGTGGATGGATGCAATTGCGTGGTGCCAGGCGCCGCCGTGGTGCCGACAGGGGCTTCATCATGTCAGACCATTGCGACTGGGCACAATTAAATACAGCAGTTAAAGCCACCGGTGCTGAAAACATTTATGTAACACATGGCTACAAGTCCATCTATGCTAAATGGCTGCAAACTGAATACGGGCTCAATGCCACAGAAGTAGAAACATTATATACCGGTGAACAGGTAGAAGGTGAAACAGATATTACAAAAGAACAGCAGGCAGATGAAGGCATTTAGCGAATTATTTACCCGTATAGACCAAACCACTTCTACCAATGAGAAGATAGATGCACTCGTGCATTATTTCTCCATAGCCGACGATAAGGATATTGCGTGGTGCGTGGCCCTGCTTACGCATAAACGCCCTAAACGTACCGTGCGTAGCGGAGAATTGCGCGACTGGAGCGTGGAGATGAGCAATATCCCTCAATGGTTGCTGGAAGAGTCTTATCATATTGTCGGCGACCTTGCAGAAACCATTACACTGCTCTTGCCAAAAAACAGCCTGCATAACGATTACCGGTTACACTCGATTATTGATGCGCTCATAGATCTTGATGGAAAAGATGAAGCGGAGCGAAAAGCATACATATTGAATATGTGGCGGCAACTGAACGGCACGGAATTATTCGTATTCAACAAACTGATAACAGGCGGGTTCAGAATGGGGGTATCGGATAAGATAGTTATAAAGGCCCTTGCTAAGTTTTATGATATACATGAAAATATTGTAGCGCACCGCATCATTGGCAAATGGGATGCCAGGCATACCAGTGTGAAAGAATTACTTGCCCAAACAGACGTAAACGATGACATAAGCCGACCCTACCCTTTTTACCTGGCTTATGCACTGGACACGCCGGTCGATGAACTTGGCGCGGTAAGTAATTGGCAGATAGAACGAAAATATGATGGCATACGTGGGCAACTGATTGTGCGCGACAACCAGCTTTTTGTATGGAGCCGTGGTGAAGACCTGATGACGGATAAATTCATAGAATTTCATCCGCTGGCAGACGTGCTACCCAATGGCACAGTGATAGATGGGGAGATATTGCCTATGAAAAACGGGGAAGTACTGCCCTTTCATGTAATGCAAACCCGTATAGGTCGAAAGAATGTTACCAAGAAAGCTTTGCAGGAGGCGCCGCTGATGATGATATGCTATGACCTGCTGGAAGAGAACGGTGAAGACATACGTGAACAGCCCATGCAGGTACGGAGAAAACGGCTGGAGACTTTACTTGAAGAAACCGGCAAATTGCATAATCACCTTCCATTGGTGCTTTCGCCGATTGTGGAGTGCCATAGCTGGGTGCAGGTGGCAGATGAACGGCTCCGTTCGCGCGAATTGAATTGCGAGGGCCTGATGCTGAAATTAAAAAGCAGCACTTACAAAACCGGGCGCCGCCGTGGCGAATGGTGGAAATGGAAGGTAGACCCGTACAGTGTAGACGGCGTGTTGATATATGCCCAGCGGGGGCATGGCCGGCGGGCAAACCTTTATACAGATTTTACATTTGCCGTATGGGATGGCGAAGAATTAGTGCCATTTACCAAAGCATATTCGGGGCTTACAGATAAGGAACTGCTGCAGGTAGATGCATGGATAAAGAAAAACACATTAGATAAATTTGGGCCCGTAAGAAGCGTGATACCGGAGCTCGTATTTGAACTGGGGTTTGAGGGTATCAACCCTTCACCACGGCACAAATCGGGCGTAGCATTGCGCTTTCCACGTATATTGCGCTGGCGGCAGGATAAAACCGCGAAAGAAGCCAACACAAAAGACGATCTTCTGGAATTGCTAAATGTACAATAGTTGAAAGCGGGCCATACAATAGCACAAGACTGGTTCAGATCAAAAGACTGGCAGCCACACGAGTTCCAGGAGAAATGCTGGGATGCCATCGGCAAAGGCTATTCAGGACTGCTGAATGCACCTACAGGTTATGGCAAAACCTATGCACTCTGGTTCGGCATACTGCAAGACTACCTGAATAAGAAAAAGCAGCCGCCGGGGCTGCACTGTTTATGGATAACGCCATTGCGTGCTTTATCAAAAGAAATTCTCAACGCTACACAGCGCGTAAGCGCAGACCTGGGTGCCAACTACACCATAGGCATGCGCACCGGCGACACCAGTGTAAAGGAACGCACACAGCAGAAAAAAAATATGCCCCATGCGCTCATCACCACACCTGAAAGTGTGCATTTGCTGCTGGCGCAAAAAGGCTATGAAAGCATGTTTAAAAACCTGCAGTTTGTAGTAGTAGACGAATGGCATGAGCTGCTGGGCAACAAAAGAGGCGTACTCATAGAATTAGCTTTATCTCGTTTGAAAGCTATTAACCCTAAACTTAAAGTATGGGGCATATCTGCCACAATAGGCAATCTTGAAGAGGCAAAAGATATACTACTGGGTAGTGACGATGTAAAGCAAACCCTCGTCAGGGCAAAGATCGAAAAGAAGATAGTGGTCGAAACCTTCTTGCCCGATGTGATAGAGAAATATCCATGGGCCGGTCATTTAGGCATTACTATGCTGCCCAAAGTACTGGATGTGATACACAAAAGCAGTTCTACACTCATATTCACCAATACACGCTCGCAGTGCGAAATATGGTACCAGCGCCTGCTGCAGGAAGACCCTTCGCTGGCAGGCATTATAGCATTACACCACGGTTCGTTGAGCGAGGAGATACGGCAATGGGTGGAAAACGCGCTGCACAATGGCACACTGAAGGCCGTTGTATGTACCAGCAGCCTGGACCTTGGTGTCGATTTCCGCCCAGTGGATACCGTTATACAAATAGGTTCAGCAAAAGGCGTGGCGCGCTTTATGCAGCGCGCAGGACGAAGTGGGCACCAGCCGGGCGCAACAAGCACCATACATTTTCTCCCCACCCATTCGCTGGAGATAATTGAAGGAAGCGCCCTGCGCCATGCTATTAAACACAACGAAATAGAGCAACGCATTCCATACATCCGCTCCTTCGATGTACTGATACAATACCTGGTTACACTCGCTATTTCTGAAGGTTTTTTTCCTGATAAAATATATGAAGAGGTTATAAAGACGCATTGCTACAGCTCTATTACGCGCGAAGAATTTAACTGGTGTCTCGACTTCATAACACAGGGTGGTAAAATGCTGGATGCATACGATGAGTTTCATAAAGTAGTAATAGAGAATGGACTATATAAGGTAACCAGCCGTCGGGTGGCCATGCGCCACCGGCTGGGCATTGGTGTTATTGTCAGCGATTCCATGCTGCAGGTAAAATTTCTTGGAGGTACCAGGCTAGGATTGGTAGAAGAATATTTTGTTTCAAGGCTGAAGCCGGGCGATGTATTTTCCTTTGCCGGCCGCATGGTAGAGTTTGTACGCATCAAAGAGATGACGGTATATGTGCGCAAAAGCACCAAGAGCAAAGGCTATTCCGTATCGTGGCAGGGCGGCCGCATGCCTTTGTCCTCGCAATTGTCAAAAACCATCCGGTACAAACTGGATGAATATTATAACAAAGGGCATAGAGATATTGAACTGCAAAAACTGGAACGCCTGTTCGACGAACAGCAGCGACGCTCGCACCTGCCGCATAAAACAGAACTGCTGATAGAAAAAGTAAAGACCCGTGAAGGTTACCATGTGTTTATCTATCCCTTCGAGGGGCGTAATGTGCATGAAGGCTTATCGGCATTGTTTGCCTATCGCATAGCGCAGGTACACCCCATGAGCTTTTCGCTGGCATTTAATGATTATGGTTTCGAACTACTAAGCGACCAAGAAATACCTATTGAGGAAGCATTGGGCAACGACCTGCTGGATAACCTCAACCTCGCCGATGATATTCAGAAAAGCGTGAACATCAGTGAAATGGCCAAACGTAAATTCAGGGATATAGCCAGTATAGCAGGGCTGGTATTCACCGGCTACCCGGGCAAGCAGGTAAAAACAAGACATGTGCAGGCAAATTCACAACTATTTTTTTCGGTATTCGAAGAGCACGAAAAAGATAATTTGCTGCTAAGGCAGGCATATGATGAGGTATTTACCTTCCAGATGGAGCAGATGCGTATGTACGAGGCGCTGGAACGGATGCAGCATCAAAATGTAATTATTCAGTACCTTGAGCAGCTCAGTCCTTTCTGCTTCCCTATACTTACAGAGCGGTTCAGAGATAAGCTGAGCAATGAAAAACTGGAAGACAGGATAGAGAAGATGATAAAACAGTTGGAGCAATAAATGCAGGTTACTTTAGCGGGACACTTATTCAGTTTTTTGCCGGAACGCGCCTTATACAAGCACGATGAATCTTTGCTGGTGATAGCAGATGTGCATTTGGGCAAGGCAAGTCATTTCCGCAAGCATGGCATTTCTATACCTGCAACATCACAGGCTGAAGATTATACCAAACTGAGAAAACTGCTGGATAAAACAAAACCTGAAAAAGTTTACTTCCTGGGAGACCTGTTTCATAGCAGCCTGAATAGTGACTGGCATGCTTTTGCAGCATTGGTAGAAAGTTATCCCGGTCTTTGCTTCACACTTATCAAAGGCAACCACGACATCATAGATTATAAGTTCTTTGACAAATTGTGTATCGATGTTTCAGATAAAGCATTGACAGAAGGGCCATTCATTTATTCGCACGAGCCTTTGCAACCAACAGGCAACGACAAATTGAATATTGCAGGACATATACACCCAGGCATATTACTACGTGGTATGGGAAAACAATCGTTACGGCTGCCTTGCTTTCATTTATCCGGCAATACCTTATTGTTGCCTGCTTTCGGCACACTTACCGGACTATATATGATGGATATGGATCAGCACAACAAAGTATATGCTGTGCTGCCCGGTGAAGTAAAAAAGCTGAATTAATCGCCCATAATAATAGAGTACAGGCTTTTTTCTCCAAGCAGCCTGAACGGCTTGGGATGTTTGATCTTCTTCAATCCAAAACCTTCTATTGCATATTTGCTGATATGCGCCACAGCCTCCTCTATCGAATCGGTAAACAGGAATAGCGCCGCATCTGTATCTGATATGGTCTTCTGCTCTATCATATGCTGTATATGGTCGTAAAGCCGCTTATGATATTCAGTACCCATCAGTACAACCGGGAATTTTTGAAACTTGCCTGTCTGTATCAGCGTGATGGCCTCGAAAAATTCATCAAGCGTACCATAGCCTCCCGGCATTACCACAAAAGCATAAGAGTATTTGCTGAGCAGGGTTTTTCGTACAAAGAAATAATCCAGGTCTATCCACCTGTCTAAATATGGATTGGGCTTTTGTTCGTGCGGAAGTATAATATTGCAGCCTATTGAGCGCCCCCCTACATCTTTGGCACCACGGTTGGCAGCTTCCATTATTCCTGGTCCCCCGCCCGTCATTATCGTAAAACCGAGACGGGCTATTTCTCCGCCCATTTGGCGGGTTATTTTATAATACTCGTGGTTTTCATCAAATCGCGCGGACCCGAACACGGTTACACATGGCCCCACAAAATGCAGTTTACGTAAACCGTATATGAACTGCCTCATAACTTTAAACAGGAAGGATAATTCTTTCAGCCTTGAGTGAGGGCCATCCAGAAATACCGCTTCCTGTTTTGAACCAACAGGGGTAAACCCTGCTTCTTTATGCACTTCATTTATATCATTCATCTTGTCAATGGCTAATCCATTGGCTAAGATAATGCTTTTGCCTTTTCTCTTACCACTGCACCGTCAGGTAATCGGCATAGCCAGTGGTACCTGCCATTTCAATAAATCCGAATTTAGAACCACCCAGGTATTGCGCCTGTATCTCAAAAACTTTAGTCCCATTAATATACCCGCGCCAGTAATCTCCTACCTGCTCCAGTTCTACATCGTTCCAGCCTTGCTGTATGGCACTGCTTTGCTGCCAGTCTATAATTGTTTTTACTGCTGTATTGGCACTACCCTCTTTATATACGGCAAAATAGCCCTGATCATCTATAAAGAATGAATAACCATAATCTGAATTAGACACACCGAAAGCAAGCCCCATTTCATAGTCCGATTTAATGCGTGTCTGCACTAAAAAATCCCTGCGCACATCAGCACCTGTTGCTACCGCTACCGTGTTAGTACCGTTGTCTGTAGGCAGGTAGCTATACTTCAGCATACCATTGCTTACACTGGCGTATGCCGAATGCGAAGGGTCGCTGAATGACCAGTTATGCATATCATAATCAAAATTATCATCAAACTCGTATTGGTAGCCTGATGGTGTTTGGTTAGGCTCGGTATCGTAATATTCGTTTTTTACGCAAGAAGTAAAAATAGTAGCCATACCCAGGAATAATATCAATCCTATCTTTTTCATTTTTCTAGTTCTTGCTAATGAAAAATCAACAAGTGTGCCATATCCCAACTACAGTATGGCCCTTAACAAAATCTTAGGGATTAAGTTAATGGCATAATATTTACAGGCATGAAGAAAAAAGCTAAATATGGACTCACTGGAATTAAAAGGAAAATGGAACGAATGGAAAGGCAAGATCAAACAAAACTATGCCGGCTTCACCGAAGACGACCTTACCTACGAAGAAGGTAAAGACGATGAACTACTCGGGCGTTTACAACAAAAATTAGGAAAGACAAGAGACCAGGTTATTGACTGGCTTAAATCATTGGGATAACCAAAACCCATAAAATAAAAACGTCCTGGCGCAGCAGGACGTTTTTATTTTTTATTCTTTACCACCCATCCCCTTAAACTGGTGGTGGGTTTCTTTAAACAATACATTAAATGTGGTGAGTGAACCATATATTGCTGTAACATACTGCTGCATGTCCACCTTTTCTTCATCGGTAAGCACCTTGTGCGCATTTATCTTTTGCTCTATCAGCCTCAGGCGGTCGCGCACCATTACTATTTTATGAAAGAAAGTTTCTATAGGCACTTCTTTAGGCTGCAGGGAATCATCGCCCGGCTTTAATATAAGGCTGCCATTATTCCAACGTGTACCCATAGGCACTATCTGCATTTCGTGTAGCCTGCGTTCTAAAATATTATCAAGTGCCTGCTCTATATCTGATAGTGTGATACTGCTGTTTCCGCCACCTGCTGCCGATTCAACTGCGTCTATTATTTTCAGTTCATAATCTTTATTAATGGTCTTGACCGCGTTCTGCGATTTGAACCAGATAGTATACGTTTCACTGGTAGTTTCTACAATAATGCCTTTACCAAAATGCGGATGCTCTACGCGCGATCCTACGCCGGGTTGTATCGTTTCCATATGCCGAATATAGGTATTGTTGTGCAGGTTTTGAAAAAGCAACCACCCTAAAAAAAGAAGCCCCGCACTATGCGGGGCTTCCAGTCTATTATAGAAATGAAATTATTCTTTCACTATGCGGCCGGCTAAATAATTAGTGCCTTTTGCATTTACTACCTGGTAGATGTAAACGCCCGGAGCCATATTATTCACAGGTACAGTAATTACATTTTTGCCTGCACCCAGGTGTTGCACACCTGAATTGTACACTTCCCTGCCGCTCATATCTATCATGCGGATAGACAGCACTTCGCTGTTCTTCAGGTTCATATCGAAGTTTACAGCTGTCGTAGCAGGATTAGGATATGTTTTTACATCTGCATCAAAACGTACATTTTGTATACCTGTAGATGAATCTTTCAGCATATACAGTTCGGTACCGGTAGTCAGGTCTGTTGCAGTAAAATACAGTACATTCTTATAAACCACCAGGTTGTTCGGATCGCTGTTATTGGTACCTGCATTCAGGTCGGCCACCATCATTGGGGTAGTTTTACCGTCATACATCCACAGTTCGTTACCGTGCGTACCGTCGTTAGCTACGAAGTACATGTTCTTGCCATATGTAACAAAATTGCCCGGGTTGCTGTTACCTACAGGGTTGATGCTGTAAACCAGTAATGTACTGTTGGTTTTAGTATTCAATTTATACAACTGGGTACCGGTAGTACCATCATCGCCGGCAAAATAGATATTGCTGTCCATAGCTACGATCCTTTTTACAGCTGTAGCAGAAGCAGGCATACCGTTGCCGTTCAGTGCATATACATCGGTAGCGCGAATCACATTCGTGCTGTCCAGGCTGAACAATTCACGTCCGTAACCGGTAACAGTAGCTGAGAAGTACATTTTGTTACCTACCACTATCATGCTGGCCGGGTCGCCGTCAACAGTACCCGGGTTGATATCAGATACCAGTGAGGTAGCGTTGGTAGCAGGATTATGCATATATAATTCTATACCAGTACCGGTAATAGCTGTAGGATTGGTAGCTGCGAAGTACAATTTACCTTTGTAAACAGTCAGGTTGTGTGGGTTGCTGCTGCCCGCACCCGGGTTGATATTTGTGAGGCGTTGAATGCTTTTACCTACTTCGTCATAGCTCCACAATTCGCTGCCATTGGTTACATCGTTATAGGCAAAATATACCTTGCGGCCTATTGCTACCAGCTCGGTAATGCCTGAACCTGCGCCACCGGCGTTTACATCGTAGGCCAGCAATGGCATGTTTTTACCATCCCACATATATAATTCAGAACCGGAGGTTCCGTTATCGGCAGGGAAATATAAAGTACCACTGTCTGTCATAGCCATGGTACGGCTATTGATAAATCCGGCAGCTGCTGCGCCACCCGGGTTTATATTGAAAACCAAAGACACCCCACCCGTATCCAGCATACACAGTTCATTGCCATTGGTACCGTCATCGGCCATGAAAACCAGTTTGTCTTTAAAAACGGTAAGCCATGTAGGAGAAGAACTGCCTGTAGCATTAAAATCTTCTACCATAGATACCTGTGCATGACCCGCGAAACAACCGCCTGCCAGTGCCAAACAAAGTAAAGTACGCTTCATATTAGCAAAAATTGTGAGTTAAAAAATGATAATTCTGTGATAAATATAAAATTCTTAACTGAATATTAAAAGTATCATAGCAAATTATTCATAATAAAACCCTATTGCCCCTGGGCGTTTTTTTGCCGGATATATTCTAAAAGCTCCTGCTTTACTTGCTGGTTCTCAGGGGTATTATAATATTTGGTTTTCAACACAGCCATTTTAGGGTCGTCCCAGTATTCCAGGGCCAGCAGGTGGTGGCGGCGTGTAAGGAACAGAATGCTACAGAGCACACATAGTACCGCTGCCCTTATGATCATATTACGGTAAAACCCACGCATATATTCTGAGACAGAAGTATATCTTAATATGACCATGACTACCAATATGATAAGGGAGAACATACCCCCAAACAATACTTGCAGGCGGGCCATATGCCAGTATTCCAGCTTGAAGAGCATGCCAAACGGTGCGGTGGCCAGCAAAATACCTGATATAATGGACAGGAGTAATGTATTGCGCCTGTAACCCGGTACCCCGAATACGTAAAACCCAAACAGGAAATAGGTAAGCGAAAGACCACCTAATGCACAGATCATCATGGCATCGCCACCCTGCCAATGCAGCAACCGCATGATTACCGCTATAAGGAACAGCATTACAAAAATGCGCTCAGCCTTCATAAAACATTTAATAACAAGGCGTAAAACTAATAATTATACGCGCTATATCACGCTGTTTGCGGGCTATACAAGGGGACGAGGCTCAAAACAGGAATAAACCCATTTATTAAGCGCTTGTTAAGTGGCTGTAAATGCACAGTTAACAGGCTCAAAATATTTCTCCCGGCTCATGCAGCGTAAGATATTTGCTGTACAAACAAACAAAAACACATTACCGTTTAGAAAACACACCTATCCAAAACAAAAAAATCAAACAAACGAACATGAAAATGACCCAATTTAAAAACCTCGCAAAATGGCTCAGCATCGCCCTCGTGGCAGGCTGCATGAGTACTGCGGCATTCGCACAGGAAGCGTCATCTGCCGGCGCCGCCCAGCGCACCAACCTGAAGGTAGGTGATGTGATTGCGATAGGTTTAGTAAATGGCTCCGGCGACCTTATTACAATGTTCTTCCCAGGTATGGATGAAATGATGAAAGGCCTTGAAACACCTAAACAAAACCTGGTAGTTAAAACAAACCAGCACTTCAAGGTATTCTTAACCACTACTTCAGGTACATTCAGGTATGACGGGGAGGAATCACAGGCACCTGTACCTTTAAATGGTATCCTTAAAGTAAAAGTAGAGGACAACCAGACCGGTGGTATAGCTTTAACTGATTATAATTCCATATCAACTGCCCCGGTTACACTGATATCTAATGGCAACTATGGTGATAACCAGGCGTTTACAGTACGGTTCAAAGCCACTCCAGGCCTGCAGCTGCCTCCGGGTATATACGAGGTAAATGTGCTTTATACAGCTACACCTATGTAATAGCATTTCTTGACTCTCTATATATAAATAGCCCCGCCTTTGCGGGGCTATTTTGTATGGATAATAATAAGAAGTTATAAAGCAGGCTGTTTTGCAAAGCGTTCGTTAATGCAGCCAATTAATTTTTAAGATGTAGCCGATTGTTGCAGATTTACAACCCCAATAAGATAACAGATGAGAACACTACCTAACGTAAAGCAAGCCCCGGTCAAGTTATTCCGCAACAAATTCCTGACCTACGTGGTGCATTCAAAACCATTCCGTGGCGAGATAATGGAAGTGGATATAAAAGTAGTAAACAAACGCCTGGTGTATAATTACAAAAAACTACGCAACGCATAGACGTGTAAGTATATCTACACTATTACAGGCCTACCAGGTAAACGATCACAGTGATACCCATAGTGAGTAATGCAAAAAGTGCAAATAAGGCACCTGCAAATGATACTGTGTTGGCTTTCAAAGGATAATATTTTCTAATACGGGAGTACATTGGTCGGGCGTTTCTTATACACCGAAAAAATCGTGCCTGTTTTTAACATTCTTTTGCATAACCGGCCTTATTTTATTTTTTCCCTATACATTTTTTTGTACCCGAAATTGCGGATGGCTATCTTTGCACCGATTTTATCATTTCTAACGAATAAAACTGTTTTATAAAATGAAAATTACTGTAGTAGGTGCCGGCGCAGTAGGCGCTACTTGTGCCGACAACATTGCCCGCAGGGAACTGGCTGAAGAACTGGTATTGGTTGACATTAAAGAAGGTTTTGCTGAAGGTAAGGCTTTGGATATCATGCAGACGGCATCGTTGCTGGGTTTCAATACACGTGTTACAGGCGTTACTAACGATTACAGCAAAACTGCAGGTTCTGATGTATGTGTGATCACTTCCGGTATTCCACGCAAACCGGGCATGACACGCGAAGAACTGATCGGTACCAATGCAAAAATTGTAGAAACAGTTGCTAAAAACCTGCTCGAATATTCTCCGAATACCATCATAGTGGTGATCAGTAACCCTATGGATACAATGACCTACCTGGCATTGAAATCTACAGGCCTTCCTAAAAACCGTATCATAGGTATGGGTGGTATACTGGACAGCGCACGCTTTAAATGCTACCTGCAGCAATCGCTGAATTGCTCTGCAAACGATCTGCATGCAACAGTAATAGGCGGCCACGGTGATACTACTATGATACCACTGACCCGCCTGGCTACGCTGAACGGCACGCCGGTTAGCAATTTCCTGAATGCAGACCAACTGAAACAAGTTGCTGCTGACACCATGGTAGGCGGCGCTACCCTTACCAAACTGCTCGGTACTTCTGCATGGTATGCACCGGGTGCTGCAGGAGCTGCACTGGTAGAAAGCATTATCCGCAACCAGAAAAAAGTATTCCCTTGCTGCGTATTGCTTGAAGGTGAGTATGGCCAGAAAGATATATGCCTGGGCGTGCCTGTAGTAGTAGGCAAAAACGGCTGGGAAAAGATAATTGATTATAAACTGAATGCCGAAGAACAGGAAGCATTCAACAAATCTGCCGAAGCAGTACGCAATATGAACGCTGTACTGGATACACTGGTAGCATAATTTTGAATTAGCTGATTTTATTAAAGCCCTGCATATGCAGGGCTTTTTTTTAGTTTGCATACACATATCCTTAATATACCCCACGTCCCCTTTCCAAACATTTGAGTACCTTCGCGGCAGAATTTTTCTTCTTATGAATGCTTCAAAAAGAGTGTACGACAACGTACTGCAGACTATTGGCAATACCCCGCTGATAAAACTGAATAAAGTAACGGCTGACCTGCCTTGCCCTGTTTATGCTAAGGTTGATTTTTTCAACCCCGGCAACTCCATTAAAGACCGCATGGCTGTAAAGATGCTGGAAGTAGCAGAAAAAGAAGGAAAGATAAAACCAGGTGGTACCATCATTGAAGGCACATCAGGCAATACTGGTATGGGACTTGCACTGGCCGCAATTATAAAAGGCTATAAATGCATCTTCGCCACTACCGATAAACAATCGAAAGAGAAAGTAGACATACTGAAAGCCGTAGGAGCAGAGGTGATCGTTTGCCCTACGAATGTAGAACCGGAAGACCCACGCTCTTACTATTCCGTTTCAAAAAGACTGGCTACCGAAATACCGAATAGCTGGTATGTAAACCAGTATGATAACCTGGCCAACCGCCAGGCGCACTACGAAAGCACAGCACCCGAGATATGGGAACAGACAGATGGCAAGGTGACGCACGTAGTGGTAGCATCGGGTACAGGCGGTACAATAACAGGTATAGGCATGTTCATGAAAGAAAAGAACCCGGATATACAGATGTGGGCAATAGACACCTATGGTTCACTGCTGAAGAAATGGTTCGATACAGGTGAGCTTGACATGAATGAAGTGCACCCTTATATATCTGAAGGGTTTGGTGAAGACTTCCTCCCGCAGAACTATATTAAAGATGTAATAGACCATTTTGAAAAAGTGACGGATAAGGATGGCGCTGTAATGGCACGCCGCATAGCCAAGGAAGAAGGTTTGTTTGTAGGCTATTCCGCAGGCTCTGTTATTGCCGGTTTAAGGCAGCTGAAAAGCAAATTAAAACCTACAGACCTGGTAGTAGTAGTATTTCACGACCATGGCAGCCGCTATGTAGGTAAAATATATAATGATGAATGGATGCTGGACCGCGGTTTCCTGGAAGTAGAAACCGTTAAGGACCTGATAGGTGGCCTGGGCCACCGCAGGCTGGTAACCATAGACGAAGATGCAAAAGTGAGCGATGCACTGGAACTGATGAAGAAATACGATATAGAACAAATACCGGTATTGAAAGATGGAGATGTAACAGCATCTATCACGCAGGCGGGCTTGTTCAAACGCATGATAGAGAACCAGGACGTAAAAGACTTCAATATAGCAGATGTGCAGGAAGCTGCTCTGCCCGTAGTAGATATGGACACGCCGCTGGAACGCCTGAAACACTATATTAATAAAGACAACGGTGCGGTACTGACACGTGACGACAGCGGACAATACCATATCCTTACCAAATACGATGTATTGAATGCCTTTAGCAAAGGATAAATATTGATATGAATAGTTTTGTAGAAAGATTTATAAAAAAGCCGCCAACATTATTCCCGTTGGTGGCTTTGTTTCATATAGCCTTATTGGCATACAGTATCTTCAACGCATGGGGCGAACCATTTAGTTCTTCTATATGGATACAACCGCTGTGGATGGCTGCCTATACATTTGTCTGGCTGTTTGTTTGTGATATGAAACGGTGGGCAGCCTACACCTATATAGGCATTACAACCGCAAACCTTGCTGTTCATTTTATAGATAGCAGCCGCTATTACGAGAGCTCGCTCTTTCTTATAGATGTTCTGTTCTCTATGATATTGATGGCCTATATCAAACGATTCAACTAATGCGCAGCTTTATAGACATGATGGGACGCGAGGTAGAAATAAACTATCCGCCCCGG
>JANINW010000002.1:41142-63564 GCA_024508935.1 Flavipsychrobacter sp. | reverse complement strand
GCAGGCTCGTTAGGTGAAATGCTGATACCCACAATTGCATACAGCTTTTAAAATGCTAACAAGATTGCTATTCATCCTAATGGATGTTTAAAAATACAACCATGGGGCAAAAAGAATTTCCTTACTTGACCCTGACAATAATTTATTGACATTTGGACAAACTTTATCTTAGATCAAATTGCCTGGAAACTAAAATGAGGCTTGCAATTCTGCAAGCCTCATTTATTTAATACACCGCAATAACCTTACTACTCTATTTTGCCGGGTTCATTATTTGTATGGCGTTTTTACTGGCCGCAAACGGAGGTTTATGATTATAGTCCCTGCTCATGCGATACGCCCCTGCCCCACCGCAATTGTTGTTCTTTGCATAAGTAGCAAAATTGACCAGGTCAGCAGTTGCTTTTGCATCACCACCTGCCTGGTCTTCCTTACCGTCAGGGTAAATAAAACTGTCCCCGTTTACCAGGAATACTAATTTATCCTTTCCATAGGTAGCTATCAGTGAGGTAAAGCTGGTAGTATCTTTCCCGTTCCAGTAATGGCTGCCGGTAGTGTACGATTGAAACAGCACATAGTCGTAATTGTCTTTATGATGCCCAAACATAGTACTTTCAAATCCACCTGAGCCATCTGTATCATAAAAGAATACAGGCTTTTTCCCTGCAGAATTCATCACGGTGCATTCTGTACACTTAGGGCCATAGTATTTAGCTACTGCAACCATCAGGCTATCGCCATTGGCCGCAGTACGCATCACATCTCCACCAAATGTGCCAGATTCTATATCCAGATCTATGCCATCCAGCTTTTCATTTACGATCTCTTTAGTGTATATGTCCTTCGCCCAGTGATAGTATGTACTGGTTGAGGTAGCGTGCAACTGGTCAAAACCCGGAGGGTTTACGTAACCTGCTACTTTAGTTGCAGGGTCTTTGGCCGAACCGTCAAAATAGGCATCTGATATAAAGTGACAGGCAACTATTTTCGTTCCTTTTGCCTGGGCTGTCCGCCAGTCTGCCTGTACGGTATCTCTTCCTGCAAAAAACTCCACATAGTCAACACTGTCCGGCACATTGGCTGGGTTATATCCTGCAGCAGGGTCATTTCCGTCGCCCACCAGGAAACCTACAAAGATGGGGTGTTGGCTGTTTTTATAGGTTAGCAAATTGTTGGCCGGTGTGCCATTATTATTACCGTTATTGGTTGGGGTAGTTTCTTTCTTCTTGCAACCTGTTGTAAAAAGGCCCAGGCATCCTATTGCCAGTGCAGCACCAATACCGGTAGCTGCGATATGTTTAATGCGATTCATCTATGGTATCTGTTTTATGAACACAGCAATTTACCATTTTTATAGAATGATAGCTAACTACAAGGCTAAGTAAAAAGCCCACAGTAAAAATATTTGGTTTTGTTTGCTGCATATCATTACTTTGTATTTCAAAGTACTTTTATGATCCCTCATCAGCAAGCATCGCTAAAAACACTCCAGGAAATACATAGTATAATGGATAAGTCGGCACGATTTGTTTCATTAAGCGGCTGGAGCGGCATTTGGGCAGGTACAATAGCATTGACTGGTAGTCTTATTGCTAAAAACTGGCTCGATAGATTACCTGACACCTATCAAGGCGATAATACTGTAGCAGGACAATTTGTGCTGCTGGCACTGGCAGTACTGGCCCTTGCATTTGCAGGCGCTTACTATTTTACCTGGAGGAAAGCAAAATTGCAGGGTGGCAATATATGGAGCAGTGCTTCAAAACGAATGCTGGCGCATATGGCTATACCTATGGCAGCAGGAGCAATATTCGCATTACATTTTCTTTATGCCCATCTCGAAGCTTATGCAATACCCGCCTGCCTAACATTTTATGGGCTGGCTCTTATTAACGGCAGTAAGTACACCTTGTCAGATATAAAATACATGGGCTTGTGTATTGTGGGCCTCGGCTGTGTCAATTTGTTTATGCCGGGAATGGGCTTGATTTTCTGGACAATAGGTTTTGGAATTCTACATATACTATATGGCCTGTTTATGTGGAATAAATATGATAAGCGGTTTAGCAAGGAGGAAGCATAATGAAGAACCCGATAAGCCAGCTAAATAAGATATTTGATAGCCGTATCCGTATTGGCATCATGAGTGCACTTATGGTAAACGATGTGCTGAATTTTAATGATCTTAAAGCACTAATAGATGTGACTGACGGCAACCTCGCTACACACTTGAAAACCCTGGAAGAAAATAAATACATAGAAGTGAAAAAAGGCTTTATAGGGCGGAAGACAAATACTACCTACTCTATTACCCGGAATGGTGAAAAAGCCTTCAGAGCGCACCTGGATGCTATTGAAAAGATCATAAGAACACTGGATTAAATTTTTTTGTCCATTTCACTTTGAATTTAAAAGTACTTTCAATGAAATAATTAATAACCACTAAAACAATAATTATGAACACCCAAACCGTCCCAACAAACAATGTAAGGCTAATCGGTATTTTACTTACCGCAACACTATTATTACTCCTGCCCTTGGTTGCCATGCAATTTTCAAATGATGTAAAATGGAGCGTATCAGATTTTATCATTGCGGCTGTATTGCTATTCGGCACCGGTATAGCATGCGAACTGGTATTGAGAAAAGTAAAGAGAACAACCTATCGTATCATTATCTGTACAATAATACTGGCAATACTCTTCCTTGTGTGGGCAGAACTTGCAGTAGGTATCTTCGGTACACCATTCGCCGGTAGTTAGGTTGCCGTCATTTCGGCTACAAGTATCTGCAATATGGCTACTACCTTCAATTCTATTCGTCTGAGTTTTGCATATCAGCTTAAAACATGCAATAATGAAGACGATTTTTATTACAGGAGCATCGGCGGGGTTGGGTAAAGCCACTGCTAAATTATTTCATACGAAGGGTTGGAAAGTTATCGCAACAATGCGACACCCGGAAAAAGAAACAGAATTATCGGGATTAGAAAACCTGACCCTGTTACCGCTTGACATAACAGACACAGAACAAATAGACCACTCCATAAAACAAGCATTATCATCAGGCAGCATAGATGTAGTATTTAATAACGCCGGTTACGGATTGGTAGGTGCGTTGGAGTTTTACAGCGACGAGCAGATAGTGAAGCAAATAGAGACTAACCTTACCGGTGTACTTAGAGTAACCAGAGCTTTTATCCCGTATTTTAAGGAAAGAAGGAATGGGCTTTTTATTACTACCACTTCTATTTTCGGTTATTCATCCTGTCCGCTGTCTTCTGTTTACAACGCAACTAAATGGGCGCTCGAAGGCTGGAGCGAAAGTATTTCATACGATTTAGCCCTATTCAACATAGGCATTAAAACAGTTGCACCTGGAGGTATAAAAAGTAATTTTGTAAATGCAATGCAGGCAGTAGAGAGCAAAGGATATGAGCCGATAAATGACCGTATGAATGAACTGATCGCTAACGGACATCTTTTCAGTTTTAACGATGTGGAAGATATTGCCGCAATAGTGTATGAGGCTGCCACAGATAATAAGGATCAATTAAGGTATATAGCGGGAGAAGACGCAGTACGCACTGCGGCGGAACGGCAAGAAAGAGGAGCGGAAAACTTCAGAAAAGACATGGCTCAATTACTTAATCTTAAACCCACTTTTCAAAATGAAAAAAACTAAACAGGCTATTGAGATCACGACCTTTAAACTGCGAAACTGTACTTTCTCTGAATTTATTGAAGCCAACAAGGCAGATATGGACGGCTGGCTGAAAAAACAAAAAGGTTTCCGATCAAGGCATATTGCTGAAGAACCGGATGGGACAGTCATAGATATGCTGTTTTGGGATACTGCGGAACACGGTACAGATGCCATGCACCGTATCATCAGCGAAACCAGCCACTCAAAAGTACATACAATGATCGACCAGGGAACCGTTTCATGGCATATAGCAGAAGTTGGACATTTTATAAATTTGTAAAATGAGCAAAGGTAAAGACGGGCTCACAGTATTTAATTCTATTTCAGCATTGCATAAAACACTGGGATTCCCTAAGCCTTTACACCCCCTAATAAGTTTGGTTGATTATGCCGACATTCAGGTACCGCCAGATGAATTACCCCGCACTATATTGCTGAACTTTTATAAGATCTCTTATAAAAAGAACCTTACCGGAAAAATAAAATACGGGCAGAATTATTACGATTTTGATGAAGGTGGTATATCTTTTATGGCACCTAACCAGGTCATTTCTAATGCTGAGGACGGAAAGGATTATTCTGGTTATACATTGCTCTTTCACCCCGACTTCATCAGGGATCACCCACTTGGAATAAAGATCAAAAGCTATGGCTTCTTTTCATACACTGCAAATGAAGCGCTTTATTTATCCGAAAAAGAAAAGCAAACTATCTTTTCTCTTTTTGAAAACATAAAAGAAGAATTGAGCAATACCATCGATGATTTTAGCCAGGATGTAATGATATCGCACATCGAAGTATTGCTCAATTACAGCAACCGCTTCTACAAACGCCAGTTTATTACACGAAAAGCAGTCAATCATGACCTGCTTATGCGTATGGAAGCATTGCTGAACAAATACTTTAACGAGGAAGAATCATTAACCAAAGGTTTCCCTACAGTTGAATACCTGGCAAGATCCCTCAATCTTTCACCACGCTATTTAAGTGATATGCTTCGTTCGCTGACGGGCCAAAATGCACAACAACATATACATGAAAAATTGATTGAAAAGGCGAAAGAATATTTAACAGCCACCACCCTATCAGTAGCAGAAATCGCATACCGGCTTGGGTTCGAGCATCCACAGTCATTCAATAAGCTATTTAAAAGAAAGGTGAACCTGACCCCATTAGCTTTTAAACGATCATTCAATTAACAGCTCCCGTCTCACGCTGCATTCGATTCCAGGCAACGGCTGCTGTAATCTGAAAACTACTTTACCATTCTATTAATTTAAGATAACTATACTTAAATTAGCATAGTTAATGCTTTGCATTACTTCAAACTAAACAACAACAAATAGTAAACGGTAAGTATTATGTCATATCCATACCAGATAAAAACAAAGGAACAGTATGATGCAGCATGGAAGAAAAGTGTGGACGACCCCCAGGGTTATTGGGATAGCGTAGCATCGTCGTTCATGTGGCGCAAAAAATGTGACAGCGTGCTGGAATGGAACTTTAAAGATCCTGATGTTCAATGGTTCAAAGGAGCTAAACTCAATATAACAGAGAACTGCCTCGACAGGCATTTGGGCACATTAGGTAATAAGCCTGCGCTAATATGGGAGCCTAATGACCCCGAAGAACATCACCGGGTGATAACTTACCGCGACCTGCACCATAAAGTTGTACAGTTTGCAAATGTGCTTAAGAACAACGGTGTAAAGAAAGGAGACAGGGTTTGCATATATATGGGTATGGTGCCTGAACTGGCTATTGCCATATTGGCCAGTGCCCGGATAGGCGCCATACATTCTGTAATATTTGGCGGGTTCAGCGCCCAAAGCATTGCCGACAGGCTGCAGGATGCACAGGCCGAATTTGTAGTGACCTGCGACGGTGCATACCGGGGAAATAAAGAAATACCGCTTAAATCGGTAATAGATGATGCTTTGGTGCAATGCCGGTTTGTAAAAAAAGTAATTGTATTAACACGTACCCGCACACCTGTGAGTATGATAAAAGGCCGCGATGTATGGTGGGAAGATGAAATAAAAAAAGTAGAGACCATGGGCAACCCAGATTGCCCCCCTGTAGAGATGGATGCTGAAGACCCGCTGTTCATACTTTATACTTCAGGCTCAACCGGCAAACCTAAAGGCGTGGTACATACTTGTGGCGGCTACATGGTATATACTACTTATTCTTTTGTAAACGTGTTTCAATATACACCCGGCGATATTCATTTCTGCACAGCCGATATAGGCTGGATAACCGGGCATAGCTATATAGTGTACGGTCCGCTGGGCGCAGGTGCTACATCGCTGGTGTTTGAAGGTGTGCCTACCTGGCCCGATGCCGGAAGGTTTTGGAAGATCATTGATAAGTACAAGGTAAATATACTTTACACAGCCCCAACGGCTATACGCAGCCTGATGGGATATGGCCTTGGCCCGGTACACGGGCACGACCTCAGCAGCCTTAAAGTATTAGGCTCTGTTGGAGAACCTATTAATGAAGAGGCCTGGCATTGGTTTGATGAGAACATAGGTAAAGGCAAATGCCCTATTGTAGATACCTGGTGGCAAACAGAAACAGGTGGCATACTCATATCTAATATGGCCGGGGTAACACCTTCCAAGCCATCATACGCTACCCTGCCATTACCCGGTGTAGAGCCTATGCTGGTTGATGAAAATGGCAATGAAATAACCGGGAATAATGTAAGTGGTAACCTGTGCATCAGGCGCCCCTGGCCTTCTATTATCCGTACCACATACGGAGACCATGAACGCTGCCGCACGAATTATTTTGCTACATATCCCGATCTGTATTTTACCGGCGATGGTTGTTTTCGTGATGAAGAGGGTAACTACAGGATAACCGGTCGTGTAGATGATGTACTGAATGTGAGTGGCCACCGTATAGGTACTGCCGAAGTGGAGAATGCTATAAATATGCATGCAGGCGTTGTAGAGAGTGCTGTGGTTGGGTACCCGCACGATGTAAAAGGCCAGGCTATTTATGCTTATATAGTGTATGGTAATACACACGGCGACGAAGACCTTACCCGCCAGGACATTGTACAAACAGTTACCCGGATCATTGGAGCTATAGCCAAACCAGATAAAATTCAATTCGTATCGGGCCTGCCTAAAACACGAAGCGGCAAGATCATGCGACGGATACTAAGGAAAATTGCAGAAGGTGAATTAGAAAATATAGGTGATACCAGTACACTACTTGACCCGGGCGTAGTAGATGAAATAAAGTCCAGGAGAGTTTAAATCGTTTGAAATAAATCTATGAAAGCCTTGCGTTGCAAGGCTTTTATTTTCTACCGGTTGCATGAGTTTTAATTGCCATTTCTTTAACAATTCATGCCAATATATTTCATAATTTTGTTCTCAACACATGAGGCAGCAAATAAAATATAGTACCACACTTCGTTATCCTGATGCAGGCAGTGGTTCTATGCTGTTTTCTCAACCACAGCACTTTTATTGCTTTTGTTACAAAGTATATTTCCTTTCAAACTTTAAGGACTTTAATACGCTTTCCCCGGCCTGCTAAAGCTTATTAGCCCCGGGGATATACTCAGCCTGGTATTTCCTTTTCATTTTATCAATATTTATGTAATAGCTAACAGCACTTAAAGCTTTAGCTATATATCATGCAATGATATTGCGGCTCATTTTAGCGGCCCGGGTTAAGGAATACTGTTATATCCATATTTCTAACACAATAAAAAACAATATCATGAACACAAATGCAAAAAATCCGGTAGTAATAACAGAAGAAGATTATCAGTTGCTGAAACCTTATATAAGCGACGATATACCACAGGAAAGTGAAATGACCTTATCCGGCGAGTTGAAAAGAGCTGTGATAGTATCAAAAGATGCTTTTCCAAAGCATACGATAAGAATAAATTCAAAAGTATCGGTCTTAGACCTCGATACTAACAGGGTGATCGAATTTACAATAGTAATGCCTGCACATGCAGACATGCGGGACAATAAGATATCTATCCTGACACCTATGGCTGCCGCTATGATAGGATTTAGAAAAGGAGAAGAGGTAAAATGGAAAGTACCGGCTGGTTTAAAACGGTTCCGCATCCTCGACGTTACCAATAAAATGTAATTGCCCGACCGGCTTTTGCAATACCGTTAAATCGTCGTAACTTATTAAGAATTTAATTGCGTTTTTATGAGATGGGCATACCAGGTTAAATACAAGCTCAAAGCGGCATTTGCACTGGCAGCTATTCTGCTGGTAATAATAACAGCCAACTTCCTCACCAGGGCGAAATTCTCTGATGTTGATGAATCAATGACTTCAATATTCAATGACAGGCTGAAACCATCAGGATATCTTTATAAGATAAGCCATCATTTGTACGAAAAGAAAATAGCCCAGGACCGGTTAGTTGCCGGCGATGGGCATTTTAATACGCCTTCTTTGCAACAGCACGATAAAGCAATAAGCTTATTGGTTCAGCAATATGAGAAAACCTACCTCACGCCGGAGGAACGGAACAAATGGCTATCATTGAAAAAACACTTAGCCGGCTACAATAACCTGGCCTATGAATTAGTAAACAACAATACCTATTCACCTGAAGCTATCGGGGAACTGGATAGGCTTTTCAACCTGGCCATGCTCGACCTCGATTCACTCAACAACATACAAATGGGAGAAGGTGCCAGCATTCAAAAAAATGCACATGCTGATATCAGTAACACAATGCTGTTGTCTACATTGGAAATGTCTTTACTAATAGTGCTGGGCTTATTTACATTGGTCCTGCTGAGCGTAACCGATAAAACGATCTTTAAACAATACCCTAAAGAGGTAGGTTTAAACTAGCTGCACTTATAGTTTTAGGCTATTGTTCATCTTTCATGTCTTCCATGTCATTCAACCGAAGATTCGTTTCCTTTCCTCTCAGTTTTATATTGAGCATCTCTACCCCAAGGGAAAAGGCAAGGCATGAGTAAATGATAGACTTGCTTACTTCCTGGTGCAGACCACCCGCTACCAGCACAATACCAATCACTATCAGGAAACTAAGCGCCAGCATTTGCAAAGTAGGCTGCCGGGTAATAATGCGCGATACCGGCCCCGCAAACAGCATCATGATGCCAATAGATACAACAACGGCAATGATCATAATAAGTATGTTTTCTACCAGGCCTATGGCTGTAAGAATAGAATCGAAAGAAAACACTGCATCTACCATTACTATCTGGAACAATACCAACCCCAACTTGCTGCTGGCAGTACGCGGTTTAGTGGTGTGCTGATCGGGTTTGTTCAGTTTATGGTGTATTTCCAGCGTACTCTTTATCATCAAAAATATACCACCACCTATCAATATCAGGTCTTTATAGCTTAGGTCCAGCGGTTCTGTTCTAATCCATTTTAAAGCGGGTATAGTAATAACAGGTTCCTTCAGCCCGATGATGAGGTTGATAAATAGCAAAAGGCATACACGGAACACCATAGCCAGCAACAAACCTATATTCCTGGCCTTTCTTTGCTGCTGCGCCGGTAGTTTGCCTGCTACAATAGATATGAATATAATATTATCAATACCTAATACGATCTCGAGGAAACACAAAGTCACCAGGCTTATCCATATACCCGGGTCAGAGAAATCTGTAAATGGTAATTCCATATTTAAAATTCTTTACGTTCGGGTACCGTGTTGTCTTTCTCTATAAACACTTTTTCAGCAGGAACTGCTTGTGTTGCCAGGCGCTCCTTTCTTTTTGCTGAGATCATTTTGAAAAATAAAGGAGCCGTCGTTACAACTACAATACCTAATATAATCTTTTCCAGGTTATTTTTCACCCAAATATTATCGCCAAGCAAATACCCGGCTGTAACAATGGAGCCTACCCATAAGAACGAGCCGATGATATTATATTTTGAAAATTTACGCGGGCTCATATTTACCATCCCCGCAACTATAGGCGCGAAAGTCCGTACCACAGGCAGGAACCTGGCAAATACAATAGCACTACCTCCTTTGCGGTCATAAAATTCTTTAGCCCTCACCAGGTATTTCCTTTTAAACAGCCAGGAGTCTTTCCGTTCCAGCAGCATATTGCCCGAACGCCTGCCAAACCAGTAGCCCACATAATTGCCCAAAATACCTGAAGCGGAAATAAGCAGTATCCAGTAGAGCAGGTTCACCACAGAGCTGCTTGCAGGAAATAAAGTATTAGCGATGATCATGCCCGTAATGAACAGCAATGAATCTCCGGGCAGAAAGAAGCCTACAAATAGCCCCGTTTCTGCAAATACACTGAGCATAACAAAATACAAGCCGCCATGCAGCATGAGCCATTCCGGGCTTGTCAGGTTATGCAGCAATTCAATTATATAAGACATGATATAAAAATATTCCTCGTATATCGCGTGTTTTAAAGCGATATACATACAAGCCGCAGATAATAACTACAGGCTTGGTAAAATGAAAAAATAGATAAATGAGATACACCTCCACAAAACAGGGAAGTATAAAAGAAGTAAAGAAGCTTATATCCTAAAAAGGTGTGTAGCGAAATAGAAACAGGTAATACCCTGGTCTGTCATATACCGAATTGAAATAAGACGGAACAGCATCCTTTGCAAAGTTTGCTGTACAATCAAAACTGCAAACATCACTCAATACATTCTTATCAAATACCTTGAGCTTTAATTTACTGATCCGCGAAAAATGAGCATGTGCAATTTTGTGTGCAACAGCGCCTGTTATAGCAGTACCATCATGATCAACACCAATATTATATGCAGGACAGAAAGAAGACGTAGCCGGAAATGATGCAAACAATTTGCCGGCTGAGCAATCCAACGGCCGGATTGTACAGAACAGTAAACCAACGAGCAACAACAATAGTGTTGTATAAGGAGGTATACCGTGTATGTTTTTTTTGAGTCTCAACCGATCAGCATGCTTTGTCGATTGCAAAACTATAGGAAATAAACTATCTAAATGTTAAAGATACTTTAACACAAATACATATAGGTCTTGTATGAAAACTATGGGACTAAAAGAACAGGCTTTGTAATATAATTTAACAGGTGTTGCGCAGTGCTGCCGAATAAAACGTTGGTAATGGCAGATTTTCCTTTGCTACCTATTATCAGTATATCAAAAGGAAGCGATTCCAGCAATTCATCCAGTTTGGGTAAAGGCACACCGTATTCTTCTATATAGTTCACATTGCCAAGATAATCTTTGGCTATCGCGTATATATCGTCGCTTTCCTCTTTGCATTCAGCCATTAGCTGTTCGCTATCAGGCATGCCCGAGAAAAGTGTTGTATCTACAATATGCAGTACCGTAATTTCTGCCTGCGGCACACGGGTGCCCAGCAGGAGTTTGGCAGCTTGCATCAGTTTTTCTGTGTAAGCGGAGTAATCTGCACAAATGACAACTTTCATTACCGATGATTTAAGACATGCAATATTAAAATAGAAGCATCACGTAAATAATGACAAGCGTCACCAGGATAAAGGATTCAAAACAGCTCTATCACAAAGACAAAGGCCGCTGTAAACAGCGGCCTTTGTTTGCTAATAAGCAGCACCAGGTTAATTCCATCCGCCACCTAAAGACTGGTAAATATTCACTACGGCATTCATCTGCTGTTTCTTGGTTTCCACCAGTTCAAATTTTGCTTCCAGTGCATCGCGTTGTGTCAGCAGCACCTCCATATAATCGGCCCTTGCCGATTTGAACAGTTCATTTGATATGTCAACTGATTCATTAAGTGCCTGCACCTGTTTGGTTCTCAGATCATAGCTCTTACCCAGGTTATTGATCTTTGCCAATTGATTGGCTACTTCCGTATAGGCATTCAAAATGGTACGTTCGTAATTATAGATAGCCTGTACCTGTTTGGCGCTGGCCATGTAATAGGTAGCCTTTATAGCATTCCTGTTTACCAACGGAGCCACCAGCTCGCCCGCCAATGAATACAGCAAAGACTCGGGAGACTTTACCAGGAAAGAAGGATCAAAAGCCTGGTAGCCAATAGATGCAGAAATGCCTAAGGACGGATAGAACCGTGCTTTTGCCACTTTTACGTCCAGCTTTGCCGCAGCCAGCTCCTGTTCAGCCTGCCTTATGTCGGGACGGTTTACCAACAGTTGCGAAGGCAGCCCTGCATTAATGACAGCCGGTACCATGCTGTTGAAATCTTGCGTATTGCGTGGAATAGGCTGCGGATAGCGTGCCAGCAGGAAATTGATGCGGTTTTCCGTTTCCGTTATCTTCTGCTGAATATCGTATTGCAGGCTTTTAGTCTTCAGCACTTCTGCTTCAAACTTACGTACGGGCAGTTCCGTAACACGCGCTGCTTCTTTTTGAAGTTTAACAATATTCAATGCATTCGACTGTATATCAATATTCTTTTTTACGATTTCCAGCTGGTTATCCAGTGCCAGTAGTTCGTAATAAGAATTAGCTACTTCAGCTACCAGGTTGGTGATCACGAAGTTCTTTCCTTCTGTAGTAGCCAGGTACCTGTTTACAGCAGCTTTTTTTGCATTACGCAGTTTTTTCCAGATATCCAGTTCCCAGGTAACATTGGCTGCTACCATATAATCCGGCAATGGTTCCGGTGCTTTCTTACCAGGTGCTATCTCAATAGCCTCTTCGGTAGCGCCACGCATGGTATAGCGCGGTGCTTTTTCAACACCGCCACCTGCTTTCAGGCCAAGGAACGGAAGGTATTCTCCTTTACGGGTTCTTACTTCGCTGCGGGCAATTTCTATTTCCTGCAGGGTTATGTTCAGCTCCTGGTTGTTCTTCAGGGCTGTATCAATAAGCGCAACCAGGTAAGGGTCTGTAAAATATTCCTTCCATTTCAGCTTTGCGGAATTGATGCTGTCCTGCGAGGTGTTATAACTCGCAGGAACAGTTTTGTTCACCGTTTTCTGGAACACAGCCGGTGTTTTACAGGCAACGTATGCAAACGAGATAGCTGCCAGCCCTATGTATTTATATTTATAGTTCAACATTGTGTCCGTTTTGATCGATTTTTGAATGGTCTTCTTCCCTGAACCTGAAGAGCTTGAATTTTTTCGATTTCTTCTTTTTCTTATGTACAAAGTCTTCTGTCAGTGGCACTTCATCTTCATCACGTATCATCTTACGGCCGTCAGCTATACTGGCAAATACATAGTATAAGCCCGGCACGATGATAACACCGAACACAGTACCCAGCAACATACCGCCCGCTGAGGAAGAACCGATGGTACGGTTGCCTATAGCGCCGGGGCCTGTTGCAAACAACAGCGGAATAAGACCTGCGATGAAGGCGAATGAAGTCATCAGGATAGGACGAAAACGTACTTTAGCGCCTTCAATAGCCGCATCCAGGATGGTATAGCCCTCCTGCCGTTTCTGTACGGCAAATTCAACGATCAATACGGCGTTCTTACCCAAAAGGCCCACCAGCATTACAAGACCTACCTGTGCATAGATGTCATTCGACAAGCCCATTACTTTTAATAGCAGCAAGGCACCAAACACACCCACCGGTAAAGAAAGCACTACTGCCAGCGGCAGTATAAAACTTTCATATTGGGCAGCCAGCACCAGGTATACGAATGCCAATACAATGAGGAATATATACAGCGCTTCGTTACCACGTCCCACTTCATCTTTAGAAAGGCCCAACCAGTCGATACCATAGCCGCGCGGCAATGTTTTTTCAGCCACTTCCTGTATGGCTTTAATGGCTTCGCCACTACTATACCCTGCTGCCGGCGCACCATTGATGGCCGAAGACGTATACATATTGTAACGGGTGATCTCGTTCAGACCCTGCGATTTCTTCATGGTCATGAAAGCCGAGTACGGCACCATTTCTCCACGGTCGTTCTTTATGTATAGTTTCAGAACATCTTCCGGTAACTGCCTGTATTCAGGAGATGCCTGCACATATACTTTGAAAGCATTACCAAAACGAATGAAACCTAATTCGTAAGTACTACCTATGAGTATGGAAAGATTATCCATGGCCTTGCCTATGGATACGCCTTTCTGCATGGCGGCTTTATTATCTATCTGCAATTCATACTGCGGATAGTTGGCAGCAAAGAAGGTGAACAGGCCGGTAAGTTCCTTACGCTTCTTAAGCGCGGCCATGAAGTCGTCATTCACTTTTTCAAATGCCTTATAATCGTCCGAATTGGTTTTATCGAGCAGGCGCAGGGAGAAACCACCCGCAGCACCATAGCCCGGTACAGCCGGCGGTTGGAAGAACTCGATGGTAGCACCTGGTATGGCTTTCGATTTTTCTTCCAGTTCTTCAATGATCTCTACGGCAGAGTGTTTACGGTCTGACCAGCTTTTAAGGTTGATAAGACAGGTACCGGCGTTAGAACCGCGGCCTTCCGTCAACACCTCGTAACCCGCAAGGGCCGATACCGATTGAACGCCCTCTACATGCTCGGCTATCTTTTGCAGCTGGCGCGATACATCATTAGTACGTTCCAGTGTAGAACCCGGAGGTGTTTGAATGATGGCGTATACCATACCTTGGTCTTCGGCAGGAATGAAACCCGTAGGCAGCGTTTCTGAAGTAAACCAAATACCAGCACAGAATGCTATAAGTATACCAAATGTCACCGTTCTGCGATTTACGATCAGGCGCAGCAAGCCAACATATTTTCCGGTTACTTTCTCAAACCAGTTATTGAACGAATCTAATATCCGGTTCATTACTGTTTTCTTCCTTGGTTGCCCGTGTGTATTTTTCAATATCATGGCGCACAATACAGGCGTAAGTGTTAATGCCACCACACCCGAGATAACGATAGACGTAGCCATGGTGATAGAGAACTGCCTGTAGAATACACCCACAGGGCCGGTCATGAATGCAACCGGTACAAACACAGCCGTCATCAATAAGGTAATGGCTATGATGGCACCGCTGATCTCCTTCAGTACTTTTTTCACAGCTTTAAAAGGCGTAAGGTGTTCTTCCGCCATCTTGGTATGCACGGCTTCCACCACTACTATCGCGTTATCTACCACAATACCGATAGCCAGTACCAGGGCAAAGAGCGTAATGAGGTTGATGGTAAGACCAAAAAGCTGCATGAACATGAATGCGCCGATAAGCGATACCGGCACCGCCAGCGTAGGAATAAGCGTAGATCGCCAGTCGCCCAGGAAGATGAATACCACGAGAGCCACGAGTATAAATGCCTCAGCGAGGGTATGCAATACTTTTTCTATAGATGCATCGAGGAAGCTGGATACGTCATAGCTTATCTGGTAATCCATACCAGGAGGGAAGGAGCTTTTTTTGATCTCTTCCAGCTTTTCCTTTACTTCTTTAATTACATCGCTCGCATTACTACCATAGGTCTGCTTCAATGTAATGGCCGCCGAAGGGTGACCATCCATATTGGAATAGATATCATAGAATTCACTACCCAGTTCTACATCTGCAACATCTTTCAGGTGCAGTATCTCACCATCCGCATTCGCACGTATGATAACATCCTTGTATTGCTCCGGCGTATTATAGCGGCCCTGGTAGGTCAATACATATTCGAGCGACTGGGAACGCTTACCGGTGGCCTGTCCTATACGGCCGGGAGAACCAATAATACTTTGTTCTGCCAGTGCATTCATCACTTCGTCTGTAGATACATTATAGGCACGCATCCTGTCTGGCTTCAGCCATACGCGCATGGCATACTGGCGGCTACCCAATATTTTAGCACTACCTACACCTTTCAGCCTCGATACTTCGGGCACAATGTTTACGCCGGCAAAGTTGTACAGGAATTTTTCATCGGCCTTAGGGTCTTTACTATATAGGTTCACATACATCAGCATGTTGGGAGATGTATAGCTCACTATAAGCCCCTCGCGCTGCACCAGCTCCGGCAACCTGTTGGTTACCTGCTCAATACGGTTCTTTACATTCACCACCGCCTGGTTGGGGTCTGTACCCAGGTCGAACACGACCTGCACGGTAGCCTCACCGGCACTGGTAGCATCCGAGGTCATGTATTTCATGCCCGGTGTACCATTGATGGCCTTTTCCATAGGAATGAGTACCGAGTTTACCAACACGTTGGCACTGGCACCGGGATAAGCGATATTTACAACCACCATGGGTGGCGCAATAGACGGGAACTGCGAAACCGGGAGGGTTTCGATGGCCAGCACTCCCATAAAGACTATGACGAGAGATAGTACTATGGCTAGTACCGGCCTTTGAATAAATTTATTAAACATCGTTTCGTTCTTTTTAAACTTTGATTATTCAGCAGGTACTTTCAACTTTTGGATCACAGATTTAGGATCCTCATACTTATAGTCTATCTTATCATTCTCTTTTACTTTACGTAATCCTTCCAGCAATATTTTGTCTCCTTCCGTCAGACCAGAATTAACGGCGAAAAGATCTTCCATTTCTGCACCTACAGTTATCTCCCTTGTCTTTACGCGATTGTCTTTGTCTACTACATATACATACTTTTTATCCAGTACTTCAAAAGTTGCTTTCTGCGGAATGAGCACAGCGTTTTTCACCGGCACATCTACCAGTATATTGCCGGTCTCACCGTGCCTCAGCAAACCTTTAGGATTAGGGAACGTAGCCCGGAAAGGAATGTTACCGGTCTCATTATCGAAATCTGCTTCGATGGTTTCGACAGTGCCTGGATATTCGAATACCTGGTTATTGGCCATGCGAAGATTCACTTTCATCATGCTGTTGTCCTGGGCATGGGCTTTATAGTCGAGATACTCAGCCTCGGGCACATTGAAGTATACCCACATCTTGCTGTTGTCTGAAAGCGTGGTAAGCAGGTCGCCCTCATCAACAAGGCTACCCTGCCTTACATGAAAACGGTCTATAATACCATCATACGGCGCGCGTATTTCTGTAAACTGCAGGTGCACTTTATTCAGCGCCACTTCTGCTTTGGCTTTATCCAGTTTGGCTTTTGCCAGGGCCAGTTCGGTAGGTGCTACTACATTCCTGTCGGCAAGCGATTTGGTATTCTTATATTCTATTTCTGCGAAATTGGTCTCTGCCTGTGCTTTTTGCAGTTCTGCTTCGTACAGCTTAGGCATTATCTGGAAAAGCAGCTGGCCTTGCCTTACGAACTGGCCTTCATCTACAAATATTTTTTCCAAATAACCTCTTTCCTGTGCGCGAAGCTCTATATGGCGGATGGCATGTATCTGGCATACATACTGGCTGACAATGGAAGTATCCATCTTCAGCGGGCTTGTTACCAGTAGCTTGCTGTCTACTTCTTTTTCTTCTTTGTGGGATTTACAGCTGGTATGGCATAATAAGGCCCATACGCCCATAAGCATGAAAATTCTTTTCATAATATATTATGTGTTCTTAAAATGAGTACAGATTAAAGGGGTGTACTATCCGGTGACTGCAGCGAATGCACATGTGCTGTAAGACTACAACTAGGGTTATAGCATCAGCACAACTGGATTGGGAAAACCGGCCAGGATATATTACCGGCTAGCGAAGAAAAATCAGATCCTGATGACCCTGTAAATGATATACTTATCGGTAGCAGGGCAACAAAAGTATTTATGAAAAGAGTAGCTTTTATCAGAATAACCGCGGGAAAACCTGGGCGTTAATACAAAAGAATAGCCGGGCGGCGTATTGCCTATTTCCAGGCGCTTTTTTACAGAGCTTAGTTCATCATCATCTTCAACCTCTGTGGCTTTTAATTTTTCCGCCTTTTTTTCGGTACCGGGCTGGGCTGATTTCATCATCAGCACTCCGCTACCCTGGTTCGTATAGGTATGCGAATAACAGTATCCGCTGAGCACGAACAGATAGAGCAGTAGAAAAAATCTGATAAAGAATTTCATCTCGAGCCGCAAAATTATATAAAACAGTTTAGACAATAACAATTAATGCCCCTGCATCCATACCAATACAATAAAATTTTAACAAAGATGTATAGGCTGTAGATTACACGCGGTATATATGTATAAGCTTCTGGAAAGAAAAAAGCTTGTTATGATAACAAGCTTCTCGTTGCAAAATCACTATTATGAAATGCTAACACTTAAGTCATTACTGCAATATATTATATGACCCAACCTAATCCATGCATTCACTCGTTGTGGCTCATAGCGTCTTTAGCCTTCATACACCAAACCAATTCGTCCAGGAAGCGCTTAGCCCTTTTATGTGTTGCTTCAGCGTTTTGGGCTACACCTTTCTCATCAAAAGACTCCTTGACATTAGGCACTGGGAACATGGCAGGCACTACCCAGGAGCCTATTTTCCATAAGGTAAACAACAGAGATGTAATAACCTGCGTACCGCCGAAATTCCCATCAGACACTGTTGAGATAGCCAGGGGCTTACGCTTCCATTCATCATATAGCAGGTCTGTAAAATTCTTTATGCTGGCCGGGTAACCACCATTGTATTCTGGTGTAACTATTATTACACCATCTGCATCCTTTATCTTTTGCGCCACTTCCAGCACAGCAGGTAATGGGTTTTCCATATACCTCAAACGCTCTTCAAATATCGGGAACTGGTATGCATTCAGGTCTAATATTTCAGGTTGCCCTAAATTGTTCTGTTTTATATAATCTTCAAAGAATAGTGCTACCCTATGACTATTTCTGCCCAGCCTTACACTGGCAGACACAATAACGATTTTATGCATAATGAAATTTACAAAAATTAGCTTGTATACTCATTCAAATAAAATGAAGTATGCCGTTTATTTCAGTTCTATCCACACCGGCGCATGGTCACTGGTTTTTTCCCACCCACGCACATCGCGGTCTACTCCTGCGGCACGAAGGCGTTTATCCACCGCCGGGCTCAGCAGGAAATGGTCTATGCGCAGGCCGGCATCGCGGCCGTATGCATTGCGGAAATAATCCCAGAAGGTATATATCTTTTCATCGGGGTATAATTTGCGTATCGCATCCGTCCAGCCTTGCGCCAGTATCTTCTGAAAAGCGGCACGTGTCTCCGGCCTGAACAGTGCGTCATCTACCCAGCGTTCGGGCTTATATACATCCAACTCGGTAGGCATTACATTATAATCGCCGGTAAGCACAACAGGCTTACCCGATGCATAGAGTTCAGCAGCATGTTTGTTCAGCCGTTCAAACCATTGCAGTTTATAATCAAACTTGGGGCCTGGTGCAGGGTTACCGTTAGGCAGGTACAGGCAGCCTATAGTTATATTATTTACCTCTGCTTCTATATAACGGCTATGCGCATCTTCCGTGTTGCCGGGAAGGGCACGCCTTATTTCATTTATTTCCATGTCCCTGGCTAAGATGCCTACACCGTTCCAGCTTTTTTGCCCATGCCATATAGCATTATAACCTGCATCCTGTATAGCGCCGAGCGGAAATTTTTCCTGCGGCGCCTTCAATTCCTGCAGGCATACAATATCCGGCTTTGTTTCTTCCAGCCAGCGCAGCAATACTGGCAGCCTGCCGTTCACACCGTTTACATTATAGGTAGCTATTCTCATAGTATATAAGCTCTTACAAACTAAAGTTAAAATAGTTCGCCGGGATTCAGCAGCAGGTTTAAATAATATGCTGATGGTATATTTTTTTGTTATCATAAATTATGGACCTCATATATGACATTTTTGGAGAAGGCAAAGAGCTGCAATTCCATCAAATGTGTGCTCGGGCTGTCGTCATCTTTTTGGCATCTATTGCTTTGATACGAATATCAGGGCGCCGTTCCTTTAGCATGAAATCCAGTTTCGATAGTGTAATAGTTATATTACTGGGCGCAGTATTAAGCAGGGCTGTAGTCGGCGCTTCGCCTTTTATTCCCATTATAGGTGCTTCGCTGACGCTGGTATTATTACATCGTTTATTTGGCTGGATAAGCATACATAGCAAAAACTTCAAACGGCTAAATGAAGGAAAGAAAATATTGCTTTACAGCGATGGCAAGCTGCACACGGACAACCTGAAAAAATGCCTGGTAGATTATGAAGATATTTTAGAGCAGTTGCGCTGCCAGGTACAGCAAAACGATTTTCATGATGTAGACACCATATATATGGAAGCGGGCGGAAAGATATCGATTGTAAAAAATGGAACCCAAAGCTGATACACTATGAAACCAATAGAAGTGATAATAGAAACACCCAAAGGCAGTACGGAGAAATACAGTTTCGAACCGGTAAAGAATCTTTTCAAACTAAAGAAGATACTGCCCGCAGGCATGGTCTTTCCTTATGACTTTGGTTTTATTCCTGGTACGAAAGGTGAAGATGGAGACCCGCTGGATGTACTGGTACTATCAGAATACAGGAGTTTCCCGGGATGCCTGGTCGAATGCCGTATCATTGGGGCTATACTGGCCGAGCAAAGTGAAGAAGACGGCATGATACGTAATGACCGCTTTGTTGCTGTGAGTACCCTTTCCAATATTTATAAACACTATGCATCTATTGAAAACTTCCCTAAAAAAACACTGGAACAATTAGAATTATTTTTTACGACCTACAATAAATCAGAAGGGAAAAAATTTAAGATCAATAAAATAGTAAAAGCTAATGCGGCCTATAAGATGCTGCGCCGGAATATGGACAGTATATGATCCACTCTTATCTATAAACAAAGTATAGCCATTAGCGCAGTGATCAATAATACAATTATAAAGACCAGGCTGCCTAATGCCCGCATATCAGAATTTGATTCGCCTCCTTCCATATGTTTCATGGTTTCTGGTAGCAATGGTAAATTTTATGCCAGCATGTCATTGATCAAGCTTTGTAAATTCAAATTTGCCTTTTATGTAATTATTCAGAAACTTTCCTTTGGAAATGGAGTTCTTCATTTTTGTATACACACTCTCCGGCACATTCTTATAAACATACACCATCCCAGACAAGAAGATTACTTTCAACTGGTGCGCAACAGCGTCATATTGATAAGATGCTATAACGGATGACGGCATGCTGTTTCATTTTATACCTCATTACCCTAAATGATTGTGCCAAAACACAATAGAAGTCTATAAAAAGATTTTCCGACCATTGGCAGCATTTTTATGGTCTTTTAACCCAAATTAAGGACTATATGCAAAGAGATGGTGCATTAACCAGTGTATGGCAAAAGGAAATAGGAAATTTTATCCCCGTAAATACATGGAATAAATCAGAAGTATATGATGCATTAATAGTGGGCGGCGGCATAACCGGGCTTACCACTGCCCTGCTGCTGCAGGAGCAAGGTAAAAAATGTATTGTGGCAGAAGCGTTTAATATTGGCTTTGGTACAACCGGCGGCACTACCGCACACCTCAATACCTTACTGGATACCCCTTACTACCAAATAGAAAAAGATTTTGGCGATGATAGTGCAAAACTGGTGGCCAATAGTACTAAAGAAGCCATAGCACTTATTGAAAGCATTTCAAAAGAATACCAGGTAGACTGTGATTTTCAATACACAAGGGGGCACCTGTTTGCACTGAACGATAAACAGGCGGATGAACTGGATAAAATAGTGGAATCCAGTACACGTGCCGGTGTCAAAATAAATTATACTGAAGAAATACCTGTTCCTATCCCGTTTACTAAAGCTGCTAAGTTTGAAGCACAGGCACAGTTTAACATTGGCAAATACCTGGTAGGGCTGGCACAGGCTTTTGAAAAGGCCGGGGGCGTGATATTGCAAAACTGTAAGGTAGAAGATCATACCCGCAAGGAGCATTTTCACGCACAAACACCTTTTGGCGAAATTGAAGCGCGCACAATTGTATATGCTACACATATCCCTCCCGGTATCAACCTGCTGCATTTCAGGTGTGCCCCTTACCGCAGTTATGCTGCTGCCTTCACCCTCAAGGATGGCAACTACCCTACAGGATTGTCTTATGATATGGAAGAACCTTATCACTACTTCAGAACCCAGACCATAGACAATAAGCGATATATTATTGTCGGTGGTTTCGACCATAAAACCGGCCATAACGACAATACAGCAGAAACCTTGCGCGAACTGGAAGCCTACATCCGTACCTATTTCGATGTAGACAGTATAGATTATATATGGTCTTCGCAATACTATACCGCTGCCGATGGACTGCCATATATAGGACTGCTGCCCGGCCACACCGATGTATATACCGGAACCGGCTATATAGGCAACGGTATGATATTCGGTACCCTGGCCGGTAAAATAATTTCAGACCTTATAGCAGGCAAAGAAAATCCGTATGCCGACCTGTACAAACCATCGCGTATAAAACCAATTGCCGGTTTTGCAGAGTTTGTAAAAGAAAATGCTGATGTGATAAGCCGCTTTATAGGCGACCGTTTCAGCTATGAACAGATCAATGCATTGGCAGAACTGGCCCCGGGCGAAGCTACCGTAGCCGAATGGGAAAACCGGAAAGTAGCCATATATAAAGATGATAATGGTAAAATATATGCGCTTAACCCCGTGTGCCCCCATGCTGCCTGTATTGTAAACTGGAACACAGCAGAAAAAACCTGGGATTGTCCCTGCCATGGCGGTCGCTATGCCCCTAATGGCACCCTGCTCACCGGCCCGGCTACCCATGGCCTTGCCTCTCTGCTGGAACAACCTATAGACGGAGATTAGCCCAAATAGTGATTTAGATCATCTTATGAGCCGAATACATTCAGGTATTTTGGGGCATACGTATGAACGAAAAGGAAATTACCCCT
>JANINW010000002.1:0-41132 GCA_024508935.1 Flavipsychrobacter sp. | reverse complement strand
GCAGTGTACGCCATAAGTCTATATTTAAAGACCTGGCTAAAGAAGATCTGGATAAGCTGGATAACATTAAGAGTTGCAGGGAATACAAAAAAGGCGAAGCACTGTTTCACGAGGGCTCCTATCCCAAGGGCTTGTTCTGTGTACAATCGGGCAAGATTAAGATCACACAATGTGGCGTTGATGGCAAGGAACAAATAGTACACCTGATACATGACGGCAATGTTATGGGGCACCGTGCTATATTTGGCAACGATACATATTCCGGTTCAGCATCGGCCCTTGAAGATTCAAAAGTTTGTTTCCTGCCTAAAACACCGTTATACAATATTGCGGCCAACAATAGCCGCCTCATACTAAATATAGCCCATTTACTATCTGACGAGCTGAAAGAAGCTGAACAGAAAATAACGGCCACAGCACAGCAACCCGTTCGATACCGGCTGGCACAAGCCCTTTTATTCCTTAAGAAAAATTATGGCCTTGAAAGCGATAATGCTACCATTAATATAGTAGTGAAACGCGAAGAACTGGCCAACCTTGCCGGTACCACGCGCGAAACGGCCACACGTATTCTCTATGAATTACGAGACCAAGACATCATAGAACTGAAAGGCAAGAAAATAAAAATACTGAGCGAAGCACTGCTTATTAAAAAGGCTCACAGTGATGTTTGATCATTGTTGGATATGACCAGAGTCATCTTTTTGGCGTGACAGGCATCACATTTTTATTGCATGTCCAAAAATAATTTTGATGGGTTAACACATTAAAATTATGTTTCCAACAGCCACAGAAACGTCCTTCCAGGAAAAGGTAGACCAGGATCTGAATATAGAACCAAAGGACCACATGCCTGAAAATTACAGGCTGCATCTCATTCGCCAGATATCCCAACATGCGCACTCTGAAGTAATAGGTATGCAGCCCGAAGGTAACTGGATAACCCGTGCCCCCAGCCTGCGTGCCAAACAGATACTGCTGGCCAAGATACAGGATGAAGGCGGTCACGGGCTTTACCTCTATAGCGCTGCCGAAACATTGGGCATCTCGCGCGAGGAGATGATAGAGCAACTACATAGCGGCAAAGCAAAATATTCCAACATATTCAACTACCCTTCGCTCACCTGGGCGGATATAGGTGCTATTGGCTGGCTGGTAGATGGGGCAGCTATTGTAAACCAGGTATCGCTGCAACGCACATCTTACGGACCGTATGCGCGTGCTATGGTACGCATTTGCAAGGAAGAGAGTTTTCACCAGCGCCAGGGATACGAGATAATGGCAAAAATGATGAAAGGCATACCTGCACAAAGGGAAATGGCACAAGATGCTATGAACAGGTGGTGGTGGCCTGCGTTGATGATGTTTGGTCCGCACGACAGCGATTCACCGCATTCAGGTAATGCCTTCAAATGGAAAATAAAACGTAAGAGCAATGATGAACTGCGCCAGCGCTTTATAGATAAAACAGTACCACAGGCAGAATTGATTGGGCTAGCTATACCCGATAAAGACCTGAAATGGAACGAAGCCAAACAGGGCTATGACCACGGCGAAATAAACTGGGCAGAGTTCAAACAGGTTATCAGCGGCAATGGCCCATGCAATAAACAGCGTATGGCGCATCATGTAAAGTATCATGAAGAAGGTGCATGGGTAAGAGAAGCAGGGGCTGCTTACAGTAAACAAATTCAGGAAAACAAATAAAACAACGCTCTATGGCAAACGATACACAACTGGACCTTTGGGAAGTATTTATACAAAGCCGCGCAGGCAATCATCATATACATGCAGGCAGTGTGCACGCGTCTGACAGGCAGATGGCCCTGCAAAATGCAAGGGATATATATACGCGCCGTAACGAAGGCAGCAGTATATGGGTGGTGCCCGCAAAATATGTAACTGCATCTAACCCTGATGATGCAGATATGTTCTTCGACCCAGCAAATGATAAGATATATCGCCACCCTACTTTTTATGTAATGCCTGAAGGCGCTAAGCAGATCTAATACCAAAGAATTATGAACCAGCAAAATGCTCTTTATACTTACCTGCTGCGGCTTGGCGACAGCGCCCTCATCCAAAGCCACCGCCTGTCTGAATGGTGCAGCCGTGGTCCCATACTGGAAGAAGACCTGGCCCTGACCAATATTGCATTAGACAATCTTGGCCGCGCACAGGCATTACTACGATATGCCGGCGAAGTGGAAGGAAAGAAACGTACAGAAGATGACCTTGCTTACAAACGTGGCGAGCGCCAATTCTACAACAATCTTATTACAGAATTACCCACCGGTGATTTTGCTTATACTATTGCGAAGCAATTATTCATTGCAGCGTTTGAGTCTTTACTTTTTACAGAACTCAGTAAATCGAAAGATGATACACTGGCCGGTATAGCAGCCAAAACACTGAAAGAAGTAAAATACCACCTGGTACATGCCAGGGACTGGTGCTACCGTCTTGGCAGGGGTACTGTTATCAGCAACAGCAAACTGCAGCACGCAGTAGACGAACTGTGGATGTATACCGGCGAAATGTTTGAAATGGACGAGGTGGATGCAACACTGCTGAAAGAAGGTATAGCTGCAGACCTAGCTCCGTTGAAACCTAAGTGGATGGAACATGTGACAGCTATCCTGAAAGATGCAGATATTCTTCTACCTGCCGGCGAGTTTATGCAGACCGGCAGCCGCGCAGGTATCCATACCGAACACCTGGGCCATATACTTACAGAAATGCAATACCTGCAACGCGCATATCCCGAAGCAATATGGTAATAGCACAGCCTCGTAGTAAGGAAGACATATTATCTATACTATCTACAATAAAAGACCCGGAGATACCCGTGGTAAACATTGAAGAAATAGGTATGCTGCGTGATGTGGTGTTGCACAAGGATAGGTACGAGATCATACTTACGCCCACCTATACAGGCTGCCCGGCAATGGGCATCATTCAGCAGGATATACTCGCTACACTGTTCTTTCACGGCATCAGCAACGCCACCGTAAAACTGGTGTATGCCCCCGCCTGGACTACCGACTGGATGAGCGATGCCACTAAAGAAAAGCTACGCCAATTCGGTATCTCCGCACCGGTACATTCTTCCTGCCACAATTTTCATTCGGCACAGCCCGAGGCTGTAATATGCCCTAAATGTGGCTCTGTCAACACTTCGCTTATATCTCAATTCGGTTCCACCGCCTGCAAGGCATTATACAGATGCAAAAACTGTGATGAACCATTCGATTATTTCAAATGCCATTAAATATTCAAACACAAGAATATGCCAATATACCATAAAATGGGTGTCATACCCGACAAGCGCCATGTTGTATACCGACAGCCCAACGGCCACCTCTACCAGGAAGAGCTGGTGGGTACACAAGGCTTCTCCGGCATGTCATCACTGGTGTACCACTTATACCCGCCTACAAGGGTAAAGCAGAAAGACAAGGCTTACAGTGTAAAACCTAAAATAGCTATAGACAATAGCCTCGATGCCATGAGCTTTAAAGGCTTTGACCTGAAGCCTGAAAAAGACTACCTGAAAAGCCGCAAGACATTGTTCGTGAACAATGCCATGCATATAGGGCTGGCAGCACCAAAGGCATCTACCGATTATTTCTACAAGAATGCTGATGCAGATGAGCTACTGTTTGTACACGAAGGCAGCGGCAAGATATATACTATGTTCGGTGAGCTCAGTTTCAAATACGGCGATTATATACTGATACCACGCGGCACTGTATACCAGGTGCATTTTGATACGCCGTCCAACAGGTTGCTGTATATCGAGTCTTTTGACCCCATATTCACCCCGCGCCGCTACCGCAACGAGTTTGGCCAGCTATTGGAACATGCTCCATTCTGCGAGCGAGATATAAAGCAGCCGGAAAACCTGAAGACATACGATGAGCAAGGCGAGTTTGACATCTTCATAAAAAAGAAAGGTCACATATTCCCTTATGTATATGCCAACCATCCTTTCGATGTGGCTGGTTGGGACGGCTTCCACTACCCTTACACGTTCTCTATTTTCAATTTCGAGCCAATCACGGGGCGCATACACATGCCGCCGCCAGTGCACCAGACTTTCGAGAGCAAGAATTTTGTTGTCTGCTCCTTTGTGCCACGCCTGTACGATTATCATCCGCAGGCTATACCGGCACCGTATCACCATAGCAATATAGACAGCGATGAGATACTGTACTATGTAGACGGCGATTTTATGAGCCGTAATAATATTGAAAAGGGACAACTGACCCTGCACCCCGGTGGCATACCGCACGGCCCGCACCCCGGCGCTATAGAACGCAGTATCGGCAAAAAGGAAACACAGGAGCTGGCTGTGATGATAGATCCGTTCAACCCGATGATGGTAACAGAAGAAGCATTGGAAATAGAGGTGAATGGTTATTACAAATCGTGGCTGGAAGAAACCACTGCATAGAAACACCAACAACGTTTAACAAACAATATATTTTATGCCCTCAGATAACTTAACACAGGTAAGCAATTTCAGCTACGGGATAGAAAAAATATTCGACCAGGCGCAGGACTTCCTCCCTATTAATGGTACAGACTATGTAGAACTATACGTAGGCAATGCCAAACAGGCTGCCCATTATTATAAGACTGCTTTCGGCTTCCAGTCGCTGGCCTATTGCGGTCTTGAGACCGGCAATAAAGAATACTGCTCTTATGTGCTGGTGCAGGATAAGATACGGCTGGTACTTACCACTCCTTTCAATCCTGATAGTGCTATATCTGAACATATTCGCAAGCACGGCGATGGTGTGAAGGTGATAGCCCTCTGGGTGGAAGATGCGCGCAAGGCCTTTGAAGAAACAGTGGCAAGAGGTGCAGAACCTGCCATAAAACCAATGGTAACACAAGACGAACATGGAGAAGTGGTACGTTCTGCCATCAAAACATACGGCGACACCATTCACATGTTCGTAGAGCGCAAAAACTATAACGGCGTATTTATGCCGGGATATGTAAAATGGAAATCAGATTACAACCCGCCATCAACCGGGCTGAAATATATAGACCATATGGTAGGCAATGTGTTGCTGGGCGAGATGAATAAATGGGCCGAATTTTATGCACGTGTAATGGGCTTCGCCAACCTCATCACGTTCGATGATAAAGACATCTCTACCCAATACACTGCTCTTATGAGCAAGGTGATGACCAATGGCAACGGCCGTATCAAATTCCCGATAAATGAGCCGGCTAAAGGGCTAAAAAAATCGCAGGTAGAAGAATATCTTGATTTTTACCGCGGTGCAGGCTGCCAGCATATTGCCGTGGCAACCGATGATATTGTATTCACTATATCGGAAATGAAAAAACGCGGGGTGGAATTCCTGCATGTACCCGGTACTTATTACGACACGGTTAAAAACCGCGTGGGTACTATTGCTGAAGACCTTGAAGTGCTGAAATCTTTAGGAATTATGGTAGACAGGGACGAAGAAGGCTATCTGCTGCAGATATTTACCAAGCCGGTAGAAGACCGGCCGACTTTATTCTTTGAAATAATACAGCGTAAAGGAGCCAAATCTTTCGGTAAAGGAAATTTCCAGGCTTTGTTTGAAAGCATAGAAGCCGAGCAGGCCAAAAGAGGTACTTTATAGTTTAATGAAAAGCAGGTAAAAACTTCAGAAAGCGGTACAGGTTGATCTTAGGCATTGAGAAAAAATGTATCGCTTTCTCTTTGGGCTCTTCTACAACATCTTTCTTAACAGCAGCCTGCGGTTTCGGCTGTGGCTTATGCTGTATCTTTTTAGCAGAGGTCACTTGTGTATGGGCCAATAAACGGGCCATACGGTTAATATCACGGGCACTGGGATTCATCTTGTCTTCACTTTAATAGGATGGCTTGAAAACTTTATGCCACCAGAACGATAATTTAAATTACGCCTAAAAAATTATTTAATGCTTTAGGCCGATCTATATTTTTTGGGTTAATATATCTTCCAGTACCTTACCGGATATATTACCCTGGTTGACCAAATGGCTCAGAGTTATCTTACTCAGCAACCCGTCTACCGTAAACTGTATCATCTGCCATAAAGAGCGCACAGAGCAGTCCACTGAATTATTGCAGAGCTTCAGGCTGCCGGCATGCAGCTGGCAAAAATCTGCATCATACAACGCGCCACCCAATGCTTTTAGTACATCATTTATCACAATTTCTTCTGCCGACTTGGCCAATACATAGCCTCCCCTGTTGCCGGGTGTACTGTTAATGAAACCAGACATACGCAATACCCGCGTTAGCTTAGCTACATAAGGACTGGTAAGACCTTCCGCCTCGCTCAGTTGCGGAATGCTCATACCTTCCTCGTTATTGCAGCTGGCAATACGTATCAGCATTCTTAGTCCATATTCTTCCTGTGCGGTTATCTTCATAAGTTCCGGTTTATAGCATTCCTAATTCAAGTTGTGCTGCTTCAGACATCATACTCTTATCCCAGGGTGGTGTCCAGGTTACAGATACATGCACATCATTCACGCCTTCTATCTCTCTTACTTTCTGGTCAACTTCTATAGGCAGCGATTGTGCCGCCGGGCAGTTGGGTGCTGTCAGTGTCATTACTACCTGCACATTACCTATGGGCAATATCTCTACCTCGTATATCAGCCCCATCTCCCAGATATTTACCGGTATCTCGGGGTCAAATATGGTTTGCAGGCATTCAATTACTTTTTGTTTCAGTGCTGCGGTATCCATCATTCACCTCGTTTTTTAGTTTGTAAGCCAATGCATAATTTTTCATCTGTTTCACCATAGCTACCAGCCCGTTAGAGCGTGTTTGTGCCAAGTGCGCCCTCATGCCTATCCTGTCTATAAAATCCAGTTTCGCTTCTATTATCTCATCTGCCGTATGGCCGCTCAATACTCTTATCAGCATACTGATAAGCCCTTTCACTATCGTAGAATCGCTATCTGCCTCGTAAAATATCTTGCCTTCCCTGTCGTTTGCTATCAGCCATACGGTAGACTGGCAGCCACGTACGCGGTTCTCATCGGTCTTATGTTCCGCTGCCAGTTCAGGCAGGCGCTTGCCCAGGTCTATGATATATTCATACTTATCATCCCATGAGTCGAATAAAGAGAACTCATCCACTATTTCCTGTTCTGTACCTGCTATCGTGCTATTATCAGTCATTTATGAAAGCATTTTTATGGCTTTGTTCAGCCCTGCCACTAAAGCATCTATTTCGTGGAAGGTATTATACATGGCAAACGAAGCCCTGATAGTACCCGGTATCTTATAGCAGTCCATTAAAGGCTGGGCGCAGTGGTGGCCCGTTCTTACGGCTATACCCTGGTTATCGAGCAATATGCCTATGTCCTGCGGGTGTACCTTGTCCAGTACAAAAGATATGACGCTGGCTTTATGCCTGGCCCTGCCAATAATATGCAGGCCGGGAATATTAGCCAGTTGCCCTGTACCATATTCCAAAAGCTGGTGTTCATATTGTGCTATAGCAGCCTTGCCGGTAGCATTAATAAAATCCAAAGCGTATTTAAAAGCTATTACATCAGCTATATTAGGTGTACCGGCTTCGTATTTATAAGGCAGCTCGTTATAAGTGGTCTTATCAAAGCTCACTTCTTTTATCATTTCTCCCCCGCCCAGGAATACCGGCATCGATTCCAGTATATCCTTCTTACCATATAGTATACCTACACCGGTAGGCCCGTATAATTTATGTGCAGAGCAGGCAAAGAAATCACAATCCATTTCCTGCACATCTATATGCAGGTGTACGGTAGACTGTGCACCATCTACCAGCACTACAGCACCGGTTTTATGAGCTGCATCTATTATTTGTCTTACCGGGTTAATGGTTCCCAAGGCATTGGAAACATGTACTATAGAAACCAGCTTTGTTTTTTCACTAAGCAAAGACAGGTAAACATCCATTTCCAGTTCTCCCAGTTCATTTACCGGTATCACTTTCAGTACAGCGCCTTTTTCTTCACACAGTATCTGCCAGGGCACAATGTTCGAATGGTGCTCCATTGCAGAGATGATGATCTCATCCCCTTGCTGCACATTGGCCCTGCCCCATGTATAGGCTACCAGGTTAATGCTTTCGGTAGTACCACGGGTAAAGATGATCTCCTCTCGCGAAGGTGCATTGATAAAATCTTTTACAGCATCGCGCGTAGCCTCGTAAGCAGCAGTTGCTTCTTCAGCCAGCGTATGTATGCCACGGTGTATATTGGCATTATAACCACTATAGTAATTAGTCAATGCATCTATTACAGCCTGTGGCTTTTGTGTAGTGGCAGCGTTGTCCAGGTACACCAATGGCTTACCCTTTACCTGGCGGCCCAGTATAGGGAACGCACTGCGGATGTGCTGCACATCTATTGGCAATATTTGTTCTGCCGGTATCATACAGTCTCTACTAATAAACGTTTTGCTATCAATTCTTCTACATAGGTACGTACCGGTTCCAGCTTTATCTTCTCCAGTATATCGGTAGCATAGCCCTGCAGCAGCAAAGCCATCGCTTCTTTGCGCGGTATACCCCTCGATTGCAGGTAGAAAAGGCTTTCTTCATCAATGCTGCCCACGGTGCAACCGTGCGAACATTTCACATCATCAGCATATATCTCCAGCTGCGGTTTTGTATTTACGCTGGCGTTGTCAGAGAGCAGTACATTTTTGTTAGACTGGAATGCATTGATCTTCTGCGCATCCTTACGCACAAATATTTTACCGTTAAAGACACCGGTTGATTGCCCATCCATTATGCCTTTGTAAAATTCATTGCTCAGGCAGTGCGGTACTGCATTATCAACAATAGTATGGTTGTCAATATGCGTTGTTCCATCAGGAAAGTACAGGCCGTACATGTGTGCTTCCGTATGCTCTGCTTCCATTATGGCATGCAGGTTGTTGCGCACTATGCCGCCGTCCAGCGTTATGGTCACAGTATTTACCAGGCTTTTGCCTACTTGCCTTATGTGAGTAGTGCTCACCTGGCTGGCTGCTTTGCCTTCGTTCTGTATCTTGTAGTATTCTACTATCGCATCCTGCTCTACCACCATTTCCATTACCTGGCTGGTAAGGCTTTCTGCGGTACCCAGCGTATGGTATATTTCTGTAAAGTTTACCTGTGCCTGCTGGCCAACATATACAAGGCTGCGTGGCTGCGATAGTACATGACCATTACGTGCATCGGTAATATTGTAGATATATACCGGCTGGTCTATCACTTTATTCTTATGCACATGCAGGAATATACCTCCATGTATAAATGCAGTATTGAGTGCATTTATACCATCTTTCAGGTATTGACTGCTATGATTCAGGTGCTTAGATACTATGCTCTTATATTCATTGCTTGCAGCCTCTTCCAGCGGGCATAAGCTCAGTCCCGCAGAGCGGATAGCTGAGAACTCATTGGAGAAAATACCATTGATGAATACAATAACATTAGCCGTTGCATGAGCGGGCAATGCTATAGTATCTATATCTGCGGCTGTAATGGCCGTTGTGTTATTTATAAGGTATTCGCGGTTGAACAGGCTGCTGATACGGGTATATTTCCACTCTTCATTACGCGTGGTAGGTATACCCAGGTTGCTGAAGCTGTTCATGCTGCTCTGCCTTAAGCCAGACAAAGCATCAGGCGAATCCAGCCTATCAAACTGTTCTTTAAAATATGCTATATTATCCATGCTCTTCTTTATTAAGCCTCTACCGGGTATTCGCTTTTAATGAAATCGTAACCTTTTTCTTCCAGTTCAAATGCCAGTTCTTTTGTGCCTGATTTCACAATACGGCCATTATACAGCACGTGTACAAAATCAGGAACCAGGTAATCGAGCAGGCGTTGGTAGTGGGTGATGACGAGCACTGCATTATCCTTGCTGCGCAGTTTGTTTACACCGTTTGCCACTACGCGTATAGCATCAATATCCAGGCCTGAGTCCGTTTCATCCAGTATTGCCAGCTTGGGGTTCAGCATAGCCATCTGGAATATTTCGTTACGTTTCTTTTCGCCACCGGAGAAACCTTCGTTCAGCGAACGGCTCAGCATAGCCTGGTCCATTTCCATCATCGCCATTTTCTCTTTCATCAGTTTCAAAAATGAAACCGCATCCAGCGGTGCTTCGCCACGGTATTTGCGCACTTCATTTACAGCGGTCTTAATAAAATTGGTAGTGCTCACACCGGGTATCTCTACCGGGTACTGGAAGCTCAGGAATACACCCTCGCCTGCCCTTTCTTCAGGAGACATATCCAGCAGGTCTTTACCCAGGAAATCAACTTTACCGCCGGTTACCTCATAGTCTGTCCTGCCAGCCAGTACAGATGCCAGCGTACTCTTGCCGGAGCCGTTAGGTCCCATGATAGCATGTACTTCACCGGGCTTTATATCCAGGTTGATACCTTTCAGAATTTCTTTCTCTTCTATTCTTGCCTGCAGATTTTCAATGTGCAACATTATATATAGCTTATAAATTTTTTAATCGGTTTTAAATTATCCTACGCTGCCTTCAAGGCTGATGGCCAGCAGTTTTTGTGCTTCAACAGCAAACTCCATCGGCAGCTGGTTCATCACTTCTTTGGCAAAACCATTGATGATGAGCGCTACAGCGGTTTCGGTATCTATACCGCGCTGGTTGCAATAGAATATCTGGTCTTCACCAACTTTAGACGTGGTAGCCTCGTGCTCTACTACAGATGAGCTGTTCTTTACTTCTATATAAGGGAAGGTATGCGCGCCGCATTTATCGCCCAGCAGCAAAGAGTCGCACTGAGAATAGTTGCGTGCATTGGTAGCATTTTTATTTACATGCACCAAGCCACGGTAGCTGTTGTTGCTAAAGCCTGCGGAAATACCTTTCGATACGATGCGGCTTTTAGTATTCTTACCTATATGCTGCATTTTGGTGCCGGTATCGGCCTGCTGGTAGTTATTAGTAACTGCTACAGAGTAGAATTCGCCCACAGAATTATCGCCTTTCAGTATCACGCTCGGGTATTTCCAGGTGATAGATGAACCGGTCTCTACCTGTGTCCATGATATTTTGGCGCTATCGTGGCAGATGCCGCGCTTGGTAACAAAATTGTAAATACCGCCCACGCCGTCTTTATCGCCGGGGTACCAGTTCTGTACGGTGCTGTATTTTATCTCTGCATGGTCCATAGCAATAAGCTCTACCACCGCAGCGTGCAGCTGGTTCTCATCACGCATCGGTGCCGTACAACCTTCCAGGTAGCTTACATAGCTGCCTTCTTCGGCTACTATCAGCGTGCGTTCGAACTGGCCCGTATTTTCAGCATTGATACGGAAATAGGTAGACAGCTCCATAGGGCAACGAACACCTTTGGGTATATAACAGAAAGATCCGTCACTGAACACAGCCGCGTTCAGGGCGGAGAAATAGTTGTCTGTAGCCGGTACAACCGAACCCAGGTATTTCTTTATTAATTCAGGGTGGTTTTGAATAGCTTCACTGATGGAACAGAATATAACGCCTACTTCAGCAAGCTGCTCTTTAAAAGTAGTAGCTATAGACACGCTATCTATAACGGCATCTACCGCCACGCCAGATATGCGCTTTTGTTCATCTAATGATATACCCAGTTTTTCGAAAGTACGCCTCAGTTCGGGGTCAAGATCGTCCAGGCTTTCCAGCTTGGCTTTTTGCTTTGGGGCAGAATAATATATAATATCCTGGTAATCTATTGGCGGATAATTAATATTGGCCCAGGTTGGCTCTTCCATTTTCAGCCACTGGCGGAAGGCTTTCAGGCGCCATTCCAGCATCCATTCCGGTTCATTTTTTTTGGCAGATATAAACCTGATCGTGCTTTCGTCCAGCCCTTTGGGTGCCTCGTCGGCTTCTATTTCGGTAACAAAGCCATACTTATAGTCACTCAGCACCGCTTGCTCTATACTTAGCTTCTCGTCCATGATATTGGTCTCTGATTTCATGTATTCTTAACGCAAAGTTACCATACTATTTGTACAAAAAAGTATAAATAAACTTGAATACCCTATTTTCTTTAAAAAATCCATAAAAAAGGGCCCAAATACATGGGCCCCACTGTACTCTATCCTTTCGGATCCCTTATACAGCAATAGCTTCCTTGCTATATTTATTACGATATTCTATAGGTGATAAGCCGGTGATCTTTTTAAAAGTAGACCGGAAAGCCTTATTATCTGAATAACCTACTTCATACATTACCTCGTTCACACTTTTGCGGCTGGCTTCCAGTTCTTTTTTGGCTACTTCTATCTTCACCCGCTGTATATATTCATTCACCGTATTATCGGTGGCCTTTTTAAAGCGGCGCTCAAAGCTCCTGCGGCCTATGGCAAACATATCTGCCAGCTGGTCTACCGTTGTCCGCTCGGCATAGTTCGATTCTATGAACTCCTGCGCTTTCTTCACCGGCTCGTCCTCATGCTCTTTCTGCCCCTGGAATATCATAAACGAAGACTGGCTGTTGCGCTCTATTTCTATGGCAAATATTTTAGCGCAGAGAATGGCTATATCATGCCCTGCATATTTATCTATCAGGTGCAGTATCAGGTTGAGGTAAGAGAAAGCCCCGCCGCTGGAATAGATACCATGCTCTTCGGTAATGATCTTTTCAGTTACCAGGTCTACATTCGGGAACATCTTCCTGAACTCGTTGGCTGCCGCCCAGTGCGTAGCACATTTTTTACCATCCAGCAGGCCGGTAGATGCCAGCAGAAATGCTCCCAGACAAAGACTGGCTACTTCGGCACCCTTTGCATATTGCTTAGTAATAAAGGTTGCAAACTCGCGGTTGTTCTCCACCGCTTCGGTAAGGTCACCGTCTATAGCGGGTATAATAATGAGGTTGGTCTTTTTCACATCGGCCAGCAGTACATCTGCATTCACGGTGAACAGGCCGCCGCTAACTGGTGTTTCTTTAGTAAGGCCTACCAGCTGTACTTTGAATAATGGCGGAGCACCGCGCATTTTAAAGAACTGGTTTACCTGGGCAAACAATTGCCTGGAGCCTTCGAGGCTGCCTAATATTGCTTTCTTTGGAATGAGGATAGATATGTGTACCATAAGTTCAAATTTACGAAAAAGCACCTGTCGCAAACAACCCCTTATAATGCCGTTTTAACACCCCGCCTTTGCCAAAGGCGCATTTTACTTTTGCTGTAACGATAGCATGCTGCATGCTCCAGGAACAAATAAAGATTGTAAGATGGCATTGATCAACCCCTATTTGAATTTTGATGGTAACTGTGAAGAAGCATTTATTTTTTACAGGTCGGTGTTTGGAGGGGAGTTTACAGGCCTGCTGCGGTATAAAGATGTGCCCGACAGCTTGCCCGTGCCGGAAGAAAGCCCGGAACGCATTATGTATATCTCATTACCTATCAGCGATGAAACGGTACTGATGGGCAGCGACAGGCCGGAGTATTGCCATCCTACCAGCAAGGGAGACAATTTTTCGATAGCCATACAGGGCAATAGCGAGGAGGAGACTAAAGACCTGTTTAAAGCGCTATCTGCCGGTGGAGAAGTAAGGGTGCCGCTGGAAAAAGCATTCTGGGGTTCGTTCTTCGGCATGTTCGTAGATAAGTTCGGCATACAATGGGTCATCAATTATCAGTCAAAACATTTTTAACAAAAAAATCCATACCCAATGACACAAACCAGTCCATACCTGCTGTTCAACGGCAACTGTGCCGAAGCCATGAGCTTCTATAAAGATTGCCTGGGCGGTGAGTTATTTATGCAGAAAATAAGTGATTCGCCAATGGCGAATGATTTTCCACCAGCTTTGCGTGAAGGCATATTACATGCCAGCCTCAATAATGGAGGTATCGTACTTCTGGCATCAGATATGGCCAACCCCAACCCTGCCCCGGCATATAGCCCGGTGAATATATCATTGAGCTGCAGCACTAAGGAAGAGATGGCAGGGTTCTATGAAAAATTATCGGCAGGCGGGAAAAAGACAAGGCCGCCACATGAGTTCTTTGCCGGCACTATCGGTGCCCTCACAGACAAATACGGTATGGAATGGATACTGTACTTCGGGAATAATTAAGCGATATTAGTATGATGGTAGAAGTCTTTAAAACGAATGTGAGTTGCGAAGAGGTATCTATGATGCTTACAGATATCCTGCTGCGTCACTTCCCTGGCAGCCGCATCAGCTTCGATCTCGAAGACTGTGACCGTGTACTGCGGATAGAGCAGGAAGGCATTATACCCGGTAAAGTAATCGAGATCATTTCTACCAAAGGTTATCACTGCGAAATGCTTTTATAAATAATAAATCAATAATCAATAACCACTTTAAAAACTAAAACAATGGCAGCACTTAATCCTTACCTGCTTTTTAACGGCAACTGCGCCGAAGCATTCGATTTTTACAAATCAGTATTCGGCGGCGAATTTGCTACTGTTATGCGCAACAGCGATATACCTGCAGGTGTACCCAAACCTGAAGGCGCAGGCGATGACGAGATCATGCACATAGCCCTGCCAATAGGAGCCGGCCATGTACTGATGGGCGGGGACAGACCTACAGCATTTGGCCCAGGCACCAGGGGCGACAATTTTCATATATCTGTTAGCGCCGATAGCGAAGCAGATGCTACCCGCCTGTTCAATGGGCTTGCAGCAGGCGGCAATGTAATTATGCCGCAGGAAAATACTTTCTGGGGTGCTTACTTTGGTATGCTGGTTGATAAATACGGCATACAGTGGATGGTGAGCTATGACAAAAACATGCAACAATAATCACTAAAAACAATTGCTATGAAAAAGATAAATATCGCTTACTGGATCGTAACCATTTTATTCGCGGGCTTTATGCTGTTCTCTGCCATACCCGATGCTATGGTCAATGAGGATGCCACAAAATTTATGAATGGCGTGTTGCATTACCCCGACTATTTCACACGTTTTATAGGCATAGCTAAAATACTGGGTGTGATAGGCATACTGGTGCCCGGTTTCCCAAGGCTAAAGGAATGGGCTTATGCAGGTCTCGCTTTCGATCTTATAGGTGCCATCTATTCCATAACAGTAGTAGCAGGCGTAGGTGGCGGCACCTTTTTCATGCTGCTGGTCATAGCATTCTGTTTTGCCTCTTATATACTCTACCATAAAAAGCAAAAAGCAGTTATGGCCTAAGCAATAACTGCTTTTATACCTGAAAGAGCAATACGCAATGTATTGCTCTTTTTATTGTTCTAAAAAGTCAAGGTCTTTGCCAAAAGTCTCTTCAGTCATCAATGCAGCTATAATGCTGATGGTCATAACTACGCCACCTGTTATGGCAGCAGCTTCTACATACCCGAATACCTGCAGTTTGGTGAACATCCAGATGATAAGCGGCAATGCACCTCGCACCATGTTAGGCACGGTAGTAGCGGCAGTAGCACGCAGGTTGGTACCGAAGTGCTCGGCAGCCATAGTTACGAATATGGCCCAGAAGCCGGTGCCGAAGCCCAGCAGTGCACAGATAAGGTACATGTTTGTAGCAGTGCCGTTGTACTGGGTGAAATACTGCAAAATACCGAAGACCGTTATCCCATAAAAGATGAACAGTGCTTTCTTACGGCTTTTCAGCCACTGGCTTACTAAGCCTATCAGTATGTCGCCTACAGAGATAGCTGCATAGGCATACATAACCGCTTTGCCGGGATTGATAGGCTCCTGTATATTGAACTGCTTACCAAATTCGTTGGAGAAGCCAACGATGATACCTATCACATACCAGGTAGGAAGACCTATAAGAATGCTGAGTATATATTTTTTAAAACGTTTGCGGTTGGTAAAGAACATCAGGAAATTCCCTTTCACAACTTCTGCGTGCTGTATCTGTTTGAACATGCCCGATTCGAAAACCGTAACACGCAGTAGCAGCAGGCAAAGCCCCAGTCCGCCACCTATATAATAGCATACCCTCCAGTCAAACTCCTGGCCTATAAAATAAGCGACCACTGCGCCGGTAAGCCCTATGCCGGCCACCATCGATGTAGCTACCCCGCGTTTTTCTTTCGGTATCAGTTCGCTTACCAGTGTAATACCTGCACCCAGCTCACCTGCCAGCCCTATACCTGCAATAAAACGGCAAAGGCTGTATTGGTCTACCGTGGTTACAAAACCATTGGCAATATTGGCCAGCGAGTATAATAGTATAGAACCAAAGAGTACACTCAGCCTGCCTTTCTTATCGCCCAGCACACCCCATATAATACCGCCTATCAACAGCCCCCACATCTGGTGACTGGCTATCTGCAGGCCTACTTTGCCAATCTCATCTTCGGGCAGGCCCAGGCTTTTCAGGCTTTTTATCCTTACAATAAGGAATAACAGGAGGTCGTATATATCAACAAAATATCCCAGTGCTGCTACCAACACTGGGATACCGAATATAGATGCGTTTTTATTTTGCTGCATAGAGGTTTACTGCTCACCGTCTGCTTCTACAGCAACGGGTTTCTTTTTGCCAAAGAACATTTTAAATAATACAGGTGCTGTAGTCACAACTATCAGGCCTATCACTATTTTTTCAAAATTATGCTTCACCCATTCATTCTCACCCAGGAAATAGCCCAGCAAAATGGCGCTAACCACCCAGGCTATACAGCCCACCACGTTGAATAAAAAGAATTTCTTCCTGTCCATACCTACCACACCGGCTACGATAGGTGCAAAGGTGCGCACGATAGGCAGGAAGCGCGCCAGGATAATAGCACTGCCGCCACGCTGGTCGTAAAACTCTTTGGCTTGTATAACGTGCTTTTTCTTGAATAACAATGTATCCCTTCGCTCGAAAAGCAAGGGGCCGGTCTTCCGCCCGAACCAATACCCCACCATATTACCCAGTACACCGGCAATGGTTATGAGCGTTATCCAGTAAGCCAGGTTGGCAAAATCATTGCCGAACGGGCTTTGCGAATTGGCTATCATCAGGCCGGTAACAAACAGCAGGGAATCTCCCGGCAGGAAGAAGCCTACAAACAAACCTGTTTCTGCAAAAATGATAAAGGCTACAAGGTATAGTCCGCCATACAAAGTTACCAGGGCGGCTAACTTTTCGGCGTTCATCAGTTCTTTGATCAGTTCTATAAAATCGTGCATGATTAGTGCTTAGAACGGTGAAAATAAAGAAATTACGGGAAATCTATTCTTCCAGCGCATTTAGAAATATTCCCGCCATTATTTATTTTCTTAATTCTTCATTTACAATCTCAATAATTTTCCCGGTTCCTATTATCATTGCCCCTTCCCTGAATTCAAAGCTCATCCCCTCTTCAAGGCAATGAGCAAAAAAATCTGTCATCAAAATTTTAATGTTCGCCTTTACAGTGTCGCCCGGATATACCCATTCTTTCCCGAAAAATGTTTGCTGCCCTGATGTCTGCATTTCGGAGAAAGGGAATTTCACCTGTGGCCTGTACCCTGAACGAGCAGGCGTTTTCCTACCACCTTCTCCTGTAGTTCTATAGTTTAATATTGCTATGAAATCAATTTCATTCATAAATAATCGAACTACGTTGTTTCCAGTGCATTTTCCCATTTGCTCACCACAGCAGTGGCCACGCTGTTGCCCACCACATTGGTAGCACTACGGCCCATGTCAAGCAGCGGGTCTATGCCCAGCAGCAAGGCCAGCCCGGCTTCGGGTATGTTGAATGTCGCGAGTGTACCGGCTATTACTACCAGCGATGCTCGCGGCACGCCCGCAACACCCTTGCTGGTGAGCATCAGCACTAATAGCATACTCATCTGCGTGCCAAAGTCGAGATGTATGCCATAAGACTGCGCTATGAACAGCGAGGCAAAGGTCATATACATCATAGAGCCATCGAGGTTGAAGGAATAACCCAGCGGCAATACAAAGCTTACTATCTTATCCTTGCAGCCAAAGCGTTCCAGTTCAAGCATGGTCTTGGGGAAAGCGGCCTCACTGCTGCTGGTGCTGAAGGCAAGCAGTATCGGTTCCTTTATACGCTTCACCAGGGTGAATATCCTTTTCTTTATAAACAGGGAACCTGCAAGCAGAAGGATGATCCATAACAGGAGCAGTCCTGTATAGAATTCTGAAATAAATATGGAATAGGTTTTAAGTATGCCAATACCCTGCTTGGCTATAATAGCGGTCATGGCACCGAATACAGCTACAGGCGCAAAGTTCATTACATAACCTGTCACCTTCAGTATCACATGCGCTATCGCATCCATTGCTTTTATCACTACTTCTCCCTTCTCACCTATAGATGCTGTGGCCACACCGAAGAACAGGGAGAATACGACTATCTGCAATATCTCGTTCTTCGCCATCGACTCAAATATGCTGGCAGGGAATACATGGTATAGAAAGTCCTTTAGCGTAAGGGCTGTTTTCTTAATGCCGGTATCTACTGTAGCATCGGGTAATGCCAGGTGCATGTTCAGTCCGGGTTTGAAGAAATTGACCAGCATCATACCCAATAGCAGGCTGGTGAATGATGCAGCAAAGAACCAGAGCAGGGTACGCCCGCCTATACGGCCCACTGTTTTGATATCGCCCAGTTTGGCCACACCAACCACCAGCGTGGTAAATACCAGTGGTGCCACGATCATTTTTATAAGCCGGAGGAATATATCTGCCAGTAAGGCAAAGCCATCTATCTTATCATCGCGTTCTGCAATGGCTGCCGATTTTTCTTTAGAGACGGTTTGCAGCTCGCCGGCAAGACTTTGATACAATGCGGTTGTAGTATCGGTGATAACGGATAGCCGGTGGTCTATACCTTTTATCCTCGTCTCTGCAATGGCTATACGCTCATTCTCCTTATTTACATAACTGCTGTTGAGCCAAAAGCCCAAAGCAATACCGGCGATAAGACCTATTATTATATATAGCGTGAGACGGTTACCTTTTTTTGCAGTAGTGAATTCTGCCATATTACGATGGTTGTGGCTGCAATATAGTGCGAAAAAACAGGGCTGCTAATAGATGAGCTGCCCGCCAAGAGAAACATTGCCCTGCAAACCGCCGGTGTGTATGCATAAAATGTCAGCATCGGCAGGAAAGAAACCGCTATTTATCTGCTCCTGTACACCGTACATCATTTTGGCGGTGTATACCATATCCAGTGGCACCTGGGTATCGTTGTAAAACGTATTCATAAAGCTTACCAGTTCGGCAGTATGCTTGCCGAAGCCACCAAAATGCCAGGTATCATACAGGCTGAGGCGGCTGGTGTCCATACCTTCCAGGTGGGTATATACTATTTCTTTCATATAGCTGCCATGCTTCATAGGTACATAGCCCAGCACCTGTTGCTCACTGCCGGTACCATTATATATACCTACCAGCGTAGTACCTGTGCCTACGGATACACATATATGCGAATAATCCTGCGGGATGAGTTGTGCTATTTCGGCAGCACCTTCCCTGCCCCATTCATTGGCCCCGCCTTCGGGAATAATAAATGGCGCATTATACCGGTTGGAAAGTGATTCCAGGTAATCGGCCGTGCCTTTTTTTGCATAGTCTTCATTGGTAGCAAAATGCAATTGCATACCATAGTCCATGCACTCCTTCAAAGTAGGTGTCAATTGCTTTTCGGCATATTGCCCTTTCACTATACCTATGGCACCTATGCCGTAAGCTTTTGCTGTAGCCGCTGCCGCTACCAGGTGGTTGGAATAGGCACCGCCAAAGGTGAGTATCTGCGTGTAGCCTTCAGACAAGGCATATTGTATATTATGCTTCAGCTTGTACCATTTATTGCCGGATACTACGGGGTGCAATACATCGAGCCGCAGCATGGCTACCGATGCTACCTGCTGCCGGTGCCAGTCTTTATGCAAAGGCTGTATATATGGCTGCTCAAGAATTATATCCATATTCTTTGAGGTAGTTCTCGTTATCCCTCCATTTGGGCCGCACTTTCACAAACAGTTCCAGGTGCACCTTGGCCCCTAAAAATTCTTCTATGGCCTTGCGTGCATTGATGCCCAGTTGCTTTATCAGGCTGCCACCTTTACCTATTATTATCACCTTCTGCGTTTCGCGGCTTACTATTATCTCTGCCTTTATCACATTCAGGTTAGGCTTTTCTTCAAACGATTGGATGAGCACCGCTGCATGGTATGGTATCTCTTCGTGGTACTGTTCATATATCTGCTGGCGTATCAGCTCGCTTACAAAAAAGCGTACCGGCCTGTCACTCATGCTGTCGTCCGGGTAGTATGGCATACCCTCGGGCAGGTATTCCAGTACCAGCGGCAATATTTTATCTATATTCTTTTTCGTTTGTGCCGATACGCCCAGCACTTTATATTTAGGGAATTTCTCTGCATACTGTTTGATACGTTCTTCAATGATCTTCTTGTCTTTGACCGTATCTATTTTATTCAATAGTAATATGGCCGGTACTTTCAGTTTCAGCATATCTACTATGGCCTGGAAATCGTCGATAGGCTCATTGATATCGTGCATCAAAATAGCCACATCTGCATCTTCCAACGCACTTTTTACCTGCAGCATCATCTTCTGGTGCAATTTATATTTTGGTTCTATGATGCCCGGTGTGTCTGAAAATACGATTTGATAATTGGGCTCATTGAGTATGCCTACTATGCGGTGACGGGTAGTTTGCACCTTGTGCGATGTAATGACCAAACGCTCGCCCAGCAAGGCATTGAGCAAAGTAGACTTACCGGCATTAGGGGCACCGAAAATATTTACAAAACCAGATTGAAATTTATCAGACATATCGGCTGTAAAAATAAGCTGATGATTTTCAATAACAGCTTTTAGCAAATAATAAACAGTTTAGTTTGTTTATTAAGTACAGGCGCTGTATATTTGCACCCACATCGCGAGGTAGAGCAGCGGTAGCTCGTCGGGCTCATAACCCGAAGGTCACAGGTTCGATCCCTGTCCTCGCTACAGAGAAACATACAGAGCTTCATTAGTTTTTAATGCAGCTTGTTACAAAGAGGCCACGTTACATATCCTGTTTAAGAGAGGATAATGCAACGTGGCTTAATTTTTATTGCAATAACACGCAGATAACAACACATAAACATTGAGATAACAACATATAAAAACCGATAACAATAATTTTACCACCAGATAAAAAACACGATCATGAAAAACCTGTTCTTTGCTTTGATAGCTATCAGCCTGCTTGCCGCATGTGGTAAAAGGGCCAATGTAAACGGCGACGTAAAAAACCGCAGGGAAATGCTTATTTCCAAAAAATGGCAGATTGTTTCTATAACAGACAACAACAAGGCCTTCAATATGGAAGAGTGCAAAAAAGACAATTACTTCGTCTTTCTTGATAATGGCTTTGGTACCTGGGAAGAAGGCGCTAATAACTGCTTTGATACCGTAGTGAACAATGGCGGTGGTAATAACGGCGGTGGCGATACCGTAAACAACGGTAATGGAAACGGCAACGGTAATGGTACAGACACAACCGGCGGCCAGTCTAAACCGACTGTAAATAACCCGAACGCTCCTACTGCCACACAATTTACCTGGATAGTAGCCAGCGACCAGCGCGATATGTACCTATACAATTTCGGTGCACCGGGCAATACTTACTACTGGATGATAGACAATATGGACTATACAACACTGGATGTTACCACTTCCGTAAAAGGTAACGACGGTGTGTACCACCAGTACAAAATGAAATTAGCAGCCAGGTAATCCTGTTAAAAAATATTCCCTGATAAAGGCGCCTCTAACAGGCGCCTTTATATTTTATCATTAAGTCTATATGAATCAACTCATTAGAGTGTGGCTTTTTAAGCCTTAATTCCCTATATTTGCGCTGTTACATAAAAAAGGTGCTGATGAAAAAACTGAACGCTCTGTGTTATACACTCTGCATTACAGCTACTCTTCTGGCCAGTTGCAGCAGCAGCGAAGAGCTGATGCGCTCGAGGACCACAAAAACAGCTTCCCGTAAACCCCAATTTATTAACGATATCTCCTTATCAGGGGGCAATACCAGTATCCATACCAATACAGGTACCGTAAAAAAAGGCTTTAGTAGCGAAAATACCTTCTCTACTATGCTGCAAACAAAGTACGGCAATGTATTGTCGGTAATACCGCAGTCTATTACCAACCTGTCTTTATACAGTTTTATAGACAACTGGTATGGGGTACGCTACCGTATGGGCGGCAATGATATGAATGGTATAGATTGCTCTGCTTTTGTGCAGCGCCTGTACCAGGATGTATTTTGCGTGAACCTGGTAAGAACCGCTTTTGAACAATTCAATGCATGCCGCATGATATGGAATATTGCCGATGCTGCCGAAGGCGACCTGGTATTCTTCCGTACGCATGGCAAACGCATTTCTCACGTAGGCATTTACCTGGCCAATAGCTTTTTTGTACACGCTTCCAGCTCGGGCGGCGTTATGATCAGCAGCCTGAAGGAAACCTACTGGGCACACCGCTATGCAGGTGCAGGCCAAATACCACGCAGCTAAGCTTATTCAACCACTTCATTTATCACATGCCCAACACAACCGTTGGGCATTTGTATGTGCAGCAGTGCGCTGATGGTTGCGGCTATATCCGTCATATACGTGGTCTTGTAAGTTTCGCCCTTATTAACACCCCAGCCATAGAACAACAGGGGTATATGCGTATCATAAGGGTTCCAGGTGCCGTGGGTAGTGCCTGTGGGGGCATAACCGCTGTACCAGCCCGGCTCTAATACCACCTGTATGCAGCCGCTCCTTTTCTTATAGTATCCGTTGGCAGCCATGGTCTTTACCGGTTCGGGTATGGTCGTTTCGTTTACATGCTCCAGGTCTATTACATAGGCTACCCCATCCTGCCTGCCCAGCCAGTCAGTTATCAGCGATTTGATATACCTGTTACTGTGATTGCCATCGGGGTATTTATCCTTATTAAGGTATACCTGATAATTGGTAATGGCTGCTACCACGCTGTCTTTATTGGTCATATCCTTCAGGTAAGCATTCAGCTTCTTCAATGTGGCATCTTCTGTTTCATTGCCTGCCGGTATCTTCAGGTCCTGCATATGCTGCGCATTGTGTGCAGCACCGTGGTCGGCGGTAAGAAATACGGTGTATTGGCCTTCGCCTAGATGGTTATCAAGATACCGCAGGAAAGAAGCGAGGTCGCGGTCCAGCCGCAGGTACATATCTTCTGCTTCCATAGCATTGGGGGTAAACAGGTGGCCTACATAATCGGGGGTGGAAAGGCTTACGCATAAGAAGTCCGTTTGATCTCCCTGCCCCAATGCTGCACCTTTTATAATAGCCCTTGCGCCCTTCAGCACAATGGTATTGCCACCGGGCAGGTAACGCAGACCGTAATAGTTCTTCTTACTGCTGACCCTATGCGGAAACACCGGCGCTTTCTCACCTTTCAGCACACCTTCATATTTGCTGTTATCCGGCATGCTTTGTGTGTACTCGTCTGCATCGTACAGCAATTCCCAGTCGCGGTTGATAAGGGTATCTGCCCAGCGTTTATTGTTGAAGGCGGTGAGCCATGTCGGCAGTTGTTTGCCATAATAGTCGCTGCTCATAAAATTGCCGGTGCTGTCGTCAAACCAGTAGGCGCCATTGGCGAGGTGCCCTGCGGGTATGATGCTGCCCCTGTCTTTAATGCTGATGCCATATACTTTCGAGCGCATATTGGTAGCAAGGCGCAGCTCATCTGTAACAGTGGTGGTCAGCAGGTTTTTCGGGCTCATCCTGCCTGCTTTACTGCTGCCTGCTACGGCTATCGCGGCATTGTCCTGCGTGCAATATACTTCCTGCCCGTTCTCTATCCAGTCGTTCGATACGATGCCATGTATAGCAGGCACACTGCCGGTGTACACACAGGTATGCCCCGGTGCTGTGAATGACGGCAGGTAATTGATCATCGTATTCTGGCAATTAAAGCCTTCTTTCATCATACGCTTAAAACCGCCATCACCATACAAGTCATAGTAGCGGTACAGGTAGTCCCAGCGCATCTGGTCTATAACTATACCCACTACCAGTTTGGGACGGGCAACTGTTTGTGCGTTAGCGGCCCATACAGATGATAAAAAACAGGCAATTGACAATACACGCTTCATATATAGAATAGATAAGTAGTACAAAAGTGCAGAATACAATTCTATAATGGCAGTGATATTTTATTTATTTTTGCAACCGATTATCCAACAATCGTAACACAAAAACAATTATAAGTTAACTATGGATTTATTTGCCAAATTTGAGAGCAAGCTGGGACCAATAGGTGATTATGCAGAAAAAGCGCCGGGTTATTTCGCTTTTCCTAAACTGGAAGGAGAAATAGGTAACCGTATGAAATTTAACGGTAAAGAAAAGATCGTATGGAGTCTGAACAACTACCTGGGGCTGGCAAACCACCCGGAAGTGCGTAAGGCAGATAAAGAAGCCGCAGAGCAGTTTGGACTGGCCTACCCTATGGGCGCCCGTATGATGAGCGGTAACTCTAACCACCACGAGAAACTGGAAAAAGACCTTGCTGAATTTGTTGGCAAACCGGATGCAATGTTGTTCAACTACGGCTACCAGGGTATGGTATCGGCGATAGACAGCCTTTGCAGCCGCCGCGATGTAATTGTTTACGATGCAGAATCACATGCATGTATCATAGATGGCCTGCGCTTACACCCCGGCCACCGTTATGTATATAAACACAATGATGTAGCAGACTGCGAAAAACAATTGCAGCGCGCTACAGAAATGGCTGCTACCACAGGTGGCGGTATACTGGTTATCACCGAAGGCGTATTTGGCATGAGCGGCAACCAGGGCCGTATTAAAGAAATAGCCGACCTGAAAAGCAAATATGAGTTCCGCCTGTTTGTAGATGATGCACACGGCTTTGGTACTATGGGTAAGAAAGGTGCCGGTATAGGCGAAGAGCAAGGCTGCATGGACCAGATAGATATCTACTTCTCTACTTTCGCAAAATCTATGGCCAGCATCGGCGGCTTCCTGGCTGCTGATAAGCAGGTGCTGAAATTCCTGCGCTACAATATGCGCTCACAGGTGTTTGCCAAATCACTGCCTATGGCTATAGTGGTGGGCAACCAAAAACGCCTTGACCTGCTGAAGAGCATGCCGGAGCTGAAAGAAAAACTGTGGCACAATGTGAACCGCCTGCAGAATGGCCTGCGCGAAAAAGGCTTTGATATAGGTACTACCAATACACCGGTAACACCTGTACTAATGAAAGGCGGCCTGTTCGATGCTACACAGCTTATCTTCGACATGCGCGAGAACTACAATATCTTCTGCTCTGTAGTAGTATACCCTGTAATACCTAAAGGACAGATCATACTGCGACTGATACCTACTGCTGCGCATACCGATGAAGATATAGACCTGACATTGCAGGCCTTCAGCGAGCTGCGTGATAAAGTAGAACAGAAACTGTACCCGCAGGAAATGCCTAACATCGGCGCTGCTGTTACAGCATAATTAAAAATATCCTTTTTTATAAAGCCCCTGCAAATGCGGGGGCTTTTGTATTTTGCACCGTTCAAGCATTTCTTTACATGAAAGTATTTATAGCCGGCGCATCGGGCCTGGTAGGCAGCAATTGTTTAAAACATTTTACAGAACAGGGATGGGACGTGAAGGGTTCTTATTTCTCTTACGAACAACCGGGAACAGTGTACTACAATACACTGGAACCATCAGACCCTAAGAACTTTGACATAGCAGCTTTTGCCCCCGATGTAATTGTGCACTGCGGCGCCATGACGCATGTAGACAAATGCGAGACCGAACCCGAAGAAAGCTATAAACAAACCGTACAAAGCACCATCAACCTTATAGCCGTGGCCAAACAATGTAATGCAAGGTTTGTATACATATCTACCGACTATGTGTTTGACGGCAAGCACGGCCCTTACCGCGAAGATGCGCCGGTGAACCCGCTGAGTGTATATGCCAGGCATAAACTGGAAGCGGAGCAACTATCGCTTAACGAGCTGAGTAACACGCTGGTACTGCGGGTAACTAATGTATATGGTAATGAAGCACGCGGTAAGAATTTTGTAGCGCGCATTGTTGACCAGGCGCGTAATAACCAGAAGCTCACGCTGAAACTTCCGTATGACCAATATGCATCGCCTACCAATGCATGGGATATAGCACGCGCTATGTTTGTATTGCTGCGCGATAGCAAGAGCGGTATATACCATATAGGCAGCACCGATTACATGAACCGAGTAGAACTGGCACTGACCGTATTGAAATACTTTCCGAATGCGGATTATGAATTGATACCGATGAATACCGCCACACTCAATCAACCGGCAGCGCGCCCTTTGCTGGGTGGTTTTGTAAAAATGAAATTCAGCAATGAATACCCCGATATGCTGTTTGGAAATGTAGACAGCTATCTCCAGTCATTAGGTTTATAAGCTATAGATACAGGCATAAAAAAATCCCGACTTATCAAGAATAAGTCGGGATAGGACTGTACTTACTAACCCATCGTAAGCAAGGCAAATATCATAAAAAGCTTTGGCAAACGGAAATTATTTTTTCCATAATATAAGCACATTTTTACCCTGTTTTGGTGTTAAATCAGGCTATCCGTATCATTTCGTCACGTTGATATTGACATTTTGTCGCTTTAAATTATTGAAAACTGTCTTTTTGTCTTTAAAATTCAATTGGTATTTGAATTGATTAGGTAGTAGCGTACTTAAAATTATAAAAACTAAAAAACAGACGCTATGTACAACATCAAATCTCATTACGGATTTTCACCACGTGCTATCAATGGCCTTTTCGATGGTTTCAGCAAAGCCTTCAACGACGAAAGCTGGGCAGGCATTACCGTACCGGTAAACATTAAAGAAACAGATAAGGAATATGAGCTGCACCTGGTAGCACCCGGACTGAAGAAGGAAGACTTTAAAATAAGCCTGGACAAGAACATCCTGAACATCTCTTTCGAGCAAAAAGAAGAAGCTAAAGAAGAAGGTGCAAAATGGCTGCGTAACGAATACCGTTTCCGCTCTTTCAAAAGGAGCTTTACACTGAATGAAAAAGTAAACTCAAGCGCCATCAGTGCCAAATACAATGATGGTATACTGAATATAAGCTTGCCTAAAAAGGAAAATGTAGAGGCAAGCACACAAGAAATAAGCGTGGCTTAAGATTGACAGATTGGATAAAGCAGAAGAAGGTTGGCATAACGCCGGCCTTTTTTCTTTTATACCCTTTGCTGTTTACATAGCCAGGTCCAGCACTACAGAGTTGGGTTCTGTAAAGCCATACTTCCTGTACACCGGCTCACCATCGTAGGTAGAGTGCAGCTCCAGCACGCTTAGCCCCATTTGCTTTGCAGTGGCCATCAGGCATTCCAGCAGCTTGCCGGCTATACCCTGCCGGCGGTATTGCGGCAAGGTGTACATGTTCATAATATAACCGGCCTTGCCATTGGGTATTTTAAAATTAGCAGGCTGCTCCCGCACTGCCAGTCCGCCAATACCCACTACCAGTTCATCATCTTTTGCCAGCCAACATATATAGCTGCCATCGTGCAGTGCTTTGCTGAAGTACTGCTGCAGGTTTTGCCGCACATGTGCTGTGGTTTCTTCGTCATGCATGCCGGATATTTCTTCAAGAAACTGCATCCGGTAATTTACCAGCAGGGGCAGGTCTGCCACGCGTGCTATTGAATAAGAGATAGGAGCCATACACCAGTTTTTTAAGGGGGTGAATGAATATACTAAAGCTACAAAGTTTTCAGGGTATTCTCATCATCGTCGCAATAAGCCTGTATAATGTCGCAGGTACACCCCTTAGTACATGTTTTACCAAACTACCTTTACCCTGTAAAACCACCGCTACATGAACACAACACAACTGCTGCAGGATATAAGCAGCACTAAAGAGGCGATACTGAATGTTATCAATGCCATAGGCGCTAAAGACTTTAACACCGTACCCTTTGAAGGCAGCTGGACGGCCGGGCAAGTAGCCGACCATATAAACAAGGCTACCAGCGGGCTGCAAGACCTGCCACAAATGACAACAGCACCAACCGATACTAACCCGGAAGCAAAAGTGCCTATGCTAAAGGAAATATTCCTGGATATGGAGACTAAGTTTAAGTCGCCGGATTTTGTACTGCCATCGGACGGGCCGCATGATAAAGATGCACTGGCACAAAATATAGCTGCTACCTGGGATGCTGCAAGCAGGTATGCACAAGAGCTGGACCTTTCTCCTACCGTTACTTCTTTTGAGCTGCCGGGCGTAGGGCATCTTACACGGTGGGAACACCTATACTTCGGGCTGTACCATACCCAAAGGCATGCACAGCAATTGCAGCGCATACATAAAGCCATCTATGGAAACTAACAACCACATCACTACCCTAAAAGCAGGAAGCACGCCTTACAGCGTGCTTCCTTAGTATGATGCAACAGGCATTTACTTCATTTTTTTCACCTTCACTGCGGTTGGCCCTTTCAGTCCGGGTTCTATTTCAAAAGTTACCTTGTCTTTTTCTTTTATCGGTTCTTCCAGGTTGTTCATGTGTACAAACACACTTTCCTGTGTTTTCAGATCATTGATAAAACCATATCCTTTCTCTGTATTGAAAAACTTTACCACACCTGTTCTTACCAACTCTGCCGGGTCTACCGGTATTTCTTTAGCTGCACCCAGTTGAATATCTTCCAGGTTTATTTCTACTTTTTTCTTTTTAGGGTCTGGTGGTGTAGATGTAATATTGCCGTTCTCATCGATATAGGCCATCATATCCTCAAGGCTTTTGCCTTTGTTGTTGTTCTGCTTACGCTCTTCGCGCTTTTCTTCCTTCTCCTTTCTTTTCTGAATTTTCTTTTTCTGGTTCTCTTTTTTGCCTACTGTCTCCTGAGATCTGCCCATATTTTTTTAATGTTTAGTTTGTGCAATAACGCTTGTTTAAATTTTCTGTGTCCCTGTGTTTTTTTTACCGCCCTGCACATGTGGTGCATTGAAAGGGCAAATAAAAGGGCATACAAGTGTATGCCCTGTAAATGATTTTATATGATTTAGCTTAGATAACTTTTACGTTAACCGCGTTTAAACCTTTCTTACCATTTTGTACTTCATACGTTACTTTGTCGTTTTCGTAGATATCTTGTGTGATACCAGATACGTGTACAAAGATGTCCGCACCACCATCGGCTGGTGTAATAAAACCAAATCCTTTGGTTGTGTTGAAGAATTTTACTGTACCTTCTTGCATTGTAATTGAATAAAAAAATTAATAAAGCGCAAAGATACGGAAAAATATTAATAAAAACCTTAAAATAATTTTAATCTGCACCGGGTGATTTTCGGGGTATATCTGCCTCCTGCATTTCTGCGGCACGGCTCATATAGTAGTTTTACTGCATGAAGCAACTCCTTTTTATCTTTTATATATCCCTAACCATCACTGCTTATGGTCAGCCTATAGATACTACGGCTATCGTACAGGCCGGCGGCATCCGGCAATTCATCAGCATAAAAGGCAGCGACCGGCATAATCCCATCTTGCTGTTCCTGCATGGCGGCCCGGGTAAATCGCTCATCCCGTTTGCCGATGCCTTTACAAGCAAACTGGCACAATACTATACCGTAGTACAGTGGGACCAGCGCGAGACCGGGGAAACTGCCAAACTGAACCATAGCCCCGGCAAGCTGCACATACAGCAGTTTGGCGAAGATGCCTATACCATTACCCGCTACCTGCTGCACCGGCTGGGGCAAAAGAAACTATACCTCGTATCGCATTCATGGGGTTCTATGCCAGGGTTCTATATGGCGGCGAAACATCCTGGGCTATTATATGCCTATATACCCATTAGCCCCATGGTAAAACAGAAAGAAAGTATACAGCTGACCAAAGACCTGCTGGTACATTGGGCAGACAGCACACACAATACCGAAGCGCAAAAAGAACTGGCTAATGTACATATACCCTACCAAAGCAAGGACGACATGTTCTATGCACAGAAATGGCTGTTCCTGCACAACGAGGTGGACTTTGCCAAAGAACCTGCGTTTAAGGCCGCCTATTACCAATGGATGGATACCTGGTTTGCCATCACGCAGGAATCTATGGAAATTGATCTGTTTAAAACGGTACCACGTGTAGACTGCCCTGTCTACTTTTTTGAAGGTGCTGGTGATATACAAACCTATTATACCCTGGCGGCCGACTATTATAAATTCGTACAGGCACCTAAAAAAGAAATGATATGGTTCGAACAATCAGGGCATACCATATTCAATAGCGAACCCGGAAAACTACAGGAAGAATTAATTAAAATACTGGAAAAAACAGAACACTAACACCCGAAAACCCTAAAACAAAAATACGGATTTTTAGATTTAATTGTTGTAAACGGCAGGGGTTTATTTATGTCGGTCTTTGTTGACGGTGTAAGTGTAAGGCATTTTTTATAGCCTATTGATACCCTATGCTAAGGGTATGCATACCCTTAAGGATAAAGACAAGGATAAGAATAAAGACAGTTCGCCGTTCAAAATAATTTAAGGGGGTTCATGGTGGGGTTCATGGTGGGGATATATCCCCTTAAGGACAAGGACAAGGACAAGGATAAGGATAAAGAGAAAAGAACTATCGGAGATATATCGGGGATTTAAGGGGGATATATCCCCCTTAGGACAAAGACAAGGAGCAGGATAAAGAAAAAGATCCGGTCATTAAGGCCTTATATGGACCATCTATGCCCCATGCATGGTCCTAAAGATAAAGACAAGGATAAGGAATAAGACAAGGAACAGAATAAAGACAAAAACCGACAAAAATAATTTTTCATTGTTGCGAAAAAATCAGGAACTTTACAATAGTTCCGGTATAGCCTCTACCCCACCTGTTTCAATTTCTTTTGTTCTCATTCTTTTAATCCCCCTGCCCCGCTTACATTTCAGCCAAACCAGCTATATTTAGCAGCCCAAACACACAATACCCGTATTCATGTCTACAGGCCATAGCCCCATATACGCATTAGAGATACCCTTTGAAGAGCCTACGCCCGAAGCGTTTATAACACTGGCGGCGCTGGCTGCTACCCAACTGGGCTGGACCATACCGTACCAGGATGCCACCCGCCTCATTGCCGATACAGACATAGGCACCTATAGCAGCGAAATGGTGAAAGTAGATGCAGCCAATGGTGTAGCCTACCTGCAAAGCAAAAGCCCAGATGAGGACAGTACAGACAACAGCCGCAACAAAATGCACATAGACGCGCTGGTTGAAGCCATAAACCGTATAAGAGCAGCGCGCACTACGGACGCACTTCAGGCACAACACCAGTTGCCCGATCCGGCTTACCAGGCACCGGCAGCCGCCCCGCAGCTTACTACCAAAGAAAAGTTTGCGCAGTTCTTTACCATGTTCCGCCCGCAGAAGGGGTATGTGGTAACGCCCGTACTGTTTTACATGAACCTGCTGGTGTTCATTGCCATGATAGCTACCGGCGTCAACTTCATACAGCCCGATGGCATAAGCCTGCTGAACTGGGGTGCCAATTACAGGCCGCTGACCATAGGCGGCGATTGGTGGCGCCTGTTTACCTGCTTCTTTATACACATCGGCATCATGCACCTGCTGCTGAATATGTACGCGCTCATATACATAGGCCTGCTGCTGGAGCCGCGCCTGGGCATAGCCCGCTTTCTTTCTGCCTACCTGCTTACGGGCATAGCGGCCAGCCTTACCAGCCTGGCATGGCACAATTATACCGTTAGCGCAGGCGCATCGGGCGCTATCTTCGGTATGTATGGCGTATTCCTGGCCATGCTTACTACCAACCATATACCTAAGCACCAGCGCAGGGCACTGCTCACCAGCATTGTATTTTTTGTAGGCTACAACCTGATGTATGGTCTGAAAAGCGGTATAGACAATGCCGCACATATAGGCGGGCTGCTGAGCGGTATGGTAATAGGCTACGCATTCATGCCCGGCCTGAAACCGGGGGCAAAAAGGGCTACTACCTACGGCGTGATAACGGCCTTCACCATACTGACCATAGCGGCCGCGGTGATAACCCTGCGAAGCATACCCGATGATACTACTGTGTACCAGGAAAAAATGTCGCTATTTGCTACCAACGAGGCAAAGGCACTGAAAGTATATAGACTGCCCGATAGCACACCCACTGCCCAATATATTACTGCCATAAGAGATACTGGTATTGGCTACTGGAAAAAGAACCTGGCACTGCTGGATGCCATAGACAGCCTGGACCTGCCCGGTGCATTGTACGACCGTAACGAACTGGTACGCACCTACTGCCGGCTGCGCATAGCCAGTTACCAATTTATGTACCGCGGCATGGAAGAGCAAACGGATAAATACAAAGACAGCATACTGCTATACAACCAAAAAACACAGGCGGTGCTCGATAGTTTGAATAAGAGGAAATAAGGCAATTCCCCTCCCCCCTTTTTGCCCGGTTCTCCATTTCTTTTTATCTTTCAAAAAAAGTATTAACTATGGAAAACCAACCCACCAAAATTACCGTTTCCACCACGGTGAATGTACCGGTAGAAAAAGCCTGGCATATATGGGGCAGCCCTGAGCATATTACGCAATGGAACAGCGCATCGCCCGACTGGCATACACCCCGTGCCGAGAACGACCTGCGCACCGGCGGCAAGTTCAGCTCGCGTATGGAAGCTAAAGATGGCAGCTTCGGTTTCGACTTTGGCGGTGTGTATGATGAAGTGATAGACCACCAGCTGATACGCTATACCATGGGCGATGGCCGCCAGGTACATGTACAGTTTGCCGGCAATGGCAACCAAACCACTATTACCGAAACCTTTGATGCCGAAAGCCAGAACCCTGTAGAAATGCAGCGCGGCGGATGGCAGGCTATAATGGACAATTATAAGAAATACGCAGAAGCACAGTAACACGCTTCATTAAGTAAACATAAAAGCAGGCTGTGTGCCTGCTTTTTTTATTTACATCTATAAGTATTACTGGCCGTCCGGTATTTCCGGTGTTACCAGCCTTATCAGCTTGTCCAGGGAATCCTGCCAACCCAGGTAGCACATATCGGCAGGTATCATTGGCGGAATATTTTCCTGCAATACTTTCAGTTCGGTACCTGCTACACTTTTGCTGATCCATACGGTAGTGGTCATTTCGCCCGGCAGGTTAGGGTCATCAAATTTATCGGTGTACTTCAGCAGTTCATTCGGCTTTACCTCTACATAGCTGCCGCCAAAAGAATGGCCATTGCCAGTAGAGAAATTCTGGAAAGACATCCTGAATGTGCCCCCTTGTTTTACATTCATTTCGTGTACGGTGCATACAAAACCATAAGGTGGCAGCCATGAGGCTATTGCTGCAGGCTCGGTAAAAGCACGGTAAACTTTTTCGGGAGATGTGGCAATGATGCGGTGCAGTGATACGCTGTTGTTTGACATAGTTTCAAGTTTTTTTTGACCCTACTCTTCTGGCTTTTCGGTTACGCCCGTTTTTTTCAGGTGGTGGCTGCTCCACGGTGGCTGTTGAATAGTTTGTTTTGCTTCAACAGCACAAAGGTGATGAGGAAATTTCACATAGAAAGAGGCCATCTGCGACAATAAACGGGCAATTTACGACTACAATATAAAGGCTATTATTTATCTTGTAATACATAGCTGTAACCTCATAAACAGTCTTTATGAAATACCTGCTTATAACACTACTGGCAATAAGCCACCCGCTGCATACACTGGCGCAAAAGAACGACCTGTATGCAGATGCCGGTCTTTCATTTGCACGCTTTATCCCCGGCGGTTCCATTACTTATAATCACAACCTATTCCCGTTCATGGGCCTTGGGCTTGGTTTCCAGGGATACGATTTCCATTACACGATGGTGAATTTCCAGTTTGTGCCTGCGCTATATGCCGACCTGCGTTTTAAGATACGCCCGCAGAAAATAAGCCAGTTCATCGTATTCTTAGATGTAGGTGTAAATATGTACGCACACAGCACGTGCACCTGGCAGCAAGGAGATGTGATATATACGGTACGAAACGATAATGGTATTTATACAGGCCCCGGCATCGGGTATTTTTTAAACATGACCGAAGAAGGTGGCGGTATTTATACCACGCTGAAACTATTATCGAACAGCTATAAAGCGGATGCTTATAATACGGTTACCAAAGAAAAAACCATTGAAAGCTGGGGCGATGCCACCCTGGTTTATTCTATAGGTTTTAAGTTTTAATGATAGCCCCATAAGGGCGTAATACTATTCATACCGATAAAAATCACAGGTCGTTAAACCTGCGATTTTTAATGATGTAGTCTTATGCCAGACTCTGCCCTATCAGCAAGTGGGTGCTTAGTACAATCCTGTTCCAGAGATTGATAGTAACGACTGCCGTTATAATATCTGCGATCTGGGCTTCGTTAAAAAATTGTAAGGCGTTTGTGTAAGTGTCATCTGATAATCCACTTTGATGGATTAAAGTTATTTCTTCCGTTATAGCCAACACTACTTTTTCTTCTTCTGTAAAAATGCCGCTAGTTTCCCTCCAGGCTGTTAATAAAAAAATACGCTGATTTGTTTCACCATTTTTAATTGCGTCTTGCGTATGAATGTTGATACAAAACGCACACCCATTGATTTGTGAAGCACGGATTTTGATAAGTTCCTTGGTTGTTTTAGATAAAGAACATTGTGAAAGATAGGTTTCTAAACCAACCATTGCTTTTAGAGCATTTGGAGCTACTGTTTTAATGTTGAACCGTTTTTGCATTGTACTATTCGTTTAAAATTGTTCAATGCAAAATTGAAAAATGAAAAAACGATAATACTTAAACTGGTTTAAGAAATGCGCTTCTTACGGATTTCGCTTAAATATTCAGGGGTAAATCCCAAAAACGAAGCGAGTAAATATTGGGGAATACGTTGCGCAAATTCAGGATACCTTTTAACCGATTGAAAATAAAATTCTTCTTTGGAAAGAGAGAAAAGATATTTGACACGCATTTGAGCCGCTGCATAAGCCCGTTGGTAAACAAAACGGAAATAGCGCTCCATTATCGGGAATGCCTGTAATAGTTTTTCCTGATTGTCGCGTGTGATATAAAGTATCTTAGATTTTTCTACAGCTTGAATGTAGAATTCTGAAGGAATTTTGTGTTCGTAAGCAATGTTGTCAGTCATCCACCAGGTTTCTATGGCAAATTCGGTGGTTTGTTCAATGCCTTTTTCATTGATGTAAAACTTCCGTAGTAAGCCTTCCAATACAAAGTAATGATGTTTACATATTTGTCCTTCCTCTAATAAATTTTCTTTCTTAGCCACATTTTTGATGTCAAAGAATTGCTGAATTTCATCAAATTCATCATTAGAAACCTGTACGAATTTGTCTATATGCTTTTTGAAATTACTCAACATTTGTCTTTCGAGTGTCAGTTGTAAGATTGCAGGTAACTTTTAAATATACGCACTATTGCACTAAAAAAAACAGGCCTAAGCTGCGGGCTTAGACCTGGTAGAGAAATTAAGTATTGGCTGATGATCAATCAGCTTTCAATCCCTGTTATAGTTTTACAAGCTTGGCAGATTGAACAGCTCCCGAATTATCAATGATCTGTACAAGATAAGTACCCGCGCTCCAGGCTTCGGTATTGATTGTAGTGTTGCCGCTTACCTGTGCTTCATACACCTTCTGCCCGAACAGGTTTATAACCGCCAGTTTTGCCTGCTGATTGTTTTGCATATGGATATACAGCCTATTGCTAACCGGGTTGGGGAAAACAGTTGCATGGTTTACTATTTGTGTATTTGTTATACCGGTAGTATTCGGCTTCAGCTTGGCTATAAACATATTCTGGTCGGCACCGTTGCCTGATGGGGCGTGTGCACCCTGCCCGCATATAAGCACATCATTATCTGCATTGCTTATAATGGCACCGCTGCTCCAGTGCGTGGTTATATACCCGCTGGCTGTTTGTATAGCTATGTTGTTGTTGAAACGGATGCTGGTATTCAGCAGTTTGGCATCGTCATCCAGTGCATACACGGCAATATCGGTATGGTGCACGGTAGAGTTGTCCGGTGCCAGGTCATCTTTTTCCAATTGCCCGGCAGCCAGTATGTAATTATTCCACTTCATCATTTTCTGCACGGTACCCTGTGCATGCGGTTCGGTTATAGACAGGCTGTCGCCGTTGCTGTTCACCACAAAAAATGCAGGGGTAATATTAATAACGTTATTAATTTTTTCGCGCCATTCGCCACCGGCTACATAGTTTCCTTTACTGTTCTTTACGATGCACCTGCCCCTGGTATCGCAGCAGCCGCCATTCTCATACAGCATCACCCTGCGCCATACAGGCGTGCCGGTTGTAATATCATATTTACCCACCAGGAAGTTTGCCGCTGTACCGCCCTTTACATTGCTCCAGCCGGTAACTATTACTTCCTGTCCATCCAGCACCATATCGGTAAAGGTCATAGCCCTGTTGGCCATACTATCGGCATACCAGGTAGCAGTAGCGGCACCCGGCGTAAACCGCAGGAAATGCCCACCCTGCCCGTTGCCTTGTGCAGCAAGCAGGTAAGACCCATCGGGCAGCTGTATATGGCTGGTGTACCGGTACACATCAAACGCTGTAGGCTTTGGCGCTTTAAAAGAAGATATGGTATCGCCGTTAGATGCATCGAGCTTGGTGAAGAAAAGACTTGTACCGCCGCCGCCTACCGACTGCTCGAACACGCCACGCAAGTCGCCGTTGTTATCGGTATACAGCTTCATAAGCCTGTCGCTGTAGGTATATAATTTGCGCCATACAGAGTCGCCATTGGCATCCAGCTTCAGCAGGCAGGCCAGCCTTGCCTCGTTGGCCTGTGTATAAGTACCACCTACCAGGTAGCCGCCATCTGCAGTTTGCAGTATGGTAAAAGCGCTTTCCAGCATGGTAAAACAGGCAGGGTCAGATATGTTATAAGATTTTTGCCAGGCTACCTGCGCCTGCGCCTGCCATCCGCAAAAAGCCATCAACAGGCATACGATCCTCTTCATAGTGGTCATAGTAGTTTTTTTGCAAAACTACCTTCATACTACAGCGTGCCCTATACCCAACCCGTGGTAAAAATGTATACGTGACAGCACGGATAAGTTTACGGTATACGAATAACTGAAAGCGATCTCTTCACAGTGTTCACGTGTTCATTTTGTTCACGATGTTCATTTTGTTCAACGTGTTCAAGTTGTTCATGTGCTGAGCCGTGAACGTGAACATAATTTTGAATTATGGATTTTCACGGTTTTCACGGTATTATAGGTATGAAAACGTGAAAATATAGAGATTAGCTCCGCTGAGAACCCGGATCTAAAGTTTAGATAACTCAGTAAGTATTATACACATCATCAAGCACCCAGGCATCTGTTGTTGCATGCCTGTCCTGGTTGTAAAATACAATACTGTCTTTGGCATAAAAATAGGCAATACCCTTACCATAGCCAGAACCATGAAGAAAATAAGCCAGGGCTGTACCAAATAAATACGCCTGTTTGGTAGAATCTGTCGTGTCGTACCGGAAAAGATTGCCCAGTAAACTTACCGTACTGTCATTCAGTATACTAACGGCCATAGCCGTGTCCGGTAAATTATAAGATTCATATATAGGGGTTGGAAAATGCGGTCCATGCGCTTCGTAATAATGGCTGCGGTGCCAGTTACGTAGGCCGCCCATATTTTTGGTATAAGATACTGAACTGGCCTTGGGGTCGTTTTTAATAGTAGAATCGGTTGTATTGCCGGCGGCAGGTGTGGCGCTTTTGTCTTTTTTACAACCAAAGAGCAGGGCAATACAAAGCAGCGGTAATAATAAGGCTATTCTTGTTTGGCAGAGCATAGAGGAAGGATTTTATATAAACAAAATAACAATTTTTATGCCCTTTTTAAAATGATATAGAAATTTTACTATCGTATGACCACTTATGTATTTTCACGATTTTCACGGTTTCACGACACTATAAGTATGAAAACGTGAAAATGAATCATTAACTAATCTATGTCTCAATAGCAACGGGCATTAACTTATCAACTAATGTTTGTAACCTTCTCATATCAGCCTCCTGCATAAACGTTCTATAAAAGCTAAGATTAACCTGGTTGCCGGTTTTATAAGTTAAGCAGATCTCATTGGTTGACCACCTACTTTCGGTTATTTTACATTTAATATTCACTATATCTTTTACAAAGAAAATTTCTGTTTTCCTGAAAGGATTAAAGGGATAAGAGAAAGAAATTGAATTTCCTGAAACAATAATTAGCAACCCAAAAAAATAGACGTATCCTAAAGTAGATACCAGCATTATAATAGGTGCAAATAAATTTTGCCAGTTCACAGTAGTCCCCGCATAAATCTTAACACATAACAATCCCAGAAAAATACAAGGCAATAAAAATGCTAATAAAATAGAACGTAGACCTATTTTTCGATTCATCCACTCCAAATATAATGAATATCTAAGGGCACCGTTGAACTTTGCTTTGGTTCGTCATTGCGAGCGTTAACGAAGCAAGTTAGCGTACTAAGGGTGGGAAAACCTATCACAGGCACTGAGCCGGCTATGTTCACTGTGTTCAAATGTTCAAGGCACAAGGGGTATGAACACGTGAACACAGTGAACATACAGATTTAAGCGTCTCACTTGAGCCTTGGTGACAGGTTTTACTTTTTACTTTTTACTTTTTTGCTTTTTTACTTTTTCACCGTTCTGCCCTTTTCACGGAAGAAGAACAACAGCACATAAGTGACTATATAAGTAACAGCGCCGGCAACTATGGCCAGTACAGTGCCGCCGAGGAAGAAGGCTGCACCTTCCTGCAGGAAACGCCCAAGCGTAAGATGATCGAAAGAGACCAGCCATTCCCTGTGGCCCAGCACCAGCTTGCCTGTAGCCAGGCTGGCCACCCATATAATAGGGGTAAGGGGAAATACGCTGATATGTGCCGCCAGCAGGAACAGTGCTTTATTCATACGGAAGAGTATAGACAGGGGTATGCCTATAGCCAGCTGGAAACCCCATACCGGCACTATGCCCATAAATATGCCAAAGCCTATGGATGCTGCCTTGGTCTGGTTGCTTTCATGCGGGTTGATGAAGATGGCGCGCCATATTTTATGCCAGCCCTCTTTGCTACCCAGCAGCCGTATAAAATCGCGGGGCTTTATATACAGTAGGGCTATCAGCACCAAAACGGTATTGAGAATGCTGATACGGGTAAAATCTTTGAAGGGGCGAAAATGCGATACGCGTTCTTCGGGGCGGGGATAATAAACAGAAATAGGTATCTGCACCACGGGTATATGGCTCCACGCGGCACGTACCATTACTTCTATCTCAAATTCGTACTTGCGGGTAAAGAACTTTTTCTTAGCCAGCGGCTTTACCGGGTACAGGCGAAAACCGGATTGTGTATCGGGCAGGGAAAAACCGGTATTTACCCAAAACCAGAAATTGGAAAAGCGGTTGCCGAAATTGCTTTTGGTAGGCACATTATCAACCGTCATATTGCGGGCACCTACTATCAGTGCACCGGGAGTATTATCCAGCTGGTGCAGAAATTTTGGCAGGTCTTCGGCATAGTGTTGCCCATCGCTGTCTATGGTTATGGCATAGTCGTAGCCCAGTGCCGCTGCTTCTTTTATACCTGTGCGCAGTGCAAAGCCCTTGCCTTTATTGGGCATATAGCTTACTGCGTGTACCTGCGGGAATTGTTTGAGTATATCTTCTGTGCCATCGGTGCTGCCATCGTTTACTACTATTACGCGGCCGGTATGCTGCAATACATTCTCAATAACCGCTGCCAGCGTACCTGCATTATTGTAGGTAGGCATCAGCACACAGGCATTGTGTTGTATAAACAGTTCTTCGTAAGCGGGGGTAAGCATCAGCGGCGCAAATCTATTTCTTTAATTGCTTTTCGCATAGCGCAATTTTATGCTCTATGGCCTCGCGTTCGTTTATAGTGGCTATCTCCAGTGTAAGGGCGGTACGGTAGTAGGCAATAGCCTGCGGGTACCATTTATTATGCAGGCAGTAGTCTCCGGCCACACGGTAGGCATCATAAAAATGCGGGTTGCTGCGGATAGTGCCTGCAGTATCTACCGGCTGGTGGGCCATCAATGCCAGTTTGTTTTTACGGAAGCTGATGAAGTTTTTATAGTCGCTCGTATACAAAAAGCTATCGGGTGCTATGTTCAGGCTGTTATCCGCCACATCCACATCGTGCTGCAGGCCATGCAGGGCAAATATCTTGCGCAGGTCGTAGCACACATATTCGCCAAGCTGCCAGGGGTTGGTACTCACCCATACACGCAGGCTATCGGGCTGGAAGATGACTGAGTGGTGGGCTATCAGCTGGTTCACTGCTTTTTCATTGCCATTGCCTATATCTGCATTGTGCAGTCCGCGCCTGTCGCGCAGTATATTGGCCATTTTCTGCGGCGTCAGCGGGTAGTTCTGGTTCATCAGCTCCTGCAGGCGCCGGTAGCGGTACACCGATGCACTCTTATCTTTCTGCTCCATGTTCAGCTCCTGGTGCTCAAAGGCCTTGCTCTGGTAGTGGTTGGTGCATTGTATATTGTCCAGCTTAGGGTCGTATACATCCAAAGCCTTAGGGGTCTTCTCTATTATAATGGCCTTATGGTCTTTGGCGCTACCTACCAAAAAGCTCTCTGACACAAACATCTTGCGGCGTTTTGCAATTTCTATGGCCTCGTTGGTGGTAGCGGCATATTGCAATACTTCTCTTGCCACCAGCGATACCGGTGTGGCCGAACTGAAAGGAATATCGGAACGGGCTGCATTGATAGTCACGGTAAGGCCCTGGTCGTTCATACCACTTACCACACCTGTAAAGCCACCCCAGGTAACGAACATGAACTTATGACCTTTGGTGGGATTGTAAAATGCTACTATCTTATTTACAGCAAACTGGTCGCCCACCCAGAAATCGAAATTGCGGCCCAGCAGCAAAGAGCCGTCTGCCGTCTTGCTATCCCATGCACCGAAAGAGGTACAGCCTACCAGCATCATATTTTGC
>JANINW010000001.1 GCA_024508935.1 Flavipsychrobacter sp. | reverse complement strand
TCAGCGTGATACTCACCAGCGACTACAGGTGCCCGCAGCCTAAAACTGCCGGCAGTAATAAGATAAAGGTGATCGTACTCACAGGGGTAGATGAGGTGAAAGGCAATACAAACATCGCTCTTTATCCAAATCCTAATAATGGTTCCTTCACCATTAAAGGCAATGTGAACAGCAATAAAGAAGTGACCTTACAGATAGTGAATGCTGTAGGACAGTTGGTATATGAAACAAAGGCATTACCTAAGAACAAGGAACTAGAAGAACAGCTGAATGTGCGGCATTTGGCTAGCGGTACTTACCTGCTGCGTGTAAAAACGCCTGATAGTACCAACAGTTTTAAATTGATTAAAGAATAAGAACAAAATACCATATATTTATAAAGGATAATATTTTATAGAGGATAAGACACCGGAAAATGTAGCATAAAACCATTACTATGCCAGGCACACGCCTTAGGATGTTGCTTATTGCCCTGTTATGCAGCTTTACTGCATACGGTAATGGCAATAACAGTTTAGGTCTCTCTTATTCTTATACGGGAGCCGGCGTGAATTATGTACAGGCTTCCGGAAAAATAGCTTATCGTTACCCTACTACTCCCGGCAATTCCCCGGTGCAGCTTACTATCACAGGTATTCCCATGGGAGCCACGATCATAAAGGCATTTCTATATACCACTACTGGTTACACGGGTGTAATACCTTCAGTTATCAGGGATACATTAACCACTCCTTCATTGAGCAGTTATGTGGTATCAGCATCAAACATCGGCGCAGCTGGTGATAAATGCTGGAGTGAAACAGGAAATTATACAACAAGGGCAGATGTAACAGCTTATGTAACCGGCAATGGTATTTATAAAGCGGCCGCATCTACTACAAACAATGAAACGGACGGCTTTACACTATTGGTAATATATAGCACAGGAACAGGAGTTACCGGCAATATATTCCTTTATGACGGGATCATTTCTCCGCACACATTGAATTCATCCAGTACAGCATTCATACCTACACCTGTTTCTCCCGGCAACAGTTCAGGATTTATTATTGTATCAGATATACAGAGTAATATTTCCGCCAGTATTCCGGAAGTAACAATTAATGGTACGCCACATACCATTCCCAAAGATTTCTGGAATTTTGAAGAGGTGCCTATATCGTTGCTACCTGCGCAAAGCTCTGTACCCTTTGCTGTTACAACAACTAATCTTGACTGTTACGCATGGGCTTTAGCCGGCATATATTACCAGGAAAGTGATACTACCATGATCATCAGGACCCCTTTTGATGATACGATACTTTGCGCAGGCGATACAATACATGTTCCGTATAATGTCTCCTATAAATTTCATAGCGGAAACACCTTCACCGTGCAGCTATCTGATGAATATACCAATTTTGCTTCACCCGTAACAATTGGTTCTTTAGCAAGTGACACATCGGGTACGATCACTTGTGTTATACCTGCCAACACCATTATGGGCAATGGCTACCGTATACGCCTCGCATCAACAAGCCCGGCACGCACATCTTACGACAATGGAAAAGATATTGGCATTGGTGCTGCACCTCCGGCAAATGTTACTGCTACCAATAACGGACCGATATGTGCCGGGTATGATCTGTTTTTGCACGGGAGCACTACTACCTCAATTCCTGAACTGAGGTATAGCTGGACAGGGCCGGCAGGATTTAACACTACAACATTAAATCCTGTAATTACAGCCCCTACAGCTGTAAATGATGGCGATTATATTTTTTCGGCACGCATTTATGGATGTGTAGCCAAAGACACTACCCATGTTACTATTATATCCTTACCCGCCCCTACCGGTATTACGGCATCTTATAATAGCCCTTTGTGTATTACCGATACACTAAAACTATCTGCAACCAATTCAACCACCGGTTCTGTGTACGCATGGACAGGACCCAGTTTTGCCTCGACAAACCAGAACACTTACAAGTATCCGTTGTCTACTGCAGACAGTGGGGATTACATTGTTAGCGTATCGCTGAATGGATGTACTGTGAAAGATACTATACATGTACACCTTATGCCATTACCGGAGAACTATTCTATAACAAGCAATAGCCCTGTGTGCTCAGGCGGCAATTTCAATTTAACTGCCAGCTCTACATCAACGGGAGTTACCTATAGTTGGACAGGCCCCTTAGGTTTTACCGCTAATGTTTACAATCCGTACCTGGGAGGAGTTACCCCTGTAAATGCGGGGAAGTATTATGTAGAAGCTACGCTAAATGGGTGTAAAGTAAAAGACTCCGTCACACTGGTGGTTAACCAATTGCCGGACAAGCCTATAGCTGCCAGCAATACACCCGTTTGTACCGCCGATACTATATGGCTGAACGCTACCAGTGGTACTACCGGCGTACATTACAACTGGACAGGGCCCAATAGTTTTTCTTCTGCCGAACAAAATCCTTCTATCGTCAATCCTTCTACAGGCAATACCGGCGACTATATAGTTACGGTTATTAATGATACAACAGGTTGTATTGCCAAAGACACAGAATCCGTAATGATCAGGCAGTCTCCGGGTGTTACGGCAAACAACAACGGGCCTCTCTGCGATGGGAACACACTAAACCTGTATGCATCGCCGTCACTCAGCGGCTGCTCATTTATATGGTCGGGGCCCGGAAGCTTTTTCTCGGGCAATCAAAATCCATCTATTCCAACTGCGACGCTCACGGCTACAGGCAGGTATTATGTTACCGCCATACTGAACGGTTGCACTGGTAAAGACAGTACAGATGTACTGATAAAACCAATTCCTGTTACCCCAGTGGTTAGCAATAGTTCTCCGGTGTGTGTAGATGGAACACTTAATTTGTTTGCCGGCTCTAATGCTGGATGCACTTATAGCTGGACAGGTCCCGGCGGTTATACATCTAATACACAAAATCCTGTACGTAATGCAGTAAAGCCTGGAACTGCAGGTATTTACACTGTTATTGCTAATCTTAACGGTTGCCTTTCTGCCGTAGGCACAACAAGTGTGGTAGTAAACCCCGTCCCTTTTGTTACGATATTATCTTCCCCTAAAGACAGTATCTGCCCGGGGACACCCGTTACTTTTACTGCTTTACCCGCCAATACCAGCGCATCGCCAAATTACAGGTGGCTGAAAAACAATATTACAGTTGGAGCCGGCATATCATATACAATGACAGGCATCAACAATAACGATAAGATAAGCTGTGAAATAACAGAACCCATAAAATGCGGCAGCCCTTATACAGATACGAGCAATGAAATACAGATGACGGTATTGCCATGGGTAACGCCAGGCGTTTCTATTTCTTCGAATGTTCCGGGACCACTGGTACCATGGCAAACGATAGATTTTACAGCATTGGCCGTTAATGCCGGCAAAAATCCTACCTACCAATGGCAGCGAAATGGCAAAGACATTGGAGGCGCTATATCGAGTAAATGGGGCACTTACCAGCTGAACGACCAGGATACTATTTGCGTAATTGTGACCAGCAGTGAAAAATGCCCGCAACCTAAAAGTGTAAAAAGCAATTGCATAACCGTAACCGTGCTTACCGGCGTTGACAACGTTCTCTCACAAAACGATATCCGGCTATATCCCAACCCCAGCAATGGCATCTTTACAGTGAAGGGCAGCATGAATGTCGCGAAGGCAGATCTGCTGATAATTAATTCGCTTGGACAGGCTGTTTATAAAAATGCAGTGAATATACATCAGGGCATGCTGGACGAGAAAATAAACGCACAACAATTGCCGGCAGGTTTCTATTTATTGAGGGTAATAGCAGGAGAAAGAACAGCTAATATTAAATTCAAAATAGAGGAATAAGCTTTTGCAATTACTTATTTACTGACGGTAAAGCTAAATGTACTCCCTTGTCCTACGGTAGATTCTACTGTTATTTCCCCGCCAAGATTATCAACCAACCGCTTTACAGTAGATAAGCCTATGCCCTGCCCGCTGTTATTATAACGGTCCTTGCGTCCTAGTGTCTGGAATATCTCAAAGATCCTGTTGAAATACGCTTCGGGAATGCCCGGCCCGTTGTCTTTTACAAAAAAGCGGTATTGATGCCCTTCGTCTTCTACAGACAGACATACCACCCCGTGTTCCTTATCATTATACTTAATGGCATTTACACACAGGTTGATAAGTACTTGTGTAAGCGCATGTCTTGGCAGAAACAATTCAACATCACCGTGGCTATATTCAAAAGAAAAACCCGGCGGAATATTCAGTATAAGTTTTAATTCCTGCGCCAGTGAACCAAAAGTAAATTCCTGCTTATCTAACTCTATAGTATTCACAAGGTGCGCATGGTGCAATGTGCCGTCAATAATAGATTTTAACGATGTAGACGCGGAGGTAAGCATATCCAGCATTTCATTACCTTCTGCATCCAGATTATCGCCATACATCTGCTTTATCAATGATGATAAACCTATAAGATTATTACAAGGGGATTTAAGATCGTGCGCTACTACGAAAGCAAAACGTTCCAGTTCTTTATTAATAGCTTCGAGAGATGCTTTTTGTTTGTTCAGTTCTATATTGCGTTTCCGCATTTCAAACTGGGTGACTACCAGGTTGGCCAGTGCTTTTAATGCTTCCAACTTTACCTCTGAAAGATGATTGGCTTTGTGATCTACCACGCAGAGCGTACCCAATGCATATCCGTCTGCATTTACAAGCGGAACACCGGCATAAAAACCAATCTTTATACCTCCTACGACATCAGGATGATCGTGGAAACGTATATCATTTAAAGAATCATTTACTACCATTACCTTATCCGGCTCTACAATGGCATGCGCACAAAATGCCTGTTCCCTAGGCGTTTCCTTGAAACCCATGCCCTGGTCTGATTTGAACCACTGCCGGGTATCATCCACAAGTGTTATAGTAGATATAGGCATTTCGCAGATCTGCGAAGCAATGCGGGTAATATCGTCATATTCTTTTTCAGGAGGCGTATCAAGCAAATGGTATTCGTACAAAGACGAAAGCCTTTTCGCCTCATTCGCAGGCATTTTTGGCAATATCATGTTTCTCGGTTTATTCCTCTATATTTCAATTGTAATGGCCCCGACGCCTTGCTACAATTGTATATAAAAACTTTGCCAAGTTATAGTATTTCATTTAATTATACAACATACGTATGCCTGCTGTAGAAGCAGGCATACGCAATTTCTATATTAAAAGTATTTCAAAATCCAGACAAAACGGCATTACTACTGGTCCAGCGTAATACCGAATACTTTCTTCTCACCGTTAATACGCATGTGAAGTAAGTATACGCCGTTGGCTAATGCGCCCTCCAACTGGATGCTTTTTTTAATGATCTTTTTATCTGTTATAGCTTCATCTCTATATACCACTTGCCCAAGCATGTTCACTACTTCAATTGGTATACGCTGGTCATTCAATACATTCCCTTCAATAGTAAAATTGCCGCGATTGGGATTAGGATATATCGTAAACGATTCTGTATTAAGGGCACGGATCACTACAATTGTTATGGCAGATGACTGACAACCGTTTGCCGTAGCTACTACCGTGTATGTACCTGTGTTTTTGACGCTTACCGGTTTAATAGACGGATTTTGCTGGTTTGACCTGAATGAATCGGGACCTGTCCATGAATAAGAAATACCTTGTACTGTATCGTTTTCTACATTCAGTTTCAGTTCATCGCCCTCCTTCAGGGGAGAATTACTGGTAATAGTTGGGACTTTAGGTGCTGCACTCACTTTTACATCGAGCGAATCCTGAAGGATACAATTATGATAGCTTACCGTAAGATGATATTTGCCGGAGGCAGTTGCAGGCACACCCGGTATGATAATATTGGCACTGTCTGAAGCAAAACCCGAAGGGCCTGTCCATTTAAAAGTATCACCTACTGCTGCGTCGTCTGCAAGAATTTTCAAAGTATCGCCTGAGCAAAGCGGGGCATTGGTGGAAACTCCTTTAAGACCCGGCATACGGTATACGACCAGGTCTATACTGTCTTTAACGGTGCAGCCATCCAGATCTAACAAAAGCACATATTTACCGGTAACCGAAGGCTGTGCATTATTAAAAATAAGGCCATTGGTATTTGTTGTAAACCCGTTAGGCCCCGACCATGCAGGGGAACTACCGGTTGTAACGCCGGTTGTAACTACAGAGAGGTCTTGGCCTTCGCAAACCGGGCTATTGCTGGTTAGGGTAGGTTTAGCCGGTCTTAGTTTTATATGGATATTTACGCCATTGTCTTTAGATATATACTGCGGCGAGCTGGCGCGTATACGTACCCTGTAACCCTTACCTGTTGGCGTATTCAAAGGTATTACGCACGGTATTACACCCGTAGTATTGCTGTTAAGCGTGCCTATGATGGTTGGCGAACTAAAATCGCCCAGCAGGTTTGATAGTTCTGCATAAAACGTATTATTGGCATTATATGATGTTGGTGCTTTGAAACCTAATTTCAAAGAATCGCCGGAGCAGAACAACGTGTCTGTAAAAGGCTGATTGATATACAAAATAGTATCGTTGGTGAACGCAGCTAGGAACGCATCTGTAGCCCCACCCAATACCGGTTGAAAAGCCCCTTGAGTAACAATATTATTAGGGCTTTGAGTATTTCCTACAGTATAAACCGCATGCGAATGCACATTGAAAGCAATGCCAAGTATTTGCTCCTGTCCACTGCCACCATAATAACTGCACCACGTACGGCCTCCACCTGAATTAAATGTTGCCAGGAAACCATCTTTCTGATTCCCACCATAAGTATCCTGGTAGCTGCCGGGAGTAGCTATATTAACAGAACTGCCTGTATAACCTCCTACAAATATGTTTCCTTTATTATCAATATCTATACTTTGAATAGCATCGTCTGAATTTGCTCCGCCATAATAAGTACCCCATATCCTTTTACCATTTGCAGGGTTGAATTTTGCCAGGAAAGCGTCCAAACCAATGCCCCCTGAAAATGTACCCTGCTGGGCAGGATTGCTGGCAATATTATTAAGGCTTTGTGTTTGTCCACCTATATATATATTTCCTGAGAAATCACATTTTACAGCAAGACCCTGTTCTATATCAGAACCGCCGTAGTAAGTCGCCCAAAGAATAGCATCACCGGAATTTTTCACTTTAATAAGGAAAGCATCAGGCCCGCCTCCTGGCGTTGTTTGTTCTACTCCTGAGGTTGCGATATTTACGCTGCTACTGATAGTGCCTATTGCATATACATCAGAACTACCATAACAAGCTATCGAATTTATTACCGACCCGGTTTGGTATGTACCCCATATTCTTCCACCTGAAGGATTGAATTTTGCAAGAAAAGCCATTTCATTGCCAGGGTTATTGGGCTCATAACCAGCAGGAGAAGCTACAAGATAACCGACAAGGTTGCCACCTGGCGTACTTGATGTACCTCCCATATACATATTACCGCCTTCATCAATAGTTATTGCATTTATTTCATCTTTGCCTGAACCTCCATAAAAACTGGCCCAGATACGTTGCCCGGCATTATTCATTTTTACAAACAAACCATCGGAAATGCCCCCACCAAACGAACCTTGGGTACCTCCGCTGGCTAAACCTGGAGCGTTACTGGCAGTAAATCCGCCAATGTAAATATTACTGGTTGCCGTATCGCAAGCAATAGCCCAAAACTTATCATCATTCACACCTCCATAATAGGTGGCCCATTTACACATCCCTACACTATCGAAAGCGGCAATAAGGCCGTCACCTTCTTTAATGCCGCCACCAAAAGATGCCTGGAATGGTGTGCTACCACTAAGAATAATATTGGATAAAGACATTGTATGGCCTGCAGCATAAATGTTAGACTTATTATCTGTAGCCACAGCGTTAAACTCATCCAACTCGTAGCCACCAAAATAAGTTCCCCAATCCAATGTAGGGTCTATAACTAAAGTCCCTTCATGCGGTGCAACGTCGAAACTTAAAGTAGTACCGTCCCACACAAATTTCGAAGCTACCGTCTGTCGCGTGGCTGCATTATAGCTGTAGGGAGTGTGTTCCATTATATTGCCTAAAGGTGTTTTCACCTGCAACCCTTCTTCAGTCATACTGAAAGCAGTAGCACCGCTGTATTGCAGTTTTATATCCTTCACATTGCCACCCGGCTTTACTACAAAATCATATTTTAGACTGCTGCCATTTACATAAAGTACCCAGTCTATGTTGGGGTAAATATTTGTATAGGTAATTTTTTTGTAGCTGTATGCAATTGCACCATCAAGGCCAAGGTCGGGTTTATAATAGTGCTCTTCAAAATCTACCCTGTCGGTTACTACTACCTTTGCATTTTTATTGGCTCCTGCCAGGCTTACATCAAGGCGATATCCTGTATAGCCTTTTGCATCTGCAGGCTTCAGGCTATTGGCATTGGGCACATCATTGGCCTTCCAAAACTGGTAATGCAACTGTCCATTACCTACAAACACATTCATAGACTGGCCGGTGCGCAAACGGAAATCTATATCATACCGTGCCTGCATTTTTTCATCGGTTACCTGCCCTATATTTTTGGTGAAAGCAAACACAGTTGCCTTGCCTGCACGCATGGCTGTTTGCGCCGGTGCAGCTACTGAAGCCAGCGGCAGTATCAGTGTAAAAATGGTGTATAATACGTAACGGGTAGATGTATGCATCTATATAATATTGGATTAAGGTTATAACCTTGGAAATTACGAAAAAAAACTTGTAAACAGGCCTAAAATGCGACGACCCGGTATTTCAGCAAGACCATTGACTATCCCCGCTCTCCGGCAAATTTGTTATCTTTAATTATAATCTGCATTTATGAAAAAACTACTTTACTCGCTCACACTTCTGCTGGCATCTTCCCATCAGCTGCAGGCACAAAACAATTTCAAAATATATGATATAAATTCAGGCTTAGGTGATTCATATCCTATGTACCTGGCACCGTACGGTACTAAAATTTTCTTTTTCGCCAATAATGGCAGTAAGGGATGGGAGCCATGGGTAGCCGGTGCAGTTACAACGCCTGCCATGCTGCAGGACATAAACCCGCTCACTGCCAATTCGATCAATAATAGTTTTACCACTCCCACAGCTGTGGTGAACAACAAGGTATATTTTACTGCCGACAACGGCTCTTCAGGCACAGAATTGTTTGCATATGACGGGGTAAACCTGCCAACAGTGGTGCGTGATATAGAAACAGGTACAAAAGGTTCAGCTCCTGATAACTATACCGTATTCAACAACAGCATTTACCTGCGTGCACGTACCGATGCCAATGGCTATGAGCTATATCGCTTTCTGCCGGCAGCTAATACGCTGGACATGCTTACAGACATTAACGTTGGGGCAGACAGTAGTGTAACAGGGAATCTGATCGTTTATAACAGCAAAATTTACTTTACTGCACAAACACCCGCAGAAGGTAACGAACTCTGGTGCTATGACCCATTGTTGGATACGGCAATGATAGTAGCTGATATAGATGCGGGCAGTGGCAGCAGTAACCCATTAAACCTGGTTGTGTACAACGGAAACTTATATTTCAGTGCCATAGAAAGCGGTTATGGCCGGGAATTGTATAAATACAATGGTGTAACAGCACCCCAGCGTGTAGCAGACCTGGTAGCGGGGTTCCAGAGTGGCATACCTAATTTCAGTGAGCCGATCATCGGCGGGTATAATAACAAAGTATATTTTGACGGACGTGATGCAAACGGCATGTACCACGTTTATGTTTACGACCCATCAAGCGGCAATACTACTCTTGCTTTTCAAACAAATCCGGGCGGCAGCAGCGACCCTAAATGGTTTACTGTTTATAATGGTAAATTATTCTTTACCGCTAACGATGCTGCAAAAGGCAATGAATGGTGGGTATACGACGGTACAGGAAACCCTACATTGCTTGCAGACCTATGTACAGGAGCCAATGGCAGCGACCCTGCCGAGCCGGTAATAGTGGATGGCGACCTTTACTTTAGAGCACGAGATTGTGTAAACTACGGGGTAGAACTTTTCCGTTACAATCCAACCCTGGGCATAAAAAATGTAAATGCACTGCAGGATATCAGTCTTTATCCTAACCCTGCGACTGAAGAACTGAATATCAAATTAGGTCAAAATATGCAGGGCAAAGTGAACATCCTGTTTGCCAATACCATGGGGCAGACCGTATACGAAGAGAAAATTGCATTGCCAAACGAGGTATTACATATTAATATTGCCGGCTGGGCACAAGGTATATATATGTACCGTATAATTGATGAAGCCGGCAAACTGTACACCGCTGGCAAGTTGACAAAAGAATAACCTATATAAGAACAATTAAAAAGACATTAGCTGAATTACGATAATTCAGCTAATGTCTTTTTTAATGTAGTTTAAGGAGATTATTTCAGCTTACACTCGTAGCCTTTATTTTGCGAAGCATTTACCGTATTACCGTATGCCACGCAGTGGTTCTTAGAATCATTTTTGGTTTTGCCGGCAACTTCAAATGTAGTAGCGATATTGCCTGTATTATCTTTACATTCACATTTGTACACTTTAGAGCATGAGCATAATGTAATAGCTGCAACGGCAATGAATAAGGTAGCTTTCATTTTTCTTATTGTTTTTTGCTTTAAGACCCTTCGTCTTGTAAAGTGGTAAAAATAACCTCTTTTTTCGAAATATGCCAGTCATAATGGAATTTGTACCGCTGCCGGCAGTGAATATGACCTTTCGATGAAATAGCTTGGTGGCCTGGTATTTATGCTGGTCTGTGATGCATATTCCTTCTTGCATTTTACATTTATTTATTATACATTTATTACTGAACATAAAACAGTGTATGGACCAGGAAACTAAGATTCTAGGTCTGTTCGGCCAGACAGCAAATACCATAGCCGACCAAATATTTGCTGAAATTGAAACGTTGACGGTATTGCGTGGCAAAAAACCTACGTTTGAAGAATTGATGGAAAAACTCAAGCATCTCGATAAAAACCTTACTGAAAAGGCTGTAATGTTTGTAGATATCTACAAGAAAGAAACCGGCAAGCCTGCCGATGAACTGACTGAAGGTTTAAAAAAAATTGTGACGCAAACAGTAGAAGGCTTTGTAAAAAAGCTATAGCATTTATACTTACAGTTAATATTCACCCTATGCATATCTTCAGCCAAACGCATAGGCTCCTGTCTGCAAAAAAAATGGTACATTAGATGTTCATAATTTAAGCTCATGCACAGGTTATTAACCATATTTACAGGACTCTTTATTTTACTTTTATCATTAGGTTCCTGCAAAAAGAAATCAAATGATTATACTGATGTTACTTTCGTAAATCAACTGGATAAGAAAGTAACGCTTGATATTTACCGCAGCATGGATGATTACAATGCCGGTACTCCTGTACTGCTGCGTAAAACCCTGGCCGCTAACGAAAAACTGGTATTACCCGGCAATACATTTACAGCTGCTGCAGCTTATTATATGGACTGGTATACGGATGATCTCTACCGCAGCAACTGGTTCAATGATAGTTATGCCCAACCGGGTGCACAGGTTATGTTCACACCGCGTGCAGGTTCTAATACCTATAATATTGCAAAGGGGCTGCAAGGCAATAACCGTGCAGCGTATTTAAATGGTGGTAGCAATACCAATTGGGTGGCTATAGATGCATATTCGTATAGCGTAGCTACGGGTTATATCTCTTACTGGAGTCATTTTTCCAATTTTGAGAAATATCACCAGATAAAGATCAATAAAAACTTTATAGCTAATTACAGCTACCGCGATACTACAGGCAAGACTATCACAACTGATCTCGCTTTTAAAGTGCAAAACTCTGAAGATCCTTATATCGAATTTATGGATAACGGCGGCAATAGCCTTGGTTCTATGTTTGGCGGGAAATTACCAACCAGCACACCACCCGATTACACCAGTCATGCAGTAGATACTGTATTAGCATTATTCCCTAATTCTCCGTATTATTTTATGATGGTAAGGCAATAAGATAGCATTTCAACTAATTGTATAACCGGGCTTACAGCCCGGTTATTTTTATTTATAGCCGGTAAAACATTTAAAGGCCTGCCTGAAAGAATACGCAATATCAGCCGGTATCTCTATTTCGTATTCGGGTTTTAGATAAATGTCGTCTGACACTTTCACCCTACTGCCGGGTTGTGGTTTGAAATTAGCTGCCTTTGCTACATAGCAAACCTTAACCAAGGTTGCTTTCGTAAATTTATTTAGTACATTTTCACAATTAATTAATGTTTTGATGCTCATTTCAAACCATGGCTGTGGGGTGCAATAGCCGGCATCCTGCTTTTGCAACTGGATTAGTTTTACCGGTACATCTTTAGGGTATTTCAGGCATGTGCTGTCTTCAAAGTAGAACAGGAAGTAACCAGGCAGGTAATTTAATGTGGGTTTAGTCGTATCCCATGTAAAGCTCACATCAACATATACGGATGCTCCATCCTTATGCATACCAATAATAGATTTACCAGGCCTGCCAGCCTTATACACCGCATATGAAACCTTTTGTGCTGATGTATAGCAATTACCTGCCGTTACTGCGAATGGCAGGAGCAGCAGCAATAAGACCAAAGCAGTAAAGGGCGTATTTATCGATCTGTTAAGCATTGCAGGGTTTGCATGAGTTGTATAGCCTGGTCTTTGGGTAAGAATAGGGTTTCAGCCAGTTCAAAATCCTTTTCCTCTCCTATATCAGTTTGCCCTTCCAGGCGATTATCAGGGCGTACATAACGTTTTATACATAGCAGTGGTGCATGGAGCATTTTCTGCAATAATGCATCGTCACCTTTGCTCTTATTGATATCAGGCATCGGCTTACCAAGGCTATCAAGGCTTACCGTATTAATATGGCCCTTTAATAACAGGAAGATGTCATCAGGGCTATGCAGCGTATAGTAAGGCTCCTCGTAAACCTGGTTGCTGCCATCAGCAAAATGCAATTCATAATATTTCTGGGATACGACCTTACTGAAATGCACAAAGCTGCCATCTTTGTACATATTGAAATTGCCGTAAAGGAATATTTTTTCACTATCGCGGCCGGCATATACGTTATACTCCATTGTGTATTCGTTATGCTCGATACTATCGGTGAATTGTATAGGCTCACTCTGTAGCACTTCATCATCTGCAGACTCACCGTCTTTTACATGCGGGCCGTATAATTGCGGGTAATACTTATCAAAACTGCCCACCCCGTACGAAAGGGAGATTGCCTGGTGCTGAATGTTTATCAAAGAATTGCAATCCTGCCCGTATGCCGAAAGAACCCGGGAGAAAAATGATATGGCAAGGAATACTGCCGGTGATAATATGTTCTTACACACCTGCATATTCTAAAAATACCACATTAAATGGAGGAAAGCAATGATTAGCAGGCATTTAATAATAGGATAAAGTTCTATCCTATGTTAGGTACAATAAAAAAGCCATTCCTTGTAAGGAATGGCTTTTAGAATAAATATGGCAGCTACCTACTCTCCCGCATTGTTGTGCAGTACCATCGGCCATGGGGGGCTTAACTTCTCTGTTCGGAAAGGGAAGAGGTGAACACCCCCGGCAATACCACCATAAGACCTTGAAGCTTTTCAGCTTAAATAAGGTGACATATTGAGTAAAAGCAATTTCTAACGTTTTTATTGTAAGAAA